>CAVOVV010000006.1:0-1636915 GCA_963699955.1 uncultured Gammaproteobacteria bacterium
ATTCTCAGACTGCCACGTTGCTCCTGCTATAGATTATGCGCAGCAAGGGCACGGTCGGAGCCTCGCCTCGTGAAACTTTGTGCGCTACGCCGCGTTTAAGTGGCTACAGAGTCGCAGACCGTACCAAATCGGGGGAAATGAAATTGCGTTTGACGGCTATTGCGTGTCTGTTCCCTGCTGTCGCGCTAAGCGGCGCGTTGGCGTCTTCGGCGCCCGTCAGTCGCCTTTCATCACCGCCATTAATTGTAAATCTCAACGGCGCAAGCCCTTCTAAGGAACAGTCGCTTTGGATTAATGCGAGCGTTTCGGCGGTCGGTCAGGCACAGCCGGCAGCAACCCCACTCGTCCAAACGACCGTCATTTCATCTCCGGTGCCTCCCGATTCTTCCGAGGCGTTACCAGCGCCCGATCGCAGGTTCGCCGGCAAGCTGCAGCCTTGCCACGTCCCAGGCCTGGACGAGGAAGTGCTCTGCGGCCGGTACAGCGTTAGAGAAAACCGTGCCAATGTCAAAGGAAGAACGATTGGGCTGAACATCGTCGTTCTTCCGGCAGGAGGGAACGAAATCTCAGACGATCCGCTGGTCTTCCTCGCGGGCGGAGGTGTCGCGCCAGCCACGCGATATGCACCTTTCTTGGGAAAGGCGTTTCCCAATCTGCGGCGACAGCGCGATATCCTCCTTGTCGACCAACGAGGAACCGGGGGTTCCAATCCACTTGAGTGCGATATCTCGACGGATCCCGCGAGCGCTGAGTATCGCGACGAAGCCCGCTTTGTGGCGTCGGTGCGGAAATGCCGCAGTGCACTCGAGAAAAAGGCCAACTTGCGCTTCTACACGACGCCCATCGCGATGGATGACATGGACGAAATTCGCGAATGGCTCGGATATCCACGCCTAAACATCTTCGGCGTCTCGTACGGAACGACTGCCGCAATGGTTTATGTGCGCCAGCATTCAACGCACGTGCGCACTGTCGCCCTTCAAGGCGTCCTGCCAATCGACGCGCCGATGTGGCTGGAATATCCGCGCTCGGCACAAGAGGCGCTGAACCGGGTCTTTGCGGAGTGCACTCGACAGCCGAGTTGTCACCATGCCTTTCCGGAACTGGAAAACGAATTTACCGTCCTGCTGAAGCGCCTAGCTGGAAGGCCGGTCATGCTAACGGTCAGCCCGTCGGCGCCAGGCCCCGAGGTCGAAGTTACAATTAACGATGAGGTGCTGCGCGACTTCGTATCCAAGGTGTTATTCTCAGCATCGAGAATTCACGATCTTCCGTTGCTGGTGCACCTTGCATATCAGGGTAACTATCAACTCCTCGCCAAAAGATTCGCTACTAAGGAGCCGAGCGAGATTCCCAAAGGTGTATATTTCTCGATCGTCTGCAACGAAAACATGCACTTCGACCCAGCTGCACTGGCGGCTGCGACGGCGGGCACGTTTATGGGCGGACTTCGAGTCGGGCGAGACGTCAGAGCCTGCCGGGAGTGGCCGCGGGGTTGGCTGCCGGACGGCTTCTGGAATCCAGTCACATCTGACCTGCCCACGTTAGTGCTGAACGGCTCCCTCGATCATGTGACGCCGCCGCGCTACGGGGAACGAGTGACGCAAACATTGGCCAATTCGCGCCACTTTGTCCTGCCGAACCGTGGACATAATGATACCGACCCGTGCGTCTGCGGGATTATCGAAGCATTCATTATCGCCGGTGGCCTAGATGGCCTCGATACGAGCTGTTTGGGACAAATTGAAGAATTATCTTTCGCCCTGCAGCGCGATCAGCTCCTGGATTGAGTGCACTGTGATCGCTGGGGAAGTTTGGGTTCCTGATTGAACCCGTCTGTTCCTCGCGACTTTTAACCAGCGGCAGTTCAGGCGCCCCGAAGTCCGCCAGCCGCCTCACGGTGGGCTCACGCAATCTAAGACGTCGGACGATCAGGGCTAAATGCCCTAGAGGCAATGACTCGCCTAGACCGATCGCTCTGCAGCTACTGGCACTTGCTATACATCATGCGAAGTCATAGTGCGCACGTTGACTGCTTCACGGCCCGACTAGCAAGCCTGAAAGCAAATAAACTCTGGTGGTATCGCTCAGCACGAGTCCGTTAGTTCCCCATCGAGCCATTTGGCCCTCTGGTTGATAAGCGGCGTCAAAAGTCGCGGACCGTAGGAGCGCTAGAGACTGACCGTCAAGCACGTAGAGAACGCTATTGCCCTGCATGTCTTTGCCCAACACGTACACAGTGCCGAGCTGTGAATCGACAACAACACACGACAGACTCGATGCTGGGACCAGGCCGCTCGCTAACAGTGTGCCCGTGGTCGCATCAACCACCTGCAATCCGTCAATTGGGAAGAACAAACGCCCAAATCCGAACGCGAATCTACCACCTCCGTAGCTGAAGGCCGGTGTTGGCTGAGTGACCCCGTTGGAGTCAATCGCGAATTGCCACGATGCCTGGGCACCGGCCGAGGGCGGCGGTGAGCCAAACAATGTGCCGGCGTCAGTGCCCCAAGCCAGAAAGGCAACCTGGGGTCCCGCACCCGCGTACGGTGTGACAACACTGTTTGTACGTTTGGTCGCGCCATCATATGCCGTTACGTCTGCCGGAATGCCGTAAGCGCCCCCATAAGTGCGAGCGACTGCGAAACTATTATTGCTGCCAGGGACGATCTGGATGTCCGCGGTGTCATAAACTGTACCGAACTGATTAAGCTCAAATGGGTAGGTTGCATCGAGCGTCCAGTCTGGCAGTTTCAGTCGGGCGACCCCGCCGAAGGTCGCTGTATAGGCGTAAGTTCCATCGCTTGTTAGCCGTATCACCAGGCGCGCATTGACACCAGTCTGTCGCGCTACAACAGCACCGGTGGACGGCTGTACGCTGGTGACAATAGCCCCGGAGCTGTCGGATTGAACGATGTCGACGAGACCTCGCGTTGTGTCGACAGCAAATGTATCGGAATTCGGAATATTCAAGAAGCGCAGGGTGTAACCGCTCGAGCCCGGCTTTGTAATGGCATCGGTAACAACGTAGTCGACACTGACCATTAGCGGCGAGACCGTCAAGGGATTGACGCAAACTGGATCTAGGCAGGCGGATATCCGAATGTCATCGTGAAATGTGCCCAGTCCCAGGTCGTTCGGGTACTTGAGTTGTACCGAGAGCGTCGCTTCTGTTCCATTAAGCGCCGGGTTGGCAGTTGCATTGACGATAGTGCTGTTGGTAGTCGAAGCGGAAACTGAAATTGGATAAGCGGCATTGATTACGTGAATGGGTATCACGATGCCGGCTATCGTGGTGCCCGGAGAGACCGACAATACTTCGCCGGTTGTGAGCGCGGAAACAGAAATTTGACTGGTACCCATTGATGCGGTTGGCATCGCCTGCGGACCTGGCGCGCTGATCGTGTAGGTGACTGTCACGCTCGCCTGTGAATTAGGGATGGTATTGGCGCAATTGATGTCCCTGCACAGCGCAAGTTGGATGGTGCCGTTGTGTACGCCTGGCGCCAAGTGAAATGGCTCATTGAAATAGATGGTCAGTGTCGATCGCGATAGCTTTACCGGATCAAAATTAAGCCCGGCGATGATGTCATTCGAGAAATTAGCGCCGACGTATGCGGCGTCGGGTGGCAGGTTGCTGAACGTGGCAGTAATGGTGGCGGGTGGTGGCGTGACTGCATTGACCGCAGCCGCAACGCTCAAGCTGGAGCGATCAAAAGTAATATAGGGAATCGCCCCGCCGCTCCCCCCACTGCTCCCACCCCCTCCTCCGCAACCGTGCAGCACGGCTATTACTAAAATTCCCGGTAGTAATGGAATCTGTCGGAACATCAAGCTCCCCCCGGCCAGCCATCGGAAATTCTACTAACTCGGACATGAATCGGGCTCCACGCGCACTGTGTTGAACACTCAATCCCACATCGCCATAACGGACAATGGTCGTATTCAACGGCAGTTCTAGTCTGCCAAGCCTTGATCACGATTGCCGTTTCACAATTGCTCGCGCAGCGCTCTGCGTGTTATATGTGACGGTCAGCGACAACTGGTCCACCAATCGGCAATACCTGCGTTGTGCCGGCTGTAGTGCCGTCCGACTTGTAGAGAGCCGTGGTTCCCACGCTCGTGCCCGAGGCAGGTTGGGCGACGAACAGCAGCGTACCGCCCATCGTTCCGAGCCATATGGGGTTCGAACCGATCGGCGATCCCGCCCATGCAAGGCTAGACAAGATTAGCAGTGGGAAAAATACGAGGTAACGGGCGGCAGTGGACTGGCGAAGACGACAGTGGAAAGAACCATTTTTCTTCATGGAGCCGCATTTTTTTGCAAACGCAGACAGAATAATAGTTTGTGATTCAGTTAGTTACAAGATCTTTCGAGAAATACTTGCTATACATAATGCGAAGCAGGGCCTTGCCATTCGGTACTGGGCGTTGGGAAACTCTCGGGTTGGTGACAACGACTAGCTGCGATCAGGCGCGTGGCGAAAAGGCTTCGTCATAAGGAAAATCGCAGTCGAGGCGCATCAGCTCGGCACGAAAATAATCATCAATGCGCTTTTGCAGCGCCGGCGAAAGAAGTTCGCCTGAATCCCCCTTGTGGCCACGTCTAATCGTGGCGCCTTCCTGCTTCGCCCAGGGCGAGCCCTTGACGAAGTCGAATTTCCGCGCGATGAGGTGAGTGCGTAACTAAGCGGTTGGCACCCTCCCCTGTGGTTTGAAACTATCCCCTGCGCCAGGATACGACCTGCGCAGCTCGAGTTGCCGTTGCTTGTATACGTTTTGAGAAGGTTCGACGGGCTTATCCGGCCAGTGCATTTAGCGCGCATAAAAACCAGCTACCCGCGCGTTGGCGAGCACACCCTCGATGAACTCGGTCTTGCTCAGAGAGTACATCTCGCGAGACTCATGAGTCATGCCGTGGTTGGCGGCGGCGAGCTGAGCCTTAAGCTGAAGGTACTGCTGCGCCACCGAGGGGTAGGCACGCAGATAATCACGAAAGGCCAAGTGCCTCCCCTCCTGCTCGCCACCGGTTTCGCAGAGATGAACGTGATGTGTACTCGGCCAATCGGGCGGTTTGGCAAAGAAAGGATAGATCCTGTCGAAGCCGCCAAGACTGATTTGTGCATAACCCAGTCGCTTCAGGGGTCCGAGAAAAGGCGCCAACGGACGCAGCGAGAGAACCGAGATCTGAATGTCGATGACCGGCTTGGCTGATAGGCCAGGAACAGCGGTTGACCCGACGTGCTCGATACGCTGGGCCAGGCACCCGAACTCGCGGCGAAGTGCCTGGGCCTCTAGGGTGAATGCCTCAGGCCATGATGCTTGGTAAGGAACGAGGTGAAGCACACAATTCAGTCTTCGCGTAGACCGCCAAATCGCAGTTTGCCTTAATTAAGTGCAGCATAAGCGATACCCTGCTTCGATTCGAGGACAAGGATTATGCGAGAGCTAAAGACAGTGACTATGGCGGTAGCTGGAGTGCTGGCATTAACTCTGGCGTATGCGGTTTTGCGAGGGCGCATCGCCATGGCATCGAATCCGAGTGTTCAGGATGACGTCCACGAACTCCCTCGCGTCTCCGGTAGCTCGCCGTTCCAAGCTGACTGCAACGGGGCCACCTTTCCAATTAGTGCCGCGTACATCAACGCAGAGGTCGAGCCGTACGTCGCGATTAATCCCAAAAACCCAAACAACCTGATTGCGGTCTATCAACAGGACCGATATCCCGACGATGGCGCGAATGGAGTCCTGGCCGCCGTTTCGATGGACGGCGGACGAAGTTGGCAAGTGCCAACACTGCAATACCAACCGGTGTTCTCGCGATGCGCAGGTGTAGATGGGGCACATCGGCGGAGACTTCGAAATGGCGAGCGACCCGTGGGTCGACTTCGGAGCCGACGGCACTGCGTATTTCGCTGCGCTGGCCTTCAACAAATCCAACGCGGATACTGCCGAACTCGTGTCGGTATCGACCTCGGACGGGCGCACGTGGGGGACTCCCATCCCCGTCATCCGAGAAAATGTCGCGGATGTAAGCGATGAACGCCCGGCGGTCACCGCCGATCCGACGCGTCGACACACCGCCTATCTGGTCTGGGATCGGCATCGATCCGCACCGGCGTCGAAGGCCGCGGGCGCCGTCTTCTTTAGCCTTACCACCGACGCCGGCAAAAGCTGGAGCACAGCGCGTGCCATCTACGAAACGACGATTGGGATGCAGACGTCCGCAAACCAAGTTGTTGTCATGCCCAACGGAGACCTCGTCAATGTGTTCAACGAGTTGGCGCTGGACACCGGATCCCAGCCACCCGCGGCATGACCGCATCGCGGTGATCCGTTCGGTCGACGGCGGATTGACCTGGTCCAAGCCAACAACCTTAGCAACCTCCTCTGTCGCTGGTGTGACGGACCCGCAGACACCCGCCATGGTCCGCGCAGGCGACAGTTTCACCGACATCGCTGTGGATCCTCGGCCCGGCACCAATACGATCTACGCGGTCTGGGGAGATGCCCGATTTGCTCGCAATCAAACACAGCAGATCGCGCTCGCGAAATCGACCGATGGCGGCCGCACCTGGAACGAGCCTGTCGCAGTTTCGACCGATCAGGGAACACAGGCCTTTGTCCCGTCTGTCGCCGTCAATGATCGCGGCGACGTGGCCGTCACCTACTACAGCTTGTCCGCCAGCAAGTCCGAGTCACGGGCACTCATGACCCAATACTGGATTACTCTGTCGCCGAACGGTGCCCAGACCTGGTCGACACCACAACAGGTCACGCCTCACCCATTCAACCTACGGACGGCTCCCTACAATGGCGGCTTCTTCCTTGGGGAATACCAAGGTCTGGCGGGTGCGGGTCCATTCTTTGTGGCGGTCGCGACATTTGCAAACGGCCGCAGCCTCGACAATCGCACGGATATTTTCTCCTGCACAGCGACTCTGGGTGCTCAGTCGATTCCGCCGCAATCCGGCACAGCAGGCCTTACGGCTTTAGCCTGTCGAAATTCCGGGCTGGTTCGTCGCCAATAGAGCCACATTCGGACCGGCTGTCGGTGAGTTGCACCCAGCCGCCTCTAGGACATTGAATCGGCTCGTTATTGTTATTCCCGGACCGGGCATTTATTCCCGCGCCTTTTCCTAATGAGATCGCTTTCAAGACCAATTCGCTACTCCTGGGCGGCATATTGCAATCTCAATATCTTTTCATATAATTGAAATCATGAAATCATCTGAAGCCATCGCGGCCCTGAGCGCTCTCGCATCTGAACCCCGTCTTACTGTTTATCGAATGCTCGTCAAGCGGGGTCCCGAGGGCTACACCCCATCGGAACTAACTAAACGACTCGCCCTTCCCGCCCCTACGCTGTCGTTTCATCTCAAAGGGCTTGTTCAGGCAGGTCTTGTGATCAGCCGACGCGAAGGTCGCAACCTCCACTACAGCCCGAACTTCAAGCGAGTGGACGCTCTGGTCGGCTTTCTTACCGCAAACTGTTGCAGCCTTGCGGAGCGGGACTGTGGTACGGAGTGCCAGCCAGTGATCGCCTCCGCTCAACAAAGGAAGACAGCATGAAACGCTTGCATATTCACGTATCCGTCAAGGAGCTCGATGGGTCGATTCGTTTCTATTCTCAGCTTTTTGCGTGCGAGCCGGTGGTGCGCAAGGACGATTACGCCAAGTGGATGCTGGACGATCCCCGTGTGAACTTCGCAATTTCGACGCATCGGCAACCGGCCGGAATCAACCACCTGGGATTCCAAGTCGACACCGATGAGGAGCTTCGTGACATGAGAGCGCAACTGGCTGCAGCGGATGCTCGGCTGGTGGAAGAACGCGAGCAGGCTTGCTGCTACGCCAAATCAGACAAGTACTGGGTCACCGACCCGACGGGCATAGCCTGGGAGACTTTCCACACGCTCGACAGCGTTCCCGTCTATGGCGAAGACACGGCCGTTTTCAACTATGGCGCGTCGAAAGTGCCGGTCGAGAAGCCCGGTTCCGAGTGCTGCGTTCGGGCGCCACAAGTTCAATCCACAAGGAGCTGCTGCGCGACATGAGCTCGCAGCCGATCTTTAACGTATTGTTTTTGTGTACGGGCAATTCGGCGCGGAGCATTATTGCGGAAGCTGTAATGAACCAATGGGGCCGGGGAAAATTTAGAGGTCTTAGCGCTGGCAGTCACCCCAAAGGCGAAGTACATCCCATCGCTCTGCAACTCCTTGAACGCCTGAATTTTCCCACTGAGGGCCTGCGCAGCAAGAGCTGGGATGAATTCGCCGTTCCGGGCGCTGCCCCGCTGGATTTCGTATTTACCGTCTGCGATAAGGCCGCGGGAGAGGTTTGCCCCTATTGGCCGGGTCAACCGATGACCGCGCACTGGGGCGTGGCGGACCCTGCGTCCGTGGAGGGCTCCGACGCGGAGCAGTGGCTCGCCTTCCGGGAAACCTTTCGGATACTCGACAACCGCATCAAGATCTTCACGAGTCTCCCGCTCCGTTCGCTTGACAAGATCAAGCTGCAGGAGCGACTGGACGCGATCGGTAGTACGCCGCCCTCGAATCCATCGTGAACACGGCCAAGCGCCTAGCGGCCGAGGGCATCGGATCTGTGTTCTTGGCGGCGGCAGTGGTGGGATCCGGGGTTATGGCCGAACGAATGGCCGGGGGCAACGCGGCAGTCGCGCTTCTGGCGAATACGGGAGCGACGGTGGCGATGCTCGCGACTCTGATCGCGCTTCTAGGCCATGTGAGCGGCGCGCACTTCAATCCGGCCGTATCCTTAATCCAGGCGATGCGCAAAACGCTCTCCTGGCGGGATGCGAGCGCTTATGCGGCCGTCCAGGTGGTGGGATGCTGCCTGGGGGTTGTGCTTGCCCATGCGATGTTCGGCCTTCCCTGGCTGCAAACCTCGGCACATGCGCGCACAGGCGCTTCTGAGTGGCTGGCCGAGGCCGTGGCGACGTTCGGGTTACTCCTGGTAATTCTGGGTCACCGACGGCCGCAGGATGCGCCCTGGATGGTCGCCGCGTGGATCGGGGCCGCGTATTGGTTCACCGCTTCCACGTCGTTTGCGAACCCCGCGATTACAATCGCGCGTTCCCTTACCGACACGTTTACGGGCATTCGGTCGCAGGACGTGCCGGAATTCGTATTATCGCAGTTTGCCGGCGCGGTGGCGGCCTACTACGTTGCAGGTTGGTTATTCGCGCCGCCTGGGGAATATCACACCGTCGACATGGCGCGCCAAAGTGAAAACTGGAGTCATCGATGCTGAACTACACCATTGAGGTCATCGGATGGGTAGCCGCAGGTCTGATGCTATCGGCATATCTTCTTCTGACAGCGGGCAGGATCAGCGGTTACTCGCGTATTTATCATTGGTTGAACGTTTTGTCTGGCGCGGGCTTTATCATCAATAGCGGCTGGAATGGCGCGTACCCGTCCGCGTTTATCAACGTCGTGTGGATGATGATCGGGTTATACGGGCTCTTTGGTCGATTAATTGGCGGATCACCAGCCAGCCCTAAGTGACATCCACTGCCTCGCATTTAGCGAACGCTATGGTTTGGCGCGCACGGAGCCGGTGAGGCAGCACAAATATCCCTTGTCCGCAGTACAGCAGGCGAACTGCTTGGGGTCGACCGACGGGCGGCACTCGTGAGCCGCCCGTCAGCCTCCACAGTCAGTCTGGTTAATTGCTCGTGCCCTTGGACGCCGCCTCAGCCTCAGCCATCCTCTTGCCCATCTCCGCCTTCACTGCGTCAAGGTTGAAGCTCGCGCCTGTTTGCATCGGCGGATAGTCCAGGAAGGTCTGGAGTTCCTTGCCAATGACCTGCTGGACGAACACAAAGCGCCAGAACTGGAACTTAAACCAATCGAAGTATTGTTGGCCGCCTTCTCTCGTTCCATTATTGGGCCAGCCCGTGCGCTCGAACGGATCCAACCGCAGGTTCGTAATGTAAGGCACGTCAGGCTTGGTCTTTTCACCCACCCAACCTTGCGGCTGGTCGATAAAGCGGAATTTGTAGTCGTCAATGCGCAAGGCGCCTACCGTGCTCTCGCCAAGATAGAAAATCTCGTGACGAGCCGATGGCCCTTTGCCCGTGATCGCGTCCATCTGATTGTAACCATCCAAGTGGTTTTTGTACGTCCGGTCGCCGATCTTTACGCCCTTCAACAGTTGATCGGTGATGCTCGCGTTGCCCGCCGCCGCTACAAATGTTGGCAGCCAGTCCAGACCGGAAAAGATGCCATTCTGCACTGAGTCTGCGGGCACATGACCCGGCCATCGCAGGATAGCGGGCACTCTGAAGCCCCCTTCCATAACCGTCCCTTTCGACTGCGCAAAGGGCGTCTGTCCGCCATCCGGCCACGTGAAGACTTCTGTGCCATTGTCGGTTGTGAAAAGGACGATCGTATTTTCGTCCTCACCCATGTCCTTCAATTTCTTCATGACGATGCCGATGTCATCATCCATCTGGGCCATGCCGGCTTCTTCTTCCGACCAGCCGTTTTCCGAATTGCGCATCGCTTCATATTTCGGGGAAAGATGCGTGACAATGTGCATGCGGGTCGGATTTATCCAGACGAAGAACGGTTTTCCGTCCTGCTTGGCCTTTTCCATGAATTTGATGGCGAGATCGCGGATCTCATCGTCCACCGTCTCCATGCGCTTCGGATAGAGCGGACCGGCGTCTTCGATCTTCTGCTTGCCCACCTTGCCCCAGCGCGGCATGTCTGTGGCATCGTCGGTCTCGGTCGCCCAGCTATGGATCATGTTCCGCGGGCCAACGACATTCAGCAGATTTTGCGGGTAGTTGGGGTGCGCCGGGTCCTCCATCGCGTCCAGGTGATATAGGTAGCCGAAAAACTCGTCGAAGCCATGGACGGTAGGCAGGAACTCATTCTTGTCACCCAGGTGATTCTTACCGAATTGACCCGTGGCATAGCCCATCGACTTCAAGATCGTCGCAGTAGTCACCGCCGCCGCGGGCAGGCCGACCGCCGCGCCAGCCTGACCGACGGTGGTCATGCCGGTGCGTATTGGCAGTTCGCCCGTTATGAAGTTCGCGCGACCTGCGGTGCAGCTTGCCTCGGCGTAATAGTCGGTGAAGAGCATCCCTTGTTTGGCGATCGCGTCGAGATTCGGGGTGCGCCCGGCCATTAAGCCCCGGTGGTAGGCGCCAATATTCCACATGCCAACGTCATCGCCCATGATGACGACGATGTTCGGTTTCTTGGATTGCGCCAGTGCTGGCGCCGCGATCAAAGTCAAACACAAGGGCATGGCGGCCAATAGCAAAGCCATTTTCTGGACAACTTTCATGAATACTCTCCCCAGGCGGAATAGAGGCGAGCCGACGATCCAGCGGCCTTGATGGACTGTTACCGGTCTGAATACTCGATCTAGATGACTACTGACTTTATTGAGCGTCGCTTACGCCGACTTGAATTCGAGTTGTAGAGGGGACGGCACTCGACGTGTTGAGACTCCACATCGTCGATACTGCACTCGTAAGGCCCCCGTTTGCTGCGCGCCAAGCGCCACGGTGTTGTAAGGAGGATCCTACTCCGATTTTCCGCGACCGGCACAAGTTATTTGAGACTCGGGGATCAGAGGCAATTGGTTTACTCCCGGATACGGCGTGGCTCGTTGGATTGACCGAGAATCTGCGCGCGTGATTTTGCCTCGATATGGTTCTTCTCTTTATTATCTAGTCACTTTATTTGAAGTGCCTATTTTCCAAAGCCCAACTCCTGGCGGGAGGTTCTCGCAGCCCACCGTTCTGCGATAGCTTCGGTGGTATATAACGCGAACTTCTGGCAACGCCGACTCCCAAACTTTCCCTTACCCGACCTTAGGCACGGCGATTGCATTGTCTAAATGCACGGCTTCCACGATTCGGTTTATGTAGTTCGCAGACTGCGGGGACTACGCGAGACACCGGGCGTTAGGCCCAGTGGCAGTGAGTCGCATAGACAATTCGGTCTGCGGTACCACATCTTTTGACTGCTTTAGCAAGAGGGCGGTAGGCCAACCCAGCGACCACGACATCAATTTGGTTACCAGGCATAACACTGGCGGGCGACCGGGCTCGCAGATCGGTATCATCGCATCCATGCGCAGCTCACTTTCTAAGCTCCTTGAGGAGCGGTCGGTCGTATTGACCGACGGTGCCACCGGCACCAATTATTTCCTGGCGGGTCTTGGTGCCGGCGATCCGCCCGAATTCTGGAATGTCGATCGCCCTGCGGAAGTGCTGGGTTTGCACGAGCGTTTCATTGCAGCCGGTGCGGAAATCATCCTCACCAACACTTTTGGCTGCAACCGACAGCGCCTTAAGCTGCACAAGGCCGAAGCTCGCGTTTACGAGCTCGCGAAGCGCGCCGCAGAATTGGCACGACAGACGGCTGACGCCGCTGCTGGTCCGGTCGTGGTCGCAGGTTCCGTGGGACCGACCGGTGAACTATTCGCCCCTTTGGGCGAGCTCACTCACGAAGATGCGGTCGAATCGTTCACCGAGCAAATGCGCGGCCTGCGTGACGGTGGCACCGACGTCATCTGGATCGAAACGCTCTCCTCCACCGAGGAATTGAACGCCGCCGCCGAGGCCTCGATCAAAGTCGGATTGCCGTACGTAGTGACGTGTACTTTCGATACGGCCGGCCGCACGATGATGGGCGTGTTGCCCGATGAGCTGGATGGGATTGTTGCCGGGCAGCCGGTCGCGCCGCTGGCGATCGGCGCCAACTGCGGTGTGGGCGCATCGGACATCCTGGTGACGCTGCTGGCCATGCAGAATGCAACCCACACACTGGTCGTCAAGGGCAACTGCGGCATACCGCATTTCCAGGGCACCGAATGCGTTTACTCCGGAACGCCGGAACAAATGGCCAAATACGCCACACTCGCGATGGATGCCGGGGCGCGCATAGTCGGCGGGTGCTGCGGGACGACACCCGAGCATGTCGCTGCGATGCGCGCGGCGATAGACGCTCATGTGCGAGGCGAGCGCCCCACGATCGACAGTATTATCGGGGCGGTTGGACCGCTCACGAATGCTCCGCCGTCCGCCAATACGGCCCGGCCCGCGCGGGTTTCGCGCCGCTCGCGGCGCTAGGAGCGCTTGCGCGCCTGCGGGCGAGACACGAATGCACTGATCGTGCCTGTTCCCTGCCCTACTCTGCCGTGCCCTGTAGGCTCGAGCCCGCGGGGAGAAACTAGGACGTTAATTCCTTTTGGGTAGTGAAGACCTTCAACTGAGCGTCGAAAGCACGCCGGAAGGCGGGCCGCGCTTCGCCCCGGGCGACATAAGCGGAGAGGTTCGCATATGCGTCCAGCATCCCCGATGCCTTTAACCTGAGCAGCACCGCCACCATCAGCAGGTCGCCTGCGCTGAACTCACCATCGAGCCAGTCGGCATCGCCCAGGCGGCTGGAAAGTTCGGCCAGCCGGCCACGGACGCGATCCTCAACGATAGGCAGGCGCTGTTCGTACCAAGGCTTGTCGCCCTCCAGTAGTCGGGTGGTTGCGAGATCCAGGATCGGCGGCTCAACCGTGTTGAGCGCGGCAAACATCCATGTGATTGCGCGTGCTCGGGCATTCGCATCGTCTGGCAGCAAGCCCGCATGGCGCTCAGCGATATGGAACACGATCGCCCCCGACTCGAACAGGGCAAGATCGCCCTCCTCATAGGTCGGAATCTGCCCGAAGGGGTGAAGCGCTCGATGTGCGGGTTCCTTCATCGCACCGAACGTAACAAGGCGAACGTTGTAGGGTTGGCCCACTTCTTCGAGCGCCCAGCGAACGCGCATGTCGCGCGCCAATCCCTTGCCGCGATCGGGCGATCGTTCAAAGGCAGTGATCGTGGGAGTCATTGTAAAGCTCCGGATGACAGGTACAACGCCATCAATGAAAATCAAGCCACCGTTGTTTATTTTCCGCATGGGTCAGTCTCGTCGGGGTGGTCCCTCTTTCCGGCCAGACGCGCCGAGCACCTCGTCAATGAAGGGATCGATGTCCTTGCTCCGCACGTCGACCGGAATCTGGTGACCAAAATCAGGATAAATGATCGCTCGCGCCTTACCGCCGTTGAGTGAGATTTGATTGGCCAACTCTTGGGCTTGGGTGGGATCGGTGCGGTCGTCCTTCGCGCCACTTACGATCAGCGTGGACGCCTTGATGTTTCGGGCACGAAGCAATACCGAACGCGCCGCCAACGCATCTGGCGTGCCTCCGGTCTCCGCAACAATGGACTCCGCAATGGCCTTTTTGACCGCACTTGCATTTGAGCCCTTGAAGGTATGCCTGCAAGTCGTACACGCCGGATATGAGAACCAGACCTGTTACGGAAGGGTCCTGTGCTGCAATGAGGCCTGCAGTCAACGCACCACGACTGATGCCTTCAATGAGAAGCCTGTTGGGCGATGCAAGGCCTGTGGCGCGCAGTTGGGCAATTACGCCCGCCACCGCGTGCTGCGTAAATACTCCACCGTAGTCGGCCGGGCCATCCGACTGTCCGTATCCAGGCTGTGAGACTGCGACTGCCAAATAGCCACGCCTTGCAAGCTGCTCGAGTACGCCCCAGTCGACGAAATCTTTGCCCCCGGGTTTCGCCTCCTCCTGGTGACCGTGCAAGAGAACGACAGTCGGCCAGGGGCCATTCCCAGAAGGGCGTTCAAGAAAATACTCGACTTCCTTCGAGGAGTTATCGGGATGTTGAATGCGGAGAGACGGTGACGCCGCCCCTACTTGGCAGCACCAGAACGGAATGCTGGAAATGCCGAGCGCGAGCCAAAAGCTGCGTTTCATGCCAAAACGCATCACAAAGCCGTCCAACTAAAGCGCGCGGCATGAATGCCGCACGGGCCCGCGTCGCGATGTCCCCGACCATTGCTCACCCCAGTGAGTGTACTACGGCCGCTGGGTTATACCTTTGATGCGTCGGTCATAGGCCATTGACTTGGCAAGATATTTTGACTCTCTCGAAACGCCCGCGCTGCAAAGCCCCGAATTGGTCATACACGAATTTGCCAAACGAGCCCGGTTTTGTTGCTGCCGATATGGCCTAAGATTCGATCGTGAAGTTGATACTTCAAATCGCTGCCGGGGTGGTCTTGGGCTGGCTAATCATCAAAGGCATTGAGGTACTGACGGTGGCCGGGGTGGCCCATAGCGTCGCCAAGTCGCTGCCTAGACCTCCGCAGGAGGCCTACCCCCAGCCCCGCGCTACACCGAGAGAATCGCCTCGGGCTGTCATTCCGCAACCTGAGCCTCCCGCCGCACCGGCGGACAACAGGCAGTGGTCGATCCAAACGCCTGGTGGCAAGACGTACTCCGGTACCGGCCAACCGCCCGACGGTGGACTCGCGCAGGCTAAGGCGCGCGACGATCACAACTGAATGCGCGGAGGCTTTGACGCCGCTAGGCCAAGCCGGTGGTGGCGACTAGTAACTGCACTTCGCTATGCGAACCTGACTGTATCGCGTAGCTCGTAAGCCGACCCTAGTTATTGGCGCGACGAAGAGCCCGCCTTATCGCCTACTTCGTACGCCGCCGCGACGGCCCCGCCCCTACGCCATTCCACGCTGAGTCCACTGGATGGACATGTGCAGGGCAGTTCGGACTACTCGCATTCGCCCGATCTACGGCGCACCGTTATTACCCGCGCACTGGCTGTACCAGCCGGGTCCGTAGGGATTTGCGGCGATCACGGGCAATGCGTCGGTCCAGTCCAGGCCCGTGGCACTCTTAGTGGTCCGGTCATTCCAGAACAGATAGGAGTTCACGCACAAGCCGCCACTCAACGGAGCGGCCTTGGGGAAGTCGCCGAAGGTCCCGGCCACGGCAAAGTGGAAAATGCAGGCGAGCCCGCAACCACCGACCTGGTAAGAATCATTCTGCACGCTGTTGGATCGGCAGCCGACGTGTCGGGTCAGCACCTGATAGGCACGGCTATCGTCCTTGTACAGGCCCGGACTGTCGGGAAGCACATCGGGCCCGGAGAAGCAGACTTGGTTGCCGGGTAGAGCTGAGATGGCGGCCGAAATATCGTAGAGGTAGGACTGCCCGCCACGTAGGAAATTAAGGAACGGCACACATCGACTGTTCGCGAACGACGCCGCGCATTGATCGATGATCTCAATCAGCGCATCGCGCCAGGCAAGGGCGGTGTATGTGCCCCCATCGGCTTCATCCTGCGAATACTCGCCGTTAAAGCCCAAGGCCGATTCCTGCAGGACCAATCCTTCAACCCTCGGGTTGCTGTCGAAATGCACCGCGGCAGCTTTCATCATCGCGGCATAGGCGCTGACGACGGCCGGTTCCCACATGAAGCAGGTCGAGGCCCCGCCCCCGTTGGTGTTCAGCCCGGAATGCTGAGCTTGCAGATAGACCGGGCAGGGATTCTTGGTCGGGCTGTTGGCGAAACTCTTGAATTCCACCATTAGGTAGAGCTGGCAGCTGGGGTGCTGCGAAGCCGCGATCGCGCCGAGGACCTGATCGAAGGAGCTAAAGTCGTACACACCCGGAGAAGTTTCCACCTGCTGCCAGGTTTGGCGCCATACCACGCCGCTCACCCCGGGCTGCTCGCACAGCATTGCCGCGTCGGCGGGCGTGTCGGAATAATGCGTTGAGAAGTAATGCCCGTAGTTGTTCTTGCGTGGCGTGCTGCCGGGCATGACAACCGTGATGGTCGACGTCGGCAGCGCACGAGCGTACGTGCCATCACTCACACTGATGGTCACCGCGGTCTGCGCGCCGACGTCGGATTCCTTGGGAGTGCCAGACAATCGGCCGGTCGCCGGATCGAAGCTTGCCCAGTTGGGTGGGTTGGAGATTGAGAAAGTCAGGCCGCCGCCATCGGTATCGCTGGCGCTCGGCTGAAAGCTAAAAGTCTGGCCCGATACTGCTATGCCCGGCATGACTCCGCTAATCATCGGGGGCGTCGTATCCGTAGCAGCCGTGGCAGCGGGCGGAGTGCTGGGCGTGGTCAATGGTGCCGTCGTACTCGAGGCCGAGCCACTGGTAATCACGTTGACCGCGGCAAATGTCGTAGAGCAAAGGGCGAATGACGCCACGCTCGCAACGAGCCACGCCTGTATTGTCGGGTAATGCGTCGGCGTGCGTGTCATGACTTATTTTTCTTCAGCGTTGCCATATTGACCGAAACACCTAGCGGACATGCAAATGTCGCGCCTCCCCTGGCGGCCCGGGCCTCTTCCCGTTGGTACGGTGAAAAGCCCGAAGGCGACTGTACGCCGTTATGCCACTGGAAAAATTGGGTAAGACACTGTAGATAGCATGGGTAAATGACATAATTCCGATCCTTAAAAATTGCGCATTAACTGTGAGTACAAGGATTCCAGCGAAAAGCACCCCGGTCATCGATCCAGGGACGAATTGCGACCGTCGGGCTCGCGCTGAGGTCAACGCACAATGGAGGTGCCCCATGGATACATTCATTAGCGATCGTTCGACGCCCTGCAAAGCGCGGCACGAGCGCCGCGCCGCGCGGTTCTGGGCCTTGGCCCGCCAGGGCCTGTTGGGTTTCTCGCTGGCCATGGCCTGCCAATCAGCACTCGCGCAGGCCGTGTACCGCATCAAGCTTCTTAGTCACGTGAGTGCCTGTCCGTCGACCTTTGTAGATTTGATCGACTTGAATGGGCACGACGAGACGACGGCACAAAAATTCAGGATCTGAATACGCTCATCGATTCCACCGATCCGCTGAAGCCTTACGTCACCCTGACCAACGGCAAGTTCATCAACGATGCGGGCGATGTGGTGGCCTATGGAACCGATAGCCGAACAGGCCTCTCGGACCCGTACCTGCTGCAGGGGACGGTGCTTACGCTGTCGCCGCGCTCGCTCGCTTTTGGGAGCCACCCGATACACACCACGAGCGCCGCGAAATCGGTGACCCTGACAAACACCAGCTCTAAAGTCGTGGCCATCACCAGTATCACGCTCGCCGGTTCCGGCCGCGGCCAGTTTGCGACTACCAACAACTGCGGCAAATTCGTTGGTGGGCCACGCGGTTTGTACGATCAAGGTGACCTTCACGCCGACCACCAAGGGTGCAAAATCCGCCTTTCTGAACGTGAATGGCGGCGGCGGCGGGTTGCGCAGCGTCGCCCTTACGGGCACGGGCACGTAGGCGGCCGACGCACCTCGGGCGGCCTCGCATACACGCTCTTGAGACGAGCGGCGGTATGCGGGAGCGCCCCCCTTAGCGCTTACGGACGGCGAACCAGGACAGGCCTCGGTAGGCATCCGCCACCACCCAGCCGCCTGCGGTCAGCGCCACCGAGAGCACAGTCTCGCTCCATTGGGACGGGTCCTTGGAGCCTGCGGCCACGATGGGTAGCCAAACCAGCACAGTGAACAGGCCCATCTGCACCGCGGACAGCGCGGCGGCGAGCCGTGCCCACATACCCACAAGAATCGCCGCGCCCGCGATGAGGAAGGCACTTCCGGTCAGGTAGGCCCAGGCCAGATGGGCTGGCAGCCAACCCGGTACGAGCGAAGCGGTTTCTTTGACATAGACAAAATGGGCAACACCAAAAGGAATTAGGGCCAGGCCGTACAGCGCCCTCGCGACGCGCACGCCCCTTTCGCCGGTGGCGAAAGGGAGGTGTTGCCGGTCCCAGTCGGGAGCGAACCAGGCATACAGCACCCAGGCGCCCGCCACGACGACCGCAGTCTCCCCGCACCCCGACCAGGACACCTGCCTCGCGGGTGCAAGGACGAGGGCGGGGACTCTGAAGGCCAGCATCCATAGCAGGAGATACCCCAGCAGGAGCCGGGCAGCGCTGCCGGAGGTGCGTGGCCACAGCAAAGCGGCACCCGTCGCCAGGGACACGCAGGCGCAGAGGAAGGCCAATGACTCGCGTGCCGGCAGTTCTTTGGGCACCGGCTCCCAAACGGGTGTGAAGTCACCCGTGAGCAGCCCCAGAATCCCCAGGCCGATTAGAGTCGCCGCAAATATCACCTGACCGGTGCTTGTAATACGCATCACCTTATTCTCCGGTGGAGTTGCAGTTCATCGGCTCAGTGGGTGCGGCATGGTATGGGCGGGTCCCCAGTGCATTGGATCCGGAGCTTGGCGATCACGCGTTTAGGCCCTTCGCCGCGCACTTCACATCTTCTGCTCGAACCGGCGCAGCCGATTCGCGGTAGATTAAGCGATACTGACCAATGTGCTCCAGCACCTCAAATTGCGAGTCCCGCCGCTGCGCGCGGCGTAGCCGATCGGGGTCTTCATGCCCAGGCGCGCTAAAATCATGATCTGCTGCCTATCGATGGCTCCGCACTGCTAGGCGACGCGCATGCGGCTGCATCCGACCGGTCAGTTCGACAATCATGCCGCCGCCAACCGGCACATCGAGGCGCGGCCCCTGGCGGCAGCGATGGGCGCAGAGATCTGTGGCGTCGACGCCGCGAGCCTGAGCGAGGCGCAGTTCGAGGAAACTCGTGCGGCTCTATTCCGCCACAAGATGATCTACCTGCGACGCCAGAAACTCTCGCACAGCGATCTGGAAGCCTTCAGCTTGCGCTTTGGCCCCTTCGCCGAGGACGCGTACACGCAGGGGGTGCCGGGGCACCGCAACGTGCATCCGCTCATCAAGGAGGCCGATGACCCGTCCCGGATGGTGTTCGGCTCGGGCTGGCACACCGACTCGCCCTTCCTGCCCGAACCGCCGTCAATCACCATGCTCTACTCGGTCGAAGTTCCACCGCTAGGCGGTGACACCACCTGGGCGAATGCTGCGTTGGCGTACTCGATGCTCAGTGACACCTACCGCCGCATGATCGACGGTCTCAAGGTGCACTTCTCGATGCGCGATGTGCTCAAGTCAGCCCAGGAAGCGGTGCAAGTGAGCGACAGCCCGATCGGTCGGCTCGCGGCCACGCGGGATTCCGAGCGACTCTCGGACGATTTGCTGCGCAAGGTGCGCGGTAGCGCGCATCCGATGGTTCGCACGCATCCGGTGACCGGTGAGAAAGGCCTGTATGTTGATCCGTCCTATGGCATCGGCATCGAAGGCATGAGTTCCGAAGAGTCGGCCCCTATCCTGCACTTTCTCAGCGAACACCTGACGCAACCGGCCTTTAGCTGCCGCTTGCGCTGGGAAGCCCAAATGCTCGTGATCTGGGACAACCGGCTGTGCGTGCATCAGGCCTACAATGATTA
Source organism: uncultured Gammaproteobacteria bacterium (assembly GCA_963699955.1). GTDB lineage: Bacteria > Pseudomonadota > Gammaproteobacteria > Steroidobacterales > Steroidobacteraceae > FEN-1191. The sequence goes on from CAVOVV010000006.1 coordinate 20,195, forward strand.
TCAGGGTTATCGTCGCGAAATGTATCGCACCACGGTCCGGGGCGACTCCCCGGCCTGAAACACAGCAAGCGCGCTGCACACCTCGCGGTCCGCAGCGCATGACAGCGAGAGTACTCATGATGGCCCAGGACAAGATCGTGTCTGAACTCGCCGCACGGGTGGGCGCCGACACCGTCGTCGCACCGGATGCGCAAAACATCGTGCGTCACACCAACGACTATGGGGTGCGCGGCGATCCGGGCGCTGGAATTCTGGCACTCACCTACCCACGTCAAGTCGAGCAGATTGCCGAGATCCTTCGCTACTGCAACCAGCACCGCATTGCCGTCCAGCCCCAAGGCGGGATGACGGGTTTGTCCGGGGGCGCCGTGCCCGTGGGTCCCTGTGTCGTGCTTTCTCTGGAGCGCCTGCGCACGATCCGCGAACTGGATCGGGCGGCCGGCACCATCACCGTCGAGGCCGGTGTGGTGATGGAGGCCGTGCAGAAGGCCGCGGAGGCTGCGGAACTGTTTTTTCCGCTGGACATCGGCGGCCGGGGCTCTTGCCAGATCGGGGGCAATGTGTCCACCAATGCCGGTGGCAACCGCGTGCTGCGTTTCGGCATGGCGCGTGATCTGGTGCTGGGTGTGGAGGCCGTGCTTGCCGACGGCACGGTGATCCATGGGCTCAACAAGATGATCAAGAACAACGCCGGCTACGACCTGCGACAACTGTTCATTGGCTCGGAGGGCACCCTCGGCATCATCAGCGCCGTCGTGCTGCGACTGTTCCCCAGGCCGCGGAGCGTATGCACCGGTCTGTGCGCGGTCGGCGATTACGCGGCGGTGCTTGATTTGCTGCAGCGCGCGCGCGCCGGCTTTGGATCACAGCTCACGGCCTTCGAGGTCATGTGGCCGCAGTTCTACCGGACCGCCACCGTGGACCTGGGCCGAAAGCCGCCCCTCGACCCGGATCACGGAGCCTTTGTATTGATCGAGACTCTGGGGCTGGAGCCAGAAACCGACCAGCAGCGCTACGAGGCCGTGATCGGCGCGGCGATGCAAGCCGGGTCGGTGCAGGACGCCGTCATCGCCCAGTCGCAGCGCCAGGCTGCCGAGCTTTGGTCAGTGCGCGATTCGCCGGGGGAATGGCAGAAGGCCGGGTTCTGGCCGCAGCTCAGCTTCGATGTCAGTGTGCCAACGGGTGAAATCGGCCCTCTGGTCACCGAGATCGACGCGGCCCTCAGCGCGCGATGGCCCGCACTGCATACGCTGTATTTCGGTCATGTGGCGGACGGCAACCTGCACCTCTCCGTGCGCATGTCGGGACACACGGTGGCAGAGCTGGACATCGAACGGACGGTGTACGGCGTGGTGTGCGCGCGGCGCGGCTCGATCTCGGCCGAGCACGGTATTGGGCTCCTCAAAAAGGAATTCCTGCACCTGTCGCGCAGCCCGGAGGAAATCGCCCTGATGCGCACCATCAAGACGGCCATGGACCCCAACGGCATCCTCAACCCCGGCAAGGTCTTTGGACCACGGACCCCAGCCCAGCACTAAGGCTGGCGATAAGGCTACTTGCTGCGGTCCCCGGCGATGCAGCCTTCCGTTCCCTGACTGCAGACCACCAGATAGGTGCTGCGCTGGTTACAGCCCTGCACCCCGACGGTGTACTCCGCACGATCGACACCGACCGAGGCCATGCGCGGGCCCGCCATCGGTGCCTGGATGAACTGGCGAGACAGCACTGAGCCTTGCGCCGCGGGACAGTTCAGGTCGAATTTACCGCGTGCCAGCGCCGTTTCGACGGCCATGCCCTGCTTGCTGTCCAGAAATGTGGGTTCCGAGGCGCAGCCGACCAGCAATGCACCCACAAGCAAGACTAAGTTGCGATGAGTCACGGTATTCTCCTGTGTATGTGTGCGCTCGGCACTGTAATTATTGTACGTGGCCGATACTCCAACGCAATCCCAGGACCGCCACCGCGGCACTGTAGCACCTGCATCCGGGGAATTCACGCGACCTAAAAATTACCGTGACCCGGAACCGGATCAGGCCGGGTGTGCGATGAGCTCAGGGGGCATGACGCAAAAATGCGAGGTGCGTAACGCCTTCGAAAATCAGGGTGACGCCCACCAACACGCCGAACACCCAGGCTGCAGAGAAGGGAAAGTGCCAATAGAGCATCGCCGCAACGATGACGGACAGCAGCCCACTTAGAGCAACGAGGCCGCGACCGCGGCCTGGGGGAATCTTGAAACTCCAGAACAGCCTGGTAATTCCCGAGGCCGCCAGACCGGCGATACACACCAGGGTCACGGTGCCCAGGCCGATGAGCGGATTGGCGAATATGAACAGCCCGGCCAGGATGCTGACCACGGAAAGCAGCAACAGCCCGTAGCTGCCCGTCCATCGTCGCGCCCGCACTCCCGCCACAAATCCAAAAATCCCGCCCACGACGAAGCTGGTCGCCAGCACCATGGTCGCCGCCACGCCCGCCGCAAACGGTGAAATCAGCGCCAGTACGCCAAGAACGATCGCCGCGCAGGCCGCAATCTGCAGCGGAAATTTGCTCGCGGGCGTCAGAGTGGTGGATTCGGAATTCATGTTGTCACTCCTTGCGGGCAGGCGCGCAGTCTGCTGAGCACGGTTTTGCTTGTCAATCGACTGCCCGGCTCGGCAGCCGAGCGAGGCCGTGCACGGCTGTCGCGACATGTACCGGTCTACATGGGGACGGACGCCTGAACGCTGCAGGGCGGTGGCAAGCACTTCGGGCAAGTGCGATGATCGCCCCATCCGTCGCACAGCCCTAGCGTGACGCACTTCAACCAAAAAAAAGCAGGTGCAACCCATGAAACGCCTCGTGAATTTCGCGCGCACGACCCTGGTCGGTGGCCTCTTGTTTCTCGTGCCGATCATCGTGCTGATCGCCGTCGTCGGCAAGGCCCTCTCATTAGTGCACAAACTCACTGATCCGCTGGCCGAGCGCTTTCCGATGGCGGCCGACAACACTCCGGTATTGCTGGCGAGCGGCTTGCTCATTCTCGTTTGCTTCGTGATGGGGCTGGTGGCGCTGACCCGGCCGGCCCGGGTCGGCGTCGCCTGGCTGGAAAGAATCTTCCTCTCGAAGATACCGGGCTACGTGTTTCTCAAGGGCGCGGGAGAAAGCGCGCTGGGACTGGAAAAAGACGCCCCCTACCCTTTACTGCTGGCACGAATCGAGGACTCCTGGCAGTTCGGATTCCTGGTCGAGCGATTGGAGGGCGGGAACCTCGCGGTGTACGTGCCCGGTGCCCCCAACCCCCTGTCCGGGTCCGTGTATTACATGAGCCCGGAGCGCGTGCGCGCCACTGACATCCCGGTGGCCGCGGCCCTGAAATGCCTGCGTCAGCTGGGTGCGGGATCACGCGCGGTATTGCGCGATCCGGCGCTGTTGCGCAATCTGGGCGAGTGATGAGTTCGCTCACCCCTCGGTTTCGCCCGCCCGTGCACCGTTCATGCCGCGCCGCTCCGGTCAACGCGCCGCAGGGCTCGCGCATTTAAGGATCAGAGGCGCGCGAAACTGGCGGTAAAGTGGCGCATCTGCGGCGCCTCGTAGGTCACGCGCAGGCCCCGAAGGTTCGCCGCCTGGGCGACCACCTCGGCAAATACCTCGATCAGATAATCGGCGTGACTTTGGGTGTAGACGCGCCGCGGCATGGCGAGGCGAACCAGATCGTAGCGCGCGGGCACTTCGCGCCCGTCGGGCTGGCGGCCAAACATCACGGTGCCAATCTCGCAGGCGCGCACACCGCCGACTTCGTACAGTGCGACCGACAGCACCTGCCCCGGATACTGGAGCGGCGGTATGTGGGGCAGGAGGCCGCGGGCGTCGATAAACACCGCGTGGCCACCCACGGGATTGACGATCGGGACGCCGAGTTTCTTGAGCGCCTCGCCGATGTACTCGTTGCAGCGCACGCGGTAGCGCAGGTACTGCTCGTCCACCACTTCATCGAGGCCCACCGCGATCGCTTCAAGGTCGCGCCCCGCCAAACCCCCATAGGTAGGAAAGCCCTCCGTAAGGATCAAGCGGTTGCGCGCCAGGCGGGCCAGCTCGTCGTCGTTCACCGCGAGCCAGCCACCGATGTTCGCGAGCCCGTCCTTCTTGGCGCTCATCGTCATGCCGTCGGCGAGTGCAAAGATGCTGCGCACGATGTCCGGGATGGCGTGCGCGGCGTATTCGGGCTCTCGTTGCTTGATGAAAAACGCATTCTCGGCAAACCGGCAGGCGTCGATGATCAGCGGCTTGCCAAAGCGCTGGCACAGCGCGCGCACGGCGCGCAGGTTGGCCAGCGAAACAGGCTGCCCGCCGCCCGCATTGTTGGTCACGGTCATCATCACCACCGGCACGGCAGCGGCGCGCTGCGCCAGCAGTTTTTCGAGCGCCGCCAGGTCGATGTCTCCCTTGAACGGGTAGCTGCTCGCGAAATCGGCCGCGTGCGGAGTGGGCAGGTCCAGTGCCTCGGCACCGGTGGCCTCGATGTTGCCGCGCGTGGTATCAAAGTGGGTGTTGGATGGAATCACGCGCCCGGCGCCGCCCACGATTGAAAACAGGATGGCCTCGGCCGCCCTGCCCTGATGCGTGGGAATGACGTGCCGAAACGGCATCAATTTCTTGACCGCGGCCTGGAAGCGGTAGAACGAGGGTGAACCGGCGTACGATTCGTCGCCCCGCATCAGCGCGCTGAGCTGATTGGCGCTCATGGCACCGGTCCCAGAATCGGTCAGCAGGTCAATCAGCACGTCATCGGAATGGAGCGAAAACAGGTTGTAATGGGTTGCGGCGATCAACTGTTCGCGCTCGGCGCGCGTGCTCATGCGGATCGGCTCGATCACCTTCATTCGGAAGGGTTCGATGATGGTCTTCATGAGTCGATCTCCTATTGGCGCCTATCGCGACCAGGCCAGCCGCGCGCCCAGTACCAGAAACAGCGCTCCCACCAGCCGGTCAATCAGCGTGCGCGCGCTGGGGTTGCGCACGAAGAATGACTGCAGCCGTGCGGCGGCGAACGCCACCACCAGGCACCAGAGGAATCCGGTCGTGATGAAGGTTGCGCCCAGGGCCAGGAAAGCCAAGGTCTTGGTGTTGCTCGCCGGCTCAATGAATTGCGGCAGGAAGGCCAGAAAGAACAGCGCGACCTTGGGATTGAGCACATTCGTGAGGATACCCTGCCGCAGGGCCGAACGCGGATCCACGCCCGCGGCTCCCGAGGCGCCCGTGGGCGGGACTGCGGCGGATCGGGAGATCAGCAGCTTTGCACCCAGGAAGATCAGGTAGGCCGCGCCCGCCAGCTTGACGATCGAAAATGCCGCCGCCGAGGTGGCCAGGATGGCCGACAGTCCCAGTGCCGCAGCCACGGTGTGGCACAGCGTCCCGATCGCAATGCCAATCGCCGCCGCAATGCCGGTACGCAGCCCGCCGGTGAGACTGCGGCCGAGAATGAACATCGTGTCCTGCCCTGGGGTGAGGTTGAGCAGGAGCCCGGAGACGATGAACAACCCGTATCCATGAATACCGAGGATCATGGGCTGGCCTGCTTGGTCATCGGCACAAAGCGGATCGGAAGACCGCCGGGCAACGTGTGGACAATGGCCGGTTCGGCCTGGTACCCGCAGCGCTCGTAGAACGGCACGCCCGGGAGCGTAGCCATGAGCGCAAACTCGGAGAATCCGGCAGCCAGGGCCTCGCGCTCGCTGCGCTCGAGGATGGCGCGGGCGAGGCCTTGCCGCGTGTGCGCCGGGTCGACGAAGAAGGCTCGGATCTTGGCCGGCTCGGTGCCCGGATCGAGCCACGATTCATCGCGTTGGGCGCGCGCATCGCTCCCGAACAGTGTGCGCCGGCGGCTCCAGCCACCGCAGGCCAGCAGCTCGCCGGTCTCCGAAGCAGCGACGAAATAGGTGCCATCGCGGATCAGCATGGTGTCGACACCGAACGCGCTCCCAAGGGCGGTGTCAATTTGCGCGCTGGAATAATCGGACGCCCCGAGAGCGCGAATCGAGCGCGCGATCAGCGCGCGCAGTGCCGGCACGTCCGCAGGCGTCGCGGTCCGCAACGCGTACTTCAATCCCGCACCGGCCTCGGCGCTAGTAACCCGCCACGCTGCCGGTCGGCAGGCGCGGATCAATCGAACCGTAGAGGTGATAGCGGCCGCGCGGCGGTTTACCGATCGCGGGGCCGCCGACCAGGATTGCGGCCACCTGGTTCTCGTAGCCCATGGACTCGAGATGGTGCCCCTTCGCCATAAGTACCGCGCGGGTATCGGGGCTGAGCGCGCCGGACTCGTAGTAAAGCGTGTCCGGCAGCCATTGGGCGTGGATACGCGGCGCATCGACCGCCTCGGTCAACGTCATGCGGTAGTCGATCAGGTTGACCATCGTCTGCAGTACCGCCGTCGGTATGTGGCTGCCGCCGGGCGTGCCGACGACCAGCAGCAATTTCCCGTCGTGCGTGACGATGGTGGGCGTCATCGACGAGAGTGGCCGCTTGCCTGGAGCAATCGCATTGTTCTCGCCCTCGACCAGCCCGTACATATTGGGTTCGCCGGACTTCGCGGAGAAATCGTCCATCTCGTCATTGAGCAGGATGCCGGTTCCGCCAGCGACCACGCGCCCCCCAAACCAGTCGTTCAGGGTGTAGGTCAGCGCGACGGCATTGCCCGCGGCGTCCACCACCGACAGGTGCGTCGTACTGTGACCCTCGGCCGCTGCACCGGGGCCGGGCAGCGTCGCTGAAGGCGTCGCCTTGTCCGGATCGATTCCGCGGCGCAGGGTGTCGGCATACGCGGGCGATATCAGGCGCTCCACGTCGGCGTGCACGAAGTCCGGATCACCCAGCTGCAGGTTGCGATCGCGGAACGCGCGACGCAGCGCCTCGGTCAGGTAATGCACGGATTGGGCGGAATGAAAGTCGGCCGGGTCCGCCGGCCAGCCGGAAAGCAGGTTGAGCGTCTCGCACTCCACCACGCCGCCGGAACTGGGGGGCGGGGCTGCAATGACGTGGTACCCGCGGTAATCACATTCGAGCGGCTTGCGTTCTTTCGCCCGGTAACCGGCGAAATCCGCCATGCTCAGTATGCCGCCGCCCCGCTTGCTGCCGGCGACGATCAGGCGGGCCGGCTCGCCCTCATAGAAGCCGCTGACGCCATCCTTGGCCACGATGCGCAGCATCCGCGCCAGGTCCGTCTGCACCAGGCGCTCACCCGCTTCGTAGGGCCGTCCGCTGCGCAGATACGCCGCACTGGCCGGCGCATCCTTGCGGAAGTCTTCCGCGCCTTCGGCCAGGAACTCGGCATCACTCTGGTCGAGCACGAAGCCGCGTGCGGCGAGCTCGATGGCCGGCCCCACCAGTTCGGCGCGCGGGCGCGTGCCGTACTTGCTGCGTGCCAGCTCGAGGCCGGCGACGGTACCGGGAACCCCCGCCGAGAGGTAGCCGCGCGTCGACAGCAGCGCGTTTGGCTTTCCGGCCGCATCGAGATACATGGTGCGCGTGGCGGCCGCCGGGGCCATCTCGCGGAAGTCGACGAAGGCCTGGCGTCCGTCGGCCATGCGGATCAGCATGAAGCCGCCGCCGCCAAGATTCCCGGCCTCCGGAAAGGTCACCGCCAGCGCATAGGCCGTGGCCACGGCCGCATCGATCGCGTTACCGCCGCGCTTGAGCACCTTGACGCCGACCTCACTGGCCAGGCGATGCGCGGAGACCACCATCCCGTGCTCCGCCCCTTCGGGCACGGGCGAGGCCGCCAGGCAGTGGCTAGTGGCCAGGGCCAGGACGAGGACAAGAATCGGTGCCGTTCGGGCTGCACGCATGTGCGAATTCCTTGAGCGCAATGTGGAGGTGAGCATCGCAGAAAAGAAACGGGCGGGAAAGCGAAATGCCTTCCCGCCCGTCATTGGGTCGTTGATTTCAGTCGGAGTTAGAAGTGCATGATCAGGCGCGCGTAGTAGAACGCGCCGTTGATTCCGAAGGGACCGCCGCTGCGCGGGTACACCGAGCCGTCCAGCTGGCCACCCGTCAGCGTATAGATCGGGCTGGACGTGGTGTTCTGGATCTTATCCGGAAAGGTGTTGAAGACGTTGGCGCCGCCGAGCGTGAACACATAGTGGTCGAGGAAGCTGTAGCTGCCACTCAAATCGGTCGTCATCTTGCTGCCGAATTCCTGGCCGGCGGTGATGTTGCCGTTGGCATCGCGGGCCGTTGGGTAGTCGTTGGCGTCAATCCACGAGCCGAAGTAGTTTTGGCGCAAGCTGAGGGCGAACGGTCCCCTCGCCCAGTCCACCGACAACGTGCCGCGGTGCTGCGGCGCCAGGTGCTCGACGTCGATGATGAAATCGGTGCTGATGAAGGCCGGGTTGAAGCTGGTCACTTCGTTCTTGTTGTAGTTGTAGGCGAGCGACAGGCCGAGCCTGCCGCCATCGTTCATCACCATGTGGTAAGTGCCCACCACGTCGACGCCCTTGGTCGTGGTGTTGAAACCATTGGTGAAGTACTGCACGGTGCCGCCGTCGCCCACCAAGGCGAGTTCCGGCAGTTGCGGGTTCGCATCGATCAGCGCCTGGTCCACGCCGAAGCTCTGCGACAGCGCGATGCGATCGGTCACGTCGATCTGGTACGCATCGATCGTGGTCGTGAAATTCGGCGTCGGCGTGAGCACGATGCCTACACCGTAGTTCTTCGAGGTCTCGGGCTTCAGCGGCACGGCGCCGAAGAACTGAGCCACGGCGCTGGTCACCGGAAAGGTGCCCTGCTGGATCGAGACACCCCCCACGAAGCTCGTCGTCACGACCTGGACGTTGCTCTGTCCAGGCGACGGCGCGTGGAAGCCCGTGCCGAGCGTCGCGCGCAGCGCGACCGCGTCGGTGGCGTGCCAGATCGTATTGAATTTCCACACCGTCTTGCTGCCGAAGGAATCGTAGCTCTCGTAGCGGGCCATGACACCCATGCTGAGGCTCTTGACCACGTCGCCCTCGAGCCCGAGGTAGAAGGCGTGACTGGCCTGCGATTCGGCACCGGCATAAGTCGGGCCCGTGCCGGCGTAGCCGCTGGCGGCCGCGCCTTCGACCGCCGTGAACTCGCCGGTAGACGCAAAGACTCCCGAGCCCGGGCTGGTCTCCGCATACAGCGGATGCTCCACGGCGTACGGCCCGGCGCCGTACGACTGCAGATCGCCTTGCTGCGCGGTGTACTGCTCCTTGCGGTACTCGCCACCGCCCGACAGCGTCAGCGCGCTCGCCAGTCCGGCGTCGATCTGGTAGGTCATGTCGAGGTTGGCATCCGTCTCCTTCTGGATCAGGTCGCCGAACTTGAAGGAGGTCTGCGAGTCGACGCCGAACGAGGGGCTGAGCGAGTCATGCATGCCCAGATCGACCGTGTTGCTGCTCTGCGCGGCCGAGATGTCGTAGCCGAAGGCGCCTGCGGTGCCCTTGTAGCCCAGGACCCCGTAGAGCTCGGTGGTGTCGCCGGTGAAGCGCGGCGTGAAGCCGCCCGGGTAGATCGAGAGGTAGTTGAAGGTATTCGTGTCCTGGACGTAGCCGTCTGCCGGGCAGGTGAGATTGCCGGCCGGGCATTGCGTCAGGTAGTAGGGATGATTGAAGAACGAACGGCCGCCTTCGACGTCCGTGCCGCCGCCCTCCAGGCCATAGGTGCGCGAGCCCTGGAGCGAGGAGCGGAAGTTGAAGCTTTCGTCCGTATGGCTGTTGGCGTAATTGCCGAACAAGTAGACCTTGCTGTTGTCGGTTACATCGAAGGCCGAGTTCAGCAGGAACTTGTAGCCGTGGGTCGGGGACTGGCCCCAGATCTGCGCCGGCAGCGGGTAATTCGGGATCGTGTTCGCCAGGGACGGGTTTTCCTGCGCGAACGATATGGCGACCGGCCGCGTCACACCACGGCTGGTCTGGCCGTCGCTGTCCCATTCACCGGCAATGTTGACGAAGCCCCGGTCCCAACGCGTGCCCCAGTCGACAGAGTACTGATGGCTCTGGCCGTCGGTCTGATTCTTGTATTGGCCGTAGAGCGCCTGCACTTCCAAGCCCTCATCGTCGCGCAGGCCATAATTCAGCACGCCCGCGATGGCGTCGGAACCGTACTGGGCCGTCGCGCCGTCGCGCAGCACTTCGAGGTGCTTGATGCCGATCGAGGGGAGCGAGGACAGGTCGGAGCCTTGCGAGCCGAACGAGAGCGCCGTGTCGCCGCCGACATAGACCTGCACCAGCGCCGAGCGGTTGAAGCGCTTGCCGTTCATCATCACGAGGATTTCATCGGCAGGCAGGCCGCGCAGCGAGGGTGAGCGCACGATGGTCGAGGCGTCCGAGATCGTGTTCTGGCCCACGAAGAAGGACGGCACCAGGTACTTGACCTGGTCCATCATGTTCGCGGCGGGCTGAGTCGTAAGGTCGGCGCTCGAGATCACATCGACCGGCGAAGCCGAGTCGGCGACCGTGCGATCGACGCGGCGCGTGCCGGTGATGACGACTTCCTCGTTGAGTTCAGTCTTGACGGCGCCACTGGTGGCTGTCGTGGCTGGCGGAGCCGCGGTCTGCGCCGCCGCGATTCCTGAAATTGACGCCAGAATTGCACTGGTTCCCAGAACTAGCAGAACTTTCATTCAGATCTCCCCCTTTAATTCTGTTGCGTATATACAACAGAGCCAACTACATGTGGGGACGAGTCTATGAGTACTGAAATATCTTTGCAACACGCCACCCGACTGCGCTCTGGGCGCCGAGGGCGACCCGCTCTGCCCATATCGGGCAGGACAATCATGGATTTGCAGTACAACGCGACTCAGGATTCCATCATCGACGATCTGCAGCCGCGAGCCGCCACTCTCATCGACATCGACCAATTACTGCCTATTTATCGGAGTGTGGCGGCCACGCCGAACTCCGGCCTGGCGCGCCGTGCCGAGAAGATCGGCCGGGATAAAGTCGAGGCCTGCCCTCCTGCCGAAACGAGGGAATCTCGATCGTGGCGCTCCTCTGCGATGCTCGGGTGGTCGGGGGCATTCGCCCGCCGGACGGCCGTATCGAGGACGACATTCCGGCGGCACGCCTCGCGGCATCCGCAAGCGGCTCAGTCTATAGGTGGCTGCGCCCCCAGGCTCTCCGATCGCCGGCGTGCGCCAGCCGCTCCTGACTCCCCAGTAACAGAAGCCCAGCGCCGCAAGCGCCACGCAGAGTTGGTCCCAACCGTAGCCAATATAACCGTGGCCCTCGAATTCCGTGCTTCCCGCCCAGGACAGCAGCGCAATCGTCCCCAGGTACGCGATCAGCCACCACGCGCCACGCAGGTGCAGGTGGTAGCCGCCCCAGCCCGACTTCGACTGGTAGTAGAAGTAGGCCGGCAACGGCAGCACCAGCAGCAGCATGATCTGGCCGGTGTGCGGCCAGCGTGCCCAGTACAGCATCAGCGTCGCGAGCACGAAGGCGACGGGCGCCAGCACCTTCAGCCATGGCAGACGCAGCGGGCGGTGCAGTTCGGGGGCCGTGCGGCGCAGTGACATGACGCTGACAGGGACCACGAGGTAGGTGACGATCGTCGCCACGGAAATCACGGCGGCGAGCTTGCCCCAGCCGCGAAAGAAGAACAGGAAGATGAAGGAGACCACCAGGTTGAACCACATGGCCGGGCGCGGGATGCCGTAGCGCGGGTGGACGCGGCCGAATACCGCATGCAGCGTCTTGCTGCGCTCCATGGCGTAGATCATCCGCGCGGTGGTGGCCGTGTAGGTGGCACCCGTGCCGCTCGGGCTTACAAAGGCGTCGGCATACAGCAGGACCGCCAGCCAGTTGAGGTTCATCGCCAAGGCCAGTTGGGCGAAGGGCGAGCTGTACTCCAGGCCGGCCCAGCCTTCGCTGAGGTGCTCGGGAGCGACCGCGCCCAGAAACGCTACCTGCAGCAGCAGGTAGACGACGGTACTCAATGCAATGGAACCGAAGATCGCCAGCGGCACGCTGCGCCCCGGATTATGGGCTTCGCCCGCCAGATTGACCGGGCTTTGGAAGCCATTAAAACTGAACACGATTCCGCTGGTCGCCACGGCGGTCAGGATCGAGGCGAGGTTTCCGGTGTGCACGCCGCCGTGTACGCCCACCTGAAAGTTTGCAGGGTGAAAGCTGGTGAGCATCAGGGTAATGGCGGTGGCGGCGGGAACGAACAGCTTGAAAAAGGTTATCGCGCTGTTGGCGCGGGCAAATACCTTCACGCTCCAGAAATTCAGCAGGAAATAGATCACCACCAGCACCACGCAGATGCTCAAGCCCGGCAAGGTCAGCTCGCCCTGCCCATTGGCCGCGTGCACATACAGCGCCTGCGCCCAGCTGAAGGGCCAGGAACTCATGTACTGAACGGAGGCCTCGGCTTCGACTGGAATGACCGAGACAATTGCGATCCAGGCCGCCCAACCGGCGACGAAGCCGACCAGCGATCCGTGCGAGTAATGGCCATAGCGAACGGCACCGCCGGATTCCGGAAACATCGCACCGAGCTCTGCGTAGGTCAGGGCGACGAATAAGATCACTACGGCGCCGATGATCCAGGCATAGACCGCTCCGGGCCCCGCCAACTGCGCCGCGCGCCAGGCCCCGAACAACCAGCCCGAGCCAATGATCGAGCCCAGGCCGGTAAACATCAGGGCCACGGCGCCGACTTCGCGGCGCACCGCGTGCTCATTGGCCATAACTTAAGGATCCTTAATCGCGGGTGATTGCGGTCAGTCTACTGCGTCGACTTGAGTTGTGCGCGGAGTCGTTCGACGCGGGCCGTAGCGCGCGCGCGCTCGACCTCGGTGGGCGCGAGGCGCTGCTCGGCAACGGCGTACTTGAAGACGTCGGCGGTATTGCCGGCAATGGTGCTCATGCGCACCAACAGTTCGGCGAATTCGGAGCTTTCCGGACGTCGGTAGAACGCCGCCTCGACCGGCGGCAACAGGTCGCGAATCCCGGCGACATCCCCCTGCCCGCACACCAGCCACCCCAGTTGGTAGAGCGCGCGCGGATCGTTGGGGCTGAGCGCGATGGCGCGTTGGAGGTGCGTGCGCGCGGCACTGCGCGTGGTTTTGGTGTCCACGCCGCTGGTTCCCGGCATGCCCTCCTCCTTCAGCCGCACCAGCGAGGCGAGCAGTACGCCCAGATCACGATGCCCCGCCGCGGACAGATCTTCGAGCGCGCCAAGCCGCTGCATGCTCTCCTGCGCCTGCGCATAGCGCCGGGTCTCCAGCTCGTGTCGCGCCACCGCCAGCATCGCCCGTTCATTCTTGGGCTCGGCCGTCAGGGCATCGGTGGCCATTTGCGCGCCCGCCTCCGAGCGGGGTTCGTGCGCCAACAGCAGCTGCGCGAGTCGCGCCTTGAGCTCGCCCTCGGACAGGCGCTGCGGGGAACCCAACACGGCCGGTTCGGGCAAGGCGCCCGTATATTGCTTGAGCTTGACGTTGTGCTTGACCTTCCTGAAATACGCATCGAGCTGTTGCGGCTCGATGCCGAAGCTGGCGGCGTACGCCGCCTGCTGGCTCTCGCCGATCATGAGCCGCTGCAGATACAGCGGCATGACCTTGTCGAGCACACCATCCAACACCGTCAAATGTACGAGCCACCAGCATTGTGCGTCGTAGGTCGATTCCGTATCGGGCGAGCGGTGCAGGATGGGATCGCTGGCCGGCAGTCGCAGGAATTCACCCATCGGGATCCAGTCATGCGCCAAGCGCGCCGCGCGATCCGCCACGTCCTGCCCCACGGTGATGTGATCATGATCGAAGCTCGCCTCGGACATGAGCAGCGCAACTCCGTGCTGGTACCAATCCGGCAGTCGCGCCAATCCCCAGCTCGCGAGCAGTGCGCGAACGCGTTCGGCACCAATCTCCCGGTTGCCCGTGGTCGTCTCGCTGTGCAGCACCAGGTAATCGTCGAACGGGCCGGCGCGAAAGAACGCGCCGCCTTGCGAACTCCACACCGCATCCAGACTTGCAAGATCCGCCTGCTCCAGCACGTAGACGCGTGTCGGCGGCTCACTGGCGCCTCCGGGCAGACGCAGCAGCGTGCGCATGGCCTCGTCAGCCGCGCTCAGTCGCCGCCCCACCTCCTGGGCGTCGGCTTCCGTGCCTGCGGCCGTCACCTCAAGATCTTTATAGGTGTAGGCCCAATAATCGGCGGCGTGCACGCCAGGGTCGGCTGCCCCGGCGAGCAAGGTCACGCACAGAGCAATGCGGGCGCGGTTCACTGCGCGCTTGCCGCCTGGTACAAGGGCATGACCTTCGGCAGCAGGGCCTGCAGATCGGCGGTGCGTGTCGCGCTCGACGGGTGCGTGCTGAGAAAGCCCGGCGTACCGCCCTGCCCGGCCGCCGACATCTTCTTCCACAAGCTGATGGCCGCGTTCGGATCGTACCCGGCACGCGCCATCAGCTCGAGGCCCATCTCATCCGCTTCGGATTCCTGCACGCGGCTGTGCGGCAAATTGAAGGTGACGTCGCTCAACACACTGGCGAGCTGCAGGGAGGCGCCATTCAGGCCCGTCAATCCCGCCAGAGCGGTCAGGCCCAATTGTTCGTCCATCTGCCTCGAGACCTGCTCGCGGCTGTGCTCACGCAAGGCATGACTGATCTCGTGGGCCATGACGGTCGCCAGTTCAGCGTCGGTCAGATTCAGCTTATCTATAAGGCCGGTGTAGACCATGATGCGGCCGCCGGGCATGCAGTAGGCATTGATCTCCTTGCTGGTCTCGACGTTGATCGCCCAGGGCCAGTTTTTGGCATCCGGGCGAAACGCGGTGGTCTGATCAATGAGCCGGGCGGCGATCTTGCGGACGCGCACGGTCTGCGCGGAATCGCGATTGAGCACGTTATTGGCCCGTGCCCGGGCCAGTTCGGCGTTGTAATCCTGGGCTGCACTGCGGTCGATATCTGCCGCGCTCACCATGCTCGACATGGTCTGCTTGCGGTCTACGCCCACGGCCCCCGGCTCCGTGGTCTGTACCGACTGGCAGGCGGCCGCCAGCACCGTTGCAGCAATCATCACCGGAAAATATCGGTATCTCCACATGGTCAATTTCCTGTTGTTGGTTGCACGTCCACCGCATTCGGCGTTGGCGCAGTCTCTGGCGCAGCCGGTGTTGCGACCGGCCCGGGTGCCGGCTCAGGAGGCGGTGTGGGTTCCGCACTCGGTGTGATTTTAGTGTTCGGTTCCCCATCGGTGGGCGGTGCGCGGGTGGCATTCGGTGCGGCTTGACTGTTCGGCGTCGCCTCGGTGGCTGGCGCCGTTGGGGGATTCGGGGCTGCTGCAGAGTTCGACGTTGCTGGGCTGCCTGGGGCCGCTGCGGCTTCGGGGGCCGCCTCGGTGCCGGGCGACAGCGTCGGCGCCGCGTTGGGGGTGGGCGTTGATGTCGCAGGTGCTGGCGGCGGTGAAGCGGCGGGCGTCAGCAAGTCCCGCACCAGTTCCTGGTCCGGTAAATGTACCGCGAGGTTAGCGCAAGCATCGCGGATGGCGAGTCCGGTTACCAACGCGACACCCTTAGCGCTGCCCAATCCTCTCGATGGTGCACTGCCATACCCCTCGTAGATCCAGCTGCCGAGCACTCTCCCATCCACCGCAAGGAGATTGACTTTATAGCCGATGGTGGCCGAATAGTACTCGGCGCCTCCCGGGCTGGGCAGCAGGTATACGTAGCTGTCCAAGGTGGTCTCGAGGATGGCATCGAGCTTATTTCCGGCGATGGCCGCCGCATCACCGGGAGCCTGATCGCCCAACGCGACGGTGTGTTCAAACATGGCGCTGGTCACGCGCCGGATGGCCTCGGCCTGTCCGGCACCGAGATGGATTTCCCATTGACGGTCCTGCGCACTCTCCTTTTGCACATACTCGGCGAAGGATTTCGGAATGCGGACTCCCATCGCCAGCGGCATGGGCGTCATAAGCAAAGGCGGAATGTCCGGCTTGACGGTCAGGCGGGTGGGCCCGCATCCGGTTAATGCCACCGCCGCGGCGCAGATCCAGAGCACGCGTCCCCAGCCCAAGCCTCGAACCGGTCGCCTGTTCATCGGGTCCCCACCCCGGGTTCGGGATTCAAGCCCACGAAGGCCCCGCCATTGCGCCGACACAGGGCGCGCATCAAGGTCGAATAGCGCATCTGGGTAAACGGCGGAAACGAAGGATCCAGCGGGAAACCCAGCGCATGGATCCGGACCTGGCGCTGGCCGTCGGCGCCCGGCTTGTTGATGGCATCCACGGTGCGCACCACCTCGTCGATGGAGTTCCCGTCGAACTCGTCGCCAAAGACGAAGACGCTGATCTTGTAGTTCTGGTTGCCATAGGTGCGGACGGCCTCGATGATGCCTTCGGAAGGGTCCGACGCCGAAAACGGCGTCCAGGTGCGTAATCGATCGATGACGTTGTGGCGCTGCGAGGGCGAGTCGGGCAGCCACTTGCCGCGGAAGCTCGGATACATGTACACGCCCTGATCGTTCATGACCTGAAAGCCCTTGAGCTTCGGGTAGATGTCGAGCACCTCGTTTACTTTCTGCAGCAGCAGTGGCCAGTGAAAGCCGTACATGCTCCCCGAGGTATCAATTAGAAAGACGACGTACTCGCTGTCGATCGGGACTCCACCAATGGCCGCGTCCTGCAGTCGCTTGTACTGCGAGCCGAGGAGCCGCTTCATCTCGTCGGTCAGCGTCTGTTGCGCCGAGACCAACTGGCCTTCGATCTTGTTGGTGACCTCGGCTTCCTGGCGCGAGCCTTCCATTTCGCCGCGGACCGAGGACAGGTCGCCACGCAGTCGCGCAAGCCGCAGCTGGTCGGCGGACACCTCGATCTTGCGGGCCTTCAATTCACGATTGAGTATCTCGGTGCGACCGCGTATCTCCGCCAGCTCATCCTGCATTTTCGCCACGCGCGCCGCCAGATCGACGCGCGTCTGCTCAATCGCCTTGGGCTCACCGTACTTGCTCAGCACGAACAGCAGAATGATGGCTCCGAAGGCGCAGCAGATCGTGTCCAGAAACGACATGCTGAAGACGTCAAATTCGCGACTGCGGCGGCGCTTCACGGCCAGTCCTTTGACGGCATCAGAAACGAGCCGTGGGTGCGCCGCGCGGCTCTCCAGAACGCACCGGGCGCCTGTGGATCGCCTTCCATCGGCAACAAAATGACGTTCATCGGAATGCTGGTGGGGTAGTTGTTTACAGCCTTTTCGAACAATTTCATGCGACCGTTGCCGTCAATGGTCTTGTGCGAACCCGGGCCGTCCTTGCCCTGGGTCGGCAGGCCGTCGGTAATGATGATGACGCTGTCGGGCTTGGGATCGAGGCTGCCGACCACGGCAAAGGCGTTGTCGAGGCTGGTGCCGTTTTGCGGGACCAACTGGTGTAGCGCGCTGATGGCCGCGCTGAGCGAGTTGGCGTCCGCCACCTGCAGCCATTTCCCGGCGCTGCCGCTGACCAGCGGCCAGGCCGTCGTGTTGAAGGAGTAGATCTGAAACTGGCGCTCGCCGGCCATTTGCGACATCAGCCATTCCACCGTGGCGACGGTACCGTGCCACTTTTCCGCGGCGCGGCGCTTCTCCGGCGCCATGTTGCGCAGGCGAATGATGTTGACCAGGGTTTCATCCATCATGCTGGCCGAACTGTCGACCAGGATCAGCGTGTGCTGCGCGCGCAGCTTGAGCCCGGTGAGATAGGCCCGATCGCCCTCCCCCTTAAATCCCGCCACGTGGGTACCCACGGCCCCGGTGCTGCGCGAGCCGGCCTCCAGGCGGCGATTGCCCGTCTCCAGTGACTTGAGGTCCGCTTTGAGCTGATTGATGTGTTCGCGGCGTGACAGCGTGGTCTGGTTGTATTCCGCCAGCTGCTCCTTGGTCTGGGTCAGCTCATCGAGGACCCGCGACGACTGGCCCTGCGCAGTGACATCGGCGTTGGTCGCGGACTTCAGCGCGTTGGTCATTACCACCAGATTCTCGTAGCCGTCGAGGACCTCGGTCTCCAACTTGTCAGCCTCGGCGCGACTGGAGGCGGTGCGATGCTGGGAAGCGCGGCCCGAGGAGGCATTGAGAATCATATAGAGCAGCACGATGGCGCCGAATGCGCAGCAGATCGTGTCCAGAAAGGACATGCTGAAGATGTCAAAGCGGCGGCGCTGCATGCTCGTCGACCAGTTCGATCATTTCAAGGACGATGCCCGGCGCTCCAAGGCGCAGCCGATCGCCACGCTGTAGCACCGCCTGCCCGTGCACACGTTGATCGTTGATGAAAGAGCCGTAGCTGCTCAGATCCTCGATGCAGGCGAGCCCGTCGCGCAGCAACAGCCGACAGTGCACGCGTGACACACCGGGCAGGCCGGCGGGCAATGGCAACGCGCGAAGGCCCGCGGGCACCTGGGTGCCGACCGTCAGTGGCTCGCTGCGCAGTGGCCAGGCCCGACCGTCACAGAGCACGTGCGTGGCGGACCGGCCGGCATTCGGGTGCGCTGCTTCCTGAGCGCGCGTGCCCGGCGCCTGCAGCTCCAGGGGCAGTTGGCACACCAGGGCGGGTTCCGCGCCACGCAGAATGGCCGCGTGGTGGCGCAGGGCGCCGCGCGCGGAGGCGCCCTCAGGCAACAAGGTGACCAGGCAGGAGTTGAGCTCCCGGAGCCGCGCGACCAGCCCCGGCAGCAGCTGCGCGCATCGGCCGACGCGTAACTCCAGCTGCTGGCCGGCCGGTCGAGCGCTTTGCACCAGCTGCAGCAGCGCCGCGAAACAGGGTTCGGCCGCCGCCAGCCACTGCGCACGCGTGAGCTCAGTCTGCGGATTCTCTGGGCCGAGCGCCAAGGAGATGGGCACCGACTCGTTTTGCTGCAGGGCCTGCAGCCAGCCGCCGACTCCATCAGCCAGCATTTGCTCGGTTTGCCCCCGATACAGCGGATCGAAGCGCGTCTGCTTGACGAAATTGCCGGCGACAATCTCCATGCACAGTTGCTCGAGCCGCTGCATGCCCCAACTGCCGTCCAGTTCAAAGCGTGCTCGACGGGCGCCCTGCCCTTCACGCTCGATGGCGGTCACCACCGCGCGATGCCGATGCAGCTCCAAGTGCATCACGTGCACGGGCACCGGCGCCAAGGCGCAGGCGGCCAGAGCCGCGTCCACCAAGCCGGTTTCGGTTACGCCGGCCTCGGCCGCTATGCCGAGCAGCAGGCCCAGTTGCTCCCGGCTGTAGCCGGCCGGAACCGCAATGATGAGGCGCCGCTCGGGGTCACTGGCTTCGGCCAGCAGCGCCCGTACCTGTTCAAAGGCCAGGTCCGCGCCCGAGAGCTGGGGTTGGTGCGTGCGTCCCAGCGGGTCGGCGGACAGATCCTGCCAATAGCGCTGGTAGCTGCGCTGCGGCTGCAGTTTCGCCTGGCGGGCCGCCGCCGCACCGGTGAGCAAGCCGGTGTCGCTGGCACAGGCCACCCCGGGCGCCGAGGCGACGATGCGCGCTTCCTCCGGGCCGTTCGGCACCGCCAGGATCAGCTGCGCGTCGTTGAGTTCCAGTGCCAGCATGTGTCACTAGCGCATCTGCAGATGCCGAAGCAGGTGCGAATCAAGATAATTTTCCGTGTCCAGCACCGTTCGCTCCTGGCGGAGCTGCATCTGGTGCAGGCACAACATCACGACGATGCTGAGCGAGAGGGCCACCAGAGTGGAGTTGAATGACGTGCCCAGGCCTGCCACCACGCCGGAAACGTCGCCTTCGACGGCCTTGTGGGCCTGCTGCAATGAGTTACCGATACCGCGTACCGTGCCTACGAAGCCGATGGCCGGAATGGCCCAGGCCACGAACCGGACCATCGAGAGTTCCGAGTCGAGCCGATCGGTCTCCAGATTGCAGGTCTCGCGAATCGAGAATGCCACGTCCTGGATGTTGCGCGTGGCGCCGAACCGATGCAGGCCGGAAAGCAGCGCGCGCGGCAGCAGTTCGGACTGCAGCGCGGGGGGCAGCGCCTCGATCTGCCGGGCGTACTCGCGGCTGTCCTCAGGCAGAATGCGCACGCCCGGCGGGAGCGACAGCAAATCGGTTTCCAGCAGGCGGCGCGCGCGCAGTATGCCGCGCGACTTGTAGCCGATGATGAAGAACGCCCAGCACGAGAGGATCACGCAGGTCTCGGGCTCATAGTCCTTGATGATCGTGTAGATGTCTCGTTCGGGAACAAATTCCTTGTCGCGCGCCATCGCCGCCAAGTTTGTGGCGTTGACGACGGCCGCATGCGGCCGGATTACCGTGACCCACACGGCCTGCACCACCGTCACGATAATGATGAGTGAGAACAGTTCGATCAGAAATTCGTTCGGGGTTGATAGCTTCATTTGCGGCACACCTTTGCTCAGATATCCACCGGAAAAGACACTTCCGTATCGGAATGCACCTTTTCGGTGGGGTCGATGCGATCGGGAACCGAGGCCGGCTCGCTCGCCGCGGCCGGCGGGTGCGCTGCGGCGGGTGGAGTGCCCGGCGCAGGGGCCGAGGCGGCGCCAGGCGCCGCGGCGGCGGGCGGCGCGGTGGCGGGTGCGGATTTTGCCGCGGGCGGCGGCTCGGCCGCCGAGCCGGCGAGGGTTGCGGCCAGACACAGCATGATCACAGGCACGAGGGCTGCTTTCATAGTTCACTCCGCGTAGCGAGCAATGCGAAATCCCAGGTCATCGCGCGGCGCGGCGCCCGCGGCACGCGCCGCGACACGCAATTCGGCAATATCCGCGCTGCGCCAACTGGCACCGCGCACCGCATGCTGGTTGCCGGCCGCAAGGTTCATCGGATCCACCGCGACGGCGTCGGTACTGTAAGTGGTGGCGTACAGATCCGTTGTCCACTCACTCACGTTGCCTCCCAGATCGTACAGACCGAGCGATGAGGCGGCAAAGCTGCCAATCGGCGCGGAAGCCAGAAATCCGTCGTCGTAACCGTCAATGACGTCGCCCAGTGGCGTACGGGCGGAGCTGTCGGCGTAGTTGCCCGAGTTCGGCGCCACCGGCAACGCGTCGCCCCAGGGATAACGGTGCTGTGCGGGGCCTCCGCGCGCGGCCCATTCCCATTCAGCCTCGCTCGGCAGGCGATAACCGGTGGTCATGGGTGTGACGGCCACCAGTTCGCCGCCCTGAGTTCGATACGCCGGGGGCAACCCGTCCTGTTGTGAAAGCCAGTTGCAGTAAGCGGCCGCGTCCTGCCAGCTGACCTGCACCGCCGGTTGGTTGTCCGAGTTGAGCGTAACGCCGCCGAACAGGCCGGATTTGTGTTCGGACCGAAACTCGCGGAACTGCGCGTTGCTGATTTCACGCGTGCCCAGGTAGAAAAGGCGGCGCAGCTCCACGGGCCGCTGTCCTTCATTGGCGTGCCGACCGGGCTCGCGCCGTGTGCTGCCCATTATGTAGTGGCCTGTGGGCATCAGCCGCATTTCAATCGAGCCATGCGCCCGCACGGTCACCGGGGTGCGCGCCACGCGCTGCTGGGCCTCGGTAAGGATCGTGACATCGAGGGCCTGCTCAAGGCCTGGCCGAGGCGTGACCGTGCTGCTCGAACTCAGGAACCCCGGCTTGCGCACCTCGATCTGATGCGCGACGGTCGTCAATGCCAGTGTCTGGCTGCCGCGCCCTCGGTTTGCGCCGTCGACCCAAATCTCGGCGTCGGCGGGCGTCACGCGAATCGCGATCTTGCCAATGATCGGCGTCAGCTCGACGCTCACTTCCTCACTCGCCGCCGGGCGCAGCTTGACCGTACGCGTCGCCTCCTCGTGGCCCGGTAGCGCCAGCGACAGTGCCGTGCTGACCTCCGGCCGCAAGGTCAGTCGCAACGGGGTTTCCCCACGGTACACGCCGCCGGCCATGACACGGGCCCCGGCAGGATTGCTGCGCACCATCAGCGACGCATCGGGCAGCCCGAGACGCACTGGGCCAATCGTCTGCGGCTCTCCCGCTTTGACCAACAGATCCATGGTCCAGGGTTTGAATCCCGCCAACCGCAACTCCACGTGATGGGTGCTCGCGGCGAGCTTGGCATTGAGCGGCGTCACCCCCGCCGGCTGGGTGTCGATCAGCACTTGCGCGCCGCTCGGCTCCGAGCTGATGGCCACCGTGGCCGAATTGGCCATCAGCGGCGGCGCAAAGGCCTGCTGTTTGCCCTCGCCCTGCACCACGAGCTCGCCGCGATAGGGCAAATAGCCCTCCGCCTCGATG
Organism: uncultured Gammaproteobacteria bacterium; assembly: GCA_963699955.1. Classification (GTDB taxonomy): domain Bacteria; phylum Pseudomonadota; class Gammaproteobacteria; order Steroidobacterales; family Steroidobacteraceae; genus FEN-1191. The sequence goes on from CAVOVV010000006.1 coordinate 42,371, forward strand.
AGCACGGAGTGCTTGCCGGCCGCCATTTCAACCAGCGCCGGTACCTGCACCGCGCTTCCCCCGTCCACTCGTAAGGTCCCGGGCGCGGCGAGGTTGACGCGCACTTTCCCCGGCAGTTTGCGCAATTGCAGCGCCACGACCTGTCCCGCCTGCCCGTTCACCGCGAAGGCATAGTTCTGCGACTGATAGCCAGGCGCTTGCGCGCGCAGCGTATAGCGTCCAGGTCGGACGAACAGCTGCGTGCCAAAGCGAGGCGTCAGCACCGAGCCGCTCACATGCAACTGCGCGTTGGCGGGCGTTACCTTGAGCTGCACGGCCACTCCGCTGGCCAGAAACCACAGCACCAGCACGATCAATATCCCGGCACCCCACACGATGAGCGGTCCGAGTCTCGGCTTTGCCGACTTCGCGCTTGCAGCCTGCGCGCGGCGGTATTTCATGCTGACCACCGGCTCGAGCCCCGCCGCCGTGGTGCCCGACACCACTTGGCCGCGCTCGATGACCGGCGGAGCCGTGACATTGCCGGCGCCCCCGTCATCGACCTCCAGGTGCCGTGTACCGTCCCGGTTCGCAACCCGTATCAGCACGGTCCCGAGCGTGATGACGTCGCCCGCATGCAGCCACGTGGATCCTTGCACCGGCACGCCGTTGTGCAGGATCGAACCGGCGATCGCCGGTTGCACGAACAGCGCATCCTCGTCCAAACCGAGCCAGGCGAGCGGCGCACTTGCACTTCGATCCACCACGATGGCACAGCCAGGTCCGCCGAGTGCGAGCGGGAAATCCGCGCGCTCGACGCTGCGCTGGCCCAGTGAATCGGTAATCTGCAGCACGGCGCTCATATCGGATCCACGCATTGGATCAACAGCGCCGGCGGCGCGTCGCCCGGAGAAATATTCAACTCCCGCCGCACGTCCCGATAGCCGCTGCGGGTGCCCACAACGACGTAACGACCAGGTTTGAGCTGCAGGGCGCGCTGCGTAAAGTTGCCCAGCTCACCGACGCGGTACACGGTAACGCTCGTCAGGTTGTCCGAACGCAGCATGACATCCACCGGCGTGGCGGCCTGGTTGAGCAGATCGGCCACCTGGGCGAGCTGGCGCGCGAGGACTGGGCCCGGTGCCGCTATCGCCTTGCCTTGCTGCAGCGTGGCGCGCGCTGCGCCGTACACCGCATCGCTGTACGTGCGTTCCGGGTGCGCAATGATGAGTTCCAGTTCCTTGTCGAGCCGCGCTCGCTCGGTGGCCACGTCCATGGCGTGGCGCGCATCGACCAACGTGGCATCGAGCGCCAGAGCATGCTGATACTGCGAGACCGCCTCCTGCCAGTGCTCGGCGGCTTCCGCCGCACGGGCCTGGGCGAGCGCCGCGCTCAGCTGCCTTGTCGAGTCCGCCGCCTGCAGCTGCGCCGTCGCGCGCGCGATTTCCGGGTCATTGGGCTTGATGCGCTGGGCCTCCTCGAGGGCCGCGCGCGCCTCCGCATCCTGATGCTGACCCATGGCGGCGTAGGCACGCGCCATGGCGCGGCCAAACTGGTCGGCCTGCAACTGAGCCCCGGTGCGCGCCGCCCCGGCCTGCGCTTGGCTGTCGAGGGGATCAAGCGACAGCGCCTTGCGATAGGTCGCGGCGGCCTCGGAGATCCGACCCTGCTGCTCTAGTTGCCTCGCACTCGCGAGCAGTGCGTACACGGCATCCAGCGAGGCGGCACGCCGCGCCCCGCGCTGTGCGGCCGCATCCCCCGGCCTGATCGCCAGGGCCTGCGCAAACGCGGACGCCGCGCCCTTCGAATCCCCGTGCTGCAGCGCCGCCTCGCCTTGCTGCAGCAGCGCCTTAAAGGCGGGTTCCCGCTGCGCCTCGAGCACCGTGAGGTCGTGGGCGAGCGCGGTCAGCTTCGATTGCGCCGCGGCATAGTCACGCTTTTGCATCAGCGCGTCGGCCGCCGCCAGCGCTGCCATGGCGGCCGCGGTTGCAACGGCGGCCCAGGACTCCGATCCGCCACTCTTCAGGGCCGCCAACCGTGAGCTGACACTCGCACGCTGTTCGTCGGCCGCTGATTTTTGTTGTGCCAGCGCCTGCAGATCGACCTTGTCCTCCGACGGCGCCGCCGGCGAGGGCGCGGGTGGCACGGCCGGCGTGGACGCCGGCACCGGCATCGATGAACGCTGGGCCGGCACGATGAACAATGCCAGGGCCACGAGCGCGAGGATCGAGACTACGGCCACGGCGACTCCGGATCGAAAGCCCTGGCGCTGGATCTGCTTCGGATCCGCCGCGGCCTCCGCGACGGTGCGCTGCCAACTGGGGCGCAACACATCGGCGGCGGTCCTGGGCGGCGTCAAAAGCGGAGCACTGGGTCGACTGAGCGTGTCGCTGGCCGCGATCGCAGCGAGCTCGGTGTCAATCTCCTGCATCGAAGCCGGCCGCTGCTCGGGCGAGTCCTGCAGGCAGCGCACCGTCAGATCGATGAGACGTTGCGGGGCAGGCTGAACCGGGCGCAGCTCGGCCGCCTGCGCGCCGGGAGCGGGAGCCGCATAGCCAGGCGGTTGGCCCGTCAGCAGTTCGCACAGCAGCGCGCCGAAGCTGTAGATGTCATCGCTCGGTTGCGCCGCACGCGCCGCGCGCTGTTGCGGACTGGCGGAATACGGCGAGAACGGTTCGTCGGCGCCACGCTCGGCACCGGTCGGCTTGAGATTGCCAAAATCCGCCAGCTGCGCGCCGCGGTTCGCATCGAGCAGGACGTTGCTGGGCTTAACGTCGCCGTGAACCAATCCGCGCGAGTGCAAATAAGCCAGGGCTTGCGCCGCGCGCTGGACGTGCGCAAGAAACGCGCGGTAGCTCTGTCCACGCAGACTCCCAAGATCCCCCGCGACGGCCAGGTCCAGCACCAGGCCCTCAAATTCACCGCTCCGCAGGAACTCGACCGGCCGGGCAATGCCCGGATGCCGGAGGTCCTGAGACGCGCGGTACTGCTCCTCCAGGCCGGCACCCGGCGCCGAAGCGGGCTGCAGCTTGAGCACTACACTCGAATTGCGCCGTTGATCGAAGGCCTCCCACACCGGCGCAGCATCGGTACCGCCCAGCCGACGCGTAAGCTTAAACCGATCGGCAATCTCTACTCCGGTCTTGAGCATGGCTAACTGGCGCACAGCTCAAGGCTTGACGGGCGCGTTACCTGCTACTGGATCGCTTAGGCCGGTCTCGTTCTGGTACAGCTCCTTGAGCAGGCGGCGCCACTCCAGAAACTGCTGCTCGCCCGTGCCCCGCAGTTCCACCACCTTGCCTTGCACGTCCACGTTCATCGGCGCCACCTCGGCGCTGAAGGACTCCAGTTGCTGCTTGATCGCCTCGGAGTGGGCTTTGGCTTCCGAACTCTGGCCCATGCCGCTCTTGAACGCTTCGATTCCCGCCGGGATGGCCACCGCGCCGGCCACCTGACCCGCGGTGCTGTGGGAATCAGCCACCGCCGCGATGCCGCCGAGCACCGCCGCCGCTCCCAGCAGCATGCGCATACGCGCGCTGTGCCTGAGGTCGGCTTCCTGTTCCAGTTCCGAGTAACTACTGCGCCGCCAGTTGATATAGGAATCGCTGATTTTTTCGGCCGACAACTGATATTGATCGTCCACTGTGTCGAGCAGGGCATAGTCGCGTTCGCGCACCTGCTGGAGGCGCTCGGTGAGCGGACTGTCCTCGGCCGGAAGGCGCAGGATCTTGTAGGTGCCGTCACGCTGCTTCTGCAGGTAACTCTGGTAGGCGTCGGGCGCCAATTCGGCGTCGAATCGCAACTGCGCCACATTGCGGATCCTCTGGAAATCCGCGGGCTTTAGTTTGGCGCGCACCGCGCTCAAATCGTCGGCGATTTGCACGTACAGGTTCTGGAACGGATCGCGCTTGCTGCTCGTCCCGGTTTTGTAGGCGCGGGTATCCGGCGCACCCTCATAGGTCTTCGACAGCCACACATGGCCGGTGGCATCGGTGGCTGCGATGGCGAGCTTTAAAATCTGACCAGTGGACTCGAGGATTGTGCCGGAGACATTGACGTCGAACGCCGTCAAGCCGCTCGGGACCACGCGCACCTGCCCCCAGTAACCCGTGCCCTGCAAGGTGGTGGCCAGCAGCACCGGTATGAAACGTGCCTCGGCAGCGCGCACGTCCGGATCCACGCGTTTCGCTTTTTGTTCTTTTTCGGTGGCCGGCACGTTGGCATCGAAAATGCCCACGCCGACATCGAGCAGCTGGGGTTCGGCCACTTCAACCTCGGCCTTGTGTGCCGTGGACAGTGGTTGCGGCCGCGTCTCACTCGTCACGCAGCCGGACACGGCTATGACGCAGGTGATGAGGGCGCTCCAATGCAATGCGCGCAGGCTCACTTCGCGTCCTTCTTATAGTCGCGATACTCCTGCCACAGTTTCTCCTGCAGCTGCGGGTCCTTTTCCTTCATCGCCGCTTCGCGCAACTGTCGCGCGACGATGTCATCGTCGTTGCCATCGCCGACGTCGGCGGGCACATGCGAGGGACCCATACCGCCCGTAGCGGCGCGGCTATCGGTGCTGCCACTGCTGTTCCCGCCGCTGTTCCCGCTGACACCGCCGCCGGTGCCCGACCCGGTCCGGCCACCGCCACCGCCACCGGACGTACCACCCGTGGGCGCGCCACCGCCGGCCGCCGCGCCGCCGGCAGCTCGTGCTCCATCCGATCCACCCGCGCTCTTGCCGCCGCCTGCTCCGCCCCCTGATGTTCCGCTACCCTGCCCGGAGCCATCGCCCGATCCTCCACCGGCCGCAGCATCACTGGCGGCCGCATCGCGCTCTTTGTTGATGGCGTCCTGTGCCTTGCGGATGCCACGATCGAATACCAGCAGCGAATCATCGATCCTGCGATTGATGGCAACACGCTGCTCATCGGCGGACACGGGATCTCCTGCTGAGCCGGCGCCGCCCGCGCCGCCCGCGCCCGCATTCGACCCGGACGGCGCGCCGACAGCACCGCTGCCCGCCGCTCCGCCGCCCGCCGTCGTCGAGCTCCCCACGCCTGCCGATCCACCGGGGCTACCCGTTCCCTTGCTGCCGGAGGCGGATGTGCCACCGCCTGAATTCGTCGCTCCTCCCGTCGCGGCCCCAGCGCTGGAATTGGGGCCACCTCCCGCGGAGGTGCCACCGGCCATGCTTGCGCCAGAGCCTGAGGTCGGCGTTCCTTGGGCCATGGAACCACCGGTTCCGGTCGACCCACCGGGGGCGCCGGCTCCACCATGCGGCGCAGTGCTGCCACCGGCGGCTGTGCCTCCGGCCATCGTCCCACCACCTGCCGCACCGGAGTTGCCCATGGCGGCGGCACTACCGCCGGCCGTTCCGTTACCTGCGGTCCCAGAACTGCCGCCTGCGGTGGTTCCTCCACCTGCCATACCGGAGCTGCCCGTTGTTCCAGCACCGCCGGCTGTCGTTCCGGCGCCTGCGGCGCCGGAGCTGCCGCTTGCCGTCGTTCCTCCACCTGGGGTTGATCCCGCGCCTGCAGATGCACCGCCGTTCGCCTGCGCCCCGCTCGTGGTATTGCCACTGGCATTGCTCGCGCCACCGGCCGCCGTCGCACTTCCTGCGTTTGCTGCGCCGTCGGGGGTCGTACCCGATTGCGCGCCGTCACTTGCCGAGCTGCCCTGAGTGCTCTGTGGCCCTCCGCCGGACGGACTGCTCTGTGACCCTCCGCCAGACTGCGCGCTCGCAGAGCTGCCCGAAGCGGAATCACCCGATGTCGAACCAGAGCTTGGACTTTGGCCCTGAGCTTGGCTTTGGCCCTGGCTCGAACTCTGGCCCTGACTCGAACTCTGGCCCTGACTCGAACTCTGGCCCTGACTCGAACTCTGGCCCTGACTCGAGCTCTGGCCCTGACTCGAGCTCTGGCCCTGGCTTTGATTCTGACCCTGACTCTGGCTCTGGCTTTGACTCTGGTTTTGACCTTGGCTCTGGCTTTGGCTCTTGCTCTGACTTGCACTTGGGCTCGAACTCGAACTCGACGGTGGGGGCGGCGTCGAAGGGGTCGACGGCGGAGTCGAGGGGGTATTGGCGCAGCCAGCAATCAACGCCGCCCCGATCAGCACGGCCGGAATATTGCGACGCAAACGCCCCGGTGACGCGAGCGCGTATGAGTTCGGATCCATCGCTGACGCCATTAACTTCATCGCTTCATATTCCATTCGCCGTCACGTCACTGCCCAACAGGAAGTGATCTAGCTCTGCTGCCAAGCGGGTACAGGCCGTATGCTGCACCGGCGCTACAAACGGTAACGGAATGATAGCGCCGACGATAACCGAGTTGCCGCTGGCCGCCGTGCCGACGGTACCCAGCATCACGCCGCGCTCCAAATCCCAAATCTTCGCCTGGTAATCCGAGGTCTTTTTCCAGAACGCCATTCCAATGCAACCTGCGCCTCCGGGCCCGGCGGCGCAGGCCAGAGATCCGCTCTTATCCGTGACAATGGTGCCACCCTCAATGGACACTACATATCTGACCTGTGCCGCTGCGATGCGTTCCCGCACCCCCGGCCGTGCCAGCAATATCCGCGCGAATTCGGCATCGGCGGGCGCCGTGCTCGGCTCGAGCCACGGGTACAGGCTATCGATAAACGCCCGATGCGAAATCAGCCGGAAGTGCCGGCCTGGAACGCTCATGACCAGTGCCGGCCCGCTTTCCTTGGCAAAAGCATGCCCGAGCAGCTGCTTTTCGAGGCAGTCAAGAAAGCCGCTTTCGGAACCTACGCCCCTGAGCTCGGGTTTAGCCAGCAGCACCACGCCCTCGCCCGAGCTGATGGTCGCGGCTACCTCGCGAGACTCATCTATCTTTACATGGATGCACCCGGCGAGCCCTACGGTCGCCAGAATGGGCATCAGCCGCTGTAATCTCACCAACGCACACCCCGGGAATAGGCAGGAACTTAAGTATGTCCCGGATTATGGCCTATCGGGTTCCAAACGGGGTTTAGACGGATGCCGAGCGCAGCGCAGCCGGCCGGCGCGGCGGCGAAATCGGGGGTGTGGGACGGAAATCGCCGTGCACCGGCGCGCAATTCAGTGGCCCGCCTACGGCTTTGGCCGTGCACCCCGGGCTCCCAGCGACGGGAACGATAGGACTCGCCCGCCCCTCAGCCGAGCAGACGGTCCAAGAGCCACATCTCGTAGCCGAGCAAGACGGTATAGAGCAGAGCCGCCCCCATCAATATGGGTCCGGCCAGCAAACGTCCGAAGGCGGGAACACGCGTGAGCACCACCAGAATCAGCACCGCCGTGGCGGTCAGTGCGAGTTTTAGGAACGCGAAGGCCGGCCCGCTGCCGAGCACAAAGGGCTCCATCAGTGGGTTGACTTCGACGGCACCGTGCTGGACGAGCACCAAGGTCAGCAGCGTATCGGCCATCGACAGCAGCAACACAATGAGCGCCGCGGCAAACCAACGCGAGGCGTGCCAGTCCACGAATCCGACGCGCGCCGGTTCGGCGCGGCGCATGTTTCTGCGGCGCGCATGCCAGCCACCGGCCACCAGCGCGCGCACGGTTTGCGAACGGCGTTCGCCGTGGTTGCGACGCTCGGCAGTCTCGGAATTGGGTACGCTGGTTGCGGCCACGCCGGCCATCAACCCGTGGCGGCAAATCGTGGCGGCGCGTCGGCCGGATCCTCACCGAACAACGGATCGACGATCCGTCGTTCGTCCAAGTGCGCGGCGACCTCCTCCAGGGAAGTCGGCGCACTGGCGCTGTAGCCTTGCATGAAATCGACGCCCAGCGCCTGCAGCAGCGCCTGGGATTGCTCGCAATCCACGTGCTTGGCGACCACGTGCACGCCGGCGATGCGTGCGGCCTGCGCAATCGCGGCCACGCGCGCTTGCCGGCCGCGGTCATTCACCAGGCCGCGCGACAACTGCGGCTCAAGCTTGACCAAGCGGACGCCGGGCTGCAGCAACAAGTCGATGCCGAGCTCGCTCAACACGAAATTGTCGATGACCACGCCCGCGCCGGCCTGCTCCAGCTGGCCGGCGAGCTGCGCAAAATACTGCGGCTCGCGGCAGCAGAAATCATGCGGCGCCTCGAAAGCCAGCAGCCCGCGGGGCAAGTTCGCTTTCTCCAGGCACACCTTGACGAAGTGCAGGAAATTGCTGTCCTTGAGTGAGCCCGTCGTCAGGTTGACGGAAAACTGCGCCGGCTCGCCTGACCAGATTTCAGCACGCTGTGACAGCCAGACCAGCAATTCTCCGACCACGCGCCGATCCAGGGCCGACCCCAGCCCGAGCGCCTGTGCACCCTCGATCAGTTCCTGCGGGGCCGAGCCCATGGTCCCGTGGCCGGCGGCGCGCATCAGCACTTCATAGCGGCGAATGCGGATTCCCGATTGGATCGGCGTGAGGTGCTGCGCGTGCAGCTCCATGTCGAATGACTGCAGCTTCGCGAGGAAGCGGTCCGCCTCGGCGTTGTCGACGCGCGGGTTTTCCTCGAGCAGCGCGGCCACCTGCGGCGGCTTCATTTCGGCGGTCGAGGCCAGCGAGCCGGCGATCGCTCCTTGCGCGCCACAACTCAAGGTCGTGCCCCACTCGCGCACCGCGCGCACCACCGGGATCGGCAGATCGGGCGCGGCGGTACCCTTGCCACGCAGCCAGCGGTCATCCACCACGAGCATCACGAACCCGACGAAGGTATTGGTGTCGTCTTCGGCACGCAGCAACAGTGCGGTGCGATCGCGCTGCAAGGGGTGGTTGACGCGCGCCGGTGCGCCGCCGCCGACGAAGCTTTCCAGCGCCACGCGGATGGCTTCGCGCTCGGCCGGGCCGAGCACCTCACCCTGGTGCCAGTAAATATTGCCCGCCGCATCGTGCAGCGAGACCCATTTGGCCCACAGCAGCGGTAAGGCGGCCACGATGCGCTGACCGCACGTGCTGGCCTGGATGGGCGGGCGCGCGGATTTGTGCGACAAACCCGGAACGGCGAGGGACATAAGTTAGGAAATTAGCGCGCCGCGCCATATGCGGTCTGTGACCGGGGTCGCCAGTTCGCAACAAGGCGCGCAAGCGGCCGCTCAAGGCATGCTAAAGCGGCTCGAAACGGTTCAATTGCAGGTTTTTTCGCACTTTTTGGGCCGGGAAAACCGTGCCGTTCGCCACCACGTACACGCCGGGTGAACATAATTGGACTGCGCCATAGGCCAACCCGAGATTGAAGGCGGCATCGCTGTCGGCAAAACGGCCCGGCTGCAGTGCCCCCGTGAGCACGATGGTCTTGCCGGCCATGCCAACGAGGGACAGGGCCGTGGCCACCATGCTGTCGGTCCCATGGGTGACCAGGATGCGCGGCGCCGCGCAGGCCTCGAGCGCGCTGCGGATCACCTGCCGGTCGGCATCGTTCATCTCCAGGCTGTCCTTGCGCAGCAGCTCGGTAATCTCGGGAATCTCGCTCAGCCGCGCGTGCTCCAGCAATTCGCGCACCATCGGCGAGCCGACGTGATAGTTCCCCTTGGCGTCGAAGTACACCTTGTCGATGGTCCCGCCGGTGGTGAAGATCGCGATCTGCATCGGGATTAAATCGACAGCCGTTGCCACGCGCCGGAACGCCAGCGCACCAGCAGCGCCACACCGACCAGCATCGAATAAATGACAATGCCGATCCAGCCCCCTACGGCACCCAGGCCCCATTGCGGCAGGAAATCAACCCAGCCTTGGCCAGGCGCGAAAGTGAGCATGTGCGCCAGGGGAACGAAGATCAACCAGGAGATGGCGATCACCACGATCGCGGGCACCTTGGCATCGCCGGCACCGCGCAGGCAAAGCCCGCTCGACAGATTCAGTCCGTCAAAAAACTGATACGCCGAAGCGATCCACAGGAGCCGTGCTCCGAGCGCGATGACGGCGGCGGAACTGGCTCCTGGTGCCGCCATGAACAGCGGCAGCAGCCACGGACCGCTCACCGCCAGCAGCACACCGACCCCGCCCATGTAGCTCGACGACAGCAGGATGACCCGATTACCGAGCACGTAGGCCCAGGGCCGATCGCCCGCGCCGATCGATTGACCCACCAGGGTGGTGCCGGCCATGGCGATGCCGATGCCGGGCAGGTACGCGATCGCCGTCATGATCATCACGATTTGCGACGCGGCGCCCTCGACCTCACCGAGCTTGACCTGCATGAGCTGGAAAACTGAAAAGCCGATCAGGTCCGCCGCCCACATCAGTCCCATGGGAAAGCCGATGCGCCACTGCGCCCAGATGCGGCGCAGATTCGGCGTCCAGGTCAGGTGCGTGCGATAACCGCGTCGATAGTGACCGCGCAGGAACGCCGCGGCGGCGATCAGCAGCCCGCAAGCCTGGGCGACCATCGTCGCCAGTCCCGAACCGGCCACCCCAAGGTGCAGATGGAAGATGAAGATCGGGTTGAAGACGGCGTTGGCGACGGCCATGACGGCGGTCACCAGCAACGTGACCCGCGGCCGGCCAATGCCGTTGAAGAATCCGAGCAAGGCCCATACCCCGGCACCAAAACAGGCGCCGCCGACGCGCGGCAGCCAGAAGGCGGCGGCCAGATCGACGATGTCCGGCGGCAGGGCAAAGGGCGCGAGCATCCAGCGGATCGAGAGGCCGACCGCCAGAAACAGCGGCGTCGACAACAGCAGTCCCCACAGTGCGATCCAGACCGCCTGCGCCGCACGCGCCTGGCGGCGCGCCCCGTGCGCTTGCGCGACTACCGTCTGCACCGCCAGGCCTAATCCGGAGAGCACCAGCAAGACCACGAAAGCCAACCAGTGCACGGCACTGACGGCCGCCAGGGCACGCGTGGAGATACGCCCGATAAACCAGACGTCGGTGAGATTGAGCACCAGTTGCACGGCGCTGTTGGCCATCAGCGGCAAGGCCAGCGCCACAATGGCGCGCTGATCGACGTGCACCTTTCCGGCGGCGTCGACGCGGCGCGCCGGCACCCGGTCAGAAGGATTCATGGGGTCACTGCGCCGCGGCGTTTTCTGTCGATTGATCGATCATGCCGGCGTAACGGGCGATCAGGTCGTCAATGTTGTCGTCGGTGCGCGCAAGCCGCTCGTCCAGCTGATCGATGACGGCGGATTCTGACTGCCGTGGCGCCGGGCCATGCAGCTCTTCGTTCGCCACTCGCAGCAGGCTCACCACGCGCACGGCGCCCAGCGCATTGAAAGCCTGCTGGGCCGCCACTAAGTTTTGGCTGATATCCGGCCGCAGGTGCTCCTGCAGCGTCCCGTGGGCGGCGGCCGCCCAAAACTCCACCGCTGTCAGCAGTGTCTGCTCTTCGGGGCTCAGCGCCGCGAGATCGCCGACGCTGCCGGCATCGCGCTTGCGGCTCAGCGCCTCGAGCACGAAGCTGGTGATCGGATAGATGCCGCGCCAAGTCTCGACCATGTTCGCTCTCGCCCCCGCCCTTGAGCGCCAATAATATCAGCAGGCTGCTTGCTTCCCCGTTCCCTCGCCGTGGGGCCGTATATTACATAAGTTCTTAGGAAAACGACATACCGAGCTGTTTTTGAAAGACTTTAATGGCCTAGGACCGTCCGTGCCCCTGGAGCACAATGAGGCCTATCGATACGTTGATATGCGCGGAGCCCGCGCGATATGCTTGCCACAGACGCTGTCAAAACAGCACTTGGCATTCAGATCAATTGCAGAATTAACGCTACACCTGAAGTTGCGCATGCAGCGACAGAGTTTCGCTAGTTCCTTCCGCGATCCAGGACGAAGGCATGCACAGCAAACTTACCACTCAACTTGAAGCCGCCGTGCTGACGTTGGTCGGACACGGCGCCCTGAAGGATCGCTTGTACGCCGCGTACTGCGATCATCTGGATGACCTCCGGCAACAGGACCTGCCTGAGGAAGTGCAGAGCGAGTTCTCGTCCATGAGCCGCGCGATGCACGGCGCGCGGGCGCTGCCGGGTGACAGCGTGGTGCGCGCGTCGGTGCGCAAATTCTCGATTGAGCAGGCGCAAGCGTTCGCGGCATTGATCGTGCGCACCTACGTGCTGCGTATGCAGGGCTTGGCGGCGACGCCGGTGGGACCGGCGCGCCTCGCCGATGCAGCGCGCAACACGCCGCCGTTAGCGGCGTTGCTGGCCCTCGAGGGTGGCGGCGGCGGAGCGGCGCGGGCGAAGCGCGCCCGCACTTCCAGGCATTAGTCGATCTTGAACTCGATGGTGTCCCAGCGCTGCGTTTCTTCGTGGCGCGCCTCGCGCCGTATCGCATCCACCAGGGCCCGCTCGTCCCAACTGGCCTGAACGTCAATCAGCTCGGTCACGGCGCGCGGCAGCGCCAACTCGCAGCCGAACCCCGGCAGCAGGACCACCGGCTTGTTGCTGGCCTTGGCGAAATGCAGCTGGAACACCATCAGATCGCGGTGCGAAACGTGCAGGCTTGAAAGCGCCACGACAACTTCGGCGTCGGCCATCTGGCGACGCAATTCGTCGCGCTGACCTTCGGTCGAGGTATCGACCGGGCGCTGGTCCGGATTGCTACAGTTGCGGTAGTAGAAGTTGCGGGCGCTCTCGAGATACTCGTACACGCGCAGATAATCGTCGCTGAGTTCCCATGCGTGGATGGTATAAACCCGTATAGGATCGCTCTGTGACATGGGATTAAGTGTACTGTGCCGTCCGGCCCTTGCATACTTTCAAAGGGTAAAACGTTGCGATTTCTCGTCTACAACATTCGCTACGCGACCGGCACGGGCCCCGCCTTTCACCTGCCGCTGCCGGGCGCGGGATACCTGCGCAGCAGCCGCAAGGTGCTCGAGGACATAACGCAATTTATCCGCCGCGAAAATCCCGACCTGATCGGTCTGGTGGAGGTCGACACCGGCTCGATTCGCACCGGCATGGTCAATCAGGCGGAATATATCGCCGATTCTCTGGGGCACTACACCGCCTACGAGTGCAAGTACGGCTCCGAGTCCATCAACCACTTGGTGCCGATCGTACGCAAGCAGTCCAACGCGCTGCTGGCTTCTCCGAGCGTCACCGGCGAGCGCTTTCACTACTTCGACACCGGCATCAAGCGACTCATCATTGAACTGGAACTGGAAGAAGTGTGCGTGTTCCTCGTGCACCTGTCGCTCAAGTACCGCCATCGCCAATATCAGCTGCGCACTTTGCACGACTTGATCTCCAGCGCCACCAAACCGGTGATTGTCGCCGGCGACTTCAACACCTTTTGGGGCACCCACGAGATCTACTTGTTCATGCGCGCCTCGGGACTGCGCAGCGCCAATACGCAGGGACTGCCCTCCTATCCGGCGCGTGCGCCCCGGGTGGAGCTGGATTTCATACTGGTCAGCAGCGGCATCGAGGTCACGGGCTTCCGCATTCCGGAAATCCGCCACTCCGACCACCGTCCGCTGATTTGTGACTTTGAGATTCGCAAGCAATGAAGGCAAGCGCATGAACAGCAACAACGCCTGGCGACTGGAACGCTGACGGTGAGGGTTTTGCCAGCCTGATCATTGACCGCCCTGGGAGCAGCGCCAATTCACTCAGCCAGTCGGTGCTGCTTGAATTCGAGGCGCTGCTGCGTGAACTCCGGGCGGCTCCGCCCAAAGGCCTGATCATTCGCTCCGGCAAGCCCTCGGGTTTTATTGCCGGTGCGGACATTCGCGAATTCACGACCTTTGCCGACGCCGAGGCGGCCTTCGAGCACATCCGAATCGGCCAGCGAATCTTTGACCAACTGGAGGCGCTCCCCTGCCCTACGGTCGCCGCCATATCCGGTTTCGCGCTGGGCGGCGGTCTCGAACTGGCGCTGGCGTGCCGCTATCGCGTGGCGGTGAATGACAGCCGCCTGGCGATGGGCCTGCCCGAAGTGCTGCTCGGCATCCACCCGGGCTTTGGCGGCACCGTGCGCGCGGTGCGCCTGCTCGGCGTGCGCCAGGCGATGGAATTGATGCTCACCGGCAAGCCGTTGCGGGCCGATCGCGTGTTGCAGTGCGGGCTGGTGGACCGGCTGGTGCCGGCGGAGCAACTTGAGCAGGCGGCGCGAGCGATGCTGACCGAGCGCCCGCCGCCGCGCCGGGCGCCGCTGGCCGACCGCCTGCTCGGCCTGCCGGGGGTGCGGCAGTTCCTGCGGCGCTCGCTCGAAGCGCGGGTCGCGCGCCAGGCGCGGCGCGAGCACTATCCGGCGCCCTACGCCATTATCGATCTGTGGGTGCGCTACGGTGCGCGCGGACGGGCGGCATTCGAGGCCGAGGCGCGCTCCATCGCGCGCTTGTTCACGACCGAAGCGGCGCGCGGCCTGGTGCGAATGTTCCTGCTGCAGGATCGGCTGAAGGGGCTGGGCGGCAAGTCGCCCGTGCCCCTCAAGCGGGTGCATGTGGTCGGCGCCGGCGTCATGGGCGGCGATATCGCCGCGTGGTGCGCGCTGCGGGGACTGGAGGTCACACTTCAGGATCGCGAGCTGAAGTTCGTCGAGCCCGCGATGCAACGGGCGACGGCGCTGTTTGCGAAACGCATCCGTGATCCGGCGGAGCGCAGCGCGGCGCAAGCCCGCTTGCGCACCGACATCGCCGGCGAGGGCGTCGCCACGGCCGACGTCATGATCGAGGCCATCTTCGAGGATCTGGAAGCCAAGCGTGCGCTCTACGCCCAGGCCGAGCCGCGCCTGTCCGCCGGCGCCGTGCTGGCCAGCAATACCTCGAGCATCACGCTTGAGCAGCTGGCCGCGCAGCTGGCCAACCCGGGTCGACTCGTGGGCCTGCACTTCTTCAACCCGGTGCCGCAGATGCCGCTGGTCGAAGTGATCCATTCCGCGCAGACCGAGCCGCAGCCGCTCGCGGCGGCCATGGCCTTTGCGCGTCGACTCGACAAGCTGCCGCTGCCGTGCCGCAGCGGCCCTGGATTTCTGGTCAACCGCGTGTTGTTCCCGTATCTGCACGAGGCGCTGTACGCGGCCGGCGAAGGCGTGCCGCTGGCGCTCATCGACCGTGCAGCGGTGGAATTTGGCATGCCGATGGGCCCTATTGAACTCTCCGATGTCGTGGGCCTGGACGTCGTCGTGCACGTTGGCGATATCATCACGCGTGAGCTGCAGCGGGACATGCCGCCCTATGCCCAGCAACTGCGCGAACTGGTGGCGGCCCGCAAGCTCGGGCGCAAGAGCGGCCAGGGCTTCTACGCCTGGAAGGACGGCAAGGTGGTGCGCCCGCCCACCGAGGGCGCCGTTCCGCCCGACCTCACCGACCGGCTGATTCTCGCCCTGGTCAATGAAAGCGCGGCGTGCTTGCGCGAGCAAGTGGTCGCCGATGCCGACCTGCTCGATGCGGGCGTGGTATTCGGCACCGGCTTTGCGCCGTTTCGCGGCGGCCCGCTGCACTATGCGCGCAGGCGCGGCGTGGCCGCAGTCATCGCACGACTGACGGAACTCGAGCAGCGCTACGGCAAGCGTTTCCACCCGGATGCGTTGTGGCCGACGCTGGGCTGAATCTGCGTCTCATTTGGCGCGTGAATCACTGTGCTACCATCGAGCAAGTCGCCTGCACTTAGGACGAGCGAATGATTGAAGGCCGACCCGCCGATATCGCGATGCTGCGCAAGCTTTCGCCACTCGACGGTATGAAAAAAGACAACCTCGCGGCGCTGGCCCGCAAGGTGTCAATTGTCGAGCTGGCCGCCAATCGCACGCTCTTCAAGGAGGGCGATACCGGCCGTCAATGCTATTGGCTGATCGCCGGGTTGATCGAGCTGCGGGAGGGTGAGCGTACCGTGGCGATGATCCGCGGCGGCACGCCCGAGGCCCGCAATCCGCTCTCGCCCAAGCTGCCGCGGCGCGTCACCGCACGCGCCGTGGATGCTATCGAATACCTGGCGGTCGATGCCGACTTGCTCGACATGATGATCACCTGGGATCAGACCGGCACCTACGAGGTCGGCGAGCTGCAGGCGCACTTTGGCGGCGTCGGCAGCGACGACTGGATGACGACCCTGCTGCAGACCAAGGCGTTTCACCGCATCCCCCCGGCCAACATCCAGGCGATCTTCATGCGCATGCAGCGGGTCGCCTGCCGGAGCGGCGAAGTGGTCATCCGCCAGGGCGCGGACGGGGACTTTTTCTACGCCATCGTCAGCGGCAAGTGCGCAGTGACGCGTGAAACGCCGCTCAATCGCGAAGGCATCCGATTGGCCGAGCTCTCGGTCGGTGAGACTTTTGGCGAAGAGGCACTGATCTCCGAGGCCAAGCGCAACGCCACCGTCACCATGCTGACCGATGGCGTGGTCATGCGACTCAGCAAGGAAGACTTTCGCGAACTCATGAATGAGCCGCTGCAGCAGTGGGTCAACTACCCGGAGGCCCGCGAGATCATTGAGCGCGGCGGCCGCTGGCTGGACGTGCGCCTCCCCTCCGAGTACCAGAACCTCGCCATCGAGGGGGCGTTGAACATCCCGCTGTATTTCATCCGCCTCAAGGTGGCCACGCTGGATCGCGACACGCCCTACGTCGTCTACTGCGACACCAGCCGACGCAGCGCCGCCGGTGCCTTCATATTGCTGGAACGCGGGTTCGACGCCTACGTGCTGCGGGGCGGTCTGTCGAGCGCCGAGCCCGAATTGCGCCGCCCCAGTTAGCTGGAGCGCGCGGCGCGGCTACTTTTGCCGAACCCGGCCGATTGGCGCCGAACAGCCTGCCCTATTCGCACACGGTAAGGCGGTCGGGCGCTTGGCCTTTGGCCTGTCGCGACATCATCTGCTCATAGGCTGATTCGATCTGACGGGTGGTGCGCGCGGTGTCGAACAATGCAAGCCGGGTGGGGTCGCGAGTGAGCCGATCGCGATAGGATTGGAGCAGCGCACCGTCCTTGGCCAGCTGCAGTGCCAGTGACTCATAGCCTTCCAGGTTATCCGTGATCAGTTCGGGAAGGCCTACGGCACGCAACAGGCTTGCCGCCACGCGCCCAGCGAATGCCCCGCCCCGGCAGGTGATAACCGGAAGCCCTGCCCACAGGGCGTCACTTGCCGTGGTATGGGCGTTGTAAGGCAGGGAGTCAAGAAACAGGTCGCCAAGCGCCAGGCGCGAGACATGTGCTGCATTCTTGATCGGCGGAGCAAACACCAACCGCGCGGGATCGATGCCGGCGCGCTCGCTTTCCCGACGCAGATTGGCCGCGAATAGCAAATTGCTCTCTAGAATCCAGAGCACGCTCGACGGGATCTTGTTGAGCAGCCTCAGCCATAAAGCGAATATCTCGGGTGTGACTTTGTAAGAAGAGTTGAAGTGACAGAAGACAAAATCCGTTTCCTTCAGGCCATGCGCTGAACGGGTATCGGGCGCGGGGCGGGACCTCTTGCCGTCATTGATCTGATAGGAGCCGGGAAGTCGCACCACTTTCTCGCTATAGAATTGCGCTTCGTCCTCGGGGATCACCTCGGCATCGGCCAGGATGTAATCCATATAGTCCGCCCCGAGGCTTCCGGGAAAACCGAGATAGTTCACCTGAAGCGGCGCAGGCCGGTGGGCGAAGACACCCATACGCAGCGCACCGAAATAGCCGTTGAGATTGACCAGTATGTCGATCTCGTCGCCAGCAATGAGGTGTGCGGCCTCGCGGTCCGACAGCGCCTGGATAGGCACGAATTTGTCGAAGGCGTCGATGACACGCTGGCGCATCGCGCTCCCGTCCTCGCGGCTGTTGTCAAAGCCAGTCACCTCAAAGCGGCTGCGGTCGTGATGCTCGAACAGGCCGGCAGCCAAGTACATGGTTGCCTGGGCGCGAAATTCACCGCAGAGATAGCCTAGGCGAATCTTCCCATTCCGGCGCTGGCGTCGGTGCGGTGTAGACAGGGAGGGGTATTTATCCTGGGCATAGATTTTTGCTGCAGCCAGAAGGTCGGCGGGCGAGCAAGACAGGGCTTGATAGACGTAAGGCTCGACGAGGCGTTTTCCCGCGCGCACGCCCTCATCTAACACGATGCGCTCGCGCTCCAGAGCGCGCCAATCCCCCGCATGCATCTTCATATGCAGCAAGTCGCCTAGTGCGTAGGGATAGTCAGGCCTGATTGCCACTAGCCGCGCCAGATCGGTAATCGCGCCTGCCACGTCACTTCTTTGCGTCCACAGGCAATTGGCGCGGCTGGCCAGCGCTTCGGACATGTTGGGCTGGATCGCCAGTGCGCGTTCATAGCTTTCTAGCGCCTGGTCCACCTCGCCCTTTGCCCGCAGCACGCTGGCGCGGTTTACCAGAGCTCCCGCATGGTCGGGCTTTTCCTGCAGTACGCGGTCGAAATCGGCCAGCGCATCGCCTGCCCGTCCCATCGCCTTCAGCGCCAGGCCGCGATTGTTGCGCGCCTCGACATGATTGGGGCGGCGCTGCAGCACCCGGTCGTAGTTTTCGAGTGCCTCTTCCGGGCGATCCAGCACCATCAAGATAAGACCGCGATTGGTCCAGGTATCCTCATTAGCGGGATCAAGCTCAAGCGCGCGGTCAAAATCAACCAGTGCCTCCTCGTTCCGATGGAGTTTAGCGAGCAGCGCGCCGCGATTGCTCCATGCGTGGCCGCTGCTGGCATCAAGCTTCACGACCCTGTCGAGTGCCTCCAGGGCTTCTGGGTATCGGCCCACGCTTTCCAGCGCGATACCGTAGTTGGAGAGCATTTCCGGCGTGCCGTCCTGAAGCGTGAACGCGCGGTCGAGATAGGAGAGCGCCTCGGGAGCACGGCCTTCTTGGAGCCGGATCAGTCCCATCAGATATAGAGCAGGATAGGAGTCTCTGTCCGCCGCCAGCGCCTTCAAATAAAGCGGCTCGGCTTCGGCAAGCCTCCCAGCTCGATGCAGCGCCAACGCTTCTTGTATCCATTGTTGCAGCGTCGAGATGGGCGCGGACGGGGACAACGTTTACTCCTTTCCACCTAATGTCCGACTCACGCTTAGCGTTACTACCGACGCAAGAAACAGCACACCCACAGAGAGCACGGACTTCCATACAGCCTCTTTGGCAAAACTCCCCCAGATTAAAGCGAAGGCCAACACTGTCGCCGCTACGATTGAGACGATACATACGGTGAAACAGATCCTGTTCAGGTTTCGCAGATCCATTAGGACACCCCCGGCTCCCTGTAATTATTGAATTTTAGGAGCAATGATGAGTCGCAAGGTTCCCACAGCGGTTTCTTCGAGGCCGTCTCGGCCAGCGTGTTCGCGCAGAGCACATGTAGTTTTCTTACTACACAAGCTTATCTTCCCCTCATTGAGGGTGTGGCGCCATGCGCGGGTGCCCGACCACTTCTCGACGGACGGTATTCGGCGGATGCCCGTGTTCCTGAAGGTGGGAGACGTCTCGGGGCGCGCATAGTCCGCGCGGATCATGAGCAGCCGAGCATCGGGCTACGCGCTCCGCGTCCAACTCCTCCTGCGGAAACCAGAGGTTGTGACGCCAGGACGTGAACTGCCCAAGGGCAAGAGAAAGCGAGACGTTCCGAGTGACGCATCACATACTGTGATTGAGTTTTTAGGTTTCAAGATGTGCCCACGGTGGCCCCGGTTCATCCTGGCGAATCACAGCCGCGCGGCACCTTGGGCCTAGTGCGCCAGCGTCCCATCCATGTTGAATTTGATCTCGGCAGTCTGGGTGACATTGGCGGGATCCGTCGCGTACAGCGATTTGAGGAATGCCTGATCCCAGCGGCTCAGTCCCGCAGGTCGCGCCGCGCCGCTCTCGGAAAACAACCGCAGGATCGTGGGCGCGTCGCCCGGCTTGGCACTCTCGCGGATCTGCGCCATGCCCACCATGGCGATGTAGTCGGCCAGCTGTCCGACACTGAGGTCCTTGACCAGCCCGGTATCGGCAACCACGATTGCTAAAGATATTTTTCTCACCGTCTCCCAGGTGAGTCTTGAGCTCAATCCACCGTGGCTGCACGAGGGATAGACCCCGCCTCCGTCTACAGCGTAGGTTGTTTGGGGTCCCCCCGCGCAGCCGGAGGTCGCGTTGTACCAGACTCTCACCGGGCGATGGGTGTTGACAAAGTGATGGATGCCGCCGATGCCCCGCTCGTCGTTGAACAGCCGCGGGTTGCGAGCCCACCACTTCTTCAACAGCAGATCGGGCTCAGGGGTCAGGATCACCAGAAAATTGGGCGTGCACTGTTGTGGCGCCAGCGGAGCGCCGGCGTCGCGCGCCACCTCTGAGAGGCGTCCCAGAACAAATTCACCCGCGGCACGCGACATGCCCGCTACCAGAGGACATATCGGCACTTGCCAACGCGCCAGCGATTCGTCCCGGGCCGAAAGCGTAATCGAGGAAACAAACTTGCTGATCCGTCGCTCGATCAGTTCCTGCTGCTGCTTAGCGGTAATGGTCACAGTTTCAAGATCGGATTTTCCAGATTTGGCGGCGGCTTGTGGCGGCGGCTCGGCCGCCGGCGGTGGCGGGTCAGCCGCGGCGACGCCGAACAGCAACGGCGCGACCCCGAGCGCGATCACGCTCCAGGCGCTGGCGCGCCGACGGTGAGAGTCGAGCGCCGATCGATGCCGCATGTTCATGCAGTGGGTCGATCTTCGAGCCATATTTCTCCCGCTTGTGGAGTGGATCGATCTCGAGAGACGACGTTACGCGCGTGGACGCCCCGTATCAAATGACGGTGGGGCCGCGCGGCAATCAGCCATGGTGAGCTGCTCTCGCACCAGGCCGCCGGCCATGCAGGCTGCCCGAGCGGGCCAGAATCTACATGGTGTGAGTGGCTTTATCGCCTGAGAGGGCGCCGGCCAAATAATTCTCGATCTTGTGGCGGGTCTGCCCGCGATCCTGCTCGCTGAATTGCACGCCGATGCCGGTGGTGCGCTTGCCCTGCGCGCCCTTGGGCGTTACCCAGATCACCCGACCCGCGACCGGCAGTTTTTCATCCTCGCCCATCAAGTTCAGAAGCATGAAGACTTCATCCCCAATCCGATAATTGCTGTTGGTCGGGATGAACAGGCCGCCATTGGCAATGAACGGCATGTAGGCCAGGTACAGGGCGCTCTTGTCCTTGATGGTCAGGGTCAGCAGGCCGGGCTTGGATGCGGCCGGCCGACTGATGTCCGTGCGTCCCGCGCCGTCGCCGGGAGAATCTGAATGTCGCGCGTGACTGTCTTTTACCATCAGTACTCAGCTCTTGCGCGCCGTGCGTAACTGCCAGAGCAGTTGTTCCACCGCGAGCACCTTGTTGATCGTTGTCGAGGCCAGCCGCCGGAGCTCATACAGGGCGTCCAGTAGCCGGATCAGACCTCGTATATTCATAGAGGAATTCGCCGCTGGCAAGTGCGCTGCAGTGTGCAGTTCTTTGAGGTCGCCCTTGCCGGCCAGCTGGGTGTAGAGGCGTCGTGTGACCCAGTTCTCAGCGCAGTGCAGCCGCAACTCGAATCCGTCGCGCTCCGCCCAGCGCTCCGCGGCCGGTGCCACCTCCAGCGTACCGGCCAGCGCGCGCTCCAGCTGGGCCTCGGTTTCCGCGCGCAAGGCCAGCAGCTCCGCGGGATCGGCGCCGAGCGCGCGGAGCGGTGCGCCGCCGACGATATCCAGCACCGCCTCCCAGTCCGCCTCGCCCCGCTGGCGGCGCAGCCAGGCGGCGCCAGCGGCGCGCGTGGGCAGCGTGACCTGCATGCGCAGACAGCGGCTGAGCACCGTGGCCGGCAGGCGCGCGCTCACCGCGGCGACCAACACGATCAGCACGCCGGCGCGCGGCTCTTCCAGGGTCTTGAGCAGCGCGTTCGCCGAGTTGGCGTTCAGCAGGTCGGCGGGATGGATAATGGCGACACTTGCCGACGAGCCATGGGCAGTGAGCGCGAGGGCTTCGTTGAGGGCGCGGATCTGCTCGACCTTGATCTGGCTCGCATCCTCCTCGAGCGTCACCCACCACAGGTCCGGGTGCGACTGCGCCAGTACACGCTGGCATTCGCGACACCGACCGCAGGGAAAATTCTCATCGGTGCACAAAGCCACCTGGGCGGCCTTCTGCGCCAACTGCAGGCCACCCGCCCCCGGCAGATCCTGAATCAACAGCGCGTGTGGAAAGCGCCCCAGGGCGCGTGCCTGGCGCAGCGACTCCACCTGGGGGGCCAGCCAGAACAGGTCCGCCTCGGCACCGCCAGACGGCTCGGCGTTCATGGCGTCCCCGGCGCAGGCCAAAGCTCGCCCAGCGCAGCGATGGCCGCGGCGGCCACCTGTGCGGCAGGGAGCGTCGCATCGATCACCTTGATGCGCTCCGGCGAGCGCGCCGCGCGCTGCAGATAGGCGGCGCGCACGCGCTCAAAGAATTCCGTCTGCTCGGCTTCAAACCGGTCGGGACTGCTGGCTCGGGCGCGCGCGCGCGCCAGCCCCGTCGCCACCGGCAGATCCAGTAATAAGGTACGGGCCGGCCACAGATCGGCATGGACCGCCGCCGCCAGCTCCTCGAGCAAGCGCTCGCTGACGCCCCGTCCCCCGCCCTGGTAGGCAAAGCTCGCGTCGGTGAAGCGATCGCAGATCACCCAGCGTCCGGCGGCCAGGGCCGGACGAATGGCATTGTCCAAATGCACGGCGCGCGCCGCAAACATCAGCAGCGTCTCGGCGGCCGGATTGATGAGCTCCTGCCGGCGATCCAGCAACACGGTGCGCAGCGCTTCGGCGACTGGGGTCCCGCCCGGCTCGCGCGTTAGCAGGGCCGGCAACCCACGCCGCTCGAGTTCCGCATGCAGCGCGCGCGCGACGGTGCTCTTGCCCGCGCCTTCGATGCCTTCCAGGGTGATGAACCGTGCCGCGCTCATCGCCCACCGCCCGTGACCGCGCTGTCGGGCGTCGCACCGGTGCGCTTCAGGAAGCGCTTCAGCGCGAGATTATGCTCGGCATAGGTGGCCGAAAACTGGTGGCTCCCATCGCCGGCTCCGGTCGCCACGAAATACAAGGCATCGATGGCTGCGGGATGCAGGGCGGCGTGAAGCGAAGCGTCGCCCGGCAAGGCGATGGGCGTCGGCGGCAAACCCGCTCGAGTGTAGGAATTAAAGGGTCCGTCGGTTTCCAGGTCGCGGCGGCGCAGATTGCCGTCGTAGCGCGCGCCCAAACCATAGATGACGGTGGGATCCGACTGCAGGCGCATCCCCAAGCGCAGGCGATTGACGAACACCGCGGCCACCTTGGCGCGCTCATCCTCGCGTCCGGTCTCCTTCTCTATGATGGAAGCGAGTATCAGCGCCTCCTGAGGACTGTGCACCGGCAGCTCCGGCGCACGCGCGGCCCACTCCTGCGCCAGGCGTTCATTCATGCTTTGCAGGGCAAGTTCATAAACATGCCGGTCCGCGGTTCCGGCCGCAAACCGGTAGGTGTCCGGAAAGAACCGGCCTTCCGGCGAGATCCCCTTGAGTCCCAGCGCGCTCATCAGCGCCGCCGCATCCAGGTGCCGCCATTCATGGACCAGCTCGGCATTCGCATCGAGCACCGCGCGCATCTGCGCAAAACTCCAACCCTCGACGATGGTCACCTGCGATAACACCACCCGCCCCTCGCGCAGCTGCTCAAGTATCTGCCGCGTACTGGCAGCGTGCGCCAGCTCATAGATGCCCGCCTGCGGCCGCACTGGTTGCTCATGCAAGCGCAAATACCACTCGACCAGGCGCGGGTTGCGCAGCGCGCCCACCCGCGCAAGTTCGCCGAGCACCACGCGCAAGCTCGCGCCCGCGTGCACCTGGATGCGGGTTCCGTCCGGGGCCAGCGAGTGCTGCTCCATGCTGGCATCGAGCTGCCGCCACAATGCCAGCGCGCCGACCGCCAGAGCCACGAGCAGCGTCGCGAGCAGTTTCCAGGCGCTACGCGAGTGTGCCATCGATCAGCTCCTGCATTCGCGTCGCGCGCTCCTCCACGGCGAGCCGTCGGCCCTGATACCAGTGCACGGGCTGCAGGCCCAATCGCACATTGGTGACGAACAAGGCCCTGGCCGCCTCCACATCGCGTTCTGACAGCGCGGCGATCCGCACCCTGATGCCCAGCCTCGGGGCGGTCTCCAACACCAGCGCGCGCATCACGCCCGCGACTCCGCACTGCGTGACCGGCGCGGTCAGCCATTCGCCCTCATTACAGACAAACAGGTTACTCATGCTGCCGCACACCACCTCACCGGCGCTGGAGCGCATTAACACTTCGTGCCAGCCTTGCGCGTGGGCATCGCGCTGCGCCAGCACCTGCTCGAGCCGGTTGAGGTGCTTGAGTCCAGCCAGCTTTGGATTGATGCCCAGCGGCACGGCAGTGAGCCCCAATCGAAACTCCTCAGGTTCAGGCGCGCGCCAATCATAGGCGGCGACGATGCGCGTCGGTTGCTCGTCACCGCGTGGCCGGTAGCCGCGCGCCGTCGCCACGCCCCGGGTCAGTATGATCTTAACCAGCGCACGTGGTGCGGAGCCTAGCAGCGCTTGCGCTTCGGCCCGCAACAGCGGGCCGTCCGGCGCGGCCATCCCGAGCTGCTCACAGCCCAGCGCGAGCCGCGCCATATGGCGCTCGAACCAGCGCAGATGCCCGCCGACACAGCTCAGGGTCTCGAACAGGCCGTCGCCGTACTGCAAGCCGCGATCGTGCACTGACCAAACCGTCTGCGGCGTGCCGTTGATCAGGGTCGCGGCCAGCGTGCTCACGGGCGGGCCCCAAACGCGCGCAGCATCCCCTGAGCCTTGGTGCGGGTCTCGGCCAGTTCACGCGACCAGTCCGAGTCGGCGACGATCCCGGCGCCGGTGCGAAACCGCAACTCGCTGCCGCTCAGCGTCGCGGTGCGTATCAATATATTGAAGTCCATGTCGCCGTTGATATCGAGGTAACCCACCGAGCCGGTGTACGCCCCGCGCGCCTCGCCTTCCAGCGCGCCTATCAATTGCATGCATCGGTATTTCGGGCAGCCGGTAATGGTGCCGCCCGGAAACACCGCGCGCAGTGTGGCGCCCGGTGTGACGCCGTCGCGCAATTGCCCGCGCACGTTGGAGACGATGTGGTGCAGGTGCGGATAGCTCTCGGTCACCATGAACTCATTCACTTCCACGGTGCCGGCCACGCAAATCCGCCCCAGATCATTGCGCTCCAGGTCAATAAGCATGACATGCTCGGCACGCTCTTTGGCGTTGGCGAGCAATTCCTGGCGCTCACTATCGTCGCTGGCCGGCGTGCCGTAGCGCGCGCGCGTACCGGCGATGGGTCGGGTCTCGACGAGGCCCCCGCCGACGCGCACCAGCCGCTCGGGTGAAGAGCTGAGCAGCGTCACGTCGGGCAGCGTCGCGTAGACCGCGAACGGGGCCGGATTGGCCCGTCGCAGGCTCTCATAGAGAGCGCCGGGATCGGCGCTCCCCGACAATTGCACCTGCCAGCCCCGCGACAGGTTGGCCTGGTAAATATCGCCCTGGGCGATGTGCTCCTGGGCCCGCAGCACCGCGCGGCGGAAGGCGTCGGGTTCTTGTTCCAGCACCACGCCCGATCGCAGCCCGGTGATCTCGCTCGGCTCATCCTCCGGCCGGTGCGCGGCCAGCGCGCGCTCAATCTGGGCGCCGGCATCGGCCGCGCCCGCTTCCACCGTCAGGTAACAGCGTGAGCGCTCGTGGTCGTAGACCAGCGCGGCGGGCACGCGGATGGCCGCGGCACATACGCGATCGGCCTCGAGTGCGGGCAGGTGCAGGCCGGACTCGATGCGGTCTGCCGTCTCGTAGGCCAGGTACACGATCCAGCCGCCGCGAAACGGCAGCGTGACCGCGGGCGCTTCGGAGCCCGGCGTCGGGCGCTGCGACTGCCACCATTCATCGAGCGCGCCGAGAAACTCGCCACTGCGCAGGCTCACGCCCTGGCACTCGAGCCGCCCGTCGCCGCGCAACAGCAGCGAGGCGCGCGGCGCCGCCGCCAGTATCGAATAGCGGCCCAGCGGACCGAGCGCGGTGCTGTCGAATAGCGCCGGGAACAACCGCGGCTGGCGCGCCGCCAGCGCGCGCAGCTGCATCGGGTTGGCCGCGATTTCGCGCACCTGGGGGCTGCGCGAGTTCATGGAAGCAACGGCAGCGCGTCAGCCGGGGAGGCGGCGCATGACCAGCGTTCCATTGGTGCCGCCAAAGCCAAAGGAATTGGAGACCGCAACGTCGATGCGCATCGGCCGCGCCGTGTTGGGCACGAAATCGAGGTCACAGGCCGGATCCGGATTCTCGTAATTCGTGGTCGGCGGCGCGACCTGATCGCGTAGCGCCAACACGCAGAAAATCGCCTCGACCACTCCGGCCGCCCCGAGCAGATGACCGGTCATCGACTTGGTGGCGCTGACGGCCATCCGGTAGGCGTGTTCGCCGAAGGTGCTTTTGATGGCCGCGACTTCGGCGCGATCGCCCAGCGGCGTGGACGTGGCGTGGGCGTTCAGGTACTGGACCGCGCTCGGCTCGAGCGCCGCATCGCGCAACGCGTTCTGCATCGCCAGACGGGCACCGGCGCCATCTTCGGGCGGCGCGGTGATGTGGAAGGCGTCGCCGCTCATGCCGAAGCCCACCAATTCGGCGTAGATGCGCGCGCCGCGGCGGCGTGCGTGTTCGTAGTCCTCGAGCATCATCGCCCCGCCGCCGTCGCCGAGCACAAAGCCGTCGCGATCCCGATCCCAGGGGCGGCTCGCGGTGGTCGGTGAGTCATTGCGCGTCGAGAGTGCCTTGGCCTGCGCGAAGCCACCGATGGCGGTCGGGGTGGTGCCCATCTCGGCGCCCCCGGACAGCACCAGGTCGGCATCCCCGTACTGGATACAGCGCGCCGCCAGACCAAGCGCGTGCGTGGAGGTCGTGCAGGCCGTGACCACCCCGAGATTCGGACCCCGCAGGCCGAAGCGTATCGAGAGGTGGCCGGCGAGCATGTTGATGATGGAGCCCGGAATATAGAACGGAGAAATCTTGCGCACGCCGCCCGCCAGGTAGGCGTCGTGTTCGGACTCGATGGTGCTCAGTCCGCCGATACCCGCACCCATGACCACGCCGCAGCGGTCCCGGTCGATGGCTTGGAGATCGAGGCCCGAATCGGCGACCGCCTGCACGCCCGCGGCGATGCCGTAGTGCATGAACGGATCGATGCGGCGCGCTTCCTTGGGCGGCAGGTAGGCCCCCACGTCGAAGCCGCGCACCGCGCCACTGAAGCGCACCGGAAAGGCACTGGCGTCAAAGCGTGTGATCGGACCGATGCCGCTCTCGCCGCGCAACACGGCCGCCCATACATCGGCCACGGTGCTGCCTAACGGACAGACGAGCCCGAGGCCAGTGATGACGACGCGACGTTTGCTCAACTTCTGGAACCCAAGCGGCCCGCGAAATGCTCAGCTCTTATTGCGGCGCTCGTTGATGTAGTCGATGGCCTGTTGGACGGTGGTTATTTTTTCGGCGTCTTCGTCCGGGATCTCGATTTCGAATTCTTCCTCCAGGGCCATGACCAACTCGACCGTGTCGAGCGAATCGGCCCCGAGATCGTCAACGAAGGAGGCGGCGCTCGTGACCTGCTCGGCCTTGACGCCCAACTGTTCGGCAACGATCGCCTTCACCTGTTGTTCAACGTTGCTCATTGTTTTCTAACCCTCTGTTCGATTGACGGCGGCGTATTGTAGGGGAACACCCCGCCCGCCGCCACCCGGTTATTTTGCGAGTTCTTGATTTCTCTGAATATTTGCAGTTGCCGGACGTAGGACTTGCCCCACCTAGCCCATGTACAGGCCGCCATTCACGTGCAGTGTTTGACCGGTCAGGTAGTTCGCCTGGTCCCCGGCCAGAAAAACCACGGCGTTGGCGACGTCCTCGACCGCGCCAAAGCGCCCGAGTGGAATTTGTCCCTGATAGGCGAGGCGGATTTCCTCAGGCAGCGCACGGGTCATGTCGGTTTCGATGAAGCCAGGCGCCACGGCGTTGACCGTCACGTTGCGCGAGGCCAGTTCCCGCGCCAGTGAGCGCGTAAAGCCGATGAGTCCCGCCTTAGCGGCGGCATAGTGCGCCTGGCCGGGATTGCCGATCGCGCCAATCACCGAGCTGATGTTGATGATGCGGCCGCGTCGCTCCTTGAGCATGCGCTTGAGGCACAGCTTGGTCAGGCGAAACACCGAGGACAAATTGACGTTGATGGTCTGGTCCCATTCCTCGTTCTTCATTCTCAACAACAGTCCATCGCGCGCGATGCCGGCGTTGTTGACCAGAATGGTGGGCAGCCCCTCTTCGCCTTCCAGCTGCGCGACCAGCGCCTGCGCACCGTCCGGAAGCAGCGCGTCGTATTGCGCGCCGCGGCCGCGCAGGCCGCGCTCCTTGAACCAGGCGGTAATGGCCGCCGCGCCCGCAGCGCTGGTGGCGGTGCCCACCACCCGTGCGCCCTGTCCGGCCAGAGCCGCGGCGATCGCCTGGCCGATACCGCGCGACGCGCCTGTCACCAGCACCACATCCTCAGCTGTCATTGGCGAACACTCCTAGCCGGCACTCATCGCCGCCTGCAGCGAGGCGGCATCTTCGATGGCCATGCAGCTTACTTCCGGTCGGCGCTCGATGCGGCGATTGAGCGCGGTGAGCACCTTGCCCGGCCCGCATTCGACCAGCAGCGTCGCGCCGGCGGCGGTGAGAGCCTGCACCGTCGCCGTCCAGCGCACGGGGCTGGCCAGCTGGCGCGCCAGTATCGCGCGTATCGACTCCGGGGTGCCATGTTCGGCCGCATCGACCGCACTCAGGTAGCGAATTTTGGGTTGCGCAATGTCCAGGTCGTCGAGCCGCTCCTGAAAC
Organism: uncultured Gammaproteobacteria bacterium; assembly: GCA_963699955.1. Taxonomy (GTDB): domain Bacteria; phylum Pseudomonadota; class Gammaproteobacteria; order Steroidobacterales; family Steroidobacteraceae; genus FEN-1191. Next base: position 71,078 of record CAVOVV010000006.1, read on the forward strand.
TGCGCCGCCGCTCCCCGCAGGAGCGAGGAATGCGCGGGCACACTGACCGGCAGCAGCACAGCGCGCTTGGCGCCGCGCGCCTTGGCCGCGGCGATCGTACGTTCCACGGCGCGCAGCTGACCGGCGATGACGATCTGGCCCGGCGCGTTGTAGTTCACGGCCTCCACGACTTCGCCCTGGGCGCCATCCACACAGGCCGCCTCGGCGGCGACCTCATCGAGCCCCAGCAGGGCCGCCATCGCTCCGCCCCCTTCGGGTACGGCCGCTTGCATGAGTCGACCGCGCTCGCGCACCAACTTCACCGTGGCCGCAAACTCCAGCGCGCCGGCACACACCAACGCACTGAACTCGCCAAGGCTGTGGCCGGCCACCCATTGGGGCGCTCGGCCGCCCTGCTCCTGCCAAAGCCGCCAGATCGCGATGCCGGCGACCAGCATGGCCGGCTGCGTGCATTCGGTCTTGTTGAGTTGCTCGGCCGGACCGGTGGCGGTCAGCTGCCACAGGTCGTAGCCCAAAACCGCCGAGGCCTCTTCATAGGTGCGGCGCACGATGGCGTGCTGCTCGGCGAGTTCGCCGAGCATTCCGACCGATTGCGAACCCTGACCGGGAAACACCAGCGCCAGTGCCATCCGTGACCTGCCTGTGGAAAAAAAGCGCCGCGGATTATAGCGGTTTGCGCGCCAGCGCCAATGCGGCGTAGACCCCTAGCCCGCCGAGCGCACCGTACAGGTGCGCGATCGTCACGACCGGAAATTCCGGGGCCAGCAGGCTCGCCCCGGCGCGCTGCTCGAACACCAGCTTGAGCGCCAGAGCTACCGGCATCAGCCACGCCCAGCCGCCGCGGCGCACGCCCTCGGCCACCGCGCCCGCCGCCCAGACGCCGTGCAGCAGGCCCGACAGGCCCACGTACCACTGCACCTGGGGCTGCGCCCACCACAGCCCCGCATCGATCGCCGCCACGGCGCCGGTCACCACCAGCAGCCAATCCCAGGGCCGCAATGCGCGCGCGTACAGCGCCCACAGCAGCGCCAGACCGGCACTATCCAGTGCCAGATGGCGGACACCCAAATGGACCCAGTGCGCGCTCACCCAGCGCCACCATTCGCCGCCGTGCAGCGCCACCCGGTCGTAGCGCAGCGCGGCCGTCCAGTGCGGCCCGCCGGCGAGCAGCAGCCACGGCAACGCGAGTGCGGCCAGCAAGGCGAGGCCCAGCGGTCCGTCGCAGTTGAGCGACGCTAATAGGGTTCGGCGATGCATAATCTTGGGACGCAATAGGCATTTGCTATGATCGAGCATCGCCATGCTACTGCCTTGGCCGGCAGGGAATCACCTATGACCAAGTTCAATGAGTTATGCGCCAGCCGCGAGTGCAAGGCGCGCGCGGCGCAGTCCGGCTTCACGTTGATCGAAATCATGGTGGTGGTGATCATCATCGGTCTGCTGGCTGCGGTGGTGGTGCCGCAGTTTCTGGGCCGGGTCGATGACGCACGCGTCGCCAAGGCCAAGCAGGACATCCAGGCCATGCAGACGGCGCTCACGATGTACAAGCTGGACAATTACAGCTACCCGACGCCGGAACTGGGATTGAAGGCGCTGGCGCAGAAGCCCGATTCCACCACCGTCAAGAACTGGCGTCCGGGCGGTTATCTGCAGCACCTCAATAAGGACCCGTGGGGTAACGATTACATCTACCAGATACCCGGCACTCACGGCGGAGAATACGACCTGTACTCCCTGGGCGCCGATGGCCAGCCCGGGGGCGAGCCCCCGTACAACGCCGACATCGGTAATTGGAATCTCGATCAATAGCAGCAGCGCACCGCGCACGCAACGGCGTACCGGTTCGTGAATCGCCTGGCTCAAAACAACCGGCGCGCAGCGGGCTTCACGCTGGTCGAACTCATGGTGGTGGTGGTGATTATCGGTGTGGTCATCGCCACCACACTGCTGTCGCTGGGCAGCACCGGACGCGACAGTCAGCTCGAGCAGGAGCGCGACCGGCTCGCGGCATTGATTGAATACGTGCGCGAACGGGCGGCGTTGCAGACGGTCGAATATGGCCTGCGTTGCGAGGCCGGCGACTATCGATTCTCGATGTACGACTCACGAACCGGAAAATGGGTCGAGGATCCCCTCGACGACTCGCTGCGGCCGCGCACGCTCCCGGCCGGCCTGGAACTGGTGCTGAACATCGAAGACCGCCCGGTCGTGCTGCCGGCGCGCACCGACGCCGCGCGCAAGGACGCCCCCAAAGACCTGACCCCGCAGGTGATGCTGTATTCGAGCGGCGAGCTGACGAGCTTTAAATTGCTGCTGCTGCGCACCGGCATCGGACGCAGTGCCCTGCTCACCGGCACCGCCGACGGTCAGCTGCAGGTGGGCGCGGTCGTGGAGAAAACCCCGTGAGCGCGCCGCGCCGGCCCTCGGACGGCCGTGGTTTCACGCTAATAGAGGTGCTGGTGGCGCTGGTCATCGTGGCCTTTGGCATGGGGGCGGTGCTCACGGCGCTGACCTCAGCGGCCGACAACGTGATCCGCATGCGCGAGAAGACCTTTGCGGAATGGGTGGGTCTGAACCAGCTGGCCACCGAGCGCCTGCAGGCGACGCTGCCGGCCACCGGCACCAAGAACGGCGACGTCGACTTCGCCGGGACTCGCTGGCACTGGCAGGAAACCGTCGAGAATATGGACGTACCGGGCATCAGGCGCCTGACGATCCAGGTGCGCTACGCCGATAGCAACGCGGCGCAGCCGGCCAAGCCGGCGACCGACAAAACCTCCTGGCTGGCGACGGTCATCGGTTTTCGCGGCGATGCGGTGCAATCGCCGCTCGATCTGCTCGCGGACTGGGACGGCGCCACCGCCGCCACGGCGCCGCCGCCGCCCGGCAACTGAGATCACAATGATCAGTCCACGCCGCTCACGGGGATTTACGCTGCTGGAGTTGCTGGTGGCGCTGTTCATCACCGCCATACTGTTCGCCATGGGCTACGGCGCACTCTCGCAGGCGCTCACCAGCCGCAAGGAGGTCGAGGAGCAGTCGGCACGGCTGTCGGCGGTGCAGCAGGCGATGCGCGTCATGGAGCAAGACTTCGAGCTGATGCAACCTCGTCCGGCCCGCGACCCGCTCGGCAACGGCTATGAAGCGGCGGTGGTGGTGAGCCAGAACGCGTCCTCGGCCACCACCGATGACGATAGTGCGACCGCGGTCGGGGGCACACCGCTTTTGACCTTCACCCGCGGCGGCTGGGCCAATCCGGCCGGCCTGCCACGCAGTGAACTGCAACGCGTCAGTTATTTGCTGCGCGACGGCAAACTGATCCGCCAGAACTTGCCCGTCATGGATACCACGGCCGCGACCGCGCTCGTGGAGCGCGAACTGCTCGATCAGGTGCAGACGGTGAGCTTCGAATACATGGACGAGTCCTTCGCCTGGTCCCCGACCTGGCCGACGCCGGGCATGCAGATGTCGACGCCTCAGGAGCTGTGGCGCTCGCGGCCGATTGCGGTGAAGATCGTGCTCTCTCTCAAGGACACGGGCGTGCTCACGCGCATCATTGAGGTCGTGGAGTGAGCGCCCGTCAGCGCGGCGTTGCGCTGCTGACGGCCGTCATCCTGGTGGCGGTCGCGGCGATTGTCGCCACGGCCATTGCCTGGCAGAGCCAGCTCGCGGCGCGCCGCGGCATCGCCGTGTTTACCGTGGCGCAAAGCCTGGCCTTCGCCAAAGGTGCCGAGGCGATCGCCGCCTACGCGCTGCGCCAAAACCTGCAGCAGAATCCCAAGACCATCGCGCCCAATCAGCTGTGGGCGAAGCCTTACGGACCGGTCGAGATGGACGCCGGCGTGGTGCTGGAAGCCTCGCTCGAGGACCAGTCCGGAAAATTCAACCTCAATAGCGTGGTTATGACGGCTGGGGCCGGGGCCACCCCGATTCCGGGTGCGCCCCCGCCCGCCCCGGGCGCCGCGACGCTGGTCGAGAACAAAGACGCGGTCGGCATCTTCACCGCCTTGCTGACCAACCTGCAGATCAATACCGACTATGCCGCGCGCCTGGTCGACTGGATCGATGCCGATGATCAGCCGAGCTTCCCGGGCGGTGCCGAGGACAGTTTTTATCTGGCGCAGCAGCCACCCCACCGTACTCTCAACATGCCGATCACCAGTGTCTCGGAGTTGCTGGCCATGGGGATGGACCGCGCCAGCTACGATAAGTTGGCGCCGCTGGTGACGGCGCTGCCCGTGGACACCAAGCTCAACATCTGCACCGCTCCGGGTGAAGTGCTCGACGCCTTTGCGGGAGTGCGCACTTACGCGCTGGACGTGAGCGAACTGAACGCGCAGCGCCAACAAAGCGACTGCTATCCGGACAGTGCCGCGTTTCTCAGTGGTGTGGGCGCTGCGCAGAAGCCCTACGTGCAGAGCCATATCGGTACTGCCTCACACTATTTTCGATTGCGTACCTGGATCACTATTGGCACCACGCGCTTCACCTTGTACAGTCTCATCAATCAGCAGGCGAGTGGGCAGATACGCCCCGTCCTCAGAACCTTCGGCACGGAATAAGCATGGCGGAATGGCTCATATTGCGCATGCCGCGCGCCGCCGATGCCACGGCCGGTTGGCTGATCGCCGATGGCGAAGGCCGCCCCCTCGCGGCGGTCGAAACCGGACCCTTGCAGGCCGCCGCCCCGGCCGCCGCTAATCGGCGGGTTGCGGTTCTGGTGCCGGCCAGCGAGGTGCTTTCCCTGGACGTCGAGCTGCCCACGGGCTCGGGTGCGCGCGCCGCGCGTTTGGTGGCGTTTGCGCTCGAGGAGCAGCTCGCCAGCGACGTCGAGACGCAACACTTCGCGATTGGGCGCAGCAGTGTTCCCGGCCGCACGGCGGTGGCGGTGGTCACGCGCGGATTGCTGGACGAGTGGCTGGCCAGTCTCAGCGCCGCCGGGATCAAGCCCGACCTGCTGTGTACCGATGCCGCACTCATGCCGCGCCTGACGGGGCACGCGGTGGCCTTGCTCGAGAACGACACGCTCAGCTTTACGGACGCCGAGGACGACGCGCAACTGACGCTGTCGGCCGCGCCCGGGGGCTTCGCCTCCGCACTCAACATCGCCTTCGGCGAAGATCTGGCCGGCACGCATCTGCTGTTCCACGCCAACCGGCTGGACTGGCAGCGACGCTCGAGCGAGATTGAGGCGACCCGAGCCTCGCTCGCCAGTCTCAAGGTGCAGCTGCTCGCCACCGGTGCCCTGCCGTGGCTGGCCGCGCAGCTGCCCAACGCCAAGCCGATCAATTTACTGCAGGGTGAGTACGCGGTGCGGACTTCAATGCTGGCCAATTGGTCGCGCTGGCGCTTGGCCGCGGCCCTGGCCGCAGCGGCGCTGCTGCTGCATGTGGGCGCGCAAAGCTACTCGCTCTGGCGTCTGAGTCGGAACGAAAAGGATCTGAATCAGGCGATTACGGCGATCGCCGGCCCGGGGCTGGCGAGCACTGCGGGCTCGATCCGCAAGAGTCTGGAGCCCAGACTGCAGGCCGCACAGTCGCAGGGTGGCCGATCAGGATTGCTGCCGGCGCTGCAGGGGCTCGCACGGGCCATGAGTGGCGTGCCCGGAGCACGGGTGCGGGCACTGACCTATCGGGATGGCGCCCTGCAGCTGAAGCTCAGGGCCAGCGACGCGCAGAGCCTGGATCGCATCAATCAGAGCCTGCGGGCGGCCGGCTGGCAGGCGGAGCTGATTTCCGGCGGCGCGGCCGGCGACGCCTTTGAGGGCAATGTCCAATTGCGCGGCGGGGCGTCGTGATGGACGAGCTGCTGGCCACGCTCAGAAATTGGTTTAGAGGTCTCGCTCAGCGCGAGCAGTATGCGGTGCTGGCCGGAGCGGCCGCGGCCGCGGCGCTGGTGTTATTGGCCCTCTGGTTGCCGGTCGAGCGACGCGTTTCGCATCTTGAGGACAGCGTCCGCAGCAAGCAGGCCGACCTGGCGTGGCTCCAGTCCGTGGCCCCGCAGCTTCCCGCGCTGCGCAATGCGCCGGCCCCTTCCGGCGGCCAGTCGCTGGTGGTCGTGGTCGATGGCGTGGCGCGCACCACCGGCATCGCCCGTTCGGTCGCCGGCAGTCAACCCGGCGACGACGGGACCTTAAGCGTGCGGCTGGAGCAAGTGCCCTTTGACTCGCTGATCGCCTGGGCCGGAGAGCTGGTGCAGCACCACGGCGTGCGCGTGGTGTCGGCCAGCATCGACGGCGGCAGCGGGGTCGGCTCGGTCAGTGCCACCTTTGTGTTGCGCGGTCCGTAGCACGGGATTGCGGCCGGTACGGCGGCGCACGTGACCAATCGCACCCTCCTGTCCCTCGCCGCGGTGCTGTTTGCGCTCACCGTGTTGCTGCGCGCACCGGCGAGCTGGCTGGTTGGCGCGCTGCCCGCGTCGATGGCGTGCTTGCAACCGGCGGGCTCCATATGGCGGGGCGGCTGTGGGCAGTTGCGAGTCGCCGGGGCCGCGCTCAGCGACGTGCGCTGGCAACTGCACCCCTGGGCCTTGCTGGGCGGGCACCTTGAACTCGCCCTGCAGAGCGCGGACGTGCGTGCGCCCGCTACCGGCACGCTCGCACTGGGATGGGGCGGCCACCACACGGTGCGCGATCTGCGCGCCGACCTGCCCATCGATACCGGCTTCCTGCCGTTGTTTCCCAGCGGCTGGAGTGGGCGGCTGCAGCTTGCGCTCGCAAACCTGGAGTTCAAGGCCGGTCGCCTCGCCTCCATCCACGGTACCGTGACGGCCCGCTCGCTGGCGCAGATCCGGCCGGCAATGCCCTTCGGCAGCTACGAGCTGCAGTTCGTCGACACGGCGCGCAAGGACGGCGCGATCAGCGCCGAATTGCGGGATCTGGGCGGGCCGCTGGCGGTGACCGGCACGCTGGTGGTTCGCAACGGCAGCGAATACGTGCTGTCCGGATCGGCCGCGGCGCGCGCCGACGCCAACGCCGAGCTCGCCAAGGCCATCGAATTTCTTGGCCCGGCCGACGCGCAGGGCCGCCGCCAGTACTCGCTGGCCGGATCGTTTTAGGACGGCTGGCCCGGCGGCGGCTCGATCGGCAGTTCACGGAATTTGCCCAGCAGCGGGAAATACAGGGCGAGGTGCACCGCGCCCGGCGAGGCGCCCGCCACCAGCGCCGCGTAACGCTGCAGCTGCGGCCCATAGCGCGCGGCTTCCTGCGCCAGGAAGCCCTCGAGGTCGCTGCCCTCGTGACTGCTGGTCTTGTAGTCGACGAGCCAGCGTTCACCGTGCGCATCGATCAGCATCCGATCGATGATGATGTTGACGACGCGGCCCGCGTACCGGCCCGTCAAGCGCCATTCACTGTGGGCTTCGCGATGCGTGTTCGCCAGCAGCCAGCGGCCGCGCGGATCCTGCAAGGTGCGCGCCAGCGCCTGGTGTACGCGCTCGCCCGCCGCGGCGCGATCGGCGGGCAGCACGCCCAGCTCGGTCAGCCATCCATCGTAGGATGGCGCGGCAACGTCGGGCACGGCCGGCAGCTCCGCGAGCAGCGCCAGTCGCTGCAACTCCGCGTGCACGACGGTCCCGACCGCGCGCGCGCTCAGGCCCACCCACAGATATTCGGGTTCGGCCGTGATTTCCCGCAAGGACAGCTCGAGCCGCGAGGCGTGCACCGGGGCCGGCAGATCCTGGGGCGTCCAGTCGGCGGGCAAGCGCCACTCTACCGGAGCCGACCTGCCGACCGACGGCGCCGCAGGCACGGGCCCCGCGGCAGCCATGCCCTGCAGCGGCTCGAAGTGCGCGCCGACCGAGGGCCAGAGGATCCCCAGCAGCGTGTCAGCGCGCGGTGCGGCCCCGTCGCGACGAAACGGCAGCGCACCGAACCAATGCAGCTCCCGCCGGGCGCGGGTTGCGGCCACGTACAGCAGCCGGGCCCGCTCGAGGCGCGCGCGCTGCTTGCGCAAGCGGCGGATGTAGCGCGCCAGAGAGCGCCCGGCACGTGCTCCCGCGGCGCTGATGGGCGAGAGCAGCAACTCCGATTCTCCGGCCGCCCCGGGCAGATCAAGCCAGTGCAGCAGCGGGTCGCGATCGCCGCGCGGTACGCGGCCGATGCCCGGTACGATGACCACATCCCATTCCAGTCCCTTGGCGCCGTGCATGGTGAGCACCTCGACCGTGCCCTGAGCGGCGGCGGACGCGGGCGCGGCATAAAGCTCGGCGGCAAATTCATCAAACGCGTCGCCCGCAAGCCGTTCCGGGTGCGGTTCCATCGCCAGCGCCTGAATAAATTCCTGGGCATCCAGAACATCGCGCTCCTGTCCGTAGGCGGCCGGCCCGCCCAGGCGCAGCCAGGCGCGATGCACGCGGTGCCAAAGCGGCAGCGCCCGTTCAGGTCCAAGTAACGCCGGCGACAAGGCCGCGCGCACGCGCGCCACGCGCGCGCGCGCCTCGGCATCGAGGCGGGCCTCACGGTCCGCATCGTGGATGAGTTCCCAGAGCGTGGCGCGCTGCGCCTCGGCCAGCGACTGGAGCTGGGCCAGGCTCAGGCCGCAAAGCGGCGCATGCAGCACGGCCAACCACGCCGCGCGATCGCCCAGGTGTTGCAGGGCGCGCGCGAGCGCGCACAGGTCGCGCACCACGGGCCGGTCGCGCAAGGGCTCGAGCCGCACGCCACGGATCGCCACCCCGTCGGCCTGCAGCTGCGCGACGATGGGGATCGCGTGCTGTCGAGAACTGACCAGCACCGCGATCGTGGCCGTGGGATCACGGGCACGGCACTGCGCGATCAGTGCCGCGATCTCCCGGGCTTCGCCCGCCCCATCGCCGCTCAGCGAGGCGTGCACGCTCACCGCGCCCTCGATCTGCGCGCGCGCCGCCAGCGCCGGAAGATAACGGATTGCGGCCAGCCGCGCGTCATCCCGCCGCGGAAATGCCGCCGCGCCGTAGCGGTTCACCCACTCGATGAGCGCGGGCGCCGATCGAAAATTCCGCCGCAGCTGCAGGGCGGTCAGGCGCAGCGCGCCGAGGCCCCGATCGCGGGCGCGCAGGAACAAACCGACTTCCGCTTCGCGGAACTGATAAATCGATTGCATCGGATCGCCGACCGCAAACAGCGTTCGTCCGTCGCCCGCGTCCCAGCCGGCCGTCAGAGCGCTCAATAGCTCAAACTGCTCGAGCGAAGTGTCCTGGAATTCATCCACCAGGATGTGGCGGATGGCGCTGCCACAGCGCAATGCCAGGTCGGTGGGCTGGCCCTCCTCGGTCAGGGCGGCGCGCGCCGCGGCGGCGATGGCGGAGAAGTCGACGCGACCCTGCGCCGCGAACTCAAGCTGCAGTTCGGCGGCGGCGAGCCGCAGTAGCCGCGACAAGGCGGACAGTGCCGCCACCTCCTCGGGCAGGATCTGCGCGTCGGGCAGCGCCAGTACTTCGGTGATCGGCGCCTGGGCCTCCGGCAACGCCGCGAGCGCGGTCACCCAGGCGAGCAGCTGTTGCTTCTCGGCCCGGTGTTCGGGCCGCAGACCCTGATTCTTGTTCCAGACTTTGCGCCACTCGCCCTCGGCGGTGACTGACAGCGCACACAGGAAGCGCCAGCGCGGCAAGTCCTCGGCCAGCGGGCGGAGCGGCGCGCTGCCATTGAGCCAGGCCAGCGTGTCATCGGCCAGTTCCGCGCTCGCCTCCTGCAGGGTGCGTGCCGCATGCTCGGCCAGGCGTGTGCCCTGTTCGCGCAAGTCGAGTGGCAGGCAGTCGTGGAGGGCGGCCAGCCGCCCGCTGATCACCGAGCGCAGGCTGGCAGCGACGCGCGCCTCCAGTGTCAGTGCTTCGCCCTCATCGGGCCACATGTGCCGAAGCCAATGCGCGCGTTGCTCCAGCATCAGGATCAGCAGCTCCTCGAATCGCTCCCAGTCATTGTCGAGCCGCGCGAACAGCAGCTGCGCGGCGTCGACCAGTTCGGGGTCGTCCAGCGCATGCTCAAGGACGCGCCGCGCTGCGGCCGCGTACAGCGGGCGCGGGGAAGCGGCGACCTCAAGACGAAGTCCGTTGCGCGAGGCGATCGGCAGCTGCGCGCACAGCGTCTGGCAATAGGCGTCGATGGTCATGATGCGCAAGCGCGCCGGTGATGACAGCAGCCCCCAGTTCCGCTGCTGATCGCGTTGCCCGGCGGCCGCGGCAAAGGGCGCTTCTGGCCGCTCTGTGTCCCGCCCGGCCGCGGCCGCCTGCAGCGCGCTCAGCACGCGTTCGCGCATCTCGGCGGCGGCCTTGCGCGTGAAGGTGATCGCCAGCACTTCCTCGGGTTCATCCACGGTCGCCAGCAGCGCCAGCAAGCGGCAGGTCAGCACCGTGGTCTTGCCCGATCCCGCCGGTGCCTGCAGCAAGAAGGAGCGGCCGGTATCCATGGCCGCGACCCGAGCCGCCGCGTCTTCCAGCAACGTCTGCTGCGCCTCGTGGCGTTCGGACTCAGCGTCCATCGCTGTCACTCTCCTTGCCGCTGGCGTCGTCCGTATCGGGGTCGGGTTCGTTTCTGCGGCGCGCATCGACGCGACACAACGCCGGCAACTGGCACGCCAGGCACGCGCCCGGGAGCGGATCCACCGCGCTGGCCCCGGCGGCATAGTCCCGCACCAGCTTCTCCACGACCTGCCGCCAGTGCACCAGCAGCTCCGGCCAGGCCGCCGTCGGGACGCGCGGCCGTCCCAGACCAGGCAGCAACGAGGGCTCGGCAGCGGCGCCACGCCAGCGAATATCGCGGGCCCCAAGGTGCACGGCCGCCACTCCGGCCACGCGCGCGCGGGTCAGCACGGCATAGGCGAGCAGTTGCGCCTGGCGCGGCCGCTCATCGAGCGGGCGAAAGGACTGCGGCGCGCCGCTCTTGTAATCGAGGACGATCACGCGGCCGTCGTCGAGCCGATCGATGCGATCCATGCGCACGCGTATCGGGAATCCGGCGAGTTCGAGATCCTGCGCGTCTTCGAGGGCCGCGATCGTGAACTCGGCGGACTCGGCGCGCACCAGTTCCTCGCGCAGCAGCTCGCCGATCAGGCCCGTCAGGCGCAGTTTCTCGTTGTCGACGAGCGCATCGGGCACGCGCTCCATGCCCAAGGCGAGCCGCTCGCCCACGGCCCGATCGCAGGCCGCACGCACCAGCGCCTGCAGCGCAGGCGGATTCGCGGCGCGCTGCCGTAACTCACGCGAGTCCTTGAGCTGCGCAAACACCAGTTCCAGCGCACGATGCAGCACCTGACCGCGCGCGAGCCGATCCAGCCCAGGGCGCGGCTCGGGCACTCGCTGCGCGCCGAGCCGCAGCTCGGCCACGGCCTTGAACGGGCAGAGCGCCTGCAGTTGCAAGACTTTGGTGCCGCCCTTGAGCCGCTGGCCCGCGGGCCAGGCGAGCGCCCGTTCCGCGGGTCGACGCTCACGCCGCGCGTTCTGGCGGAGCGAGGCCACCAGGCGATCGGGGCTCGCCGAGGCGACGGGCGCGCCGTGCGCGCGCGGCGGCACGCCCAACAGCTGACTGGGCTGCAACGGCACATCCCCGTCGGCCCACGGCCAGCTCATCACCAGCTGCGCAGTGCAGCGTTGCCACGCGCTCATCGCCTGACGGGCGGCATCGAGCTGCCCATGAGCGCTGGCGGCTTGGTAGCCGGCGGTACGCTGGGCACCGATGGGCGCGAACGGGTCGGCACGCGGCGGCGCCGGCCAGCTCTCCGCGCTCAGGCCGGCCACCCAGATGCCGTCATAGTCGATGAGCGGATCATCGATCGATTCGGTCAGCGTGACCGGCACATCCGGCGTGGCCGCCTCGAACGAGGTGCGCCGCGCCAGTGCGCGCAGCAGATCCAGGGCCTGTCTGAAGCTCAGCAGCGTGCCACTGCCGCCCAAGGTCGAGAGTTCGCCGAGCAAGTCCCGCAGGCGTTCGCATTGCTGGAGTTCCTCGCTCCCCAGTGCCTGCTCCCCTGGCCAGCCGCCGGCCTCGAGGCGTGCAGCGAAATCCCGTGCCCAACCGACCCCGTGATCGGTTCTGCCGGTGTCGCCCGTCCATGCCTGGGCAATGCCCCGCAGCGTGTCCGCCAGCGCCCCGCCCTCGCCCGCACGCAGCGCAGCGGCCAGTTCGCTCAGGCGCGCAAGGTCGGCCTCGGCGATGTTGTGTTCGCGCAGCGCGAGTTCCAGCACCGCCCGCTGAGAGGGCGTCCCGCAGCCTATGTAGGGCGAGCGCAGCAGCGAGGCGAGCTGCGGAAACTCGAGGGCTCCGCCGCTCAGTTGCAGGACATCGAGCGCGGCTCGCACCAGCGCATAGTCGGCCAGCGGCTGGCCGCCCTCGATACCGTAGAGCACCTCGCCCACGGGGCCGAGCACCTCGCTGCCGTGCAGTTCGTGCTCGAAAGCCTGCACGGCCTGCGCGCGCCGCAGCCTGAGCCGGGTGTCGACCACCAGCAAGCGCGCCTCCGGATTGCGCGCCAGCTGCTCGCGGCACCAGCGGGCCGCGCAGCGCAATTCGTCCGCCGGATCGGCGCACCCCACGCTCTGCCAGCGAGGCGCGGGCGCAGCGCCCTCGGTGGGCGGCCAGGTGGTGGCGCCCAGCTCACGGAGCCGTGCGAGCAGCGCGCCGCCCAGCCCCGCGAATCCTGCCACGAGCGGAGGTGCCGGACCGGCGCTGCAACCGTGCAGCACCCGAGTCCAGTCGCTGAGGGAGTACGCCCCCAGCTGCTGACAGCGCTCCTGGAAGATCCGGATTGCCTGCTGCAGGACCGATGACTCGGAAGTGCTGGCGCCGGTCCATCGCATGCCCCAGTCCCGAACGCGTGCCGCGGAGCGGCGCAGCGCGTCGGCCAGAGTCTCGGGCATCAAGAGCTCGAGGCCCGCGCAGGCCGCCTCCGCCGCCTCCCGCCATAACAACCATTCCTCGGTTGCTCCCAGGCGCCGCAGCCCCCGCAGCGGCCCATAGCGCGCCTGCGTCGCCACGCGCTCCAGCCACGCCGACCACGGCAGGACATCGCAGGATGGCCAGGCGTTCTTGCCGCTGCGCAACTGCCGGCGGGTATGCGCGAGCCGCACGGCGACGGCGCGCTGGCGGCTGGGCACGACGACGGTGCCGCCGCGCTCCAGGGCCGAAAAAATGTCGTTGTTTTCCAGTTCTTTCAGGTACTTAAAAGATCAAGTAAATCTTTTACCTGAATGCGGGCCGGTCGGCACAAGCCGGCAAAACCTGCCCGCACCGTCGAGGCTATGACGCGCAGAGCTCAGGGGCTAAATTTGCCCCAGCACGTGCTCGGCTGAAGAGAGCTTGAACTCGCCGGGCGCCTCGACCAGCACCTTGCTGGCCACGCCGTTGTCGACAACGATCGCAAAGCGCTGGCCACGCTGGCCCATGCCATAGCCGCGAGCGTCGAGCTCCAGTCCCAGGGCCTTGGCGTAGTCACCGTTCCCGTCGGCCAGCATCCGCACCTTGTCGCCGACGTTGGCGCTCTTTCCCCAGGCGTTCATGACGAACACATCGTTGACCGCCATGCACGCGATGGTGTCGACGCCCTTGGCCTGCAGGGCTGCCGCCTGCTGCACGAAACCGGGCAGGTGCTTTGCGTTGCAGGTCGGGGTAAAGGCGCCGGGCACCGAAAACAGCACCACGCGCTTGCCGTCGAAGAGCTGTGCGGTGGTGAGATCCTGGGGCCCGCTCTCTCCCATGACTTTGAATTTGCCCGCAGGCATCCGATCGCCGGCTTTGATGGTCATGTCTTTATGCCCTCAGCTGCGCGCTTCGAGCGCCCAGAGCTTCGCCAGTTGCGTGTACGCCGGATCAGCGTTGGCCCGATTGAACGCGCGCACCGCCTCGGCACTGTTCTTGCTGCGATCATAGGCGATGCCCAGCAGCATGTACGCCTCCCCGGTGCGCTTCAGGTTGCCCTTGGAAATGCCCGAGGTGATGGCGGCGATCGCCTTGTCCGGCTGACCGTAGCCCAGGTAGGCGCCGCCCACCTGCACCAGCGCGTCGCCCGATTGCGCCGCCGTCGCGTCCCTTTCCTGCTTGGCCATGGTGGCCCGATCATCGGTCGCGGTGCGGCGGACCTTGTCCAGCAAGCGCTGGCTGCGTTCCTTATCGTGCTGGTCCGTGTACAGATTCTTCGCAAAGGCCTGCTCCAGCACGGTCTGCGCCTCGCCCGGGTTGCCCTGGTCCAGCGCGATCTGCGCCATCTCGGTGTAATGCTCGGCGCGCTTGAGGATGCCGACCTGGAGCATCAATCGATAGGTCATCAGCCGCACGCGATCATCCGAGGACTTGGTGTTCAGCACTCCGGCCATCGCGTTGGACCAATAGTCGGGCTTCGGGTAGTGCAGGATGAGCTTTTCGATCGCCTTGGCGGCGGCGGCATCATCGTGGGTTTTGACGGCGCAGCTCCAGATCAGGTTCAGGGCCTTCTCGGAGGGCTTGCGGCCCGCCTGCTCGTCGCGCGCGACGATGGATTCCATTTCGGTCTGGGCTTCCTTGTACTTGCCGCTCAGGAAGTAGGCCTGCGCAATGGTGAGCGAGGTGTCCGGACTGGTGTCGCCCGCCGAGCGCGCACGTTCCCCGTAAGTGATCGCCTTGGCGTAGTCCTTCTGCTGATAGTAGATGCTCATCAGCGTGCGCAGCAGCTGCGGCTTGGACGAGGCCGGGAGGTATTGCGAATCGATGATGCTCTCGATCGCCTCGGCGGTGGCCGGGTAATTGTTGGTGGCCCCGTAGGCCGCCATCTGCATCGAATGGATGACGTAGTCGTCATAGGCGCTGCGGGGCGTCATCGCCGAGGCTTCACGCGTCTTGTTGAGCACCTCGGTCCAGTTCTTCGCCTGCAACGCATCGTTCGCTGCCTTGAGGGTCTTGGCGAGGCCACGGCTCACCTGGGGCTCATCGGCGGCGTTTGAGACCACGCTCACCGCGGTAAAGCCCAGGATCATTGCTGCAATCAGTGCGACGCGACTCATGCTAAACCTCTGCTTCGGGTCCGATTCGTTGTTACTTGTTTTGACGCGCACGGCGCGCCTTAGGTTCCCGTCGGCCGCAGCGGCTATGCCGTTTGCGGCCAACAGACCGTCATTCCGAAAATTCGGTCGTGTTTACAAAGCCGATCTTCGTCATGCCATGGCGCTGCGCGGAGGCCAGCACCTTGGCGGTCGTGTCATAGTGCGAGCGCTTGTCGGGGCGCAGGTGGATCTCCGGCTGCGGATCCTTCTTGCTCTCGACGCGGAAGTATCCCTCGAGCTGGGCCAAATCGACCTTGTTGCCGTCCCAATAGACCGTGTCGTCAAAATCGACGTCCAGGTTGATGACCTCAGGGAGCACCGGCGGCGGCGGCTGGTCGGTCGGCGGGGGCATGTCGAGCTTGACCGCATGCGTCTGGATCGGCAGCGTCATGATCAAGGTCACGATCAGCACCAGCATGACGTCGATCAGCGGCGTCATGTTGACCTCGCACATCACGCCCGACTTGTCGCCCGCCACATTCATTGACATGAGTGCTAACTCCGCCTGCTAGGGTCTGAACACGCCGCCATCAACCGCTCCAAAATGCGCCGCCTCAGCGGCCGAGTACCCGGTCGGGTTCAGTGATGAATCCCACCTTGGTCAGGCCGCCGCGCTGGATGCAGAAGAGCGTGCGGCCGATGGACTCGTATCGCACCCCGGCATCGCCGCGAATATGGACCTCGGGCTGCGGCTTCTTCACCGCCTCCACGACCACGCGCTTGATCAGCGCGTCGCGATCCGGCACCAGCACGCCGTTCCACCAGATTCCGCCGTTGATGTCCACCGAAATGACGATGTTCTCCGGCTTGGTCTTGGTCGCGATGTTGACCGCCTTCGGCAGCTTGACCGGGACCGTCTTGGTGATGATCGGAATCGTGATCAGAAAGATGATCAGCAACACCAGCATGATGTCGACCAGCGGCGTCGTGTTGATCTCCGCCATCACGACGTTTTCTTCCTGACCGGACAACTCGATTTTCATTGCCATGACGCTGTCACCTTAACTTCATCACGCTCCGAAGACCCCAAGTGTGCGCGCTGCCGCCCGCCGACTTACTTGCGGTGGACGGCCGCGTGCTCGCCGCTGCCCAAGCGCGCACCACCGACCAGGTAGGCGTGCAGATCCGCGGAGAAATTGCGCAGGCTGTCCTGCAGGCCCTTGTTACGGCGCAGCAGCCAGTTGTAGCCCAGCACCGCCGGCACCGCCACGAACAGGCCCAGCGCCGTCATGATCAGCGCCTCGCCGACCGGGCCGGCCACCTTGTCGATGCTCGCCTGCCCGGCGATGCCGATGGCAATCAGCGCGTTGAGGATGCCCATGACCGTGCCAAACAGACCGACGAACGGGGCCGTCGAACCGACCGTGGCCAGGAAGGACAGGCCGTTGGTCAGGTTGCCGTTGACCTCTTCGGTAGCGCGCTGCAGCGCGAGGGTGATCCACTCATGCAGGTCGATGCGGTCGGTCAGCCGCCCTTCATGGTGCGAGGCGGCGCGCAGGCCGTCCTCGGCGATGAAGCGGAAGTCGTTGCCGATCGGCAGGTGCTCGACGCCGTCCTTGATGGACTCGGCGGTCCAGAAATCCCTTTCGACGATCTTGGCCGATTTCTTCAGGGTGCGCTGATCCCACACCTTCGTGAAGATGATGAACCAGGAGCCGAGCGACATGATGACCAGCACGATCAGCGTGGCGCGGGAAACGAGATTGCCGTTGACCCATAACGGAATGAGTCCATAAACCTGTGCTTCAGGAGCGGCGACGGGGGTATCCATATTTTTTCCTCTTGCTTATCCGGCCTGCAGACCGTGTTAACTCAGTAAAGTAAGACTAACCAAGACAAAACCAGAAACTTCGCCTCGAAAGCGGCGCCGGGCGTCAATGCTCCAGCGGCTTGAAGGTCACCTTAATATCCTTGCACGCCCGGGTCGCCTTGCCTTCCACCGTTCCCGCTTTGTAGCTGCCCGCGGCCAGACACTTGCCCGCCGCCTCATCGAGCGCCGGAAACCCGGAGCTGGTGAGCACTTCCATCGGGCCGTCAATCTTGTTGTTGGCGCCCACGCAGAAGCGCATGACCACGGTGCCCTGCTGGTTGAGGCGCAGTGCCTGCGGCGGATAGTAATCCTCGCCGCAATCGGCCTGGCGCACGGTCTTGACGGGCGTCGAGGCGACGGTCATCACCGCCTTGGGCGGCGGGGGCGCCTTGGACACCACCATCGCCGGCACATCCACCGGTACGTTCACGTTGATGATCGGCACCGGCACTGAGGGAGGGTGGCGGGCGCTCGAGCTCGGGCTTCGGCGGCGGCGGCGGGACGTCCTTGGCCTCGTCCTGCTTGATGATGGTGGTTTCGAGTATCTGCTGCGCCTGATGGAGCACCTGCTGGCCAAAGCCGGTGATGAAGGCCCAGGCGATCAGGGCGTGTACGGCGACGATCGCGCCGAACGCGACCATGCGCCGTTGTGTGTAGCCAGAATCGTATGTGCGCGATGCCATATTTTTTCGTTCTACCTTAGCAGTCAGAAGCCCGCCTGGCCGCCCCTGGTCGTTACTATCGTCGTAGTAATTCCATGAAGCAACCCGTCACGTTCGCCGCGGGCAACCTCATGTTTCGCGACTTTAGCTGCAAGTCTCAAACCTTACAACCATACTTTGACAGCCCGAAGACAATAATTTGAGTCGCGCCCGTTCAGCCGGTTCCGTTCAGGTCGGTCACGGCGCCCAATGATGCACTGCTTACGGCGCGCGCGTACTTGGCCAGGACGCCGGCGACGGCGTAGGGCTTGCGTGGCTTGAGTCCCCGGGCGCGGCGGCGCAGTTCTGCCGCCGATAATTGCACGTCGATCCGCCGCCGCGTGGCATCTATAATCACCCGATCGCCGTCCCGCACCAGCGCGAGGGGTCCGCCTACAGCCGCCTCCGGCGAAACGTGGCCGACTACAAAGCCGTGGCTGCCGCCCGAGAAGCGCCCGTCGGTGATGAGCGCCACTTGGGCGCCCAGCCCCCGGCCGACAATCGCGGCCGTTGGACTGAGCATTTCGCGCATCCCGGGACCGCCTTTGGGCCCCTCGTAGCGGATGACTACAACATCGCCGGCACGCACGCGGCCTTTCAGGATGGCCGCCGTGGCGCGCTCCTCGCCGTCAAAGACCCGCGCGCGCCCGTCGAAGCTCAGACCTTCCTTGCCGGTGATCTTGGCCACCGCGCCCTCGGGGGCGAGATTGCCGTAGAGAATGACGATGTGACTGCTCTTCTTGATCGGGTCGGTCAGCGGCCGGATTATGTCCTGCCCCGCCGGGTACGGTTTCGCGACCGAGAGATTCTCGGCCACGCTGCGCCCGGTCACCGTCAGGCAATCGCCATGCAGCAGCCCGGCGTGCAGCAGGGTCTGCATGAGCGGCTGGATACCGCCGATGGCGATGAGTTCAGACATCGAATAGCGGCCGCTCGGACGCAGGTCTGCCAGCAGCGGCACGCGCCGGCCGATGCGGGTGAAATCGTCGAGATGCAACTTGACGCGCGCGGCCTGGGCGATCGCCAGCAGATGCAGCACCGCGTTGGTTGAGCCGCCAAGCGCCACGGTCACGGTGATGGCATTCTCAAACGACTTGCGCGTCAGAATATCCGCGGGCCGCAACCCGGCGTGCAGCAGCTGCACAACCGCCGCGCCCGCGCGCCGACAATCATGGCGCTTCGCTTCGCTCACGGCCTCCTGCGCGGAACTGTCCGGGAGGCTGAGCCCGAGTGCTTCGATGGCCGAGGCCATGGTGTTGGCGGTGTACATGCCGCCACAACTGCCGGGCCCCGGAATCGCGGTGCGCTCGACTTCATCGACTTGCGCGGCACTGATCGCACCGGCGGCGCGCGCGCCGACCGCTTCAAACACCGAGACGATGTCGCGCCGTTCCTTACCGAGCCGGATCGTGCCGCCGTAGACGAAAACCGCGGGCCGATTCAGGCGCGCGATCGCGATCGCGCAACCCGGCATGTTCTTGTCACAGCCGCCAATCGCGACAAAGCCGTCGAAGCCCTCGGCGCCCACCACCGTCTCAATCGAGTCGGCGATCACCTCGCGCGAGACCAGCGAGTAACGCATGCCCGGCGAGCCCATCGAGATGCCGTCCGAGACCGTGATCGTATTGAACGGCACGCTCTTGCCGCCGGCCGCGTCGGCGCCCGCGCCGGCTTCGCGTGCCAGCTCGCCGATGTGCATATTGCAAGGCGTGAGGTTCGACCACGTCGAAGCGATGCCCACCTGCGGTTTCAAAAAATCGCCGTCGCGAAACCCCACCGCGCGCAGCATGGCGCGCGCCGGGGTCTGCTTGAGCCCGTCGACCACAAGGCTAGAATATTTACGAATATTAGTAACTTGCTTATTTTTCTTCATGTCAATTATCAGATCCTCACGCGAGCCACATCGCGCATTCTGACAAACCCGATCGCGCCGGCCGTGACCAGGCCGAGCGGCAGCAAGAGTGCGGCCGTGCCCCAGGTCGGTCGCAGGCGCTCGAGCAATTCGTAGCAGGCCATGCCCAGCGGCGGAGCGATCAGTCCGCGAACGCCCGTCAGAGTCACGTGCACGCCCATGTAGTGTTGCGCCCGGCCCGGCGTGGCGAAATCATTATGGCCCAGATTCCAGCCGAGATTGGCGCCGGCGTAGCTCACGCCGATCAGCACCGCGCCGGGCCACAGCAGCCATTTCTGCCGGAACACCACACCCAGCGTGAGCAGCACGATGGCCGCGACCAGCGCCCAGCACTGCCGCGAGCGGTACTCGATGATGTGACCGCGGTCGAACAGCCGCGCCCACCAGGGCAGGAACAGCGGGATCAGCAACATCGGCAGCACGGTCAGAATCAGGATCTGGTTGAGGCTGGGTAGCTGCAAGCGATCGCTGAACAGCACCACCAGCTGCGCGTTCATCATCAGATTGCCCGATCCGTACAGGCTCATCCAGAACATGTAACGGCGAAACGAGGGATCGGCCCTCAGGATCTCGCGCAACATCGACAGACTGAAGGTCCCGGCCACCGGGCTGCTGCCGATCTCCGCGGCCAGCAGCTGGTATTCGCGCCGCACCCGCACCGCGCGGTAACGGAACGCCGCGAGCACGCCGCACAGTGCCGCGAACAAATACAGCCAGCGCGCGGCGCGCGCGTGCAGATCAAGGATCCGGCCCACCACCAGCGCGCCGCTGGCCACGCCCAGAGAACTGACCATGACGATGCGCCCGGTGATGCGGGCCATCACGTGGCGCGGATAGTTGGCGCTCCACACCGCCGCGCGCACGGTGAGTACGCCCGCCCACAGAATGCGCGCTACCAGCACCGCGATGATCGTCATCACCAGGCCGCCGGCGGCGATCGGCGCCAGTGCCACCAGGCCCACCGCGATCGCGAAGCACGCCTGCAGGCTCACCAGCACGCCGACGCGGGCGCGCCCGTGGGCAAGATTCGCCCAGGCAAAACTGAAGATATTGGCGAGCGCCGGCGCGCCGCTGACTACGGCGACCGCAAAGTCCACCCAGTGCGGCGCCACCAGGCCCGAGTAGCCCTTCTTGACCAGCACCGCCACGGTGCCGCCCTCGACCAGACCACTGGCGATGCCCAGCAGCGCCCACGGCCACACCTCGCGGGCATACATGGCCTCGACCACCGGGCTGGGGCTGGCGGTCGGGTCAGCCAAATTTCTCGCGTATCAACGCATACAGAGCGCGCAGTCCCTGCGCTTCGGCGCCTTGTGGTCGCCCCGGGCGGTCCTTGGGGTTCCAGGCGTATAGATCGACATGCAACCAGTCGCGCGTCGCGGTGACAAAGCGCCTGAGAAACAGCGCCGCAATGATGGCGCCGGCCATCGGCCCGGCGGCGACGTTGTTCAGATCAGCGACGCGGCTGGTGAGCTCATCCTCGTAGCCGGCCCATATCGGCATGGGCCAGAGCGGATCGCAGACCGCTTCGCCGGCCGCACGGGCCGCCTCCGCCAGCGCCGACTGGCTCGCAAACAGCGCCGGCAGATCCGGGCCCAGTGCGGTGCGCGCGGCACCGGTGAGGGTCGCCAAGTCGATCAGCAGATCGGGCCGCTCGGCGTCGGCATCGCTCAGGGCATCGGCCAGTACCAGGCGGCCCTCGGCGTCGGTGTTGCCTATCTCGACGGTCAGCCCCTTGCGCGATGTCCACACATCGCCCGGGCGGTAGGCCGCATCGCCGACGCTGTTTTCCACCGCCGGAATGATCACCCGTAATTCCACCGGCGCCTGCATAACCAGCAGCAGGCGCGCCAATCCCAGCGCACAGGCGGCACCGCCCATGTCTTTCTTCATCAGCAACATGCCCGCCGAGGGCTTGAGATCCAGGCCCCCGGAGTCAAAGCACACCCCCTTGCCGACCAGCGTCACCCGCGGCGCTCCGGCGCGCGGCCAGCGGCAATCGATCAGGCATGGAGCCCGCGCGCTCGCCTGCCCCACGGCGTGCACCAGCGGATAGCCGCGTCGCAGCGCCTCGCCTTCAGTGAGCGTGCACTGACCGCCGAACTCCTGCGCCAGGCCCGCCGCGGCGGCGGCGAGTTCGGCCGGCCCGAACTCATTGGCCGGGGTGTTGACCAGATCGCGTGACCAGCCGATGGCGGTCGCCGCGGCCTGGGCGTATTTCTCGTCGCAGCCCGCGGGCACCACCAGCCCGGCGGCGTGCGCCGGCTTGGGCTGGCTGCGGTAACGGGCGAACCGGTAACAGCCGAGCAACCATCCCAGCGCGAATTGCGTGGCCGCCGTGGCGGGCAATTCTCTGGCCAGAGCGTAGCCGCCGGCGGGCAGACGCTCGGCACAGGCGGCCCCGTCCCACAGCGACGGCGCGGTTTCGCTCGCCGCGCCGAGGCCGGCAACCGCCGCGGCCACCTCGCCGCGCGGACCGGGAATCGTCATGACGCGGGCGCGCTCGGCCTGAAAGGCGTGGGCGGCCAGCCACGCCACGCCCTGGGGCTCGAGCCGGCTGAGGAACTGTGGCAGCTGCGATTCGCTCACCAGCCAGAGCGGCACGGCACGTTTGGAATCAGCAGCCTGGAGCAGCATGCCGATAGCTTAACCAATCGCCGTCGCGGCGGAAGGCTTTGCGCATGGTGGCGCGCCTTGAGATAGCGTTGACAAGCACTTGATGCCGTGGTGTTATTCGTACAGCTATAACAGATAAATACGATTTCATGCAGACCTCCCTCGCCCTGCTCGCTCTTGACCTGCTGCCCCTGCGGGGCCACAGGTGCGGGTGCTGCATGTTGAGCTAAAGTCCGAAGGACGCAACAACACCAGAACCCCGCACCGGCCGCCGATGCGGGGTTTTTTTTCGCCGTCAGGAGTATTCGATTATGGAGCTGTACACACGTAAAGAGGTCGACAAGAAGGCGCTGAAGGGCGCGCGCGTGGCGGTCATGGGCTACGGCAGCCAGGGACGCGCCCAGGCGCTCAACCTCAAGGACAGCGGCTTCAAAGTGGTGGTCGGCGTGCGCAAGGGCGGCGCGGGCTGGAAGCAGGCCAAGCGCGACGGGCTGCACGTGGCAGCGCCGATCGAGGCGGCCGAGCGCGCCGATGTCGTGGCCATGTTGGTGCCGGACATGGCGCAGAAGGGGCTGTATCAGGAGATCAAAGCCAAGCTGCGCAAGAACGCCACGCTGCTGTTCGCGCACGGCTTCAGCATCCACTTCAAGCAGATCAAGCCGCGCAAGGACCTCGACGTGGTGTTGATTGCCCCCAAGGGCCCCGGCGGCCTGGTGCGCCGCCAGTTCCAGCAGGGCTACGGGGTGCCCTGCCTGATCGCGGTGGCCCAGGACGCGACCGGCAAGGCTCACCGTCGCGCGCTCGCCTACGCGCATGCGATCGGCGGCACGCGCGCCGGGGTGCTGGCAACCACCTTCTCCGAAGAAACCGAAACCGATCTGTTCGGCGAGCAGGCCGTGCTCTGCGGGGGCGCCACCGAACTGGTGATCAAGGGTTTCCAGACGCTGGTGGCTGCCGGCTACCAGCCCGAGGTCGCCTACTACGAGTGCCTGCATGAGCTGAAGCTGATCGTCGATCTGCTGCACGAGGGGGGTCTGACCAAAATGCACAAATACATCAGCGACACCGCCAAGTTCGGCGACCTGACGCGCGGCCCGCGGGTGGTCGACGAACGCACCCACGATGAAATGCGCAAGATTCTCAAGGAAATCCAGAGCGGCAAGTTCGCGCGCGAATGGATCCGCGAAAGCGAATCGGGCGGTCACAACTTCCGACGCCTGCTCGAAGCCGACCTCAAGCAGCCGATTGAAAAGGTCGGCGCGAAGCTGCGCGCCCGCATGCCGTGGCTGCAGGCCACACGCTAGCGACACTGACTTCGAGGCCCCACCCAGCCGGAGGACGCCATGGCTCCCGATTCCAATCGAGTTCTGATCTTCGACACCACCTTGCGAGACGGCGAGCAGTCACCCGGCTGCAGCATGACGCAGCCCGAGAAGCTGCGCGTGGCCCGGGCGCTGGCGGATCTGGGGGTCGACGTGATCGAAGCCGGCTTCCCCGCCGCCTCGCGCGGCGACTGGGAATCCGTGCACGCCGTGGCACGCGAAGTGCAGGGGCCGATCATCGCCGGGCTGGCCCGCTGCACGCGCGCGGACATCGAGCAGGCCGCCAAGGCGCTGGCGCCGGCACCGCGCCACCGGCTGCACGTGTTCCTGGCCACCAGCGCGATCCATCGCCAGTACAAGCTGAACATGGCGCAGGATGAAATTGTCCGCAGCGCCGTGGAAGCCGTGAAGATCGCGCGTGAATACTGCGACGACGTGGAATTCTCGCCCGAGGATGCCTCGCGCACCGAACTGGACTTTCTCGCCCGGGTGCTCGAGGCCACCATCGAGGCGGGTGCCACCACCATCAACATCCCCGACACGGTCGGCTACACGGTGCCCGACGAGTTTGGCGAACTGTTCCGCTACCTGCGGCAGAACGTGCGCGGCATCGAGAAGGTGATTTTGTCGGTGCACTGCCACGACGATCTGGGCATGGCAGTCGCCAACAGCCTGACCGCCGTAGTGGCCGGAGTCCGGCAGATCGAGTGCACGATCAACGGGATCGGTGAGCGCGCCGGCAACTGCTCGCTGGAAGAGGTGGTGATGGCGCTGGCGACGCGCTCGCAGTTCTTCAACCTGCAGACCGGGATCCAGACCAACCGCCTCTACCCGGTCAGCCGGCTGATCTCGAGCATCACCGGCCAGCCGATACCGCGCAACAAAGCGGTGATCGGGGAGAACGCCTTCGCGCACGAGGCGGGCATACACCAGCACGGCATGCTGCAAAATCGCATGACCTACGAGATCATGCGTCCGGAGGACGTCGGCCTCACCCACAGCAACCTGGTGCTCGGCAAGCACAGCGGCCGTCACGCGTTTCGCGATCGGGTCCGCGAGCTGGGCTTCGAGCTCGATGAGCTCGAACTGAACCGGGTGTTCGAGGAGTTCAAGGCGCTCGCGGACCGCAAGAAACAGTTGTTCGACGGTGACATCGAAGCGCTGGTATTGCGCGCCGAAGGCTCGGCGCATGGCCCCTGGTCGCTGACGCGATTGGAAGTGAGCTCGCAACTGGGGGCGGCGGCGAACGCAACCGTGAGGCTGCAGCACGCCGACGGGCGCTCGCCCACCGCCCAGGCCAGCGGCGATGGCCCCGTCGACGCCGCCTACAAGGCGATCGAGCAGGCCACCGGCATGGCGGTCAAGGTGCGCAAGTTCGAGGTGCACGCGGTGACCGTCGACGTCGACGCGCAGGGCGAGACGGTGGTCTACGTCGATTACAATGGGCGCAGCTACCGCGGCTCGAGCGTGTCGACCGACATCATCGAGGCCAGTTGCAAGGCGTTGCTCGAAGTCATCAACCGCATCGAGCACTCGCAGCAAGGCGTGGCACGTGCTGCCGTGAAGCGCGAGCCGAGCGTCACTGCCAAGAGCGCGCTGTAGGCTGCCGGCTCAATCCACACACCCAGCGAATCGAGGACCCTATGCCCATTCCCGCCACGCCGTACATCTGGTTCAACGGTAAGCTCGTGCCCTGGGAGAAGGCCACGGTGCACGTGCTCGCGCACGCGCTGCACTACGGCTCGTCGGTGTTTGAAGGGATCCGCGCCTACTCCACCCCGCAGGGCGTGGCGATTTTCCGCCTCGCTGACCACACCCGCCGGCTCTTCGAATCGGCGAAGATCTACCGGATCGCGATTCCCTACACGCCCGATGCTCTCAATGCGGCCTGCCACCAGGCCATCTCCGCCAACGAGCTGCGCCAGGGTGCGTATCTGCGCCCGGTCGCGTTCCGAGGCTATGGCGAGATCGGCGTGGTGCCCAAGACCGAGCCGCCGGTCGATGTCGCGGTGGCCGCCTGGGAGTGGGGCAAATACCTGGGACACGGGAGCGAGGCTGAGGGCGTCGATGTGTGCGTGTCCTCGTGGCAGCGCATGGCGCCCAACACCCTGCCGGCGATGGCCAAGGCCGGGGGCAACTACCTCTCCAGCCAGCTCATCACCATGGAAGCCAAGCGCCTGGGATTTGCCGAGGGCATCGCATTGACCACCGCCGGCATGGTGAGCGAAGGGGGCGGTGAAAACCTGTTCCTGGTCAAGGACGGCGTGCTGATCACCCCGGCCATCGCACACTCGGTACTGGGAGGCATCACCCGCGATACCGTCATGCATCTGGCGCGCGATCTCGGGCTCGAGGTGCGCGAAAGCGCGGTGCCCCGCGAGCTGCTGTACCTCGCCGATGAGCTATTCTTTACGGGCACCGCCGTCGAGGTGACGCCGATCCGCTCGGTCGACCGCATCGCGGTCGGCGCGGGCCGGCGCGGCCCGATCACCGAGAAGATCCAGCAGGCCTTCTTCGGCCTGTTCGATGGCCGCACCGAGGACCGCTGGGGCTGGCTCGACCATGTCGACATGGCAGGCACATCGCGCGTCGCCACCGCCCGTTGACATGAAAACGATGTTTCAGAAAATCTGGGAACGACACGAAGTCGTCCCGGAGACCGCCGATACGCCCGCGGTCCTGTACGTGGACCTGCACCTGGTGCACGAGGTCACCACGCCGCAGGCGTTCACGATGCTGCGCGAACTCGGCATCGGCCTGCGGCGCGCGGACCTCACGCTGGCCACCATGGATCACTCGACACCGACGCGCACGGCACAGGTGTTCGGCGGCGCCCCGATCACGGTGGCCTCCGCCGCCCAGCAGATTGCCGAGCTGGAGCGCAACTGCGCGCATTTCGGGGTGGAGTTGTTCAACCTCGGGCACGAGCTGCGCGGCATCGTGCACATCGTCGGTCCGGAGCTGGGCCTGACGCAGCCCGGCAAGACCGTGGTCTGCGGTGACAGCCATACCAGCACCCACGGCGCCTTCGGGGCTCTGGCCTTTGGCATCGGCACCACCGAGGTCGCGCACGTCTTGGCCACCCAGTGCCTGCTGCAGCGGCGGCCGAAGACCTTCGCCGTCAATCTGGAGGGTGCGCTGCGGGCTGGTGTGACCGCCAAGGACCTGATCCTGGCGCTGATCGGGCGCATCGGCGTGGCCGGCGGGACCGGCCACGTGTTCGAGTATCGCGGCAGTGCGGTGCGCGCGCTGGGCATGGAAGAGCGAATGACGATTTGCAACATGTCGATCGAGGCCGGCGCGCGCGCCGGCATGATCGCTCCCGACGATACGACTTTCGATTACCTGTCGGGACGGCCGCGAGCGCCCAAGGGCGCGGATTGGGAGCGGGCCGTGAGCGAATGGCGCACGCTGCCGAGCGATGCCGGCGCGCGCTTCGATCGCGAACTTGCGCTGGATGCCAGCGACATCGAGCCGATGATCACCTTTGGTACGCACCCCGGGATGGTCATACCCATCAGCGCGTCGATCCCGGCCCACGCGGATGACCCGGTGTATGACAAGGCGCTCGCCTACATGGGATTTGAAGCCGGGGCGCCGATCCAGAACCAGACCGTGGACGTGGTCTTTATCGGCAGTTGCACCAATGGCCGCCTGTCTGACCTGCGCGGCGCGGCCCGTGTGTTGCGCGGTCGCAAAGTCGCCAAGGGCGTGCAGCTGCTGGTGGTGCCCGGTTCACAGCAGGTCAAACGGGCCGCCGAGGCCGAGGGGCTGGACCGCGTATTCATCGATGCGGGCGGCGACTGGCGCGAGTCGGGTTGCTCGATGTGCATCGGCATGAACGGCGACAACGTCGGCGCTGGCCAAGTCTCGGTGAGCACCAGCAATCGAAATTTCGAGGGCCGCCAGGGTCAGGGCGCGCGCACCCTGCTGGCCAGCCCGCTCACCGCCGCGGCCAGCGCAGTGCGCGGGCGCGTCACCGACCCACGCGAGCTGCTCGCCAGTTAGGCCAGCATGGATCCCGTCAAGAAATTCAGTGCGCGCACTGCGGTATTGCCGTCCACCAACATCGACACCGACCAGATCATTCCGGCGCGCTTCCTGCGCACCACCGGGCGCGCGGGGCTCGGCAAGCAGCTGTTCCACGACTGGCGTTACGACTCCGCCGGCGCGCCACGCGCGGACTTCGCGCTGAACCAGCCGGCGGCGGCAAATTGCGCCATCCTGGTGGCGGGCCGCAACTTCGGCTGCGGCTCATCGCGTGAGCACGCGCCCTGGGCGCTGCTCGATTACGGGTTCCGCGCCGTCATCAGCGCCGGGATCGCGGATATCTTCAGCAGCAATGCGCTCAAGAACGGGCTGCTGCCCATTGTCGTCGATGAAGTCCACGCCGCCTGGCTGCTGGCCCATCCGGGCGCGGAACTGCAGATCGACCTCGAGCACAACACGGTCTGCTTGCCCAATGGCGATGCGGTGGGCTTTGAGATCGAGCGTTTCGCGCGCTACTGCCTGCTCAACGGCGTCGATGAACTCGGTTACCTGCGCTCGCAGGAGCCTGCGATCGCCCGATTCGAGCGCGCGCGCGCGTGAAGGCCAGCCTCGCGGTAATCGCCGGCGACGGCGTCGGCCCCGAGGTCACGGCCGAGGCGGTGCGCGTGCTGCAGGCCGTGGCGGCCCGCTTCAGGCATGACTTCGCGCTGCAGGAGGCGCCCTTTGGCGGCCTCGCCATCGACCAGTGCGGCGATCCGCTGCCGCCTGCCACATTGACACTGTGTCGTGCCGCGGACGCGGTGCTGCTGGGCGCCATCGGCGGGCCCAAATGGTCTGCACCCGATGCGCCGGCGCGCCCCGAGGAAGGGCTGTTGCGGTTGCGCAAGGCGCTCGGCGTGTACGCCAACCTGCGTCCGGTCGCCGTGCACCCTGCACTGCGCGAGGTTTCGACCCTCAAGGGCGCGGTGCTGGAGGGCGTCGACCTGATCTTCGTGCGTGAACTGACGGGCGGTATCTATTTCGGCGCCAAGACCCGCAGCGCCGAGGCGGCGAGTGACCTGTGCAGCTACTCGGTCGCTGAGATCGAACGGGTAGTTCGGGTGGCGGCTCGACTCGCGCGCAGCCGCCGCGGCAAGCTCACGTCGATCGACAAAGCAAACGTGCTCGAGACCTCACGCCTGTGGCGCGAGGTCACCGAGCGCATCGTGAGTCGTGAGTTCCCGGAGCTGGAGCTCGAGCACATGCTGGTGGATTCCGCCGCCATGCACCTGATTCGCCGCCCACGCGATTTTGACGTCGCCGTCACCGAGAACATGTTTGGCGACATCCTGACCGACGAGGCCGCAATGCTGGCCGGTTCCCTGGGCATGCTGCCCTCGGCCTCTCTGGGCGCCGGGCCGAAGGGACTCTATGAGCCCATCCACGGCTCGGCGCCGGACATCGCCGGCCAGGGGATCGCCAATCCCTTCGGTGCGATTCTAAGCACGGCGCTGCTGTTGCGATTATCACTGGGACTCGCCGAGGAGGCCCACGCCGTCGAGGCCGCGGTGGCCGATGCCATCAGTGCGGGCGCGCGCACCTTGGACATCGCTGCGCCGGGATCGCGCCCGTCCACCACGCGCGAGGCCGGAGCGGCGGTAGTCGAGCGGATCCATCCCGCCTGAACGCGGCCGAGGGCCGAGCCCGCCACTCAGTGCGCGGCCGCCGCCGGGGGATCGAGTGCGCTGATTGTGGCGCCGGAGGCGAGGCGCTGCTTGCGCAGCAGCGCAGCCGTCTGCTCGGCGCCGGACAGAGCCCGCAGCAGATTACCGCCCGCCAGCTTGGCCAGGTCCGCATCGCTCCAGCCGCGGCGCGCCAGTTCCGCAAACAGCTGTGGAAACTTGGACACGTCCTCCAGCCCGGTGGGCACTTCGTCGATGCCATCGAAATCGGACCCGATCCCCACGTGCTCCGCCCCGGCGACCTGGCGGATATGGTCGATGTGATCGGCCACGTCGCTCAGCGTCACCGCTGGTTTCGGGTGGGCCTGCTCCCAGGCCTTGAGCGCCGCCTTGGCGCGCTCCGATTGTCCGATGTATAGGCCGACATAGGGTGGGCTGTTGTAGCGCGCCATTTCGGCGGCCTGGGCCGCTTCCCACTCGTTGCGCGCCATCGAAACGTAGCCGGGATTGAAATTCACCATCACGACCCCGCCGTTGCGCGCCACCAGTCGCAGGACCTCGTCGGGCACATCGCGTGGGTGATCGACCAGAGCGCGCGCCGACGAGTGCGAGAAGATGACCGGTGCGGTGGACACTTCGAGCGCCGCGCGCATGGTGGCCTCCGACACGTGGCTCAGGTCGACCAGCATGCCGAGCCGGTTCATTTCGCGCACCACCTCGCGCCCGAACGGCGTCAGGCCCTGGTGCGCCGGATCGACGGTGGCGGCATCCGCCCAGTCGGTGTTGGTCACGTGCGTCAAGGTCATGTAGCGCACGCCCAGTTCATAGTACTGACGCAGCACCGCGAGCGAATCGGCGATCTGGTGGCCGCCCTCCACGCCGATCAGCGAGGCAATGCGTCCGCTCTTGTGTATGCGGCGGATATCCTCGGCGCTGTAGGCCATCTCCAGATCGTGCGGATAGCGAGCCACCATCTGGCGGACAATGTCGATTTGCTCAAGGGTTGCCTGCACGGCCACCGGTCCCTGCATCTCGACGGGCACGTACACCGACCAGAACTGGGCGCCGACCTGGCCGGCGCGCAGGCGCGGCAGGTCCGTCATCATCGCCGCCTGATCCGCCGGTGGCTTGAGGCGCGAGGTATCGCTCGACAGATCGACGGCGGCCAGCGAGCTGTTAAAGCGCGCACGAATGATCCAGGGCAGATCGTTGTGCCCGTCAATCAGCGGCGTGGCCGCTAGCACCTGCTTCGCGCGCGCCAGCGGATCCGTGGCGGGCGCCGCGAATACGGCGCTCGCCAGCAACAGCGCCGCAACGAGTGCGCTCCAGCGGCGAAGATCATTTCCTGAGCATGTCACGCACGACCTCCAAAAATTTTCGGGATCAGCCACCCGACGCTGGCTTCGCGGCGGCGCAGCAGCTGAGGATACACACTCTCAATCGGCCGCGTAGCCCCAGACAATCGGGTCGCAGTGCAGATACCCGTGTTCGTAGCTGACGCGATCCGCCCGGTCGCTCGCCAGCAGCAGCGGCCCGTCCAGGTCGACAATCTGGCAGCTCTGGCCGACCAGATAGGCGGGCGCCATGGCCAGCGAGGTGCCCACCATGTTGCCGATCATGACCTCAAGGCCGAGCGCTCGCGCCGCGGCGGCCATACGCAACCCCTCGGTCAGCCCGCCGCATTTATCGAGTTTGATGTTTACCGCGTGAAACGACCGGCCAGGCGCGGTAGATCCTCGCTCAGTTGGGCGGCCTCGTCGGCGGCGATCGGTATGGGGGAGCGCAACTCCTGCAGCAGGGGTTCCTGCCCCACGGGAAAGGGCTGCTCGATCAGTGCGACGCCGCACTCCTGCAGCAGCGGCAGCAGAGCATGCAAGTGCGCGCGCGTAAATCCCTGATTGGCATCGACCGCCAGCCAGACATCGGGTCGTGCGGCCCGCACCGCGCGCACGCGCCCGCCATCGTCCGCATCGCCGATCAGTTTCAGCTTGATCGCCCGCGCGGAAGAAAATTCAAGCGCACGTCCGGCCATCGCCGCCGGGCTGTCGGCGCCTACGGTGTAGGTGCTGAGCAGCGGATGCGGTTCCGCGAGACCCGCCAGCTGCCACACCGGCCGGCGCAGCTGCCGGGCTTCCAGCTCCCAAAGCGCGCAATCAAGTGCGTTGCGGGCCCCACCGGCGGGAAGCAGCTGCTGGACCGACTGACGCGTCGCTCCCGCCTCGATCGTCGCACGCACGGCTTCGAGCTGCGCTCGCATCGTGGCCGTATTCTCGCCCCGGTAGTCGACGCCGGCGGCTTCGCCGCGACCACACACGCCCTCGTGCTCGACACTGACCACGACCACATCAAGATTCTCGATCGTCTGGCCCGTGATCCGGAACGGGACGCGCAGTGGCCAGCGCTCCGTGCTGACGCGCAGCCCCAGGGGCTGCCCCGCAGGCCGGATCATCCGGCGCTGGGAAATTCTTTGAGCAGCCGCTCGACCACGGCCGCCATCCCGGTGCGCACCGGATCACAGCACGGCAGGCCCAGCGCTGACTCGAGCTCGCCCAGATAACGCTGCGCCCGAGCCGCCGTGGCCGCGGCGGTGTTGACGCTGATCCCCACCACACGCGCGTTCGGGTTGGTCAGGCGCGCGGCGCTCTCGTTGGCGGCGATGGCCGTCTCGAAGCTCGGCGTCGGGTAGCTGGGGTATCCGTCCACGCGCTCGAGATCAATGCGGTGGCACAACACGAGGGCGTCGGGCTGCGATCCGTGGATCAGTCCGAGCGTGACACCCGCATAGGCGGGATGATGCAAGGAGCCCTGCCCTTCGATGACGTCCCAGTGCTCGGGCCGGTTCGCCGGGGACAACAGCTCCGCGGCGCCGGAGATGAAATCTGCAACGATGGCATCAACGCTGACGCCCGACCCACTGATGAGAATCCCGGTCTGGCCGGAGGCGCGAAAGGTCGCCGCCACCCCGCGCCGGTGCAGTTCGGCTTCGATGCTTAAACTGGTGAACATCTTGCCGACCGCACAGTCGGTGCCGACCGTGAGCAGCCGCATGCCAGGCCGCTTGGCCCCCGTGGCGATCGCCGATTGTCCGCTCTGCGGCTGGCGCACGTCGTACAGCTGCCGCTGCAGGCGCTCGGCAGCCTGGCGGATGGCGGGCACATCGGCCAATCGCTCATGGAGTCCGGCCGCCAAATCCAGGCCTGCCTCCAGCGCGGCCACCAGCGTCGGCACCCAGCTGGCGGAGATCCGGCCGCCAAACTCCGCCGCGCCTACGATCAGCACTCGCGCGCCCGCCGCCGCCGCGCCGGCCACCGTCAGCGTAGGCAGGCCCAGATCGGCACTGCATCCGGGCACCATCACCTGTGCCACGCAGCGTTCCGGACGCCAGTGGGCGATGCCGGTGGCGGTCTTAACGGCCAGCTGATCGCCATCGCCCAGGAACAACGCGTAGGGGAACGGCAACTCGAGCTTAATCGACACGGCGCGATCTCGCCCGAGTCAGTTACGTTTGAGACTGGCGACGGCCTCGCGCGGCAGGTCCTCCAGCCCGGCGCCGCCCGCCTGGAGGTGCGCCTCGATCTGGCGGCGCATGCGCGGGTCCCAGAAGCGCTGTATGTGGTTGGCAATGCCGGCGACCGCGTCGGCGCGCTTGGGTTCGGCCGCAAAGAAATGGCCAATGTCATTGGCCATCTGCACCAGCCGCTCGGCGCTCATCTGACGGTTGACCCGGCTTCCGCAGACTCGCCCGGGTGGGTGGCTTGGCTCAGCAGTTCCTGCTGCCGCCGGTCGAACTGCTGGTAACGCTGCTGCCAGGCCGAGGGCTGCGTCACCTTCGTCACCTGGACCGCCGTCACCTTGTACTCGGGACAATTCGTGGCCCAGTCAGAGTTCTCGGTGGTAATGACATTGACGCCCAGCTCCGGGAAATGAAAGGTCGTGTAGACCACGCCCGGTTGCACGCGCGTGGTGACCGTGGCCCGCAACACGGTTTCGCCGGCCCGGCTTTGCACGCCCACCCAGTCGTCTTGCTTGACGCCGCGTTCCTCGGCATCGTGCGGATGAATTTCCAGGCGGTCTTCGTCGTGCCAGACGACATTGTCGGTGCGCCGAGTCTGCGCGCCTACGTTGTATTGCGACAGGATGCGACCGGTCGTAAGGATCAGCGGGTAGCGCGTGTTGACCTTTTCAGTGGTCGCCACATACTCGGTGATCAGGAACTTGCCCTTGCCGCGCACGAAGGTGTCCACGTGCATGATCGGCGTACCCTCCGGGTGCTGGTCATTGCACGGCCACTGGATGCTGCCGAGCTCGTCGAGTTTCGCGAAGCTAACGCCCGCAAAAGTGGGCGTCAGCGCGGCGATCTCATCCATGATCTCGCTCGGATGGCTGTAATTCATCGGGTAGCCCAACGCATTGGACAGCAGCTGCGTGATTTCCCAGTCGGCGTACCCGGACTTCGAGCGCATGACTTTGCGTACCGGCGAGATGCGCCGCTCGGCATTGGTAAAGGTGCCGTCTTTTTCCAGGAATGAGGATCCCGGCAGAAACACATGCGCGAACTTGGCGCTCTCGTTAAGGAACAAGTCCTGGACGATGATGCATTCCATCGCGCTCAGCGCGGCGGTGACGTGCTGGGTGTTGGGATCGGACTGAGCGATGTCTTCGCCCTGGATATATAGAGCCTTGAACTCACCGTCCAGCGCCGCCTCGAACATGTTCGGGATTCGCAGCCCCGGCTCGGCAAGCAGCGTGACGTTCCAGCGGCGCTCGAACTGTTGGCGCACCGCATCATCGGCGACGTGGCGGTAACCTGGAAACTCGTGCGGGAAGGAACCCATGTCGCAGGACCCCTGCACGTTGTTCTGACCTCGCAGGGGATTGACGCCCACACCGCTGCGCCCTACGTTGCCTGTGGCCATGGCCAGATTGGCAATGCCCATCACCATGGTCGAGCCCTGACTGTGCTCGGTCACGCCCAGGCCGTAGTAGATGGCGCCGTTCCCGGCCGTGGCGAACAGCCGGGCCGCAGCGCGCACCTCGGCGGCCGGAACTCCGGTCACGGCTTCCATGGCCTCCGGAGAGTTGCGCGCTTCGGCCACAAAGTGCCGCCATTTCTCAAAGGACTCGACTTCGCAGCGCGCGCGTACGAATTCTTCCTTGACCAGGCCCTCGGTGACCACCACGTGCGCGAGGCTGTTGATCAGCGCGACGTTGGTGCCCGGCTTGAGCGCCAGGTGATAGGCGGCCTCAATGTGCGGCGTGCGTACCAGATCAATGCGACGCGGATCAGCCACGATCAGCTTCGCGCCCTGCCGCAGGCGCCGCTTCATCTGTGAGGCAAACACCGGGTGCGCGTCGGTCGGATTGGCACCGATGACCATCATCACGTCGCTTTCCATGACCGAGTCAAAGGTCTGCGT
This sequence comes from uncultured Gammaproteobacteria bacterium, assembly GCA_963699955.1. Classification (GTDB taxonomy): domain Bacteria; phylum Pseudomonadota; class Gammaproteobacteria; order Steroidobacterales; family Steroidobacteraceae; genus FEN-1191. The sequence goes on from CAVOVV010000006.1 coordinate 105,489, forward strand.
CCCGGCCGATTCACCCAGCGTCTGCTTGAGGCCATAGCCGGTGGGTGAATGGCACACACGCGCGCAGGTGTCGACGTTATTGTTGCCGAAACCGGCGCGCACCAGCTTCTGCACCAGGTAGGTTTCTTCGTTGCTGCAACGGCTCGAAGTGATGCCGCCAATGCTGTCGCGGCCGTACTTGGCCTGGATGCGGCGCAGTTCGGAGGCCGAGTGGGCGATCGCCTCCTCCCAGCTCACTTCGCGCCAGGGTTCGGTGATCGCGCCGCGAATCATCGGCTTGGTGATGCGATCCGGATGCGTCGCATAGCCGATCGCGAACCGGCCCTTCACGCAGCTGTGGCCGTGATTGGCGTGCCCGTCCTTGTTAGGCACCATGCGAATCAGCTCCTCGCCGCGCATCTCGGCACGGAACGAGCAGCCGACGCCGCAGTAGGCGCAGGTCGTGATCACGCTGTGCTCGGCCTGGCCCTGCTCAATGAGCGACTTCTCAGACAGCGTCGCCGTCGGGCAGGCCTGCACGCACGCGCCACAGGACACGCATTCCGAATCGAGGAACGATTCGCCCTGACTGGCCGAAACCACCGAGTCAAAGCCGCGCGCGGCAATGGTCAGCGCCAGGGTGCCCTGCTGCTCGTCGCAGGCGCGCACACAACGCGAGCAGACGATGCACTTGCTCGGATCGAACGTGAAGTAGGGGTTGGACTCGTCCTTGGGCGCGTCCAGGTGATTGGCGCCCTCATAGCCGTAACGCACTTCGCGCAAACCCACCGCGCCGGCCATGTCCTGCAGCTCGCAATGGCCGTTGGCCGGACAGGTCAGGCAGTCCAGCGGGTGGTCGGAGATGTACAGTTCCATGACGCCGCGGCGCAGCCGCGCCAGTTCCGGGTTCTGCGTCGTGACCTTCATGCCCTCGGCCACCGGCGTGGTGCAAGAGGCCGGATAACCCTTCATGCCTTCGATCTGCACCAGGCACAGGCGGCAGGAGCCAAAGGCCTCCAGCTGATCGGTGGCACACAGCTTCGGGATCTTGAGGTCGGCGAGCGCGGCGGCGCGCATCACCGAGGTGCCCGCCGGGACGGAAATCTCGCATCCGTCGATCAGCAGCTTGACCTGCGTGCCCGACTCTCGCGCCGGGGTGCCCAGATCCTGTTCAGCAATAGATTGCATGGCATTAACTTCCGACTGCCGCAGCAGCCATTGGTTTCGAAAAATCTTCCGGGAAATGGTCAAGCGCGGAGATCACCGGCAAGGGTGTCAAGCCGCCCAGCGCGCACAAGGAGCCGTGGGTGAGCGTGTTGCAAAGGTCACGCAGCAGCGTCGCCTGGAGAGCCGGCCGTTCGCCGGCGCGCAGCCGGTCGATGACCTCGACGCCGCGCGTCGAGCCGATGCGGCAGGGAGTGCACTTGCCGCAGGATTCAATGGCGCAAAATTCCATGGCGTAGCGGGCCTGCGCGCCCATGTCCACGGTATCGTCGAACACCACGATGCCGCCGTGACCGAGCATGCCCCCGGCTTGCGCGAAGGCCTCGTAGTCAAGCGGCGTGTCGAATTTTGACTCCGGCCAATAGGCCCCCAGCGGGCCGCCTACTTGCACCGCGCGAATCGGCCGGCCCGAGCGCGTACCGCCGCCGTAATCGTAAAGCAGTTCGCGCAGTGTGACGCCGAATGCCTTCTCGACCAGCCCGCCGCGCGCGATGTTGCCGGCCAGCTGGATCGGCAAAGTGCCCCGCGAGCGGCCCATGCCAAAGTCTCGGTAGTAGGCCGCGCCGCGCTCCAGCACCATGGGCACGCTGGCGAAAGTGATGACGTTGTTGATCACGGTCGGGCAGCCAAACAACCCGGCGATCGCCGGGAGCGGGGGCTTGAAGCGCACCTGGCCGCGCCGCCCCTCGAGCGATTCCAGGAGCGAAGTTTCCTCGCCGCAGATGTAGGCGCCGGCGCCCAGCCGGACTTCCAGTTCGAAGGCCTTGCCGCTGCCGCACAGGTCCGCGCCCAGATAGCCCTGCGCGTACGCCGTGGCTAGCGCGGCGCGCAGTGCCGCGTGCGCGTGCGGATACTCGCAGCGCAGATAAATGTATCCGCGCGTGGCGCCCACGGCGAGTCCTGCAATCGTCATCCCCTCAATCAGGCAAAACGGATCGCCTTCCATGATCAGTCGATCTGAAAAGGTGCCCGAATCGCCTTCATCGGCGTTGCAGACGATGTACTTTTGCTGCCCCGCCGTCGTGGCAGGCGCGTTCAGCACCGTGCGCCACTTGATGCCGGTCGGAAAGGCAGCGCCACCCCGGCCGCGCAGTCCGGAGTCGGTCACCGCCTGCACGATTTCGGCAGGCGCCATGGCCAGCGCCGCCGCCAGTCCGGAGTAACCGCCGTGTGCGCGGTAATCCTCGAGGCTGAGCGGATCGATCACGCCCACCCGCGTGCAGCACAGGCGTTCCTGATTCTTGAGATAGGGAATTTGCGCCACCGCACCCAGGCCCAGCGCGTGGGGTTTGCCCTCGAGAAACCCCGCGGCGAACAGGCTGGCGACGTCCTTGACGCGGACCGGTCCGTAAGCGACGCGCCCCTGCGTAGTCTCCACTTCGATCAGCGGCTCGAGCCAGAACGCGCCGCGCGAGCCGTTGCGCACGATGCGCACCGGCTGCTCGCGCTTTGCGGCCTCCGCCGCCACCGCCTGCGCGACCGCTTCCGCGCCCAGCGCACGCGCCGTGGCCTCTCCTGGAATGTAGAGCGTGCTAGTCATGCACTATCCCGAGACCAATTCGTCAAAACGCGCCGGGGTCACGTGCGCGTGCAGTTCCTTGTCGATCATCAGCGAAGGCCCGCAAGCGCAGTTGCCCAGGCAGTAGACCGGCTCGAGCGTATAGCGGCCATCCGCGCTGGTGCCGTGAAAGTCGGCACCGAGCTTGCGCTTGGCGTGCGCCTCGAGTGTGGCGGCGCCGACCGCCTGGCAGGCTTCCGCACGACACAGATAGATCACCTGCCGCCCCGGCTTGCTGTGGCGGAAGTAGTGGTAAAAGGTCAGCACGCCGTGCACTTCGGCGCGCGACAAATTGAGTTCAAAGGCAATCAGCGGCACGCTGCGCGGCGGTACCCATCCCAGGCGGTCCTGGATGCCGTGCAGGATCGGCAACAGGCTGCCGGCCAACGCACGGTTCTCGCGGACCGACTCCAGTACCGCGGTGCGCTCATCGGTGGGCAGCTCCGCGCTGGGCTCGGATCGCAACGGCAGGCCGACCGGATGACGTTTGCTCACGTCAGCTCCCCGCTGTACACCGTCAAGCGCGGTGGCCGCGCCCATCCGATCAAGGTAATCCCCGCTTCGTTCGCCAGCTGCACGGCCAGCGCGGTCGGCGCCGAGATCGCGGCCACCAGGCGGCAACCGACTTCGGCTGCCTTGTGCACGACTTCGTAGGAAGCACGAGAGGTCACCAACAGGCTGTGCGGCCGGCCGCCGGTTCGCGCCACCGCGCCGACCGCCTTATCAATGGCGTTATGGCGGCCCACGTCTTCGCGCACGGTAAATCCCCCATCCTCGGTCAACAACCCCGCCGCGTGCACGGCACCGCTGGCGTCGTTGTACGGTTGCATGCTGGCAAGCCGCTCCATGCCCTCCCGCAAGGCGCGCGCATCGGCGCGCGGCCCGTTCGGATCGGCGCGGCGCACCGGCCGAATGGCCGCCTCGAGCGTCGATGTGCCACACAGGCCGCAGCCGGTGCGGCCGGTGAGATTGCGCTCGCGGGTGTCCAGCAGGGCGAAGCGCACTTCCGGAATCCGTATCTGCAACACTACCCCCTCGGGCGTCCAAGTCTGTTCGACCAGCGTAAGTTCATCGGCTCTCCGTACGATGCCTTCGGTCAGCGCGAATCCCAGAGCAAAATCGTCCAAGTCCGCCGGCGTGGCCAGCATGACCGCATGGGCCCGGCCGTTGAACTGGATGGCCACGGGCACCTCGGCCGCCAAGGTTTCGGCGATGTCCTGAGCGACGCCCCCCTCCACGCGCCGCGCCGCCACGGTCACGGTCGGACTTATCACCTTGGCTCTCCAGTAATCTCGCGACCGGCCCGTCGCGTATATTGCGCAACGCAGCATCGCTCTGCAAACGAACCGCCAAACCTTGAAAGGATACACGAGCCTGCCCGCGAACTCACAAGCCGGGACGGCCATTCCGGCCGTACCCACGGGCTCAGGACAAGGTGCGGACGAGCGTGATCGGTCGCAGGCTCAGGCTAGCCCCGACATTGACATAAATCCCGCCTCGAAAGAGGCCAGTGGGCGGCACCGGGCGGTCAATAAACGACCACGCTCCGGATCGATTCGCCCCTGGCCATCAGTTCAAATCCGTCATTGATGCGCTCGAGGGGCAAGGTGTGGGTAATGAGGTCGTCGATGTTGATCTTGCGTTCCATGTACCAGTCGACGATTTTTGGGACGTCGGTACGACCGCGCGCGCCGCCGAAGGCGGTCCCGCGCCACACCCGGCCGGTCACCAACTGGAACGGGCGGGTACTGATTTCCTGGCCGGAAGCGGCGACCCCGATGATGATGCTCTGGCCCCAGCCGCGGTGGCAGCACTCCAAGGCCTGGCGCATGACCTGGGTATTGCCAATGCACTCAAAACTGTAGTCGGCCCCGCCCCGCGTCAGCTCGACGAGGTGCGCCACCAGATCGCCCTTGACCTCTTTGGGGTTGATGAAGTGCGACGCGCCGAACTTTCGCGCCAGCTTCTCGCGCGCCGGGTTGGTATCGACGCCGATGATCATGTCGGCTCCGGCGAGCTTCGCTCCCTGCACCACGTTGAGCCCGATGCCGCCCAATCCGAACACCACCACGTTGGCGCCCGGCTCTACCTTGGCCGTGAAGATCACCGCGCCGATCCCGGTGGTGACGCCGCAGCCGATGTAGCAGGCTTTGTCAAAGGGCGCGTCCTCGCGAATCTTGGCGAGCGCGATCTCCGGCAGCACGCTGTAATTCGCGAAGGTCGAGCAGCCCATGTAGTGGTAGATCGGCTTGCCCTGGTACGAGAAGCGGCTGGCGCCGTCGGGCATCACGCCCTTGCCCTGCGTGGCGCGAATCGCCGTGCACAGGTTGGTCTTGCGCGACGTGCAACTTTTGCACTCGCGGCATTCCGGCGTGTACAGCGGGATCACGTGGTCCCCCTTCTTTAAGGTGCGCACGCCGGTGCCCACATCGACCACCACGCCGGCACCTTCATGTCCCAGTATCGAGGGGAACAACCCTTCCGGGTCGGCTCCCGACAGCGTGTACTTGTCGGTGTGGCAGATCCCGCTCGCCTTGACCTCAATGAGCACCTCGCCGGCCTTGGGCCCCTCGAGCTGCACCCGTTCGATGGTGAGAGGCTTGCCCGCTTCGAAGGCCACTGCTGCGCGTACGTCCATGAACGCTGCTTCCCTAGTGCTTGAGCACGCCCGAGGCCTTGGCGAGATGCGTGGCGATGGCATCCATGAGCACCGGCGACAGACAGTCGTAGGGTTCCAGCCCCAGCTCCTTGAGCCGCGCGCGCACTGCCCCCATCTGCGCCGGATCCGCGCCTGATTCGATGATCGAGGACACGAACGCGGCAAACTCCGGGGCCGCCCAGCCGCTCTGGCTGGACAGTTCCGTGTGCACGAAATCCAGGCCATAGAACGGATGCTTGGTGTTTTCGATGCGCCCGAACATGTGCACACCGCAGCCGGTGCAGGCGTGGCGCTGGATGGTGGCATTCTTATCGACCACCGCAAGCTTGTCGGCGTTCTTGGTGACGCTGAGCTTGTCTTTGGGCACCACGGCGACCACCGAGAACAGCGCGCCTTTGGGCTTCCAGCATTTGCTGCACCCGCAGGCGTGGTTGTGCGCGGTTTGCGCTTTGATCGATACCTCGACCGGATTCTGCGCGCACTTGCACGCCAGGGTGCCGCCGGCGAAATTCTTGCCGGTGGGCTTGATGCCATTGTCGAGCGACGGATGTATCGAGATCGCAGCCATAGGACCTCCTGAAAAAGTGTCATCGCGGTCGGAAGCGCCCGCTGGGCCGGGCCAAGTCCGAGCCACTGGAGCAGCGAATTCTAGTAGCGATGGGGCGCTGATGGCCAGCGATCAGCGGCCGATCCGCTCCAACCCCTCCTGCATGTCCGCCTGCAGGTCGGCCAGGTCCTCGATGCCCACGGACATGCGCAACAGCCCATCGGTCAGGCCGGCTTCCTGGCGTGCGGCGGGGTCCATGGCCGCGTGCGTCATGGTGACGGGATGCGCGACCAGACTCTCAACGCCGCCTAATGATTCGGCCAGCGTAATGCAGCGCAGACCGGACACAAATTGCTTGACCGCGGGGATCCCGCCCTGCAGCTCGAAGGCGATGATGGCGCCAAACCCACGCTGCTGGCGGGCCGCGATCTGGTGCCCTTCGTGGGACGGGAGTCCCGGGTACCAGACGCGACTGACGGCCGGCTGCTGCAGCAGCCATTCGGCCAGCGCCTGAGCGTTGCGCCCGTGTATGGCGAGGCGGGCATGCAGCGTGCGCAGCCCCCGCAGCGTCAGGTAACTGTCGAAAGGCGCGCCGGTCAGTCCCAGGCAATTGGCCCATTCGGCGAGCCGGTCATAGAGCTCCCGGGTCTTGGCCACCACCGCTCCGCCCACCACGTCGCTGTGACCGTTGATGTATTTGGTGGTCGAGTGCACGACCAGGTCGGCGCCCAGCCTTAGGGGCTGCTGCCACGCGGGGGACATAAAGGTGTTGTCCACGACCACCAGCGCGCCCGCCTGCTGCGCGAGCTTGGCCACCGCCGCGACATCAGTGATGCGCATCAGCGGATTGCTCGGAGTTTCAATCCACAGCAGCGACGCCTCGCGCGCCAGTGCCGCACGCACCGCGCCCTCGTTCCCAAAATCCACAAACTGCACCTGGAATTCGCCGCGTCGCTGCCACTCACTAAACAGACGATGACTGCCGCCGTAACAATCGTGCGGCGCGACGATGCGGGCACCGACGTTGAACAGGTGGCCGACCAGCGTGATGGCGCCCATACCGGACCCGGTGATTACCGCGCCGGCGCCTCCCTCAAGGTCGGCCAGCGCGTTGCCCAGCAGATCACGGGTAGGGATTTGCGGTGCGTGAATAGTCGTAGGGCCGCTTCTCACCGTACCCATGAAAGGCATAGGTGGAACTCAGGAATATGGGCGGCACGACAGCGCCGCTGACGGGGTCGCTGACCAGCCCGGCGCGCACCGCTCGGGTGGCGGCCTGGGGACCGGGGTCATTCTTTGATTTCACACACACGCTCCGTCGAAAAATACGCCACGCTCATCGGCGTACCTGAACAGACAGGAGCGGCGGCGCTGCATGTACAGCACCAGACCGTCGCCTGCCCCACTGGGGCCAGGCGGCAGCTACGCTCATCTGCCGGCGCAGATACAAGCGCCGCAGGAGTTGGCACCGTGCCGGACCAACCGGCGGTTGCCCCGGCGTCGAAGGGCCCATTCCCTCAGCCGGTCTCGATGAGTCCGTCGAGTGTAGGGTTCCATTTGCAACAGCGTCAAGTTGCGGTCCAGCCACGAACTGCAGCTGAGTCCGCAAGCCGCTGTTGCCCGAGACCGGCGCCGGACTTACTCTACGAAAGGATCAAAAAGCATGGCCATTCCACCCCAGACAGCCGCCGGCCAGCGCCACCACGGTGAGCAATTGCGCAGATTCGCCTCACTTGGGTGCGCCCTGAGCGGCTTGTTTCTGGCCTTGAGTTCCGCAACGGTATCCGCGGCAGAAGCGCACGCCGCCATGATGGTCAGTACCCACGTAATGCCCATGGCCCGCATGCAAATCGCGCCCGGCGTGCCACAGTTGCGGATCAGCGCGGCTGACGTCGCGTCGGGCTATGTCGATGCTCCTCGGCCGATCGTGGTGCGCATCGATAGCAATAGCCGCGCCGGTTTTGCCGTGGATGTGTCGAGCTTGAGCCCCTGGTGCGTGGCCATCGCGCTGCAGGGATTCGACAGCGCTGTGATGCTGGACGGCACTGAGGGTACCGTCGTCCAGCGCTGGCGAGGCAGCACCTCGCGTGTGCTGACGCTACGGGCGCGCTTCAGGCTGGCGGCCAGCGTCCAACCCGGAATTTACGCGTGGCCATTGCGGCTTTCGGCCCGACCGCTCTAGAGCGCTAATAGGTAATCGTGACGACGATAGTGTCGGCGTAGGCGCCTGCGGCCACGTCCTGGCTGGCGGGTATGCGGCCATATATGGTCGAGGTGGTCGTCTGGGTCGGATTTCCAGGAGTGAGCGAGAAGGAGGCGCCCCCGGTCTGCGACCCGGCCGTGCCGTCGCCGCGAATCTGCGTATAGGCCGCGTCGAAAAACAAGTTGTAGCCCAGGCGGTTGGTTCCCGAGAGCATGTCGCGCAGAGCGAAACTACCGCTTTTACCCGTGCTGTAGCTCGATACCATGTTTACGGTAGTCGCGCCGCCACTCAGTAGAGTGCAGCTCGCCTGCACCTGGCCGTTCGCATAGGTGGGTGTGGCGCTGAGCGGGTTGTAAATCCCAAAGACAGGACCGGTGGCAGATACCGTGCAACTCACGGCCGCACCGGCGAGCACGGGCAGCAGCGCACCACAACCACCCAGCCACCACTGCCACAGGCGTATGCGCATCACGGCGTGGACTCTGGCATGTCAATCGCCCGACAGATGACCGTGCCCATGTCCGGCTGGGGATCGTCCGACGGCGGCGGACCCACGCGGAAGCCGCAGCGTGTGGTACCCCACTGTGCCGTGCCCTCCGCGCCCCGGTCATACCCGGTCACGTACGTGCCGCCCTCATAGGTCACCGGGAAATGTTTGCCTAGGAACTCCACGGTCGCGCCGGCCGGTACCGCCTGGCCATCGGCCGTGACCAGCCTGAAGGTGCCGCCGTGCACGCGCTCGACCGGGAACTTCACGATCACCCCGCTGCGATAACCAGGCGTCACCTCCAGAGTGCGCGCACCGATGCTGGCATCGAGCGGGATTTCGGTCGGTTCGATATTGACGCGGTTGCGCTCGTACGGCAGCAGATCGTGTACCAGCGCACGCCCTTCTGCATCCGTGTACGCGATCAATTGGTTGTCGATATAGACCGGAATGCCGGGCAACCCACCCACGTCGATAAGCGCGAAGCTGTCGGTCACCTGCCGCGCCGCACGCAGTTCGCCGCCCAAGAGCGTGGCGGCCCCGCTCCAGTAGCCGCTCACGCCGGACACGCCCTGGCTGCGCGCCGCTTGCACTTGCAATTCGCCCATCTGCCCTTGCGCGCTGACCTGTGCGTTGTAATTGCCGATACTTGACACGCCAACGCGATACCCCTCGCCGGCACCACGCGGCGGATTCTTGATGTAGCTGGCATACATCTCGTCCGCGGGCGCTCCCGGCCCGTCGCCCCGGTTGGCTGTGAGCGCCACGGCGGTGCGCTCCGACAGTGACAACGTGAAGGCCACAAAGAAACTGTGGCCGACTACACTGCCTTGGTTGCTGCGTGTCGCAGTCACGCTCAAGGCTCCCCGCTCGCCCAGATTGCGGCTGTAACTCAGACTGGCGGTTTCCTCGCTGGGCAGGTCTGCGAATGTCTGCCGCGCCAGTACGGCTACCAACGAGCCCCAGCGCTGAAAATTGGCGCCCACCTGCGCCAGGTCGCGCTGGCGAAACTGACGCACCGGCTCTACAGCGGTAGCGATCTGCCGGTAACCGTCGCTCGCCGTGGCATGGTTGAGGCCGACAGTGAATCTCGGTCCCTGCCTTTCCACGCCGAGCGCATAGAGTGAGCCCGTGGTGTCGGGACCACCTCCCGCAGCGACGGTGAAATTAACCACGGCGAACTGGCCCAGAGCGGCCGCACCGGCCAAGCCCGCAGTGCGCGCCTGGTGATCAAGAAATTCGGCGTGCGTCTCCAGTGTCAATGAATCGTTGATACCACGACGGTAGCTGGCACTGCCCATGGTCGCGCCGTAATCGGCACTGGCAAGGGTGTAGTTGCGGCGAATCTTCCCCAGGTCGAGCTCGTACTGGCTGAGTCCTGCCGCCAGTAACTGCAGGCTTGAATAAAATGGCTGCGTCACCTGCTGTTCCCGGCCCAGCGCGTCGCGCACTACAACGGTAACCTGGCCTGCCCCACTGACTGACGGCAGCCGATCGATGATAAAGGGCCCGGGTGGCAGCAGCGCGCTCGACACCTGCTGATTGTTCACGTACACATCGACCGTCGAGGGCACCACCGCGGTACCCGTCGCGCTCAGCAGCGGGGTGGTCAGCAAGTCCGGACGCAAGGAGAAATTTCGGCTCCAGCTGATGCCCGCAAAGCGCACGGCACTGCCCCAAGTCGTGCCGTCGCTAACGGCGTCGCCCACCGTCAGGCGCTCGATGCGCGCCGGAAAATCCCGGGTGAACGCGGTGTCGAGGCGAACCTCCGAGGCGTGCCCGGCCAGTGAACGCATTACGCCGGTGTTGGTGAACACACCCTGGGAGGAAAAAACGCCAAGCTCTCCGTAGGCACCCGTGAGGTCCTGGCCCGCGACCTGCTGCGCCGAAAGCTGGTAGTTAAGAAACGCACCGGGACTCGCGTTGGTCAACACCGGTGCGTTGCGTCCCGCTGCCTGCGTGCGAGTGGCCATCATTTCTCCGGCCGGCACCGTCAGCGCAATGCTCTGTGTCGATTCGTCCACGGTGACATCGACTCCACCTATGGCACTCAGTGGCAGATATTCTTTTTCCAGGTAATCGCGTGAGACTCCCGCTGGCCGGAGGATTCGTAACTTTTCAAAATCGTCGCTGGCGATCCAGACCGCACCGGTGCCGTCGCGGAGCACGACCAGCATTTCGTTCTGGGTTTGGGTGTTCACGGTGATGCTCATCACCGCCTCGCGCAACTCGCCTTCCGGGGCCGCACTTGCGCCGTTTATTCGTAGCGCCGCACACAGCATCATGCCTAGCGAACAGACTACGTTAAATCGGCGAAGCGAGAATCCGGGCTGGGGGCACATCGGACTGCACCCTCGGTCACGGACGCGCTATCGCGACATCGGCCTGGAATTCGCCTTGATCGCTGTAGCCGTGGACGGCGACGGCAGTCTCATGCGCAATGCTGGGGGGCGGTGCGAGCTTCCAGCTCACCGTGCTTGCGGGCAGGACGTAGCGAGTCACCGCGGCGTGGGTGGTCTGATCGGTGCCTGCAAACTGCAGCACGAAATCGCTGATCTGCAGGTGGCCCTGACCGCTATTGCTGGCGCTCACCGTCAGCGTGCCATCCTGCTGCCACTCGCCTTGCCACGCGAGCGAGGCCGGCGTGGGGGCGGCCGGTTTTACGAAGACCGGCAGGCTCAAGCGCAGCGCCACCCGCAGTCCGGTGAAGTTCTTGTCGGTGGACTGCGGCACTTCCGCCAGCAACAGGCGATAGGCAAGTTCGCGCGTCGGATCGGCCTCGCGGCGCAACGCGACCCGCACGATCTGCTCGCCGTGGGCGGGCAAGGTAAAGATCGGCGGCGTCGCCAACAGCTCGTGCGTCTCGTCGTATTGTTCCTCACCTCCAGGCTGCGACCACGACAAGGTTGAAACCTGAATCAGCAGCGGAGCCGAGTCCTCATTGTGCACGGTTAGCACCGCGGTGCGCTGCGTGCCCTGCAGCACGATGCTCACAGGGGCAACGCTGAAATTGCCTGCAGCGGCGGGCACCGCCGCCGCCGCAAGCATCAGCATCCAGGCAGTGGCATGGCGGGCCATGCCAGGCCGGTTGTCGTTGGGCGGCCTCAACGGTGCACTGCCGGCATGATTTCAGTAGGTCACGGTCACATTGACGGTGTCGGTGTAGGCGCCGGTCGACACGGCCTGGTTCGCTGCGTTGTCAGGCAGGCTGCCGTACACCGTAACCGCCACCGCGCTCGCCAGTCCGGTGCCGACACCGCCTACTCCGGCGCCAGTCGTGCCATCACCAAATAATGTGGCGAAGGCCGCCGTGGTATACAGGTTGTACTGTAGGGTATCCGTGCCGTTGCTCATCAAGCGTTGCGAGATGTTGCCGCCGGTCGTGCTACCACCGTTGAGCGTGACCGTAAACGGCGTGGTCTTACTGCACTTCACATTGACGGTCGTGTTTGCCGCCAGCGCGCCAGTGCCTGGCGTGTAGTTGCCAAATCCCAGCGGGTTCGCCGCAACCGAACAGGTCTTCAGGACGGTCGCCGAGACGCCAAAGCTGGTAGTGACGACGGTAGCACTGGCCGTGCCCGCAGCGGTCAGGGCCGCGGCGACCATCGTTGCTGTAAGAATCTTGCGCATGAGAACTCCTTCAGGAAAGCCGTTAGGACAAAATTTGCGATCTGATTCGGGCAGGTCCAGCAGCCACAACCGCTCGGATTGCACGTCTCGGAGATAAGACCGTTTGCCGTTCTTCCCGATGGGGAATAGCGGCCCCGGCCACTCGTCGGGGCGTATTTTTATCTAGCTCCGGTGGTGACCGACGTGACGGCGCCCACAGTTTTATTGTAATGTTAGGATATTCCCCTACACGTGATTCCGCTTTTCCCCTACGGGCGGGACGGGAAGGACTTCTGAGGCTACGGTTCGCATTTACACCGTGACCCGTCATCGCACCGCTCCTTGGCGCGGATCGGCGTGCGTGGATTCTGCGGTGCGCAGCGAGAAGAGAAACGCAGGGCACCATGGCTTTATATTCAATAAGCTACGGGCGACTTGTCGCTTAGCATATGAAAGGTTCGCGCACCTCCAGTAGGCGATCAAAATCGCGGTGTTTGCCCGCGGCAAATTCCGTGCTCTGGGAATTGAACACGCTCGAACCCGTGACGTGCGTTACTGCGCGTGGCGACTGGTCGCGTGTTTGTGCGGCTGGCGTGTTGCAGCTGCGCTTGCCTTGCCAAGGTAGGTAGCGTAGTTTCCCGCTGCTTCGCGGGCACCGTCGCGCTCAGCGAACCACAGGAATTCCATGCCTCACAGTGCCGGGAAAGCGGACTGGGCCGACTCGGTCGATGCGATCGTGCAATGCGCACCGCAGTCGACTTCCGGGCGGCAGCCGCTGTGCGCACAGGCCCGGTTGGTCGCGCTGTTGGGGTCCGCCGCGCCACTCAATGCGCTGCTCGAGGGACTTGCGAACTACGTCGAATCCTGGGCTGAGGGTCTGTATTGCAGCGTGCTGCTCGCGGACAAGAGCGGCCGCCTGCTGCGACCGGCCGCCGCACCGAGCCTGCCGAGCGCCTACGTGCAGGCTATCGATCCGGTCCCAATAGGCAACGGCTATGGCAGCTGCGGCACGGCCGCCGCCCGCCGTGAGATTGTTATCGTGGCAGACGTCGAGCAATCCGAGCTGTGGACGTCCTACGCGCCCATTGCCACGGCGCACGGCCTGCGCGCCTGCTGGTCGGTGCCCATACTCGACGATGCGCGCGAGCTGCTCGGCACGCTCGCCATGTATTACATGATGCCGCGCAAGCCATCCGCCCAAGAAATTGATCTTATCCAGTTTGCCGCCGCGCTCGCCGCGCTTGTCATCAGACAGCATCGAGACGCCAGCGCGCTGCGCGCCACCGAAACCCGACTCCATGCCGCGGTCGGCGCCACCAGCATGGGCATCGGCCTGTGGGACAGCGATCGTGGGGGCGAGGGGGTCTGGTTCGACGACTGGTGCGAGCGAGCGGGCATCGACCCGTGCTTCGGGCCGGATCGCATGGAGCGCTGGTATGCGCAAGTTCATCCCGACGACGTTGACCGTTACCGCGCAGTGGAGGGCGACTGCGGGCGGGGCATTACCGACTCTTACGTCATCGAGTATCGCGTCCGCACCCGCAGCGGCGAATGGCGGTGGTTGCAGGAACGCTGCAATGTCACGGCCTACGATGCGGCGGGTTGCCCGCTGCACTTTGTCGGCGTGTGCTTCGACATCGACGCGCAAAAGCGGGTCGAGGTTGCGCTGCGCGAGGCCGAGGCCCGCTACGAGCTCGCGATCAACGCGGCCCGGCTGCCGATGTGGGAATACGATGTCAAAACCGACACAGTCCGGGGCAACATCCACTGGCATCGCGTGGTTGGGTACGACTTGTCCGAGGAGCAGGCCCGCGCGCGCACCGAGACGTGGCTGAGCGACATCCATCCGGAGGACGTGCCTAAGCTTGCTCCGATACTTGCGGCATCGCTGGTCGACCGTCCGGCATTCCATGAAAACGAATTCCGCGTCAGGCTTCCAACCGGCGAGTACCAATGGTTGCTCGATCGCGCCCGGGTCGTCGAACGTAGCGCGGACGGGGCCCCGCTCAAGGTGGTTGGCGTCTCGATTGACATCGGTGCTCGCAAGCGCGCGGAAACCGCGCTGCGCGAGAGCGAAGCGCGTTTCCGATCCGCCTTTGAATTCGCGGCGATCGGTATGGCCATGGTGGCCCCGGACGGCCGCTGGTTGCGGGTCAACCAGGCGCTGTGTCAGATCGTTGGCTACTCGGCCGAGGAGCTGCTGCGCATCGACTTTCAGACCGTTACCCATCCCGATGACCTCGGTGCCGATTTGGCCTTCGTGCGGCAGATGCTCGACGGCTCCATCTCCTATTTCCAAATGGAGAAGCGCTACTTTCACAAGCTCGGCCAAACGATTTGGGCCCTGCTTTCGGTGTCGGCAGTTCGAGACGACACCGGGCGCTTCCTGTACTTCATTTCGCAAATTCAGGACATCACGGCGCGGAAAGAGGCTGAAGCACGTCTGATCGAAAGCGATTTTCGTTATCGTACGACGGCCAATCTGATGCCAGGCTTCGTCTTCGAAGGCAGCCTTGTAGACGGAGTCCCTCAACCGACTTGGGTTAGCGAAGGATTTGCGCGGGTATATGGCTGTTCGCTGGAAGAATTTAAACGCTTGGGTGCCAGGACTTTCTACGACGAGGCTACGCTAGCCAAGATCACGGAGACTGCAGCGACGGTCGCGCGCGGTGGCACAGATCGAATGGATGTAGCGCTGCGGCATCTCGATGGAACGCAGCGCTGGCTGAACGTGATTGCGCATCCGAGCTCGACTGGCGCGGTGCGGGTGTTTGGAGTCGCCAACGACATTACCGAGCGCAAGCGCCTTGAGCGCGCGCTGGCGGAAGCCACGCACCTCGAGCAGCTGCGATTGGGCCAGGAAATTCACGACGGGCTGGGACAGGAGCTGAGCGGTCTTGCGTACCTAGCCAGTGCGATTGCGACTGCCGCAGTCCGTTCGGGCTCGCCGCTCAGTGCCGATCTCCAGCAACTGGCAAAACTCTCCGCTCAGGCGATTGAAACCTCCAGGGCCATCGCCCGTGGCGTTTCTCCACTCACCGAGAGTCGTGGTTCTCTGGTTCACAGTCTTCGCAAGCTGGCCGAGAGCCTCGCCTCGAGCCACCAGGCAACAATCGAGTTTGCGGCCAGTGAAAATGCAACTCTGACACTGCCTTGGGAAACGCGTGACCACCTACACCGCATCGCCCAGGAAGCCCTAAACAACGCCCTGCAACATTCGGGCGCGATGCGCATCAAGATCTCCATCGCAATCGACAGGAGACTCGTGCGACTGGAAGTAGCCGATGACGGATGCGGGTTTGATCCGCGCACCACCCCGAAGGGCCTTGGTATCGACGGCATGCGCCAGCGCGCTACGGCAATCGGTGGACGCCTGCGGCTACTGCACAGCAAACACGGCGGGACCACCGTCGTCTGTGAGTGCCAGCAAACCGCGGCGGCTACACAATAGTCCCGCTCGGCCTGCCCAAGCGCAGCCGCTTCTTGCTGAGGCGCGGCTTCGCTGCTCTAGTGTTTAGGCGGCGCCGGCGTCTGATCTTTCAGACCAGTTCACGGCGTATTGGACAAGTTGCGAACCCGTCGAGAGGTGTAGCTTGCGCTTGATGCGCTCCCGGTGCGACTCGACTGTCTTCATCGATAAACTCAAGGTTGCTGCGGTCTGGCGAGTGGACATCCCCGAGCCGATCATCTGCAGGATTTGCAATTCCCGGTTCGATAGACGCTCAATCGGATTCGATGCGGCATGGCGGCCTCCGGAAGCGAGATTGCGGATCATCGTGCTGCCGATGGCTTCACTAACGTAAATGCCGCCCCCGAGCACGCGGCGCATTGCCAGCAGCAATTCGCCCGCTTCCGCCTGCTTCATGATGTAGCCATTCGCACCCGCTGCCAGCACGCGCTCGGCGTAAATCACCTCATCGTGCATTGATAGCACCAGGATGGGCAGATGCGGATTTTTGGCACGTGCGGATTTGACCAGATCGATGCCGTCGCCTTGTTTCAGCGAGATATCAATAATGACCAGATCCGGCTTGAGATTGCGGAGTGCCGCTTCGGCCTCAAGCAGACTCTCCGCTTCGCCGCAGACTGCGAGGTCCCTTTCTTGGTCGATGAGTCGCTGCAGGCCCTGGCGCACTATTGGATGATCGTCGACAACCAGTATTTGGTAGCGCGCGCGACTGCGAGCTGGCTTCTTTAATCGGACTTTGGCGCCCATCATCGCTCCCTCGGCCTTGCAATAGTCGGCTCCGCGTGACCAAGTTAACAAAACCGTTGCGTTGCGCGCTCTCCTGCTGCCGACTCTACCGCGATTCCCGCGGTCCGTAGCTACTGGTTGCTGGGAGTGTACGCCACCTGCCTAGCGCTGGCGGAAATTCAAGCTCAGGAAAGCGCCGCCCCATCGGCGGCGTGCGCGGACTGCCGATGTGCCCCATCGCGAAATCTGGATTCCGCGCCCGGTTCAATGAACCGGCGCCCCAAATCGCCGGAGTGATACTCTGCAGTTGGCTTTGCCAACACTTACGCCTTTCCATCCAGCCAGGCGGATTGCCGAGAAGCGTATCGGATCCTACAGCACCCGTTCTACAGCCGGCGCCCGCAGATTGTAGCTCGAACTCATGGAGCGGCCGTAAGCTCCGGTATTGGCGATCAGCAGCACGTCGCCTTCCTGGGACGGGGGCAGCAGTCGATCGTGCCCAAGCACGTCGGCCGATTCGCAGATCGGGCCCACGATATTGACGAGCTCGGTGGCCGACTCGTCGAGGCGCGTGAGATTGACGATTTCGTGCCAGGACCCATACAGCGCCGGGCGTATTAGTGAGTTCATGCCAGTGGTGACGCCCACGTAGCGCGTGGAGCCCTTGGCTTTGGTTTGCGTCACACGCACCAGCAGCACGCCGGCGGCTGCGACCAGGAAACGCCCCGGCTCAAGCCAGAATTGCAGCCCCGCCGCTCCCGCCCGTACCGCGCCCAAGGCGGCGTCGAACTGCCCCAGATCGAGCGCGGCCTGTTCGCGTCGCTCCGGTACGCCGAGCCCACCGCCGATGTTCAGGATCCGTAGATCCTGGAAATATTGTGCCGATTCGAGCAGCAATTTGGCGGTCTCTGTCCAGCTGCCGACCTCAAACACGCCACTACCGGTGTGCGCGTGCAGCCCGATCACCTTGCAACCGACTGCAGCGGCAAGCGTTGCCAGTTCCGGCAGCTCTTCGATTGGGACGCCAAACTTGGCGTGTTCGCCGGCGGTGTGCACGTGCAGGTGATGGCCACGGCCGGTACCGGTGTCCACCCGCACCAGCACCTCGCGTCCCTTGAAGATCTGCGGCCAGTGTTCCAACACGTAACGGTTATCGATGGTGACGGTCACGGCCTGTTCAAAGGCCCAGGCGTACTCACTACGCGGCGCAAAATTGGGGGTGTAGAGCACGCGTCGCGGTTCCAGGCCCGGAACCGAGGCCAACACATGCTCGATCTCACCGCGCGACACGCATTCAAAATCGAGGTCCTCGGCCGCGATGATCCGCAACAGCTCGGCGTTAGGATTGGCCTTCATGGCATAGAAAATGCGCCCGACCGACTTGAGCGCGCGCAGCTGGGCCGCCGCGGCCCGCACCTGCGCACCGTCGTAGACGAACGCGCACTCGAGCTCGTGCCCGATGCGCAGCAGTTCGGCGCGGCGCAGCTGCCACCACGGTTTCTGCAGGGCGCTGGGTTTGGCGGGACCGTAGAGTTCGGCCCAGGCCGGTCCCAGAACCGTATCGCCCGCCACCGGACGGATCAGCAGATCATGTAGCTCCTGCACGAGCCGATCGCCCTGCGCTTCGTCCACCACGATCGTAAAATTCAGGTCGTTGGCCGCCTGACCAACCATATGGACCCGCTGCTCGGCGAATAATCTGAAGGCCGCACCGAGCTGGTGCAGGACGCCGCGAATATTGCGGCCGACCAGGCCCACCTGTGCGCAGGGTCCGATCACTTCCGCGCGACAAAATTGCCCGAGGTCCTCGACCAGGGCCTTGAGCATCCCTTGATCGAGCAGGTTCGCCCCGGGATCAAGCGACACCGTCACGTTAGTCTCGGAGGTTGCGACCTGATCTACGGACATGCCGTGATGCTTGAAGATCTGGAAAACATCCGCCAGGAATCCCACTTCATGCCACATGCCCGGGCTGTCCATCGCCACAAGGGTGATGCCCTTCCTGAGGCAGACGGCCTTGACCTGGGCGGCACCGTCAGCGCCGCTGGCACTGATGTGCGTGCCCTCCAGCTGCGGGGTTTGCGTGGCGTAGACCCACAACGGAATCTGGGCCTGCTTGAGCGGCAGGATGCAGCGAGGATGCAGCACGCGCGCACCGCTGCTGGCGATTTCCTGCGCTTCATCGTAGTGCAGGGCGCGCAACAGCCGCGCGGCCGGCGTCGAGCGCGGATTGGCGCTGAACATGCCTGGCACGTCGGTCCATATCTCGAGGCGCCTGGCCTGCAATTTGGCGGCCAGATAGGCAGCCGAGGTGTCCGAGCCCCCACGACCCAGCAAGACGGTCTCGCCCGCGGAATTGCTGGCGATATAGCCTTGCGTCAGCACCACGGGCGCCAAGCTCTCCAGGCGGGCGCGCAGCGCCGCATCCGCAGAATAATCGCAGGTGGCCGACAAATAATTCGCACTGTCCGAGGCGTGAACGCGCGGATCCGATCGCAATCCCTCACGCACGTCCCAACCGCGGCACTCGACCCCTTGCGCACCCAAAAAACTCACGCCCAGCCCGCTGAGCAGCAGTTCACCGCAGGCCATCACCCGTGCCCGCGCCGGATCGCTGACCGAACCGGCCACTTCGATGTCGCGCAGCCACAAGCTCAGCTCGGCCAGCAAGCTTTCGAACGCGGGGTTCACCGCGACCTGCAGCTCAGCGGCAAGTTGGCGATGGCGCGCTTCCAGGGCGGCGAGCAGCGGCGCGTGCCGGCCGCGTGTCGCGGCGATGAGCAGTTTCTCGAGGCAGTCGGTGGCGCCGCTGAGTGCGGAATGCACGATCAGCACGCGCGCACCGCTGGCGCATCGCGCTTGAACCACCTCAGCGATGTTGAGCCAGTTGGCCCGTGAACTGACGCTCGTGCCGCCGAACTTCAGCACGATCCACTCAGCCGCGGCGCCTGCGCTCATCGCTAGTCTTGCCTACATGGTCATGAGGGAACGGCCAGCAGGGCGCGGTGCACCCGCGCCCACGGGCCGCTGGTTATTCTTCGTTGAACAGATCCCGCAGATCTTTCTCGAGCTTGCGGTCGGCGAGCACCTCTTCGAGTTTGCTCCAGGCGGCCTTGCCTTTCTTGCCCTGGGTGCGCACGCGCTTATCCACGCGCGCCAGCAAACCGTCGTAGTCGGTGCTGTCCTCGGCCTCGGCGACGAATTCTTCGTCTAAATCGAAATTTTCGCTATCGCGCTCTGACATGGCATCTCTTCGAAATATTCTTGAATATCAGCAAGTTAAAGCAGATATGGGTATCGCGGGGGCAGCGAACTATAGCTGATTTGTCGCGCTATTCAACTCCGACACGAAATCGGCCAAAAGGTGCCCCACCCCGGCGGCCCCCCGACCCCGCGGAATCAGCGGGCGACCGGGAGTGCCGCGGCGGTCGGGCTGGCGTCCGGAAGCTGGGCCTCCAGACCGACCGTGGCCAGCACCCCGTCGGCGCGCCCCAGCACCTCGCGGGCATAGTCCCAGTGGATGGCCACCACGCTCTTGCCCACGGCTAATTTCAGCAGCTCGGCAAATTTGTCCACGTCCGGCTCGTAACTTTGCCCCTGCGCGTCCACCGGCGGGTGCACCTCGAGCAGCAACTCGCCGTTGACCCAGGCCACCTTGACCGGCTCGTTAATGATGCGCACCTCGGTCCCCACCGGCACCAGCGGATACAACGCCTCGACGTCCTCCGGGTACATGCGTATGCAGCCGTGGGTCACCGCCAATCCCACGGCGATCGGGTTGTTGGTGCCATGGATCAGATAGGTGCCGTTGCCGGCCGCCAGGCGCATGGCGCGGGTCCCAGGGGATTATCCGGCCCCGGGGGGATTGCCGCCGGCAGGATGTCGCCGTCCTTGGCGTGCTCGTCGCGCACTGATTTGGGCGGATGCCACCAGGGATCTTTTTGTTTGGCAATCACATGCGTCAGGCCGAGCGGCGTGCGCCAGTCCATCTTGCCGATGCTGATCGGATAGGTGATCACCTGCTGCGGCATATGCCGCTGCGGCTTCAGATAATAGTAGAGGCGGTGTTCCGCAATATTGATGACGATGCCCCGGTGCGGGCCGGTGGGCAGGATGTGCCGGCCGGGAATGAATACGGTTTTGTCGGCGCCGGGAATCCACGGATCGAGCTTGGGATTGACGCGGATCAGTTCCTCCGAGCCGAGGCTGTATTGGCGCGCCAGGTCGTAAAGGGTGTCCTCATAAACGGTTTGAACGCTCTGGTCCTCGCCGAATACGTTTTGCGCAGGGTTGGTCAGCTCAAAGACGGTCGCCCCGCAGGGCACAGTGGCGGCCGCCAACAGCAGCGCGATATAAGTTTTTGTTTTAAGCATTGTTTTGACGGGGGTACGGGGCGGGCAAGCCTAGCATGAGGAATCTGCCGACTTTAAATATATACCAGACACTTGTATGGTATGAGGCATGAGCACCCTTCGCCCCGAACCGAGTCCTCGCCAACGTCAGATCCTGGAATTAATCGAACAGTTCCTGCATCGCCACGGTCGACCTCCGACCCGTGCTGATCTTGCCCGATTGATGAAATTGCGCAACCGTCAGGGCATCGATCAGCATCTGCGCGCGCTCGCCGGCAAGCGCCTCATCGCGCTCGAACCTGGTGTCGCCCGCGGTATCCGCCTGCTGCAATCCCCATTCGCGCTGGCCCGTCGACTGGCGCTGTATGGCCGGGTCGCGGCCGGCGTACCGACGCTGGCGCTCGATAACATCGAAGACGAATTGCTGCTCGACCCGGGGCTGTTCCGTCCACGCGCCGATTTCCTGCTGCGCGTACACGGCCAGAGCATGCTGGAGGCCGACATACACGATCGCGACATCCTGGCCGTGCATCGCACTACCCAGGTCAGCAACGGCCAGATCGTCGTCGCGCGCTTAGGCGATGAAGCGACCGTGAAATATTACCGCCGCAACGGCCATCTGCTGCGGCTTGAGCCGGCCAATGCGGCCTATAAGCCGCTTGAGGTGGATCTGCGGCGGCAACAGTGCGTCATCGAGGGTCTGGTGGTCGGGCTGGTGCGCCGTGGATTGCCACAGGCAAGTAAATTATGAGCTCCCCGATGCACGTGGCCTCGCCACAGTTGCTGCGTGATGAATTGCGCGCACGCATGGAGCATATGAGCCGCGGTGCGCACGCCGACGATCAGGCGCGGCCGGCTGCCCAGCCCACAGGATTCGCAGATTTCGACGCCCTGTTGCCGGGCGGCGGATGGCCGGTGGGAGCGATCACCGAACTGATGCCGGAAACCCAGGGAATCGGCGAACTCTCGTTGTTGCTGCCCGCGCTCGGGAAACTCAGCCGTGCCGGCCGCTACCTGGTGTGGATCGCACCGCCCTGCCAACCCTACCCGCAGGCGCTCGCACAACATGGCCTGGTACTCCAGCGGCTGGTGCTGGTGCAGGCGCACGATGCGCACGCTGTGCTGTGGGCCGCCGAGCAGGCACTGCGTTGCCCGGCGGTCGGCGCGGTACTCGCCTGGCCGGCAGCGCTCGATGAGCGGCGCGTGCGCCGGCTCCAGCTCGCGGCCGAGACCGGCGGCAGCTGCGGGCTGCTGTATCGTCCACCGACCGCGGCGCGGCAGCCCTCGCCTGCTGCCTTGCGGTTGCGGCTTAAGGCCCTGAGCGCCGGATTGCACGTCGAAATTCAGAAAGCCCGAGGCGGGCGCGCGCATGCTCTGGTTGTGCATCCTGCTGCCGCGGTTTGCGCTTGAAGCGTCGGCCGGCAGCGCGCGTGGCCCGGAGTCTACGCACCGGCCGCCACCCGCTGTACAGGCCGCACTCCAGACTCTGGCGCTATGGGCCCTGCAATGGAGCGGCCAGGTCAGCCAGCACGCCGCGGCAGACGGCAGCGCCACCCTGTGGCTCGAGATCGGCGCGAGCCGCCAGTTGTTCGGCGATCCCCTGCGGTTGCGTGAGCGCATCGCCGCCGGCCTGGCACCGCTCAGCTATAGCCATCGGCTGGGCATCGCACCCACGCCTCAGGGCGCAGCCCTCCTGGCGCGCGCCGGACTCGCCACCAGTGTCGTAACGCACGCGCAGTTGCTGCAACTGCTTGGCCCGCTCCCGCTGGCGTTGTTGGCACTGCCCGATGAGCACCTCGCGGCCTTGCACGGCGCCGGCCTGCGGCGCATCGGTGAGTTGCTGGCACTGCCGGCCGCCTCGATAGCACAGCGGTTCGGTCCCGACGCCAATCTGTACCTGCAGCGTCTGCGCGGCACGGCGCACGAACCGCTGCGCTATGTGCAGGCGCCGGCGCATTTCGAGGGCCGTTGCGAATTCGCCGACGCGATCACCGACACCACCGCGCTGTTGTTTCCCCTGCAGCGCCTGCTGGCCGGGCTGCAGGGCTATCTGCGCTCGCGCGATCGCGCCGTGCAGCGCTACACGCTTCGCCTTGAGCACCAGCGTGGCGCGGTGACATGCCTGGCGGTGAGCCTCACGCGGCCCAGTCGCGATGCGGCGCAGCTGTTGGCGCTGGCGCGCGAGCGGCTCGCCGCAACCGTGCTGGCCGCACCCGTGCAGGGACTGGGCGTTGCCGCCCGCGAACTGCTGCAGCCCTTGCTGGTGCAAAGCGATCTGTTTTCACGCGCGGCCCAGCAAAGCGAGCAATTCCAGCAGGTGCTGGACCGGCTCGCCGCGCGCCTCGGTGAAAGCGCGGTGCAGAGCTTGGGCAGCATCGAGGAACATCGTCCCGAGCGTGCCTGGCGGGTGCATGCAGCGCAGCTCGCGGCGCCGCCGACATCGGCAGTCGCTGCGGCAGATGCGCACCGTGACCGATCAGAAATACCCGACCGTCCTTGCTGGCTGCTGCCCGAACCGCGGCGCATCGACAAGCCGCAGGAATTGCTTGCCGGCCCCGAGCGCATCGAAAGCGGCTGGTGGGACGGCGCCGACGTGGCGCGCGATTATTACCTGGCCCGCGGGGCGAACGGCGCGCAGTTGTGGGTGTTTCAAGACCTGCGCGGCGGTGGCTGGCATGTGCACGGCATCTGGGCATGAGCAGCGCGGCGGCCGTGCGCGCGTGAGGACGCCGTGATTGAGTACGCCGAACTGCATTGCGTGAGCAATTTCAGTTTCCTGCGCGGCGCCTCGCATCCGGCCGAGCTGGTCACGCGCGCACACGAACTCGGCTATCGCGCTCTGGCCCTGACCGACGAGTGCTCGCTGGCCGGCGTGGTGCGGGCCTACGAGGCGCGACGCGCCTTGCCGGAGGGCAGCGCGCTGCAACTGATCATCGGCGCCGAGTTTCGCTGCGACCAAGAACTGCAACTGGTATTGCTGGCGCCAGAACAGCGCGCTTATGCGCAGCTCTGCCAGCTCATCACCCGTGCCCGGCGGCGCGCCGCCAAGGGCAGCTATGCGCTTACCCCCGCGGACCTCGAATCCGGGCTCGAGGCCTGCCTCGCGCTCTGGTTGCCGCCATCGACCAGTACCTTGCGCGCGCCCGCCACGCTGCGCCGCGGACAATGGCTACGCGAGCGCTTCCCGCAGCGTTCCTGGCTGGCGGTGGAGTTGCACCGCGGGGCTAGCGACGAGATGCGCCTGACGCGCTGCCTGGAACTGGCGGCGCAGTGCGACCTGCCGGCGGTGGCGGCCGGCGACGTGCACATGCATCGGCGCAGCCGGCGGAGGCTGCAGGATCTGATGACTGCGATCCGCCATGGCTGCACTCTGGCCACGGCGGGCAAGCGGCTGTTCGTCAACGGCGAGCGGCACCTGCGATCGCGCCAGACGCTTGCACGCCTCTATCCGGCCGAGTTGCTCGCCGCCAGCGTCGCCATCGCCGAGCGTTGCCGTTTCGAGCTCGGCCAATTGCACTACGAATATCCCGCCGAACTGGTGCCGGCCGGGCGCAGCGCCGCGGAGCAGTTGCGCCTGCTGAGCGAGGCCGGGGCACGACAACGCTGGCCCTCAGGCATACCGCCGGCGGTAGCGACGCTGCTGGAGAAGGAGCTGCGGCTGATCGCCGAACTCAGCTACGAGCACTTTTTTCTCACCGTGCATGACCTGGTCGCCTTTGCGCGGCAGCGCGGGATTCTTTGCCAGGGACGCGGCTCGGCGGCCAACTCCGCCATCTGCTACGCCCTTGGCATTACCGAAGTCGATCCGGCACGCATGAATTTGTTGTTTGAGCGCTTCGTCAGCCGCGAGCGGCGCGAGCCACCCGATATCGACGTCGACTTTGAACACGAGCGGCGCGAAGAGGTGATCCAGTATATCTATGCCAAGTACGGCCGCGAGCGCACCGCGCTGGCGGCCACCGTCATCACCTATCGCTCACGCAGCGCGCGGCGCGACGTCGAGCGCGCGCTGGGCATCGCTCCGGGAACCACACCGGAATCGCCGGCCACCGTGGCGCTGGCCGCGCAGCTTATTGCCGAGCTGCGCGGCTTCCCGCGCCATCTTTCCCAGCACGTCGGCGGCTTTGTGATATCCGGCGAGCCATTGCACCAGCTGGTGCCGATCGAGAACGCCGCCATGCCCGGCCGCACCGTGATCCAGTGGGACAAGGATGATCTGGAAACGCTGGGTCTGCTCAAGGTCGACGTGCTGGCGCTGGGCATGCTCACCGCGATCCGCAAGGCACTCGAACTCACCAGCGCGCATCGTGGCTGGCCACAGCGCGTGCAGGACATTCCCGCCGAGGACCGCGCCACCTACGACATGATCTGCCGCGGCGAGACCACCGGGGTATTCCAGATCGAATCGCGCGCGCAGATGAGCATGCTGCCACGGCTTCGCCCACGCTGCTTCTATGACCTGGTGATCGAAGTGGCGATCATCCGTCCCGGCCCGATCCAGGGCGGCATGGTGCACCCGTACCTGCAGCGCCGGCAGGACCCGGCCAGTGTCACCTATCCGAGCCCGGCGCTCGCTGAAGTTCTGCGCCGCACGCTCGGGGTACCGATCTTCCAGGAGCAGGTGATGCAGATCGCGGTTGTCGCCGCCAACTTCTCGGCCGGCGAGGCCGACCAACTGCGTCGATCCATGGCGGCATGGAAACGCCGCGGCGGCCTGGAGCCGTTCCGCGAACGCCTGCTCTCCGGGATGGCCGCCAACGGCTACAACGCCGAGTTTGCCCACAGCATCTACCAGCAGATCCTCGGCTTTGGCGATTACGGGTTTCCCGAATCGCACGCCGCCTCCTTCGCCTTGCTCACCTATATCTCCTGCTGGCTCAAATGCCATGAGCCCGCCGCCTTCATTGCCGCGCTCCTTAACAGCCAGCCGATGGGTTTCTACCAACCTGCGCAGCTGGTGCAGGAAGCGCGGCGCAGTGGCGTGAGCATCCTGCCGCCCGACGTGCTGATCAGCGAGTGGGATTGCACACTGGAGGCGGCGAACGGCGGCGCACTCGCCATTCGCATCGGCCTGGCGCTGGTGCGTTCGCTCCCGCGCGCCGACGCCGAGCGCGTCATCGCCGCGCGCAACGAGCAGCCGTTCCCCAGCATCGCCGAACTCGCCCGGCGCGCGGCACTGTCGCGGCGCAGCCTGCAGCTGCTGGCGCGCGCCGGCGCGTTGCGCTCGTTGAGCGCGCATCGGCATGCGGCCAGCTGGCTGGCTCTGGGCGCTGAACCGCCACCGGGCACGCTGGCGCTTATGGCGGCGGCCGAACCTGCCGTGGCGCTGCCGCGACCCAGCGCCACTCAGGAAATCATGGCCGATTATCAGCAACTCTCCTTGAGCACCACGGAACATCCGCTGCGCCTCCTGCGCCGGGGGTTACGCGCCCTGGGGCTCAGCAGCAACCTGGAGTTGCGGGCGCTGCCCGATGGTTCGCGGGTGCGTGTGGGGGGCCTTGTCACCCACCTGCAACAACCCGGCACCGCATCCGGCGTGGTATTCCTCTCGCTCGAAGACGAGACCGGCATCGTCAACGTGATTCTCTGGCCGCAGGTGTTTGCCACGCAACGCATGCCGGCCCTCACGGCAAGCCTCCTGGAGGTGGAAGGCACGCTGCAGAACCAGCACGGCGTCACGCACGTCGTGGCTCGCAGTCTGCACGACCGTTCGCAATGGCTTGCCGGAATAGCGCGCCGCTCGCGCGACTTTCACTGACCAGCGCCCACGTGGCCCACGAAGCCCTGGACCTATGAATCCTCAGGCGCTCAGTCTCGGGAACGCTCTTGCAGGTACGGCAGGGCCGCGCGCAGGTACACCAGCATGGACACCAGCGTCAGCACGGCCGCGACCACGGTGAGCCACTTGCCGAGCAGATACATCGGCAATCCGAACAGCTCGTGCCGGTACAGCAGCAGGCTCACACCCACCATCTGCAAGATCGTCTTGTACTTGCCCAGCGCCGACACCGACACTTTGGTTCGATAGCCGAGTTCTGCCATCCATTCGCGCAGCGCCGAAACCGCGATCTCGCGACCGATGATCACCACTGCCGCCAGCACCATGACCAGGTGTTGGTCGCGACTCACGATCAGCACCAAAGCCACGGCGACGATCAGCTTGTCGGCGACCGGATCGAGAAACGCGCCCAGCGAGGTGGTCTGACCGAGCCGGCGCGCCAGGTAGCCGTCGAGCGAGTCGGTAACGGCCGCGGCTGCAAACAGCAAGCCGGCAGCGACGTCACCGGCTCCCAGCGGATTGCGCTTGCCCATGATGGACAATAGGATGATCAGCGGTATCGCCAGGATCCGCAGCCAGGTCAAAACTATCGGCAGATTCCAGACCATCACGCCCCCGGGTGCAGGTGATCATATAGGGTTCGCGCCAGCGCTGTCCCGACTCCCGGTACCCGCTCCAGATCTGCGACGCCGGCGCGCAATACACCCGGCAGCCCCCCGAAATGCACCAACAGAGCGCGTCGCCGTGCGGGTCCGAGACCCGGTACAGTCTCCAATATCGATTCCGTGTAGCGGCGCGCGCGTCGCCGGCGGTGGCCGGTGATGGCAAAGCGGTGCGCCTCGTCGCGCACTCGTTGCAACAGGTGCAACGCCGGGCTGTCGGCCGGCAGTGTCCACGCCACGGACTCGCCGGGCCAGTGGAGGCGCTCCTGTCCTGGCTTGCGGTCCGGTCCCTTCGAGATCGCCAGCAGCGTAAGGCCCTCGCAGTGCGCCCTCGCCAGGCCCTGCTGCACCGCTCGCAATTGTCCGGCGCCCCCGTCGATGAGCAGAAGATCGGGCCGCGGCAAGTCGCCCGACACAATACGCGCACCGTGGCGCGAGAGCGCCTGCTCGAGGGCCGCGTAGTCGTCACCGGGCGTCACTCCCTCGATGTTGTAGCGCCGATAGGCTCGCTTCAGCGCGCCTTCGGGTCCAAACACGACACAGGCCGCCACCGTGCCCTCACCGCCCGTGTGACTGATGTCGAAGCAGTCGATGCGCTCCGGAGCGCGTGGCAATCGCAGCGCGACAGTCAGCGCCTCCAGGGCCTGTGTCATGAAGTCGTGACGGCCGGCCCGCATGCGCAGCGCCTCGCGCGCATTTTGCTCGGCCAGTTCAAGCCAGCGGCCCGGAAGCCCGCGGCCGCTGCGATGCAGGCGCACGCTGCGGCCCGCCACCGCAATCAGTGCCTCAGCGACCGCCTCGTGATCGGGCAATTCCTGGTTGATCAGAATCTCACCCGGCGCCGCCTGGCCTGCATACTGCAGCAGCAGAAACTCGGCGAGCGTCTCGGCCGGTTCGCCCAGGGCCGCCAGGAAGTAGTTTGTGGTGCCGAGGCTTTGGCCATCGCGCACCGTGAGCAGGGTTACAGCGTACCGACCCGGCTCGCCCACCAATGCAATAACGTCGACATCACGCGCCCGCGGAGCGGTGGCGATCTGCTGCGACTGCAGCTCACTCAATCCGGCCAGCTGATCGCGCAAGCGCGCTGCCACCTCGAACTGCAGCGCCGCCGAGGCGTCGGCCATGCGCTTGCGCAGTTCGTCGCTTAGGGCCTCACTCTCGCCCGCCAGCACCTGCAGTGCCGAATCCAGGTCTCGCCGGTAGTCGGCAGCGCTGATCAGTCCCACGCACGGTGCCGTGCAGCGCCCGATCTGATACTGCAGGCACGGCCGGCTGCGGTGCGCAAAAAAAGAGTCGCGACAATTGCGGATCCGGAACACCTTCTGCAGCTGCAACAGCACCTCTTTGACGGCGTGCGCGCTCGGAAACGGCCCGAACAGCTGACCGGCGGGGCGACGCAGGCCGCGCCAGAACTGCAGGCGCGGGAATTCGTGGCCAGGAGCGCACAGCACAAACGGAAAGGTCTTGTCGTCGCGGAAGATGACGTTGTAGCGCGGCCGATGGGCCTTGATCAGGTTGCACTCGAGCAGCAGCGCGTCCGTCTCGGAGCCGACCACCGTCACTTCGATGCGCGCGACCCGGCGCACCATCGCAGCTACCTTGGGCGAATCGGACCTGGCCTTGAAGTAACTGCCGACGCGGTCGCGCAAGCGCGCGGCCTTGCCGACGTAGATGAGTTCGCCGGACGCGTCATACATGCGATACACACCCGGCCGCAACGGCAGGGTGGCAACAAGTTCCAGCGGGTCAAATGCGGGCGCGGATGCGGGCACTCACGTGCGCTGCTTGCTGCGCTCGGCAATCAGCATCGCCAATTCGAGCGCCTGCTCGTAGTTGAGACGGGGATCGACCTGGGAACGATAGGCGCGCTGCAGGTCGGCATCGGTCAGGCCGCGCGCGCCGCCCGTGCATTCCGTGACGTCTTCGCCGGTCAGTTCGATGTGGGCACCTCCGAGGATCGAACCAAGCTCGCGATGTATCCGGAACGACAGGTCCAGTTCGCGCAGGATGTTTTCAAAGCGCCGGGTCTTATACCCGCCGCTGGTGGTTTCGGTATTGCCGTGCATCGGATCACAGCACCACAGCACGGTCGCGCCGGTGCGCCGCACCGCGGCAATTACCCGTGGCAGGTGCTGTTCGATGTCTTTGACCCCAAAGCGATGAATGAGCGTCAGGCGGCCCGGCTGGTTTTGCGGGTTGAGCGTCGCCACCAGTTCCTGCAGCCACTCATCGGTCATGGCCGTGCCCACCTTCACGCCGATGGGATTGGCAATGCCGCGGAAGTACTCCACGTGCGCGCCGTCAACCTGCGCGGTGCGCATGCCGATCCACGGCATATGCGTGGACAGGTTGTACCAGCGCTCCTGGCGGGCGATGTAACGGGTCTGCGCCTGCTCATACAACAGGTGCAGCCCTTCGTGGCTGGCAAAGAATTCCACCCGGTTCGAATCACCCGCCTTCTGTCCGGTCAGGGACTCGAAGAAATCGAGCGCATCGCCGATGGAATGCACGATGCGCTCGTAGGCTTCGCGCAGTTGCGCGTGACGCACGAAGCCCAGGTCCCAGTACTCGGGATGGTGCAGATCGGCAAAGCCACCGTCGACCAGCGCACGCACAAAATTGAGCGTCAGCGCCGCGCGTTCATAGCCGCGTAACAGCAACTGCGGATTGGCGCGACGCGCCTCGGCGGTAAATTCCGGCTGATTGACCAGATCGCCACGGTAGGCAGGGAGCGAAACGCCGTCACGGGTCTCGGTGTCGGCGGAGCGGGGTTTGGCGTACTGGCCGGCAAAGCGCCCTACGCGAACCACCGGTCGCTTCATCGCATGCAGCAACACCAGGCTCATCTGCAACAGCACCTTCAGCTGCCTGGCGATGCGATCGGATTCGCAGTCGGCAAAACTCTCGGCGCAGTCGCCGCCCTGCAGCAGGAACGCTTCACCGCGCTGCGCGGCCGCCAGCCTGGTCCGCAGATTCTCGATTTCCCAGGACACCACGATGGGCGGCAGGCGCGACAGGTCGGCCACCGCTCGCTCCAGGGCTACCGCATCCGCATAGGCGGGTTGCTGCTGCGCCTTGCGGGCTTGCCAGCTGGTTGGCTGCCAGACGTTGGTGTCCGTCGATCTCATCATGCGGATGTTATCACGCCCGCTCCAGCACCCGGCCCGGCAGCGCCATGTCGAGGCAGGCCCCATGGAGCGTGGGCGAATCGCTGATCAGCAGCTCTCCGCCGTACAGGGCCACGGTGTCGGCGACCATCGCCAATCCGAGGCCGTGGCCCGGTGCCCGCTCGTCGGCACGTACGCCCCGGTCGAAAACGCGGCGTCGATTGTCGGGGGCAATCCCCGGGCCGTCGTCCTCGACCCTGATCGTCAGGCAGCGCGCAGGCGGCAGGACCGTATCGAGACGCGCCTGCACACGCACGGTGCTGCGACACCATTTGCAGGCGTTGTCCAGCAAGTTGCCCAGCAACTCCAGGAGGTCGCCGCGATCGCCCACGAAGCCGGCGCTTGCGGAAACCTCCACTTCGATGACCAAGTCCTTGCGCGCGTGCACCTTGCGCATTGCGGCGCGCAGTTCCGCGATCACCGGTGCCACTGGTACC
The DNA here is from genome assembly GCA_963699955.1 of uncultured Gammaproteobacteria bacterium. Lineage (GTDB taxonomy): Bacteria > Pseudomonadota > Gammaproteobacteria > Steroidobacterales > Steroidobacteraceae > FEN-1191. The sequence continues at coordinate 136,347 of CAVOVV010000006.1, forward strand.
GCCACCTGGCCCAGCGTCGCGCCTCCGCTCATTGCCGCACGCTGCAACTGGCGATCCACGATCTGCGTCATACGGTCGATCTCACGGTCCACGCCGGAGCGCTGCCCGCCATCTCCCGCCAGGGCGGTGCGGATCACGGTGAGCGGCGTCTTCAGAGTGTGCGCGAGATTGCCGAGGGTGTCGCGATAGCGCCGGATGCGGCGCTGCTCTGAGGCCAGCAGCGCATTGAGCGATCGGGCAACGCCGGCGAGTTCGCGCGGGTAGTCCCTCACCGAGCTGCGCGCGCTGACCGCTGTCGACCTCGGCAATTTCCTGCTCCAGGCGGCGCACCGGGCGCGAAACGCGGCGCAGCAGCGCACCGAGCACGGCCAGCAGCAGTAGTGCAAGGCCGCCGAACCAGACACACAGCTGGCGGCGGAAATGCCGCAGGCGGGCATCCTGTCCCGCCAGGTCTTCGGCCACGCTGAACACCAGCTCGGCGCTGTTTCCCTGCGCGTACTCCCACTCCAATCCGCGATTGAGAATCCCGAGCACGGTACCGTCGGCCAGCTTGGTCGTGAAGAAGGAAGTCTGGCCCTTGCCGACCGGCGGCCCGAAGTTGACGGGCAAGTCCGCCAGCGAGGGCGAGATCCACAGCGCGTGGCCGTTGGCGGCCCGCACGGCCGCGTATTGGCCGGAGCGGCGACGGCTGAGCCGCGATTCCGGGTCGAGCACTCGCAAGTCCATGCGCTCGGCATCGGTGAGTTCGGCCGCGGTGACCAGCGAAACGATCTCCTGGTCGAGCCGTTCGCGCAGCGCCCGCATCGCCGAATCGCGAAAGATGCTGTCGAGCACCACGATCGTCAGCGCAAACGACAGCAGCAGCGGCACCGCCACGGCGATGACCAACTGCCGGCTGATCGAGGGTGCGCTGCGGTCCATGGGCGAGGTCGTTGGCAGCAACGCTCAGGGAGCAGGCATGCCGCGGCTCAGCGCCAGGCGGTAGCCGCGACCGCGCAGCGTCTCGATGGGTTTGAGCTCATCGGTAGGATCCAGTTTGCGACGCAGGCGCGCGACCAGCACCTCGATCACGTTGCTGTCGCGCTCGAAATCCTGTTCGTAGAGCTTTTCGGTCAGTTCGGTCTTGGAAACCACCTCGCCCGCGTGCAGCATCAGGTGTTCCAGCAAGCGATACTCGAAACTGGTGAGTTCTACCGGCACGCCGCGCACCGCCACCGCCTGCGCGCGCGTATCGAGCGTCACCGGTCCGCACTGCAGGAGCGGCGTGGTCCAGCCGCCCGCCCGGCGCAGCAAGGCACTGAGGCGCGCCTGCAATTCCCCAAAATGAAAGGGCTTGGCCACATAGTCATCGGCGCCCGCACTGAGGCCCTCAACCTTGTCCTGCCAGCTGTCACGCGCCGTCAGCACCAGCACGGCGTAGTTTTTGCCGGCGGCACGGAGCCGGCGGATGATGTCCAGCCCGCTGATCTTCGGCAGCCCCAGGTCAACGATGGCCACGTCGATGGGATATTCGAGCGCCGCGTACAAACCTTCCTCGCCATCGGCGGCGATGTCGACGGCGTGGCCGGCCGCGGTCAAATCATGCTTGAGAGAGTCACGCAGCGCCGCCTCGTCCTCGACGACCAGGATGCGCATTACCCCCCCGAGAGGACCCGGCCAGAGTCGGCATCGACAACCAGCGTCCACACGCGCTGCGCCGACAGCATACGCAGCCGCAGTGCCGGCCGACCTTCGACGGTGGTCTCCGTGACACGCACCACCTTCGCGTTGTAGCGCTTCTGCACCGACTCGATAATTTGCTCCTGGCTGGCCCCCTCGCCGGCGGCATGGCTGTGCCCGGGATCGACATATCCCAGCGCGCCCGACTCGACCGGGGGCGCGCCGTTGCTCAATGCCGGGAGCAAAGTGAGAGTGCTGGCTAGAACTGCGAGGATCGTGCGCATGGCCGCTCCAAAAAACCCAGTCAGCCGCAGGCGGTGGAGTGCGGTGACCGTGACATCTTAGTGGCCCCTGGCGCAAGGATGCCAGCGATCGCCTGAACCGGTCCTGAACCCATGATTCTTCCGGCAACCCACTCTTATTATTCAGCGGCTTTGGCGGCAATCCAAAGCTGTTCCCAGTCGTCGGCTGATAACTCCGTCACACTGAGCCCGCGCGCGCCGATTGCGGCCTCCATGACGGCGAAGCGGCGCTCGAACTTTTCGTTGGCCGCGCGCAACGCGGCTTCCGGGTCCACATGCAGCAACCGCGCCCAGTTCACGAGGGCAAACAGTGCGTCGCCGATTTCCTCGGCGACGGCCGCCGGATCCTTGGCCGCCACCGCCGTCTCGGTCTCGCGCAGCTCCTCGGCAATCTTGGCTCGGACCGCCTGTTCGTCGGGCCAGTCAAAGCCCACCCGGGCCGCACGGCGCCCGAGCTTGGCCGCCCGGACCAGTGCCGGCAGTGCCTTGGGCACTCCGGCCAATGCTCCCTGCAGGCCCGCGGCGGCGCGCTCGGCCGCTTTGTGTGCGTCCCAATCGTGCGCCAGAGCCTCGGCGGTCGCTGCGGCTTGGCCGGCAAACACGTGCGGGTGCCGGCGCACCAGCTTGTCGTGCAATCCGCTTGCCACCTCGGCAAGATCGAACCAGCCCTGCTCGTGCGCCAGTTGCGAGTGCAGCAACACCTGGAAAAGCAAGTCACCGAGCTCGTCGCGAATGCGCCCCGGCTCGGCGGTGGCAATGGCGTCGGCGAGCTCGTATGCCTCTTCTATAGTATGTGGAGCAATCGTGGCCAGGGTCTGCGCGCGATCCCAGGGACAGCCGTGGTCCGGATCGCGCAGTTGCGCGCACAGCCGCAGCAAGGCCTCGATCTGGGTGGCCGCCGCGCTCATGGCGCCGCCAGCAGGACCGCGCGCAGCATCTGCAGCATGCCCGCGGTGGCACCCCAGATCACGCGCCCCTCAAAATGCAAATCGCTCAAGGTCATTTCTATGCCGCGTAGCATCCGGCGCGTCGAGCGGTAGTTCTCGGCAACACTCAGGTACTCGAGCGGGATCTCGAAGACTTCGGCCACCTCCGTGCTGTCCACTCGCAGGCTGTAACCGGGACGCACCAGGGCCACCACCGGCGTGATGCGAAATCCTGTCAATACGATCTGATCAGGCAGGAACCCCAGCGGCTGGACGAAACTTGAGTCAATGCCGATTTCCTCCTCGGTCTCACGCAGTGCGGCGCCCAGCACGTCATCGTCGCTGGCTTCAATGCCGCCGCCCGGAAAACTGATCTGCCCGGCGTGTTGACGCAGATGTCCGGCGCGCGTGGTCATCAACAATGAGGGTGAGTGCGCACGCTCGATGATCGGCACCAGCACCGCCGCGGCGCGCGGCGTGGCCGGCATCGCGGCCCGTACACTCGCAAAGGCCGAGAGCGGTTGACCGGCGATTTGCCAGAGGGCGGGGTCGTGGTTGGGCGCGGCCGCCAGACCGTGGCGGAGTCGCTCCAGCCAGTTTGGGGGCAAGGCCACGCGCTAGCCGCCGCCGCTAGTGCCGCCCTTGATGCCGCCTTTGGTCAGCTCAGCCGGATCGAGCAGTAGCGCGAGTTGCTTTGCGGGCAAATCGGTCATGGCCGCGGCCACCTCCCGAATGGGCTTGCCCTCCGCGTACGCACGCTTGGCGATCGCCGCGCCTTTTTCGTAGCCGATCACGGGATTGAGAGCCGTCACCAGTATCGGGTTGCGTTGCAGCGCTTCGGCCAGGCGCGCACCATTGACCTTAAAGCCCGCGATGGCACGGTCGGCCAACAGCCGCGAGGCATTGGCCAGGAGCCGCAGGCTCTCCAGCAGATTCCAGGCAATCAATGGCAGCATGACGTTGAGCTGGAAATTGCCGGATTGCCCGGCCACGGTGATGGCCGCGTCATTGCCGATCACTTCCGCCGCGACCATGGTGACCGCTTCGGCGATCACCGGATTGACCTTGCCCGGCATGATGCTGCTGCCGGGCTGGAGCGCGGGCAGTGCGATCTCGGCGAGGCCGGCGAGCGGTCCGCTGTTCATCCAGCGCAGGTCATTGGCAATCTTCATCAGGCTGACCGCCACCACCTTGAGCTGGCCGGACAGTTCGACCGCCGTGTCCTGTGTGGACATCGCCTCGAAATAATTCGCACTGGGTGTGAATTCGATGCCCGATAGCTTAGAGAGCGCCTGACAGCAGGCGGCGGCAAAGCGCGGATCGGCGTTGATGCCCGTGCCCACGGCGGTGCCGCCCTGCGCGAGGCGCAGCAGCCGCGGCTCGACCGCGCGCAGGCGGGCGGCGCCATTCTCGACCTGCGTGCGCCAACCCGAGAGCTCCTGCGCCAGCGTAACGGGCATCGCGTCCATTAGGTGGGTCCGCCCCGTCTTGACGATATCGTGCGTCTCCGCCTCACGCGCGCCTATGGCGCGCGCCAGATGATCAAGCGCCGGCAGCAGGTTCTCGCGCAGCAGCAGCGCCGCACTCACATGAATCGCCGAGGGAATCACGTCGTTGCTGCTCTGGCACATGTTGACGTGGTCATTGGGATGCACGCCAGGAGCCGCGCGCGCCGCCAGGCGGGCAATCACCTCGTTGGCGTTCATGTTGCTGCTGGTTCCCGACCCGGTCTGAAATATATCGATCGGAAAATGCCGGTCGTACGATCCGGCTGCGACTTCGGCCGCCGCGCCGCTGATCGCCTTGGCGAGGGACGGCTCGAGCAAGCCCAGGCTGGCGTTCGCCTCGGCGGCGGCCTGTTTGATCAGCGCCAGCGCGCGTATAAATGCGCGCGGCAGCGGCCGGCCGCTGACCGGAAAATTGTCGATGGCGCGCTGGGTCTGTGCACCCCACAGCGCGTCCTGGGGCACCTTGAGCTCACCCATGCTGTCGTGTTCCAGCCGAAATCCGCCTGAGTTCATGATATCCCCGGCCATGGTGATCGCAACTTGCAGCGCCGCGCCTGCGCGTCCAACGCGCTACAATCGGGATTCTAACCTTGCGCGTAGCCGACTGCATGGACCAAACCCGCCTGCTGGCCATTTCACCCGTCGACGGGCGCTATGCAGCCGCGGCCGAACCGCTGCGCGCACTGTTCGCGGAATCCGGGCTGATCAACGAGCGTATTCGCATTGAGGCCCTCTGGCTCCTGGAGCTGGCGCGATCGGTACCGCAACTGGCCGGAGCCGCGCTGCCGCCGGAAACCGCCGCGCGCGCCACGGCGCTGGCCCGTGATCCCGGGCCCGGTGCCGCCGCCACGGTCAAGGAAATCGAAGCGCGCATCAAGCACGACGTCAAGGCGGTGGAATATTTCCTCCGCCAGGAACTGAGCGCGGCGGGAGCGAGTCCGGCGACGCTGGAGCTGGTGCACTTTGGCTGCACCTCCGAAGACGTCAATAACCTCAGTTACGCGCGCCTGCTGGCCCAGGCCCGCTCGCAAGTGCTGGTGCCGGAACTGACGCAGCTGCTGCAGGCGCTGCGCGAGTTCGCCCGCACCCACGCACGCGTGCCGATGCTGGCGCGCACTCACGGGCAGGCGGCCAGTCCTACCACCCTCGGCAAGGAATACGCGAACGTGGCCGCGCGCCTGCAGCGTGGGCTGGCCCGACTGGGCGCGGTGGAGATTCTGGGCAAGTGGAACGGCGCGGTGGGCAATTTCAACGCCCACCACGCGGCACTGCCCGGGGTCGATTGGCGCGCCATCAGCCGGCAGTTCGTGGTCAGCCAGAATCTGCGCTGGAACGCCTATACCACCCAGATCGAACCGCACGATTGGATTGGCGAGTACTCGGATGCCCTTGCCGCCATCAACGTCATGCTGGTGGACTTGTGCCGCGACACCTGGGGCTACATTTCACTCGGCTACCTGCGCCAGCGCGCCATCGCGGGTGAGGTCGGCTCCTCCACCATGCCGCACAAGGTCAATCCCATCGACTTTGAAAACGCCGAGGGCAATCTGGGCATCGCCAACGCGCTGTTCCGACATTTTTCAGAGAAGTTACCGATCTCCCGCTGGCAGCGCGACCTCAGTGATTCGACCGTGCTGCGCAATGTCGGAGTCGCACTCGCGCACACGCTCATCGCCTGGCGCGCGCTGCGGGCGGGACTCGCAAAGCTTGACGCTGATGCGGCCGCTTGTGCGCGCGATCTCGAGCAGTCCTGGGAAGTGCTCGGCGAAGCCCTGCAGACCGTGTTGCGCGCGCGCGGTGTACCCAACGGCTACGAACTGCTCAAGGAATTCACACGCGGCGCAAAAATTGACGCGCTCCGCCTTGCGCGCCTTTGTCGGCGGGCTGCCGCTACCGGAAAGCGAACGAGCGCGCCTTGCGAGCTTGCGCCCGGCCGAGTATGTCGGGCTCGCCGCCGAGCTCACACTCGATCTGCCCGACTGACCTAGCCCGCCTGGGCGAAAGCCCCATTTCAAACGCGGCCGGGTGCTGCTTCGGGGAAATCCGGGGCCGGCCCGGCAGAACTGCGGGCTCCGTCACAGTGCGGCGGCCAATGAGCGTGATCCGTTCGGCTCGCCGCAGCCGCCCCTCTTCTTACCATGCCGGAGCGCATCCAGCGCGCATCAAGGCAAGCGGCGTGGCCAAGAGAAAAAAACACACTTCAACGACCGAAGCATGGCTCGAGAGCCTCGCGGCTGCCGAACGACCCTCGCAACCGGTGATCCTGGCCATGCCGACGCCGGCGGCCGACGAGCTCCAGGTATTGACGAGCGTAGCCGAGGTCCGTCAGACCACGGCTGCCGTGGTGGCGACCGGCCAGCGGCTGATCTCGATATTCACTCCGGACCTCGAGCCCACGCTGTACGACGATCCGCGCGTGATCGAAGTGATCAAGCGTTTCGTGCTCAGCCACAGCTTTGCGAAAGTGCGCGTGCTGTTGCGCGATCACACGCGCTACACCGGCTCAGGGAGCCGCTTCATGTCGATGGCGCGGCGCCTAACGAGTTACCTCGAGCTGCGCATTCTGGTGCCGCAGTTTCACCACCTGACTTCTTCCTACTGCATCGCGGATGACCGTGGCATTGTCTATCGCATGCGTTCCGATCGATGGGACGGCATTGCCGCGGTCAACAGTCCGCCCGTGGCGCGGCAGTACCTGCAGGAATTTGACACTGCCTGGCTGGCCAGTCACGACCAGCATCACCAGCGTGCCGCGCGCATGCGCTAAACGCGCTAAGCGCTATTCCACTGTCTACACTTGCATGATTGATTCGGCGGGCCGCGCCGCGTCACTGACATCCGCTGCGGTTGCAATCGCCCGCTTAGGTGCCCGTCCCCTTGAGGCTGACTGAAAGCAGGCCACCGGCCCCACCATTCACCTTTAGGAAAGCGGACTTGGCACCCTTCGTGGTCGGCCTGAAGGTCACCTGGACGGCACAGCTCGCATGGCCCGCCAACGATGCCCCGCAGTTGTCTGTCGAGGCGAACTGCCCGGGCGCGGATCCCGAAAGCGTAATGCCGGTAAGGGCCACGGCTTTGGTGCTGGTGTTGGTCACGGTCACCGGCTTGGCAGCGCTGGTGGTATGGATCGGATGGCTGCCAAAGGACAGCGAGCGCGGGGTCAGCGTGAGCACCGTCCCGTGGAGCAGGTACAGGCCTTGCAGCCCTGTACGGCTATCGTTTCCCTCGGCCACGATGTCGCCCCGATCGTTGATGAAATCGCCGTTAATCAGGGTGATGTAGGACTTGAGGGGATCCTTAGGATCAATGAGCGTGTTCAGATCCTGAATGTTGGTGCCATCATTTCTCCAGACGAAGGCGTGCCACACACCGAAGCCCGCAATATTGGCTCTGCCCGTCACCTGCCCGGAGAAGTTCATGTCATTCGGCCTACTGTTAGTTCCGCCCAAGGTGCCGAGATCCTTCATCGCCGTCCCGTCGTTCAGCCACACGAACGCGTGCATATTCTTCAACCCCTGGGTGTACGACCAGCCCGCGAGCTGCCCGTTGTCATTGAAGGCGGTGACGTGGCTCTTCGCTCCCCCCAGTGTGCCCAGATCCTGGATCGGCGAACCGTCATTCCTCCAGAAGAAGGCATGAGTTTGGAATTTGTTGTTGACGACCACATCGCTGTTCCCCGCGACCTGGGCGCTGGCGTTGATAAAGAGGGCTTGGCTAAATTGACTACCCAGAGTGCCCAGATCCTGCATCGGCGTTCCATTGTTCTTCCAGACAAAGGCGTGATGCTCCGCGTTGCCGGCGGTGGTCGACTCCCCGGCGACTTGCCCGGACGCGTTGATGGCATTGCCATTGCTGGAATCACCGCCGAGCGTGCCCAGGTCACGCATCGGCTTACCATTGTTTTTCCACAAAAAGGCGCCCCCGGGAGACGATAGATCCGTACCCGTCACCCAGCCAAGATCGTTGATGGCAACAGCAAGGACGGCGTTGCCGCCCGTGCTGTCTTTGATCCTGGTCATGGGCGTGCCATCGCCCAACGACAGAAAGGCATAATCGCCCGTGCTGCTGTCCGACGCCGTGCCGATAACCATGCCGGACGCATTGAGGCCCATGGCCTGACTGAAGGAGCCCGCTTGGGGGGGGCCAAGATCCAGCATCGGGGTACCGTCGTTCTTCCATAAAAATGCATGACTGCTGCTGGTCGGGGTGCACGCACTGCCCGCCACCTGGCCCGCCTCGTTCAAGCCCGCCGCCACGGCCGCATACGAAGTGCAGCCATCCAGCCAGCCGAGGGGCTGCATGCGATACATCACTTGCGCCAGAGCGCACTGGCACGCGAGGGCCAGCGACAGCCCAATCGCTCCTTTGCTCGCCACTCCGATCCAGCGTGCGGCGCCCTGCCCGATGCGTCGGGGACTACTGTGCGAACCATTGAGCGTGAAGTCATTCATAGGACACCTCTGATTGTGGCTTGTCCCGTGAGCACGGGCTGCCATTAAATTACGCCGCATGCACCTAATTTCCTCACTGGGTGCCTGCGCCGGTCTCATTCCGTGCCCGCGCGGGCTTGCCGCCGGCGATAACCCAGAGCTAAGCGGTTTTCTTTCCGACTGACGTGGGTGCGAACACGACTGCAACTTCGCAGACGGCGTTTTCACCGACCGACGGGCCGCCTCGGAATTCATGAACTGGCTGCGGTTCAAACCCTGATGCACGTGAGCATCCATCTGATTTATCCACCTTGGCTCGACGGTGCGCCCATTTGCGTTATGTCGCAATGGGCATTACCCGGTAGTGCTAATCTCGGCGCCGATTTTGATGGCACGCAGCGCACGTGAACTCTCAAGGCAGAGCTTTTGCACGGTTGCCACCGTCCGGCCCGTGGCGGCGCCCGCTGACAGCGAGAACATTCATGTTGCAACTGTGGGAGGAAGTCACCGTGGGTCGCCTGATGGGTCGCCGAATTTCTCGGCTCGGGCGCCCGCGAGCCCTCGGCGGCGGGTACCGGCTGTGGATCGTATACTCGCGCCCATGAGCTGGAGGCCGAGCATCACGGTGGCCGCGATCGTCGAAACCGACGGACGATTCCTACTGGTCGAGGAATTGATCCGGGGACATCGCGTCATCAATCAGCCGGCGGGACGCGTCGAGGCGACCGAGACCCTGTTGGCCGCGGTGGTGCGCGAGACCTTGGAGGAAACGGCCTGGCATTTTGAGCCGGAGTGGCTGCTGGGCATCTACCCCTGGCGCACCCCGGCCACCCAACGCACGACGCTGCGATTCGCCTTTACGGGGCGCGTGCACGCGCACGAGCCGATCGCGCCCCCTGGATGCACCGGTCATTGCCGTCCACTGGCTCAGGCGTGAGGAGTTGTTGCTGCCCGGCCGGCCGCTGCGGACGCCCATCGTGCTGCGCTGTATCGACGATTACCTCGCCGGGCGGCGCCTGCCGCTGACCGCCATCAACGATCCGCCGCTTTGAGGTGGGCTGATGAGTTCGTCGAAGCCAATGCGCGTGGTGGTCGGCCTGTCGGGCGGAGTGGATTCCGCCGTGGCCGCCCTGAAGCTGGTCGAAGCGGGCTACGACGTGCACGGTCTGTTCATGAACAACTGGGACGACGAGGACAGCTACTGCACCAGCGCGCAGGATTACCAGGACGCGCGGGCGACGGCGCGCGAGCTCGGCATCGTTCTGCATCGCGTCAGCTTCGCTCTCGAGTATCAGCAACAGGTATTCGCGCGCTTCCTCGCCGAGTATCGTCGCGGCCGCACGCCCAATCCGGACGTGCTGTGCAATCGCGAAATCAAATTTGGCATCTGCCAGCACTACGCCCAGCGCCTGGGCGCGGCCTGGTTTGCCACCGGGCACTACGCGCGATTAACGCAGGGTGAGTCGGGGCCCGAGCTGCTGCGCGGGTGCGACACCGCCAAGGACCAATCGTATTTTCTGTGCGGCGTCGAGCGCTCGAAATTCGCGCAGGTCCTGTTTCCACTGGGCGAGATGAGCAAGACCGAGGTTCGCGCCGAGGCGCGCCGCGCCGGGCTCCCGGTCTATAACAAGCCCGACAGCACCGGCATCTGCTTCATCGGCGAGCGCCCGTTCAGCGAGTTCCTGGCGCGCTACCTCCCGGAGAGCCCCGGGCCGATCGAAACCATCGCCGGCCAAGTGCTCGGCACGCACCGCGGCCTGCCCTTCTACACGCTCGGCCAGCGCGGCGGACTGGAGATCGGCGGAATCCGCGGCGGGAGCGGCGATCCCTGGTACGTCGCGCGCAAGGACCCGGCGCGCAACGTCCTGGTCGTGGTGCCGGCACGCGATCGCCCGAGCGTGGCCGCGCAAGCCGCGCGCACCGCCCGGGTCAACTGGCTGAGCGAACCGCCCGGCGAATCCTTCCCGGCGTCGATCAAAGTACGCTACCGGCAACCCGACCAGCCCGCGACCATCACCTGCCTGGCCGACGGCAGCGCGCAGATCCGCTTCGAGGCGCCTCAGTGGGCGGTTACCCCGGGGCAGGTTGCGGCGATATATCTGCGCGAGCGCTGCCTTGGCGGCGGCGTGATTGAGGAATCCTTATAATAGTGGGTTGCGGCGATCCGCCCCGTCCGACCCCCAAAGTGGAAACAGTTATGCTTGACAGCTTCAAGACGCGCTCGACACTCAAACTCGCGGGCACGGACTATCAGATTTTCAACCTGGCGGCCCTGGGCGCCGAACGCGTGGCGCGTTTGCCTTACGCGCTGAAGATCCTGCTGGAAAATCTGCTGCGTTTTGAAGACGGCGTCAACGTGACGCGCGCCGACATCGAGGCGCTCCTCAACTGGGATCCCAAGGCGCAGCCCACCCACGAGATTTCCTTCACGCCTGCCCGCGTGATCATGCAGGACTTTACCGGCGTCCCCTGCGTGGTCGACCTGGCCGCGATGCGCGAAGCCATCACGCGCCTCGGCGGCAATGCCGAGCAGGTCAATCCGCTGGCGCCGGCCGAGCTGGTCATCGACCATTCCGTGCAGGTGGATGAATACGGCACGGCCAAGGCGCTGGCGGCCAACAATCGCATCGAGTTCGAACGCAATGGCGAGCGCTACGCGTTCCTGCGCTGGGGCCAGAGCGCCTTCCGCAATTTCAAGGTGGTGCCGCCCAACACGGGCATCGTGCACCAGGTCAATCTCGAATTCCTGGGTCGGGTGGTGTTCGAAGTCACCAGCAACGGGGTGCGACAGGCGTATCCCGACACGCTGGTGGGCACGGACTCGCACACCACGATGATCAATGGTCTGGGGGTGCTGGGTTGGGGGGTCGGTGGCATTGAGGCGGAAGCCGCCATGCTCGGACAGCCCGTGACGATGTTGATTCCCGAGGTGGTCGGCTTCCGGCTCAGCGGCAATCTACGCGCCGGAGCGACCGCCACCGATCTGGTGCTCACGGTCACCGAGATGCTGAGGCGCCACGGGGTGGTCGACAAGTTCGTGGAATTCTTCGGCGACGGGCTGGCTAATCTGCCGCTGGCCGACCGCGCCACGATCGGCAACATGTCGCCGGAATTCGGCAGCACCTGCGCGATCTTCCCAATTGACGAGGAAACGCTGCGCTACCTGCGCCTTTCGGGCCGACCCACAGAGCACATCGCGCTGGTCGAGGCCTACGCCAAGACCACCGGCCTGTGGCGCGCCAACGGGGCGCGCAGTGCAGACTACAGCGCAGTGCTGGAGCTGGACCTCAACGAGGTGGAACCGAGCCTGGCAGGGCCCAGTCGGCCGCAGGATCGCGTGCCCCTGCGCGCCGCCAAAAGCACCTACCGGATGTACCACAAGAAGATGGCCGGCGAGCGCGCCAAGCACCTCGCGGGCGCCACGGGCTCGGTCCCGGTTTCCGTCGACGGCAAGAGCTTTGCCCTCAACGACGGGGCGGTGCTGATCGCGGCCATAACCAGTTGCACCAACACCTCCAACCCCGACGTGCTCGTCGCCGCGGGACTGCTGGCCCGCAACGCCCGCCGACGGGGCCTCGTCGCGCAACCCTGGGTCAAGACCAGCTTGGCGCCCGGCTCGCGCGTGGTCACGGACTACCTGAGCAAGGCCGCTCTCCTCGATGAACTGGCTGGAGTCGGCTTTAACCTGGTGGGCTATGGCTGCACCACCTGCATCGGCAACTCCGGACCCCTCAAGCCGCAGATCTCCGCCGCCATCAAATCCGGTGATCTCATCGGCTGTGCGGTGTTGTCCGGTAACCGGAACTTTGACGGCCGCGTACACCCCGAAGTCAAGATGAACTTCCTGGCCTCGCCCCCGCTGGTGGTCGCCTACGCCCTGGCCGGAACGCTGGACATTGATCTCAACACCGAGCCTCTGGGGACCGGGAGCGACGGCGCGGCGGTCTACCTCAAGGATCTCTGGCCGGCTCCTGCGGAGATCGCCGATTGCGTGCAGCAGAACATCAGCTCCGAAATGTTCCGCCGCAGCTATGCCAGCGTCTACGACGGCGATGAGCGCTGGCAGGCGATCAAGGTGCCGGCTGGAAAGGTGTATTCCTGGGACGAGCGATCGACCTATGTGAAGAACCCGCCGTACTTCGAGGGCATGACCATGCAGCCTGCGGCGGTGGGCGAGATCCGCGGTGCGCGGGTGCTCGCTCTGCTGGGTGATTCAGTGACCACCGATCACATCTCCCCGGCCGGCAATATCGCGCAAGGCAGTCCGGCCGCCCAATACCTGGAGGCACAGGGCGTGCAGCCGCGGGACTTCAACCAGTATGGAGCGCGCCGCGGCAATCACGAGGTCATGATGCGCGGCACATTCGCCAACATACGCCTGCGCAACCTGCTGCTGCCCGGCACCGAGGGCGGTGTCACCGCCCACATCCCGGGCGGCGAAGCCATGAGCATCTACGACGCCGCCATGCGCTACAAATCGGAACACGTACCGCTGATCATTCTCGCCGGCAAGGAATACGGCACCGGCTCCTCGCGCGACTGGGCCGCCAAGGGCACGATGCTGCTGGGTGTGCGCGCGGTTATCGCCGAGAGTTTCGAGCGCATCCACCGCTCCAACCTGATCGGCATGGGCGTACTGCCGCTGCAATTCCCGGCCGGCGCAAGCGCGCAATCGCTCGGGCTCACCGGCAAGGAAGTCTTTGAGATCCAGGGACTGAAACAAGGCGAAGCCAAAGCCGTAACCGTCGTGGCCACGCCCGCAAGCGGTGCGCCGGTTCGATTCCAGGCCCTGGTGCGGATCGACACGCCCAAGGAGCGCGAGTACTTCCAGCATGGAGGCATCCTGCAATATGTGCTGCGCCAGCTGGCGGTGAGCGGCAAGGCAGCCTGAAGGCAGGGCGCGGGGCCAGTGCCGGAAAACACGCTCGCGATCTTCGACCTCGATGGCACGATCACGCGTCGTGACACGTTGTGGCCGTTCATCAGCGGATTCTTGCGTCGCCATCCGGCGCGCTGGTGGCGGCTGGCGCCCTGCCTGGCGCCATTGACGCGATACCTCTGCGGGTCCCGCGACCGCGGTGTGCTCAAGGGCGCCATCCTTCGCTGGACGCTGGGCGGCGTATCGCGCGCAGCGCTGGCGCAGTGGAGCACCGAGTTCGCCGCGCGCCTGCTGCGCGATGGCCTGTACGCCGAAGCGCTGGCCTGCATTGAGGTGCACCGGCGTGCGCACACTCACCTGGTGCTGCTCTCGGCCAGCCCCGATCTGTACGTGCCGGCCATTGCCAAGGGCCTCGGCTTCGCCGCGTGCGTGTGCACGGAGGTTCGCTGGCGGACCGATGGCTGCCTGGATGGCAACCTGGCCTCAGCCAACCGGCGCGGCCCGGAGAAGGCGCGCTACGTGAGGGCACTGCTGGCCGAGCGCCAACCCGCGTACAGCAACGCCTACGGCGACAGCCCCGCCGACCTCGAGCACCTGCGGCTGGTAAGCTCGGGCACCTACGTCAATGGATCGGCACGCGAGCTCGCCGGTATGCCCAGCGTGCGCGCGGTCCGCTGGAGCGTACCGGCCCACGAGCTGCTCGCGCCTGTGGCCGGATAAGCGCAGGGGCTCCGGTTTTTGGGCGACTCGCGCGGGCCCTAGCCGCGGATGCGGGCACGCCAAGGGCGCCCGAAGCGGACTACATCGAGGTTCGCGCTTCCCACAGTTCCGGGAACAACCGCAGGCGCAGCGCCTTGGCCAGATAGGAGACGCCCGCCGTCCCACCCGTGCCCGGCTTGTAGCCGATGATGCGCTCGACGGTTTTCATGTGCTGGAAGCGCCACAGCTGGAACCGATAGTCCAGGTCCACCAGCTGCTCGGCCAGCTCGTAGAGGTCCCAGTCTTTTTCGGCGTTGAGATAGACAGCCAGCCACGCGGCGGTGACTTGCTTGCTGGCTTCGTAGGGTAGAGTGAAATCGCGCACCAGGACATCGGCAGGCACCCCGTAACCGCGCCGCGAGAGCAATCGCAACACCTCGTCATAGAGGCTAGGCATTTCCAGCACGCGCTTAAATTCGGCGTAGACCTGCGGCTGCTGCTGATGCACCTCGATCATCGCGGCGTGTTTATTGCCCAGCACAAATTCCAACAAGCGATACTGCTGCGACTGAAACCCCGAGGAACGGCCCAGGGCATTGCGAAACGCCGAGTAGTCGAAGGGAGTCATCGTCGACAGCACTTCCCATACCGCCAGCAATTGCGCCTGAATGCGCGCGATCCGGTTGAACATCTTGAACGAGGGGTCGAGATCATCGCGGCGCACACACTCCATGACTCCCGCCAGCTCATGGCGCAGCAGCCGCATCCAGAGTTCGGAGACCTGGTGCACGATGATGAACAACATCTCACTATGCTCGGCCGTCAGCGGCCGCTGGGCATTGAGCAGCAGGTCCAGGTGCAGGTACTCGCCGTAGGACTGCGAATCGCCGAGATTCCAGTGCACCGGCTCATCACCCAAATCGATGCTCCCCACGTGCTCCCCGGAAGTCGGCGTCCGGCTGTTCACGAACTGCTCCCGGGCTTAGTCCGCGTACGCAGGGCAACCAGCACCCAGGCCGGTACCTGCTTCCAGCCGCGCAGCAGCTCGCGATCCAGTTCGCGCCACTGCGGCTCGTAGCCGGCCACCACTTCCCAGAAGCGCGGCGTGTGGTTCATGTGTGTGAGATGCGCAAGCTCATGTGCCAGCAGATAGCGGACCACGGCCGGCCGCTGGAACAGCAGGCAAAAATTAAGGCTGACGGTGCCGCGCACCGAGCAGCTTCCCCAGCGGGTACGCTGCCGACGGATTTGCACGCGCCGGTAAGTCACGGCAAGCTCGTCGGCCAGTGACTTGAGCCGCGGTTCGAGGGTGGCACTGGCACGCTCGGCCAGCCAATCCAGCAGCGCGTCGCGCACCGCATCCCTGCCCGCCGAGATCTGCAGCTCGAGGATGCCCCGGTCCGCATGCGCGCGAACGATGGGCCCCGGGTCCTCGCCGTCGGGCGGGGATAACGCGCGGCAATGCCAGGTCTCCCCCAGGGCCCGAAGTTCGAGACGCGTGGGCGGGAAAGCCAAGTCGGCCGGCGCCGCACACCGATGGCGCTCGATCCACACGCGGTGGCGGGCCACGAAACTCTCGATCTGCTGGGCCGCGAGACGCTCCGGCACCACGATTTCCACCGCACCGTCCCGATACACCTTGACGCTCGGCCGGCGCGCGCGGCGACTGCGTCGCACCTGCCAACCCGCCTCCGGGGTGCCTTCATTCCATAGCGGCAATTGCTGCAGAGCTGCAGTCATCATGGTAGCGGCCATCATAACAGGGGTGCGCACCGCGCCGCGCTGTGTAAACTGCCGCGCCCATGACCCTTGTCGATATCGGCGTCAACCTCACGCACGACAGCTACCGTGACGATCGCGCCGCGGTCATCGAGCGGGCCCTGGCCGCTGGCGTCGCGCAGATGATCGTGACCGGCGCAACCCTGGAATCGAGCGCGGCGGCCATTGCGCTGGCGCACTCGCATCCGCGGCGATTGTTTGCCACGGCCGGCGTGCATCCCCACCATGCCGGCGAACTCACGGACCAAGACCTGCCGCGCCTGCGGGCGCTGTTGCGCGAACCCGGCGTCGTCGCGGCTGGCGAGTGCGGGCTCGACTACTACCGCAATTATTCGCCGCCCGCCAGCCAGCGTCTGGCCTTCGCGCGCCAGCTGGCGCTGGCCGCGGAATGCAATCGGCCGTTGTTTCTGCATCAGCGCGAGGCGCATGCGGACTTTACCGCCGCGCTGCGCGAGCATGGTGGCAGCCTGCGCGGCGTAGCGCATTGCTTTACGGGCGGCGAGGCGGAACTGGCGGCCTATCTGGAGCTGGGCCTGCACATCGGCATCACCGGATGGATTTGCGACGAGCGCCGCGGCCAGCAGTTGCAGGCGCTGGTCGCCCGCGTCCCTGCAGGCCGCCTGCTGCTTGAGACTGATGCGCCGTACCTGCTGCCACGCGACCTGCAGCCGCACCCGAAGGGACGCCGCAACGAGCCCCAATTCTTGCCCCACATCGCCGCGGCGGTAGCTCGCCTGCGCGGGGAATCCCTGGAAGCCTGCAGCCTGCATACCAGCGCCGCGGCGCGGGCACTATTCGGACTGGAGGCGCCCGGCTAGATCGCCGGCTTCGGGTCCATCAGCTTGCTGGGCCGGCAAGCGGTACTCAGCCGAGCCCAGTCCGCGCGCCACAATTCCGGGATCGCCCCCGACTGCTCGCGCTCGGCGGATGGGTACTCGGCGGCTATCGAGTCCAACATCAGCGTATAGCGCGGCAGGCCTTTGGGGAAACGGCCGCGCCCGGAAAACACCACGCGCCCTTCGACGGGCAAATCAATGGCCAGCGCACGTATCGCTGCGATCCGGTCATAGAGACCGGCCTGCGGGTTGGTGAAGGTGTAGCGCTGGGCGCGATGCATGACGGTCCATTCCGTCATCTGGTCGCCGCCAAAAATGATCCCGGCAATGTCGCGCATGTCTATGACAACGCAGCCGCGCGCGGTCAGCAATAGAAAATCAATATGCAGGGATCCGCCCTGCCCGTCGGGCACCAGCACGTCGCGATGAAATTCAAACGCACCGCCGGTTATGGCGCGTAGCAGTGCAGCGCGTGCGCGACGTCGGCGGTACCAGCGCCAGAACAGCAGCAACAGCAAGATCGACAGCAGCGCAGAGGCCGCATACGCGATCGCGCGAGGCTCCAGGTTTTGCAGTTCCTGGCCAAGCCGTGACAGGTCGATCATGCCTACTCACCCCTTCAAGGCCGCGCACAATGCGGGCAGTGTCGCGTCGATTTCCGTAAAGTGCGCCGGCAGCCTGAACAATCGCTCCAGGCTCTCAGGCACCGGCACCGGTCGCCCGACCAGCGGTTCGACAGTCTCACGAAATTTGGCCGGATGCGCCGTGGCCACCAGCACCCAGCGACCTGCGCGCCGACGCTCGGGATCAAGTCGGGCCCAGGCTTCGGCCGCCGTGGCGGTGTGCGGACACCAGATGACTCCGTAGTGTTCATGATCGGCTCGGATGCGGGCACGAATGGCATTATCGTCGATCGACACGGCACTTAGGGCCGCGCGCAGGGCGGTGAGGTCGGGGTATAGCGCCGTGAGGCGCTCGAGATTGCTGGGGCTGCCGACGTCCATTGCCGAAGCCAGCGTGGCCACGCTGGCGCGGGTGCGCAACACACCCTGCTCCAGGAAGTCGGGCACCGTGCGGTTGGCATTGTGCGCCAGCACGATATCTGCGATCGGCGCGCCCAGATGGCGGGCCCAGACGCAGGCGGTGACGTTACCGAGGTTGCCGCTCGGCACGATGAACGAGGCCGGATCGCCGGTGCGGGCCCTGATCTCCAGACTGGCCGCGATGTAATACACGGCCTGAGGCAACAGCCGGCCGAGATTGATGCTGTTGGCTGAGGACAGCTCCCAGCGCCGCGAACACTCGGGATCGGCAAAGGCCTGCTTGACGAGCGCCTGGCAGTCGTCAAAGCTGCCGCGCACCGCCAGGCTCGACACGTTATCGCCCCAGCAGCACAGCTGTTGCTGCTGGGTGGGCGAGACCAGGCCCTTGGGAAACAGCACCACGACCTCGATGCCGGGCTGACGATGAAATGCGGCGGCCACGGCGCCGCCGGTGTCCCCCGAGGTCGCCACCAGCATCTTGAGCGGGCGCGTGCTGCTGCGCCGCAGGCGTGTCAGAGCCGCGGCCAGGAAGCGCGCGCCAAAATCCTTGAACGCGGCCGTGGGCCCATGAAACAGCTCCAGCACGCTAAGGCGGTCGCGCTCCAGAGGCGCGAGCGGCGCGGGAAAATTGAACGCCTCGGCCGTTATGGCCGGCAACTCCGGCGCCAGCGGATCGCCGGCGGCAAAGGGCGCGATGAATTTCGCCGCCAGCTGTGCGAGTGGCTCGCCCGCGTGCACCGATCGCATCGCCGCCTCCGGCCACTCGAGCGGAACATACAGACCACCGCCTGCGGCCAGCCCGCGGCTCAGAGCCGCGCTAAACCCGGCCCGCTGCTCGGGATCGCGGGTGCTCACAAACTGCATCACGCCAGCACCCGCGCGCCCAGCGACTGCACCTTGGTGGTCCAATGATCACATTCGAGTTTGTGACGCGAGAATTCCACCACCATGGCCTCGCGCACCGCGAATGCGTGATTTTCCAGACACCAGGCGAATACGGTGGGGCCTGCCCCCGAGATCGAGCAACCCAGCGCGCCAGCCGACATGGCCGCACGCCGCACTTCATTGAACCCCGGGATCAATGCCGCGCGCTGCGGCTCGATGACCACGTCTTCGAAAGATTCGCGCAACAGCTCCAGATCGTTGGTATAGCACCCGGAGATGAACCCCGCGAGGTTGGCGGTCTGCCACACGAAATCCTTCATCGGCACGCTGCCCTTGAGTATGGAGCGCGCGCTGCGCGTCGACAGAAACATATGCGGGTGCACGACCACCGCGCGGATTGTCGCGGGCACCGGTATTTGTTTGACGCGCGGATGATCGATGCCGACCGTCAATACCAGCCCGCCGAACAGTGAGGCCGCAATGTTGTCCACATGCAGCGAGCCGCTCGCCACTTTTTCCCCCTGCATGGCGAACTTCAAAAGCTCCACCAGGCCGCACGGCTCGGGCAACACGGCATTCGCGGCCACCACGGCGGCCACCGCCGAGGCCGCCGATCCGCCCAGACCCGAGGCCAGCGGAATCCCCTTGTCCAGCTCGAGCTGCAGACCAAACGGCAATGACAGTGCCTCGTGCATGGCCTGCAGCGCCCGTCCTGCGGTATTGCGCGCCGCTTCCATCGGCAGATCGGGCACGACGCCACGAATGGCCGCAATGCTCACACCCGCTTCCGGCGTGCGCCGCACCGTGGCCCGATCGCCAATGGCGTCGACCGAAAAGCCCATGATGTCGAAACCAATCGCGACATTGCCTACCGACGCGGGCGCAAACGCCCGCGCCACTCCGGGTGCCGACGGCAAGGCGCTCACAGCCGTGCGCCCAAGAACGTAGCAGTGCGCAGGAGGTCAGCGAACACGCCGCCCGCCGTGACGGCGGGCCCCGCCCCTGGGCCCTGTATGATCAACGGGTTATCGCAGTATCGTGAAGTAACATATCGAACCACGTTGTCGGTGAGCGCGATGTGGGCGAATGCGTGATCGGCGTCGAACTCTTCGAGCCGCACGGTGGCGGCGCCCGCGGCCGTGAGTCGACCGACGTAGCGCAGCACCTGGCCACGAGCACGCGCCGCCTGGAAACGTTCCGCCATGCGTGCATCGTAGCGCGGCAGCTGCGCGAGAAACTCCGCCATGCTGACTGTGGCCAGTTCACTGGGCACGAGGCTCTCCACCCGAACGTCAGTTAACTCGAGCGCCAAGCCCATCTCGCGCCCGAGAATGGTGAGCTTGCGCGCGACGTCGGTGCCCGAAAGGTCATCGCGTGGGTCAGGCTCGGTGTACCCGCGCTCGCGCGCGTCGCTTACGATCGCTGAAAATGGCGAGCGGCCGTCGTAGACGTTAAACAGGTACGCCAGGGTGCCGGAAAAAATACCCTCGATGCTGATGATTTCATCGCCCGTCTCGCGCAGGTCACGCAAGGTGTGAATCACCGGCAGCCCCGCGCCGACGGTCGCGTGGTACAGGTAATGGGCACCACTCTCGCGTCGCGCCCGTTCCAGCGAGCGGTAATAGGGAAGCGGCCCGCTGTTGGCTTTTTTATTGGGCGTAATGATGTGGACGCCGGCCGCCAGCCAATCATGATAGCGATTGGCCACCTCTTGGCTGGCGCTGCAGTCAATGATCGCGGTGTGCGGCACGTGAGCCGCCTTGAGGTGGTCATAGAACTGCTCGTAGTCGGCTGCTACCGACCCACGGCCGATCTGCTCGCGCCAGCCGTCGAGGGCGATGCTCGGTTCGGCCAGTCTCATGCTCTTCGAACTCATGATGCCGCGCACCCGCAGATCAATATTGAATTGCCGGGCGAGCCGCTCACGTTGCCCGGCAAGCTGATCCAGCAGCACCTTGCCCACCGATCCGGGCCCGATCACGCCAATCGAGAGAGTATGCGGCGACAGGTAAAAACCCGCGTGCACGGCGCGCAGCGCGCGCGTGGCCTGCCGGCCCTCCACGACCGCCGAAATGTTGCGCTCGGACGCCCCTTGGGCGATCGCCCGCACGTTGACATTGGCCAATCCCAGAGCGCTGAAAACCTTGCTGGCGATGCCGGGCATGCCTGCCATGCCATCGCCGACCACGGCGAGGATCGCCAGCTCATCGGTCACATCGATGCTCTGCACTTGGCCCTGACTGAGTTCGCGGGCAAAGGCCCGCTCGAGCACCGCCCTGGCGCGCTCGGCCTGGGCGGCGGGGACCGCGCAGCAGATCGAATGCTCCGAGCTGGCCTGGGATATCAGGATGACCGAGATGTCCTCTTCGCGCAGCGCCCCGAACAAGCGGTACGCCGTGCCCGGCACGCCGATCATGCCGGCCCCTTCGAGATTGACCAGGGCCACGTGCTCTATGCTGGTAATGCCCTTGACCGGCTGCTGCGATCGCGGCTGCGCGCTGATCAGCGTGCCGGACTTCTCGGGCGCAAAGGTATTGCGGATCCAGATCGGTATGTCGCGACCCACCGCCGGCGCCATGGTCTGCGGATGAATGACCTTGGCCCCAAAATACGCGAGTTCCATCGCCTCGTTGTACGACAGCGCCGAGATCACCTGTGCGTCCGGGACCCGCCGCGGATCGGCAGAGAGCACCCCGTCCACATCGGTCCATATCTGTATCTCGCTCGCGCTTAGCAAGGCACCGAAGATCGAGGCGGAGAAGTCACTGCCGTTGCGCCCCAGCGTAATCTGGATTCCCGAAGGGTCGCTGGCAATGTAGCCGGTGATGACCAGCGTCGTGGCATCGGCGCGCAACAGCGCGCGCAGCCGGTCATCCGACGCCTGCCACTGGATCGCCGGTCCGAGCGGACCCCACTCGGCCAATACGCAAGCGCGCGCGTCGACCCATTGCACGGCATCGCGCCGGCGGCGGTGCTCAAGGTAGCGGCAGAACAAACGGGTCGACCAGATCTCGCCGTACCCGGAGACCTTGTCGCGCACATGCTGGCTGGCGGTGCGCATTACCTGTGTGGTGCGCAGCACGCTTTCGAGGTCCACGCAGTCGTGATCAAATTCGGCGAGATACTCGCCCACCGAATCCGCGGGCAGCAGCGCCGAGGCAATCTGCTCGTGGCGCTTACGCAGCATCCGCAACTGCACCCGCCACGCCTCGTCTTGCGCTTCGGCGAGGGTGACAAGCTGCAGCAGTCCGTCGGTCACGCCCTTGCAGGCAGACAGCACCACCGCAATCCGGCGGTTGGATTGAGATTCGACTATGGTCGCGACGCGGTCGAAGCATTCCGCATTCGCCACACTCGAGCCACCAAATTTATAGACCACCCAGGTACTGGGAGCCGCGGAACTCATCGCCTGGGCACTCTGTCCGGGCACTACGCAAGGCCGGAAAATCGCAGCACTGTACTGGCCGCCCGCGATCCGGGCAAGCCGGTGCCAGCCCCGCCCGCCGCGGCGCAAGCGCGCTGCGGGCCTCGAGCGCTAATCGAGGCGCTTGTGGAAGCGGGCCGCAGCCAGCGACACCGCCAGCACCAGAAATACGCTCAGTTTCACCACCGGCAGCCAGAGGGTCGCCAAGGTCGCCCCGCGCAGGATCACGCCGCGCAGGATTTCCACAAAATGGGTCAGCGGCAGTACCTGGGCAATAATTTGCACGATTCTCGGGCTGCCCTCGAAGGGGAAGGCAAATCCGGACAGCAAAATGGAGGGTAGCAGCGTGAAGAAGCCAAGCTGCATGGCCTGAAACTGCGTCGCCGCGATTGTCGAGATCACCAGTCCCAAGCCCAGAGTCGCCGCTATGAACAGTCCGGCGCCCAGGTACAGGTCCAAGACACTGCCGTTGACCGGGACGTCGAACAGCAGCATGCCGGTGAGCAGCACCAGCGTGGTCTGCACGAGACCGACGCCGATATACGGCAGGATTTTACCCACCATAAGCTCGAGCGATCGCACCGGCGTAGTGATCAGCAGCTCCAGGTTGCCGCGCTCGCGTTCACGCACCAGGCCGATTGCCGTAAAAATGACCATGGTCATGCTCAGGATCACGCCGATCAGCCCGGGCACCACCTGCACGGCGGTGCGTTTCTCCGGATTGAATTCCGTCAGCACCTCGATCGAAGGCGGGGTTCGCAGGCCCGTGCCCGCGCGCGGTGGGAGCGGCGTTTCGGATATAGCCCGCACCGCGGTGTCAACGCCGGGCCGCGTACCGTCGACGATCACCTGCGCCACCGGACGGGTGCCATCGATCCGGCGGCGCTCGAAATCGGGGGGGATGTACAGGCCTGCGTGGACCTCGCCACTCACGATCAGGCGCCGCAGCTGCTCGGCGCCCGGCGGTCGGGCCACGATGTCGACCACCTGGCTGGAGGCGATATCCGCAACCAGGGCCCGCGAACCTTGCGTATTGGCCAGGTCCACGACACCGGTGCGGACGTGCCGGACGTCGTAATTGATGCCGTAGCCAAAGATCATCATCTGCAGCAGCGGGATCCCGACCACCATGGCGAGCGTCAGGCGGTCGCGCGACATTTGGCGCAGCTCCTTCATGGCCACTGCGCGCACGCGCCGGAGCGGGGCCGGTAACATCTACTGTTTGCTCCCGGCGCTCGCCAGCGTCGCGCCGACGAATACGTCTTCAAGACTGGCGTCCGCCTTGCGCACCACCGCCGGCACGTTGCTCTCGGCGAGCAGTTGCTGCACGCGCCCCTGCGCGTCCGGCTCGCTGGGGGCGATCAGCGCGTGCAGCCGCAGTCCCAGTTGCGCCAGCGAGCGCAGGGACTCCAGCTTGTGCAAGGCCAGGCGTGCCGCCGCGACGTCGTCGGCTTCGATCTCGATCACCTGCAGCGGCAGATCGGCCATGAGCTGCTGCGGAGAACCGTTGGCAACGATGTGACCCCGATCGAGAATCGCCAGCGCGTGGCAACGCTCGGCCTCATCCATGTAGTGCGTCGAGACCAGGATGGTCGTGCCTTGCGCGGTGAGGGCAAACAGGCTTTCCCAGAAGTCCCGCCGGCTCTGCGGATCGACGGCGCTGGTCGGTTCATCAAGCAACAGCAGCGGCGGCTCGTGCAGCGTGGCCGCCGCCAGTGCCAGGCGCTGCTTCTGGCCGCCGCTCAGCGTGCCTGCGGGGCGATCCAGAAATTCCGCCAGATGGTATTCCTCGACCCTCTGGGCGATGCGGCGTGTGGCGATTCCCGGCTCAAGGGTGTAGATATTCGCCATGAACTCGAGGTTCTCGCGCGCACTGAGATCTTCCCAGAGCGAGAATCGCTGCGTCATATAGCCGATCAGGGTCCGCAACGCTTCGGCCTGCCTGGGGATATCAAGACCCAGCACCCTGATGGTTCCGCTGGTCGGCTTGAGCAGACCGCAGAGCATGCGGATGGTGGTGGATTTTCCGGAGCCGTTCGGACCAAGGAATCCGTAGATGCGACCGCGCGGTATCGACAGCTCCGCGCCATCGACGGCAATCACCTCACCAAAGCGCCGCGTCAGTCCGTGCGCTTCGACGGCGATCGCTTCCCCGTTCACGGCGCTTGATCCAGCGGCACCTCAGCCGGCACGCCGGCGGGCAGATCGCGCGCGGCCGGCTCCGGCAGGTCGATCTCGGCAAGGTAGGCCAACCGGCTGCGGTCGCGCTGCGTAAGTGCAAAGTAGGGCGTGAAACTCGCCTCGCCCGCGATGTAACGCAAGGTGCCCGTAAAAGGCTGCGCGATGCCGTCGACATGAACCTTAAGCGACTGGCCCGCATGCAGCTGCGCCCGCTGCGGCTCGGGCACATAGACGCGCGCGAAGGGCACGCCGCTGGCCAGCATGATCACCACGGGAGCCCCCATCGGCGGGCGTTCACCGGCGCGAAATGGCAGCGCTTCGACGACTCCGTCGACCGGTGCGACCAGCTTGAGCCGGTCCAGCAGCACGTCCTGTTGCTGCAGGAGCGACTGCGCCGAGCGCAGCGCGGCGCGGGCCTGGTCGAGCTGCTCACTGCGGGTCCCGTGTTGCAACAGTTCCAGCGCCGCCTGGGCCGAACGCAGCGCCGCTGCGCTGCTGTCGCGCAGTTGCTGTTGCTGGTCGACCTCGGCCTGGGCCACCAGGCCGCGCGCGGATAATGCGGCCAGTCGCTGGTACTCTTTCGCGCTCTGATCACGTAGCGCGGTCGCCGCTGCCACCTGCGCCTGCGCCTGGGCAAGCTCCTCGCTGCGCGCACCGTGTACCAGCTCATCGAGCCGGTGCTGCAGCTGGCTGACCTGGGCAGCGACGCTGGCGCGGTTCGCAGCCAGCGAACCACTGTCCAACTGGGCCACCAGCTCGCCTTGTTTGACCACCTGCCCTTCGCGCACGGGCATGGCGACAATTTGCTCGTTGGCCGTGGCCGCTATCTCAAATCGATGGCGTTCGATGGTGCCCACCGCAGGCACGTGACCATCACGGGAGCAGGCTGTAGCCAGGGTAACCGCGCCAATGATCAGGCCCACGCGCAACGGACTTGCTGTCATACGAACCCAGTGTAACGCACGGCGCCGCCGCGTATGGCGCCAGGCACAATTGGGCTCCGGCGTTGGGCGCGGTGCCGCGTTCGCGCCCGCCGTGACCCCGCACCTTAATGAGGACAAACGAATAAAGCACAGGGTCGGCGTCAGGTATCGGCGCCAACTTGCCGGTTGCGGAACTTACAGGCTAACGTGCGCTCTGAATGAGCGATTTCTGGGGTGATGAATGTTGATCCGCAGGCTGCATCGCGCGCTCCTTACCGGGGCGTTGTGCGTACTGGCTGGTCCGTGGACAGCGGCCTCGGCCGCGCCGTGGCGCACCCATCCACCCGGCGATGAGCCCACCGATCGGATCATAGTCAAGTGGCGCGATTCGGGATTTGCGGCGGTACAGATGGTGGGCACTCCGCAGCGCACGGCGCGCCTGAGCCAGTCCACCGGAGTGGCGCTGCACCCCATGCGTGAGCTGCACGATCGGCTCGACCTCATGCGCCTCGACGCTCCGCTCAGAGGCGGCGCTATGCGGCACGTGATCGCCCGCCTGCGCGCCGATCCGGCGGTGCAGTACGCCGAACCTGACCAGCGCCGCTATGCCCTGGCGTTCCCGGATGATCCGCCCAACGATCCGCGCTTCGTCGCCGGCAGCGATGCCGTCGGTCAATGGGTGGGTCAATGGTACCTGCACGATCCTTCCCCCACGACCCCGGCCGCCATCGGCGCGACCACGGCCTGGAAGACTGCCTCGGGCCAGAACTATGTGATCGCGATAATCGATACCGGCATTGATCTCAACCATCCCGACCTGGGCACCTACGGACTGGGTGGCAAGCTGCTGCCCGGACGCGATTTCGTGTGCGATGACCAGGGCATCGATTGCAGCACGCTGAGCGCCAGCTACACCTATTTAGTGGCCAATGACGGCGACGGCTGGGACGCCGACCCGACCGACCCTGGTGAGTGGATCAGCGCGGTGGATCTGGCGCGCAGCGATGGCTTCTTCGCAGGCTGCGGCGGCGGCCCCAACAATGACCAACCCATCAACAGCACGTGGCACGGTACTCGGGTCGCAGGCATCGCCGCGGCGCTCACCGACAATAATCTGGGCATCGCCGGTGTGGCTTACGGTTCCTATATTCTGCCGGTGCGCGTGATTGGCAAATGCAGCGGCTACGTCTCGGACATTGTCGCCGGCATGTACTGGGCCGCCGGCTTGAGCAACGCATCGATCTCCGACGTGCCGACTAATCCTTATCCTGCCCAGGTGCTCAACCTGAGCGTGGGCGGCCGCGCCCCATGCAGCCAGACCGAACAGGATGCCGTGACGGCGATCGTGCAGGACGGCCACGTGGTCGTGGCGGCCGCGGGCAACGACGGGGGCCCAGTGGACGCGCCCGCCAATTGTGTCGGCGCGCTCTCGGTCGCGGGTATACGTCACCTGGGCACGAAGGTTGGATACAGCAACGTAAGCAGCACGGCCGCGGCCGTCAGCATCGCCGCGCCCGCGGGCAACTGCGTGGTCGTCCAACTCACCTACCCGTGGACCCAGCCCTGCCAGTATTCGATCGAGACCACCAGCAACGACGGGGTAACGGTCCCGGGAAATTCCTTTTACACCTATTCGCTGTTCGCACCCGGCTACACCGGCAATGTGCTGAATGAAGGCTCCGTGGGCACCAGTTACGCCGCACCCTTGGTCTCAGGCGTGGTCGCGCTGATGGTGCAGGCGAATCCCGGTCTGACCGCCAGCCAGATCATTTCGCGCATTCAGTCCTCCGCGACACCGTTCCCGGTCCCGGCCACAGCGCCGCCGGGCGGCATGTGCCACGTCGCTACGTTGGCTACCGATTCCGCGGGCAATTACACCGACGTACAGGCCCTCGAATGTACCTGCACCACCACCGCCTGCGGTGCAGGCATGTTGAACGCTCCCGCGGCGCTGGCACAGGCCCTGCAACCGGAGGCCAGCATCGTCACCACACCCGCCACGGCCACCATTGGCCAAACGGTCACGCTCGATGGCAGTGGGAGCAGTGCCGCGAGCGGTTCTTACCTCACCGCTTATCTGTGGACGGTTGATCCGGACGTCGCGATTTCCAACGCCAGCAGCCCCGTGGCCACCCTCAAGTTCCCGGCGTTGCGCCCGATCACCGTGACCCTGACGGTGACCGATAGCGCCGGGCGGCAGGGCACTTCCACGCAGGTGGTCAATTCCAAGGCCTTCACGGAAGTCAACAATGGCGGGGGCGATTTCGAGCCGGGCGCCCTGGTGATTCTGGCCCTCGGGGTGCTGGGTGCGTTGCTGGGGCGGCGCGGGCCGAGTGCCGGTATGCTACGCGGCCGGCCGCCCAGGGGCGGCCCTCCCGGATTCGCATAATTGCTAGGAGAGACGATTTGACGGTTCTTAGACGCGCGCCGCTTGGCCGTGGTACGTGGCTCGGCCTGTTGGCGGCAAGCTCTATTCTCCTGGAGGCGTGCAGCGGCAGTTCGGCCTCGACCGTAACTGGTCCGGTGGGCACCTCGGTGGGTGTCAGTCTCAACAGCTCGACCGGCAGCACCCTGGTGCAGCAGGGCGCCACAGTCATCATATCGGCCACGGTTTCCGCCGACCCTACCAACGCCGGGGTCACCTGGAACCTGGCGGGCGTTGGCACCCTCAGCAATATCACCAAAACCGAGGTGACCTACACGGCACCGACCGGCGTGACGGGCTCAGTCTCGCCGATCCTTACGGCCACCGCGATCGCCGATATCACCAAGACCGCAACCGCGTTGTTGGTGGTGCTGGGCACACCCGTCATTGATCCCACCGAGCTCTTCCCGGCCAATGTCGGGAGCCTGTATACCGCGCAGGTGAGCGTGTCGGGCGGCCTTGCCCCCTTCACCTGGGCACAGACCGGCGGCACTTTGCCTCCGGGCATCGCGCTGGGCGCCTCGACCACGGCCTTTACGACAGTCAGCGGCACCCCGACGACGATTGGCGCATACAGCTTCCAGTTGACGGTGACCGACGCCAACAAGAAGACCGCCAGCGTCGATCTATCGATGACCGTCAAGGCGACGGCGGCGTGCCTGCTCGAGGGGCAGTACGCGGCGCTATACACCGGCTACGTGAGCGGCCAGGTCGCGGTCGGCGGCACCGCCATGAACGTTTCCAGCACCGGCACGATCAGCGGGTATCACGATTTCAATCCGGGCGGCACACCCATCAGCGAAACCCTGAGCGGCCTGTGCGCCACGCGTACGGCAAATAACGGGACCACGCAGATCATCGGTGTCGCCAACACACAGGTCTACAACTACGCCATGACCACGGCACTGCTCAATGGGCGCGTGCAACTGATCAACGGCGGCAGTACCCAGTCCGGCTCGGGACCATTGGAGAAGCAGACACCGGCGGACTTCGTACTCGCCAAGCTGGCCGGAAACTTTGCATTTGGAGCCCTCGGTGGGCAGCCCGGCGGCACGCGTACCGGCACCGTCGGTGCTATTACTGTGGACGGGAGCGGTCATGTGACCTCGGGCCACGCCGATTCGAACGGCGATAGTCCTCTTACCGATGCCACCCTCACCGGTACCCTTACCGCGCCGGATGCGACCACCGGTCGCGGTACCCTCACGCTCACCGCCACCGGCGCCGGTGGCGTACGGACTATGCACTTTGCGTATTACATCGTCACGGCCGATCGGCTGTTCATCACCAGCACCGACGCGAGCCTGCAGATCGCCGGGATGATGACCCGCCAGGTCGGTCCGTTCAGCAACACTACGCTCAGCAATCCCGGCATTCTGAGCCTCTGGGGCGCCACTTCCGCGTATCAACCCAAGACCGCCCTGGCGCTGGGCAGACTCAGCGGCGCCGATCCGGGCAGCGGCACCGTGAATCTGCTGCTGGATTCCTCTTACCAGGCCATCGGCGTCTTTGGCCAGACGCTCAATGGCGGCGTCTATGCGGTTCGCGCCACGGACGGGCGCACCACGATGACCTACACCTCCGGTGTGACGACACGCAGTTTTGTGCTGTATCTGGACGGACCGGCCAACGGCTACGTGGTGGAGCTGAACAGCAGCTCGGGAAATGCCGGGCTGCTGGAGGCGCAGTCCGCGGGACCCTTCGACACCGACCTGGTTGGGCTGTTTGTCGGCGGCACGCAATACCCAGAAGATTCCTACCCGATCGTCCTGCTGCCGGCCGTGCAGTTCGCGGGCAACTCGTTCACGGCCAACTATGCCAACGGCTTTTACTCACTTGACACGAACAGCGGGCGCGGTGTCGGCACGCTGAACACCAGCGGCAACCCGGTCACGGCCATGGCGCTGTATATCGTGCGCCCGGACAAAGTGCTGACGCTGCAAATGGCGACACCGTACAGCAACGCCGCCATCTCGTGGCTGAGCACCGACTGACGATCCGCCAATCACGCCCGGACGCGCAGCAGGATCTTGCCCACATGCCGGCCGCTCTCCATCAGGCGGTGGGCCTCGGCGGCCTGGGCCAATGGAAAAGTGGCGTGCACATGGGTGCGCACGCGGCCCGCGGCGCAGGCGGGCCAGACCTCGCGCTGCAGCGCGTCGCGAATCCGGGTCTTCTCGGCCACGGTCCGCGGCCGCATCGTCGAGCCGGTCACCACCAACCGATTGCGCATTACCGGGCTGAAATCAAGGTCGGCGCGCGAGCCGCGCTGAAAGGCGATGAGCACCAGGCGGCCATCACGCCGCAGCACACTCAAATTCCTCGGAATGTAGTCGCCGCCGACCATATCGAGCACGACGTCGACGCCCTCGCCGTCCGTCAGTTCGCGCACCCGCGACACAAAATCCTCGCGCCGATAATTGATCGCCGCGACGGCGCCGAACTCGCGACAGAAACTCGCCTTGTCATCCTCACCCACGGTGACTAGACACTGTGCTCCGCGGAGCTTGGCCAATTCGATTGCCGCAAGCCCTATGCCGCTCGAGCCACCGTGCACCAGAACGCGCTCACCATGGCTCAAGTGCCCGAGATCCACGAGGTTGGCCCAGACCGTAAACCACGTCTCCGGCATGCCCGCCGCCTGTTCGAGCGTGGCCCCCTCGGGGACGGGTAATACCTGGCCCGCCGGAGCTTTGCACAGTTCCGCATACCCGCCCCCGGGTGTCAGCGCACACACCGCCTCACCGATCTTCCAGGGCCCCGCTCCTGGCCCCAAGGCAGCGACATGACCGGAGACTTCCAGACCCAGAACAGGCGAAGCGTCGGGGGGCGGCGGATATTTTCCCGAGCGTTGCAGCAGGTCGGGCCGGTTGACGCCCGCGTAATCCACGGCGATGAGCACCTCGCCCGCACCCGCCACGGGTGCCGGTGCCTCGACGAGCCGAAGCGAGTCGGGGCTGTCTTCCGGTCCGTACACAATCTGCTTCATGAGACAGTGACCTCCACGGCCCGATTCGAGACCGGTCCTCGGCCTGGCAACTTAGGCAATGCGCGCCGAATCTTAGGCGGCAATGCACTCCCGTACCAGAGAAGCGCGCCGCGCCGCCGGGCTGCGACTTAAGTCGGCGCAAGCGACACTGAAACCCAAGAACTTACAGCCAGTTAGCACTAATTTCTGACACCTCTGTGACTCCGGTCGCAGAGTAGGCCAGTTCCTACGGCTATGGTCGGCGCAACGATGCCGCAGGAGTTCAGGATGCGCCCCTACGAAAAGCCCTCAAGCGAGCGAGTCTCGCTGCTGGGCCCGAAATCGATTCTGACTGGCGACTTCGCCACTTCCGAGGATCTTGTGATCCTCGGTCAGCTCGATGGGGGCCGCGTGCAGGCGCCCAATGTGACCATTGGCCCGGCGGCGCACGTTACGGCCAATGTCCACGCTGGGACGATACGCATCGAAGGCGTGGTCGTGGGCGATATCTACGCCGAGCTTTCGGTCGTGGTACACGCCACAGCCACGGTTCAGGGAAATGTCCACAGCCCACAATTAACGATTCAGGAAGGCGCCACCATCAATGGCGCGATCAACCAGCATGCGGCGGACGACGCTGCGGACCAGGCTGCGGATCGTGACCGGGAACCGCACCTCGCTCCGCTTCGAGCCGCGCGCCGTGCCCGATGAAATGCCGGAGAAGTAAAGCTTCGCGGGGAGCGCGGCTGCGCGGTCCACGGCCGGATGCCCGCCCGCCGACACCGCTCACCCATGAGCATCGCGGGCCGGCGCTCGTGAACAGTTCGCTGGTCAGCGAGATGCTCAGTCCAGCCTCGGTGCTGCGCATCGACGGCCTGACGGAAGGAACCATCCATCATGCCGGCGCCGTGGCAATTGGCCCGCACGGCAGTGTGGTCGGGGACGTCTACGCCGCAGAAGTATTCGTGGAAGGGGCCATCAGCGGCAATGTCCACGCCACACAGTCGCTGCGCATCGCATGCAGCGCCACGGTCGTCGGCGACATGGAATCGCCCCGGGTGGCCGTGGCGCGCGGCGCAACGCTGCGAGGAACTATCGCGATGGGTGCGTGCTCGACGCCGCCTTCCGATCTGGATGGACGCGGTGTTGATACTCTCTTGACCGGCGGCCGCCTGGCCTGAGCCCGCGCGCGCTGCCGCGGCGAAACTAATCCCTCATCGGGACCAGTCTTGGGTGACCTCGCTGGCCGTACCGCGGCTGATTGCCGGCAGCAGGCGAACCAGCTGATGCGCGCGATACATCAGGCGGACCAGCCCGATTCCGGTCAGCACCAGCAGAATCAACGATACGAAATCCGGTACGCCTAGCAAATCCAGGCCCACGCCGCATGCCACCAGCATCACGTTGATAATGGCAAAGGTCATAAAGGCGGCCGGGACACTAAAACCCGCCCTCATCAGCAAATGATGGAAATGTTCCATGTCCGCTTTCATGGGTGAACGGCCACGAGACACGCGCCGAATGACCGTCCAGAACAACTCGAACAGCGGCAAGCCGACGATCCAAAGCACCGTCACGGGATGGACGGCGCCCCCGGTCGGGATCTGACTGGTCCGTATGCCGAGCCACACGACCACGGCGCCCAGCAAGGTGCTTCCGGCATCGCCCATAAAGCAGCGCATGCCGCCCACATAGCGCGCCGGAACGTTGAAGACGAGGAATCCGCACACGGCCGCTCCGGCCACGGCGCAAATCTTCAGCTCCTGACCGTGATCGCCGTGCAACCAGCTCAGCAAGGCGAGCCCCGAAAAGGCCGAGAGCGCTGTTACGCCCGCCAGACCGTCCATCCCATCGAGCATGTTGAAGGCATTGATCGCCGCCGTTATCAGCAGCACCGTGAATACGGCAACGCCCAGGCCATGCAGCGCCACCTCGCCGGTGCCAAATGGATTGCCAAGCTGGCGGACCAGAGCCCCGGTCCCGGCAATCAGGGCGATGGCCGCGACCAGGTGCACGCCTAGCCGCATCCAGCGGGACAGCTCGAACCGATCATCCAGCAGCCCAATGGCCACCAGGATCGCCGACACGCCCACTAGGGAAGTCGCTGCCGCACTCGAGGTATCCAGGAACCCTACCCCGGCGACCAGCCCTAAGAACATCGCCAGGCCGCCTACGAGCGGCACGTCGCCGTCATGTTGCTTGCGGCCGCCCGGACGATCCAGCAGGTCGATGGTCTTGGCGAGAGGCCGTAACGCAAGCACCGCCAGCAACGTCACAAAAAAGCCAATGGCGGCGACTACGAGAACATTCATCCCGAAACCCTTGTTCTTCTTAGTTCGGCGGCAGTGCGCATGTTACCTCAAACCTGAATTCTTTGCTGTCGCCGATTTGCGACAACTCGTTCATTCGGGTGCCGCCCGGGGAAATCGGGCGCACTGTACCAAAACTCGGTCATGGGCCGTTGCAGTCCTAGTGTTCCTTGACGATGACTAAACGTCGCGAATTGCCGCCGGTTGACACCTACAGCCAGCTATATTCCGTGGACTGAGGTTTTATGGACTTGGGATTAGTTCCGGCCCAGCGCCCGCCTGAGCGCCACATCAAAACGCCGGCTGGAATCGCACCAACTCGGCCGCGGCCAGATAGTTGTCGTCGGCAAATAGGGCGTGCCCATCCACGATCCAATGGGCGCCAGCGTTAGGGCAGCTGGCTTTGCGGCGGCAGATCCAGCGACACCACGTCGTCGCGCATGATCCCGTAATCGCCGTTCGTGGCGTCCAGCAGATTGTTGGGATTGGTTCCACCCTTGCCGGCGGCAATTATCAGCGTGTTCGTGTCGGGCCTTACGTAGCACGTGGGCGCATGTCTGGGCTGGTACACGCCATCATCCGGGAGACCCGAGCCCGCCGCGGCTTTGTATTGCTTCCAGTCAACGCCGTCGGTTGAATACCAAACGTCAGCCATATTCTGGGTGTACTGGCCGTACCGACGGTACTCGCCAAAGCCGCCGATCAACCAGAACGTGCCATAGGTGTCGATGGCAATGCACGGCCACTGCCTCGGCGACCATTCGGCCAGCTTAGAGGCGTGGTCCCAACTCCGACCATCAGACGAGGACCAGATGTCGTTGTAGGTCGCCGAATAATCGCAGGCACCCCCACCCATGATCCAGAACTTGTTTAGGGCATATTTGACTGCGGCCCCGCAGCGTGGCAGAAATGGCGCGCTCGAGGTTGCAGTCATCGTGACCGACGGCATCCAAAACGTTGGATCCCCGGTGCTGCTCGACTCCTGACTGGTATTGGTATCGATAAAATACGCGGTCGTGCCGGCCGCCAGGGCCCAGCTGTTTTCGCCAGCACGGGTCAGGGCCGGTGCCGCACTGCTCAAGTTCGCCTGACTCAGCCCGCTCGTGCCGTCCGTAACGCCTGAATTCCATACGGACGTGCCGAGCGCCCACAATGCATTGCCAAACGCGAGCAGCGGACTGTAGGAGTCGTAGGCGCCTGCCGGCTGGTTGTTGCTGGGCGGCGCGCTCATGTGCGCCAGGTTCCAGCTGTGTCCCCAGTCATTTGAATACCACAAATCGTAAAAACTGCAGACGCCGGTGCAATCCGGGCTGGTGCTGCCTTGCGGTCCGTGGAATCCGCCGCTTAACCACAATTTGTTCTGGAAGATGGCGCCCTTGCCGCTGTCGCGACCGCCATCAGCTGTGCCAAACTCGCCGTGCTGCGTAACCAGCACCCACGGATTGACTCTCACCGAATGGCCGCCGCCCCCCAGATTTAGGCCGTCCGGACTCAGATAGACGCTGCCGTCGGCGAACTCCGTCTCGACACCACCACCCACTGAGACGACGCGAACCGGATCTATTGATCCAGAATAAGCGACGACGGCCTTACTACTGGGCGGCAATTGCGTGTAATTGGCGCTGTAAGCGGCGGCACCGTCGGCAAGTAGGGACACCACGGCACCCGCGCTACCCAGCGCTGCCATGTCGATGGTCCGCGGCGTTTGATAGCCGGCATACACCAGATTGCTGATACCATATTGAGTGCGACCGTCGGCGCCTAAGGAGCCGGGCTTTACGCCTGAGCCACAAGTTTTCGCGAAGTCCGATGACACTGCTTGCGCGAGGCCATAGACATATGGCACACCCGGAATGAGCTTGCTTACCGGCGTGCAATTGTCATTTTCAGCGACGGTTTTTCCACCGCCGGCTAAATTGACTCCATCGGGACTAAAAAACACCAGACCGTTGTTGAACAGTGTTTCAACGCCTGCCCCCGCAGGGATTATCTGCACCACATTCCATAGACCTGTATAGGCGACAAGGGTACAGACTTGCGCCGCCGTCGAAGTCGCCGCCGCGCACCCGCCCCCGGGATTGCTACCGTTGGGGCTGAAATAAACCGAGCCGGAGGTAAACAGCGATACCACCCCAGGACCGTTGCCCAGCACCACTTGAGCGATGAGACCCGAAGCGTCTGGATTAGGAGCAACATGTTGCACTGGTTCAGAGCCGCCCGCCGCATTATTGCTCGGCGGCGCGTACCCGCTGCCATTACATGCCGCCATCTGGGCAAAGAAAAGGACCCCGACAGCGGCCCGCGAGGCCGCGTTAATCATTGCAGTACTCGACGTCATGGTTTGCTCGTCTATCCGCCTACGGTATATCGTTGATCGGTTCTGAATTTCATGTGTAGTTTAGCGTTTCGATTCAGCCCGCAGCTAGGTGCTAGGCGCACGCGGCGCTGGATTGCTCACCCACATATTGAAGACTTAAGCCAATTTCGACTGCATTTTTCGCCTCCTGCGGACAACGTCTCGGCCGCCGCCACAGCGAGCAAGGCGCCTCGCGGTCTGTCAGTCGTTCGAATCCGGCAATGCCACCACAGCGTGTTTCCCAGTTTGCATGTGACCCCGTATACCGGCGCCTGCGCGCTTCACCGATTAACAGCTGACTTCAACACAAACGTGTAGTTCGCGCGCTCGCGGTGTACGAGCCGATATCCTGCGTCGCGCAGATTGCGGATCGAACGCATGAGCTCCAGCCAAAATAACGGCGTAAGCGGCTGGTTCACCTGATCGAATTCCACCAAGAGCTGCTCGGGCAGGATTCCGGCCGCGAGCATTGCGCGCAATACTTCGTACTCGGCGCCTTCAATGTCAAGCTTCAATAACGAAAGTCGCGCTACGCCGAGTTCTTTTAGAATCGACCTAACCGTGCTTGAGCGTACCTGAATCTTATCCGTCGTACGCTGCAAATTCACGGCCGAATAACTCACGTGTGCAGGGTCCTTGGGTGCGAAAAGTTCCAGTGACCCGTCCTGTGACCAGACTGCACGCGCGAGAAAAGTAAAGTCAGCCGTGCGGAATCCCGTCAGATCGTAGTACAACGGGCCTGCCTCGATCAGCATCGGACGCCCCTCGCGTCCGGCAACGAGCAACGAGGTTACATGTTGAATCGATCGGGGCGTCGGGTCCACGCAGACGATTCGCATTTCCCAGTCTGCGTTTAGCGCGATATCAAAGGACACGTCCTCGCCAGCGCCACAGCACAATGCTGTACGGCCAGGACCCAGAAGAGCGCGGCAGCAATACCAACCGCCGTATTCAGTACCGATGCGGATCAATTGCAGGTCGCGATCAGGGCGCAGAAACCCGAAGTCTCCGAGTACCGCCATCGTACGCCCGAAAGCCAACTTGATTCGCGGTACGATGTATTCGACCACGCGTGCGCTGATCACTGTTGGTTATCCATCGCGCTGCTGCGCAAGCTGTGTTTGGCGACCTGAGCGTACATTTTCTCTGTTTGTCTACAGACTGATTCCCAAGTGTAGCGCCGCTCTACGAGTTGGCGGGCCGCTTGGCCATCCTCCAAGCGCCGCGTCGCGTCATTTGCATATACGCGCAAAGCCTCGGCAATTGCACCTATCTCCGTCGGTACGACAAGGCCTGCGCCATGTTCCGCCACTTCGGGAAATTTACACCAATCGGAGATTACCACCGGACGACTGCTCGCCAGAGCCTCGAGAATGCTCAGACTGAACCCCTCGCACCTGCTTGGTTGGCACAAACACACGGCGCTGCGCAGCAGCCACAATTTGAACGGTCCCGACACGTGTCCGAGAAAATGGACGCGATCGGCCAATCCTAATTTCGTCGCCCGCTGGCGCAACGTCTTGAGCATGCCAAAATCCGGACCCGCATATACCAGCTGCAGGCCCGGGCGCTCCGCCGCCAAAGAGGCAAATGCCTCCAGCAGCAAATCCGGACCCTTCATCGTATGCAGTCGCGCCAGGAATAATATGAACTCGCTCCCTGCTCCGATCGACCCAAACGTCCCGGCTTCCTGTGGCATCCCCATAGCGCCACCTTGCTCAGGGAACTCAAGCAGCGAAACGCCGTTCGCAACGACAAACACCGGCGGACCGGTCCCGCCCACACAATCCCTGATCTCTTCGGCCTCAAGATCGTTCAGCGCGTGAAAAGCCGCCGCCGCTCTGAGCACGCTGTTCCAAACAACCAAGCGTGCTAGCATTTTCTTCGGCCTTTTCTGAGCCAGCGCCCACGGCGCCAGCGCCGTGTGTGGCGCGATCAGATAGGGAATCCGCAATTGCCGGCCGTAGATCGCCGCTAGCATCGGCACCAGACGCCACAGGCCGTGGATATGGATTACATCGTAACACTCCAGATTCGCGCGCAGCCACGCGCGCAGCGCTCTAGCACGCCCAAATATGCCATTCGACCGCGCGAACGCCGTGTCTACTGTTACGGCCGAGAACTCCGGCGCGTTCTCGCGCCAGTGCCGCATGTGCACGGGCAACTGATTTCCATCACCACAGAATACCCGCGCATCTATCCCCGCCGCGCATTGCGCCCCGGCCAATCCCGCAACCACGCGCGGCGGCCCGCCTTCATGCGGCGCCATCGTCTCGATGACGTGCAGCACTCTCACGTTTCAACTACCGAGGCAAATGCACGATTTGTGATTGGGCACTGCCGGACTCGTCACTAATCACCGATCGGCGCGGCCAGAAGAGCAGCGGGAAATTGTAGGCCCATAAGCGCGGCGCAGTCACGGGTGCGGCACCTAGCGCGCATTCCATACATACGCGCCAAAAAGACGTTGAACACTGGAGGCATCATCAATGGCCCCCAGCTCAAGCCGTTCCGAAACGTCGGTGTCATAGCATTTGTCATACTGTCGCTGCTGTCCGAGATCGACAACTATGGTTTTCATCGGACACCACGCAGAAGTGGCGGGCTGGAAGTCATGCTCTCATGCCAAACGCCGCGAGCACTGTTTTGTAGTCGGCAAGACGGCGCTTGGCAATGCTCTCCCAACTAAACAGCTGGGCGATGCGGCGCGCGCCGGTGGTGCCCAGCTGCTGTCGATACGTCGAATCAAGCAACGAGCGTATTTTCTCCGCAAGGTCCTCGACATCATTCAGGCGGTAGGTTATGCCATTGCCGTCAATGCGCTCCGTCGCGCGTAATGTATCATTCACGATAATCGGGATTCCGCAGGCCGCTGCATCCAACATCGACATCGATTCCTGGGTGGGCCAAACGCCGATCTCCGCTGCCCGATAGTACGCGGGTAATTCGCGATGTGGTTTAAATGGTAGGACCACGCACCCGTCGCCGGCCGCCAACGCATCCCTTTGCGGTCCATTGCCGATGAATAGACCCCGCACGCGATCGCCTTGCGCCCGCAGCAGCGCTACAGCTCGCGCCAGTATGATCGGGTTCTTAGCGTCGGTGAATTGACCCGTGTAGATGCAAACCAGCTCGGCATCCGTGAACCCGAGTGCAGCGCGGGTTTGAGTTCGATCGAGCCGCTCCGCAGCGGTGTGAGCGGGGTAAAAGCTGTCAGTGTCCACGCCCAGTGGCGAAATCACCACTTTGCTTTTCGGCATGCCGTAGAAGCGCGTGGCAACCTCGGCGCAGTCGCTGGTGGCCGCATAACACTTTTCCATAAACATGCCGACCAATCGCCCGGGCAAATCCCGAAGAATGAAGTTGGCTACCAGCTCTCGATCCCATGGACGCACCACGCGGCGTGCGAGCGGGAACACCGACACGGTCGTGTGCGCCGCAGAGAAAAGCTTGAAGTTGAGTCTTAGTCTGGCGGCTACCGTTTGCAGCGGCACCCAACCTGCGTTTATATATAGTTGCACGATATCGGGCTGAATTTCGCGCAATTTATCGCCCAGACCGACGAACATCGGTATTCCCAAAACCTTTCGATGCCCAAGGCAGTGGACGGTATACCCGTCGTAGGTCTCCGTCGTGCCCGGGGTCATCGTGTTGTCCGCACTGAACTGGTCGTATGCGGAGCGGGCATCCTGGCTCTTATGGTAGACCGGCAAGTCGGCTGCGATATAGTGCACATCCGCACCGAGACGAGTCAGATACCGGGCAAGCATGGTGATCGAATATCCCATGTCCCGCGCAAACGAATAGAATACCATCGCAATTCGCAACCACTATCCCCTGCTCTGAAAGCACCGGCGTTCGCCGCCTTGACACACAAACTCGTAGCTTACACGCTTTCCAAAGTATTCATGGTTTGGACAATGAGAGTGACGGCATGTTAATGCTCAATCTCGGCTGCGGAGCACGGACTACCGCGCATCCGGACTTTATCAACGTTGATTGGTCGCTGAACATACGGATTAAGAACTCGTGGCTGCTTCGAACTATCGCGTGGCCAGCGCTCGACGCCGCACGTCGACAGCGGCTTAGTCAAATGAGCGGCAGAATGCTGGCCCACGACCTCTCGCGAGGTATTCCGTTCGCGGCTAACACGGTGGACGTCGTATACAACTCTCATGTCCTGGAGCACTTGGACCGCGCGGTGGCAGCAGGATTTTTGAGGGAGATTCTGCGCGTGCTAAAACCAGGTGGAATCTGCCGAATCGTCGTGCCGGATTTTGAATTCCTATGTCGAAGCTACGTTCAGCACATCGATAAATGCCAACACGATCAGCAAGAAGCCGGGAGGCACGAGCTCTTCATTGCCGGAGTGCTCGAACAATCTGTCCGCCGTGAAGGTGCCGCCACCAGCCAGAAAGCCGGCATCGCCAAGTTACTGGACAAGGCCTTGCTCGGGGACGCGCGTCGTCGCGGGGAAACCCATCAATGGATGTATGATCGCGTCTCGTTGCCGCACATCCTGGAAGCGGTCGGATACGGCAACGCTGCGCTAGAGAGCTTTAGGTCGAGCCGGATACCGGGTTGGAATGCAATCGCACTGGACCTGAACGAATCTGGCGGAGAGTACGCCCCGCAATCCCTGTACGTGGAAGCACAGAAATTGCCGAGTTCCACCTAACCGGACTGCCACACGGTGGACAGCGCGCTTACGCCGTGCGGCGGACCGTCGTCAGCGATGCCCTCGAGCCAAGCTGACTGCCCGGCGCCGCCGACACTAGGTCGTCCGTAGATGGCATACAATAGGCCGATGGGCGGCGCGCACCGATCAACTGACCTTAGCGCTTTTGTTTTAAGATGAACTTTTCGATAATTACTGTTACCAAAAACAGCCGCAACACGATCCAGGGTACGGTGTCTTCGGTGCTCAGCCAGAAGGCCGTCACCCTTGAACACATCCTTAAGGACTGCATGTCGTTAGACGATACGGTCGCCATTGCAAAGGCGACCAACCCCTCGATTACGGTTATACAGAAACCAGACTCCGGAATTTACGACGGCATGAATCAGGGATACGCCGCTGCCAATGGCGAAATTATCGCCTTTCTCAATTCCGACGATTATTACCCAAATGATCACGTGCTCGCTGACGTTCATCGAGTATTCGTAGAGAGTAACTGCGACTACGTATATGGCAACGTTGACTTCATAAACAGCTCTCAACAGATTGCCAGAAGAACCCGCCCACTCTTCGATCCCACTGTGGGGATACGTGGAACGCAAATTCCACATCCTGCATTTTTTGTTAGAAAATATGTTTTGGACAGCATTACTCCGGTATTCGATACGTCATATCGCATCGCCGCCGACTTAAAGCAACAGCTGCGCATTGCCAACGAGCGACGTTACGTCGGCCGCCATTTGGACGAGACACTTGCAATAGTACGGATCGGAGGGGCAAGCACCCGTGGGATCACCAGCTATGCCTCCGGCTGGCGGGAATCCACCAGGGCTTATGATGAGGTGATGGGTGGCGGCGGCATATATTTCGTAGTGCGCAAAGTCCTATCGAAATTTCGCGGCCTGACGCTTGGCTAAGTTAACGTCCGACCGGATGTCGCTGGCATCCACAGACAGAGATCGAAGATGCAGGTGACCATCATAGGCGGCTCAGGATTTATCGGTACCAGTCTGGCACGAAGGCTCGTCGGCAAGGGGGACATATCACTCAATATCATTGATTTGGCGCAGAGCCGTGCATTTCCGGACCTTACCAAATCCGGTGACGTTACTCGAATTGAGTCTTTCGAAACTCTTGTCCCAGAGGGCACGGTACTCGTTAACTTGGCTGCAGAGCACCGTGATGACGTTTGGCCGCGATCGAGGTATCACGACGTGAATGTTGTCGGCGCCGAGAACGTTTGCACCGTAGCGCGCCGCAGGAACGTCCGCCATATCATTTTTACGAGCTCCGTAGCGGTGTACGGATTCGCGCCGGTCGGCACAGACGAATCGGGAAGCGTCAAGCCAATTAACGATTACGGTGAGACCAAGCATCGAGCCGAGTTGGTTTTTCGCGCTTGGCAGGCGGAAGACCCACAACGTCGCACATTGGTAATCGTGCGCCCGACGGTTGTCTTCGGCGAAGGTAACAGGGGCAATGTATACAATTTAATGAGGCAAATCAGCTCGTCATTCTTCGTAATGGTTGGTGCCGGAACTAATCGTAAATCAATTGCGTACGTAGAAAATGTCGCTGCGTTCCTGGAGTGGTCACTTCTTTTAACGCCTGGAACACACACTTTTAACTTCACGGACCGCCCCGACTTAACGATGAACCAACTGGTGGACATCGTTTCGAAAATAACTGGCCGGCGGCGGCGAATTCGTTGGCGTATTCCGAAAGCTCTTGGAACACTGATCGGTAGCGCATTCGACGTTGTGGCACGGGTTGCAGGCAAACGCTTTGCAATCAGTGCCGTCAGAGTTCAGAAGTTCTGCGCCAACTCTGTATACGAGTCGTCTGTAGAGCGTACGGGGTTCGTGAGCCCCGTTCCGATTATGGAGGCGCTAGAAAGGACCGTTCGTTACGAGTTCTGTGAGGACCACGCGGATTCCCCTCTGTTCCAGTCGGAATGACATTACAAACGTGGCCGCAAATCCCGTCATCGTCCGCATGACTGGCGCCAAGACTGAGTCAACTCGAGCCCAGACCCGCGTTTGGTCCCTGACTGGGGTCGAATCTGCTCAATCTCACCGGACCGCTTTGGCATTCGAGGTACATGCTCATCGCAACAATCAATCCGACCCTCCTGATATCGGAGACATCAAAACCAGCCGCCCAGTTTCTGAATTTCAAGTCTCCTGAAGACATTGCAAATGACAATGGCGTGCACGCAACCGTGAACATTTTTGGAGCATTTCCTATTCGTGAAGTAGGCACCTGGTTGATGCCGACGCCGTGCAGCAATTCGAAGCGCGGCGGTTACGTCATTCGGAAGGGTTTCCAGAGAACTCGTCCAGATGGAGGGTTGGTCTTCCGGCTAAGTCTCCGATAGATTCGTACTTCCTCACGCTACGCCACCGAATCTATGGCGCATCGCGTGTATTTCTTGATCGCGGGAAGCGCTACCAAATTGCTGTTATCCGGCCGTTCTCCGGTGCGTTTACCTTCATTTCGTGGCAAGCAGCGCCACACCGCTACCGAAGCGGCGCAAAGCAAGCAGGGAGCACAGCGCATCATCCGCGCGCCCGAGCGCCCACGCTGGACCAAGTGGCATGTTCAGACCAAACTTCTGCAGACCCAACATTGCGTAGCGGGTCAGAGTCCCATGAAGCTCGTATCGTGCCTTCTTGAAGGCGCCGAATAGTGGAGCGACTCTGGTCGCCGTTAACGGGTGGCAGAAAGGATTTGCCTCGCGCTTTCCCAGAAGTCTGGTCCCGACATCGTAGAAGGGCGCGCGCCACGGCTCTATGGCCGTGAATTGCCCGCCCGAGCGCAGCACCCGCGCGATTTCGGGGAATGCGATCTCGGTCCGCATGTGGTGAACACAACCAGCTGAGAACGCGACGTCGACTGAGCTGTCGGCAAGCGGAATTTCCTCGGCGACCGCGATCAGGCATCGGAATCGGTCGGCAACGCCCATCAGCTTCGCAACTTCAGTCGCGACTTCCGCCTCCCCTACCATCGGCGTGAGCAGCAGCGCCTCTGCAGCACCGGCAAGCAGCAATGCCTGAACCGCCCTGCCGGAGCCGCCGAGTTGCAATATGCGTTTCCCCGCAACGGATCCAATGTGCTGGTAGCAATCCCATTCGCTCTGCAAATCCATTCGAGAGTGCAACCAGACCCTTGGCGGTCGCGGGAAGTTGCTGCGCTCGAGCGCTGGGCGTATCCGCAGGCGCTCGAGGTGCTGCAGAGACTCACTATCTTTTACGGCGAGCAGCGAGCCCGACTCCCGCAAAGCCTTTGCATCCCTAAAGCCAACGGAATTGT
The DNA here is from genome assembly GCA_963699955.1 of uncultured Gammaproteobacteria bacterium. GTDB lineage: Bacteria > Pseudomonadota > Gammaproteobacteria > Steroidobacterales > Steroidobacteraceae > FEN-1191. The sequence goes on from CAVOVV010000006.1 coordinate 179,869, forward strand.
AGAATTCCATCTCGAGATACGCCTCAGCGTACTGCAGATCCCCCAGGTCAAACGCGCGTTGGACGCGCGGACCACTCAGGACCTCCGGTGCCAGCAGTACTGGAATCCCGGATACGACCGGATACGCAGCCTGTTCATCCTCACGCAACAAGACCAATTCGGTTTCACCAGTCACCGGCGCTCCGTGTGTGGGCACACGCGTGCTCAGCGGTTCCCCGTCAGAGATTCGGGCGCGCGCCTCCATGAGAGGTACAGCATGCAGTCGCTGGCGGGTCACCGGGCACACGAGATCGCTAGCGAGACTCGGATTGTTCATTCGCGGATTCTTAGTAGAAAGTGCTCGTGCATCTAGGCCGCCTCACTCGGCAAGCCATCTATGCGCCTCAGCGGATCTTGGTAGCCACTCCACCGGACAGCGCTACGATGTGATTCGGGCCCATATTTATCCCGCTGCCCACTGATGAGATCCCAATATAGTTGTTAGTCAACTCGTTGTTCACCAGCGAGACACCTGTTGCATGGTTCAGCGCAATCGCTCCCTTGGGAAGGGTGGGGTCATACTGATCTATCTGCCCTGAAATGCGGTTTCCAGAAATCTGGATGTTCTGCCCAACCGCAACGTACACGCCACACGAATACGGATTGGTGATCGTATTACCCATGATCGAGATCGTATCAGGGTGCAGGCCCGGCTCCTCGTGGGCGCTGTTGTAAACAATGATGGCATAGCGCCCCAAGTCCGTGCGTGGAGGCCGCGGCAAGCGCAGTCCGGTGTCAGCGATTACATTGTTCGTGACGCTGATGCTGTTGGTCCCGCTCCAGATCGCCACCCCTTCCTTGACGTAACCGGCGTTGAGTGTGTTTGACGTTACCGCCACGTTTTTTACCACACCATGCTCTGACTTGTCCGAACCATGTACAGATACCATCGCCGCCAGATCGGTCATAGTGCCTGTAGCGGCGCAACCGCCTAAATTCGACTCGCTGTCAAACACATTGTTCTTTACAGTAATAGTGCTATTTAGACCGACACCGGGGCTACCGTCCGCTGCGTTTACCGTAATCCAGCTTTGCCCATTGAAGTTTTGAAATGCGTCATCGGACACGTCCACATTCTCGACACCGGCGCTCTGGCCTGCATCCGACAGGACGTAAATAGCGTGGCCGTAATCGAGATGACGTGTACAACCGCTCTCGTAGGCACTCCCTGCAATCCGAATGCCGTGGATGGCGACGTTGGAGACATTCCGGATCCACAGAAAAGACTGAAAAGTTCCGCTATCCGCGACCCGTAGGACAGTCTGCTGAGACCCTTGTGCGCCATCGCCAACGAGCGTGGTGTCGGCCGGCACCTTGATGCCGGTCGCAAAGCCACTCGGACTAAATGTGTACGTGCCGTGCGCAATGTGAATCGTCCGCCCGGCACACTCCGCCAGAATCTTGGTGAATATAGCCACATTATCGGTCCCATCAGCACGCATTCCATGCTCGGTCGCCTCACATGTGGACTGAGCACATGCTTGATGCGCCACCGCAATCAGCACCACAGTCAACGTGACCACCCGGGCCAACCGCCTGAGGGCTGCCATTCGGACTCCTACCGCGACTTCAGTATTCATGTGCCACCTCACTCTACGTACATAATGTGAGCTCGATTTACATTGACTTCCCGCAGCCCTCATCTCGCTCGCCGCTCGGAATCGCATTACAGCACTTTACCAGCTGGCGTCTTTAGAATTGCACGGTCGCCAGTCCGTCGACGCCTGGCGCACCGACACGCGAGCGCATGAACATCCGTATTGTATCGGTGCCGCCCCCGAATCTCATCCACGATAGAATTACCAGCACCATCAGCAGCAAATAAGCCGTCAGCCGTAAGGCCAGGTTTGGCACCTGGTGCACTAGCGTGCCGAGACCCAAAGCGACGATAATCGCGAGTAAGCCGGTCAGGCACGCGCGGCGAAAATCGAGCAGGGGAAATTCGCACGCGACGAACGTCACCAGGAAGTAAATCCAATAATAAACAAGGGCAACCGCAGCGTAGACCCATGCAATGTGCACCGCATCGATTGACCCTGACAGAAAGGCAACGAGCCCAACTGACGCCAACGTGAAGGACGCCTCCAGGCGGAACGCCACGTTTTGCTGTCTGAAGCAATCGAACGCACGATCCAGCCAACACGTCGCTGCGAGCATTAGCGCAGGACCAGCCAGTGCCTGAAAGTACGGACCGGTACCATGCCATTTATCGGCCAATAGACCGTCAGTCATCGCCGGCGCCTCCAGAGCGAAAGCCACGTAGGGCACCACCAATGCGACGATAGAAGTCTCCACCAGACTTGCCGCAAAGCGCCCAACGACAGCCCGGCTGCCGCGGCTCGCGATCGAAAAGAATATTGGCGACACGGCGCTATAAATCAACGAGTTCGGCGCGTAAGTAACTCGGTACGCCAGTCCGAACCGACCCACTGCGGCCGCGCCCGCACCAATTCCGAGCATGATCTGAATGAGGCGATCGCGCACTGACGATGCAAGCGCGTAGCCGACCATGTAGGTAGGAAATCTCCGGTATTTGTAAGCGGCACGTCTCATGCCTCGACCTGTGACACGAGAAATCCATCTCGGGTGATGATCTTGCCAGTCTGCCGCCGCAAGGCAGGCAGTCTGAAATCCCAGGGCGCAAACATAACCCCAAATAAGCGCCGAGAGTTGGCTTAGCACGTGGCCCAGCGTGAGTTGCGCAATGACCGTCACCAAGCAGAGTACAAATAGGCCGAACCCTATCGACAGGAAGTGGCCGCTGCGAATACACCAGCTCGACAAGCATCGCTGCGCTGCGCTGATCACGGTCGCTACCGCCATGCCGTAACCGAGTGCCGGCTCGGCTGCCAGCCACCGGGCCGGCTCCCAGGCGATGGCCGCCGACAACAGCGTGGAGCTCGCAATTAGTATGGCGACTGCCACAGCGACCAGCATCACCACAGCGGTGAGCATGCTTGCGACACGGTCGTTACGCGGCAAAACGATGGCGGAATCATAGCGCACGCCGGCAAACACACTTACAACGCCAACTGCACCTACAAAGATGAGGTACTCACCGTAGGGGCCCGGATCAAAAAGCCTCGAGTAGGCCGGCAGCGAGCAGATAATGATAAGTTGGCCGGCGACACTGAATGCACCGATACCCACCGCACGCGAAACTACACTTGCGGCCATGTCGACGGTTCAACTAACCCAATGCAGCTTATGCTTCAAAAATCTATACAGGTCTAAACCGCGAGCGAATGCCCAGTGGTTTTGAAGATTGGGATAGTCCGCGTAAGTCTTTTTCGGGAGAGCCATGATGGCCTCAAACTGCTCGCCCGAGATTCCCAGCTTCTTAGCAACAAACGCCTTGTCGGCTTCGACATTTTCCGGCGGGTAGGCAGGCGTCGCCACCTCCGCGAGCGCCTCATCCCGCGTCATCTGTCCACAGCACACCAACGAGGACAGGTGCATGCGGCGCTTGTCGTAGCCAAATTTGTGCGGAAGGATCCAGCCTTGATAGAACTTGGTGTACACCGATTCGTAGTGCTTGCCGCCATAGTCCTCCCACCCGTATTTCTGGATCAGTAGACGCTTGGCGACCTGCTTGTCGTAATCCAGATAGTCAAGCATGAAGACGTTTTTGGGCCGGTGCAGCACGATGTTGAATACCAGCGTGGTCACCGGAATAAGCGGAAAATACTTAAGGCGCTTGTGCGTAAAGCGCTTATAGACGCTGCGGATATAGCGGCTGTCGAGATGGCCCTGCGACCACTGACGGACGTGAATGCCCTCAGTTCGCATGTTGACGCCATTGACGCAATAGCCGACGCCGTGTTGTTTGCATGCGGCATAGAAAGACGCGACGATGGCGTGATCAGAAGGGATTTCTGAATCTGGGGTCGATGCACGCAGGAAAGCGAGCTGCAACTCACGAAATTCCTTCCAATTGAGCACCAATGTCGACAGGTCGATCTGCAATGGATCGAGAATTCTCTTGATGTTGCCCACGGCCTTCTCGGAATTCCACCCATTGTCCACGTGGACAGCCAAGGGCCGCAGGCCGAGCTCCTTTACCTTGATCGCCAAGAAACTCGAGTCCACCCCGCCACTAACTCCGATAATGCAATCGTAGGCCTTGCCGTGACCATCGCGCTTCATCTGCGCCACGACCGCGGCCAGCAACCGCCCGCGCTCGGCGGCCGGCAGGTTGTAGATTGCCGGTCGCGCTAAATATGCCGTGCAATGGTTGCATCTGCCTTCGACGTCAAAGCTGATTTCCGGATCCGTCGTGTCCATAATGCAGCGGGTACAGATTCGATACTGTTCGGTCATATGATGGCTTTTGTAGTGCGGTCACTCAGCATGGCAATTTCATTGGGACGCGGGTAACTGATCAGCGGCGCCTTATGTTTGCCGTGGAGAACAAACATCGTGCCAGCGGCCGCGCCGGCCGCGGAGCTTGATTGAAACAGCTGCCTAATGTCTTCGAGAGTGCCCGCGCCACCGCAGGCGATTACCGGGATCTTTACCGCCGCGCTGACTTCTTTCATTAGTGCAATATCATAGCCCGAACGGGAACCTTCCAAATCGATGGACTGTACGAACAGTTCTCCGGCGCCACAATCTTGCATGCGCGTGGCGTAGCTGCATGGATCCACGCTGAGATTGCGCGTTCCGCTTCGAATCCACACGTCACTGCGGCCGAACAGCGACTTCCTGACGTCCACCGCTGCGACAATGCTCTGTGAACCAAATATCGCCGCGGCCGCTGCGATCAACATTCCATCCGGCGCCGCCGAGCCAATCACCACTTTTTCAATCCCGATCGCCAGTATTCGTCGTATTTGCTCGACGCCATTGATACCGCCGCCATAGGTCAACGGCATGAAGGCTTCCGACGAAAACTCCTCAATCATTGCGTAATCTGGCGCGCGCCCCTCAAGCGTCGCCCGAATATCCACGATCACGAGTTCATCGCACTCGAGATCGTTGAACACCTTTACGGCATTGATCGGGTCGCCAAGGTACAGAGGATCCTTGAAGCGCTGGGTCTTCAGAAGCTCGCCGCCCGCATATTGCAGACAGGGAATCACGCGAGGACGCAGGGAATTCATGCGCTGCCGAAATTCTGCAACAACTGCAAACCAAATCGGTGACTCTTTTCCGGATGAAACTGGACTCCGGAAATTCGATCGCGGCAAATAGCGGCGGAGAATTCTTCCCCGTACGTGCATTTTGCCAAAGAATTCTCTGCTGATTCACAGATGACGCAGTACGAGTGCACAAAATAGAAGCGGCTCCCCTCAATTAAATTGTTACTCAGCGGGTGCGCGGGGATCTGCCATGTTACGGAATCCCATCCTATATGGGGAACCCGCAGCCCAGGGGCTGCATTCAGCCGCTTGGCATGCGCGCGGATGAGGCCAAGGCCCGGCGAGTTCCCTTCTTCGCTCCCCAGAGTCAACATCTGCATTCCGACGCAGATTCCTAATAGCGGGCGTCCGGTGTCAACATACTTCAGTACCGCCTCACGCAGGCCCGACTTGTTCAGTGCGTCCATGCAGGCATCAAACGATCCGATTCCCGGCAGCACCAGACGCTGCGCGGCCGACATTTGCTCAGCGGTGGAGACAACGGGTACATTCAATCGCAACTTGCGGAACATGTTGGCAATCGATCCGCCGTTGCCGATTCCGTAATTCACAATGCCTATAGCGCTCACGGCAGCGCCGGCTTAGCGCCCAGTTTGCCGGCAGGCCGCGACAGGTCGTTCATGAGTGCAATTGAAGCCGCCACCACCAGCGGTATGATAACCAGTCCCCCCGACAAAAAAGCCGTAAATGCGGAGTTGACTTCAAGTTGGAACAGGCCGTACATGCTGCTTCCTAGCAATGCCACGGTAACCGGAGTCTTCCCGAGACTCATGGCGAAGATATCAATCGACTTGACTACGAATCCGACGATCACTGACATTACGATCACTCCGCCATACGAGAAATCGACCCAGGCATCGCCGATGAAGAAAACGTCAAAAGTTGCGCCTTCGGCGCCGAACATGCTTGCCACTCGGCTGTACGCCGCTACCAGTTCCCCATTGTCAAAAATTGAGTGGATCAGGCCAATATTCATGCCCCAAGTATGCGGCAGATATAGTGGATACACGTAGAAGGTCTGGTAGATGACTTCATTGTTTACCTCAAAAAACCGATACCCTAACCAAGCAAACAGGTCGGCCGAATCAATTTGCGGAAGCGCGATCGTCACCGCCAGAACCACGCCACCCACCGTCACGATCGCCAGGACTAGGACACGGCCGAATCCGATCTCAAGACTGCGCGTGACCTGCCATACAAAAATGAGTTGCAACAGGTATACGACCCATGGACTTTTCTCGAAAGTGCCTAACTTTCCTGCGAGCACGGCGGCGAAAATCAGTAGTCCGACCCCTAGCACATAAGGACGTTTGGCCACAGTGCCCTTGAGCAGCAACAAAAAGCTCAGGAACGGCGCAACCGACGCAATCAGTGTTTGGTATAGGTAACCTCCGTCACTTCCAAAGTCGTGCCGGTATCTGGCTTTGTCCACGGACGACTGCAGCGACACAAATTCCAGAAGTTGCGAGGGCTTGCCCAAATACAAAAAGACGCCGATTAGATAAGCCGCAGTCAGGATGCCAATCGCGACCAACAGTTTGTCTGATTCGTGACGGTCGAGGATCGCGGCGCCTTTCCAGCCGCGAGTTACCTGCTTGTAGCATACATATGACGCCGGAGCGCAAATACGCGCCAACTCTATGCCGACCATCAGACACAGCCACATCATGATAAGGCTCAAGATCACCGAGCTGTGTATGTCAGGCACAGTCTCTGCTCCCATGAAGTAGACGATGTTGCCCGGACCGTACAGCACAAAAAACGAGATCAGCATCAATGGCGTTAGTAGCATTCGCGGCGGTTCGCGATACCATACGTATAGCGCGACCCCGGCAAGGACTATCGCGTGCACATAATCCAACAGTAACATTTGCTTGCGCTAGCGCAGGCGGCGTGCCGCGCGGCGCTCGAGGAGTGCCGCTAAGATTATCCCTACGACAATACCTAAAGCGACGCCCATGACCACAACCAGTGGCCTGTTCGGACTATCCCGATCGCGGCGATCGCGAACCACCGCTGGATCGATGACTTTAAAGGCATAAGCGTCTCGGGTGCGTGCTAGCATGGCGTTCTTAAGCTCGCTCCCCATGACTTTGTACACTGTCGTGCGCACGTCCACGTCAGACGTTTGCGCCGCCTCTCGCTCAAGATAGTCCACGCTGCGGGTTTGCTCAGCGACCGCCCGTGCCCTTAGATCTGCGTCAGCATCGGCGATCATCGAATTCGCCCAATCCGCCGCCACCTTTGGATCGGTCCAGAAAATTGCGACCGTAATGATTCCGGTGCGGCGATCCTCAACAATCTGCCTGATCTGCGTGGAGAACTTTTTCACCGCCTCAGAGATTGTCGGTGCATCATCCTTATCGCGCCATTGGTTGCGGCGTGCATCCCATTTCTTGGCGAACAATATCGGCATCAGGTTGTGCCGATTGATAAATCCGGTGGTGAAGATTCGCGAGCGCAGGTACTCCAGCGCCTCTTCGGATTTTCTGTTGCTGCCATTGCCCAGGCTGATGCCGGCCAGCGATGCAAGATCTCCAAGTTGCCCGCCGAATTGGCCCAAGCCGGTCGGGCTCTCGGCGGGAGAGATCACCACTTCGGCGCGATACTTTGGTGTCAACCAGAATGCGAGCACCACAGCGCCAATGGCAAAAATTGCTACACTAGTTAACACGACTAGTGGTGTTGCGCCACACAAATCTCCATAGCGCAAGTAGGCTCAGGTCCCGTCGGTCCTCGTCACGTTCCTCGCTCATAGGCTTTACTCACAAAGTTTGGTGATTTCCGCGACAATGCGCTCCGCCGCTCTGCCATCTCCGAATGGGCCCGTCGCGACCCGGCTGCAGCTCCCTTGAGGGCGACGCTCCCACTCCTAAGCAGCATTTCTCAAGGATCGGTATGAGCCTCGCGCCATCACCTCCGGCGAACGGTTTGCGCTGCTCAGCCAGCGTTTCAATCCACTCCGTCTCATCGCGCAGTGTCACACACGCACGACCCAGGAAAAAGGCCTCCTTTTGCAGTCCGCCGGAATCGGTCAGCACGCAGCGTGATCCTTGCACGAAGCGCCAACATATCGAGATAGCCCAAAGGGCCCGTCACTGTGAGATTATCGACCGGCTGCCAGTCAGTGACCTCGCTCTTCAGGACCGCGGCGGTGCGCGGGTGCATCGGCAAAACGATACGCCCGAATCGAGACGCGGCGGCATTGATCGAATGCAATAATTGCCGAAGCTCTTGCGGCGCCGTGTTCTCCGCTCGGTGCAGCGTCGCGACAATGTAGCGGCCCGGCGCGCAGACCCAACTTCGCAAGTATCGTGGACGTCGTCGCTGCCTTGCGCGCAGAAACTTATCACCGCATCGTACATGACATCGCCGGTAAGCGTGGCGCGCGCCTGCAGGCCTTCCGTTTTAAGATTGTCCATCGCGGTCTTGGTCGGCGCGTACAAGGCGTCCGACAGGTGATCGACAGCGATGCGATTCAACTCCTCCGGCATACGTCGATTAAAGCTACGCAGACCCGCTTCGACGTGCGCCACAGGAATGTGCAGTTTTGCGGCCGCGAGCGAACCGGCCAGCGTGGAATTTGTGTCTCCGTAGACAATGACGGCGCCCGGTCTTCCATTTCTGCAAGCATGCCTCGACGCCTTCTAGCATCCTGGCGGTTTGGGCACCGTGGGACCCGGAGCCAACTGCGAGGTTGATCGAGGGGCGCGGGATATCTCAACTCGTCAAAAAACACCTTGGACAATTCGTCGTCGTAATGTTGTCCGGTGTGCACGACAATATCGTCTATCGGATTGGCGGCCCGCATCATCGCGCTCGCCACGGGCGCAAGTTTTACAAACTGAGGGCCGCGCCCCGACGACGCTGAGGGTGCGCAGGCGCTGTTCGGTCACGACGATGCGCCCACAAGAGCGCAACGTTCACCGCTCAGCACATATTGCTCGCCGGTTGCGCTACAAGTCGCACTACCCTGCCCACTTAAGGGTAGATTGAGGCGCTCCCCGTGTCGGCTGATCCATCCTATGTGGCGTCCCGGAACGCCCACCACGATTGCAAATTCCTTTACATGTCTGTTAATTACCGCCCCTGCGCCCACAAACGCGTAGGCACCGATTGTAATGCCACAGACTATGGTGCAATTGGCGCCAAGTGTCGCTCCTCGCCGCACTAATGTACGCCGATATTCTTTTTTGCGGCTGACCGCCGCACGTGGATTGTAGACATTGGTGAATACCATGCTCGGCCCGCAGAAAACGTCGTCTTCGAGCGTCACAGCATCGTAAACGGAAACGTTATTTTGAATCTTGACGTTATCGCCGATCACTACGTCGTTGCCGACGTACACGTTTTGTCCCAATGAGCAGCGTGCGCCGATGCGAGCGCCAGAACAAACATGCGTGAAATGCCAAACCCGGGTGTCCTCCCCCAAAATGGCTCCGGCGTCCACAATCGCTGTCGGCTGAATTGTCGCCATAGCCATGGCCGTTCAATATTCCAACGGCAGATTGATGCGTCGACCGTCGCGGGCGGATTTGTACATCGCAATTAGCAGTTCGAGGGATCTCAGGCCTTCTCGGCCATCAGTTTCTGCTTCGGCTTCGCCTCGTAAGGTACGTATGACGTTATCGTAATAAAGTGGGTGACCAAAGCCGTAGACCGAAGCGGTTTCGTAGCTTGCGGCGCTGATTTGCGCATCTATAGGATCTGGCGTGGCAAACTCCCAATGCTGAATGTCGTTGACCGCAACTCCTCCGATTTTCACGGTTCCGCGTTCCCCAAGTACGGTAATCGAACCCTCGAGATTCTTGGGGAAAGTCAACATTGTCACGTTTATGGAACCCATCGCGCCGTTCCGCCACTTCAATGCGGCTACGCCCGTGTCTTCGACTTCAATATTGCGGGCCAGTGTGCCTGTATAGGCCATGACGCTCTCGACCGGCCCGATAATCCAATCAAGCAAATCGACGTAGTGGCTTGCCTGGTTCATAAACGCGCCGCCATCAAATTCCCACGTACCCCTCCATTTGGCGCTGGCGTAGTACTCGGGCGGGCGCGTCCAAAACACATTGATATTCACCAGATATATGCGGCCGAATCGCCCGCCCTCGACCGCTGACTTGAGCAGTTGTAGCGTTCGATTGCGTCTGTTTTGCTTGACGACGAACAGCCGCACTCCGGCAGCGTCGCAGGCGCGCACCATTTCCAAACCATCCTGCCAGCGCGTAGCCATTGGCTTTTCAGTCATGACATGTCTTCCAGCGCGCGCCACCTGGATCGCCTGCGACGAATGCAATCCGGACGGTGACGCCAAAATCACGCAGTCAGCGTTGGTGTGTTCCAGCAGCTCGGTCAGCTGGTGATGTCCACGGGCTCCGGTTATTCGTACGGCCTCAGCCACTCGTTCGTCGATCAAATCGCAAACGTCCACAAGTTCGCATCGATCAGCGTGAGCCTTGATGGCGGCAATATGATTGTGGGCGATTCGCCCGCAGCCTACGAGCGCAAAGCGGACCTTTCGGCCGGTTATTGTTCGTGTCATGGATTTTCAGATGGCCGAAAATTGTGGTACAGATGTATCGCTTCAACGACCTTTCGCGATTAATCGTTTCCTAGAACGAATTCACCGCCGCCGCCGCGATCGCGATCTGGTAGAGAATCTGCGTCACCGCCAGCCAGGTGGGCAGCGCCGGCGCGCGAGTGGCATCCAGCGGCACGACGATTGTGTCGCCAGGGCGTATCAGCGAGGTGCCCACATGCGGCACCCACCAGCGATCCGCCCTTGCGTCCACGCTGCCATTGGCGTGCACGACATATATCTTGCTCTCATCGGCGAGACGGGTACTTCCGCCACTCAATGCAATGTAATCATCGCGATCCAGGTCGCCTCGGAACAGATGCGATGTGGCATTCTGCACTTCCCCGATTACGGTCACTTCCTGGCTGCGCTTTGGCACCATAAGCACGTCGTCGTTACGCAGAATAACGTCACCGCCTGAGTCGGCGGGCGCTGTTTTCGCGGCCTCAATGTCGATGACCAACCGTCCCACCGCCTTGGCCGCCTTGAGTTGCGTCAGCAACGACTGGCCGAGACTGTAGGCCTGACCGGCCCCGCCCTGACCACCGCGGGCCGCCATCATGGTGCTGGCAGTGAGTTCATTCTGCATACGATCGGCGAGGCGATTGAGTTGTTCCTGTTCGCGGTCGCGCAAATCCTTGCGAGTGAACACCGCACCTTCCGGAAAGGCTTGATCGGTCAGACCGCCCGCGCGCTTAAGCACGTCGCGCAGCGTTTCGCCCCGTTTGATCGGGTAGGTGCCGGGGAAACGCACTTCGCCCAATAACTTCACTTGCTCCTGCCCAGTCCAGCCCGAGACATCCTTGATATAAAGGCGATCGAAAGGCTGCAGGCTGAGGTTGGCGCCCGCGTCGCCACGCAACACGCCCGGCAGGTCCACGGGCAGTACTTGGGTGCGACGACTTTGGCCATTCTCGATGACGAAGCGCGAAAGTTCCGCGCTCCCACTATAGGCTTCGGTGTCGAGACTTCCGCCGGCCCGAATCAGGTCGAAAATCTTCATCCCGGTCTCGAGCGGATAGTCGCCGGGTGCCTTGACACTGCCACTTATATTGACTATCGCCTGTGACTGCTGTTGATTGGATTGCAGCTGCAGCTCATCCATCAGCGGGCGGATAACGCGGTCGCGGCCATTCTGAAGATCGAATACCGTCAGGCGATCTCGAGGCATCAGTTCCAGGTCGGCCGAGGATCCGGGCGCTGCCAGTGCCGCTGGCAGATCGGCAGACACCACCGATATGCGCTTGGTGACTGCGTCCTCACGGCGAATCAGCACATAGTGCTGGTCGGCATCTGGCTTAAGTTCATCGAGCGAGGGCAGCAGCTGCGAAAGCCGCAAGCCCGGCCGCCAGGCATAACTCCCCGGCCGGTACACCTGTCCCTCTACGGTGACGCCCGAATCGAGGGTCGGGCGGAGACGCGAGACCCGCAACACATCCGCGTTCTTAAGCAGCTCCGCTCCAGCGTCCGCTTTGCTAAGGTCAATATCCTGTACGACGCGACGCCGCTGGGCATCGACGCGACTGAGAGTCGCTTTTCCCGAATCCGCCTCTCGGGTAAATCCACCTGCCATTTGCACAGCCGCTGCCGCGGTTACGGCATCCTTGAGCTCGTATATCGCCGGTCGCTGCACTTCACCATCGATGGAAACTGTCGGCCCTATTGAGGGGATGAAGATCACGTCCCCGGCCTGCAGCTGCGCATCGTGACTTGAATCGCCACGCATCAGCAAATCGTACAGATCAAACTGGGTGATGCTCTTGCCCCCGCGCTTGAGTTCAATTGATCGCAGCGAGCCAATTTCGCTCACGCCCCCGGATGCGAACAGTGCCCCGGTTATCGTTGACAGGCCACTGATGGTATAGGCGCCGGGAAAACGCGATTCCCCAAGCACAAAAATCTGAATTGCTCGGGTCTCGCCCATGCTCACGCTGGCGTGCACTCCAATCATCTGTCGGGCGACACGCGACTCGATTTCTGATCTGACGGCGCCGAAAGAGCGGCCCACCACGCTGATCGGTCCGAGTTCAGGAAAATTGACGTAGCCTTCCCGACTCACCGTTAAGCGAATTGTACGGTTCTGACTTCCATAGAGCTGCACGGTAAATTGGTCGCCCGGACCTACCGGGTAGCTGGCAGGCACCGGAACATCAGAAGTTGGCGCAAATGACGACGGGGTCATGTCGCTAAAGAGATCATAGCCAAAGTGCTTCAGCCCGGTGCCGCCGAGGTGCTTTACGGGAAGATAGGTCACTTTGAAATCGAGCTTAAGTAGATCGGGCTCGGCCGAGAGTCGTGTCGCAGCTTGCTCTTCCGTGAGCCCCGCCACTGTTATTGCCGCAAAGCCAGGCAACTGCACAGCACCTGCCGGGTCTATCGTGTAGGGATCGCTCTTGCGGATCAGGGTGATTAGGTCTTCAAGGCGCTTCTTTTCGGCGTCGTCAACCTCGATCTGTGGCGCAACCACCGGCGTGACCCCGGGAGTGGCAGATGGCGCGACCGCGCTGCTACTGCTGCTGCTATTGCTGCCATTGCCGGCTGATGGAGTGGCCGTGGTCTGGTCCGTCTGGCCACTCTGAGACCCACCCGGGAATGCCGGTGCCGGCCACGTCAGCTTCTGTCGCTCGATTTCGACTTCAATAAAGATGAGGTCGTCGGCTTGCAACCGGTGCGGGGCGAACTCGTTGGACTGGCTCTTAAGCCACCTCTGATACTGATCACCATTTACATCGGATTTCTTGGTGCTGCGCGACGGATTCCCGGCGGCATTGGACCCGCCAGCCTGCCCACCGACCTGCTCCATGATCGCCTGCTGCTGCTCAGGCGACATGCTGTTGAATATTGAAATCAGGTCGGAACTGGACGACTGTGCATGTCCGAGACCGGAGGTCAGTAGCACACCGACTACACTGGCAAACAAGGCGGCCGTAAACCGTGAAAGTCTTAAGGCGCCGGACAGCTGATGCACGAAGGGTAGGCCCCCAAGGAATTGGTCGGAACCGCGGATTGTACCGATTTTTAGAGAATTTGGTGCAAGGTGCTCAAAGGCGGCCGTCACTTTGCGCCGCGGGAAATGCGTACTTGATGTCGTAGAACACGTGGTTCCGTCGGCAAAGGCGTCGGATAGCGGCCGAGCCAAGGCTCTTGAACGCATCGTGCCCCACCGCCAGTACTGCCGCATCGTAGCGATTGCGATGCAAAGTGCGCACTGGCCGAAGCCCATATTCCATCTGCGCTTCTCGCCCGCTTACCCAGGGATCGTAGACTTCGACGCGGGCGCCGAACTTACGCAATTCGCCGATTACGTCGATGACTTTGGAGTTTCGAAGGTCGGGGCAGTTCTCCTTGAACGCGAGACCCAGCACCAGTATTCGGGAACCCTTGATGTGGATCCGCCGTTTGGCCATTAAGCCCATCACCTGGCTGGCAACGTAAGCGCCCATACTGTCATTCAGCCGTCTGCCGGCAAGAATCATTTCAGGGTGGTAGCCAATCTCCTGAGCTTTGTGGGTCAGGTAGTAAGGATCAACACCGATACAATGGCCCCCAACCAAGCCCGGTCGAAATGGCAGAAAATTCCATTTCGTCCCTGCCGCCTCCAACACTTGCTCGGTATCAATTCCGAGATGGTGAAAAATGAGCGCGAGCTCATTGATTAACGCGATGTTCACGTCCCGCTGAGTGTTCTCGATCACTTTCGCGGCTTCAGCAACCCGAATGCTGCTGGTTAAATGCGTCCCGGCAGTAATGACGCCGCGATAGAGCTTATCTATAAATTCGGCGGCTTCTGGCGTCGATCCAGATGTTACCTTGCGGATGGCCGTCAGTCGATGTTTTTTATCGCCCGGATTAATTCGCTCCGGGCTGTACCCGGCAAAAAAATCGACGTTGAATCTAAGGCCCGAGACTCGCTCTAGTATCGGCACGCAGATCTCTTCCGTGCAGCCCGGGTACACCGTCGACTCGTATACGACGACGTCACCCTTCTTGAGGAGCTTTGCCACCGACTCGGTCGCATTCAACAACGGCTTCAGATCGGGACGCTTGTATTCATCGATGGGCGTCGGAACGGTAACTATAAACACGGTGCATTTCTTCAAATCCTGGAGTCGAGAACTCAAGGTTAATTTCGTGGACTCTCGTAACTCCCGCGAACTCACCTCGCGCGTGCTGTCGCGGCGGGCTTGTAGTTCGCGAATTCGCCGCGGGTTGATATCGAACCCCTTCGTTACATGTTTCTTTCCGAACTCTACGGCCAGAGGCAGTCCGACATAGCCCAGCCCGATGACCCCAATCCGGCAATTTCGCAGACTCAACATTCGCTCTCCCAACTCATGGAAACCGTATTTCGCAATTTTCCCATCACGATATTGGCGCGCCACAACGATCACGACAAAGTGTCCGTTAGAATTCTCGGCGCGCCCTGGTCCCCGACTCACTAACTGCGCCGCGAGTTCACGTGGCTGGCGACGAACTGCAGGGCCCCGAGGAGGGAGCTGGAACGATTCTTCCCTCCCGCCCCTGCCGATGCCTCCGGTCGCTCTACTAGTGGCGCAATATCCGTGGCGAGCTTCTTGCCCAATTCAACACCCCATTGATCGAAGGCATTAATTCCCCACACCACACTCTGCACATACACTTTGTGCTCGTACAGGGCGATAAGTCGACCAAGCGTTTCAGGATCAAGGCGCGGGAACATGATCAACGTTGATGGCCTGCTGCCCGCATGGATCTTGTGTGGCAGCAGTTCAGAGATGCGCGCTTCGGCAACTCCCTGCGCACGAAGTTCGACGGCCACCTGTTCGGCCGTCTGCCCGAATGCCAGGGCTTCCGCCTGCGCCAAGCAGCTGGCGATCGCGAGCTCCTGCTGCTCCTTTCGTCCGCATGATGACTGCACAGGCAGCAGAAAATCCATGGCGGCGCGCGCGGTACCCTGATGCAGCAGCTGAAAAAAGGAATGCTGGGCATTATTGCCGGGCTCGCCCCAGATCACTGGGCAAGTCGCCACCTTGACGGCGCTGCCATCCAGACGCACGGACTTACCATTGCTCTCCATTTCTAGCTGCTGCAGATAAGCGCTGAACCGGGACAGCCGCTGATCGTAAGGCAGCACAACGAGCGTGGGCAGATGCAGAAAATTCACATTCCAAACGCCAAGCATGCCGGCAAGTACCGGCAAGTTTTGCGTCCATGGCGCGGTCCGGAAATGTTGGTCGATCTCCTCGCCGCCACTTAGGAACAATTTGAAGTTAGCGCTCCCGATGGCAATTGCGAGTGAGACACCGATTGACGACCAGACCGAGTAGCGCCCGCCCACCCAGTCCCACATGGCAAAGCGGTGGTCGGGGTGCACGCCAAATTCATTCATGGCGTCAACATTTACCGACACCGCCGCAAAATGATCCGGGATCGCTGCCGCACCAAGTGTTTCCTGAATCCAAGCGCGAGCGGCTAGCGCGTTGCTACGCGTCTCGAGCGTGGTAAAGGTTTTCGAGCAGACGATGAATAAGGTCTGCGCCGGTTCAGCCTCGGCGAGCACGTCCGTAAGTTGGCAGCCATCGACATTGGACACGAAGGCGACGCGCGGGCTGCCGGCCGAGTATTGCTGCAGCGCCGTGACTGCCATGGCAGGCCCCAGATCGGATCCGCCGATGCCGATGTTGACCACCAATGAAAAAGTCTGTCCTGAGCTCGACCGCACCCGACCGTTGCGTACCGCCTCGGCGAATTCAAGCATGCGCGCGCGTTCGGCGCTTACCAGCGCGTCGATGTTCTCCCCGCCGACGATCAGTGGCGTTTTGGATTGAGACCGCCGCAACGCGGTATGCAACACCGCCCTGCCCTCGGTGATATTGATCGGATCGCCGCGAAACATTGCATCGATGCGTTCACGCAGTCGCAACTGCTCGGCCAGCGCAGCAAACTTCGAGATCAATTCCGCCGTCACACGCTGGCGCGAATAGTCGAACAGCAGTCCAGCAGCCTGCACGGAGCAATGGGCAAAGCGCTGCGGGTCAGCGGCGAACAGTTCGCGTGTGCTCTGCGCGAGCATCCCGGACGCTGTGGCGCCCAGCGGCGCCCAGGCAGCGCATTCGGTTCCGGACCGAAGCTCTTGGTTCATGATCGGTAATACTCCCTGAACCAGCGTACAAAGTTGCGTACCCCCACTTCCACGGGCGTCTCCGGCATGTAACCAACTGCCTTGGACAGCTCCGCGACGTCCGCCCAGGTCTCCGGAACGTCACCCGCCTGGAGGGGTTTCATAACTCGCTGGGCTTTGGCTCCCAGGCACTCCTCCAAAACCTCAATAAAGCGCAGCAGATCAACGGGCCGGTTGCTGCCGATATTGTAGAGGCGGTAGGGAGCCCGGCTGGTCGCCGGGTCCGGCTCGCCGCTAGCCCACTCTGGATTAGGCGTGGCCACCTGATCTGTCGCGCGCACGACGCCTTCCGCAATATCTTCCACGTAAGTGAAGTCGCGCTTGTGACGGCCGTTGTTGAATACTTCGATCGGCTGACCGGCCAGAATTGCGCGCGTAAATAGAAACAGCGCCATGTCGGGGCGACCCCATGGGCCATATACCGTAAAGAAACGCAGGCCGGTGGTTGGCACGCCGAACAAGGAGGAGTAGCTATGCGCCATCAGCTCGGTCGAGCGCTTGCTTGCGCCATACAAAGAGACCGGGTGCGCGGCCGGTTCGTGTTCCGAGTACGGCATTCTGGTACTTGCACCATACACGGAGCTCGTCGAGGCATAGACCAAATGGCCCACGCCATTGTGGCGACAGCCCTCGAGCACGTTGAGCGTACCAACGACGTTGCTGGCGATGTAGCTGTGCGGATCCTGCATCGAGTGGCGCACACCCGCCTGCGCTCCCAGATGCACGACTCGTTGAAACTTCTCTCGCGCGAATAGCGCCTGCATGCCCGCCTGATCGGCGAGATCGAGCTTGACGAACCGAAACGCTGACTGCACCTCGAGTCGCCCCAGGCGAGCGTGCTTGAGATTCACGTCGTAGTAATCGTTGAGATTGTCGAGTCCAACGACTTCATCGCCGCGGGCCAGGAAGCGCGCTGCTGTAAATGATCCGATGAAGCCGGCCGCACCCGTGACCAGTATCTTCATTGCGCACGCCACAGGCAGCGACCTTGGCTTTCGCTGTTCAGTAGCTCTTGCAATTGCTCGTGGGCAGCACGCTCCTCTGCAGTAGGCTCCACCACGCGCAGCACCAGCTCGGGTGGTGCGTTATCGCCAAGCCCGCGACGCGCGGCAAAGCGGCGCGGAGCATCCTCTAGGGCGAGCGCACTCTGGCCGCCGGTCATCGCCAAATACACGTCGGCAAGTATGCGCGCATCCAGCAACGCCCCGTGCAGTTCGCGGTGTGAATTGTCGACGCCATAGCGCTTGCAGAGCGCGTCGAGGTTGTTACGCTGGCCCGGATGCATCTCGCGCGCCAGACTCAGCGTATCGAGGACCTGGCACATTTCACTAATGCGCACTGGCGTGCTGCTCGCCAGGCGCGCGAGCTCGGCGTCAAGAAAGCCGACGTCAAAGCCCGCGTTATGAATGATCAGTTCGGCGCCGACAATGAATTGCGTAAATTCGTTCGCGATATCGCAAAAACGCGGCTTGTCGGCCAAATCCTGAAGCGACATCCCGTGGATTGCACGCGCGCCCTCGTCCACCTCGCGATCGGGATTGAGGTAGCAGTGAAAATGGCGCCCGGTGGCGCGCCGG
The DNA here is from genome assembly GCA_963699955.1 of uncultured Gammaproteobacteria bacterium. Lineage (GTDB taxonomy): Bacteria > Pseudomonadota > Gammaproteobacteria > Steroidobacterales > Steroidobacteraceae > FEN-1191. The sequence goes on from CAVOVV010000006.1 coordinate 198,364, forward strand.
CTGTATAGCTCGACGCAGCCGATTTCGATAATGCGATGACCCTGAGCGGCTTCGAGCCCGGTGGTTTCGGTATCGAGAACAATCTGGCGCATGGCGCTATCTTAGACCAAGCAACGCGTCGATCGCGCTGTTGGCAAGCTGATCGCAGCGTTCATTGCCGGGCACGCCCGAGTGTCCCTTCACCCAGTGCCACTCGAGATCATGGTCCGCCACGAGCGCGTCGAGTTGCTCCCAGAGATCTTGATTCTTTACCGGTTTGCGGCTGGCCGTGCGCCAGCCACGAGCCTTCCAGCCGCTGAGCCACTGCGTGATGCCCAAGCGCACGTATTGCGAGTCGGTGTAGATGCGCGCGCACGTACGGCGCGTGAGAGCGCGTAGCGCATTGATGACCGCGAGCAGCTCCATGCGGTTATTGGTGGTGTCCGCCTCAGCGCCCGAAATCTCGCGCGTGCGCCCTTTGCATGACAATACCGCCGCCCAGCCTCCGGGGCCCGGATTGCCGCGACACGCGCCGTCCGTATAGATCTCGACAGTAGCCTGCGGATCGCTCATGCGGACGGATTGACCAAGCCACCGACCAGTTGGGCATATTCGCGTCGCCGCAAGCGCAGTGGCGTCGGCGCATACACGCGTTTGCGCGCTTTCAGCACGTAGGCTCCGGCCGGCAGCGGATTGAAGAGGCCGCGGCGCAGCATGCCGAGCGCGGATTGCCGCGGATCGCCACGCGGTTCGCGCGGCGCAACGTGCAGGTAATGACGCGCCGCGATCACTTCAAACCCCAGCAGCGCCAACCAATCCCGCAGCCGCCTTTCGGAAAGCAGGCGCCCCAGACCGGGCGGGTAGCCGGTACGGCGCGCCGCCGCGCGCAGTCCCCACAGGCTCAAGGGTCGGAAGCCCAGTACGATGAGCTGGCCCTCGCCCAGCAGCACCCGCTCCGCCTCCCGCAACACCGCCCGGGGATCGGGCTCGATTTCCAGGCTGTGCGGCAATACCACGGCGTCGATCGTGCCGCTGCCCACCGGCAGACCGGCGGCGCTGGCCACGATGTCGGGCGGCTGTCCCGGCGGGAACGCCGCTGCGATCACCGTCTGACGGCGAACCCGGCTGGCGCTGAGCAATTCGCGACTGCGCCCCCAGCTGCCAACTTGCAAGAGCTCCAGGCCGAACACATCGTCGCAGACTTCGGCCAGCAACTGCGCCTCGGCGGCCACTACCGCGCGGCCGAGCGCCCCGGTCTGCCAAGCCGCCAACGCTGAGGAATATTCGGCCATGAAAATCCAATACTGTGATTGACCACCCAAAAAAGGTAGCAATTATGTGAACTTACAGGTTAAATAGCACTGTCGGATCACACTTGGATACGACACCCATACCGTAACATGTTATCGGCCCGGCACTGGGATGTAACAAATTTGACTAAGCCGATTCGAGCGCTCGACGCCCCAATCTTTGTCTCCTTGCTGCTGGCACTGGCTGCTCTGTCCGGCTGCGCCTATACGCCCCCGAGTTCGCACGGCCGCACCGCCGAGGCGCTGGTTACCTCGCCTGCCCCGCCCAGTGGCGCCGCGCCCGCCGTCGCCGCGGGGGCCGCGGATGAATCGAACACGGCGGCCAATGACGCGTCGGTAGAGAAGATCGACCCGCCCGCGTTCACGGACCACTCCTTTGTATCGCCGCTCCCTCCGGATCTATTTCCGCGCCTGCGCGCCGGCTTCAAACTGCAGGATGTCGATCAGCCCGCGATCGATCGCGAACTCAACTGGTACGCCAATCACCCCGATTACCTGGAGCGCACCTGGGGGCGGGCCGAGCACTACCTCCACTATATTGTGGCGCAACTTAACGCCCGCAACATGCCCCTCGAGCTTGCGCTGCTGCCGGTGGTCGAGAGTGCCTTTGAGCCGTACGCGTATTCGCGCGCCCGCGCGTCGGGCTTGTGGCAATTCATTCCGGGCACGGGCTCGACCTACGGCCTGAAGCAGAATTGGTGGTACGACGGGCGACGCGACGTGGTCGCTTCGACACGTGCGGCACTCGACTACCTGCAATCCCTCCACGACTCCCTGGATGGCGATTGGTTGCTGGCGATCGCGGCTTACAACTGTGGCGAAGGCAACGTGCAACGCGCCATCAACCACAACGTACGCCAGGGAAAGCCGGTCGACTTCTGGCACCTCAAGCTGCCTACCGAGACCCGGGCATACGTGCCCAAACTCTTGGCGATGCGGCGGATCGTTGCCAACCCGGCCGCCTACGGCCTGGAATTCAGCCAGATTGACGACGAGCCGTACTTCACCCAGGTGAGCACCGGAGGGCAGATCGATCTGCAGGTGGCTGCGCAGCTGGCCGGCATCACCAAGGATGAGCTGTACGAACTCAATCCCGCCTTTCATCGCTGGGCCACCGATCCGACCGGGCCCTACACCCTGCTGGTCCCGACCGAAGTGGCCGACGGACTGGAGCAGACGCTCCTTACCCTGACACCCGAGCAGCGTATGCGTGTGGCGCACTACGAAGTGCAACGCGGCGACACCTTGGCCGGGATAGCCAAGGACAATTCGACCACGCCGGAATTGCTCCGCCAACTGAACGGTCTGGATGCCAACGAAAAGCCGGTTGTCGGCAGCACGCTGATGGTGCCCTCCGCCGCCATTGACCTACCGGAGAAGGCGCTCCGAGCCGCGGCCCTGTTCGATCGTCCCGAGCGCATGCGCGGCCGGCGCTCGGCGCATCACGGTCTGCACGTCGTGCGGCGCGGCGATACTCTGTACGCCCTGGCCCATCGCCTGGGTACCGACGTCAATACGCTCGCACGGTTGAATAACATGGAGGTTTCCGACCCGCTGCGTGCGGGCCAGCGCCTCGTGGTCTCCGCTCGCCCTGCCGCCACCGGCGGCGCCAGCAGCCCCAGCCGGGGCGCGACGAGCTCGACGGGTCGACAGGTCACCTATACGGTCCGTCCGGGCGATACCCTGTACGGTATCGCACGGCTTCTGCAGGTCACTCTGCACGACCTGCTCGGCTGGAACGACATGACGGCGGGCAGTGCAATCCGCCCGGGACAAAAACTCGTAGCCTTCGTCAGCTCGCACAGCTGAGTTCAAGAGGGGATGCAGTCATGGGGATGCTGGCGGGCAAACGCGCCCTGATCGTTGGCGTGGCGACGGACCGCTCGATCGCCTGGGGCATCGCCCAGGCCATGCATGCCCATGGCGCTGAATTGGCCTTCAGTTATGCCAACGACCGCTTCCGCGAGCGCGTCGAGCCGCTGGCGGCCACGCTGGGCTCGACGATTCTGATGCCACTTGACGTGACCGTGGACGAACAAATCGACGCCGCGGCCGCGCGGCTCGCGCGTGACTGGGGACACCTCGACATCCTCGTGCATGCCGTGGCGTTCGCGCCTCGTGAGGCGATCGAAGGTCGCTTCACGACCAACACCAGCCGTGAAGCCTTCCGGATCGCACACGACGTCTCAAGCTACAGCTTCACGGCCCTTGCCCGAGCCACGGCACCGCTCATGCAGGGGCGGGGCGGCGCGATGTTGACGCTGTCGTATCTGGGCGCCGTGCGCTCGATCCCCAATTACAATGTCATGGGGCTGGCCAAGGCCAGCCTCGAAGCGAACGTGCGCTTTCTAGCCGCTGACCTCGGCCCGCAGGGCATCCGCGTGAACGGCATCTCCGCCGGTCCGATCAAGACCTTGTCGGGAGCGGGCGTCGGCGGATTCCGCAAGATGCTGAACTACGTCGCCAAGGTAGCGCCGCTCCGGCGCAACGTCAGCACCGAGGACGTAGGCAATGCGGCCACCTTTCTGTGCTCGGAGATGGCCGCGGGGGTGACCGGAGAAATCATGTACGTGGACAGCGGATTCAGTACGGTCGGGATGAGCTTTGCCGACGAGGCCGAGGGCTAGGCCCTCGACTTCGCCGCGCCAGCGCCGCCCTCAAGCGGCGCTCCCCGGCTCTCTCTGCGCCAGCAGGGCCGCTCAAGGTCCGCACTGGCCTCAATTATTCAACGCGCCCGCCGCCACCCAGGCTCGCACCTCATCGATCTGCGCCTGACTCAGCGGGCCGCCGCTGGCGGGCATCTGCACACCGACGATGCCGGGGGATCCCTGGATCTTGAGCACCAGGTAGCTGTTGTCCGGATCGCCCGGGACGATGCGTTTCATGGTCGGCACTTCAATGCTGGTGACGTTGACGATGCTGGTATAGGTGTTGCCGGCGGTAAGATTCTGGCTGCCGGGGAGCGACGCGCCGACACCGGTGTGGCACACGGAGCAAATGGGCGTAAAGATGTCGGCCTGTAGTTGCGTCAACGTCGGCGCAGTGTTGCTTGCCACACCAATCTGACCGCGTATTTCACCGCCCGCGTGCGCGGCGCTCGATACGTTGCCGTACCAGAGGCCGTTGGTGAAATTTGTGGCGTCCGCGCTGGTGAGCGTGATCGCCTCATTGAGGTAGTGGTTGGGGTCGCTGGCATCGACCGTGAGGGTCGCCAGCTGCGCACCCACGGCGCCGACTGCGCCAGTGTCGAGCTCAGCCCCGGTGGGAGTGATGCCCGCCACGTTGATGTGCGCCGCCGCGCGGAGATTCGCAGCGTCGACCGTCACGGCCACCTGTCCGGTCGCCAGTGTGGCCACCGGCGGAACTTCCGCCGATCCGGTCAGCGCGGCGAACTTGACGACGATGCCGCTGGGGAGAAGTTGCGCCCTGAGTTCGCCGTTGGGGCTGGTCGCAGAGCGCACCAGCACATAGATCTTGCCCGCGCCGAGATCTGCGAGTTGCTGTGTGTTGAGCGTGGCGCCGGCGGGTACATCCCACTCATCGACATTGCTGGCGTTCATGGTGAGCATGATCACGGCGGTGCTCTGCGCTCCGGCGTAGGCATCGCCTATTTCAACGCTCAGCGGCGTTATGCCGCTGACGGTGATGCTGCCGCTGAGCGCGCCGCTGCTCGGGTCGACCGTAAAGTTACCGCTGCCGGTCGCGGTGGTGAGCGGCTGGGGAAAAATCTGATCGGCCGTCAGTGAGACCGCAAAACTACCGCTGCCGTTGGTGACGGTGAGGGTGACAGGCGAGGAAGTCGTCATCTGGTTAGCCGAGTCTGTCACGACGGCCGTAATCTGATGCGTGCCGTTCGCGACGCTGGTTGAGCTCCAGGCATAACTGTAGGGTGCGGCCGTGATCGGCGTGCCCACTGCCGCGCCGTCGACGCGAAACTGCACACTCGAAACCGTGTTGGAACCTTGCGCGCTGGCACTGGCGGTGAGCGTCACCATGCCGCTTACAGAGCCGGCCGTATTGCTCACCGTGACGCTGGGCGTGCACGAGCCACCGTAGGCGCCACCACAGGTTCCCATGCCCATTGATCCGCTGCCGCCGCCGTAGCTGCCACCGCAGGCGACCAGTGCGCTCAGACCTATTAATGAAAACACCGACAACACTGGCCGCGAAAATTGCCTGAAATTCACGTAGCGATCCTCCGGAAAACAACTGCTCTGGTACGCACGTAGGTACCGAACCCTCGGCAGCGGGTTCATTGAACTAAATGGCCGCAAAGCGGCACTGACGCGGCATGATCAAAATTACGCGCGCCGCACAGCGACATATCAGCAAGCTCCAGTGCCTGGGTTTGGCCCTCGCGGCGCTGGCCACGATGGCTTGGAGCACGCGCGCCAGTGCGGAACCCTATATAGCGGTGCAGCAAGGCTTTGCCTGCGGGCAGTGTCACGTCAATCCTACAGGCGGCGGCTTGCGCAACGCGGTGGGCAATGCCATCGCCCAGAACGTGTTGCCCGCGCATCACGTCGACACCGGCGATCTGGTGTGGACGGGCGAGCTCAACAAGTTTCTCGCCATGGGCGCCGATTTTCGCGCCGCGGCAACCTGGAGCAACGCCACGCAGGCCCACAGTGCGTTCAATACCGAGCAGGCACGAGTCTACTTGGACATCTCTCCCATCCCGGACCGCCTGCAGCTGTACATCGACGAGCAAGTCGCTCCGGATGCCGCGGTGAATCGCGAAGCATGGGCGATGTATCGATTTGGCGCCGACCGCTGGTATCTGCGCGCCGGGCAAATGTATCTCGCGTACGGCTTGCGGCTGCAGGATCAACAGGCTTTTATACGTCAGCTTTCGGGCATCAACATGGACACGCCCGACAACGGCATGGAACTGGGTTACCGCGCGGGTGCGTGGGATGCGCAGTTGGCGGTGAGCAACGGCGCCGCCGGCGGCGCCGAGAGCGACAACGGCAAACAGTACACCGGCCAGGTCGTGCGCCTACAAGATCGCTGGCGCGTCGGTGTCGGCGCAAACTACAACGACAGTTCGGCACAACGCAGCAGCTCGGCCTGTCTGTTCGGCGGATTGCGAACCGGGCCCGTGAGCTGGCTGGCCGAGGCGGACGCGGTCAATACGCAGCCCCCAGGCCAGACCCAGCAGCACCTGGCGGCGGCCCTCCTGGAAGCCGATTGGCTGGTGAGGCGTGGCGCCAACTTAAAATTGACGGCCGAGGTGCTCGATCCCGATCGCAGCCACAGCGGCAATCTGCAAACCCGGTTCAGCGTGGTCGCCGAATACACGCCCATGCAGTACCTGCAGCTGCGACTGGGGGCACGCTGGCTCGATGATCACAGCGAGCAATACCAGGCCGTCAACCAGGCGTTCCTAGAGGTGCACGCCTACTTCTAATGCGGGATCAGGCGGGCGGTTGTATACAATCGGCCCGCCATGTTCACTTGCTATCGTCCGGCGCTGTCCGCCCTGACGGCGTGCCTCGCCGTTGCGACCGCCGCGCCGGCACGTGCTGGGCCAGGCGGATCGGTCGACATCACCAGCGATTACGTCCTGCGAGGGGTGTCGCAGAGCGCGGGCAAAGCCGCATGGCAGGGAGATGCGCATTGGGACTTTCCGGCAGGATGGTCGGCCGGCGTCTGGGCCTCGCAGGTGTCGCTCGCCCCAGAGAGCGACACCTGGGAGGTGGATGGCTACCTGCAGTGGCACCGTGCGCTCAGCGCGGATCTGCAGCTGGGTGCCGCGGCGACTTATTACAGCTACCCGGGGGATCCGCGACCGGTCGACTACAACTACAGCGAACTGAGCCTGTCGCTGCTGTGGCGCGATCAGATCCGGGTTGCCGCCAGCTGGACCCCCCGCCTCACGCTGTATTCATACTCCGACGGCCTGGCCACGGACCAACAGGTTCTGACTCTCGAGGCCAGCTGGCACCGCGACCTGCCGGCCCGTCTGGACCTGACCGCGGGGGTAGGCGTCTATTACCCCCCGGGGCTCGAATACGCGTCGTATGCCTACGGGGACGCCACCCTAGGGTGGAAATATGGTCACTGGCGCGTGAATCTCGCCTGGATCTGGGCGCAAGATACGACCCATCGCCAGTACTCCTCCGGGCCGGCTGGCGGTCCCTTCGCGGCGACCCTGGCCTGGGTTTTTTGAGCGCGAATTGAACCCGGGCTGGCCGGGGCCGGCACCTACCGGTGTACCACTGAATGTATGCGTCCAATTATGTCGGCACCCCCCAGCCACCTGCAGCAGCAACGCGATGACAGCGACCGTGTGCTGTTGGATCGAGTCATAAGCGGCGATCGCGACGCGTTTCGCGAACTGTATATCGCCTATCACCGCCGCCTGGCGCGTTTCCTGACTCGACTGACCCGGCGCTACGAACTGGCTGAGGAAATCATCAATGACACCATGTGGGTGGTCTGGCGACGGGCCGATAAGTTCCGGGGTGATTCGCGCGTTTCGACCTGGATCATAGGCATTGCGTACCGACGCGCCTTGAAATCCTTGAAGAGCCGCGGGCAGAGGCAATTCGAGACTTCACCGATCGAAGACACGCCGCTGGTGGCGCCGGATGAACTCGGTGAAGCGGAGACCGCGGAGTGGATCCTGCTCGGCATGCAGCAACTGCCGGTCGAACAACGACTGGCGCTGGAATTTGCCTATGGTCACGGTCATTCCTGCGAGGAGATCGCCATGATCATGAGCTGCCCGGTCAACACGGTTAAGACACGTCTATTTCACGCGCGCGCGAAATTGCGCGCCCTACTTCCCGGGCTGGCCGGCGCGCAGCCCCAACTGTGAGTACCCTGATGAACGAACACGCACGTGCTTCAGAACTGCTCCCCTGGATGGTCAATGGCCGCATCGAGGCGACCGAGGCCCGCTGGCTCACCACTCATCTCGAGCATTGCGAGCCCTGCCGCAGCGAGCTGGCAGCGCAGCGCCGAATCCGCGATGCGCTCACCCGCGAACCCACAGTGGAATTCGCGCCACAGGCCTCCTTCAACCGCCTCTGGAAGCGGATTGAAGCCGAAGCGGGGGACTCGACGCCGCGTGCGCCGCGCGCAGCGCCAGCCCTGCCGAGCGCTCGGCCATTGGTCACGCGACTCCGCAGTCGCCTCCGGCCCTGGGTGCGCGCCACGCTGGCCGCGCAGGCGGCGGCCATTCTGGTGCTGTGTGGCGTGCTGTGGCTGCGACCCGGCGCGAACGCCTATCGCACGGTGACCGACGCCGCCCCCGCAGCCAGCGCCGGTGGCGCGGTGATCAAGGCCATCTTCAATGACCAGGTCCGGCTCGCTGACGTCAAGGAAATTCTGGCGAGCGCCGGACTCGCGGTAGCCGCAGGCCCGAGCGAGGCCGGCGTGTACACGTTGGTGCCGCGCGACTCGAGCGCCCAGGGCCTGGTGCCGGGTGCGGCGGCACGTCTGCGCGCCGACCCGCGGGTGCGCTTCGCCGAGGTCGGCGCACAATAACCGCCAAGGACACCCTGATGCGTCGCGTTCGTTTGGGCTCCGCTGTACTGCTTGTCGTGCTGGCGGCGTGCGCCAGTGGGACCGGGCCCGCGGCGGTGCGCCCCGATGCGCTCGCCACCGCGACTCCGGCGAACTCGGATAAATACATCGTTCTGGCGGTTGCCAACGATCCGAACCCGGTATCCGCCCGCCCCGGCAGCACCGGACGCAGCTACGGCGGCAACGCGGACTACGTGGTCAGCGACAGCGCGCGCCGCACCATGCATAACCTGACAACCGAGTATCGCCTGCAACCGGTCGCAGCCTGGCCCATCGGCCTGCTGCACCTGCATTGCGCGGTGCTGGAAGTGCCTGCCGGAGTGAGCCGAGCGGCGATGCTGGACCGACTGCGCACGGACCAGCGCGTCGCGTTAGCCGAACCGCTCCAGGACTATGCGGTGCAGAGCGCAGCTCCGGACCCGTACGCCGGCGTGCAGGCAGGCAACGAACGCATGGACATTACCCAGGCGCATCGCATCTCGCGCGGTCGCGGCGTCCGCATCGCGCTGATCGACACCGGGCTGGCCAGTGATCATCCGGACCTGCAGGGACGCATCGACGTGCAACGAAATTTCGTCGACAACGATGCCAAGCGCTTCCAGCTGGACCGGCACGGCACCGCCATCGCCGGGGTGATTGCCGCCAATGCGGACAACGGCGTGGGCATCGCAGGGGTGGCGCCCGAGGCGCGCCTGCTGGCGCTAAAAGCCTGCTGGCAGCTGCAGGACGGCCAGGATGACGCGCGCTGCAATACCTTTACGCTCGCCCAGGCGCTGGCAAGCGCCATCGAACTCAAGGCAAAGATCATCAACCTGAGCCTCACCGGACCGCCCGATGCCCTGCTCAGTGCGCTAGCGGAAAAAGCGGTGCGCGCCGGTATCATCATCGTCGGACCCCAACCTGGCGGCTCCTCCTTTCCCGGAAGCCTCAGCCATGTGTTGGGGGTCGCACGCTCCGAAGACCGTAGCGCCGTCGCCGGAGTGCTTCAGGCGCCCGGTCGCGAAGTGCTGACGCTGGCCCCTGGCGGACGCTACGATTTTTTTTCGGGCAGCTCCATTGCCACCGGCGAGATCACGGGAATAACGGCGTTGCTGCTGGCGCGTGAATCGGGTCTGGATGCGGGTCGAGCTCATGAGCTGCTGAGTGCGGCCACCGACACTGTGGTAACTGCGGAGGGCCCGACCCGCGCAGTCAATGCCTGTCGGGCGCTCGCAGAGCTGATCGGCAACACCCATTGCGGGAGCTAGGCCCGACGCCGGGAATGTCCGGCAGCGGCGGTAGCTGGCGATTGCCGCCACCTGGGCGTGGTGGCACGGCGCTAAGGCGCGACCACGCTAATTAAATATGGCCAGGTTCCGACGCACCTTGGCGCGCCGCTGCATTTCCGCGAGATACGCCGCAAAATCGGCCTGGCTGTGGCGCTGCGAGAAACTCGCCACCAACTGCTGATCGTTGGCCGGATTGGCCCCTGCAACGCCCGCCTTGACGGCAAGCACCGCAAGCACCGCGGCGCCCCCTTCATCCATGGCGATCGCCTGATAGACGGGCTTGCCTGCGCCCACGCCGGGCGCGGCGAAGGCGGCATCGCGAATCTGCGCCGGCGGCTGCGGGTCACCACGATCCATGTAGGTCGCCGGGGTCGCCGTGGTGTGCAGTTCCTTGGCAATCTCATCAAGAGCTGGCGCCCGCCTTCAGGCGTTTGACGGCGGAGTCAGCGGCAGCGCGCGCCGCCTTGGTGCCGTCCTCCTTGGCCACCGCCTCGTTGATCTCATTGCGCACCTCGGCCAGGGGCTGCGGCTTGGCCGGATGGTGCTCGAGGACCTTAACGATGACCAGCCGATCGTCGGCGAGCGCCACCGGTCCGCCGATGCGCTGGTCCTTGAGCACGCTGTCACCGAATACCACGCTGGAGAGCTCGGAATTGACGCCCAGCGCGCCACCACCGCCGCGCGTGTATTCCGGCACCTCGCCCAGGGTTAAGCCGAATTCTTTTGCCAGTGCCGTCAGGTCCGCGCCGGAGGTTGTCTCCAGCTTCTGCTGCAACTGCTCCTGACGATCGCCAAACAGATCGGCCGCCCGGTCGCGCCGATAGTCGGCTTCGATCTGCTGGCGCGCATCGCTGAGGGTACGCGCGTGCTCAGCCTGGACCTCAACGAGCCGGATGATGTGATAGCCGAACTGGGTCTTGACCGGATCGCTGACCTCGCCCGGCTTCATGGCAAACAACTTGTCGGCAAAGGGTTGCACGTAGGCCCCGCGCAGCGCCCAGCCCAGATCGCCTCCTTGGTGAGCCGAGCCCGGGTCCTGTGAGTACTTTTTGGCCAGGGCCGCGAAGTCGCCACCGGCTCGGGCTTCTTTAAGTACCTCCTGCGCCTTGGCCAATGCCGCCGCGTCCGCGGCAGCATCCTTTTTTCCGTCGACCGTGATCAGGATGTGCTGCGCATGGCGCTTCTCGGCTTCCACGTAGCGAGCCTGGTTCTGCTTGTACCAGGCCTCAAGATCCTCGTCGTTGACGGTAATTGCCGCCGCGATGGTCTCGAGGCGAAGCTCCGCATACTGCAAGCGCACCGATTCTTTACTCAGATAGTCGTCCGGGTGAGCGTCGTACCAAGCCTTGGCTCGGGCATCGTCGACTTTGACGGCGGCGCTGAACGGCGCCAGCGGCAGCAGTGCGTAACGCACTTGGCGCTGCTCGTTCTCGAGCGCAAAGGCACGCTTGACCTCCGAATCGGTCAGGAAATCACCGAGCTGCAGGCTGCGTTCGAGTTGCGAGACCTGCAGCGTGTTCCGCAACTGCCGCTCGTACTCGACCGGGCTCATGCCAATCTGGGCGAGGGCGCCCTTGGCGGCCACGTCGCTGAACTTGCCGTCGACCTGAAAGGCCTGCTCGCTCTTGTAGGCCCGGATCACCGAGTCATCATTCACTCGGAAGCCGCGCTCGATGGCGCGTTGGCGCATCAGGGTCTCCCGGGTGAACTGATCGAGCAGTTGATTCTGCAGCTGCGTGCGCACCGCGGGGGGAATGTCGGTCCGCGTCTGCTGCTGGTATTGGGACTGGCGCTCCTGCCAGGCCTGCTGAAGCGTGGAGGAAGGAACCTCCTCGCCGTTGACCTTGAGTCCGTACTTGGGTGCACCAAAGGTGAGATCCACGATGCCGTAGGTGCCCCACAGCGCGAAGACCAGGATCAGCAATCCCAGTATGAGGAAGGCCAGCCAGCGCTGTCCCTTGAGGAGGTCACCGATGTTTTGCAGCATATTTACGAATGGCGGAGCGGACGGGACTCGAACCCGCGACCCCCGGCGTGACAGGCCGGTATTCTAACCAACTGAACTACCGCTCCACAGTGACTGGTGGGTGCTGAGGGGACCCAACAAACCCGTAACCTATTACAATAAAACAAGTATTCGGGGCACAAAATACCCCGCGACTATCCGACCGCAGACCTCCGGTCCGCCGCGGGGGCGCAGTCTAACCCAACTTTGGTGAAAATGTGTCGAGCCGAGGCAGCCTGTACTCACGGGGGACGGCTTGCGGCGGTGGCCGATTTTGGGTTCGCGATCGGGGGTCGCAATCCGCGCGGAGGCGGGCAGTGCGGAGCAGGCGGACGACGGTCGGCCGACGGGGCGCGTCGGCCCCAGTCGCCGGCCCCGCACTCCCCGTCTCCGTCGAAAAGACTGGGTCCGGTCGGGGCGGCGGCAGCCGCCGTGCTGCCTATTCTAGCGGGCCCGCGCCAGCAGCAATTTAGCGGAGCACATCAACACCGGCGGGGTGGCGAACACCTGCCTCACAGCCGATCCGTAATCGGCGTGCGAACAAACCCCTTTGGATACTCGTCTACCTGATGTCCAACGATCGTGTATTCCTTACGCCTGCCGCTGAATCTGCCCTCGAGCTCCATATAGCCCTCGGGATCAAAGAGTGGTGTCGCGCTACAACCGAGTATCCCGGTCGCGTCGCGCTTATCGCATGTATACAGACAACCCTGCTGCGCGACGTTGCGCTGGCCGTGCTCCAACATGCCGTCCATGGCGGCCTTGAGCAGGTAATGTACCGTCATCAGGTTGTAGCCAAGCGGATAGACGTCCTCCACAGTGACTTCCGGGACACCGTCCTTGCCGGCCGCGTCCGGGTACATCTTCCATCCCGGCACCTTGCTGGCCACGTAGCGCGCATCCGCTAGATTGTTCAGCTTCACGACGGTGGTCATCTGCGCACCCAGTTCCACCGCCTTACGGCAGCGCTCAATCCCTTCATCGAGCTCGGTCGCCGGATCCGCGTTGGTTCGCGCAATCAGGATACAGTCGGTGCCCTCGAGCGCCGCCAGCGCAGCCTTGACCTTCGCGTAATACTTTTCACGCGGTAGCAGGCTGGTCGCTTCCTCCATATCGCTCGAGTCTTCCAGCTGCAGTGCGCCCGCTCCGGCTTTCGCCATGCGCTTGGCGGAGCGATAGACTGCAAGCGGGCCGCCAAATCCATTCTCAATGTCCGCAGCGAGCGGCAACGGGGAGGTCTGGCTGATTCTGCTGGTGATCCACTCAAGGTCCGTGAGGTTCATGAAGCCGTAGTCGATGACGCCATTCATGGCGATCGACACCTCTCCGCCGCTGAGCATCATTGCGTGAAATCCCACCATTTCCACTGCCCTCGCCGAGGCACAGTCGTACACGCAAGGAGCCACCACGCAGCGGTCTGACTCGAGCAGGAGCTGCTTTAAAGACTTTCTGGCCATGTGCCTGAATCCTCCGTCGATAATTGATCATTGCCAGACACTCCGCGCTGCCTGGAGTTTTTACGGATCCCCATCCGCCTTTGGCCCGCCCCCGATAGTGCTGCGCGCCCGCAAGCCGGCTATCGCCTGCCCGACCTGCACCTGAGTCGGGCCGTTACCGTCGACAAGAATTGCCTGTTCGTCGGATCCCGGCATCTCCAGCAACTCAAGTTGGCTGTCGAGCAGAGACGGGGGCATAAAGTGGTCGCTGCGCTGGGCAAGTCGCGCCGCCAAAGCTTCACGATCCACAACCGGCAGCACGAAGGTCACGTTTCCGGCGCGCGCCCGAATGAAGTCCCGGTAACTGCGTCGCAGTGCCGAGCAGGCCACCACGACCCCGGCGCGCTTCTGCCCTGCGATCGCCTGCGCAACGCGCTCCAGGAACGGCCGGCGGTCCTCGTCATTGAGCGGTATTCCTGCAGCCATCTTGGCGACATTGTCCGCCGGATGCAGTGTATCGCCGTCGACGAACCGCCAGCCAAGCGTCTCGGCGAGCGCCGGTCCGAGGGTGGACTTGCCGCTTCCGCTTACGCCCATGACGACGATCGCCCCCGTCATTGTCAGCCGCCAGCGCCTGCGCGGGGCGTCAGGCGCGCGCCCTGACCGACGCGCGCTCAAGTACCTTGAGCCCCACGTCGATGATCTGGGGGACATCCTTGGTCCGGCCCGGAATCAGGTCCAGGACGAGTTGCCCGGTGCGCAGGCCCAGGGCACGAAAATCCACGTGGATCGTAGTAAGCGCCGGGTTGATCTCGCGTCCGATCTCGAAATCTCCAAAGCCCATGACCGACAGGTCGCGTGGCACCTGCAAACTGCGGCGTTGGCATTCCATGACGACCCCGACCGCGGACAGGTCCGACACGGTAAAGATCGCCTCGAGCTTCGGCTCCCGTTGCCTAAGGATTCCGACTATTTTGGCGCCGTGGTCGAAACTGACCGGGACGTTGCCATGACGCAGCACCAGATGAGTCGGCATATTCGATATGCGCAACTCATCCTCGAAGCCCCGCAGACGCTCCTCACCGCGCTGATCAATCACGTCGCCTTCATTTGAACTTCCGGCGGCGCCGATTTTGGTAAATCCCCGCTCGATCAGGTAACGCGCTGCCGTGCGACCGGCTTGGTAATTCGAGAAGCCGACGGCGTGCCCTATCGGATGTCGCGGCAAATCGGCGATTTCAACGACCGGGATATCGGCCGCGACGAGGATCCGCGAAGCCATGCGCCGGTGTACGGCACCGGTGATGACGATCGCTTCGGGCCGGCGTGCGAGCAGGTTCTTGAGCTGTCGTTCTTCCTCATCCAGTGAATAATCGGTGTAGGCAATCAGCAGGTGATAGTCCGCCTGGCGCAGCGCTTCGGTCAGTCCGTGCGCGACAGCCGCGAAGTTGAAGTTGGTCAGATTCGGGAGCACCAGCGCGATGAAGCCTGTGCGGTGGCTGGCGAGGCTCCCGGCGGCCCGGTCGGGCACGTAGCCTAGGTCGGCGATTGCCTTGTACACGCGATCACGAGTTTCCGGCAACACTAGATCGAGATTGCGGATCACCCGGGAGACGGTCATGCGCGAGACACCCGCCAAACGCGACACTTCGCGGATCGTGGGGCGCTTACCGCCGCGTGTATTGTTCCTGCCGGCTGGCGCTTTCTTCTTGGCTGGCCGCCTCATGAGTCCTCTGCATGCTCCAAAGTGTGGCTGGACAAGGTATCCCGAGATTCAGGCAGTGAACAGGGGCGCGTTGAGTGGCCGGGTGTGTGCCCTCGGACAGTCGCGAGCAGCTTGCTTGAACCCGCGCCCACCCATCACGCGCAATGCACACCTCTCGCCAGGCACGTGTTCAAATGATTCCCTCACTCAGCGCCAGATGCAGTTTGACGACCTTCGAGCGATCGCCGGCCAGTTCCAAGGCCCTCACGGCCTGCGCAAGTGGATAGGTTCCTGACAGGATCGGCTGGACATCGATCGTGCCCGCGACGATCAGCTCAACGGCCCGACGGAACTCGTCATTGGCACGGAACGCTCCAACGAACTCAATTTCACGTGACTGCAACGTGTTGACCGGAATTGGCGTGGTTCCAGGCGGCAGCATCCCCACCTGTACGATACGTCCGCCGCGGCGGATGACCTTGAACAGTGAGGCCAATGCGGCCGGCGACCCCGATGCTTCGAATGCCACGTCAAAGTAACCCTGCTCGCTCTCATACTCTTCAAGTGCCTGGGGATTGGACGCCACATTGATTGTGCGCGAGGCTCCCATGTGCGCTCGTGCCACCACCAGTGGCGCATCCTCGACATCGGTCGAGACCACTTCCGCAGCGCCGGCGAAACTCGCCGATCGTGCCGTCAACAAACCGATAGGGCCCGATCCGCTGACCAATATCCGCTTGCCAGTCAACACGCCGGCGCGAGCGACGGCGTGCAAACCGACCGAGAGTGGCTCTGCGACAGACAGCGTCAACAGATCGGTGTCCTCGGGCACTGAGATTACCTGGTCTTGGCGCAATATCAGGTGCTGCGCAAAGCCACCCTGCACGTGCGGGAAGCGCCCAGCGCTTCCGAGAAAAAGCATGTTGATGCACAGGTTGCGCCGACCGGCGCGGCAGTAGTCGCAGTTTAGGCAAGGTTGGCTGGGGTCCAGTGCGGCCTTCATTCCCGGACGCAGACCACTGACCCCTTTGCCCAACTCAAGGACCACGCCCGATACTTCATGGCCCAGCGTCAGCGGCTCGCGGACCGCGAAATCACCGACGGCCCCTCGGTGGTAGTAGTGCAGGTCGGACCCGCAAATTCCACCGTAAGCGACACCCACTCGCACTTCGCCCCCGCCAAGGGGGCGATCCTCAAGCCGCTCGATCCGCAGATCCTTCCGCCCGTGACAGATTGCCGCAAGCATAGTTGATTATCCTTATAGGATGTGCACGGTATCAGAGATCCGTGTCCGATGCAGCACCTCAACCTCGTGAATGCCAACCGAGATCGCACGTTCAAGCCTCGCGGCGCACCAATCGCCCATCCCCTGCCGGCAGGCTGCAGTACCAAAGCTGCTTCGCAAGTAGCTTTGACAAGCACTCCGCTGCGGTTGGGAACGCGAGAGCTCGGTGCTTGACCGCGTCGCAGCGTCGCGCGCCGGGACCCCAGACTGCTCATTGTCCAACGCCCGAGGCACCACATATCCATCGATCGTTGCTAGATGATACCGGTCCCATTATACTCCGGCTTCCGCCCTACTTTAGGCCGCCAGTGCCAGCAGTAGATCGCAGGAGAAACGCACTATCTCGGGGGACTAATGGCCAAGAAATCACACCTGATTACGTTCACACCCAGCGGCGCCCCGGGCCGCAACAGCCTCCACACGCCGGTCTCGGCGTGGACTTCGGCCCTTTTCATGGGGCTGATCGCCGTTGCGGGCACCGCGACCAGCATCGCCGCAGACCCACCCGCCGCTGGCGCCGTGGCCGTCGAAGTGACGGGATCCGAGCAGGTCGAGGAAGTCATGATTACGGGCACCCGCATCACCTCGGGTGGCTACGGCTCACCGAATCCGGTGATGGCCGTCGGTGAGGAGCGGCTCGACAACATGGCGGTGACCGACGTCGCCGAAGCCCTGAACAAGATCCCGACTTTCCGACCCACGCTCACACCGCAAACCACCGCCGATGGCACGCCGACCAACATCGCCGGGCGTATCGCCGACCTGCGCGGCCTGGGCGCCAGCCGCACGCTGGTGTTGGTCGACGGGCGTCGCTTCGTCCCGAGCAACTCCCAAGGAACGGTCGATCTCAATAACATTCCAAGCAACCTGGTCGAGCGCGTGGACGTGGTGACCGGGGGCGCCTCGGCCCTGTACGGCGCCGATGCGGTCTCTGGCGTTGTCAACCTGATCCTCGACAAGCACTACGACGGTTTCTCCGTCGAGGCATCATTCGGGCGCGCCCAGGCCGGCGACATGAATCGGCCCTACTTCTCATTCAAGGGAGGCACGCCGTTCGCCGGTGGCAAGGGCCATTTCCTCATCGGCGGCGAATATCTGAATGATGCCGGATCCGGCGATTGCTTCTCGCGCGAGTCCTGCGCTCAGAACATCAATATCACCACCAATCAGACGCCGGGCAACGGCCAGCCCTACAACCTGATGCTGCCTAACCTCTACGTGGTCAATTCGGCCAACGGGCTGATCATCTCAGGAGCACTAGCCGGCACGACCTTCACGCCCAACGGCACACCGACCAAGTTTAACTACGGTGCGAACGCCGGGTTCGTCTTTATGCAAGGAGGCGATTCGGACAACGGCAAGCAGTTGTTTCTCGAGGGTGCGCTAATCTCACAGCAAGTCGAACGCTACAACGTGATGACTCACGTCGACTACGACTTCACCGACCGCGTGCAGGGATTCTTCGAAGCCTCCTTCTCGCAGGTAAAGGGCACGGCCAATTCGATTCCCCCGGTCGAGTTCCCCACCACCCTCCAGGCCGACAACGCCTTCCTGCCCGATTCACTGAAATCAGTATTGGCGACCAGCGGCGAGACCAGCTTTGCGTTCAAGCGCCAGAACAACGATTTCGGCGTTCTGGTGCCGGAGTCCACCGACAAGGACGAGCGCTTTGTGCTCGGCTTGAGCGGCTTGCTGGGCGATAAATGGCGTTGGGACGCGTACTATCAGTACGGCCATCACACCAATGATTCGCAGGTTGGCAACAATCGCATCAACGCCAACTGGGCACTGGCCGTGGACGCGGTGACAGCACCGAACGGACAGGTGGTGTGCCGCTCGACGCTTACTGACCCGAACAACGGCTGCCACCCGGTCGATCTGTTCGGCTCCGGCCTGTCGAGCGACAGCTCGAAGATGTACGTGAATGGCACCTCCTACGTCACACGCCTGCTGGAGGAGTCGGTAGCAGCCGTTAACTTCAGCGGCAAACCTTTCAATAGCTGGGCAGGCCCGGTCGCGATGGCGGCCGGAGTCGAAGGACGCTGGGACTCGGCTACAGGCGACGTCGATGCGATCTCTGCCGCTCAGGGATGGTGGCAAAATGCCGGCACACCGATCGACGGTTCCGTGACGGTGACGGAAGGCTATGTCGAAGCGGACATTCCGCTGGCGAAGAGCCTGACGCTCAACGCGGCCGATCGCGAGACGCACTACACCACGACCGGCAATGCGAACACCTGGAAGGTGGGCCTGGTATGGGATATGACTGACATGTTCCGCTTGCGCGCCACGCAGTCGCACGACTTCCGGGCACCGAACATGGACGAACTATTTGGGCCGACCAACAGCCATCCGACCATCCTGATCGACCCGGCCACCAACAGTCAGGTCTTCGTTACCCAGCACCAGGGCGGCAACCCGAACCTGCAGCCGGAAACCGGGGACACCACCACTTTTGGCGTGGTCTTCCAAGGCCACGACAGGATGCAAGGACTCAAGGCGTCGCTCGACTACTACCACATCAAGATCAAAAACGCCGTCGACATAGTGAACCCGCAGACGATCCTGGACCGGTGCGCGGCGGGCGATCAGCTGTACTGCCAATACGTCACGCGTGATGCGGCCGGCGCCGTCACCGACCTCACGGTCACCTATCTAAACCTGGACAAGCTCGATACCTCCGGGCTCGATCTGGCGGCCGACTACACGCTACCGTTGTCCAAGTTCGCTTCGTCGGCGAGCGGCACGCTGAGCTTCGGCCTGATCGCCAACTACGTCTATCACCTGCAGCTCACCGACAGTGGCGGACACACGGTGGACCGTGCCGGGCAGACGGGCCTCGAACTGCTGGGCACGCCGGGCATGCCTCGCTACAACATCAACCTGCTCACCACCTATGCGCAGGGACCCGGCTCGATCAGCCTGCAGGCCCGCTTCATCGCCAGCGGCACCTTTGATCCGGAACTCATTGGCCCCGACAAGTCGAACTACGATCCGAATCTGCCCAACAGCATCAACCGCAACACGGTAGCTTCCTCGTGGTATGCGGATCTGGCGGCCAAATACAACATCTATGACAGCAGCACTCGCAACGTGCAGCTGTTCGGCGCCATTAACAACATGTTCGACAAGCAACCGCCCTTTCTTCCCAGTTTCCACAACGCGATATTCTTCGACAACGTCGGCCGCTACTACACCGCCGGGGTGCGCGTGAAGTTCTAGTCTCGCGGCTGCCGTGCGTGGTGAGGAGCGGTCGCCGTCAGGCAGAATGAGCGCATCGCGTACGCGGGGTCCCCGCAGCCTCGGCCGAAGGGATTCAAGAAGAGGACCGTCATGTTACGACCTTGTGCCTTCAATGGCTGGGCCGCCCAGGGCTGCTGATGGCGAGCGAGACATTAGCGGTAGCTAGGCGACCGGCCGGGGTGTGGCTCGCGGTCGGGGTGATCGTCGGCATGATGACCAACATGCCCTCGATCGTCGGCGCCACTTTCTCCCTGTTCTTGCAACCGGTATCCAAAGAGTTCGGTTGGGGTCGGGACGCGATGTCGACGGCCGTGCTGATCGCCTTCACGGTCACGACGGCGCTTTACCCGCTGGTGGGAAGGATCGTCGATCGCCGCGGTGCCCGGCCGGTGGTTCTTCCAGGCGTTATTCTGCTGGGCGTGACCGTCATGTCACTCGCGCTGCTGCGCGGATCGGCGCTGCAGTTTGACCTGCAGTTCTTCCTGGTCGCGGCCGCCGGTACGCTCGTCAGCGGAGTGGTCTACGGGCGCGCCCTCGCCGGTGTCTTCAGCGGGAACCGCGGCAAGGCGCTCGGGATCTGCCTCGGCGTCGGAGGGGGGCTGGGAGCAGCCCTCTCGCCACCCCTCGCACACCTGCTGATCGAGCACTTTGGTTGGCGGGCCGCCTACCTCGGCCTCGGGCTGGTGCCGGTCGTGGTCGCGTTCCCGCTGCTGTTTTTCCTGCTGAGGGCAGACGGGGCGCCGGCATCGGCGCTCGCCAGGCGCACCGACGCACCGGTTCAATTCGGCCTGACCGTGGCGCAGGCGATCCGGAAGCCCGGTCTGTGGTTGATCTTCGTCGCGATCTTCCTGAGTTGCTTCGCGAATAACGGAGTGCTCGTGCACCTGGCACCGCTGCTCACCGATCGCGGCATTTCTCTCGGGATTGCAACTGCGGCGCTGTCCACCGTGGCCATTGCGACCTCGTTCGGGCAGTTTGCCTCGGGGTTCCTGCTCGATCGGATCAACAGTCCGCGCGTCGGCATTCCGTTCGCCCTGTCCGTCCTGATCGGGCTGCTGCTGATCGATTACGGCTCGACGTCGGCGGCCATGCTCTGCGGCGTCGCCTTCTTTGGCTTGGGGATCGGCTCTGAGTACAGCCTCATGCCCTACTACATCAGTCGCTATTTCGGGCTGCGGGGCTTTGGGCAGCTGTACGGCGGTATCTACGCGTTCGCCTCAATTGCCGGCGGCCTGGGGCCATTCGTCATGGGGCGGGTGTTCGAGGGCACGCACTCGTACCGCGCCGCGCTGATGCTCTTCGAGGCCGGCATCGTATTGACCATCGTGTGCATCGCGTCGCTGGGCCGGTACATGTTTGCGCCCGGCGGGGACGCCATGACAATGCCGCTGGCCCGTGCACAGTCGGCCTAGCTGAACCTAACGACCTGAATCGCTCGGAGGCACTGTTCCGTGGGCTCGATTGACGTCTCACCGCTGTTTGCGCCGCTGTCGATCAAGGGCATGACGCTGCCCAATCGCTTCGTGATGCCTGGGATGCAGCGCGGTTGGTGTCGGGACGGCGCGCCCACCCCAAAGATGGTCGATTATTACCGGGCGCGCGCCGAGGGCGGTGTCTCACTGATCATCACCGAGGCGGTGGCCGTTGATCACCCGTCCGCAACCCAGGCACCTTCTTACGCCCGGATGATTCCGGAGGCCCTGCCGGCTTGGGCCGCGTGCGTGCGGGCAGTGAAGGCGGCGGGCGGACACATGTTCATCCAGCTGTGGCATGAGGGCGCCATTCGCAAGGAGGGAGGCCTGAGCCCCTATTCCCGCTACCGCACGCTCAGTCCTTCCGGCCTGGTCAAGGCAGGCGCGCCCAGTGGCGTGCCGGCCTCCGCCGCGGACCTGGAGTCGATCAAATCAGCCTACGTGCGCGGTGCACTTGCCGCCCGCGAAATTGGCGCAGACGGCGTGGAAATTCATTCCTGTCACGGCTATCTGCTCGATCAATTCCTGTGGGCCGATACCAACCGCCGCACCGACGGTTACGGCGGTGATGACATTGAGTCGCGCGTGAAATTTCCGGCCGAGATCGTGGCCGCGGTGCGCGAGGCGGTGGGCCGCGATTTTGTGATCTCCTTCCGCCTCTCGCAATGGAAGGAAATCGACTTCAAAGCGAAGATCGTGCGGACGCCCGAGGAATTCGCCACCCTGCTCAATACGCTGCGCCTCGCGGGCGTGGACCTGTTCCATGTCTCGACTCGGCGCTTCTTCGAGCCCGAGTGGCCCGGTAGCGATCTTGGCCTGGCCGGCTGGGCGCGGAAACTAAGCGGCGCACCGGTCATCACCGTGGGCAGCGTCGGCCTGGAGCTCGATGTCATGGAGAGCTTCGCCGGCAAGGAAGTTACGCCCCAGGTCGAGCAGGGGCTGGCGAAGCTGTTGCGCCGGTTCGCCAACCACGAGTTCGATCTTGTGGCCGCGGGCCGGAGCAACATCAGCGACCCGGAATGGGTGCGGAAGGTCCGCGAAGGCCGCTACGGCGACATCCGGATCTTCAAGAAGGAACATCTGGGCACGCAGGAGTTTGACAACATGGCCTACGTCGCCGATGCATTTCGCGAACACATGGCAGAGTTGCAATTGCAGTACCAGACGGAACTCTAGAGCGTGATCAGCCCGTTGACGGCAACTCACTCATGGCCCTGTAGACGATGCAGCGATCTCCGCGCACCGTGACGTACATCGTATCGCCGACCACCAATGCGCCGCAGGCGTAATTCACTCGCGCCGTGCCCTCACCTGAGAGCAGCGGCCGCACTTCAGCGCTGCGGGGGTCGATCTTGGCGACGACCCAAGGCTGAGGGCAGCTCGCGCCCGTGCAAGCGGCGATCGCCTCGACCGTGGTGCGCTGACCGGCCACCAGCAGTGTGCCGTCGGCCATCGCGTGAATGTTGTCGGGGAGGAAATCCAGCGCAATCGCGCGGCGCCCGCCGTCGCGGAGCGACAGCACGACCAATTCGCGCGCGCTCCAGGCGCTGGCATACACAACGCTCCCGTCGGCGCTGACCTCCAGCCCGTTGCCACCCGACATGGCGCTGTTGGGCAGTTCCTCAATGCCGCGACCTGCACGCCACTTCAGGATTCTGCCCGTGTTCTCCCCACGGGCCATGCGCGACCAGCAGTCCGGGTCGGTGGGATCGTAGGGACAGATCACCAGCAGGCTCCCGTCGGGCAACGGCCTGACCGCGTTCGGGAGCGCATTCGGGGGCAGCCGGGCGCAGCCCGCCCAGCGCACCGCCGGCCGCGCCGCGTCTGCGTCGACCGCGAAGATCTCGATGGCGTAGCGGTCGCCGTGATTGGCGGCGTAGAGCAGGTGCTTGCCCCCGATGCCCTCGCGCAGTGCAAGGCCGTCTGTCGACATGCGCGAGAGGTCCGGCGGCGGGGCATCCTGATCCCCCTCTGCCCCGGGCAGGCAGGTCAGCACGATGGGGACGGCGCTCTTGGTGCGCGTGTCAATCAACGACAGCTGGGCGGGCGCGCCGAGATTCAGGCCACTGGCGATCAGCCATGGCGTCCCGGGCACCCGGACGATGTCCTCGCTGCCCACCGGCCCAAGGATCAGCCCAAGATCGTCGCGGTCCACGACGGTGTCGGCGGGTCGACCGGGCATCGTTTAACCGCGTCCCACGAACGGCATGTGCGCCGCCATGACGGTGAGCGAGAGCACGTTCGCATTGAGCGGCAAGCTCGCCATGTACCGCACGGCTTCGGCGACGTGCGCCAGATCCAGGGTGGGCTCGATGATTGTCGAGCCGTTCGCCTGAAGGGCGCCTTGCTGCACGTGCGAACCAATGGCCGTGGCGGCATTGCCTATATCAATCTGCCCGCAGGCAATATCAAACGAGCGCCCTTCCAGGGCTATCGCCTTCGTAAGGCCGGAGATCGCGTGCTTGCTCGCGCTGTACGGTGCCGAGTTCGGCCGCGGCGTGTGCGCGGACAGAGATCCGTTGTTGATGATCCGCCCACCGCGCGGACTTTGTTGCTTCATGATCCGAATCGCTTCCCGGGCGCATAGGAAGGCGCCGTTTAGATTGACGTCAATCACCGCGCGCCATTCGGATGGTGTGAGTTCCTCGAGGGGCACCGGTCGCGCCGTAATCCCGGCATTATTGAAGAGCAGGTCAAGGCGGCCGAACTGTGTTTCAACCTTGGCGAACAGATCGTGCGTGGCCTGCTCGTTCGCCACGTCCGCGGCCACGACGAGCGCCCGCATGCCGCGCTGTGTCAGCTGGCCGGCGACCTCTTGGAGCGGGTCCAAACGCCGACCGACGAGCACCACAGTGTGTCCCATCTCGGCGAGGGCAATGCTGGCGGCCCGCCCGATTCCGGTTCCTGCTCCCGTCACCAGGGCCACCTTGTTCCGTGCCATGTCGTCTGTTGCCACCCGATCCTCCTTCCCCTGGACAAGATCCCGAGCGTTACCCGCAGCGTGCCGGCCCCACGCACGGGCCACGGACTTTAGCCCACCCGCCGGCCGCGCCCCGCCACGGGCATATAGGAGCGCCTGGCGATCGGGTCGGGGCTTGGCGCCCTCAACGGCCGCGCGTCCCCGCCATCCTGCTTCCGGGCGCCCCCGGAGCTTAGACTCAACGGTATTCTAGGGTATGATGTTACCGATAACATCCGGTCTATGATGCCATGCCTGCAGCGGAGCGAAGCTATATTGCAGCGCCAGGCGCCGGGAGCGCCAGCCGGCGCGCTAGGGAGTACGGGCATTGGAACTCTTTGATCTTAAAGGTCGCCGCGCGCTGGTTACGGGCTCGAGCCAGGGCATCGGGTTGGCGCTGGCCGAGGCCTTGGCGCGGGTCGGTGCCTCGGTGCTGCTCAACGGCCGCGACGAGGGTCGAGTGCGCGCGGCCGTCGCTCGCCTCGCGGGCGAGGGGCTGGAGGTCGCCGGCGTCACATTCGACGTCACGGATCCGAAGCAGGTGGAGCGCGCCGTCGCGAGTATTGAGGAAGGGACGGGCCCGATCGATATCCTGGTCAACAACGCGGGCATTCAGCGCCGGCAAGCTCTGCAGGACTTCCCGATCGAGACCTGGCGCGAGGTCATGAGCACCAACCTCGACAGCGTGTTCTATGTCAGCCAAGCGGTCGCACGGCGCATGATTCCGCGCGGACGCGGAAAGATCATCAATATCTCGAGCCTGCAGAGCGAGGCGGCACGTCCAGGCATTGCCCCCTATACCGCCTCCAAAGGTGGGGTTAAAAACCTGACCAAGGGCATGTGCGCGGATTGGGCAAGGTACGGGCTGCAGATCAATGCGATCGGGCCCGGCTACTTCGATACGCCGATGAATAAGTCGCTGGTCGAGGATCCCAGCTTTGACAGCTGGCTGCGCAAGCGCACACCGGCAGGTCGCTGGGGAAAGATCGAAGATCTGCACGGCGCGCTCATCTTTCTGGCCTCGCGAGCGTCAGATTTCGTCAACGGACAGACGATCTACGTGGACGGGGGCGTTCTGGCCGTGCTCTGAGGTCCATAGGCTTGTCACGATGAAAATCCACGCTCTGCAGATGCGATCGTTCTCGCCGTGGCTCGAACAGGAGCTGCAGTCGCGTTTCCAAGTTCATCGTTGGTTCGAGATTGCGAGGCCCGAGCAGTTTATCGCCGAGCATGGCCAGGCGATTGAAGCGGTAGTGACTGGCGGTGAGATCGGGATCCCGCCCGAGTTGATGGCTCAGCTGCCGTCGCTGCGCATCATCGCCATCAATGGAGTCGGCTTCGACAAGGTTGACCTGGACGAATGCCGGCGTCGCGGAGTGCGCGTTACGACAACACCCAACGTACTCACGGACGACGTGGCCGACCTTGCCGTGGGCCTGTCGATCGCGCTGCTGCGCGGGATTGCCGATTCCGATCGCTACGTGCGCGACGGGCTCTGGACGAGCGGCGAGCGCCCGCTGGCCCGCAAGATCTCGGGCCGGCGCTTTGGCATCGTCGGGCTGGGCCAAATCGGCAATGCTATTGCTCAGCGGCTGGTACCCTTTGGTCCGGTGGCGTACTGCGATGTCGCCGCCAAACAGGTGCCCTACCAGTATGTCGCCTCGCCGGTGGAATTGGCGCGCTGGTGCGATATCCTGATCCTTGCGACCACCGCGAATGCCTCGACACGTCGACTGATTGGCCGGGAGGTGTTGGAGGCCTTGGGCCCGGAGGGCTATCTGGTCAACGTCGCCCGTGGCTCTCTGGTCGATGAGGCGGAGTTGATCAGCGCGCTGGGCAGCAATCGAATCGCCGGCGCCGCACTCGACGTCTTCGAAGACGAGCCCAACGTTCCGCAGGCACTGCGATCATCCGCAAAGGTCCTGCTTACGCCGCATATTGCCAGCGCCACGGTGGAGACTCGCGAGGCAATGGCGCGCGCGGTGCTGACCAATCTCGATGCCTTGTTTGCCGGCCAGGTCCTGCCGGGCGGCATCGCCTGAGACGGCCGTCCCGCGCACGAAGCCGGCCTGGAAGCGTGCAGCTAAGGGTTTCCTGACGGGCTCTGCACGTCAATCAGCATTGCGGATGGTGGGTGCTGACGGGATCGAACCGCCGACATTCGCCTTGTAAGGGCGACGCTCTACCAGCTGAGCTAAGCACCCGAATACGCGACGCCGCGGGAAGCCGCCCCGGCCAAAAGGCGGCGCATTCTAAGATACGGACCGTCGCAGGCGCTAGTGCGCCTGGACGATCTTCGGTGCGCGCGGCTTGCCCCGGCGCTTCGGGCTCGGCGGCACGATGGGCTCGATGACGGGCTGCACGCGCGGCGCCGGACGCGCCGTCAGCGCGATCTCCAGCACCTCGTCGATCCAGCGTACCGGACGGACGTCCAGCTTGCCCTTGATGTTGTCCGGGATCTCCACCAGATCCTTGCGGTTTTCCTCCGGGATCATCACCAGCGAGATTCCGCCGCGCTGTGCCGCCAGCAGTTTCTCCTTGAGCCCACCGATCGGCAGCACCTCACCGCGCAAGGTGATCTCGCCGGTCATGGCCACATCGGAACGCACCGGGATGCGCGTCAGCGCGGACACCAGTGCCGTGCACATGCCGATGCCGGCGCTGGGGCCATCCTTGGGCGTGGCGCCTTCAGGCATGTGCAGATGGACGTCGTTCTTCTGGTAGAAGTCCGGATCAAGGCCCAGCACGTCGGCGCGCGAGCGCACCACCGACATCGCCGCCTGGATCGATTCCTGCATCACCTCGCCGAGCTGGCCGGTGTGCTGCAACTTGCCCTTGCCCGGCACCACCGCGGCTTCGATGGTCAGCAGCTCGCCGCCGACCTCGGTCCACGCCAGTCCGGTCACCTGGCCGACGCGATTCTGATCCTCGGCCTTGCCGTATCGATGGCGGCGCACGCCCAGATACTTGTCGAGATTGCGGGGCGTCACGGCCACCTTGCGTCCCTGATCGCGATTGAGGAGCAGCTGCTTGACCGCCTTGCGGCTGATCTTGGCGACTTCGCGCTCGAGATTACGCACGCCGGCCTCGCGCGTGTAGTAGCGCACGATGTCCAGCAGCGCCGGATCCGAGACCTTGAGCTCCCCGGGCTTCAGGCCGTTGTGCTTGATCTGCTTCGGCACCAGGTAACGGCGCGCAATGTTGAGTTTCTCATCCTCGGTGTACCCGGGCAGGCGGATGACTTCCATGCGATCGAGGAGCGGCGGAGGAATGTTCAGCGAGTTGGCCGTGCACACGAACATCACCTCGGACAGGTCGAAATCAACCTCGAGGTAGTGATCCGAGAAGCCTGAATTCTGCTCCGGATCGAGCACTTCCAGCAGCGCCGAGGACGGGTCGCCGCGAAAATCCATAGCCATCTTGTCGACTTCATCGAGCAGGAACAGCGGATTGTGCACGCCCGCCTTGGCCATGTTCTGCAGAATCTTGCCCGGCATCGAGCCGATATAGGTACGGCGATGGCCGCGGATTTCCGCCTCATCGCGCACCCCGCCGAGCGACATGCGCACGAACTTGCGGTTGGTGGCGCGCGCCATGCTCTGTCCGAGCGAAGTCTTGCCGACTCCGGGCGGGCCGACCAGGCACAGGATCGGGCCCTTGATCTTCTCGACCCGCTGCAGCACCGCGAGGTACTCGACGATGCGCTCCTTGACCTTGTCCAACCCGTAGTGATCTTCGTCCAGAACCTTCTGGGCGTGCGTAATGTCCTTGAGCAGCCGCGTGCGCTTCTTCCAGGGCACCTTGACCAGCCAGTCGACGTAGTTGCGCACCACCGTGGCCTCGGCCGACATCGGCGACATCATCTTCAGCTTGTTGATCTCGGCGGTGGCCTTCTCGCGCGCCTCCTTGCTCATGCCGGCCTTGGCGACCTTCTGCTCCAGGTCGCCAATCTCGTTGGTGCCGTCCTCCATGTCGCCCAGTTCTTTCTGAATGGCTTTCATCTGCTCATTCAGGTAGTACTCGCGCTGGCTCTTCTCCATCTGTGACTTGACGCGACCGCGAATGCGCTTCTCGATCTGCAGCACGTCCATCTCGCCCTCGATGGCGACCAGGACATGCTCCAGGCGCTTTCGGACGTCGAGTATCTCCAGCACCTTCTGCTTCTCGGAAAGCTTCAGCGCCATGTGCGCCGCCACGGTGTCAGCCAGGCGCCCGGGCTGCTCGATGCCGGCCAGCGCCGTGAGCACTTCCGGGGGCACCTTCTTGTTGAGCTTGACGTACTGTTCGAATTGCGAGACCACGGACCGCAGCAGCACGTCCATTTCGCGCTCGTCGTACTGATCCGAGTCTTGCTCGATGGCAATAGCCGCGGCGTAATAGTGCTGCGCCCCCTCGGGCATCGGGGTGCCGCCGCCGTTGCTCAGGCCGATCTGTACCACGCGCGCGCGGTCCACGCCTTCGACCAATACCTTGACGGTGCCGTCGGGGAGCTTGAGCAGCTGCAGGATTGTCGCCACGGTGCCGAAGCCGTGCAGGTCCTCGAGCTTCGGATCGTCGATGTCGGCCTGTTTCTGGGCGACCAGCAGGATGCGCTTGTCAGCGCGCATCGCCGCGTCCAGCGCCAGAATGGACTTCTCGCGCCCGACAAACAGCGGGATCACCATGTGCGGGTAGACCACGACGTCGCGGAGCGGCAGCACCGGGATGCGCTGCACGGGGACGAGCGAGGTGGATTCGGCTTCCTGATTCACGGGCTATCCTTTACGTCGACCCGCCACGGAGCCTGCGGGCATGGCCAATAACGCTTATGGGGGCAAGCTGCCCTAAATTCAACCAGCGTGCCTCCACGGAGGGGTTCAGGCGTGGCCGATGCCCCCGGCCCTGCGGGGCTCGTCCACGGACACCAGACGCTCTTCCTCCGAACGGTAAATCACGTATGGCTTGGTCGTGCCCTCGATGACGGCCTCGTCGACCACCACCTTGGCGACGTTGCGGAGCGAGGGCAGCTCGTACATGGTATCGAGCAGCACATTCTCAAGGATGGTCCGCAGGCCGCGTGCGCCGGTCTTGCGCTGCATGGCGCGTCGCGACACGGCGCGCAGCGCCTCGTCGCGAAACTCGAGTTCCGAGCCTTCCATGTCGAACAGCTTGCGATACTGCTTGGTGAGCGCGTTTTTGGGCTCGGTCAGAATGATCATCAGCGCGGCTTCGTCCAGCTCGTCCAGGGTTGCCACCACCGGCAGGCGACCGACGAATTCCGGGATCAGGCCGAACTTGATCAGGTCCTCGGGTTCGACCTCGTGAAACAGGTCCGAGCCGTGGGGCTTTTGGTTGGCGCTGCGCACTTCGGAGGTGAAGCCGATGCCGCTGCGCTGGGTGCGATTGAGAATGACCTTTTCCAATCCGGCGAAAGCACCACCACAGATGAACAGGATGTTCGAGGTGTCGACCTGCAGGAATTCCTGCTGCGGGTGCTTGCGGCCACCCTGCGGAGGAACCGAGGCGATGGTGCCTTCGATCAGCTTCAGCAGCGCCTGCTGTACACCCTCGCCCGACACGTCGCGCGTGATCGAGGGGTTGTCGCTCTTGCGCGAAATCTTGTCGATCTCATCGATGTAGACGATGCCCGTCTGGGCCTTCTCGACGTCGTAATCGCACTTCTGCAGCAGCTTCTGGATGATGTTTTCGACGTCTTCACCCACGTAGCCGGCCTCGGTCAGCGTGGTGGCGTCGGCGATGGTGAAGGGTACGTTGAGAAGGCGCGCCAGGGTCTCGGCCAGCAGCGTCTTGCCGCAGCCGGTGGGACCGATCAGCAGGATGTTGCTCTTGGCAAGCTCGACGTCGTCCTTGGTCTTGCTGGCCCCGCGGGTCTGCAGGCGCTTGTAGTGGTTGTAGACCGCCACGGAAAGCACCTTCTTGGCGCGCTCCTGCCCTATGACGTAGTCATCGAGCACCTTCTTGATCTCATGGGGCCGGGGCAGCTTGTCGCGCGCCTTGTCGGCGCGATCCTCCAGCTCCTCGCGGATGATGTCGTTGCACAGCTCGACGCATTCATCGCACACGAATACCGACGGGCCGGCGATCAGCTTGCGGACTTCGTGCTGGCTTTTGCCGCAAAACGAGCAGTAGAGCAGTTTCCCATCGTCGGTCCGGCTCTTGGAATCATCGCTCACTGCAGATCACCTTTAGGCCCACAGGCCTAGGGGGACAGGCCAAAGGGCGGAAAATCCACCCAGCAGGGTCTTTATATAACATGCCCAAAGCCACGGGCGCAAAGAACTGCGTTCCACCTAAGGCCTTGTAATCAAAGAAATTTACGTTCAAGCGGGGCGGTCTGAACTGGGAGTGGGCACTGCGTCGACCCGTTTTTCGAGCACCCGATCGATCATGCCGTAGGCCACCGCGGCCTCTGCGTTCATGAAGTTATCGCGGTCGCTGTCCACCTTGATGCGTTCGATCGACTGGCGGGTATGGTGCGCCAGGATGCGGTTAAGGCGTTCCTTGGTGTCCATCACCTCACGGGCCTGAATGTCGATGTCGCTGGCCTGGCCGCGGAAGCCACCGGAGGGCTGGTGGATCATGATTTTCGAGTTCGGCAGCGAATGGCGCTTCCCGGCCGCGCCGCCGGCCAGCAAGACCGCGCCCATCGAGGCGGCCAGGCCCACGCAAATGGTGCTGACATCCGGCTTGATGAACTGCATCGTGTCGTAGATGGCCAGCCCCGCGCTGACCGATCCGCCCGGGGTATTGATGTACAAAGCGACGTCTTTGTCCGGGTTGTCCGACTCCAGAAACAACAGCTGGGCCACCACCAGGTTCGCCATGTGGTCCTCGACCTCGCCCACGACAAAAATGACCCGCTCCTTGAGCAGGCGCGAATAGATATCGTAAGAACGTTCGCCGCGCGCCGTTTGTTCGACGACGATCGGCACCAAGCCCAGGGCACGCTCATTCATCAGCTGTTTACCTCTTTAGGCCGGCCAAAGCCGGTCAGATCCGCAAAACTGGACGGTACCTCAATCACCTTGACCTGCGTCAGAACCCAATCGAGTGCCTGGTCCTCCAGGGACGCCGTTTCCAGCTGCCCCATGGCCTCCCGGCTCTGCAGGTACTGGCGCCGCACCGCTTCCGGGTCCGGATGGGCGGCCGCGGCCGCGTGCAGGCGGCGCTCGACGCGGCTGCGATCCACCTTGATGCCGTTGGCGCGCACAATTTCCCCGATGATCAGGCCAAGCGCGACCCGCTTGCGGGCGGGCTCCTCGTAGGGCTCGCGCGGCGGCATCTGCTCGATCTTTTGTACGCCCATGCGCCGCAGCACCTGCACCTGCAGGTCGCGGACCTGCTCATCGACCAGCACCCGGGGCAGTTCGAGCGGATTGGCCTTGTAGATCAGCTCCAGGAGCTGTTCGCGCACGCGCTGTTGCGCGGTATCGGCTACCTCTTGTTCCATGGTCGCGCGCACCTGCGTGCGAAATTCCGGCATGCCGCCTTCGGCCAGTCCAAAACCACGCACAAACGCCTCGTCCAGAACCGGCAGGCTCTGTTCCTCGATGAGCTTGACGGTCAGGTCAAACACGGCGTCCTTGCCCGCGACCGCGGTCGCGGCGTAATTGTCCGGAAAGCGTGCCGGCACCTGCTTGTGCTCTCCGACCTTCATGCCGTGCAGGGCCGCATCAAGTTCCTGCAGGATCGTGCCCGCGCCCAGGATCACGTGCAGTTCCTCGCCCTTGCCGCCCGGGAACACTTCACCATCGATGCGTCCT
Source organism: uncultured Gammaproteobacteria bacterium (assembly GCA_963699955.1). GTDB lineage: Bacteria > Pseudomonadota > Gammaproteobacteria > Steroidobacterales > Steroidobacteraceae > FEN-1191. The sequence goes on from CAVOVV010000006.1 coordinate 230,322, forward strand.
TCGAAGGCGATGGTGACCCGGTCGGTCGTCGCGGCGGCTCGGTCCACCGCGGTGAAGATCGGCTTTTGTTTGCGCATGCTCTCGATCATGGCGTCGATGTCCGCCTCGGTGACCGCGGCGGTGGGCCGATTGACCGAGTGTGCATCCAGCGGCTTCAACGCGATTTCCGGCAGTACCTCGAAAACCGCGGCGTAGCGCAACTCTTCACCGGGGGCCACCTGGAGCGGTTCGATGCGCGGGTCGCCCGCCGGACGGAGCCGCTCCTGGCTCACGGCCTCAGCAAAGCTCTTTTGCATCAGGTCGGTGACGGCTTCCGAATGAACCTGACCGCCAAATTGCTTGCGCACCACCGCAAAGGGCACCTTGCCCGGCCGAAAGCCCTTGAGACGTGCGGTGCGCGCCAGGTCCTTGAGCCGCTGGTCAACGCGGCTGGCCACCAGCTCGCCGGGCACCGTCACCTCGAGGCGCCGCTCCAAGCCATTGGTCGAAACTAGAGAAACCTGCATGTACCCATCGATCCTTAAAGTAATCTGGTGCGAAAGAAGAGACTCGAACTCTTACGGGTTGCCCCACTGGCTCCTAAGGCCAGCGCGTCTACCAGTTCCGCCACTTTCGCCTTGGGGCCCCGCCCATTGCCGGCCGCCCTGGCCAGCAGCCGATTATAGCGTACGGCGCCGCCTGCCAAGGCTCCGCCGCGCGTCGGGCCCGGGGCTGAGAACGGGACGCGGGGGGCGCGCAGAACGCGTGTTAGGCTTGATTTTGTCCAAATGGCCCTGCGCAGCATCGCCGCACCGGCCTACTCAAAAAGGGCACCCGTATGACCCCGAAAATGCTCTGCGACTGGCGAAAACTGCTCGTGATTCTGCTGGCGGCGTACACCACCTGCCCCGCCCAGACCCCGCCCGCGACCGAGGCGTCCGCGCCTCAGGACTTTCTGCGCTCGCATATGGATTTCACGGTCGATCCTGGTGTGGATTTCTTCACGTACGCCAATGGCGGCTGGCTGGCACGCAATCCGATTCCGGCCGCGGAATCGGCGTGGGGCATCGGCAGGCTGGTCAACGAGCAACTGTACTCGAGTCTGCGCGCGATCAATGAGAACGCCGCCTCGAGCGCGTCCGCGGCCGGCAGCGATCTGCAAAAGATCGGCGACTTCTGGGCCGCAGCCATGGACACCCAGCACGCCGAGGCGCTCGGCGCGCACCCCTTGGACAGCGAATTCGCGCGCATCGATCAGGTGCAAAGTGCGCGCGACGCCCTGGATGTGGCGTTTGCGCTGATGCCTCTGAACATCAACGTGTTCTTCGATGTTGCCGTCAGCCAGGACGAGAAGAACAGCAGCGCCATGGCGATTCATCTGTCTCAGGGGGGTCTGGGCCTCCCGGATCGCGATTTCTATTTCAATCCCGAGCGCGGGGTGGTGCGGGCGCGCGAGGAATACCTCGCACACATCGGCCGCACCCTCCAGCTGCTGGGTCGCAGCCCCGAGCAGGCTCAGGGGCAGGCGCGCGAGATACTGAAGTTCGAGACGGCACTGGCCAAGTCGTCGCGCAAGCTCGAGGATCTGAACGACCCGGACAAGAATTACCATCCGCTGACGCCCGCCTTTCTAACCGAGAAATACACGCCCTCGATAGACTGGAACGCCCGGCTGGCGGCGTGGAACCTGCATCCCGACGTGGTCATCGTCGGGCAGCCGGAGTTCTTTGTCGCGGTTGAGAAATTGCTGCGCCACACGCCAGCGCCAGTGCTGCGCGATTACCTGCGCGTGCATCTGCTCGACACCTATGCGACCACGCTCAGCAAGCCCTTCGACGACGAGCATTTCCGCTTCTACGGTCAGGTCCTGGCGGGCAAGCAGGAGCAGCGGGAACGGTGGAAGCGTGTGCTCGATGCCGAGGATGAGGCAATGGGATTCATGCCGGGTAAGATCTTCGTGCACGACTATTTTCCCGCAGCGGCAAAGAAACGCTATGCCGATCTGGTCGAGACCATCCGCGCCGCCTACCACGAGCGCATCGCCGTGCTGCCGTGGATGAGCGTTGCAACCAAGGCAAAGGCGCAGCGTAAACTGGCGGCGATTACCGCCAAGGTGGGTTATCCGGACAAGTGGAAGGACTACTCGACGCTGGTAATCGGCCGCGATTCGTACTGCGAAAACATGAAAAACGCCGCACGGTGGCACTTTAACGACGAATTCGGCAAATACGGCAAGCCCGTGGATCGCAGCGAATGGGACATGACACCGCAGACCTATAACGCCTACTACAGCCAAAACAATAACGAGATCGTTCTGCCGGCCGCGGTCTTCACGATTCCCGGTACGCCCGACGCCCAGGTCGATGATGCCGTGATCTACGGCTACGTGGGCGCCGGCACCATCGGGCACGAGATTACGCACGGTTTCGACGATTCGGGGCGCAAGTACGATGCGGCGGGCAACCTCAGCGACTGGTGGACGGCCGGGGATGCGAAGGCATTCCAGGAGCGCGCTGACGCACTGGCCAGGCAATTCGACCGCTACGAGCCGCTGCCAGGACTTCACATCAATGGCAAAGCCAGCCTGGGCGAAAATATCGGCGATTATGGCGGTGTGCTGCTCGGCCTGGATGCCTTCAAGAAAACTGAGCAGTACCGCAAGGGCGAGCTGATCGGTGGGCTGACGCCGCTGCAGCGATACTTTCTCGGTTACGCACTGGGCTGGATGAGCGAGGAGCGCGAGGAGACGCTGCGCTCGAATCTGCTGTCGGACGTGCACGCGCCCGCGAAATGGCGCGTGCTCGGACCGCTCTCCAACATTCCGGAGTTCTATCAAGCCTTTGGGATCAAGCCGGGTCAGCCGATGTGGCGACCGGAATCCGAGCGGGTGCAGATATGGTAAGCCACGCGACACGCTCAGAGTAAGTCGATGCGCGTCCTCAAAATAAGCGGCTTGGTGGTCGGCGGCGTGTTGGCGCTGCTGATTATCGCGTTGTTGGCCATCTGGCTGATTGTGAACCCCAATGATTACAAAGGACGCATTGCACAGGCGGTCAAGGATTCGACCGGCCGTGAGCTGAGCCTGGCGGGCGACATAAAGTTATCGGTGTTTCCGTGGATTGCCCTGGAACTCGGGCCGGCCAGCCTGGGCAGTCCGCCCGGCTTTGGCAATGAACCGTTCGCCGCCGTTCGGCATGCGGCCTTGCGCATCAAGCTGCTGCCCTTGCTGCACCGGCAACTGCAGATTGGACGGGTCCGTGTCGACGGCCTGGACCTACGGCTGAAGAAGAACGCCGCTGGCAAGGGGAATTGGGAGGACTTCGGTCGCGGGCAGCCCGCCGCGCCAACCAACGGCAGCGGCGGCGGCGAGGCGCTTCAGGATCTTGCCGGCCTGGTCGTTACCGACAGCCGCGTTGCCTTCCAAGATAAGCTCTTCGAGCACGTCAATCTGGAGGTCGGGCACCTGAGCGCCCACACGCCGGTGCCCGTCAAGTTCAGCCTCGATATGGTGAGTGGCGCGGCGTCGCGCCCGATCCATATCGACAGCCAATTCAACGCTGCCCTGGATACCGTGGCGCAGCGCTATCGCTTGTCCGGGCTGCAGGTCAAGGGGACCTATAGTCCCAAGACCGGCGCTGCGGGCCTGCCGTGGCAACTCTCGGCGCCGGATCTGAGCCTCGATCTCGCCCTGCAAACCCTGGCAGCGCCGAATCTCAGCCTCGAACTGGCCGCGGCGCGCATCCACGGGAATATTGTGGGCCGCAAGATCGTCGATGCGCCGAGGATGAGCGGCTCCTTTCAGCTGGCCTCATTGGCGTTGCGCGACTTTCTGCGGCAGCTGGGCATGACCCCACCGGTCACACGTGATACGCGAGCACTCTCCAAGCTTACGGCGAGCGGCAATTACGCCTACGGCGGAAATGCACTGCATGCGGATCAGCTCGATGTTCGGTTGGATGACTCGACATTGCGCGGTAGCGCGGCAATCACCAATTTGGACACTCTGGCGCTGAGTTTCGATCTGGCGATCGATCGGATCGATCTCGATCGGTACCGAAGCCCAGCGAGCGCCGCTAACGCTCCACCGAAGCCGCCCAACCAGCCCGTCGAAATAGCGGCTACACCTCTCAAGTCGCTCGATGCTACCGGCACGATGAGGATCGGTGCGGCAACGATTTCCGCAATGAAGTTGACCAACCTCGGCATCGGCGTACATGCCAAGGACGGCATAACCCGCATTGCGCCCGCGAAGGCCCAGCTGTACGGGGGCCAATACTCGGGAGCGCTCACTCTCGATGAGCGCGCCAGCCAGTCAGTGTTAACCATCGATCAAACCATGACCTCGGTCGACGTTGCGCAGCTCCTCGATGACTTCGCCAAAACCAGGCGATTATCGGGTCGCGGGAATGTCAACGCTCATCTCATTGGCCGCGGGCGCACCAGCGAAGACCTGATCAAAACCTTGAGCGGCCATATCGATGCGAATCTGGCCAACGGCGCGCTGGAGGGTATCGACCTATGGTTCGAGATCAACCGAGCGCAATCGCTTCTCAAGCAGCAGGCGCTGCCGGCCGGCAGCAGCGCGGGGCGCACAGCGTTCGACAGTTTTAAGGCATCGGCGGAGCTCAGCAATGGCGTTGCGACGACCAAGGATCTGACCATCGTCTCGCAGCTTTTGCATGTGACCGGTCAGGGGTACACGAACTTGGTCAGCCAGGCGATCGACTACGACATCAAGGCCACCGTTCTGAAGGCCCCTCCGGCTGCTGCGCAGAACGTAAGCCGGCTTACGCTCGCCGAAATCCCCGTAAAGATCTCGGGCACGATATCCCGGCCCACTGTGCGTCCCGATCTCGAAGGCATGGCCAGGCAGCGTGTGCAACAGGAGCTCAACAAGCATAAAGATGAGCTCCAGCAAAAGCTGCAACAGCAGCTCCAGAACCTTATCAAGCGGTGAGTCAATCCCGCCTTTTCACAGCCGCGGCGCGTTCAGGCCCGATTACCGGGACCGAGATTCTGTACGTATTGAGACCGCTTAGTAGTAAAGGCGCCGGGCAGTGAATGGGTCAATCCGTCGATCAAACGATTTACACTCGGGACAGTTTGCCGGTTAGCGCTCACGGAGCTACGGAACGGCACGGTAAATCTCAGGCCGCCAAGGCAAAAGAATGACAGGATCAGGAAACATGTCGGGAGCTCGCCGCGCCGGCCGGGTTACAGTCGGCGGTGGCAGTGTCATTGGGTTCTGTACAAGTTCACCAAGGCGGCGTCGTGTCACCAATCATGCTCGCTCAGCTGCGCGCGGAACCTCCGAATTCATTCGAACACAGGTTCGAGAACGGGTCTCAGAAGCCCTGCGCCGGCACGTGACAGATGGTTGGCGTCCCGATACGCGGATTGATCTGCGACCGCAGCGGCACACTGGCCGGCGGGACACAGTGCGCTCGCCGGATCCAGCAGCCTTTCCACGCCCGAAATCCCACTTAGGACCTCATCGACCGCCTTCTGGCTCGCGCGATGGGTCGCCAACGATACGCCAATGGAATTAACAGTTCCGCTTCGCCACGCAGCTTCCGCCAGCGCTTCAGGCACGAAACGATCTTGCGACGGCACTTGCCGGAGAATCCACACACGCGTGCCGTGACCGCGTAGCGTGCTGACCGTCGCCTGCAGGGCCGTGCGAAACTTGCGGATATTTTCCTCGGCCGAACCTTCGCCGAGATCGTTCGTCCTAGCGTACGGGTCCAGCACGGCCGCGTACTGAGCCCTTCCGGGAGTGTGTAAGTACCAACTCCAGTACGCTGCGAGGATTACGCGGTGAACGTGGAGTCTTTTGATCGCGGCGATGACCATTTCGTTGAACTCGGTGCAATGATGTGAGCTCGGCAGTAACGCAACGTGCACAGCCAGCAGCGGCGGACAACCGCTATACGTCGCCTGCATCACCGACATGCCCTGTGTCTTGCCAAGCTCCGCACCGACGGGGGCGATCACATTGGCGTGACTATCGCCCCAAACGAGCACGGTATCGTGGGAAACGTCGCCGCTGACCAACACGCAGACTTCGGCGACAACGTCGGGCGGGCCACGGTGACAACGATAATCACTCATGTCGTCCGATAAACCGGCACGCTCGTATCGAAGTGCCGCAGCCGGCAAGCGTGATTCGAATCCACCGCAAAACACGATCACCGAGATCGCGCACAGCGCACCGACGGATAGTGCGACGAGAAGTACAAGTGGTCGCGCCGCACCTGCGGCGGAACTTCTGACGCGAAATCGCTGTTCTACGAAACGCCCGCACAGCATCGCGGTCGCAACGGTCAAGATAATGCACGCTAATAGATCGATCGCACCGAGCGAAGGTCCGCGAAGCTGCCGTGCGAACGCGAAAATTGGCCAGTGGCACAGATAAAGGGAATACGATAGACGACCAATCCAGGCACATCCAGACCATGAAAGCGTTCGGGAGATCCATGTACTGCGCTTTGCGTTTGCAACAAGCAACGCGCACGTCCCAAGGCACGGAAGCAGCGCAATGGTTCCCGGGTAGCGGATACCAGGCGTCAGAGTCGTCGCCGCCAAAATGATTGCCGCGAGGCCGAATCCGGCCAGCAATTCGGAACGCAACTCACTTCCGGGCGCCCCAACCTTCCAGAAGAATGCGGTGCCACCGAGCAAAAACTCCCACGCGCGCGTTGGCAGAAAATAAAACGTTGCGGTCGGATGACTGCCAATGAGCCAGACCGAGAGCGAAAAAGAGGCAATAGCCATGGCGCACAGGAATGCATGCACCTGCCGGCGGCCATAGCGCACCGCAACAATTGTCAGCATCGGAAACACAATATAGAACTGCTCTTCAAGTCCGAGTGACCACGTATGCAGTAACGGCGATTCGGGCATGGTCAGATCAAAGTAATTCTGGTGAAGCGCGAAGTAGATATTCGGGACGAAGAGCAACGCTGCCAAAGCCGATTGCGCCAGCGACACAAGCAGATGCGGAGCTAAAATGAATGTACCGGCGAGTACGGTCGCGCAGGTCACCGCGACAAGCGCGGGGAGTATTCGCCAGGCGCGATTTCGGTAGAACTCAGCGACGCGAAAGCGCGCAGTCGCATTCTGTTCGACGATCAGCCCGGTGATTAGGAACCCGGAAATGACGAAGAACACGTCCACGCCAACGAAGCCACCGCTAAACGCGGTCAGTTGAGCGTGATACAGGATGACAAAGACGACGGCGACTGCCCGCAGGCCGTCAATGTCGGTGCGGTATTGCGGCATATATATTCGTCTTAGACGATTTGCGAAAGACTACGTAAATTAACGGGAAAGGCCCCGTGTCCGCAGGTGCCCCGGAACACCGACGCCGATCCATTAGTCAAGCGATTGATGGTTCCTCGGATGGCTAACAACTCTCTTTCGGCGTCGGACAATATGACCGTAGTGCTCCTGATCCCAGGCCGCCGACTGCCGTTCCCGAAGCAGTTCAGATGCGACCACGACAATCTCACCGCACTCTAGGAATAGTGCTCTAGGAATAGTGAGTCGCGTTTGCCGCAGAGTCCGATGGAAGTACTAGGAAGCGGCATGACTCACCCAAATTGCCTGTGCGGCTACTCGACCGGCGAAGGCTCGCTAATTTTGGCTTCTAACCGCGCCAGCCCAATCTGCGGCGAACGGGATTTCGCCATCTCCTGCCCAGAAATAGAGGTTGTGGCGTTCCGGGAAAACCGTCTCAAACACGATCGCGTTCTTGAAGTGAGGTGCAATGAAGCGCAGTAGGTCTTCCTTGGATTTGAACTCGTATTCATGTTGTTCGAGCGACTTCTTGCCGTCATGCCTCTCGATAATCGTGTAGCCCGACAGTATGCCCTGTCGCTTGGCGAGCCTGGTCTTCAGGACGGGCATCACGCTCTCGATTTCGGACTCGGTGAAGTGTTCAATTGCACCGTCCCAGACGACGTTGTCGTAGTCGCCGCCCGGCAGATCGGTTCGAATATCGGCCACTTGAAAGCGCACATTTGGAAGCGTGTAGTGCCGTTTGGCATACGCGATCGCTTGAGGATCGAAATCGACCGCCGTCAGGTTGGCCGCTTTCTTGCTGTAAAAGAAGTAGGAATTGAACCCGTCGCCACAGCACACTTCGAGCATTTGCGAATTCGGTTTGATGGCAAGCATTGAATACACACCACGTTCAAGCCAAAGCGAATTTCGCGTTGCCGGCCACTGCCAATAGAGATCAAGTTTGTGATTGTAGTATTCAGGGGCCGGTGGAAGGCCCCGATTCGCAAGATGCAGCCGCCAATGGGCATTGGATGCCCACGCTGCTGCTATCGCCGCCTCTAGCGCGAAGACAGCCTCGGCCGGACGCTTGAATATGGCAAGTTTTGTCGCCAACGCCCGAGTGAACGCGCTCACCGGCATATTATCCTCCTGCACTCGGCAGCAAATTGAGGGGTTAATTTCCCCGTTTTCAAATTAAAGACGATCGGGTCAAAATTTTCCGGAGCCCGGATATGACGCCTGCAATCACCGCTGGCGTGCACCTCCGCGGCTGGTGAATGCAGACCAAATTGTAGGGCATCAAGTCGACAACCACCTAACCAAAGCGCCCCTGCCCTTCAGTCAAAGTAGGGCCTTAGAGTTTTCCGGCATTGTAACGGCCCACTGGGCCAGCTGCCGTGCAAACCGGGCGGGCGTCAATTTGGAAATTGGTGGGCCGTGAAGGAGTCGAACCTTCGACCAAGAGATTAAGAGTCTCCTGCTCTACCAACTGAGCTAACGGCCCCAACCGAAAAATGGGGTGGACGACGGGATTCGAACCCGCGACAGCCGGAATCACAATCCGGGACTCTACCAGCTGAGCTACGTCCACCATCGACATCGTTGGCGCGCCCGGCAGGACTCGAACCTGCGACCACCGGCTTAGAAGGCCGGTGCTCTATCCACCTGAGCTACGGGCGCCCGGTACCTGCTCAAATTGGTCGGGGCAGCAGGATTTGAACCTGCGACCCTCTGCTCCCAAAGCAGATGCGCTACCAGACTGCGCCATGCCCCGATTCGATTCCTGAACGGGTCGCCCTGAATTCTACCCCGCCTCTGACGGGCCGCGCATCATACGTAACCCGCAATCGTGCGACAATAGCGCAATTCCAACTTGGGTTGAGAGCATGAGCGCGAAAATCATCGACGGTAAGGCTTTGGCCGAGAAAATCAAGGCGGACATCCGTACCGCCACCGACGCCCTTTCGGCCGCCGGCAAGCGGCGCCCGGGACTGGCCGTGATCATGGTCGGCGATGCCGCGGCCTCCGAGGTCTATGTGCGCAACAAGCGCCGTTCCTGCGACCAGACCGGCATCATCTCGAGCGCCCACGACCTGCCGGCCAGCACCAGCGAGGCGGAGCTCCTGGCCCTGATTCAACTGCTCAATCGCGACAACGCGATCGACGGCATCCTGGTGCAATTGCCACTGCCGTCGCAGATCCGTACCCGCCCGGTGATCGACGCAATCGACCCCGCCAAAGACGTGGACGGATTCCATCCCTACAACCTGGGCCGCCTGGCGCAGCGTGAACCGCTGCTGCGCTCCTGCACGCCGTACGGCGTGATGCGCCTGGTGGAAAGCATCGGTGCCAAGATCGCGGGCATGGAAGCCGTCGTGGTCGGGGCCTCCAACATCGTCGGCCGGCCGATGTTGCTGGAGCTGGTGCTGGCCGGTGCCACCACCACCATCTGCCACAGCCGCACGCGGGATCTGGGCAGCGTCGTGGCGCGCGCCGACCTGGTGATCGCCGCTGTCGGTCAACCCAACATGGTGCGCGGTGCCTGGATCAAGCCCGGCGCGATCGTCATCGACGTGGGCATCAACCGGCTGCCGGATGGCAAACTGGTGGGGGATGTGGAATACGCACAGGCCGCCGAGCGCGCCGCCTGGATCACGCCGGTACCGGGTGGGGTCGGGCCCATGACCGTGGCGATGCTGATGCAGAACACGCTCGAGTCCTACCAGCGTCGTTAGCCGCCGCGCCGCTCAGAAGCGGCGGCTGATATAGGTCGATACGCCTTGAATGGTGTAGAACGCGTTGGGCCAGATGACGGCCGACTCGTTTGGGGTCTTGTTGCGCGCCATGTGATCGCCGATTCGATAGTCGACGCCGAGATCCCAGTTTTTCCACACATCGCACCATTGGGCACCCGCGCCCCCGTACCAGCCGTAGGCGGGCGTCAGCGCTTCGTAACGGGCGGCGCCAAAGAACAGGTTGACCGCGAACGTGGGTCCAAACCGATGGCGGTAATCGACCGCGCGCAGTGCGGTAAACAACTTGCCAGCAACGTTGTCGAATTCGATCCGAGTGCCTAGATCATTGCGATGATTCATGGCGCGACGCACGCCCAGGCCTACGTGAATGCTCCCGTGCGTCGTCTTGTCGGCAGGCACGGCGCCGGCGTCCTGTTCGTAGTCCACCCAACTTGAGAACATGCCCAAGTCCACAAAATAGTCGAATCGCCGGCGCGCGGTGGCGGCGGCTTGCCGTTCGGCCTCGGTCTCCACGCTCTCGGACGGCGCCTCATCGTAGGCGTTGTCACTGTGCGAGCTTCCGGTTGGGCCGGCGTAGCGTGCAAAGGCGGCTAGCCGGCCAAAGGTATCGCCGAATTCGTCCCGTCCGCCGTCAACACGCGCGCCCACCTGCAATGAGCGCCAGGGTATCGAAAAGCTCAAGGCCAGCTCCTGAGCGTGCTGGTAGTTAGCGCCGGTATAAGAGCCATTCGTCGCCGTGCGGTACTGCAGATCCAGCTGCCGCCCGCCATTCAAGTCCCAAATCAGTTCGAGGGCGTGACTCTGTGCTCCCACCCCGTCGCCGGGACGGCGCCACTGCGCTCCCCACTGGCCCAGTACGACACCGTAATTGGTCATGCCGTCCTGATAGATGTGATGGACATACCAGTTGGACTGCCACTCGGAGAATTCATAGCGTAATTGCAGATTGGGCCGCAAGCGCGGAAGGTAGAAACCTGCCGACAGCGCGCTGCTGCCAAAGCGAAAGTTTTCAGAGTGAAAGGTATCTTCCGCGGCGTACTCGATGTAGGCCGAGATGGGGAAGCGCACCGGGACCACAAACTCACTCGAGAATGCCACCTGCTCGTTGCCAAATTCCTGGTCGGAGTTGACTGATCCGTTGTAGTTGTCGTAGGTGGCCGGGTTGAAGAATGCCTTAATCATGTCCTTGATACCGCTGGGGCGGTCACCGCCCCCGTACTGCATCATCCGGCTCAGTCCGAGCGTCCAGCCTGGGGCCGGTTCCATTTCGACGTGGAACCCGAACAACTGCGGATAGCCCGCGGTATAGCCGCCGTTGAACTCAATCCGATCCGAATAGGACATGCGCCCCAGGAACAACTCATAGCGCAGGTGCGCTCTCGTGAAGGGCTCAACGTTGGACACCGTAACCGAGGGCATGGTGGCCGCCTCGGTGCCGATCAGCATGCTTCCCAAGCGAAACGGTGACCACCAGTGGTCGCGATAGCCGACGTCGAACTGCGCCCCGGTCCAGCCCAGACTGACCATCGTGCCGGTGGGAGTGACCCGATCTGAATCTCCCACAGCCCCGACGCTCAACAGTGCGTGGCTGCCAAATTGCGCCAGGCCGCTCGCGTAGGCCTGCCAGCTGCTGTCCATCGGCGCCCCGTGCTGGTCAGGTTGGGTCAGCGGGTTGGCCTGCGTCGCCGCCGCTTCCACCCCCACCCCGGTGATGGCGACCGCCGAAAGATAAGGCGCGAGATCGCGCCGCACCTGCCGGCACAGGCTCCTGTTGGTTGCGCAGGCGCTCGGCAGCGCATCTACGACCGTGGCCACGCGGATCGGCCTGGTCATCACCGGCACGCCGGCCAATGCCAGCAGCCGCTCGATGCGCGCTTCCACTTCCGGAGCGAGCGACAGCGGCAGATAGGGACTCACGCCGGCGAGGGCGCGGCCGTTGGTGATAAGGGCAAGCAACAACAGCGCAGACAGTCGTGCCGGGCCGCGCCGCCCTTTGCCGGGGTCAGGGATCATAGAGTTGATAATATCGCACGCGCCGCCATGCCAAAGTTCGTTCTCATCGACCACTCGCTCAAGGATCTGGGCGGTCATCACTACCCATACGCGTATAGCGTATTGGCGGCGGCGCAGCACGCCGGTTGGCAGCCCGTGCTCGCGACCCACCGCCGCTTTGCGCAGCAGGCCGGCCTGCCTCCGGATTGGCGGGTGCATGCGCTATACACTCACGAGAGCTACTCTCGCCACACGCTCGACACCCAGGCGCAGCTCAAAGCCCGGCCACCGGGCGACACCCCGGGCCACTGGCGGCGTGCGCGCCACTGGTGGGCAACGCGCATGCGCATGCGGCTCGCGTCACGATTTGCCCGCGATTGCGCCCAGCTCTTCAAGATCGAGCCTGTGGGCCCTGGCGACGCGGTCTTCGTGGCGACCACCTCGGAACTCGACTTATCGGGTCTCACCGCCTTTCTGGGTCGATCAGGCGCCGGATTGGATTGCGACTGGCACCTGCAGTTTCATTTTGGCGTGTTCCATGGGCGTGAACCCGACTACCCGGCACAAGCCACGGCCGAGGAAGCGGTACGCCGTAGTTTTCTCAGGTCGCTGAGCCAGTCCGGAGCGCAGCGCTTGCATTTCTACTGCACCACCGAGCAGCTGACGGCCCAATACCGCCGCCTTGGGGTGGCCGCCTTCACGACGCTTCCCTACCCCGTGCACGAACTATTCCGCCCGCGAGCGGTTGCGCACAGCCCCGCCGCGCCTCTGCGCATCGCTTGCCTGGGCCATAGCCGCCGCGAAAAGGGCTACGTGCAACTGCCCGAAGTACTGCGAAGCCTGTGGAGCGACTGGTTTGCGGTGGGGCGCGCGCAGCTCGTGCTGCAGACCCGGCACCGCCGACCGCGTCGCGCACTTGAGCACCTGGTGGCATCACTCCCGGATCTCTCCGGTGCCCAAACGGCGCTGGATTTTGCCGGATTTCCGTTGCCGCTGGCCGCCTATGCACAACTTTTGGGCAGCGCGGACGTCGGGCTGATGCTCTACGACCCCACCCGCTATTACGCGCGCTGCAGCGGCGTGCTGCTGGAAATGCTGTGCGCGGGCGTGCCGGTTCTGGTCCCGGCCGGCGGCTGGCTGGCAGATCAGATTGAGGGCACGAACCAGCGCTATCTCGATGAGGTGGCGCTGCGCGCCCCCGCGGCCACGCCCTGCCCGGCGGGCGGCGCCATCGAGGTGCGCGAGGGGCAGCAATCACTGCTGATTACCTGCCAGTGGCGCCCGGAGGCCGGCGCGGGAGAATATCTGCGCCTCGAATTTATGATGCAGGACGGCGCTGGGGCGCGGCTGGGCGGCGCGACCGCCATCCTCGGGCCGCGCACGCCGTCCTCGCCGGTGCGCACTCTGCTGCGCTTGCCGCCCGGGTGCACCGGCGTGCAGATGTCAATGCATAACGCCTGGCAACACGGTATCGCACCGGCCACTCAGCCCGAGTGGACGCTGCTGCCCGAAGCGACGCCGATGGGCGCGCTCGGCCTGACCATTGCGGCAGGCGGTGAGGTGCCGCGCCTGCTGCGCGATGTGCTGGAGCATTGCGATCATTATCGCGCACGCGTGATCGCGCATGCCGCGGGCTGCGCTCGGGCGCACAGCGGATTTGCGGTGATCGCCGGGCTGAGAGAGCGCGCGGCGCGCGGCATTGCCGAGCCGTCGGCTACCACGTAGCATGCCGGCACAACCTGCACCGGCGCACGAATAACCATGTCCGCAACTGAAAAGCTGCACTTCCCGCTGGTCGACTCGAGCTACGACAATCAGGAAATAATTTCCTGCATGGCCACGCTGCTCAGCGGCCAACTCACCATGGGCGCGAAGGTGCGCCAATTCGAACAGAATTTCGCCGGCTATTGTGGCGCGCGGTTCGCGGTGATGGTCAACTCCGGCTCCTCGGCCAACCTATTGGCCCTGAGCGTGTTGACCAATCCGCTGCGGCGCATTCACTTGCGCGCCGGCGACAAGGTGGCAGTGCCCGCGGTCTGCTGGTCCACGTCGCTCTGGCCGGTGCTGCAGACCGGACTGGTTCCGGTTCTGGTGGACGTCGACCCGCACACCCTGAACCTGTCGATCCCTTCCCTGCAGGCGGCGCTGCGGCAACACCAGCTCAAGGCCGTGCTGATGGTGCATGTGCTCGGAAACTCGACCGACCTCAAAGCGCTGCTGGACTTGATCGCCGAACACGATCTGCTGCTGATGGAGGACACCTGCGAATCTTTGGGTTCCACGTACAACGGCAAGATGCTCGGCAGCCTGGGGAGCTTCGGCACCTTCAGTTTCTACTTTTCGCACCACATGACGACGATCGAGGGCGGCATGGTGCTGGCGGAGACTGAGGAGGACTACGATTTGCTCAAGTGCCTGCGCGCCCACGGCTGGAGCCGCGAACAAAGCAACCGCGCGGCGCTGGAGAGCGCGAATCGGCACATCGATCCCCGGTTCTTGTTCGTGAACGTGGGCTACAACCTGCGGCCGATGGAAATTCAGGCGGCGTTCGGTCTCGAGCAGCTGACCCGGCTCGACGAAATGAACCGTCACCGACGCGCCAACGTGACGCGGATTCGCGCGGCCTTTTTGAAGCACCGCTCCTGGAGCGGTCAACTGCTGTTCCCGGAGGCCACCGCAAAACTTGACGCCTGCTGGTTTGGCTTTCCGTTTCTGGTCAGCGCGTCGATCAAGCTCGACTATCGCAAATTCACCACTGCACTGATGCAGCAGGGGATCGATACGCGACCTATCGTTTCCGGCAACATGGCCCTGCAACCGGCAGTACGGCACTTCAATGTCGATCTGAGCATGGGTCCTTTTTCCGGCGCGCAGGCGATTCATGATCGAGGACTATTTATTGGTTGCCACGCCAGACCGCTGGCCGACGCAACCATCGAACAGCTGGTTGATCTGATCCTTGGATGCCTGCACGACTGTTCACGGTGAATCCGATCAATCCCATCGAACGGGCCTATAACATTCCAGAGTTCACCGAGTACGCCGCCCTGCGCGGGCACGCCGTCGGGCTGACCGGAGCACGCGGGGTTCTGGGGCGCATCCTGAAGGACCGACTTGACCGCCACGGCGTCGACGCGACGGCCTATCCGGGCGACGTCAACGACGGTGAGGCGTTGTCCAGATGGTTTGCGGACCGCAAATTCCGATATTTCTTCCATTTTGCAGCCATGGTTCCAGTCGCCGCGGTCGAAGGCAATCCGCTGCTCGCCTTTCAAACCAACGTCATCGGTACCTTCAATGTCTGCAAGCGAGTGTTGGAGATGCCATCGGGCTGCTGGCTGTTTCACTGCTCGTCGAGCCATGTGTACCGGCCCACTGCCACGCCCACGCCAATCGATGAGGACGCTCCCAAGGACCCGCCCACCTTTTACGGTGCGACCAAGCTGGCCGCCGAACGCGTGGTCGAAACCCTGATGGTGAAGCTCAAGGCCCGGTACTGCATCGGGCGGGTGTTCAGTTTTACGCACGCACATCAATCTCCGCCCTACCTGGTGCCGAGTCTGCGCCAGAACATTGCGGCGCTGCGCGACGGCGCGGTACTTGAAATCGACAACCCCTCCTCGGTGCGGGACCTCCAGGACGCCGAACAGGTCATCGACACCATATTGCACCTGGCGCAGCGAGCAGCCACGGGCACCGTCAACATCGGCACCGGCCTCGGGCAGTCGGTGAGCGCCATCGCCCTTGCAATCGCCCGGGAGCTGGGGAAGCAAATTCAGCTCTCGGGCGTCGATCGTGCGCCGCCCGGATCCCTGATCGCCGACACCACGCGTTTGCGTGCCCTGCTTGCGCCGGTTGGCGAATCACGCCGCGGGTAATCGGTGAGCCCCGAAGTTTCAATCGTGATTCCCACCTTCAACCGGTCGCGGCTGGTCACACGGGCCATCGACAGTTCACTGGCGCAGACTGTGCCCGTTGAGGTGGTGGTATGCGACCACGGCAGCACCGACGACACCCCGGAAGTAGCGGCACGCTACGGCACCCGGATTCGCTACCTGCGCCGCGAGCAGGATCGAGGACCGATCGTGTGCTGGCGGGACGGAATCGAGAATTCGAGCGGCGAATACGTACACATCAACTACGACGATGACTGGATAGACGAGGCGTTCGTCGCGAAGACTCTGCCGCTGCTGCGGCCCGACGTCGGATTCGTGTACACCCGCACCCGCATACACGAGCCAGGGAACTCAAGCACCAAGGTGCTGCTGCGCCATCCGGCCGGAATCCGGTCGGTGGGGCCGATCGTGCAGTTTCTGCTCCGCGAGAGGCTGCCGATCAGCCCGGGCTGCGCACTATTCCGCAGACGCGACGCGTTGAAGAACCTGCTGCTCGAGGTGCCCGGTGCCGAAGGCCGCTACGGGAAGAATTCCGGAGTCGGCGAGGACCTGCTGCTGTTCCTGCTGGCCACCCTGGACTACCCGCGCTACGGGCACGTGCCGGAAGCCTTGTCACACTTCCTGGCCCATCCAGCCAGCATTACCACCCAGGCCGGCAGCAGCGGCCGTATGGCCGCCCTGGCCAAGGCCTACCAGCTGGCCAAGGACTACTATCTCCGCCAACCTGGAAGCCTGCCCGCCGCACGAGGCCTGCGTGGTCGGCTGGCGCGGGCGCGTTGGCAATTGGCGGGCCATCTGCACGCTTGAGACCGCGAGGCGTGGTTACTCGCGCCGCCAGATCGTACGCCCGCCTGGTTGGTCTTCAAGCTGCACGCCGGCCGCGGCGAGCTCCGAGCGAATGCGATCGGCCTCGCCAAAATCACGCGCCTGGCGGGCCGCGAGTCGTGCCGCAATGCGCTGTTCGATTTGCGCCTCGTCCAGCTGCGGCGCGGCGTTCGACCGAGCGCCAAAATCACCGGCCCGCAGGCGAAACCAGGCCTCTGGATCCACGCTGAGCACACCAAGCACCGAAGCGAGTTGCCGCAGTTGCGCGCCCAACTCCGCCGCCGCGTCTGCTTGGCCCGCCGCGCGCGCGCTATTGATCTCGCGCGCCAACTCCTGCAGCACGGCAAACGCCTCGGGCGTATTGAAGTCATCATCGAGCGCGCCCGCAAAGCTCTCGGCGGCGGCACCCGCAACGGCCGCCGTGGCGGAGCCGGCGCCGTTGGCGGGCAAGCCACGCAGCGCGGTATAGAGCCTCGACAGGGCGGCGTCCGCTTGTTCGAGCTGCACCGTCGTGTAGTTGATGGGGCCACGGTAGTGGCTGGCGAGCAGAAAGGCCCGCAGCACTTCGGGATGCCGGAGCCGCGGCAACACCTCGCGCAGGGTGAAGAAATTTCCAAGCGACTTCGACATCTTGACGTCGTCGACATTGACGAAGCCGTTATGCATCCACACGTTCACGAACTGCGCGCCGGCTCCGCAGGACTGCGCGATCTCGTTTTCGTGATGCGGAAATTTCAGGTCCATTCCGCCGCCGTGAATATCGAAATGGGAGCCGAGCAGCGCGCCTGACATGGCCGAGCATTCAATGTGCCAACCCGGGCGCCCCGGCCCCCAGGGGGACGCCCAAGAAGGCTCGCCCGGCTTGACGCACTTCCACAGCACAAAATCCAGCGGATCGCGCTTGGCGGTGTCGACATCGACACGCGCTCCGGCACGGAGATCCTCCAGCCGCTTGCCAGACAGGCGCCCGTATCCGGGGAATTTCGCGACCGCGTAGCAGACGTCACCGTCGGCGGCAACATAGGCAAGCTCGCGGCGCACGAGTTCTTTGGTCAGAGCGATGATGTCCGGCACGTGCGCCGTGGCGCGCGGCTCGTGATCGGGGCGCACACAGGCGAGCGCCGCGCAGTCCTCGTCCATAGCGGTAATGAAGCGCGCCGTGAGCGCCTCGATGGTTTCGCCGTTTTGCGCGGCGCGCTGAATGATCTTGTCGTCGATGTCGGTAATGTTGCGGACGTAATTCACCTGATAGCCGCGATAACGCAGGTAGCGCACCACCATGTCAAACACCACCAGAAACCGCGCGTGACCGACGTGGCAGTAGTCGTAGACCGTCACCCCGCAGACATAGATGCCGATCCGTCCGGGGGTTATGGGCGTGAACAGCTGCTTGGCGCCGGCGAGCGTATTGAAGATCTTCAGCATGCTATCGGGCCCACCGGTCAAGACGCTCACGCACCAGGGGTGCCGTCATGGCCTTGAGGAGCGGTGCGAGCTCCGGCCCATGGAGCCGCCCCGTCAACGCAGCCCGCAACGGCGCAAAGAAAGCCGCGCCCTTGGCACCCGTGGCCGCGCGTAACGGCGGCAGCTCCGCATCCTCGCCCACGGCTTCGGCGGCGGCGCGGAAGAAACCAGCCCCGGCCGATTGCACGGCGGCAGTGGCGTCGGCCTCGAAGGTCAATGGGCCGCCAAACACGACCGGCAGCCACTCGGTGATCTCACTGGCCACGACGACGTTGGGCAACAGCGCCGCCACGCAGGCCTGACGGCGCGCTGGCGCGGCGTCCACGGGCAGGAACGGATCGAGCCACGCCAGCGCCTCGGGCGGTGCCAGCGAGCGCACCCACAGTCCCTGCCAATGGCGCAGCTGCACCGGGTCAAAATGCGCACTGGCGCGCTGCAGGCGCTTGGGGTCAAAGTGCGTGGCCATCTGCGCCAGCGACAGACTGGCGTGTTCTGCGCTGGCATGGCCGAGCCTGAACAGGAGATTGCAGATTGCCGTTGCGCTGTATCCGGTGCTACGCAGTTCGCGCACGGATTGCGCGCCGTTGCGCTTGGACAGGGGCGCGCCGTCGGCGCCGGTAAGTAGCGGCAGATGTCCGTACTGGGGCGCGCGCAGTTGCAGCGACTCGAGCACCAGCAGCTGGCGCGGGGTGTTGGCGAGGTGGTCCTCCCCGCGCAGCACCTGGGTCACCTGCATAAGCGAGTCGTCGACCGCGTTGGCGAAGAAAAACGGCGGCGTGCCGTCCTCTCGGCGGATCACGAAATCCCCGATGTGCGAGCAATCGACGCGCTGCGGGCCATGCACCAGATCGTCGAACTGCAACTGTCGGGACGCTGGCACCCGAAAGCGCAGCGTCGGGCGTTCGCCGGCCGCCTGCCGCGCAGCGCGCTGTGCGCTGTCGAGGGCCGCACAGGTGCCGGCATAGCGCGGAGGCCGCCCGGCCGCGAGCTGCGCGCGGCGACTGAGTTCCAGTTCCGCAGCGCTGCAAAAGCACGGGTAGGCGCGATCCTCGCGCTCGAGCCGCGACAGCAGCGGTGTGTAGATGCCGCCGCGCTCGGACTGACGATAGGGACCGTGCGCACCGTCGCGGCCGGGCCCCTCGTCCCAGTCGAGGCCGAGCCACTCGAGATCGTGCTGCAAAGCGAGCACGTGCGCCTCGCTGGTGCGGGCGACGTCGGTGTCTTCAACGCGCAGCACGAATCGCCCACCGTCGCGGCGCGCCAGCAGCAGACTGAACAGAGCCGTGCGGACGTTGCCGAGATGGAGCTCGCCCGTCGGGCTGGGGGCAAAACGAGTCACAACGGCGCCGCTATTCATCCGTACAATGTTACGGTATCCGGTGGCCGGCACGCACGGGCCGACGCCCGCCATCGATCAGGAGCGGAGTGCAGCATGTATCCGGGTCAGGAAATCCATGGCCGATCGTTGAGCGCCCGGCCGCGCGGCGGCGGGTCGACGTGGATGGGGACCGGCTGAGGTGAGCACGCTTTTGGCCTCCGATCTGCACCTCGATGGCACCTTGCCGGAGGCGATCGCGCAGTTTGAGTCATTTCTGAGCGGCCCGGCGCGCGCGGCCGAAGCGCTCTACATCCTCGGCGACCTGTTTGAGAGCTGGGTCGGGGACGACGATGATGACCCGGACCGCACGCGCGTCTGTGCGGCATTGCGCACACTCACTCGCACCGGCGTGGCCTGTCATGTCTGCCACGGCAATCGCGACTTTCTATTGGCCTCGGGCTTCGAGCAGCGGACCGGCTGCCGGATTCTGGCCGACCCCACGATCGTTGAGCGTTACGGTGAACGGGTGCTGCTCACCCACGGCGATGCGCTGTGTGTAGACGACACGGCCTATCAACGCCTGCGCAGCACGGTGCGCAGTGCGGCCTGGCAACGCCGATTCATGCGCCTGCCGCTGGCCACCCGGCGCCTGCTGGCTGACGCGGCGCGTGCCGGCAGCCGCAACCACACCGGCATGATGGCCGCCGCCATCATGGACGCGAACCAAACCGCCATCGTCAGCGTGCTGCGGGCCTGCCAGGTGCGCACCATGGTCCATGGCCACACCCACCGGCCTGCGCTGCACGAATTTACGGTCGATGGCGAGCCCGCGCGCCGCCTGGTGCTCGGCGCGTGGTACGAGCACGGCAGTTATCTGCGCTGGGACGAGCACGGCTTTGAAACCGTAGCTTTGGCCGCGGCGGAGTCTGCCTAGGCCGGAGGCCCGGAGTGAAAGCGCAGTTGCGGGTCCGCGCTGGTGATGAGCCCGGCCTCGAGCGCCGCCAGTTCTGCCAAGCGTGCTTGCCAGTCCGCGTGCCCGGCCTCCTCGGCCGCCTGCTGGGCCAATTGCAGGTATAAATCGGCGTGGCGAGCTTCGGCACGTTCCAGGTCGGCGTAGAAATCACCTAGCGGCGCGGGCAGCCGTGGCGCGAGGCGCAAAAAGCGTTCACGGGAGCGCGCTTCGATGAGTGTGCTGGTGAGCAGCAGGTCCAAGCGGCGCCGCGGCTCGTGGGTCGCGAGCGCCGCGCGCAGTGCGCTGGCGTAGCGTCCCGGCTGCAGCCGCCGGAAGGCAACGCCCACGCGGGCCATCATCCGCGTCACCTGTTCGAAGTGCCGCAGCTCCTCGCGCGCGAGCCGCGCCAGCGCGAGGTTTTGCTGTTGATGTTCCGGATAGGAAAAAATCAACGCCAGCGCGGTCGAGGCGGCCTTTTTCTCACAGTAGGCATGGTCGAGAAGCAGCTCCTGCCAGTGCGCGCAAGCTGCTTCCAGCCAACGCTCCGGCGTGGGCACGAGGAGCGATGCCAGCCCCAAGGCTAGCGCGTCCGCTGCAGCCATTGCTCGCGCACCGCCTCGATAGCCTGCGCGGCCTCCGTGGCGCCGGCAAAGCGATCCTCCACGTCCTTGGCGAGCAGTTGGTCGAGCAGCGGCTGGAGTGGCGCGAGCTCGGAGCCCACCCGCGGAATCGGCGTATTGCGGTGCATGTACAGCACCGTCATCGGATTATCGGCTCGATACGGTTTATCGCCGGTCAGCATTTCATAGAGCACGACGCCCAGACTATAGAGGTCGCTGCGCGCATCGAGCTGCTGGCCGTGACCCTGCTCCGGACTCATGTAGTGTGGCGTGCCGAAGATCAGGCCCTTGTCCGTCAATTCCATTTGCAACGCCGCCTGCTTGGCCATACCAAAATCAATCAGCGCCAGCTGGTGCTCGGTGCGCAGCATGACGTTGCCGGGCTTAAGATCACGATGCAGGATGCCGGCCTCGTGTATGGCGCTCAGCACGTTGGCCAGCTGCGCCGCAAAGCGCAGCGATTCGGCCGGCGCCAGCCCGGTCTTCATGCGGCGGCGCAGGTCCCCGAGCGGAAAGTATTCCATCGCGAGGTAGGCGTGGTCGTCGGCGATGCCCAATTCGTGCAGGCGCACGATGTTGGGATGCTGAATGCGCTCGGCGATCTCGTATTCCTGCAGGAAGCGCTCGAATGACTGGTCGATGCCCGAGTCATCGCGCTGCGAGGGTGTGACTTTAAGCACCACCAGACTTTCGGCCTTTTCGCTCTCCGCGATATAGAGATGCGAAACCGAACCGCGCGCCAACAGCCGGGCGCGCCGGTAGCCCGGGATGTGAGCATCGCCGAAACGATGCGACTCGCGCGCTTCCGCCGACACGCGCCACTCGGCCATCGCCAGCCGGTGACGGTGGCTGGCGCGCTCGATGCCTTCAATCAGTTCGGCATGCACGAAGCGCTGCTTACAGACCACCGCGAACGCGCCCCAGCCGAGCGCCGCCTCGCGGGCGCGCGGCTCGTCCTTATCGAGCATGAAGATGACGGGCGCAAAGCCGCTGCGATTGCCCAGGTCATGGAGCCATTCCATGCCATCGCCACCGGGCCATGACTGGCTCAGCAGCACGGCGTCGTAGCCCTGCGCCAGGAACTCCGGAGGGAGCGGACCGCGCTCGGACGGCGCGTAGGGCACAACCTCCGCGGCGGGCCATCGGCAACTGGCGTGATGTCGTATCAGCGACTGGACGCGTGGTTCTTGCTCAATCGTCAGCAGGCGCATGCCACTTTAACCCAAGTATCAGGAACTGAGTCGGGGTCACACTAACATCAGCTCGGGCCGGCATGCTCACCAGATCACCCGCGCTGCCCAGCAATTGTACGCAGTTGCCCAGCCGCACTTCAGTTTCTGGATCGAAGCCGGCAGCCGTCATGCGCGCGCACGACTCGCCATCGACCAGCGCCCCGGCATCGCCACCGGTTCCGTCCACGGCCGCGGCCAGCACCAGCAGCGGTTCGCTGCCGGCCAACAACCCGGCGACGGTAGCCGCAAATTCCAGCGGCGCCGACTCGAGCGCCGCGGGCCAATTCGCGTACCAGGCCTGCATGCCCGGCGGGCCCATTTCGACGGCGTGTGCGACGCGTACCGCCGCGATGGCGGGATTATCCGCCAGCAATCCGCGCCACTGCACCGTCAAGCCGTATGCACTCGCCTCGCGCTGCAGAATCTGCGGCCAGAGGCCCAGGACCTGAGCGGTGACCGCAGCCAGGCTGTGTAACAGGGGTTGACGAGCTTGCCGCAGGCTGGCCGGGCCGATCAGCGCCGACATGGCGCCGGTCACTCAGACGCCGCTTACGACCCGGAGCGTGCCATGCGAATCGGCACGCCGCCGGGTACGGGCGGCATCCGAGCGATCGCGCTGCAGCCGCGCGAGGTATTCGGGTGTGACATCCCCAGTCACATACTCGCCTGAGAAGCACGAAGTATCGAATTCGCTGATCTTGGCATTGTCATGCTGGCAGGCGGCCACCAAATCAGCCAGGTCCTGGTACACCAGCCAGTCGGCGCCGATCAGCCGCGCGACCTCTTCCTCGCTGCGGCCGGCCGCCACCAGCTCGCTGGCGGCGGGCATGTCGATCCCGTACACGTTCGGGTAGCGTACCGGTGGCGCGGCCGAGGCAAAGTACACCTTACGGGCGCCGGCCTCGCGAGCCAGCTCGATGATCTGCGCCGAAGTGGTGCCGCGGACGATCGAATCATCCACCAGCAACACATTCTTGCCGCGGAACTCCAGATCGATGGCGTTGAGCTTGCGGCGCACCGAGCGCTCGCGCAGCTCCTGACCGGGCATGATAAAGGTGCGGCCTATGTAGCGATTCTTGTTGAAACCCTCGCGGTACTTGATGCGCAGCTTCTGCGCCATCTGCAGGGCGCTGGTGCGACTGGTGTCGGGTATCGGTATCACCACGTCGATATCATGATCCGGATGCGTGCGGCGGATCTTGTCGGCCAGCCGCTCGCCCATGCGCATGCGCGCCCGGTATACCGAGATGTTGTCGATGATCGAATCGGGCCGCGCAAAGTAGACGTACTCAAAGATGCAGGGCGTGTGCCGCACCGTGCTCACGCACTGTTGTGAGTGCAGGCGCCCCTGCTCGTCGATGAATACGGCCTCGCCGGGCGCCACGTCGCGCACCAGCTTGAAGGACAGTATGTCCAGCGCCACGTTTTCCGAGGCCAGCATGTACTCCGTGCCGCGCGCGGTGCGCCGTTCGCCGAGCACCAGCGGTCTGATGCCGTTGGGATCGCGAAACCCCAGCACGCCGTGGCCGATTACCATGACGACAACCGCGTAACCGCCGCGGCAGCGTCGATACAGGGCGCTGGTTGCGGCAAAGATGTCGGCCGGCGTCATGCGCTGCGTGCCGACGCGCTGCAGCTCGGAAGCCAGCACGTTGAGCAGCACTTCGGAATCGGACTCACTGTTCAGATGCCGCCGCTCCTCGCGTGTCAGCACGTCGGCCAGCTCGGCCATATTGGTCAAATTGCCGTTGTGCCCCAGACAGATTCCGTAAGGCGCGTTCACGTAGAACGGCTGCGCCTCGGAAGCGCTGTCACAGCCAGCAGTCGGATAACGGATGTGGCCGATGCCGACGTTGCCGCGCAGCTCGAGCATGTGGTGCTGCTGGAATACATCTCGCACCAGGCCCGCGCCCTTGCGCACGCACAACTCACCCTGGTCGGCGGTCATGATCCCTGCGGCATCCTGGCCGCGGTGCTGCAGCACGGTCAGCGCGTCATAGATACGCTGGTTGACCGGACTGGTACCGACAATGCCGACGATGCCGCACATAAGTTCTAGGCACTCTCCGATGAGGCGTGCACTCTACTCTCTCCGACCAGCGCGCGCAGCATATTGCCGGCATGCTCGGCATACGGTACCAGCGTTGAGTCCCGGTACCAGTGCTCCTCGTTCAGCCGCACTGCGTGACACACCAAAACAATCACGCCCAGGCCAACCACGCCGCGCAGCAAACCAAACAGCAGGCCCAGCATGCGGTCGAGGCTGGTGAGCAGCGATATGCGCACAAAATGCGTGACAATGGCGCCGATCGCGCTACCAATCAGCAGCACGCCGATGAAAATGATGGTGCGCGCGGCCCAGGTACGCACCCCCTCGGAATTTAACGCTCCGCCGAGGTGCGCCTCGAGCAGGTAGGCAAAGTGCCAGGCCAGCCAGAAGGCGGCCAGCCAGGTGACCAGCGAGACCACTGAACGCATCAGTCCGC
This sequence comes from uncultured Gammaproteobacteria bacterium, assembly GCA_963699955.1. GTDB lineage: Bacteria > Pseudomonadota > Gammaproteobacteria > Steroidobacterales > Steroidobacteraceae > FEN-1191. The sequence goes on from CAVOVV010000006.1 coordinate 255,126, forward strand.
GATACAGGCCCGCGACGCACGAAAACGCCACCAGCGCGATGATTAGGTAATCGGTCCAATTCATACGCCAATTTGCCTCTAGATCGCGCCCCCGCGAAAGGTGCCGAATTCTACCAGCACCTGACTATGGGGACGCGCTGCACAGGTCTCAAGGCACGGTATTGACAACGGGCTTAAGTCCACTCGCCTGCATTTTCTGCTTTAAGGCCACCGCCGCCGCTCGTTCGGACTGTGGCGTACTTCGCACTCGGTACAGACCATGATTGTCGGGCCCCGCCACTTCGACGGCATAGCCCTTGGCCGAGACCTGCTTGGCCATGCGCTCGGCGTAATCGCGCCGCGCAAAACTTCCCACCTGCACCGTCCAGCCGCTCTTTACCGCGCCCGGGTGCGCGCTCGCCGTGGTCGGCGCCGGTTTGGGTGCGGCGGCCGCCACCGCAACAGGCCGAGTGGCGTTTGTCGGCGGCGCCGGCAGCGGCGCAGCGCTCGCCTCAGGCGCTGGTGCACTCGATAGCGCGTTCGCCGCAGCGGGTGTCGGCGTGGCGAGCGCCGGGGCGCTCGTAGCAAGCGGCTGCGTCATCGCGGCATCGCGCAAGTCGATGGTATATGAGCGCACCGGTGGCCCCGTGGTGCCACTTGTTCCCGACTTGGGCCCCGCGTTCGGCGGGCCGCGAAATAATTCGGGCACCAGCAATACCACCACCATGACCAGGATGGCCGCACCCGTAAGGCGTTCCTTGAGATGATCCTGCAAGTCCGCGTGTCCCCCGTAGCTGCAGCAATTAGTATAACTGACAAGCCTGCAGTGCCGGACCCACCGTGTGAAATGAGCCGCACACCAGCACGCGATCGCCCGGTTGCGCGAGCTGCCGCGCGCGCGCCGTGGCGGCCGCGACCTCACCCGCCAGCTCCACGGGCCCGCTCACCGCCCCGAGGCGGTGCGTGGAGCTGCTCGCCGCTGAGCGCGCGTGGCCCCTCGAGTGTGCACAGTAACCAGTGATCGGCCAGGGGCGAGAGTTGCGCGGCGACCGCGGCGACATCCTTGTCTTCCAGCATCCCAAACACCACGAACGTGCGGCCGGCTATGGGCCGCGCGCGCAGCTCGCCGGCCAATACCGCCGCGGCCGCCTCGTTGTGTGCGACATCGAATACCCATTCGACCGCCGCTGGCAGGAACTGCAGCCGCCCGGGCAGCTGCACGCTGCGCAGCGCGGCCGCGAGTGCCGCCGGATCGCTCGAGCGCGGGGCCGACAGCAGCGACTGCGCGGTAATCGCTACCGCGGCATTGCGGTATTGAATCGCGCCTGGAAGCGCCGGAGGCGGCAACCCCGCGCAGTGGAAGCGCTCGGCGCGGTAGTCCCAGCTGCCATCCGCGTGGACTTGCCAGCTGAAATCTTGCTCGGCAACAAGCGGTGTGCAGCCGAGCGCGGACAAGGCCCGGGTGACGCTGGCCGGCATTTGTGCGCTGCCCAGTATCACCGGTTGGCCAGCTCTGAATATGCCGGCTTTCTCGGCGCCGATTGATTCCAGCGTATCACCCAGCCAATCCCGGTGATCAAGGCCCACGGAGCACAAAATGGCGACGTCGGCATCAACGATGTTGGTGGCGTCGAGCCTCCCGCCCAGCCCCACTTCAAGAACCGAGGTGTTGACGCGCCCGGCACGAAACACCAGCAAGGCCGCCAGCGTATTGAATTCAAAGTAGGTCAGCGACTCGCTGTCGCGCGCTGCCTCGATCTGCTCGAAGGCATCGCACAGCTGCGCGTCCTGGACCTCGGCCCCATCGATGGTGATGCGCTCCTGATAGCGCCACAGGTGCGGCGAGGTAAACAGCCCGACGCGCTCGCCGTGGGCCCGGGCCATTGCGGCCAGGAACGAGGCGGTTGAGCCCTTGCCGTTGGTACCGCCTACGATAACCGTGCGTTCTGCGAGCGGTAGCAGCCCGAGCCGCAGCGCGACCGCGCGCACGCGCTCGAGGCCGAGATCGACCGCGCGGGGGTGCAGGTCCTGTTGATAGGCCAGCCACTCGGCCAGCGTACGCCCGGCGGGCATCGCGAATCGCCCCGGCGGCTAAGCGGCTGCGAGCGCGGGCCGCTTCTGCAGCAAGCGGAGCAGTACCGCAAGCCGATCGCGCATGGCGCGCCGATCGATGATCAGGTCCAGGGCCCCATGGTCGAGCAGGAATTCGCTGCGCTGAAATCCCTCGGGCAGGGTCTCGCGCACCGTTTGCTGGATGACGCGCGGTCCGGCAAATCCGATCAGAGCGCGCGGTTCCGCCACATTAAGATCCCCCAGCATCGCGAGGCTGGCTGATACTCCGCCCGTGGTCGGATCGGTCATGACCGAAATGAACGGCAACCCGGCGCGCGCCAGGCGCGCCAGCGCGGCGCTGGTCTTGGCCATCTGCATCAGTGACAGCAGCGCCTCCTGCATGCGCGCGCCGCCGGTGGCCGAAAAGCACACCAAACCCGCTTTGTGTTCGATGCAGTAGTCGACGGCCCGACGAAAACGCTCGCCGACCACCGAGCCCATTGATCCCCCCAGAAATTGAAACTCGAACGCACAGGCCACCACTTCTTCGCCGTGCAGGCGGCCAGCCAGGGCGATCAGCGCGTCACGCTCTCCGGTCGCCTTTTGCGCCTGCGCCAGGCGGTCTTTGTAGCGCTTGCTGTCGCGGAACTTAAGCGGATCCTCCGGCTGCACCTGCGCGCCGATCTCCAGCTGGTCTCCTGCGTCGAGAAACGTCTGCAGGCGCAGACGCGCACCGATACGCATGTGGTGCGTGCATTTCGGACAGACGTTTAGATTGCGCTCGAGCTCGGCGCGGTACAGCACCGCATCGCACGCTGGGCACTTGATCCACAATCCCTCCGGGACCGAACGTGAACGACGTTCAGTCTTGATGCGCGAGGGCACAATTTTCTCAAACCAGGTCAAGTTGAGTGAACCTCGGTGGCCGGGTAGTAATCGATCATACCGGAATCGTCCGGCAGCCCGAACTGCGGCGGGTAATCGACCCGCCAAAAGTACAGACCGTGGGCGGCCGCGGTGGCCTCTCCGCTGCTGCGCTGCCGCGATTCGAGCTGTTCGCGGGTGCGCTGCGGTCCCGCCTCGCCCCGACCCACGGCCAGCAGCGTGCCAACGATATTGCGCACCATGTGCTGCAAAAAGGCGTTGGCGGTGACCTCGATGCTGATCCAGTCGCCGCAGCGCCGCACCCCGAGCGCCTCGATCGTGCGCACCGGCGAGCGGGCCTGGCACTCGGCGGCCCGATACGCACTGAAGTCGTGCTCGCCCACCAGGGCGTCGGCCGCCCTCTGCATGAGCGCGGCATCGAGCGGCGCATAGACCACTAACGCGCGCCCTGCGGCCAGCGCCGAGCGCGTGGGCCGATTGAGCACCAGATAGCGGTATGAGCGGCGCAACGCCGCGTAGCGCGCATGAAATTGATCCGGGACCGGCTGCACCCAGCGCAGATTGATGGACGGAGGTAAGACGCTGTTGGCCCCGAATAGCCACGCCCGCGCACTGCGCTGCGCGGCGGTGTCAAAATGAGCCACCTGAGCGCGCGCATGAACGCCTGCGTCGGTGCGGCCGGCACAGGTGAGTTCGACCGGCTCATTGGCAATGCGTCCGAGGGCCGCTTGCAGGGCTTCCTGGACGGAGGCCGAGTGCGGCTGACGCTGCCAGCCATGGTAGGCCGCCCCGTCGTACTCCACACCGATCGCAACGCGGCCCATGGGCCGGGGGGTTAGCCGGGGAGCGAGTCGACCAGTCGGCGAGCCTCGGTCTTCTGCGACGCAGACCCTTCCGCCAGCACTTCTTCAAGAATGCTGCGCGCGCCTTCGGGGTCACCCATGTCCATGTAGGCACGGGCCAGATCAAGCTTGGTGCCCACCTCGCTCATGGTCGCCGGTTCAGACTCATTCATCAGCCCTTGGCCGCTCAAGCGTTGCGTGGCTGCGAATGCCCCTTCGCTGGGAGGGGCACTGTTGCCGACGTCCAGATCAAGCGCACCGCCGGGTTCGCCGGTCATGTCGAGGCCACCGAGGTCCAGGTCGACGTCGCCGCCGCCCTGCCCCTTCAAGGCCTCTAGCTGCGCGGTGAGCCCCTCGCCCGCACTGGAGCCGGGCATGATCGCCGTCGCCAGTGCCGTGGGAGCATCATCAGCGGTCGGCCTGGGAGCGCCGACGTCCATGTCCTTGTCCGTGAACAGCCAGGTACCGCTGGCACTGCCCGCCGCGGACGAGGGCATAAGCTGGGTATCGTTCGATTCGGAATGGGCCTTCGAAAACAGCTCGCGCGTCTCTTCATCGAGGCTGGTCAACGCCGTACTGGATGAATCGCCACCGGGCGCGGCGAGCTGCGCGGTGTCACCGTCGGAGGCGGGGTGCTGCCCGGTGTCGCCCTCCGAAAGGTGCAAGCCCAGATCCACCATCGCCAGCTCGGCGGTCGGCTCGGGACTCTGCAAGAGGTTGCGACTGCTGGCATCGAGTTTCTGACGAATGGTCGGGCTCTCGACATCCGGCGTCATCAGGTTCTCGACCGTTGGAGAATCCGGGCTGGGATCGCCGAAATCGAGCGTCACGGTCGGCGATTGCTGCATCTCGCGCGTCGATCCGGTGGCATCGCCGCCGCGCGCGGGGTCGTCGAGCACAAAGTCCACGCCGGTGTCGCCGACCGCGCGCGCCTCGCCCGTGGCTTCGTTTCCACCGAGGGCCGCGCCCAGGTCCAGATCCACGGCATCCCCGGCCGAATCCGCGCTCACGCTGGGTTCGCCGAGCAAATCAAAGTCGACTCGGTTCTGGCCGCCTTCGAGGTTCAGGTCGACGCCAGCGCTGCCGACGCCGTGCAGTCCGCCGGCACTGGCGAACAGCGGATCTTCCGGCGCAATCTGCCGGCCCATGATGACGATTTTTTCCCACTCGCCCGCGACCGCCTCATCACGTTTCGCGGACAGTTCGCGCGCGAGTTGCAGGAACTGGTCCTTGTTGCCCCAGACGAAGAACACTTCCAGCAGCTTGAGGCGCAAGTCCCGGCGCTGTGGCTCGCGGGATATCGCGATGCGCACCAAGTCGGCGGCCTGGTCGTACAGGCCATAAGCCATGTGGAAGTCCGCCTCGGCCAGCGGGTCGCCCTGGTCCAGGGCCACCGCGGTACCGCTGGCGGAAAGCGCGTCATCAACAGCGACCGGAACCGGGCGCAGCGGGGCAGATTCCGCGCCGCCGATGCGCGGTGCCGGATGGGTGCCGGATTCTTCCACGACGAACGAAGAGTCCTGCTTGCTCTGCAGCGTGCGCATGGGCTGCGTTTCAGCCTGTCGGCTCGCGGCCGGTTCAAACGGCGGGTTGGTAAGCCGGTCGAGAGTGCGTCCGAAATCCTGTTCCCGGCGCGCCTTGAGTTTGCGTACTCCAATCACCGCCGCCATCAGTACCAGCAGTACCCCCAACGGTACGTACCAGTTCGAGGCCAACCAGTCGACCAATCCTCCGCCCCCTTGCCCGGCAGCGGCCGGAGGAGCGTGCTTGGGCGGCGACGGCGGAGCGGCTGCCGCCGGGGCCGGCGGCGGCGCTTCTGCGACCGGCGGTGGTGTTTCCTTGGGCGCGCTCGGCGCGGCCTCGGGCGGATTGCTCGGCGCTGGCGCAGCCGCCGGTGGGCGGGCCGCGGTGCCCGGGTGCAGTTGTTGCTGGAGTCGCGCCAGTTCGGCATTTTTCAGCTCAAGCAGGCGCTGCGATTCGGTGAGCTGGCCCTGCAGGGCCGTTATGCGATCTTGCAGCGCGGCGGTCTCGCCTGCCGCCGCCTTGCCGGTCGCGGCCGCTCCGGGCTCGGACGGGGGAACCAGGTGCAAGCGACCCCCGGCCTCGGCGTGCGTGCTGACCCAGGCCCGGTATTGCGAGCTGACTTCGGAATTGGCCTCGCCCGGAGAAATAGCCGCCAGGCTCGTTTCGTCCGGCACCTGGAGCGTGGCGCCGGCGTGCAACACGTTCATGTTGCCTTCGAAGGCTGATGGATTGGCCTTATAGAGAGCCACAAGCGCACGTTCGCGCGCGGCGTTGGGGTAATGTTGCGCCGCAATGGCAGACAGGGTATCGCCCCGCTGGACCACATAGCTGCGCGCCGATCCCGTCGCCGCGGGCATCGCCGGGCCAGCCGGGGCCGTCGATGCGGGCGCGCTCGCAGCACCAGGGGCCGCCTCGGTCTCGGCAGATGCGGGATGCTCGACGCTGCCCGAGCGAGCCTGTGGCGCCACTTCCGGCGCGGCTACGGCCGCAGCCGGGCTTGCCTTGTCGCCTGTGTAGACCGGCGGATCAAGCAATACGGTGTATTCGCGTACCAGGCGGCCGCGGGCCCACGTGGCCTCGATCAGCAGCGTGGCGAAAGGCTCGGTCGCCACGGCGGTCGAATGCACTTGCAGCACGTCGTGGCCATCGGCCGACTTGCCTGGCACCAGGGTCACGGAATCGAAATACGCCGGATAATCCAGACCATAGCGCGAAAAGCTCTCGCGACTGGCCAGCGCGACTTTGAGGCCCCGGAGTTCTTCGGCGGTCGCAGTAAGATCAATTTCCGCGTCGAGTGGCGCGTTCAGGGCCGATTTGAGGTGAATATCCCCCAATCCCAGCGCCATTGCTGCGGCCGGCATCAGGCCTGCCAGGAGCAGGGCACGTACGACATAACGCAAGGACATTAGATCTCCCAGAGGCCTTTCAGAGGAGTTACTCCATTAAAAAACAGCCAGTTGCGCTGTTTTCCTTGGGCCGATAGCTGTTTGGCGGGCAATATAACTTATAAATACTCCCGAACCAAAATCTCGGCGATCTGGACGGCGTTGGTGGCCGCTCCTTTGCGGACGTTGTCCCCAACGACCCACAGATCCAGACCGCGTTCATAAGTCATATCCTCGCGAATGCGCCCGACATAAACCGTGTCGTGGTTCGCTGCTTCGGTAACTGCAGTCGGATAAGCACCGGGTCGGTGCTCATCAATGACCTCGACTCCGGGGGCGCGAGCCAGCAATGCGCGGGCGTCGGCGGCCGAGATCCGCTCGCGTGTCTCGATGTGCAGCGCCTCGGAGTGCCCGAAGAACACCGGCACCCGCACGGCCGTGGCGTTAACGCGTATGTTCGGGTCGGCGAAGATTTTCTGGGTCTCCCAGTGCATCTTCATCTCTTCCTTGGTGTAGCCGTTGTCCATAAACCTGTCGATCTGCGGCAGACAATTGAAGGCGATCTGCTTGGGCAGGAGCCCGGGCTTGATGGGACGCCCGTTGAGCAGCTGGGCGGTCTGGTCGGCGAGCTCTTCGATGCCCTTGCGGCCGGCACCCGACACCGATTGATAGGTGGCGACATTGATGCGCTCGATCCCCACGGCGTCGTAGATCGGCTTCAAAGCCACCACCATCTGGATCGTCGAGCAGTTGGGATTGGCGATGATGCGCCGGTCCCGGTACTGCGCGATCGCGGCCGGATTCACCTCGGGGACCACCAGCGGAATGTCGGTCTCGTAACGAAACTGCGAGGTGTTATCGATGACCACGCAGCCGGCCGCGGCCGCCTTGGGCGCATAGATCGCGGAGATCTCCCCGCCGGCCGAGAACAGGCCCAGCTGCACGCGAGAGAAATCAAATTGGGCCGCGTCCATGACCCGCACGCTGCGCCCCTGAAACTGCACCGTCTTGCCCAGCGACCGCTCGCTGGCCAGCGGAAACAATTCCTGCACCGGAAAGTTCCGCTCCTCCAGCACGGTCAGCATCATCTCGCCCACCAGGCCGGTGGCGCCCAGCACGGCGACATTCCAGCGTTTGCTCACCGGATCATGCCCCTGGAGTGCGCCGCGCAATATCGGGTGCGCTGGCGACCACGTCCGCATTCTGCGCACGCTGGCGCAGATAATGATCCAGCAGCACGATCGCGAGCATGGCCTCGGCAATCGGCGTCGCGCGCAGGCCCACGCAGGGGTCATGGCGGCCGGTGGTGACGATTTCGACCGCGCGCCCCTCTCGGTCGACGCTCCGGCCCGGCACCTGGATGCTGGAGGTGGGTTTGAAAGTCAGATGCGCCACAATCGCCTGCCCGGTGGAGATGCCCCCCAGCACACCACCGGCGTTGTTGCTGAGGAACCCCTGTGGAGTCAGTTCATCGCGGTGCTCGCTGCCGCGTTGCGCCACGGACTCCACCCCGGCGCCGATCTCGACCGCCTTTACGGCGTTTATGCCCATCATGGCGTGGGCAATGTCGGCGTCGAGCCGGTCGAAGACCGGCTCGCCCAATCCCGCAGGAAGCCCTTCGGCCTTGACCGTGACGCGCGCGCCGACAGAATCCCCGGCGCTGCGCAAATCCCACAGCAGCTTTTCCAGTTCCGGGATTCTCGCCGGGTCAGGACAGAAAAACGGGTTCTCATACGCTGCAGACGGCTGCACAGGATCTAACTTCAGGGCGCCGATCTGGCTGAGATATCCGCTGATGCGCACCTGCAGCTTTTCGGCAAGGTATTTGCGAGCGATCGCGCCGGCGGCCACCCGCATCACGGTTTCGCGTGCCGAGGAGCGGCCGCCACCGCGGTGGTCGCGATGCCCGTACTTGTGGGCGTAGGTGTAATCGGCGTGGCCGGGGCGAAAGCGATCTACCAGCTGGTCGTAATCGCGCGAACGCGCGTCGGTGTTTTCAACCAGCACACCGATTGGCGTGCCGGTGGTGCGGCCGGCATACACGCCCGACAGTATGCGCACCGCATCGCCCTCGCGCCGCTGACTGACGAAGTGCGAGGTGCCGGTGCGGCGCCGATCCACATCCCGCTGCAGGTCAGCCTCCGAGAGTTCCAGGCCGGGTGGACAACCGTCGACAATGCAGCCCAACGCGGGTCCGTGACTTTCGCCAAACGTGGTTACCGTGAACAAGCGGCCGATCGAGTTGCCCGACATCAGTCCCCTTCCCCGGCGATCAACTGTTCCCGCGTTAGCAGGAACACACCGCCGCCGCCGCGTGTGAATTGCAACCAGGTGAACGGCAGCCGTCGAAAGCGCTGGCGGACACGCGCCTCGGTATTGCCGACTTCCACCACCAGTATGCCCCCCGCCCGCAGGTAGCGCGGCGCTTCGCGCAAGATGACACGCACCGCATCGAGCCCGTCGGCCCCCGCGGCCAGTGCGACGGTCGGCTCGTGGCGGTACTCGGGTGGCAGCGCGGCCAACTCGGTCCGCCCCACATAGGGCGGATTGCTCACAATAATATCGTAAGCACCCGCTGGCAGGGCGCTGAAATGATTGGATTTGACGGCGCGCACGCGATGCGCGAGTCGATGTCGGCGAATATTGCGGCGCGCGACCTGCAGTGCCGGGCCGGAGATGTCGACCGCATCGACACGCGCCTGCGGGAAGGCCCGGGCGCAAGCGATGGCGATGCAACCCGATCCGGTACCGATATCCGCCACGCGCCGGACGTGTGCGGCATCGATCCAGGGCGCGAAACGATACTCGATGAGTTCCGCCAACGCAGAGCGTGGAATCAGCACGCGCTCATCGACGTACATCTCCAGTCCCGCAAACCAGCAGCGCTTCGTCAGGTACACCGCCGGGACCCGCTCGCTGATGCGTCGCGCAACCAATACTTGCAGCCTTTTCAACTGCGCGGCGCTTGCGCGGCGAAGCAGTCTCGCGGCGCTGGGCCGCCGCGGCAGTTTCAGGACGTGCCAGATCAGTGCGGCCGCGTCATCGCGCGCGTTGCTGGTGCCGTGCCCGTAGTGCAAGCGGGCACGGCGGAGCCGCGCGCTCAGTCGCGTCCACAGCGTTGCCGCAGACGGTGCGGGGGAACGGCCGCGTGGCGCCGTATGTGATAATCGCGACATGCAATTTACCCGTGCCCTGCCCTGGATCGTGACTGCAGCCGCTCTCGGGGCACTGGCCGGCGGCTTGACGGCACGCATGCTGGCACAAAAACCGATCACACTGCAGAACGGCACCTGGTTACCGCAGCCGCGCACTTTGCCGCCAGTCCGGTTGACGGATTTCGACGGCCGGCCGTTCGGCAATGGCACCTTGCAAGGCCATGCGAGCCTGCTGTTCTTCGGCTATACCTCCTGCCCGGACGTCTGTCCCGCCACGCTGGCAATACTGCGCGACGTGCAGCGCCAGGCACCGATCGCGGGCCTGCAGTACTACTTTATAACGGTGGACCCGGAGCGCGACACGCCGGTGGTGCTCAAGCAGTATCTGGGAACCTTCAGCCCCCAGTTTGTCGGTCTGTACGCCGGCCGCAACGCGCTCGAGCCATTGATGCGAAGCCTGGCGGCCGACACCGAGCGCCGGGGCCTGCCCGCGGGCAACTACCAGCTGATTCACTCGGCAACGCTGTACCTGCTCGATACGCGCGGGCGCCTGGCCGCGGTGTACTCGCCGCCAATCACGGCCGCGGTCTTGAGCGCGGACTTACACACCCTCGCGCAAGCCGCCGTCTTATGAACGATTCAACCTCAGCGCGCGCCCGCCTGTTCGTGGCAATGCAGCACCTGCTTCCTCAGCGGCTGCTCTCGGGCCTGGTCGGCCGGCTTGCGCGCGCCCGCGCCGACTGGATCCGCAAGCCGCTCATCCGCGCCTTCGTTCGCGCATACCGTCCGGAGCTCGCCGACGCGGCGCAACCTGACCCGTTGGGCTACGAGAGTTTCAACGCCTTCTTTACTCGCGCGCTGCGCCCGGCGGCACGGCCGCTCGCGCGCGCTCCCGCCGCGATCGTCAGTCCTGTCGATGGCCGGATCAGCGCACTGGGCACGACGGCCCAGGGGAGAATTCTGCAGGCCAAGGGCCGCGACTACTCGCTGCAGACGCTGCTGGCGGACAACACGGAATTGGCCACGCGACTGATGGGCGGGCCGTTCATGACGATCTATCTCGCGCCTTACAACTACCATCGCATCCACATGGCACTGGCCGGGGTCCTGGTGGGCGCCTGGTACGTTCCCGGGCGATTGTTCAGCGTGAACGACACCTCGGCGGCATTGGTGCCCAACCTATTTGCGCGCAACGAACGCGTCATCCTGGAATTTTCCGGCGCGCATGGGCCGCACGCGCTGGTCATGGTAGGTGCCCTGTTCGTAGGCAGCATGGCCACCGTCTGGCACGGTGACATTGTCCGGCGCCGTGCGCGAGCGCCGGTGCCGCTGCCGGTGCCTGACCGGAGCGCTGCTTTCCTGGAGCGCGGCGCCGAACTCGGGCGCTTCAATATGGGATCGACCGTCATCCTGCTGTTGCCTGCAGGCTCAGGAGCGTGGGACGCAAATCTGGCGGCGCACGCGTCGCTCAAGGTCGGCGAGCCGGTGGGCACGCTTTCACCGGCATCGAACTGATCGCCATGGACGGCCGCAACGACGCCAAACTCGCGCTCGACTGGCGGCCCGGCGTTCGGCCCGAGCGCCTGCGTGAGCGGGCCGCTATGCTTGCCGAGATGCGGGCCTTCTTCGCGGCGCGCGGCGTGCTCGAGGTCGACACCCCGCAACTGATCAACTACGCCGTGACCGACCGGCACCTGCATTCGGCGCAGGTCCGATGGCCGGGCGCGCCGGCGCGCCCGCAGTATCTGCACACCTCGCCTGAATACGCCATGAAGCGTCTGCTAGCCGCGGGCAGCGGCGACATCTACCAGGCATGTCATGTATTCCGTGGCGAGGAGCAGGGCCGGATCCACAACAGCGAGTTCATGCTGCTCGAATGGTACCGGGCGGGCTGCTCGCTCGAGGCCTTGATGCGGGAAGTCGACGCACTGCTGCGCACCCTCCTGAGCACCAAGGCGGGCGCGATCACGCGTTACCTCAGCTACGAACAAGCTTTTGTCGAGACCCTGGGCTGCAATCCGCTGACCGATCCCGATCACCGGCTGGCGGATTGCGCTCGCGCCCAGGGATTAGCAGACCGGCTGGCGCGCGACTGCGGGCGCGATGAGCTGCTTGATGTGCTGATGGGCTCTTACATCGGTCCGCGGCTGGGCCTGGACGGTCCGGTATTTGTGCACCGCTACCCGGCCAGCCAGGCGGCACTGGCACGCCTCGATCCGGTGGACGCGCGCGTCGCACTGCGCTTCGAACTTTATCTGCACGGCATCGAATTGGCCAACGGCTTCGAAGAGTTGACGGACGCCGATGAGCAGGCGGCGCGCTTCCGAGCCGATCAAGAGTCGCGCGCCGCTCGCGGGCTGCCGGTGACGCCGATCGATGAATTTCTGCTGGCGGCGCTGCGCGCCGGCCTGCCGGCTTGCGCGGGTGTCGCGCTCGGCTTCGACCGCATGCTGATGATTGCCTGCGGAGCCGAGCGGATCGATGAAGTAATGCCGTTTACCAGCGAGCGTGCCTAGAGGGAGCGCCGGCCGGACTCTTTTAGGACAGGCCCAGCAGGCGGGCCGCGTTATCGTGGTAGACCTTTTTCAAGATCGGCTCGGATAGCGCCAGCCCATAGATGCGCCAGCGCCCCTGTGGCGGCACCGCGGCCGGGGCGTAGTCAAAGTACTCATCGGCAGATTCGAGAAACCGAAAATATATTTCGTACAGCTCGTCCTTGAACACCTGCTGCGGAAACTTCTCTCCTTCGGGTGGCGGCACGGCATCGGTACCAAAAAGAATCCGGTCCTGGTATTTATCGAAAAAGCGCGCCGCCGCACGTGGCTGGCGGCCGAGTTCGCCGATGCGCGCGCCCAGCTCGACCACGACGTTGGGGAAGCGGTCCAGCAACTCGCCCACCGAGGCGAGGTTCTCCGCGTTGTGGCCGACATGTAGAGCGACAAACTGCGTCCTTGGGTGCCGTGCAAATAGGCGATCGCGCGCCGCGAGCAGTTCCTGGAAGCTTGGAAAATCCTGGCCGTAAAATGACCAGTCGGGGTGGAAGCCCAACTCGTCGTAGCGTTCATTGAAGCGGTCCACCGGCAGAAAGAACGCTTCCGGATCGGCCGTATGGATGAACACGGGAAGCTTGGATGCCGCGCATGCTTCCCACATCGGATCAAATCGCCGGTCGTCGACCTTGACCAGCGCGCCGTGGGTGATGTTCTCGCGCAAGTACAGCCCCAGAGTCTTGAGCACCTTGAGGCCACGGGCGCCGGCCCGGGCGGCGGCCACCACGGACTCGCCCTGGAGCTGCGGGTAATTGGGGTCTAGGAATTTCTCGTAGGCGGGCTCAACACAACTCATAAAGCGGCCCGGGGCCGCGCGATCCAGGGTCGACAGCGTGGTCTCGAGCCCGGCGCCATGACCGCCCGTGAGATTGACCATAGCACGCACGTTTCTGCGATCCATGAGCGCCAGCGCGTCCTTAGGCGATATCCAGATGTCGACTTGCTCGCCGAGCGCGACGCCGCGTTCGCTGCGGCGGGTATTTGTAAGGTGTGAGTGCACATCGATGACCGGGAAGCGTGCCCGTGCCACTCTGGTTTCCGCAACGTGCAACATGCTGCGGGGCGCGAAATCCCTCAGCGCCAGCGGCCCGGCCGGCGCCACCGGCTCAGTGGTGGCAGCGAGCGCGCCCGATGGCAAAACGGTCCCGGCGAATAATCCGGCACCGAGACCTTCCAGCCATTGCCGTCGATTGAGCGCCATGGCGAGTTGATTTTCGGCCTACGCTGCCGAGGGCATTGCCGCCGGACCGGCTATGCCTTGGCGCGCGAAATGTAGGCGCCGGTGCGCGTGTCCACGCGGATCACTTCGCCCTCGTTGAGGAACAGCGGCACACGCACTACGGCGCCGGTCTCCAGCTTGGCGGATTTCTGCCCGCCGGTGGCGGTATCTCCGCGCAGGCCGGGATCAGTCTCGACAATCTTGAGCTCGACGTGTGCCGGCGGCGTTACCACCAGCGGCACATTATTCCAGAGCGTGACGGTGCAGTTCATGCCGTCCTTCAGCCACACGGCATTATCGCCAATCACGCTCTTGTCAGCCGAGTACTGTTCAAAATTGTCAGGAATCATGAAGTGGAAGAAAGTGCCGTCGTTGTATAGGTATTGCATCTCGGCATCCATGACGTCCGCCGCCTCGAGCGACTCGCCCGAGCGGAACGTGCGCTCGATGGTGCGCCCGTTCTTCAGGTTGCGTACCTTGATGCGGTTGAATGCCTGGCCCTTGCCGGGCTTGACGAATTCGTTATCGACGATTGCATAGGGATCACCCTCTAGGATGACCTTCATGCCCGATCGGATTTCGCTTGTGGTATAGCTCGACATGTCTATTTAGTCCGTGGCTCCATGGGAATCGGGCCGTGCGCAGGGCCGCGTATGATAACGGCATCACTGTCGGCCTGCCACCCGCTCCGGCGCGCTTTTACCGGCCTAAACCGCGGCCTGGCGCACGGCGTAAGGGGGTCATAATGCTAGAATTTTCCCTATTAGTCGGGGCCTCTGCCTGGCAGTCACGGAGCGTCGATTGAGCGAACCCACCACCGTAGCCGTGCTGGTGCAGAGCGCTTCCCGGGACCCGGTCGAGGCGCTCAATAGCCTGCTGCGCAACAGTGGGCTGGCGGTTCATTGCCACTGGGTACCGAGCGTGCGGGACGTCGCGGAGGCGTTCGAGCAGCACAATCCTGAATTACTGGTGACGGTCGCCCCCAGTGCCGCAGAGCTTAGCGACCTGGTTGGCACTCGCGACCAGCTGGCTGCCGAGGTGCCGTTGATCGTGATCCGTGAGCAGGTCGACGCCACGATCGCCGGCGCGGACATGGCACACGGGGCGCGCGACAGTACAACGATGAGCAGCCCGGAACACGTGCGGGCGGTGATCCGCCGCGAGCTACGCGCCTTTCGGTTGGAGAGAACGCTCACCAACACTTTGCGCTCGGCGCAGGAATATCGCCGTCAACTGGAGACCGCACTGCATCGGTCCGACGATGCCATCGCGCAGGTGCAGGAAGGCATCGTCGTACAGGTCAATGCCTCCTGGCTCAGGCTGTACGGATATGCCGAAGACGCCGCGCTGGGCGGCCAGCCGGTGATGGACTTGTTCGATGCCCCAACCCAGGCGCCTCTCAAGGGCGCCCTCGCCGCTTGCTTGCAGGGCCGGTGGAGCGATCATCTGCTCAAGGCCGGAGCCGTACTGGCAAACGGTTCCAAGCTCGCCCTGGAGCTGGTGCTGATCGCCGGTGAGTACGAGGGCGAACCCTGCGTGCAGTTGATCGTTCCGGCGCGCAAGCGTGACGAGGGTCAGCTCGCCAGCGAACTTGCCGATGCGGTGGGACGCGACCCCACTACCGGACTTTGGCAGCGGCAGTATGTGCTGCGGCTGTGCGCTGAGCGGCTCGCCAAGCCTCCGGCGGGTGGAGTGCGCTGTCTGATTATCTTGCGTCCCGATGAATTCGCAACCCTTACCTCAGACCTCGGCGCCTCGGCGACCGAGGAATTCCTGACGCAGTACGCCGCCCAGGCGCGCGCGATGCTGGGCCCTCACGACCTTGCCGGCCACTTCGGTGCCGCCAGTTTGCTGCTGCTAATCGAGCGCGGCAATGTGCGCGATGCCGAGGCGTGGACCGAGGGACTGGTGGAGCGCATCGCGCAACAGGTATTTTCGGTGGGCGAGCGTCCGGTGCGCACCACTTGCTCGGCGGGCGTGGCGCTGTTGAGCAACGCGGATGTCGGGCTCGACGAGGCGGTGGCCATAGCGCTGGGCGCCGCGCGACGCAGTGCCAAGCGCGGCGGCAACCAGATCACGGTCAACGAGCGCGTCAACCAGGACACACGCATACTGGCGTACGACCAGATCTGGGTGAAACACATTAAGGCCGCGTTGCTCGAGAACCGGTTTCACCTGGTGCAGCATCCGGTCGCCAGTTTGACCGGCGGCGATCGAAAGTTCTTTGACATCGCGGTGCGCATGCTCGACCACCAGGGTCACGAAGTGCTGCCTGCGGAATTTCTGCCGGCCGCCGAGCGCAATGACCTGATGCGCAACATCGACCGCTGGGTGTTGGTAGCGGCGCTCGGTCTGATTGCCAAACGCCACCCGGACCAGCTGTTTGTCCGGCTGTCACGGGACAGCCTGCTGGACGGCAATTTCATGGAATGGCTCGATGGTCAGCTGAAGGCCACGCTCGCTGAGCCGCAGCGCCTGTGCCTGCAGCTCTCCGAAGAGGTGGCATCGCGCTACTTGCAGCCAACTCGGCAGCTGTTCGAGGAATTGGGCAAGCGACGCATCAAGGTGGCGATCGAAGGCTTCGGGACCGGACCGGACTCGCTGGGACTGCTCGGCGCGCTGCCAGTGGATTTTCTCAAGATCGACGGGTCCCTAATGCAGGGGCTATCGGGAAAGCCCGAATTGCAAACCCAGGTGCGCGGCATCGTTGAAGCAGCCTCAAGGCGTGCCATCCAGACCATCGCCGAGCGGATCGAGGACGCCAATACCATGGCCGTGGTTTGGCAACTGGGCGTGCAGTTCATCCAGGGTTATCTCGTGCACGCTTCTGAAGAGGTCGTGCTCAAGTCGTGAGTCCGCCGCGCAGTCTTGCCTCGGTGGCGCCCGTCCGGCTGGCGCTGGCCGCCCTGACGGTGCTGGCGCTTGCGGCTTGCACCGCCGAGGATTCGGGCAATGCTGGTAAGACCAGTGAAATCAAGGTCGGCCACGCCCTGGCCGCTCAGCAGGTGCTGACCCGGGCCGTCGATGCGGGCGGCATGCGCAGTCTCGATCCCTCGATTTCCACCGATGTGCCGGCGGCGCACGTGCTCGATGATCTGTTTGAAGGGCTGACGCGCCTCAACGAGCGCGGCGAACCCGAGCCCGGCATCGCCGCCAGTTGGCAGACCAGTGCAGATGGTCGAAGCTGGATTTTCCACCTGCGCGAGGCGCATTGGTCGAACGGCGATCCAATTCGAGCCGCGGATTTCGTTTACGCATGGCGCCGAACCGTCGACCCGGCCACCGCTTCGGACTACGCCCAGGCGCTGGCCCCAGTCGCCAACGCGATCGCCATCAGCGAGGGACGGCTGCCGGTGACTGAACTCGGGATTTCGGCCCCCGACGAACGCACCGTGCGCGTAATACTGAACGCACCGACGCCGTATCTACTCAGTCTGCTAACCAAATCGTACACCTACCCGCAGTACCAACCCGCGGTCCGCGCGCACGGCGAGGACTGGGTCCGACCCGAGTACATTGTCAGCAACGGCGCCTTCGTGCTGCGCGAATACGTCATCGGCGGTCGCGTAACCCTGGTGCGCAATCCGCGCTACTGGGACGCCGCGCACGTGCGCTTACAGCAGGTCGTGTACCTGCCACTCGACCGAGCAGTCCAGACCTCGCGCTTCTTTGCCGGCGAACTCATGTTCACAGACTCGTTTTCCGCCGAACAGACGGCATGGCTGCGCGCGCGCTTGGGCGAACAGGTCGTCAGCGCGCCGTATCTCGGAAATTTTGTGCTCGGCCTCAATGCCCAACGGCCGCCCTTTGCCGGCAATCGGAATTTGCGCATGGCGCTGACCCTTGGCGTCGATCGCGAAACGTTAGTGCGCTACGTGCGTCAAGGACTGTACGAGCCGGCGTGGACACCGACGCCGCCGCTCCCCGGCTACCTCGCGCCAGTGCCGGCATGGGCCCATATGCCGGCCGAAGCCCGCCATGCGCTCGCCCGACGCTATTACGCGGCGGCGGGATATACGCGACAGCAGCCACTGCGCATTGAACTGCGCTACCCGACGGATTCGGACAACCGTCGCACCTACGAAGCGGTGGCGGCCATGTGGCGCGCCAATCTGGGCGCCGAGGTCGAAACCTACAACGAGGAATTCCGCGTGCAGCTCAACGAGCGGCACTTGAAGAAGCTCGCGCTATTTCACTACGCCTGGATCGGCGATTATCCCGACCCCTACACCTTCCTGCAGCTGTTTCAGACCGGCTTCGGCTACAACGACGGCGGCTACTCGAATCCGCGCTATGACGCGCTGCTGACCGCTGCCGGCAATGAAGCCGACGCGGCACAGCGCCTGCGGCTGCTTGCCCAGGCCGAGGCGATTCTTAACGACGATGTCGCCTGCATTCCGCTGTATTACTACGCGACCCGGCACCTGATCAAATCGTACGTGCGCGGTTGGACCAGCAATATCCAGGATCGAAATCTGTCGCAATATATGTACCTTCTCGAACACCAGGGCCAATAGCGTGGCGCGTTACTTCCTGCGCCGGCTGTTGAGCGCCATCCCGACGCTGCTGGTGATCGCAACGCTCGCGTTCGTGCTGTTGCACGCCACGCCCGGCGGCCCGTTCGATTCGGATCGGCTGCTGGTGCCGCAGATTCAAAAGAGCATCGAGGCCCGCTATCACCTCAACGAGCCGGTGTGGCGCCAGTTTCTGCGTTACCTGCATGATCTGGCGCACGGCGATCTCGGTCCCTCCTTCCAGTATCGCAACACCTCGGTCAATGAGCTGATTGCCCAGGGGCTGCCGGTGGACGTGACCATCGGCTGCACGGCGATGCTGCTGGCATTGCTGGCGGGCGGCGCCGCAGGGCTGCTGGCGGCAACGCGCCCGGGCAGCTGGCGCGATCGCATCGCGATGAGTCTGGCGATGCTCGGCATTTCCTTGCCCGTCTTTGTCACGGCGCCGCTGCTGATCTTGGTATTTGCCATGCGCTTGCACTGGCTGCCCGCCGGTGACTGGGTGGCAGGCTCGTGGCGACATCTGCTGCTGCCGGCGGTCGCGCTCGCCCTGCCCTACGGCGCCTACATCGCGCGCATCGTGCGGGCCGCGGCCATCGAGGCGCTCAACCAACCCTATATCCGCACCGCGCGCGCCAAGGGCCTGCCCGCCCATACCATCCTATGGCGCCATGCCTCACGTGCGACCCTGATTCCACTGGTCTCGTTCCTGGGCCCGGCGCTGGCGGGAGTGCTGACCGGCTCGATCATCGTGGAGCAGGTCTTCGGGCTGCCCGGCATCGGCCGCTTGTTTGTGACCGGGGCGCTCAATCGCGATTACACCGTGGTCACCGGCGTTACCGTGCTCTACGGTGCGTTGATCATAACCCTCAACCTGCTCGTCGACCTGTGTTACGCGTGGTTGGATCCGCGCATCCGGACCCGCGCATGAATGGCGCGCTTTCCCAGGGCGGCTTGTGGCGGAGCAGCTGGCGACGGTTGTGGGCGCGGCCCAGTAGCCGATGCGCGGCGCTGCTGCTCGGCCTGATCGTCGCGGCCGCCGTGTTGGTGCCCTGGTTGTCGCCGAACGACTATTCCACGCCGGTATGGACGCAAATCTTTGCGGCGCCGTCACTGCGCGGTGGCCGATTGTTTGGCACTGACGGTCTGGGACGTGATCTGCTGGTGCGCGTCATGTGGGGCTGCCGAATCTCGCTGCTGGTTGGTGTCGCGGCCAGCCTGATCAGCGTAGCGATCGGCGTGTTGTGGGGCGCGACGGCCGGGTATCTCGGCGGCCGCGCGGATGGCCTGCTGATGCGCACCGTCGATGTGCTCTATACGCTACCCTTCATCCCCCTTGTAATAGTGCTGCAAGTGCTGTTCGGACGTAATTTCCTGCTGGTGTTCGTCGCCATCGGCGCGGTGTCCTGGCTCGACATCGCACGCATGGTGCGCGGCCAGACGCTCTCGATACGCGCGCAAGAGTACATGGAGGCGGCGCGCGCGCTCGGCGTGCGCACCCCGGCGATAATCTGGCGCCACGTGGTGCCGAACCTCATCGGCCTGGTGGTGGTATACGCCACGCTGACGATTCCGAGCGTCATTCTGTTCGAGGCGGTGCTGAGTTTCCTGGGCCTCGGAGTGCACGAACCGCTGGCCTCCTTGGGGTCGCTGGTCGCCGAGGGGGCCAACGAGATGCAGGCGCACCCGCCATTGCTGATTTTTCCGGCCGTGTTTTTGGCGGCCATCATCCTGTGCTTCAACCGACTCGGCGATGCCTTGCGCGACGCGCTCGACCCGCGCGAGGAACTCCGGTGAGTGGCGGGCCAACAGCGCTGTTGCGGGCGCGCTCCCTCACGGTCACTTACTCCGGTGGCGATCGGGAGCTGCGGGCACTCGACGCACTGGACGTGGACCTGGAAGCACACGAGTGCCTGGGGATCGTGGGCGAGTCCGGATCCGGGAAGACCCAGTTGCTGCTTGCCTTGCTCGGCTTGCTGGGGCCGACCGCGCGGGTCTCAGGCAGCATCGCCTATCGCGGCGAGGAATTGCTGCATGCCGATCCACGGCGGCTGGCGGCACTGCGCGGACGGCGGATCGCCATTGTATTTCAGGACGCGCTGAGCGCCCTTAACCCCCATCTGAATGTGCTTACACAGCTCACCGAGGGGGCGCGCCGGCACCTGCAGCTGGGGCGCCGCGCTGCACGGGCTCGCGCCAGCGAACTGCTGGCGACGGTGCAGATCAATGATCCCGCGCAGCGGCTGCGGCAATTCCCGCACGAGTTATCCGGCGGCATGCGCCAACGCGTGCTCATTGCGATGGCACTGATGTGCGATCCGGAAATTCTGTTGCTGGACGAACCGACCACCGCACTGGATGTCACCGTCCAAGCTCAGGTACTCGAATTGCTGCGCGCGGTGCGCGAGCGCACCGGCGTGGCGTCGCTATTCGTTACTCACGACTTGGCGGCTCTGGCGCCGATGGCCGACCGGGTGGCGGTCATGTACGCCGGGCGCATCGTCGAACAGGCGCCGGCGCGGGATCTGTACGCCGCGCCCCGTCACCCTTACACCGCCGGATTGCTGCGCTCGTTGCCGCGACTGGACCGGCCGTTGCCCGTCAGGATGCCGGCGATTCCCGGCCAACCGCCCGACCTGAGCCAACTGCCCTCGGGCTGCGCCTTTGCACCGCGCTGCCCGCTGGTGCACGATCGCTGCCGCGAGCGGCCCGCGGTGCGCCTGCGGTCCGAGCGGCACGAGCTTGCCTGCCACCTCGATGTCAGTGCCGAGAACATCAGCGAGGCCTGGGCGTGACAGGTTCTGATGCAGCACCGCTCCTGGAGGTCAGCGACCTTACGGTGCGCTACCGCACCGGCAGCTCGCTGTGGACAGCGCGCGAGGTGTCGGCGGTCGCGGGCGTCAGTTTCAGCCTCGCGCCCGGAGAAAGCCTGGGGTTGGTCGGTGAATCGGGCAGCGGGAAGTCCAGCATCGCCCGGGCGCTGCTGCGTCTGATCCCGGCCAGCGGGCGCGCGCTGTTCCAGGGACGGGATCTGCTGCTGATGCGCGGCGGCGAGCTGCGCGCGGCACGCGAACGATTGCAGATCATATTTCAGGATCCGCTCGGCGCGCTCGATCCGCGCATGACGGTAGCCGAACTGGTGGCCGAACCGTTGCTGGAATTTCGGCGCGACTCGATCCGCGAGCACCGATCGCTGGTGACCCGGATGCTCGAGCGCGTCGGTCTGGGCGCCGAGCTGTTGTCGCGCTATCCGCACCAGTTGTCCGGCGGCCAGGCGCAGCGCGTCGGCGTGGCGCGCGCGCTGATGCTCAGCCCGCAACTGTTGATTTGCGACGAGCCGGTGGCAGCCCTCGACGTGTCGATCAAGTCGCAGATAGCCAACCTGTTGCGCGACATGCGCGATGAACTGCGCCTGGCGCTGCTGTTTATCGCCCATGATCTGGCCACCGTGCGCTATCTGTGCGACCGGGTGATGGTGTTGTACCTCGGACGCGTGATGGAAATCGCCTCGCGCGAGGCGCTCTACAGTGCGCCGCGACATCCCTACACGCGTGCGCTGCTCGCTGCCAACCCGATTCCCGACCCGAACCGATCGCAGTTCACGGCACCGATCCGTGGCGAGGTGCCGGCCGTGGTGGATGCGCCGAACGGCGGTTGTGTCTTCCGGCACCGATGCCCCCTCGCGGTGGCGCGCTGCGCGGACGAGCGGCCGCTCCTGCGGCCCTTGGGCGAGAGTATGGTGGCCTGCCACCGCGCCGACGAATAACGCGGCAAATCGCCCTCCCCGGCCCCCTGACAGCCGCCGCTAACTCAAGCAAGCGCGCGCGTAACGCGCTAACATCGCGCCGGCGCATGAGGCCGACAGAGCCGCCACGCTGATTACAAACGCTGAGGAGCAAGATCGATGATGATTCAAAAGAACCGGACTTTCGCATTCATGGCCGCCACCGCGGCACTGCTGCTGGTGGCCTGCGCCAACCAGATGGAGCCCGCCAAGCAGGCGATCGCGAATATCGAGAGCGCCATCGCCGCCGCCACCGATGCCCCGAAGTACATCCCCGATCAGCTCGCTGCGGTACAGGCGAAGCTGGCCGACCTCAAGGCCGCCTATGACCGGCAAGATTACAAGGCGGTACTGGCTGGTGCGCCACCGGTGCTCTCAGAGGCTCAGGGCCTGTTGGGCAGCACGATGCTCAAGAAAGAAACCGTGGTCAAGGCGGCCACTGAAGAATGGCCCGGCCTGGCCGCAAGCGTGCCCGGGATGCTGACTGCCGTGACCAAGCGCGCCAACCAGCTTGGCAAGTCCAAGCAGGCGCCGGCCGGAGTGGACATGGCCGCCGCCAAGAGCGCGGTGGACGATGCCACCAATGCGTGGACCAAGGCGCAGGCAGCCAACACGGCCGGTGATCCCGAAGCCGCTGTGGCCAGCGCGCACGAGGCCAAGGCCAAAGTAGCCGCTGCCGCATCGGCCATGAAGATGCCCCCACCTGCCGCGCCCGCGGCCAAGTAAGCGCGCGTCCTTGGCATACGTGCGGAGGTTGGCTGAATGGCCAGCCTCCGCCGCGGCCGCCTCAGGGTTCGAGCGCGGCGATTCGCTCCACGGTGCGCCAGCCGCGCGGCAACACCGCACCGCGCTGGGCACGCTCGCCCCGGTAGTGCTCCAGATCGGCCGGCCCCAAAGTCATGTGGCGCTCGCCCGAGTACACGCTCAGTGACTGTCCGGGTGCGAGCGCCGCAATGCACGTCATCATCTCGGTACGCAGCTCCGCCTTCTTGCCCGGTATGCCAAACAGTTTGTTGCCCTTGCCGCGCGACAATTCCGGCACCTCGCTGGCCGGAAACACCAGCATGCGGCCTTCGCTGTTGACCGCGACCACCAGGGCATCGGGGCTGGGGACTGGCACCGGCGGCAGCACCATAGCCCCGGTGCTCACGTTGATGACGGCCTTGCCGGCTCGATTGCGCGACTGCAATTCGGCGAGCCGGACCGTAAATCCGTAGCCTGCGTCGGTGGCGAGCAACCACTGGTCGGTGGGCTCGCCGATCAGCACGCCGGCAAATCGGGCGCCGTCGGGAGGATCGAGGCGTCCGGAAAGGGGTTCGCCGGCGCCACGCGCCGAGGGCAGGCTATGCGCGGGCAGCGTGTACGCACGCCCGGTAGTGTCGATGAACAACGCGGCCTGCGTACTGCGTCCGCGCGCCGCCGCTTGGAAGGCGTCGCCCGTCTTATAAGTGAGCGTCCGCGGATCGATATCGTGCCCCTTGGCCGCGCGCACCCAGCCGCCCGTCGACAGCACCAGCGTCACCGGCTCGTTGGCGAGCAGGTCGGTGGGCTCGATTGCCTGGGCGGCCGCGCGTTCGACAATGCGGGTGCGGCGCGCGTCGCCGTACTCCTCAGCGTCGGCGATGATCTCGTTGCGAATCAGCTTGGTGAGTTTGGCCTTGCTCGCCAACAGCGCCTCGAGCTCCTTTCGCTCCGCCGCCAGCCGCTCCTGCTCGTCGCGAATGCGCATCTCTTCGAGCTTTGCCAGATGCCGCAGTTTGGTCTCGAGGATGGCCTCGGCCTGTTCGTCGGAGAGCTTGAAGCGCTTGATGAGCACCGGCTTGGGCTCTTCCTCGCGGCGAATGATGCGGATCACCTCGTCAAGGTTGAGGTACGCGATCAGCATGCCGTCAAGGATGTGCAGTCGGCGCTTCACCTTGTCGAGCCGGAACTCGAGGCGTCGCCGCACCGTACGTCTGCGGAACTCGAGCCACTCGGCGAGCAGTGCCTTGAGGCCGCACACGCGCGGTCGGCCGTCGAGTGCGATGACGTTGATATTGACGCGGTAACTGCGCTCCAGGTCGGTGGTCGCGAACAGGTGCGCCATCAGCTGTTCAATGTCGACCCGGTTGGAGCGCGGTTCGATGACCAGGCGGGTCGGATTCTCATGGTCCGACTCATCCCGTATGTCCTCGACCATCGGCAGTTTCTTCTCGCGCATCTGCTGAGCGATCTGCTCCTGCACGCGGCTTCCGGATACCTGGAACGGCAGTTGCGTGATCACCACGGCGCCGGTTTCCTTTTCGGTCTCCCAGGTGGCACGCGCGCGGTAGCTGCCGGTGCCCTTGTCATAGAACTCCACCAGCTCGTCGCGGCTCGAGATAATCTCGGCACCGGTCGGCAGATCCGGACCCTTTACGTGCTTGAGCAGCGCGCGCGTGCTCGCCTCCGGGTCGTCCAGCAAATGTATGCAGGCCGCGGCGATCTCGCGCAGGTTGTGCGGCGGAATATCGGTCGCCATGCCGACCGCAATGCCCGAGGCACCGTTGAGGAGCAGATTGGGCAGGCGTGCCGGGAGCCACAGCGGCTCTTCCATGGTGCCGTCGAAATTCGGCCCCCAGTCGACGGTGCCATCCGCCAGCTCATCGAGCAGCAGATCGGCGTAGCGTGTCAGCCGCGACTCCGTGTAGCGCATGGCCGCGAAGGATTTGGGATCATCGGTAGAGCCCCAGTTGCCCTGCCCGTCCACCAGCGGATACCGGAAGGAGAAATCCTGCGCCATGTGAACCATGGCCTCATAGCAGGCCGAGTCACCGTGCGGATGAAACTTTCCGATCACATCGCCCACGGTGCGCGCCGATTTCTTGTGCTTGGCGGCGGCGGAAAGGCTGAGCTCGCTCATCGCATAGACGATGCGGCGCTGCACCGGCTTGAGACCATCGCCGAGTGCAGGCAAGGCGCGATCGAGAATCACGTACATCGAGTAGTCGAGATAGGCCTTTTCGGTGTACGTGGCCAGCGGACGTTTCTCGACGCCCTCAAAATTCAGTTCTTGAGACTTCAAGCGCGCGCCATTCCGGGCTGCCCACAGGTGCTCACGGCACGACCTCGGCCAGGTTGCCGCTGCGCTCCAGCCACTCGCGCCGATCACTGGCGCGCTTCTTGGCAAGCAGCATGTCCATGAGTTTGTCGGTATTGTCCTTGGCGAGGATGGTGAGCTGCACCAGGCGCCGCGTGAGCGGATCAATGGTCGACTCACGCAGCTGGGAGGGGTTCATCTCGCCGAGACCCTTAAACCGCGTCACCACCGGCTTGGCGCGCGAATGCTCGGCGCTCAGGCGCTTGAGCACCGCGTCGCGCTCCGCGTTGTCGAGGGCGTACAGCACCTGTTTTCCGGCGTCGATCCGATACAGCGGCGGCATCGCGATGTAGACGTGGCCATTGGCCACCAGCGGCCGGAAGTGCCGCAGAAACAGCGCGCACAGCAGTGTGGCGATGTGCAGGCCATCCGAGTCGGCGTCCGCAAGAATGCAGACCTTGTGATAGCGCAGCGCGGACAGGTCTGAGGAACCCGGGTCGACGCCGAGAGCGACGCTGATGTCATGGACTTCCTGGGAACTGCCGATCTCCCCCGGTTCGAGCTCCCAGGTGTTCAGGATTTTTCCGCGCAGCGGCATGATCGCCTGAAAATCCTTGGCACGGGCCTGCTTTGCGGAGCCGCCGGCCGAGTCGCCCTCCACCAGGAACAGCTCCGAGCGCGCCGGATCCTGACACGTGCAGTCCGCGAGCTTGCCCGGAAGTGCGGGTCCGTTCACTGCGCGCTTGCGGCTGACGCGCTGCGCTGCGCGCAACCGCTCCTGGGCGTTGGCAATCGCGAACTGAGCGATGCCCTCGCCGGCGTCGGGGTGCTGATTCAGCCACAAACCCATGGCATCGCGCGCGTGAGTTTCTACCAGCGCCGCGGCCTCGCGCGAACTGAGCTTTTCCTTGGTCTGCCCGGCAAACTGCGGATCGCGTATCTTGATCGACAGCACGTAGCAGGCCCGATCCCACACATCTTCCGCGCTGAGCTTGATGCCCCGCGGCAGCAAATTGCGGAATTCGCAGAATTCGCGCACCGCATCGACGATGCCCGAGCGCAATCCGTTCACGTGCGTGCCGCCGGCGACGGTCGGGATCAAATTGACGTAGCTCTCCGCAATCAGCTGCGGAGCGTCGGCAGACCAGGCCAACGCCCACTCGACCACGTCCTGATCGGATACGTGGCGGCCGGTGATCGGTTCGGCCGGCAGCCGCTCGTACTTCTCGAGCTGTTCATCGAGGTACTCGCCAAGGTGCCCGGTATAGAACCACTCCTCCTTCTCGCCGCTCGCCTCGTTCGTAAAGGTCAGCCGCAAACCCGCGCACAGCACCGCTTTGGCCTTGAGCACGCGCTTGAGCTCGGGCACGGCGAAGCGGTCCGAGTCAAAGAACTTCGGATCCGGCCAGAAGCGCACGGTTGTACCGGTATTGCGCGCACCGACCGTGTCTACGACCTCCAGCTTGGAAGAGAGGCGTCCGTCCTTAAAGGCAATGTTGTATTCCTTACCCCCGCGCCGCACCCAACATTCCAGATGCTTCGAGAGCGCGTTGACGACCGATACGCCCACGCCGTGCAAGCCACCGGCGAAACTGTAGGTTTGATCGTTGAACTTACCGCCCGCATGGAGTCGCGTCAGGATCAGTTCCACGCCGCTTATCTTTTCCTGCGGGTGCACGTCGACCGGCATGCCGCGGCCGTCATCGGTCACGCCGACCGAGCCATCCTTATAGAGAGTGACGTCGATCTGCTTGCAGTGCCCGGCAATGGCCTCATCGACGCTGTTGTCAATGACTTCATGTGCCAGGTGGTTGGGCCGGGTCGTGTCGGTGTACATGCCGGGTCGACGGCGCACAGGCTCGAGGCCTGCAAGAACTTCAATATCGGCAGCGTTATACGATCGGGCCATTACGCGAAATTACTCACCTCGTGCGGGGCGCGCGGATTTTAGCAAACCGGACGCGCTGTCACGCGTGTTAGACTCAATCATGTCACAGATGAGTGGATCCGACGCTGCCAGTCAGCGCGGCTTTCGCACGCTTCTCGCCTGCCTGCCGGGCCTGGTGCTTTCAAGTTTGGTTGCCATCGCCTGCACTTGGGCGGCCGCCAGCGGCGGCCGCGCACTGTTTTCGACGACAACCAGCCCGATCAGCCCGGTACTCGCGGCCATTGTCACCGGCGCCCTGCTCGGCACCTACATACGGTGGCCCGGCTTCTTGGCGCCCGGGCTGCGCTGCGCGACCACCAGCGTGCTGCGGATTGGCATCGCGCTGATTGGCCTGCGGCTCGCACTCATTTCCCTGGGTACGATCAGCATTCGTGCGGCGCCGGTGGTAATCGGCTGTCTGCTGATGGCTGGCCTGCTGATTCCGCGCATTTGTCGCTGGTTCGGCGTCAATCGCGAGAGCTCGATATTGCTCACGGTGGGCACGGCCATATGTGGCTGCACCGCCGTGCTGGCGATCGCGCCGATCCTGCGCGCCTCGGCGGCCCAGACCGGCTATGCGGTGGCGACCGTGATGCTGCTCGGACTGTGCGGAGTGATCGCCTATCCCTTCCTTGCGCATCTGCTGTTCGCACAGCAGCCCATCGCGGCGGGCATATTCCTCGGCACGGCGATCCACGACACTTCCCAGGTGGTCGGTGCCGGACTGGTCTATGCGCAGCAGTTCCACAGCCCCCAGGCGCTCGCCGCGGCCACCGTGGCCAAGTTGCTGCGCAACCTGTCGCTCGCCGCGGTGGTGCCCGCTCTGGCCTGGCATGAGGCGCGAGCCCGGCAGTCGGGGGTGGCTCTGGGCAGGTTCACGACCTATGTCCCGTGGTTTGTCGTGGGATTCATCGTGTGCGCCGTGGCGCGCACCGTGGGTGACACGGTCGCGAGCGGTCAGGCGCTGCTCCAGCAGCGCTGGGACGGGCTGTTGACGGTCGCCTCGCACGCTGCCGACTGGTGCCTGACCATCGGCATGGCGGCGACCGGCATGACCCTGTCGCGCGCGGGCCTGAGTTCACTGGGTCTGAAGCCGCTGTTGGCGGGCCTGTGTGCCGCGGCGTTGGTGGCGGTGACGAGTCTGCTGCTGTTGCTGGCGATGTACTGAAGCGCTGGGAAATTACGCCAGGTCGGCAAGCAACGCCGCACGCAGTCCGGGCGGCACCGGATCGACCGTTTGGTGGTAGGCCGGCAGGTCAATGCCTGCGGCGAGCGCGGCCCCGGATTTGAGGCTGGCAATCATTGCTGCGCTCAATTCGAAGCGTAGAAAATGCACCGCCGAGGTCTTTTCATCGTTGGTGCGCTCGAGATCTTCGTCGGCAATCGCGTAAACGGGTTCGTGTCCGGCCACCCGCAACCACGAACGGTTCTCGATGCCTCGCAATTCGGTCAGGCGTTGCCCGCGCTCGGCGGGGTCCGGATATTCGATCAATAGAGTCGCCTTGAGGTTATGGCCGTCCGGAATCAACGGATTGTATGCGGCCAGTTCCTCGGCGATGCCCGCGGCCTCGAAGATGCGCTCAGTGCGCAGCATTTCCTGCACCTGGTAGCGCACGGTTTCCCGATCCTCGAAACTCCAGGTGCAATTTGGGCCCAGATGGAGCCGTCGGGCAGCGCGGTAGTCGATCATGCGCGCGCGGATCGCGCCGCGCTCGCGGGCATATTGCTCCAGCGGCAACAAGTCGGCGGCCGTCAGCAGCTTGACCGCCTCAGATTCCATAGGCAATGCGCAGCAGTTGCAGTGGCGGCGTAGGCTGGCGGCCGCGGTCGGGCAGACCACTCTGAATTTGGTGCCCTGCCATCGGGCAGTCGCTTGAATAGTAGTCGGACTGCCCAGCGACCACCTTCTGTACCACCGGACGCCCGATTTTCATCGCCGCGTCCCGGAATTCGCTTTTGACCGCGTAGGTGCCGTCATGTCCGGAACACCGCTCGATGACTTCCACGGTGGTTCCGGGCACCAGGCGCAAGACGTCGCGGGTCTT
The DNA here is from genome assembly GCA_963699955.1 of uncultured Gammaproteobacteria bacterium. Lineage (GTDB taxonomy): Bacteria > Pseudomonadota > Gammaproteobacteria > Steroidobacterales > Steroidobacteraceae > FEN-1191. Next base: position 284,044 of record CAVOVV010000006.1, read on the forward strand.
GAGGCCGATGTTCTGCACGCGCAGGTGACAGGGGACGTGGTAACTCACTTTTCCGAGGCGCGCCTTAAAGTCGGTGCGCAGCAGTCCGTCCTTGTGGCGCAGCATGAGGTATTCGAACGGATCGAAGATCCGGGACTTGACGCGCTGCACGGCGGCATCGTCTGGAAACATCAGCGGCAACTCTTGCTTGAACATCAGCACGCACGACGGAATGGGCGCGACGATGTCGTAGCCCGCTTCGACCAGCCGCAGCAGCGGCGGGATATTTTCGTCCTTTAGGCGGGCAACCGCGTCCAGGTCGCCCAGCTCGAGCTTGGGCATGCCGCAGCAGCGCTCCTGGTCCGCGAGCGTCAATTCGATGCCGTTGTGTGCGAACACGGCCGCCAGATCGGTCGCCAGATCCGGCTCGTTGCGATTGCCGTAGCACGTGGTGAACAACACCACGCGCCCGCGGGTCTCGGCGGTGGCCTTTGGCGCGGACTGTGGTCCGGGCATGTCCCGCAATATCCGGCGGGCGCTTTTCGAGTGGTATTTCGGGAGCGGGGCTTCGGGATGCACACCCAGCGCTTTGTCCAGCAGCTTGCGGCCCAGCTTGCTTGCATTTGCCGCGTTGACGAGCTGGGCGACCACCGGTATGCCCGCCAGACTCCCCACTCGGTCGGTCGAGGTTAGCAACCGATCCCGAAATGAACCGCCGGCATCGCGGAATTTGACGGCCTTGGCGCGCAGCATCAGATGCGGAAAATCAACATTCCACGGATGGGGCGGCACGTACGGACACTTGGTCATGTAGCACATGTCACACAGGTAACAGTGGTCCACGACCTTCCAGTAGGCGCGCTTATCGACACTGTCGATCTCGCCGCTCGCCGACGCATCGATGGTGTCAAACAGCGTCGGGAACGCTTGGCACAGGCTGAAGCAACGACGACAGCCGTGACAGATATCGAACACACGCTCGAGTTCCTTCTCAAGCGCGTGTTCGTCATAGAAGGACGGTTCCTGCCAGGCCAGCGCGTGACGCGTGGGAGAGCCGAGACCGCCCTCCTTGTTCACCGCTCCGTTGTTGCCGTCTTCCACCGTATCGCTTACAGGGTATCGAGCGCTTTCTGGAAGCGATTGGCGTGCGAGCGCTCGGCCTTGGCCAGCGTTTCAAACCAGTCCGCGATCTCTGCAAACCCCTCGGTGCGCGCGGCCTTCGCCATGCCCGGGTACATGTCCGAATACTCGTGCGTCTCACCGGCAATCGCCGACTTCAGATTGGCCTTGGTCTCGCCGATCGGTAGTCCCGTGGCCGGGTCGCCGACGAGCTCGAGATATTCGAGGTGGCCGTGGGCATGCCCGGTTTCACCCTCGGCGGTTGAGCGAAATACCGCCGAAACGTCGTTATAGCCTTCCACGTCCGCCTTGGCGGCGAAGTACAAATAGCGGCGATTGGCCTGCGACTCGCCCGCAAAGGCGTCCTTCAGGTTCTGCTCAGTCTTGGTGCCCTTCAGATTCATGGTCTGCTCCTCCAACCCTGCGATAATTTAGACTCAGTCTAAGGAGGCCAAACTGTACGATTTTCAGGGGCCATCCGTCAACCGCGTTGACCGAGGCCGGAGTGGCTAATAGGGTGAGACCTTAAGGCAGCCCTTCAAGGACTCACGTGGCCCGCAAACCCAAAGAAGCCGGATTCGAAAGTACGCTCGCCGAGCTGGAGGAGTTGGTGGCGCGAATGGAAGCCGGCAATCTGCCGCTTGAAGAGGCGATGCGCAGCTTTGAGCGCGGGGTGCAGCTGACACGCGAGTGTCAGGCTGCATTGCAGGCGGCGCAGCAGCGTGTGCAGGTGCTCACGCAGCGAGCCGCCAGCACCACGATCGAGGAGTTTGACGCCGAGGGGAGCGAACCTACCCCGGCTGCCAAGCCCTGACCGACCGAGGCGACTTGAATACGGATGAATTTCAGGAGCGCGTGGGCTCCGCCCAAGAGCGCGTGGAGCGGGCCCTTGAGCGCGCGCTGAGTAGCCCCTCCGCCCGGTACACACGCCTGCAGTCGGCGATGCGCTACAGCGTGCTCAACGGCGGCAAGCGCCTGCGTCCGCTGTTGGTGTACATCACGGGCGAGGCTCTGGGCGCGCGCGCGCACGATCTGGATGCGCCAGCCGCAGCGGTGGAACTGATTCATGCCTATAGCCTGATTCACGATGACCTGCCGGCCATGGACGATGATGATCTGCGTCGCGGGCGCCCGACTTGTCATAAGGCCTTCGACGAGGGCACCGCCATCCTGGCCGGCGATGCCCTGCAGGCGCTGGCATTCGCCGTGCTGGGCGCCGCCGAGAATGGTCTGAGCGATTCCACGCGAGTGCGCATGTTGTCGGTGCTGGCCGAAGCCATCGGCACCGGCGGGATGGCCGGTGGCCAGGCCATGGACCTGGAGGCCATCGGCCAGCGGCCGGATGCCGCCGGCATCGAATGGATGCACCGGCTGAAAACGGGCGCCTTGATCCGTGCCAGCGTCGAGCTCGGCGCCCTCGCCGCTCCGGGCACCGAAAAGGCCCATCGCGACGCCTTGCGTGAGTATGGCGAAGAGATCGGCCTGGCCTTCCAAATCCAAGACGATATTCTGGATGTAACCGGCGACACCGCGGTGCTGGGCAAGCGCGCCGGGGCCGACGCCGCGCACGGCAAACCCAATTATCCGAGCGTATTTGGACTGCCAGAGGCGCGGCGGCTGGCTCTTGAGCATCGCGACCAGGCCGTTGCGGCCCTGGCCGGGCTGGGCGCCGCCAGCCATGCGCTGCGCGCCCTTGCGCACTACGTCGTGGACCGTGTGCAGTAAACTGTGGCGTCATGGCCCCCGCTAACATGCCACTGACCCTGTTGCACTCGATCGCGACACCCGCAGACCTGCGCCTGCTTCCGGAGCCGCGCCTCAAGGAGCTGGCCGCAGAACTGCGCGAGTTCCTCGTGGAAACGGTAAGCACGCGCGGCGGCCACTTCGCGGCTGGACTGGGCACCGTCGAGCTCACAATCGCCCTGCACTACGTATACAACACGCCCCACGATCGGCTGGTGTGGGATGTCGGCCACCAGGCGTACCCGCACAAGGTGCTCACCGGTCGGCGCGACCAGCTCCACACGATCAAGCAGCATGGCGGCCTGGCACCTTTCCCGCTGCGCTCCGAAAGCGAATACGACACCTTTGGTGTCGGCCACTCGAGCACCTCCATCAGCGCGGCGCTGGGCATGGCTCTGGCGGCGGCCGCCAAGGGCGAGCAACGGCGCGTAGTCGCCGTAATCGGCGACGGCGCGCTCAGCGCCGGCATGGCCTTCGAAGCGCTCAACCACGCCGGAAGCCTGCCGACCGATCTGCTGGTGATCCTCAACGACAATGACATGTCGATCTCCGAGAATGTCGGGGCGCTGTCAAAGTACCTGGCGCGCGTGTTGTCGGGGCGTTTCTATGCGCACCTGCGCGAAGGCGGCAAGCGCGTATTGCGCAAAATGCCGCATTTGCGTGAATTCGCCAGACGCTCCGAAGAACACGTCAAGGGCATGTGGTTGCCCGGCACGGTGTTCGAAGAGATGGGCTTCAATTACATCGGCCCCATCGACGGTCATGATCTGAAGGGATTGGTGAGGACACTGCGCACGGTGCGCGAACTGCGCGGACCGCAATTCCTGCACGTGGTCACCCAGAAAGGTCGCGGCTACGCGCCTGCCGAGGCCGACCCGATCACATGGCACGGCCCCGGGCCCTTCAATCCCCAGACCGGCCATATCCTCAAGTCCAAGACCTCGGGCCCGGCTTACTCGCAGGTATTCGGCGACTGGCTGTGCGACATGGCCGAGCGTGAGCCGAAAATTGTCGCCATCACCCCGGCCATGCGTGAAGGCTCGGGATTGGTCGAATACTCGCGCAGATTTCCGGAACGGTACTTCGACGTCGCGATTGCCGAACAGCACGCCGTGACGCTCGCCGCGGGTCTGGCGTGCGAGGGCATGAAGCCGGTGGTGGCCATCTATTCCACCTTCCTGCAACGCGGCTACGATCAGGTTATCCACGATGTCGCGCTGCAGAATCTGCCGGTGGTTTTTGCCCTCGACCGGGCTGGTGTAGTCGGGGGTGATGGCGCCACGCACAACGGCAGCTTTGACTACACGTTCCTGCGGTGCATCCCCAATTTCGTGATCATGGCGCCTGCCGACGAGAACGAGTGCCGGCAGATGCTCTACACCGCCACCCTGGTGGACGGCCCGGCGGCGGTCCGCTACCCGCGCGGTCAGGGTCCGGGGGTCCCGGTCGAGTCGATCATGACGGCGCTGCCCGTGGGCAAGGCCCAGATTCGGCGTCGCGGTCGGAGCGGATTGTTGCTGTTGTCTTTCGGCACCATGTTGGCCGCTGCGCTCGCTGCGGGCGAACGAGTGGACGCCACCGTCGTCAATATGCGCTTTGTCAAACCCCTGGACGAAGCCCTACTCAAAGAACTCGCGGCCCAACATGTTGCCTGGGTGACACTTGAGGAAAACACCGTCGCCGGAGGCGCGGGAAGCGCGGTCGCAGAATTGCTCGATGCCGCGGAGCTGGGCCGCCCCAGACTGGCGCTCGGGTTGCCCGACCGCTTCATCGAGCACGGCAGCCGCGAGCAGTGCCTCGCAGACGCCGGACTGGACGAGCCCGCGGTAATCGCCACAATCGAGCGCTGGTGGCAATCCCAGGCCTGCAACTTGAATAGCGGCCGTGGCGCCACCAGAATGACTGTTGCGGTGGGCTCCGGACCCCCCTGATGCAACAATAGGTGCCCAATGGACATGCAAGTGGCAGAGCGCGATCGCAGTAAGGCCGCCGTAGAAGACGTGCAGGGCCGCGCCGACACGCGCCGTATTGCCATCGACCGCGTCGGCATCAAAGACATCCGCCATCCGGTTCGGGTCAAGGATCGCTCCGCCGGCGAGCAACACACGATCGCCACCTTCAACATGTACGTGAACCTGCCGCACAACTTCAAAGGCACGCACATGTCACGCTTCGTCGAGACGCTGCATCAGGCACCGGAGATCTCGGTCGACTCATTCCGGGCCATACTCGTGCAGATGACAAAACGCCTGGACGCCGACGCCGGGCATATCGAGATGGCCTTCCCATTCTTTGTCAGTAAGCGAGCTCCGATCAGCGGCGTAGAGAGCCTGATGGATTACCAGGCCGCCTTGATCGGTGAATGCCGCCACGGTGAGACCACGATGTGGATACGCGTGGTGGTGCCGGTCACGAGTCTGTGCCCCTGTTCGAAGAAGATCTCGGAGCGCGGCGCACATAACCAGCGCTCGCATGTGACCATCAAGGCAAAGCTGCGCGAGCACATGTGGATCGAAGAGCTGATCGACATCGCTGAAAGCGAGGCGTCGTGCGAGCTATATGGAATTCTAAAGCGACCCGACGAGAAATACGTCACCGAGCGGGCCTATGACAATCCGAAGTTCGTCGAAGACATGGTGCGCGACGTGGCGATGCGCCTCGACAGCGAAGCGCGGATCGGCGGCTACGTGGTGGAAAGCGAAAACTTCGAGTCGATCCACAACCACTCGGCGTACGCGCTGATCGAGCGCGAAAAGCCCCAGCAGGACTCGCCCGCGAGCCGCTAGGACGGTTTAAATTCCACGCCCTGCAGTCGGCCGATGAGTGCACGCAGGAACACGCGATTGAAGCGCAGCTGGCAGGAGGCCGAGACCTGCTCGAGTAGAGTGGAGCTGACCTTGATTACGGTCACGGCATCGGTGGCGCGAATCGTCGCGTTACGCTTGGCACCCGGCACATAGCTGGCCTCACCGAAACATTCGCCGGTCGACAGCAGGCCGATCGACAGGCCGTTGCGCTCGACCATGCAGTTGCCGCTGACGAGGATGTAGAAGCGATCATCCATCTCGCCTTCCTTGACGAGCTCTTCACCGGCAGCGTAGTCCTGCCAGTGGCTGGCACGCATTACCTCGACGATTTCGGTGTGCGAAAACTCGTGGAAGAATTTTAGGCGGCGCAACATCCCCAGCTGTTCCTGGTGGTTCATGCGCGAGTCTTTCTGGCGCAACTGCTGGTGCACGCGGGTCAGTTCCGCCGCCAGGTCCAGGCCGCTCTTCTGGCGGCCCTTGGGATCTTTCTGCATCGCGGTCGCTACCACGACCTCGAGGTCCTCGGGCACGTCTTCACGCAGCGTATGAATCGGCGGAGGCGTCGCGTAGACGATCTGGTGCAGCAGTTTCGCCAGCGTGCCGGCGCGAAAAGGGCGAGTGCCCGTCAGCAGCTCATACATGACCGCGCCGAGTGAATAGAGATCGGAAGCGTTGGTCAGCTCCAGGCTCTGCACCTGCTCGGGCGACATGTAGCTGGGCGAACCGGCGATGCCCTCGATCCGGGAGATATCCGAGTCGGCCACCAGCGCGATGCCAAAGTCGATAATGCGCACATCGCTGGACTGCGTGAGCATGATATTGGAAGGCTTGATGTCGCGATGAATCACGCCGCGCGAATGCGCGTAGTGCAACGCCTTGGCGCATTTGAACACCAGTTCGACCACGTCGTCGACGCGCAGCAGATTATCGGGGCGGCAATAGGCGGCCAGGGTGCGCGCGCCGTGCACGTGCTCGGTAACGATGTAGCAGTGCCCGTTCTCTTCGCCCGCATCGTAGATGGGGAGAATGTTCGGATGATGCAGCATGCCCACCATGTGGGCTTCCGAGAGGAACATCTTGCGTGTTACGCGCGCCCGCTCCTCGTCGCCCGCCACGTCTAAGTTGTAGACCTTGATGGCCACGTCGCGTCCGTAGTACGGATCGTGCGACAGGTATACCGTCCCGGTGCTGCCGCGCCCCACCTCATTGATAATGAGGTACTTGCCAATCCGCTCAGGAATGGCTCTCAACGAGGGGTTTACAGCTGCTGAAACTGCCATCTTCAGGACCGGTCCGGAGTGTGCGCTTAGGAGTGTCGTTTGAGGATACGGAGACCCCTCCCCGCGATCTGTGATACGGGTCCCAAACCCCCCGTGGCCGACGCAATAAGTCGGCGTTCTAGGGGGCGAAATGATCGAAGGGCGATTGCGAGAACTGGATCACGGCACCGTCACGGCGCAGCTCCAGACCAGGGGCGCTGCGCAGTTGGCCGCAGCGAGCGAGCGGTACTGCGAGGCGGGCCGCCACGCCCTCGAGCCGCGCCGCGTGTGCCGGCGGCGCCGCCAGACACAGTTCGTAGTCCTCGCCACCCGCGAGCGCGTGTTGCCAGGCGGATTCGCCGCCGAGCGCGCGCAGAGCCGCCGACACCGGCAGCTGCTCGAGATCGAGCCAGGCGCCACAGCCACTGGCCGCGGCCAGGCGGGGCAGGTCCGCCAGCAGTCCGTCGGACAAATCAATGCAGGCGCTGGCCAGACCCCGCAACGCCTCGCCGAGCGCGATCCGCGGCGTCGGATACTCGCTCCGTGCGCGCAGCCAGTCCGCGTCTCGCCCCGCCTCTGCCCCCGGTGGCAGCGTGCGTCCCAGACTCGCATCGCCCAGGGTGCCGCTCACCCAGAGCTCGTCGCCCGCCTGGGCTCCGCCGCGGCGCAGTGCCGCACCGGCCGGAACCTGTCCGGTGAGCTGCACGGTCGCGGTAAGCGGCCCGCGGCTCAGATTGCCGCCCACCAGCGCCACCCCGTGGGTGCGCGCCAGCACGCCGAATCCGAGCGCAAACTCTCCAAGCCATGCTTCGTCGATCTGCGGCAAGGTCAGCGACACCAGCGCCCATGCGGGGCTGGCCCCCATCGCCGCTAGGTCACTGAGGTTGACCGCGAGCGCGCGGTGCCCCAGGGAGCGCGGCGGACTGCCGGGCAGGAAGTGCACATGTTCGACCAGCGCATCGGTGGTCTGCACCAGTTCGCAACCGGGCTGCGCCCGCAACAACGCCGCGTCATCACCAATGCCCAGTACCACGTCCGTGCGCACGGCGCCGAGGTGCCGGAAGAAGCGCTCGATGACCGCTTGCTCGTCGTAGGACATCCGGCCGTACTCCGATCGATGCGCGCGGCGCGTAGTTGGCTAGCGCTCGTCCGGGCGCCAGGCGCGCGCGGCCCGGTCGAGCACCGCATTGACAAATTTGTGGCCGTCGGTGGCACCGAAGCGCCGCGTGAGCCCGACCGCTTCGTCGATGATTACCCGATACGGCACCTGTGGCTGGTGCTGCAGCTCGACGCTCGCCACCAGCAGTACCGCATGCTCAATCGGGTCGAGTGCCGCGGCGTTGCGCGCGAGAAACGGCGCCATGCCCAGGTCGAGCTCCGTACTCTGCTCCACCGCCCGCTGCACCAAGGCGCGGAAATACTCCGCGTCGGCCCGCGCCATGTCCGCATCGGTCGAAAATTCGCTGACCAGGTCCTGCCAGGGGGCGGCATTGAGTTGCCATCGATACAGCGCCTGCACCGCCAGGCGCCGCGCCAGGGCCCGCGCCGCAGTCCGCGGGTTGAAGTTGCCGGCCATGGCGTGCGCGCCGTCTACAGGCCGCGCAGCAAACGCGCCATCACCAGCGCCGTCTGCAACGCTTCCGCGCCCTTGTTTTGCGCACCCGGTGCGGCGCGTTCCTGGGCCTGCGCCACGGTGTCGGTGGTCAACACGCCGAAGGCCACCGGCACACCGGTGCTCAGCATCACCTGCTGCAGACCACGAGCACACTCACCGGCGACGAAGTCGAAGTGCGCCGTGTCGCCGCGTATCACGCATCCGAGTGCCACGACGGCGTCGCAGCTGCCGTTCAGCGCCAGTGCCTGGGCGGCCAACGGCAACTCAAAGGCCCCCGGCACGCGCTCGACGCGCAGCGCGTCGGCCTGGCCGCCGGCGCCCAGCCACGCCTCGCGGGCTCCGCTGATGAGCTGCTCGACGAGTTCGGCGTTATAGCGCGCGGCAACTACGGCGACACGGAGGCCCTCGGCGCTTAGTGGCCCTGAATCAGCGACTTTTCCCATGGCTTGAGTATATCGGACGCTACTAAGGTCCGTTGCCGATGTAACCGACGATTTCCAGGCCGAACGCCGCCAGACCGTGCACGTGCTTGGGTGCCGACAAGACTTGCATGCGCCGCACACCCAGGTCCTGCAGAATCTGCGCACCGACTCCGATGGTGCGCAGCACGGTGCCGGTGTGGGTGCGTTCGGCCGCCGCCTCGGCATGCGCCGACACGCGCACCGCGTCGGCCAGCTCGCGGGGCGATTCGCTCTGTCGCAAGATCACCACCACCCCGCACTGCGCGCCGGCGATGCGCGCCAGCGCAGCGCGCAGCGTCCAGGCGTCACTGGCGTCGCGCACCCCGAGCACATCGCGCAAGGTGTCGATGAGATGCACACGCACCATCGGACTCGCCCCTTCATCGAGCACGCCGTGCACCAGGGCCAGATGCACGTCGTGATTGACGTGGTCCTCGTAAGCGTACAGGCGGAAGGTTCCGTATTCGGTGTCCACTGTTTGCTCGGCAATCCGCTCAACTGAACGCTCATAGCGCAAGCGGTAGCGGATCAGATCGGCGATGCTGCCAATTTTGAGCCGGTGGGCGCTCGCAAATTCCTCGAGCTGCGGGCGGCGCGCCATGGTGCCGTCCTCGTTCATGATCTCGACGATGACTGCCGCTGGCTCAAAGCCCGCCAGACGGGCGAGATCGCAACCGGCCTCAGTATGCCCGGCGCGCGTCAGCACGCCGCCGGGCTGTGCCATGATCGGAAAAACATGTCCCGGCTGGCGCAGGTCCTCGGCACGCGCGTCGGCGCGCACTGCGGTGCGCACGGTATGGGCCCGGTCGTACGCCGATATGCCCGTGGTTACGCCTTCGGCGGCCTCAATCGACACCGTGAAATTCGTGCGTTGCTCACGGTCGGTATCACTGACCATCAGCGGCAAGCGCAGTTGCGCGCAGCGTTCGCGCGTCAGCGTCAGGCAGATCAGCCCGCGGCCGAAGCGCGCCATGAAATTGATATCGGCCGCGCTGACGCCCTGCGCAGCCATCACCAGATCGCCCTCGTTTTCGCGATCCTCGTCATCCATGATCACGACCATGCGCCCGGCCCGCAGATCGGCGAGTATTTCTTCCGTGCTGTTCAGTTCCATGCATCTTCCGCTGTCATTTGAATTCCAATAATCGTTCGGCGTAGCGTGCCATGAGATCGACTTCCAGGTTGACCTGCGCGCCCGCCTGCAATTGCGCCAGCGTCGTGGAAGCCAGCGTAAAGGGCACCAGGTTGACCCCAAAATCGCTGGCGTCGACCTCATTGACCGTAAGGCTCACCCCATCGAGCGCCACCGCGCCCTTGCGGGCCAGGTAGCGGCGCAGGCTATCAGGAACGCGAAACCGCAGGCGCTGTGAACGAGCATCGACCTGGCGCGCAAGCAGTTCCGCGCGTCCGTCGACGTGTCCGAGTACCAGATGGCCGCCGAGCGCGTCATTGGCGCGCAGCGCCGCTTCGAGGTTAACCCGCTCGCCGACCCGCCACTGGCCGATGGTGGTCTGGGCCAGGGTCTCGCGCGACACGTCCGCAATGAACCCGCGCGCCGTGCGCGCGGCAACGGTCAGGCACACGCCCGCGACCGCAACGCTGTCGCCGAGCGCGATGCGCGCCGGATCGAGCTCGGGACCGTCAATGGTCAGACGCTGGTCACCGCCCCGCGCTTCGAGGTCGCTGAGCGTGCCCACGGACTGAATGATCCCGGTGAACATCGAGGCTCTGCGATCAGCCGGCGCGCGCCGCGCGCCGCGCGATCACTCGCAGATCGGTGCCGATTTGCTGCACGGATTCGAAGCGCAGGAGCAAACGGTCCTCGAGGCGGTTCAATAGCGGCAGATGCGCCAGCGGCTGGGCCTGCGGACCGAGCAGGCACGGCGCCAGATAGATCACCAACTCGTCGACTAGCTGCGCGGCAAGCAGCGCACCGGCCAGTCGCGCCCCGGCCTCAACCCAAACCTCGTTAGCACCCAGCGCGGCCAGCCGTGCCATCACCGCCTGCAGGTCCAGGCCCGCCTCGCTCCTGGCCACCTCTTCAATGCCCACGCCCTGTCGTTGCAAGGACTCACGCTTTTCCGGGTCCGTCGAAGCCGTAAAGACGATCGCCGGCGCCTCCGGCCCGTACACTCGCGCGGTGGCCGGCACGCGCAATTGGCTGTCCAGCACCGCGCGCAGCGGCTGGCGACTGGCCCCCTCGAGGCGTACGTTGAGGGTCGGATTGTCCGCAAGCACGGTGCCCGCGCCCGTGAGCACCACCGAACTGCGAGCCCGAAAAAGTTGCCCGTCGCTGCGGGCCTGCGGACCGGTGATCCAGCGGCTCGCGCCGTTGGCGAGCGCCGTGCGGCCGTCCAGGCTGGCGCCCAGCTTGACCCGCACCCAGGGCAAGTTGCGCTCGTAGCGGCTGAAAAATCCCACGTTCAGTTCTCGCGCCTCGGCCTCCAGCAGGCCACCATCTACCCGCAACCCGGCCTCGCGCAGCAGTGCGCCGCCGCCGCGCATCTGCGGGGTGGGATCGGCTACCGCGTAGACGACCCGCGCCACGCCCGCTTCCAGCAGCGCCGCCGTGCATGGCGGCGTGCGGCCATGAGCCGCGCAAGGCTCGAGCGAAACGTAGGCGGTCGCGCCGCGTGCCTCAGCGCCGGCGGACTGCAGCGCGCACACCTCAGCGTGCGGGCCGCCGGCGCGTTCGTGCCAGCCCTCGCCCACGATCGCTCCCTCACGCACCAGCACGCAACCCGCACGCGGATTGGGATCGGTGGTATTGAGGCCGAGCGCCGCCAGCCCCAGCGCGTGGTGCATGTGCTGCTCGTCGGCGGTGCTCCACTCGGTCATCGTTTTCCTTTGCCTTGTTCTGCGGGCTCGCCGGGCAACAGCGGCAGTTGCTCACGCTCTTCTGACCGGTCGCGCTCGCGACGACGACGGTGCTTGCGCAAGCCGTCGATCGTCTCCCGGAACGCCTCGACATCCTGGAAACTTCGATATACCGAGGCAAAGCGCACGTACGCTACTTCATCGAGATGGCGCAGTTCCTCCATCACCAGCTCGCCCACCTGCCGCGAAGGCACCTCGCGCTCGCCGAGCACGCGCAACCGATGACAGATCCGAGCCACTGCCGCCTCGATCGCTTCGCTCCCCACCGGTCGCTTTTCCAGCGCCTTGACCATGCCGGCCGTGAGTTTGGCCTCATCGAAGGGCTCGCGACTGCCATCGCCCTTGATGACCCGGGGCAGCAGCAATTCAGCCGCTTCGAAAGTGGTGAAGCGTTCCCCACAGTCCAGGCACTCACGGCGGCGGCGTATCTGGCGGCCGTCACCGGCCAGACGCGAGTCTGTTACACGAGTGTCGGCGTGATCGCAGAACGGGCAATGCACGCGCGGCCTGCCTCGGCGCCTATTACACGCCGTACACCGGGAATCGCCGGCACAACTCCAGCACTTCTCGACGCACCGTCTGCACCACGGTATCGGCGCCCTCGGCATCGACGACCGCCGCAATCCACTCGGCGACCTTGACCACCTCGGCTTCCCGAAAGCCGCGCGTGGTGGATGCCGCCGTGCCGATCCGCAATCCGCTGGTGATGGTGGGCGGGCGCGGATCATTCGGCACCGCGTTCTTGTTGACGGTGATATTGGCGCGACCCAGCGCCGCATCCGCGTCCTTGCCGGTGTAGTTACGCTTGCCCAGATCGACCAGGAACAGATGATTGTCGGTGCCGCCCGAGACAATGTTGAGGCCACGGCTCAGCAGCGCAGCGCTCATGGCGCGTGCATTGGCGACTACCTGTTCCTGGTACAGGCGGAATTCCGGTTGCAGAGCCTCGAGCAAGGCCACGGCCTTGGCCGCGATCACGTGCATCAGCGGTCCGCCCTGCGTGCCGGGAAAAACCATCGAATTAAGCTTTTTGGTGAGCGCCTCGTTGGCGCGCGCCAGAATCAGACCGCCGCGCGGTCCGCGCAACGTCTTGTGCGTGGTGGTCGTGACCACATCGGCAATCGGCACCGGGTTAGGGTACTGTCCGGCGGCGACCAGTCCGGCGACGTGCGCCATGTCCACAAAAAATAGCGCCCCCACGGCGTCGGCGACGGCGCGGAATCGCGCCCAGTCGATGACCCGCGAGTAGGCCGAAAAGCCGGCGACAATCATTTTAGGTCGATGCTCTCGCGCCAGCCGTTCGAGCTGCTGGTAATCGATGAGCCCGGTGGCAGTGTCCACGCCGTACTGCACGGCATTGAACAGCTTGCCCGAGAAATTCACTTTGGCGCCATGCGTCAGGTGCCCGCCATGGTCCAGGCTCATGCCCAGTATGGTGTCCCCTGGCGAGAGCAGCGCCAGGTACACCGCAGCGTTGGCCTGCGAGCCCGAGTGCGGCTGCACGTTGGCGTAGTCGGCGCCGAATAGCTGCCGGGCGCGATCAATCGCCAGCTGTTCGGCCACGTCGACAAATTCGCAGCCACCGTAATAACGGCGGCCCGGGTACCCCTCCGCATACTTGTTGGTCAGCACCGAACCCTGCAGCGCCAGTACGCGTGGGCTGGTGTAGTTCTCGGAGGCGATCAGCTCGATGTGATCCTCCTGGCGCCGGCGCTCGCCCTCGACGGCGGCATGCAGCGTCGGGTCGAACTGGGCAATATCCAATCGGGCGGCGTACATACGCATTGAGCCTGCACGGGGAAACGGAGCGGAATTGTACCCGAAGCTAGGCGGCGAGCAGCTCTTCCACTACCCCCGTCCAAGCCCGGGCAAGATTACCCCGGTCGTAGCCCCCGCCACCGAGCGCTAACATGCGGCCGTGCTGGAGCCGATCCGCCAGCGCGCACAGGTCGCGCGCTGCCTGCGCGTGCGCGGCCGGCGTCAGCTGCAGGTTTGCCAGCGGGTCGCCCGCGACGCTGTCGGCGCCGCATTGCAGGATCAGAAACTCCGGCTCGAAGCGCGCGATGTGCTCCAGCATGGCGGGCCACACCTGCTGGAAATGCGCATCCCCCGAGCCCGCCGCCAAGGGGACGTTGAGCTTGGTGCCCGCCGCCGCTCCCCGACCCACCTCAGTGGCCGTCCCGGTGCCCGGGTACAGGGTTTCGCCGCTCTCATGAAGGTCAGCAATGATGACCCCGGGGTCATCCTCAAAGGCGTAGTACACGCCGTCGCCGTGATGAGCGTCGATGTCGACATAGGCGATGCACCTCAGTCCATGCCGGCGGCGCAACGCCTCGATCACCACGCCACAATCGTTGAATACGCAGAAGCCCGCTGCGCGGTCGCGGGCGGCATGGTGCAGCCCGCCAATTGGCACAAAGGCACGGCGTCGCGTACCCGCCATGATCCACTCGGCCGCCTGCAGGCTGCCGCCCACGACGCAGGCCGCCGCTTCGTACACGCCGCGAAAATTGGGCGTGTCACCCCCGTCAAGCACTCCGCACCCGTGTTCGGAGCTGCGCTGCACGAACTCGATGTGTGCGCCGCTGTGAAACAGCAGCAGCTCATCGACGCTGGCCTGTGGCGGGTCGAGCTGGGTGACTCGCGCTCCCAGACCGCGCTGGTCGAACTCGCGCAGGAAGGCAGCGTAGCGATCAGGCCCGAAGGGATGCCCGCCCGGAAATCCGTAGCGGCCCAATCCCTCACCCATGGCCACGGCCGTTTGCCGATCCTGCTGAATGGCGAGCTCCCGCGGATGTAGCCGGTGCAGCCTACCACAAGCACTGGCGCGCAGACCCCGCGGGCGGCCCGTGGCATCGGACGGGCTGCTTCAAGGATAATGCGCGCCCCCTCACCGTCCGGACTATCGCGGCAACCATGGCCCAATACATCTACACAATGAACCGGGTGTCCAAGATCGTGCCGCCCAAGCGCACGATCCTTCGGGATATCAGCCTGTCGTTCTTCCCTGGCGCCAAGATCGGCGTGCTCGGCCTGAACGGTTCGGGCAAGTCCACGTTGCTTCGCATCATGGCGGGCCTCGACAGCAACATCGATGGCGAGGCGCGCGCCCAAACCGGCATACGCGTCGGGTTCCTGACGCAGGAGCCGGGCCTTGATGCGGCCAAGGACGTGCGCGGCAATGTGATGGAGGGCGTCGGCGAGACATTCCAGCTCCTGCAACGCTTCAACCAGATCAGTGAAGCCTTCGCCGAGCCTATGGACGATGAGCAGATGAATAAGCTCCTTGAGGAGCAGGCCAGGCTCCAGGATGCCATCGAAGCCGCGGGCGGCTGGGAACTGGAGCGCAAGCTGGAAATTGCTGCCGATGCGCTGCGCCTGCCGCCCTGGGAGGCCAGGATCGATCAGCTCTCGGGCGGCGAGAAACGCCGCGTCGCCTTGTGTCGGTTGCTGCTGTCGCAGCCAGACATGCTGTTGCTCGATGAGCCCACCAATCACCTGGACGCTGAGTCGGTGGCGTGGCTCGAGCGCTACCTCGAGGAATACCCGAGCACCGTCATCGCCGTCACGCACGACCGCTACTTTCTCGATAACGTCGCCCAGTGGATTCTGGAACTTGATCGCGGCCACGGCATTCCTTACCAGGGCAATTACTCCTCGTGGCTGGAACAGAAGGGTAAACGCCTGGCCCTCGAAGAGCGTGAGCAGGACGCGTTGCGCAAGACCTTGGAGCGCGAACTCGAATGGGTGCGCGCTAATCCGAAGGCGCGCCAGGCCAAGAGCAAGGCGCGCCTGGCGCGGTACGAGGAACTGGCCTCCAAGGAATTCCAGGAGCGCAACGAAACCAACGAGATCTACATCCCCCCGGGTCCGCGCCTGGGCGAACTGGTGATTGAAGCGCGCAACCTCCGCAAGAGTTTTGGCGACAACTTGCTGATCGACAATCTCTCGTTCTTCCTGCCGCCTGGGGGCATCGTCGGAATCATTGGGCCCAACGGCGCGGGCAAGACCACTTTGTTTAGGATGCTCACCGGAGCCGAACCGGCGGACAGCGGCGAGATCCGCATCGGCCCGACGGTCAGGCTCGCCTACGTGGACCAATCGCGTCAGTCGCTGGACGACAAGAAGAGCGTCTGGGCGGAGATATCAGGCGGACAGGACATCATTCGTGTCGACAATTACGAGACACCCTCGCGCGCCTACGTCGGGCGCTTCAATTTCAAGGGCTCTCAGCAACAACAGTTGATTGGCGAACTCTCCGGCGGCGAGCGCAACCGCGTGCACCTGGCCAAAGTCCTCAGGGGCGGCGGCAATGTTCTGCTGCTTGACGAGCCCACCAACGACCTGGACGTGGAGACCTTGCGGGCGCTGGAAGAGGCCTTGGTGAATTTCCCAGGTTGCGCCGTGGTCATATCCCACGACCGCTGGTTCCTCGATCGCATCGCCACTCACATCCTGGCCTTCGAGGGCAATTCCGAGGTGGTCTGGTTCGAGGGCAACTATCAGGATTACGCAAACGACCTGCGCGCGCGACGCGGCGAAGACGCCGCCTCGCCTCACCGGCTCAAGTACAAACGACTGACAGGTTAAGGTTCGACCTGAGCGAGATTATGTAACTAGCTGCCGCATCAGGGAAATACCCTATGGTGTAGGTTCTGCGTTGGGCTACACTCCAGCGACCCGCCGCGGCCGCCTGAGGGGATATGGGGCGCGTGGGGAACTGAAGGCAAAAAAATGTCTACCTACATAGATGCCGCCGGCAGGCTGCATCATGACCTGGAAGCTAACCTCGCCCTGACCTGCCCTCACTGTCAGGTGCTCTCGCACGTCACCCCGATTGCGGTGCCGACCTTTAACGAGCTGGTCTCGCACCGCCCTAAGCAGGTCGGAGTCGTGTACCGATGTGACGCGTGTAATGCGCCAATTTTTCTGCGCTTTCCGATCAAGATGTTCGGAAACAGTCGTATCGAGTTAGGCAGCCAGTTCAGCGAGGTCGAGCGGTCGCGCGAGAAATTCAGCTACACCTACCTGCCCGAAGAGGTCGAGGTGCTGTTTCGGGAAACGCTCACCTGTTACTCGAACGCGAGCTACAACGCGTTCGCAAGCATGTGCCGGCGCACCATGCAGGCCGCGTTTGCCGAGCTCGGCGAGACCGGCAAGCTGCGGGTGTTCGATCAACTCAACGACGTGCGTGTCATGGCGGACCTGGACGCGGGGACCTTTATAGACATCAAGCGCGTCATCTTTGGCAGCGACAACGATCCGTATCCGGACCTGCCAACACTGGACGATCAACAGGCCGGCATGCTGGTCGAGATCGTTAAGGACCTGCTGTATCAGGTGTACGTGCGCAAGGGCCGCCTACAACAGGCGATGATGATGAGGCGCTTTTTTTCGGACGAATCAATTCGCGAACTCACGCCGCCGAAAAATACCCAATCGGGCTGAGCGCTGGCCGCCTCGGAGGGCGCGCGCAATGCCGCCTATTTCTGCAGGCGGGCCGCCAATTGCGCACGTAGTCGCGCTAAGTCCGCCGGCGACAGCCGGCCCAGGAGCCCCAGCCGTTCAGGTGGTATGTGTTCGGTGACGCCGTTCTGCACGCCAAACACGTAGTGGTCAAAAAGTGCGCGCCAGGCTTGCCGAGTTCCCTGCGGCAGCGGTCTCAAGTTCGCAATCGCATGCAGCAAGCAGTCGAACCCCGAATTTCCGAACTGTGGCTCATCCGCAGGCCCGTGCCACCAATAATTCACCAGCACGTTGAAGGGCTCAAGTGACTGGACGTGGTGCCACCACAAAGCCGGGATGAAAATCGCGTCGCCAGCATTAAGCTCGGCCGTTACAGCCGCCGCCAGCGCGAATTGGAAGTCCGGGAACCGCGCCAGGTCGGGCTGGCGTAGTGACACCAGACTCATCGGCGCGCCGGTGGGCGCAAAGTCGAGCGGCCCGATGTACAGATTCGCGATTTGTTCCGGAGGAAACAGTGTGTAGCGGCGGCGGCCACTAACAACGCAGCCCATGTTGTTCCACTCGTCCAGGTGAGTAGGCGTGGTGATGGCGTTACCGAGCCAGATGCGCGGCAACACCGAATCGGGCAGCAAGGTCAGATTATTCTCCGCCGAAAGCCCGGGTAGACAGTCCCGGATCAGCGCACTCTGCGCCGCCACCGCGGGGGGCCGCGGGAAAGACCCATAGCGCAGCACTTGTTCCGCAACCGCCGAAATCGACAAGCGGTTGCGCACAAAGTTGAACCCGCTCATCGATTCGTTGTAGAAGATCTGCCCGTCGATCTCGGGCGGCGTCATTATCGCGTCAACCAGGACGCCACTATCGAAGCGGCCAAGATACCTGACGACCGCTGCCGGCGATTCAAGGGCTGCCGCAACAATTGGCCAGTGCCGCACGTAGCCGCGCAACACTGCCGGCCGTTCTGCGCCGATCACCTCGCCTCGGATGGCTTCATCGTCGAGGCCGGAGTACTCGCGAATCGACGCTGCTGAGTGTTGCGCGGTCGTCATCGTTGACCAAACCATAACACTTGTCTGGCGGAAATATACCCGTAGGAACGCATCGGATGCGGCCCGAATTGATGGCGGTAATCCGCGCCCTAGGTTTATGCAAGATGGACAAGCGGCACTTGAGCAGGCTGTCTGCAGGAATGCCGCGACTGTCCCCAAATCGGAACTCGTCTGTCGGTACGCTCACGAGCGCCGTGGGCGGAACCGTTTCTGCGGCCACGGTCCGCCGTAGGCCCACGGCTCGCCGCCCCACTCGAGCCGGTCCGCCTTGCGTCCGGCGTGCTGACGGAGCCTCCCGCAGGCCGGCGAGCCGCGCGGCCTGGGTGCGGCGCCGCGCTACAGTTTCAAGTGCACCGTAAAGTAATACTGCGCCCCGTTCTTGTAGAACGCGCGCGGTTGGTCAGTATTCAGTGCGTAGTACTTTAGGGTTGGATTGTTGAGGTTTTGGCCATCCAGATTGAACGAGAGCATGTTGTTCAGGGTATATACCAGTGAGGCCGACAGGCTACCGATGGCGTCCTGCGAGAACGCGGTGTTGCGATCCAGTCCACTAAAGAACGCCGAGCGGTAATTGTAGGAAACGCGCGCGCTGAAATGCGCGTTTTCAAAGTAGCCGCTCAGGTTGTAGGTGTCCTTCGAGGTACCCACCAGGCGATCGTCGCCGTTCGTGACCAGCGAGGTTTGCTTACCGTCGGCGTAGGTGTAGTTCGCCAGCACGCCAAAGTTTTCGTTGATGGCCTGCTGGTAGGCCAGCTCCACACCCTGCACGCGCCCCGTTGCATTGACGGGCACCGACAGCAGGTACGGAACCAGCTCGCCTTGCGGCGCCTGGCTGCTGTACGTGATGTAGCTAAGTGTCTGTGAGCCGAAGCTGACGTAGTTCTGCAGGTCCATATAAAACAATCCCGCAGAAAGCAATGAGCGCTTCGCAAAATACCACTCCAATCCGGCATCGTAATTGGTGGAACGAATCGGCTTGAGATTAGGGTTGCCACCCGAGCCCGTTCCGGTACCACCCGGTACCGCAGGCGGGGACAGGTCAGTAAAGCCTGCGAGCGCCGAGTAGTCAGCTCGCGTCATCGTCTTCGCAACCGCGAACCGCGCCACCAAATCAGGGTGCAAGTCGATCTTGAGGTTGGCGCTCGGCAACCAGTCGTTATAGGTGTTATCAACGGGGATACCCGCAAACAGCCCAAACAACGAGCCTGTGATCACTCCGGGAGTGTCGGCTGTGACCCCGGAGCCCGTGTAGGTCACCGCGTGTTCTTTTGTCTGGACGTATCGCAATCCGATGTCTGCCGCCCAGTTCGTGCCCTTGAAGTCCGCCTGCACGTAAGCGGCCGAGTTCTTTTCCTCCACGTCGAACCAATACTGGTAATAGGCGCGCGCGATCGAATCTCGCTGCACCATTCCCAGGGCCGTTGTACGTGGCAAGCTGAGCCGGTGTCCAGTACCAGACGCCAGTGGGAATCGAGCCGCCGAAAGTATTGAAGTTGCCCGGATAATTACTGTAGGTCGTCGGATAGTTGAGTGGATCGGTGCCACCCCCGTTGGGCGGACCAGAGAAGGTAGGGCCCTGGGCAATCGCGTTAAAGGACGAGCGTTCGTGGGTCTGGTAACGGACGCCGAACTTGAGATCCTGCCAGGTGTCGTGCTTCGTCGAAAAAGCACCGTCCAGTTTGTACCAAGTCTCCTTGTCTTTGACGTCGACGTCCTGCGCACCAAATATCCAGCCGAAAACGAGCGCCTGCGGATCTCCCGCGGGGAATGGCTGCGTGTTATTGGTCGCCGCTCCCAGATTGAAATTCGGTCCGCTGCCGGTGCCATGCAGAGTGTAGCTGGCGCCATTGCCTGTGCCTGGCTGGGTTTCCGAGACATTCTGCGTCGGAGTCTTACCGTCACCTTGCGAGGTACCGAATTGGCCGGAGAAAGTCAGCACGTCGCTGGCTCGCCAGCTGCCGTCTAGGTTGACGAAGTTCGAGCTCGCGCTCTCATCGGGGCGCGAGATCTGGTCGTAGACACCGTAAAGTGTTCCAGGCACCGGCGCGAAAGTCGCCGAGGTCAAGGTGCCGTTTTTCACCACGTAGCCGGGATCGGGACCCTGGCCGGCGCCCTTGGCCACGAAGTGCGTAAGCCATTCCAGGTAATTGCGGTTGTAATTGTCGGCGTCGAGCTTCGAAGTGAAGCCCGACAAATCGAGAGTAACATCGTCGCTGGGCTTGAATTCGATATCTACGAGTCCACCTTTCCGCTTGCGCGTCTGCTCAAAGAATGCCGCGCCGATCAGCGCCGGGTAATACACGTTGGCGAGATCGGGATGCGCCGCAACGACCGCACTGGTGGGATCGAATTGCTCGTAACCAAGCACCTCCACGCCGTCCCGCCGCAGATGCCGCTCCTCGTAGAAGGCCTGCACCATAACGCCGAAATTTCCCGCGCCGTCCTTCCAATTAAAAAGGGCGCTGTATTGCCCGTCGGTTTTCGAAGGCAGCTCGGAATACACGGCTCCTGCCGAGGCCTGCAATGTCAACGGGTTGGTGAAATCGAGGGGCTTGCGCGTGATGATGTCCACCGAACCCGCGACACCTCCCTCGACGAGCGAAGCCTGCGAGCTCTTATGCACGATGATCTGATTGACGAGTTCGGAGGGCAGCAACGTATAGCTAACGCTGCGTCCCACTTGCTGCACTTGGTTAAGCACGAACCAGTCGCCGGCCGCAACGCCGTGGCCATTGATCAGCGTCTGCGTCAGGCTGGGATTCGTGCCGCGCATGCTGACCCGGTCATTCTCATCAAAACCGCCCTCGTTGGCGCTCGCGGAACTGATATTGACACCCGGCACGCGGGACAACGAATCGGCAACGTTCTTATCGGGCATCTTGCCAATGTCTTCGGCGGTGACGACTTCCTGCACACTGGTGGCGGCGCGCTTCAAATCGAGAGACTGCTCCACCGAGTGCCGGATGCCGGTAACGACCACTTCTTCAAGGCTGGTCGCCTCCGTCGCCACCTGGGTTTGTGCAAACACCAGCGCCGGGGGCGCCATCAATGCAAGACCAAGGGCCGACTTGACCGCAAAAGTAATTCGATTCATTGCCAACTCCTAAATGTCCCTTTTAATGTCAGAACAGTGCCCACGTGGTGGGGCGGCGGTGGTTCCACTGATTTAGCGCTACACACAGCTCTAAGGCGCTCGCTACCTGGTAAGTCCCCGTCCAAACCAGTTACGGTCCAATATAATACCACTAATCCGAGAATTCAAGTCTTGGCCGTCATATGGGCGCAACATGGCGCAAGCGTTGCTTTGCAGCCACTTAGGGACTGCAGGAACTAGGGCTTTAAGTCAGTGAATTGCGCAGGGCGTCGCAGGTCTGCGCCGCTTCGGGTCCCAGCAATACATGTACGAGACCACTTTTCGTAATGGCGATGCCACGCGCACCCAGCCGGTCGAGGGCGGCGCGGTCCACGCGCTCCTGGTGCAGTACTTTTACCAGCACCCTCTCGGACGCGCAGTCCACGGAATCCACATTGGCTACGCCGCCCAGCGCCGCCAGCAGATCTGAAGCGGATATGGCCGCTGTTTCGGTTGCGGGCCCGCCCGCTGCCGTCTCCGCGCTCGAGCGCAAGTAACCTCGGATTTCTCCTGCCACTTGATCCGCGATGGGTCCTAATACCACCTGCACCGTGTTTGGCCCCGGCCTTACGATGCCGATGGCGCCGAGTCGGGTCAGCGCGGCGACATCAATGCGCGCGCTTTCGGCAACCGAAAGCCGCAGGCGCGTCGTGCACGCGTCAACAGCCGTGAGATTTGCGGCGCCCCCCAGCGCCGCGACCATGCCAGCGGCGCGACTGGCTGGCTCTGCGAGACTCGCCGCATCGCCCGCGGCCCCACCTGCCGCCTCGCGTCCGGGTGTCGCCAAGTTGAAGCGGACGATGCCGTAGTAAAAAACCGCATAGTACAGCCCAAAATAGCCGACACCGATCGGCACCAGCCACAAGGGCCGGGTTGCCAATGAGTAGTTGAGCATGTAGTCGAAGAGCCCGGCCGAAAAACTGAACCCCAGGTGGACGCCCAGCGCGTGCATCACCACCATCGCCAGCCCGGTCAAAACTGCGTGCACCACATACAGGAGTGGCGCCAGGAACATAAATGTAAATTCGATGGGCTCGGTAACCCCAGTCAGAAACGAAGTCAGAGCGATCGACAACAGCAAGCCACCGACCGCTTGGCGGCGTTCGGGGCGCGCAGCACGGTACATCGCCAGACAGGCCCCCGGCAGGCCAAACATCATTACCGGAAAGAATCCGCTCATAAACGCGCCGGCGGTAGGGTCGCCGGCGAAAAAGCGCTTCAGATCACCGGTAGCGCCGTGGTAATCACCGAGTAAAAACCAGGGAATATTGTTCAGTATGTGGTGAAGTCCAGTCACGATGAGCACGCGATTGAGCGTGCCGTAAACAAACAGGCCGAGCGAGCCCGCATTCACCACCGCGTGACTGAGACTATCCATGCCGCGAGCCAGCAGGGGCCAACCTAATCCGAAAGCGACCGCTACCAGGACCCCGAAGCAACCCGTGGCAATCGGTACAAAGCGACGCCCTCCAAAGAATGCCAAATAACTGGGCATCTCAATGTCGCTAAATCGATTGTAGGCGAAGCCCGCTATCAACCCTGACAGCACGCCAACCGGCATGCTGAGCTTCGCAAGCTGCTGACTGCGCCAGGCGGCGGCGGCCAGATCTGCAGCCGATCCCGTGAGGCCGACGGTGACCGCAGCAGGCACGCTCAGCAGCACCTGTGCACCGTGAGTGGCGACCAGGAACCCCACCAGGCTCGCCAGTCCGGCCGCGCCGTGATTTTCGCGTGCAAGGCCCACCGCTACGCCCACCGCGAACACCAGGCCGAGATTGGAGAAAATCGCGTCGCCGGCCGCCGCCAGCACGGGGATGCCGAGCAGATCCGGCTGACCGAGTCGCAACAGCATCCCGGCCACGGGCAGCACCGCGATCGGCAACATCAAGGCACGGCCCAGGCGTTGCAGGCCCTGCATTGCCTTAAGCACGGTTGCCGCTCCAATCGCGCACTAGCGCGCGTACGGCCGCGGCGTGCGGAAGCGAGAGCGCCTGGCGCGCCAACGCCGCGCATGTCTCGCCATCGAGGGTGCGCACCAGGCTCTTGATGCACGGAATCTGCGCCGGCACGACCGACAGCTCGCGCACTCCCAGGCCAATCAGCACAGCCACGGCTTCCGGATCGGACGCCGCCGCCCCACAGACGCCCGCCTCGATGCGGTGATCGCGGCTGGCCTGGGTGGCGCGTTCAATGAGTCGCAGCACGGCCGGATGCAGGGCGTCGAGTCGAGCCGCGAGACTTGGGTGCAATCGGTCCATCGCCAGGGTGTACTGCGATAAATCATTGGTGCCGATGGCGATGAATTCGCACTCGGCGGCGAGTTGGTCGGCGAGCAGCGCCGATGCCGGTGTTTCGATCATTACACCAAGTGGCGGAGCAGCTATCCGGAATTCCTCGGCGATTGCTGCCAGCTGCGCGCGCACGCCGCGCACATCGTCCAAATCGGTCACCATGGGCAGCAAAATCCGGCACTGACCGGCCGGCGCAACGCGCAGGATCGAGCGCAGCTGCGTCGTGAGCAATTCTGGGTGCGCAAGGCTGCTGCGCAAGCCGCGCAGGCCCAGGGCCGGGTTCTCCTCGCGCGGCGTTACCAGATACGGAATCGGCTTATCGCCGCCCGCATCCAGCGTGCGAATCGTTAGAGGTCGGCCCGACAGCGCATCGGCAATCGCTTGGTATTGCGCGAGTTGTTCGTCTTCGGTGGGGGCGCGCTGCCGGGCCTGAAACAGAAACTCGGTGCGCAGCAGGCCACAACCGTCGGCACCGGCGCGCACCGCCGGCGCCGCTTCATCGGTGGCCCCAAGATTGCAATACACGTCAATCTTCGTCCCGTCGCGCATCACCGCAGGCTGCTGGGCAGCTGCCTGGTCGCTAACGCGCGCTCGCGCGCGTGTGGTTACCAGTTCCTCGAGCCGGCGGCGCTCGGCGGCTGGCGGGTCCACCAGCAGGAAACCGGCTTCCGCATCAAGCACCAGGGGCGTGTTGGCGGAGATTGCCAGCACCGAAGGGCCGGCGGCCACCAGTGCGGGCAGACCCATTGATGCAGCCAAGATTGCCAAGTGGGAAGTCGCTCCGCCCTCGGCAGTACAGATGCCGGCCAGACGGGCGTTATCGAGGGAAAGCAATTGCGAAGGGAGCAACTCAACAGCCAGCAAGATTGCGCGATCGGGCAGGCGGGCGTCAGAATTGATTGGAGCCCCTAAGAGTGCACGCAATACTTGGCGTTCAATATCGAGTAGATCTGCCCGTCGCTCGGCCATGCGTGGGTCTTGAAGTGCCGCGAGCGCGTCTGCCGCCGAGCGCAGCGCCGTGCGCCATGCCAGGCCCGCGCTTGCGCCGCCGCTCAACCGAGTTACCGCGTCGTGAAGCAATTGCGGGTCAGCGAGCAGCGCCAAGTGGGCGTCCAGGAGACTGCGTTGCGCACCCTGCCTTGATGCACCGAGCTTTTTAACGGACAGAGTAACTGCGTCAATTGCGCGCACAAGGCGCGCTCGCTCCGCGGCGGCATCGCCAAGCGCCTCGCCGGTCGGAGGATCCTCGTCCATAAGGGGCGCGGCAAGGCCTACGGCCAAGCCGCGCGCGGCAACCAGGCCTGCCAAGCGCGCGCCGGGGACGGGGGCAGTACTGGGCGGCGCTGCAATTGACAGCGGCCGTTGCATGGGCGTCGGTTCGGCGATGGATTCCAGCGGCCCGGAGAGCGCGAAAAGCGCCGCCTCTGCCTGCCGCCCGGTGGCCGTCGCGGCAATGGTTTCGCCATGCGCTGCCCCCAGCGCCATGATGGCGACGACACTACGCGCATTGGCCTCGCGTCCGCGGACGCTGAGCACGACTTCCGCGTCGAGACCGGACAGTACGGCGGCCACTTGGGCCGCAGGCCTCGCGTGCAGGCCGTGCTCGAAGGGAACGCGGAACTGGCGCATCGCAGTGGGCCGTAGTGGCGGCGTCGCGAAATTGGAGGCGACGCTCGGCGGCGGCGACATTATTGACTCGGCTGCGTACAGAAAATCCCCGACCGCCACGCGCCTGCCGCTCTGGCGTCGGACAATGCGCCCAGCGTGCTGTCCCGTGAGCAACACCGGCGTGGCGGCGCTTGGAGCACTACGAACAATTAAGTCGAGGTCGAAATCGAGTAGCACCTGACCGGAATGCACCTCCTGCCCGTCGCGCACCCGTAACGCAAATCCCGCCCCGGCCAATCGCACGGTGTCTATGCCGACGTGGAGCAATACATCGCCAGCTCGCGTTTTGAGTGTCAGTGCGTGGCGATTGCCACTCATCAATGCAATGACCCCGTCACAAGGCGCGTGGAGTGATTCGCCAACTGGATCGATGGCAACACCGTCGCCAGCCATGCCGCTGGCGAACACGGGATCGGGCACTTGCGCGAGAGGCAGCACCCAGCCGGCGAGCGGCGCCAAGAGCTCCAAGGGTTGATCGCTCGAGACGGTAACTGCCATCGGCCGCTCAGAGTTGGATGTACGTGCGGCTGCGGTCCGTGGCATAGGCCACAATCCAGCAGCGCAGGATGTAATTGACGATGATCATCAACGCCACTGTGAGCCCACGCAGCACGTCGATCGCGTGTGATCGGGCTGGCGACGCCACGGCGTTCGCCACTTTTGCACAGGCAGCGAGCCCCGGCAATCGCTCATTTTCCGCCCCTCTCAAGATTCTCCTGCATCTGCCGTCGAGTGTGTCACGTCACTTGAGATCCACTCGCGAGGATCTGCCCACCCGGCCGTTGCGATCGACGGCCGCGACCCGGATGGGACCGACATGGGTAAGTGGCCCGGTAACTAGTGGGCTCGTAGCCTTCGGCTCGCTACCATCTACGGTGTAATGCAGGCTAAGTCCTGGAATCTGTTGGTTGACGAGCACTGTGCCATTCACCTGCTTGAGACCTGGCGCCGGAATCCGGTACAGAACCGCATGCTCGGCATCCAGCTGCGGCAATACTTTTAGGCCGAGCTGACTGACGAAAGCGGACCAAGCCGCGGCGCGCAGCGGCGCGGCGTGGGCGTGATCGGGCTGTTTTGTCCACGGCGGGTCCGGAGCCCAAGCACGCTCTGCGAGCGCAATCATCCTCGGCATCAACATGTAATCAAGTCGCGCAGGCTCGTGTACTGTCTCGCTAAACAGTGTCCCTTCCAGTCCACGGATATGTTGACGCCCGAATTCCGTGAGTCCTTGCCGGTTAGGGAGGTGCCTTGGGTCATCCGGCGCGACTCTGATGTCATCAAGTGGAACGTAGTCAAACACCGTATCCAGATCGACATAGCCAGCCCAGACTTGGCCAGGTTCAAGGGGGCTGGGGTAAGGCGGAAAATCGAAATACAACCTGGTGGCGGGTGTGAGGACCGTATCGTAACCGGCGTTAGCCAGGCGATCGGCGAGATCCTCCGCGCCTTCAGTATTACGCCACACGTAGACCGTGTATCCGCTTCGGCTAAAGGCCGGGTTTGCCACCCGTTGCGTATGGCCGCCCGCGCTCGCCGTGCGGGCGCCGATTTCCTCCCATCCCGCGAGGCTCACGCCATGCTGCCTGAGCAGCGCGCCGACGCGCGCATAAAAATAGTCCCAGAGATCAGCCCTAGTGTTTAGGTGCTCCCGATCCATCAACGCCCGACAGGCTGGCGAGCGCTCCCAAGCACCGTCGGGCAACTCGTCGCCACCCACGTGCATCGTGCGCAAGGGCACCCCGGCGGCCTTATGCAACGCGACTATCTCGGCCACCACGTGTTCGATGAAAGTGTAAGTCGATTGCAGACCCGGATTCATGACATTGTCGGTGTAGTTCTGGGCCGACTCGTACACCGATTGATCTTGCGCGTCGTTCAGGAGATATTCGTTCGCGTTTGACTTGCCGCCCTGCGCCAGCCGGTGGGCGCGCGCCATCATTGATACTACCGCCGCGCGCGCGTGTCCCGGCATCTCGATTTCGGGTATCACCTCGATATGCCGGGCGGCCGCATACTGCAGAATCTCGATATAGTCAGCGCGCCGGTAATAGCCAGTGCCATAGGGATTGCGGACGTCGGGGCCGGAACCGTAGGCTGGCGGCAAACGATCTTCCTGCCGAACCGAATGCCCTCGCCGACTGCCCACCGCTGTGAGCTCAGGCAGACCAGGAATCTCCAGCCTCCAGCCTTCATCGTCTGTGATGTGAAAGTGGAAAGTATTGAGTTTGTAGCGAGACATTAGGTCCAGCACGCGCAGCACGTTCGCTTTCGGCTGAAAATTTCGGGCGACATCCATCATCATTCCGCGGTACGCAAAGCGCGGCGCATCCCGGATAAGCAGCGCAGGCAGCTCTATGCCGCGGTCAAGGTGATCTGCAACCGGCAATAGTTGACGCAAAGAGGCCAGGCCGCGCGCCACGCCCGCCGCCGAGGCACCTTTCAAGTCAACGCCAGAGCGCGGGTCGATGCTCAACTCATAAGCTTCGGGACCGGGCAGGCCGACGAGCGTGCCTAGGGAAAGGCGTACCGTCGAGAGCGTCACAGGGGCAGGCTCAGACCCGTGCGCCGCAGGGAAATACGGCTTCAGGATGTCAACTGCGCTACCGATTTCAGCGTGCAGCGCCGGTAGACCGACGACCTGGGGCATTGATGCCCAGCGCAAGCTGCCCGCGCGGCGCTCAAATTCGCGCGGTGTCGGTAGCACCGGCGGCAGCAGGTTCTCCGCCACTGGGACTATGGCCGAATTGTGGGCATAGATCTGCTCCGGCGTCGTGGCGTTATTCGCGGGAAACGGGGACCTCTCGTAGTCGGCGATCGGCAGCCCCATTTCCGGATTGTCGTCAAATACGAAGTAGGGTCCATCGGGCGCTAGAGCTAGATTGACTAGGTTGTCAGGGTGGACAAGAGGAATCCGCAACGTCTGGCCGGAGGCGAGATCTCTAAAACCTTGCGTTGGTCGCAGTCTATAGAGCGCGCCGGTAACTCGCTCCAGCGTCAAATGAGCTTGCAGCACCCCCGTTTCCACGCCTTCTTGGCAAGTGAAATACAAGGCCCAGCCCTTGCCCGGCAGCGGACTTGTGCCGATGTTGGTGAGATTGAATACGGCAAGTACACTGCCCTTTGGTACCACCATAGTCGGCGCAGGAGCCTGCAATGCCCATCGCAAACGTACTGGCGCGACACTCGCTGTCGTGGCGGGCGTAGCTCGCCATAACACCAGTGCGCACAGCAGACCGGCCATAATTGTTTGAGCAGACCGTCTACCCGGCCGCCGCCAGCTACCCTTCCGCAAATCAGCCTCTACCTAAAGACCAGATAACTGCCAAGATAATACCAATTGCCGGGCACCACAACGGCCCTCCCCAAAAATGCGCAAACTAAGGTGATTTCTGGCAAAAGTTCGGCCCAATCCCGGTCATGATCGCCCATTGCGCTTGTCACTGGTATCTTTTTGGTATTAAACTAAGTTGGATCGATTCTTAAGTCTGGAGCACCGGCTCATGCCATCGCTTGCGAAAATCGTGGGTCCGCTCAGCGAGCGCAGCAATCTACCGCTGTATCTGCAACTGCAGCGTGCGCTCAAGGCAGCAATCGATAATCACGTCCTGTCGCCGGATGATGCGCTACCTGCGGAACGCGATTTAGCCATCGATTTCAGAGTATCCCGCATTACGGTTCGCAAAGCGCTCGACGGTCTGGTCAGCGAAGGTCTGCTGATGCGGCGTCAGGGTTCCGGTAATTTCGTCTCGGCGCGTGTTGAAAAGAACTTTGCGAAGCTGACGTCGTTTTCCGAGGACATGCGCGCTCGCGGCCGTAGCCCGCACAGCGTGTGGCTGAAACGTTCGGCGGGCACTGTGACTCCGGAAGAGGCACTGGCGCTGCGCTTGAGCCCCGGCACTCCCGTGTATCGCTTTCATCGGCTGCGCTATGCAGATGACGCGCCGATGTCGATTGAATACGCGACGGTAGTCGCGAATGCGCTGCCCGCCCTCGATGCGGTCGACGAATCGCTATATGAAGCGCTTGAACGCAACGGCCAGCGGCCGGTGCACGCGCTGCAGCGCCTGCGGGCCGTGCTGCTGTCCAGCGAACAGGCCGAGTTGCTCAAGGCGACGGCAGGCGCCGCCGGACTGCTGGTTGAGCGTCTTGGCTCATCGCGCGATGGACGAGCAATTGAGTTTTCGCAGTCTTACTACCGTGGCGATGTATACGACTTCGTGGCCGAATTGAGCGCCTCGTCTTGAGTCGGATGCAAGAAGAGGCGGCCGAGTCACCGGCGGTAGTTGCCCGCCAGCTCCGCGAAAATGCCGCGTTAATGGCCGATATCGGCGCCCAATTACGCCAACGCCCGCCGCGCGCCGTAGTGACCTGCGCCAGAGGCAGCTCAGATCATGCCGCGACCTATGCCAAGTACCTGTTCGAAACGCGCGCCCGCGTGCTAACCGCTTCGGCCGCGCCATCGGTTAGTTCAGTCTACCGTATCGAACTGGACCTCCGTGACTGCCTGTTCGTGGCCATCTCGCAATCGGGAGAGAGCCCGGACCTGCTGGCCTCAGCCGCGGCTGCTAAACGTTCAGGCGCCATGGTGATCGTTCTATGCAACGTCGTCGAAGCGCCGCTTTGCAGAGAGGCAGACTTTACTATTCCACTGTGGGCGGGGAAGGAACACAGCGTGGCGGCGACAAAGTCATACCTCGCCTCACTCGCGGCACTCGCTCACCTAACCGCCGAATGGACCGGCGACGCGGAATTCCTGGCGGCGATCCACGGACTGCCGGCCGCGCTTGCTGGCGCCTGGCAGCTGGACTGGCGGGCGGCGCTGTCGGTGCTCGGCGAGGCTCACCATCTGTACGTGATCGGCCGCGGGCTCGGGCTCGGTGCGGCACAGGAAACGGCACTGAAAGCCAAGGAGATCTGCGGTCTTCACGCTGAGGCCTACAGCGGTGCGGAAGTTCGCCATGGACCGGTCGCGTTGCTCGGTGGCGGCTTTCCAGCGCTGATCCTGGCGCAAGACGATGCCACCCTGCATGGCCTCCAATCGCTCGGCGCCGAACTCGCAGCGCGCAACGTCGAGGTGCTGCTCGCGGGCGGCCGCGCGGCAGGTGTCACGGAATTGCCAACGGTGAGCTGTCAACCTGCGCTCGCGCCGATGCTTCTGGTGGGCAGTGTCTATCGCTTGCTGGCCCAACTCGCCGTAGCTCGCGGGCAGGACCCGGACCGGCCCCCGCATTTGCGCAAAGTCACCGGCACCGTCTAATGACAACTGCCTTCGTCAATGGACAGGTCTTTACGCCCGCGGGATTCATCACGGGACATACCGTGCTTATCGATGGCACGCGTATCAAGGCAATCATCAGCGCTGTTGATGAACGCGCTCGTGGAGCGGCCGTGGTGGACCTGGCGGGCCGGCGGCTGCTGCCTGGATTCATCGACGTGCAGGTCAATGGAGGCGGGGGCGTGTTGTTCAATGACGTACCCACGGTTGAGGGCATACGGGCGATTTCCGCCGCCCACGTACGCTTCGGCACGACAGGTTTTCTGCCAACGTTGATAAGCGACAATCTCGGCGTGGTTGCTACGGCGATCGCGGCCGTGGATGCAGCAATCGCGGCCAATGTGCCGGGCGTACTAGGTGTTCATATCGAAGGGCCTTTCCTAAGCGCGGAGCGCAAGGGGGTCCACGACGCCGCACACTTCTTGGAACTTGGCCACGCGGCCGTGGCGCTGTTGAGCTCCCTTAAGCGTGGCGTGACGCTAGTGACGCTCGCGCCGGAACGGGCGGACTCTGCTGTGATCGCCCGACTCTCTGCGGCCGGCGTCATTATTGCGGCCGGCCACACCGATGCGACGGCCAGCGAGATTGCCGCGGCGCGGCAGCACGGTCTCAGCGGCTTCACACACCTGTTCAACGCCATGTCGCAGCTAACCGCGCGCGAGCCGGGGGCGGTCGGAGCCGCGCTCAGCGAGGACGAGTCCTACTGCGGCATCATCGTCGACGGCAAGCATGTCGATCCGCGAGTGCTCACGGTCGCATTGCGCGCCAAACGCCACGACCGGTTCATGCTGGTCACCGACGCCATGCCGGCAGTCGGCAGCAACACGGCAAGTTTCCAACTCCAGGGCCGCACCATCCGGGTAGTCGGAGATTACTGCGTGGACGAACATGGCACGCTCGCCGGCACGGCGCTCGATATGAGCAGGGCGGTCAGGAACGCGGTATCGCTGTTGGGCCTGCCGCTGGAGGAAGCCATACGAATGGCCAGTGACTACCCGGCACGGTTTCTAAGGCTCGGCGCCACCCATGGCCGCATCGAGCCTGGACTGCGTGCCGACTTTGCGGTTACCGATGATGACGGCAACGTTCACGATACCTGGATCGGCGGACGGCGCGTCACACCCTAAAGACCGCGGCGCTTAGTCCAGCCAGACGCGCGCATTGCGGAACATGCGCATCCAACCGCTGTCCTCTCCCGCGTCGTACGGATACCAGGAATTCTGCACCGTGCGAAATACCCGCTCCGGATGGGGCATCATGATCGTCGCGCGTCCGTCAAGGCTGGTAAGCGCGGCGATCCCCGCGGGCGTGCCGCTGGGATTGGCGGGATAAAGACGCGCTGCATTCCCGCGACCGTCGCTGTACCGGCAGGCAATCAGGTGCTGCTCGGCGCACGCATGTTGATCGGCATCCCCCGCGAAGGCTGCCCGACCCTCCCCGTGTGAAACTGCAATCGGCAACACCGAACCGTGCATTCCGGCAAACAACACCGAAGGCGAATCCAGAATCTCCACCAGACTCAGGCGCGCTTCGTACTGCTCGCTCCGATTTCGAAGGAATCGCGGCCAGCCATGCGCCCCTGGAATCAGTTCGCGCAACCACGCCAACATCTGACAGCCGTTGCACACGCCCAGGGTGAAGGAATCCGGACGCGAGAAGAAATCGGCAAATTCGCGGCGCGTCGATTCATGGAACAGGATCGATTGCGCCCACCCGCCCCCGGCGCCTAGCACATCGCCGTAGGAAAACCCGCCGCAGGCGATCAAGCCGCTGTAAGCCGCGAGCCCGACGCGACCTGCGAGCAGATCGGTCATGTGCACATCATGCGGCTCAAAGCCCGCCCGCTCGAGCACCGCCGCCATCTCCACTTGGCTATTGACGCCCTGCTCGCGCAGCACAGCCACGGCAGGCCGCACCCCGGTCGCAATAAACGGTGCGGCGACGTCCTGCTGCGGATCGAAACTTAGTTGCCAGCGTAATCCAGGTGCGGCACTGTCCAGTGCCGCGGTTTGCTCCTCATCGGCGCATTCCGGGTCGTCGCGCAGGCGCTTCATGCGCCACGAGGTCTCTGACCAGGCGCGGCGCAGTTCGGCCCACGGCTCGTCGAGAATTTCCGCGCCCACGGCGAAGCGTAGCCGCAGATCCGCCAGCGGTCGGCCAATAACCCGACTGCATTCCAACAGACCGTGCGTGCTCAGTTCCTGCCACACTTCATGGAGTTGTGCCGTGGCGACCTGCAGCACGACACCGCACTCTTCGCTGAACAGCTGTGCCAGCGCCGCACCGCGCGCCGGATCCAGCGAGATCTCGAGCCCGCAGTGACTGGCAAAGGCCATCTCTGCCAGGGTCACCGCCAAACCACCGTCAGCGCGATCGTGATAGGCGAGCAGCAGCGAGCGTTCGCGCAGCGCAGTGAGCGCCGCGACAAAGCGGCGCAGCAAGTCGGCATTGTTCATGTCGGCCGGCGCACCGCCCTGCGCGTCGTAGACCTGCGCCAGCGCCGAAGCGCCCAGTCGGTTGCGTCCTTCGCCCAGATCGACGAGCAGCAAGGATGTGGGCCCCAGATCGAGCCGCAGCAGCGGAGTGAGCGTGCGGCGAACGTCCCGCACCGGCGCAAAGGCGGAGACGATCAGGGACATTGGCGCGATCACGGCGCGTGCTTCGCCATTGTCCTGCCATGCGGTCTTCATGGACAGCGAGTCCTTGCCCACCGGGATCGCGATGCCTAGTGCCGGGCAAAACTCCTCACCCACGGCACGCACGGCGGCATACAGGGCCGCATCCTCGCCCGGCTCCCCACAAGCCGCCATCCAGTTCGCCGACAACCGGACCTCACTCAGATCGGCCACGTCCGCCGCCAGCAGATTGGTGAGGGCCTCGGCAACCGCGAGGCGCGCCGATGCCGCCGGATCGAGCAGCGCCACTGGCGTGCGCTCGCCCATCGCCAGCGCCTCGCCGTTATGATGCCGATAATCGCTCAGCATCACACCCACATCGGCCACCGGCACTTGCCAGGGACCGACCAGGGGATCCCGGCTGATCAAGCCCCCGACGGTGCGATCGCCGATGGTCACCAGAAAGCTCTTATCCGCGACGGCCGGCAGGCGCAGCACCCGATACCAGGCCTCACGCAGATTCACGGCGGTGAATTCCTCACTCCTGGGGGCAGGGGATGCCAGCGTGCTGACCTCGCGGCGCATGCGAGGCGGCTTGCCGAGCAAGGCCTCCACGGGCATGTGCACCGGGTCACCACCCAGCAGCGGATCGCTCACGATTAGCTCGCCATCGGCGGTGGTCACGCCGATGACGGCATAAGGACAACGTTCGCGCCTGGCGATGGCTTCAAAACCTGCCAAGCTGGCCGGCCGCAGCACCAGCACGTAACGCTCCTGCGCTTCGTTGCACCAGAGCTCAAGCGGCGACATGCCTGTTTCCGCGCTCGGTATGGCGCGCAAGTCGATGCGGGCACCACGTGAGCTGTGCGCGATCGCTTCGGGCACGGCATTGGACAGACCTCCCGCGCCCACATCGTGTATGAGCTCGATCGGATTTTCGGCACCGAGCGCCCAGCAGGCATCGATCACTTCCTGTGCCCGCCGCTGCATCTCCGGATTGCCCCGTTGCACCGAGCCGAAATCCAATTCTTCGTGGCTCGCACCGCTCCCGAGCGAGGAGGCCGCGCCGCCGCCCAGGCCGATGAGCATGGCCGGACCACCGAGCACCACCAGGGGTGCTCCGACCGACACGACACCCTTCTGGATGTGGGCCCGACGCACGTTGCCGAGCCCGCCTGCAATCATGATGGGCTTGTGATAACCACGCGACCGACTCGGGGGGTCGCCGGGCTGATGCTGCTCAAAGGTGCGAAAGTATCCGCAGATGCTGGGCCGGCCAAACTCGTTGTTGAAAGCGGCGGCGCCGATTGGAGCCTCGAGCATGATCTCGAGCGCGGAGGCAATGCGCGTAGGAGCGCCTATGCTGTGCTCCCAGGGCTGCGTGTGGCCCGGAATGCGCAGATTGGAGACCGTGTATCCGACCAGGCCGGCCTTGGGCTTGGCCCCGAGGCCGGTCGCACCCTCATCGCGGATCTCGCCCCCGGCCCCCGTGGCGGCACCCGGAAAAGGCGCGATCGCAGTCGGGTGGTTGTGGGTCTCCACCTTGATCAGGATATCGATGGGTTCATCGTGTCCGCCGTACACGCGGGTGTGCGGGTCCGCAAAGTAGCGTGTCCCCGGCGCCCCGGCGAGTACCGCGGCATTGTCGCGGTAGGCGGAAAGCACACCCGCCGGTGATTGTGCGTGGGTATTGCGGATCATCGCAAACAGCGTCTTGGGCTGCGCCACGCCGTCAATGACAAAATCGGCGTTAAAGATCTTGTGCCGACAGTGCTCGGAATTCGCTTGCGCGAACATCATCAGCTCGACGTCGGTCGGATCGCGCCCCAGCCGGTTGAACGTGTCCAGAAGGTAGTCGATCTCATCGTCCGCGAGTGCCAGGGCCAGTTGCTGGTTGGCGGTGACCAGAGCCGCCCGGCCGCCGGTGAGTGCAATCGAGGCCGCTGGCGCCGGAGCGGCCGCGGCAAACAGGGTCTCAGCCTCGGTGGTGGCGTGCAGCACGGATTCGGTCATTCGATCGTGCAGTACCGCGCCAAGTGCCGTGCGCGGCGTGCTTATCGTGCCTTCCAGCCAGTACAGCGTGCCGCGTTCGATACGCCGCACGAAGCTCAGTCCGCAGACCCAGGCGATGTCGGTCGCCTTGCTCGACCAGGGCGAGATGGTGCCCGGCCTGGGCACCACCAGCAACGATGCGGCGCCCTCGCTCAGCGGCGCACTGGCCTCGAGGGTCAGCAGGTGCTGAAGTTGGGTGCGCTGCTCGCTGTCGGGCGGCGTAACGCAATCAACAAAGTGCACGTAGCGGGAGTGGAGCGCCTGGACACCGGCGTCGATGCGCTGCAGGCGCTCGAGCTGACGTGCGCGCCGGAATGCCGAGCCAGCCGGCGCTCCCGGCAGGATCAGCACCAACTACTTCCTGGGGCCGGAATCACCGGCCGGGGTCGAGTACAGCGGTCCCGGAAACGTGGCCACGTTGCTGCCTTCCAGAGCGACAATCTTGCTGACGCCCTGCTTGCGGACCTCGTCGATGCGCACCACCGACTGCACCGGCAGGAAACTGCGCTTGACCCCGGCAAACTCGTTTTTGATCCGCTCTTCGCCCGGATCGAGGACCACGCTCGAGCGCTCGCCAAACACCAGTTCCTCGATCTCCACAAACCCCAGCAGGCTGCCATGGCTGACCTTGCGCGCGTACACCTCGTAAACCTTGCCTTGGTTCACGAACATAATCTTGAAGATGTGATTGGATGCCATCTGTGTGCGACCGCAGCAGCCGTTTTGGTCCCTGCCCGGCTATTATATTGAGTCAACAATCTTTTTGCCGAGGAACGGTCCGATGGCGTTGCGCCTGACCATCATCAGTCAACACAGCTCGGCGCTCGGCGAGGCGGCGAGCATGCTCGTTGACAGGGAAGGCATGAGGATTGGACGGGCCAGCGACAACGAATGGGTGTTACCGGACCCGAACCGCTACATTTCGGCGCATCACGCCCGAATTACATTCAAAAACGGCACCTATATCGTTGAGGACACCAGCACCAACGGCCTGTACCTGAACGACGAGCTGGAACCGGTCGGGCGGCTCGGACCCCAACCCTTGCGGGCCGGCGACACGCTGCGTATGGGCCCCTACCATATTAAAGTGCACGACAGCGATAGTCCCGCTGCGGACACCAGCGCCATTGTACCCTACGGCGCTCCGGTTCCGGCCGATGGCCCAGGCAACGCGCAACGCGACATCGGCGTGGACCTGAACATCAGTGCGCTGCTGGTCAGCGACCAGGACCAGAGCGCGGTCCGACGCGGCTACGATCCCTGGGGTAATCCGATCTCGGACCAGGGCCTGGAGCAGTTCGACAGCCAGCAGCAGGGTGCCGTAACCGCGCCGCGTCCCGCCCCGCTGCGCACAGAAATCGCCGCCGGGAAGCCCGCGGGAGGCTCCCCGGGTGTCCTCGAAGCGTTTTGCCGCGGCGCCGGCCTAAACGCTCAGCAGCTTCCCGCCGATGGCCAGGAGCGTCTGCTGCAGTTGGCCGGCCTGTTGCTGCGTGAGTCGCTGGTCGGCATTAAGGCGCTGGCCCGAACCCAGCGCGAGATACGGCAGAGTTCGGGATTGAGCGCCATAGCGGAAGACCCGGAACGGGTGGCGCTGCAGAGCCTGCCGGTTGAAGAGCTGCTGGTTCGACTGCTGCTCGGTCACGAACGCCGTCAGCTGGACGCCGTGCAATGGATGCGAGAATTGTTCGGGTTCGCAAGCCGGCACGATGCCGCCCTGATGCGCGCGCTGCGTCCGGCACTTGTTGAGTTTACCCAGCGCCTCGATCCCGCCGTGCTCAGTGCCGGCGGTCCCGGAACGGAAAGATTTCGCAGCATCACCGGCATGCCCGACGGCCGATTGCCGCACCTGTTTGCCGAGGCCCTGGCGCGCAGCTTCAACGCTGAGATCGACGGCGGGCCGAGCGAAGACTGACACGCACAGCAATCGCCCCGACTCGCGCGGTAGCCAGTCTCCGGCGATGCCCTATCCGACCTCGGTTTCCTGGCCAATAGCGACCATTACAGCGGCCCGACGCAATCTAACCCACCGGCAATCATCCGGGCCGTACACGCGTTTTCGCGTCCGGCACAGTGACCGACCACTCGACACCCCTCCCGCGCCAATCGCGCACCCGGACTCCTAATCCGACGCCACGACCGGCAAAACTAGCTGGGATGCGTGCGTGGAATCCGAATAAACAGCGATTGTGGCCTTCTGTGTATCGGCCGAGGTGACTTCTGACTTGCCGTTTTGCAGGTTGCGCGAAAAATTCGGAAAGAAGCTGGCGGAAATCTGCACGCCGACCCGGTGACCCGCCAGGAAGGTGTTACCGGTGATCAGGTTGTTCAGGTCAATCTGATAGATCTTCTTGGGAGTGAGCCACTGCGGTTGGCGCGCAGGTTCGCGGTTGCTGGCGCGCTGGACATCGAGTCCCGGACTCATGAGGTTCAAGGCGCTGCCATCCGGCGCAATATCGAGCAATCGCACCCAAAGATCCAGGTCGCGGCAATCGCAGGAGATGAAGATGTGCGCGTGAATAGGTCCGGTAACTTCCATATCCCGCTCAAGTCGTGGCGTAGCGAAGCTAAGCACGTCCGAGCGCTCCGCAAGCTTGCGGTAATCGTGCGCGCCGGAGACGGCGTACTCATTGACCACCGGATTCGCTGGGTCGGCGACAAATGTCGTAAATCGGCTCTTTGCTTCAGGCTTGGACACCGTCAACAATCCCGCTTTCTTGTCCGGATTCGGAGAAAGGTAGAATGCCGTGGCCGTGGCCGCGGGTGGCCATGCTTGCGCCACCCGCCATTTATTCGTCCCCATGACGTAATAGCGAACCGGCGCTTCGCGCTCCACCGAGTTGTCGATTCCGCGAAGATAATGATCCATCCAGCGCAGCACGACCTCGTCGTAATCTATGGCTGCGTCGGGTCCGAATTCACGCTCGCCTGACTTAGCTATTGCCGTACTGTCCACACCGTGCACCCAAGGGCCCAGCAGAAGATGTGTGGCTGGATCAGTTTGTCCGCTGCGTGATTTGAGGAGACCGATGAAATTGGTCGTCGCGCCCTCTGGTCCATAGTTATCGTCATACCAACCCGACAGATTTAGCACCGCGGCGTGGTTGCGGTCGTACTTGTCACGTAGGTCTGCCCAGCCCCACCAGGGGTCTTGCGGGGGATGTCCAAGCCAATCGTAATAATATTGGGCAGTCTGCTTAAGTTGCGGTAGCTCCGCCAACGGCAATAAGCGCTGCATTTGAGGGCCTTCGGCACTCCAGCTCGCCGCGGCCTCCCGATAGGTCTTCGGTCCTGCTAGGCCTTGTTTTTCCCTGACATCGGGAGCGATATTGAACCAGATCCAATCGATCCATGACATGTCCCAGGTTCCGCCCGCGTAGAAGAAATTCTGCGCGCTCGAGAACGTCATGGCGGGTACCATGGCTTTTAAATGTGGTGGGGTCTGAACGGCGGCGAGCCACTGAACGGCACCTGGATATGAAAGTCCGAAAGTGCCGATTGCACCGTTCGACCATGGCTGTCGGGCGGCCCACTCGATCGTATCGAAGCCATCGCGCCCTTCGTTTTCATACGGCCGGAATTCTCCGTCCGACCTATAGCGACCGCGAACATCTTGAATGACCACCGCGTAGCCACGCTGCACCGCGCGCTCGAAAGTCTTGTACTCCATGCGGGCATTTTGCTTTCCATACGGCGTGCGATAGACCAGTACGGGAAACGGGCCGCCTTGTTCCGGCAGAAGGATGTCGGCGCGCAGCAGAACCCCGTCGCGCATCGGTACGACTGCATCGGTCTTAACCACTTCCTTGAGTTCTTGAGCGCAGACCTGCACGACCGCAAATGCGCCCAGAGTTAGAGTCCAAAGTAAGCGACGAGCCCGTATAGGAAATGTTGAACTGAGATAACAAGCGACCATATTCCCAGCAATCACGCTCGAGCGAAGGATGTTAGCTATTCGATGCGCCATGGGTTCTCCGTAAGCGTCGCTTTAAGATAACAACATCAGTGCGAACCGAACCCGCGATAAACCGTTTCAGATTCGACACAGGCGGCCCTTTGCGCCTCAATTCCGCTTCAGGATGCGCCGACGTCAAGGCTCGCCTTTCCACTTCTCCAGACCAAGAAGCACCGCAAGCCAACCAAAAAAGAAGCCAAGGCTTAGAAACGGGTGGTCTCGCGATTTCATGAACGAAATGGCGCCGAGCCACACCGTTATCCAGACTGCAATGGCCACCCAGCCTCGCCAGCCCAGCGGCGGTCTATATCGGAACAAGCCAATTTTCGCTCCGAACCAGTACTGAGGCTTTTGTCCAT
The DNA here is from genome assembly GCA_963699955.1 of uncultured Gammaproteobacteria bacterium. Lineage (GTDB taxonomy): Bacteria > Pseudomonadota > Gammaproteobacteria > Steroidobacterales > Steroidobacteraceae > FEN-1191. The sequence continues at coordinate 323,764 of CAVOVV010000006.1, forward strand.
GGGGCTCTGCGTTGCGAGCTAACTTCCCTTAGAAGTGTGGACCGTGGCGGGCACCGTGGCAGGTAAAAGAATGTCGATCTGCACAATTCCAATCATGCTGTTCGCGATTGGCTAGCGAAAAGTGGTGAGGCGCGGCCCGATTTTGGCCGGTCAGCGACGGTTATTGACACACCCCGCCAACGGGTCGCTTCATGACTCGGGCTGCGGCTGAGCAGTGAGCGCTATCCGTGAGTCTGGTGGGGTATTGTATACTTTCCTTCAGCGTTGAGCGGCCTCAGCGCCGATTAAATGGCACCGTACAGGGTTTTCTAATTGCGACCGATCGGTGAGAAGCCAGACGGGCTCAATGAATTCGCATGCCAAGAAGGCTCAATGAGATGAGATACCCTTCCGTGGCCTTTGCCGCGTTGTTCTGCGCATCCGTTGCGCAAGCAGCAGATTACTCAACGATGGCCCCTCAGGATCAGTACATGATGGATCGTGGTGCCGAAATCGTACTGGCGAAGAGTGCCGCGCCGTCCTCCATCGCAGATGAGGCGACGGTGCTGGTGCTGACGCCCCACGGTTACGAAACCGCCGTCAAGGGTAGCAACGGATTCGTTTGCGCGGTCGAGCGCGGATGGATGGCGCAATACGACTTCCCACAATTCTGGAATCCGCATATGCGCGGGCCGCTGTGCTACAACCCCCCTGCGGTGCGCTCGATCCTGCCGTACACGATTAAACGCACGGAGTTGGTTCTGGCAGGGCGTTCGAAGCCGGAGGTGATCGCCGCGATCAAGAATGCCATCGCAAGTCACGCGTTACCGCCTCTGGAATCCGGCGCGATGACCTATATGATGTCCAAGCAGGGATATCTGAACGACGAGGCGAAGAACTGGGTGCCGCATCTCATGTTCTATTTTTTGCGCGCGCAAGGTTCAACCTGGGGCGCTGATCTGCCCGGCGCGCCGCCGATGTTGAATCCACAGTTCCAAGATTCGCCGGAAGCTTTGAGCGTGATCATGGTGCCGGTGACACACTGGTCCGACGGTACATCCGCACCCAAAATGCAGTGAGCTATCTGGCCTTGGGGCAAGAAAGGCGGGTCGACCGTGCGCCCCCGCCTGCCCACTGAGAAATCCGTCGCACATTTTGCCCAAAAAGGCCCTCAAGAGCGCTACGCCCGCGCGCTAGAGAGGAAAATGTCCGCCAACATGCGCCAGACAACGCCATTTTCTCAGCCTTGCATCCAACCTCGCGGTTCGCTGCAGACTGAGTGGCGGAGAGGGTGGGATTCGAACCCACGTGCCGGAATTACCCGACCATCCGATTTCGAGTCGGCGCCGTTATGACCACTTCGGTACCTCTCCGGAGGGCGGGACACGTCTGGCGAACGGGTATTCTAACTGAACTGAACAACGGGTGAGATTGCCTATGACCGCAGCAGCGTACCGGCTGGGAGCTCCCGCCATGTTGGCGTGGCTGGCCCTGTCGGGCTGCAATGCGCAACCCACCGGTCTGGCGCAAGTGCGCGCACGTGACGAACTGCGCGTCGGCATGGTCAATGAACCCACCTCGTACTATCTGGGAGCGCACGGCCCGCAAGGGTACGAGTACAGGCTGGCGCGAGCCTTTGCCGATAGTCTGAACATCCCGTTGGTTATCGTCGCAGCTCGCGACCGCAGCGACCTGCGCGAACTGCTGGCGGAGGGCAGCATTGACATCGCCGCGGCGGAGCTTACCGCCGACGAGAGCTGGAAGCGGGCTGGGCTCGCGACCATCAATTACCGGGAAGTCGAGCAATTGGTCGTGCAGCGCCGTGGTCACGCGGCCACCCGGAATATCGCCGAACTGAACGGCGCGCGGATTGTGGTCCGCGAGGGCAGCCCGCAACTGCAATTGCTGCGTGAACTGCGCGGCGGCGGTGCGAGTTACCTGACTTGGACCGAATTGCCGCGCGAACAGGCCGACCCGTTGGACTGGGTGAACACCGGCGATGCGGACTTTGCAATCATCGACCGGAGTGAATTTGCCTTTGCCCGCCATCTGTACCCGGAAGTCAATGTCGCATTTTCGCTCCCTGATCCGCGCCCGATGCAGTGGCTGGTACGCCGCTCGGCCATCGACTTGCGCGACACGGTCAATCGCTTCTTCAGCACCGCGCACGACTCAGGCCAATTGCAGCGCCTGGCGCGCGACGCCGAAGCCGAGGCCGGAGAATTCCAATACCAGGAGGCGCGCCGCTTTCAGGATGACATCGCCGCGCGCCTCCCAGAGCTTAGGGCGGTATTCGAGCAGGCCGCCGCGAGCCAGTCCCTCGACTGGCGATTGCTGGCAGCGGTCGGCTACCAGGAATCGCACTGGGACGACCACGCCGTGTCCGGAGACGGCGCGGCAGGCATCATGATGCTCACCGAGGCGACCGCAAAGGCGATGGGCGTAGCGGATCGTCGCAATTCCGCGCAGAACATTGCCGGTGGCGCAGCTTATTTTGCGCAGGTGCTGCAGATGATCCCGTCGCACGTGCCCGAACCCGACCGCAGCTGGCTGGCGCTGGCGGCCTACAACGTGGGCTTCGGACACCTCGAAGACGCGCGCATCCTGGCGCAGACGCAGGGCAAGGACCCGGACTCATGGGGCGACGTCCGGCAGTTCCTGCCCTGGCTCGCGCAGGAAAGATGGTACCGGCAGGCGAAGCGCGGGTACGCGCGTGGCTGGGAGCCGGTGCGCTTCGTCGATCAGGTGCGTGGCTTCCTCGCGGTACTTGAATGGTACGGCGATGGCCAGGCGAGCACCGCCCTGGCGCCGCCGAGCCCGGTCGTGCCGCCGCACGAAGCCCCGCGCTGAGCGCCGCGAGACTGCGTGCGCGAGGCCCACAGCGCACCTCCGGCTAATTGCTTGCGGACGCGCTCAGGGCGTCCAGTCCACCGCATAGTCGGCCAAATAAGCGTCGACCCCCGAACCGACCGTCGGGTGGAAGCTGTCGCTGCCGAGCAGTTCGAGCAACTCAAAGGCTTTGAGTTTCGCCTTGACCGGGTCTTTCATCTCGGCGAATTGCAGATCAACCGACGCGGCACGCAACGTGCGCACCAGTTCGGCAAGCACATCCGCCGCCGTCACGTCCACGCTGGTCACGGGTTCGGCGGCGATGACGACGCGGCGCACCGGGGTCGGCGAATTGGCGACGGCCTCCAGCACGCGTGTCCGGAACAATTCGGCGTTGGCGAAGAACAGCGGCGCATCCCAACGAAACAGCACCAGCCCAGGCACCAGGCGGGCCTCGGGGTAGCGCCTGATGTCATGGTAACCGCGCACGCCATCGACCCGCCCGAGCACAGTGCAGTACGGGCGCCAGCCATCCCAGAGGAATTCGATGACGGCCATCGCAATGGCCAGACCGATGCCGGGGACCGCGCCGAGCACTGCAACCCCGACCAGGCAGCCGATCGACAACCAGAACTCCCAGCGCTGGATCCGGAAAATGCGGCGCAGATCGGCGAACTCGAACAGTCCCAGCGCCGAGGCGATCACGATTCCGGCCAACGCGCTGTTGGGCAAATTCCGCAACAGATGCGGCGCGAATATGAGGAGCGCCGCCACCGTGACGGCGCCGACCACGCCCGTGAGCTGCGTCCTGGCGCCGGAGGCTTCCGCGACCGGGGTGCGCGAGGCACTGCTGCTGATCGGGAAGCCCTGGAACAGGCCCGCCGCCAGGGTGGCCGCGCCCAGGCCCACCATTTCCTGGTTAGGATCGACGTAGCTGTGGGTCTTCGCGGCGTAGGTGCGCGAGAGGATGCTGGTGTCGGCAAACGACACCAGCGCAATTTCGATGCCGCCGATCACGATCGCGCCCAGTTCGGCCGGGTTGATCCGCGGTACTACGAAATGCGGGAGTCCCTGGGGCATCGCGCCGAGCACCTGCACCCCGGAATTCACGCCCAGGTCGAGCCCGCCGACGAGGATCGTGGCGGCCACGACCACCAGCAGGGTCACCGGAATGCGCCGGAAGCGCTTGAGGGACAAAATGATCGCCAGCGCGCCGGCGCCGATGGCGAAAGTGGTCCAGTTCGTCTGGCCCGCCTGTATCGCCCCAGCCAGGTTCCATAGAGTGTGCAACGGGCCGCCCGAGTCGATTGATACTCCGAAGATTTTCGGCAATTGACTGACCAACACCGTCAGTGCGATGCCGTTCATGTACCCGTACCGGATCGGCTTCGACAGCAATTCGGTGATGAATCCCAGGCGCAACACGCCCGCTGATATGCACACCACCCCCGAGACCACCGCCAGCAGGCTGGCCACGGCCACCGCATGGCTCACGTCTCCGGCGGCCAACGGCAGCACCACGGCCAGGATCAGTGCCGCCAGCGAGGAGTCGGGTCCGAGCACCAGGATGCGGCTCGGACCGAACAGCGCGTAGGTCAGCAACGGGATCACCGTGGCGTACAAACCGTAGATCCCGGGAACCCCGGAGGCTTCGGCATAGGCAATCCCCACGGGAACCAGCATGGTGCTCAGCACCACGCCGGCCACCAGGTCGTACCTGAGCCAAGCGACCCGGTAGGTGCGCAGAGTCTGGAGGCCCGGTAACCAGCGCCGCCAGCCGGACGTTGGGGTCGTCCCGGGGGTCAACCGCCGGCCGGCTTCAGTTCCCGGCGGGACCGCAGGTTGGGTAGTCAAGCATTCCTCGGCGCGTGGCACAGGACATGCGGTGCCGCGCCGAGCTCAGTGTGCACGATCCGCTCGGCCGCAGGCGCGAATGGGGCGGCCTGCTAAAACTTTTCCGCGATGTACTTGAAGCGGTCTGTTGGCTCGCGATAGCCGTGGCGCTTCTGCCTCTTGGGCAGCTCGATCTTGCCTCCGCGTGTCACATCCTTGTAGGGAATCTGCTCCAGCAGATGGGTGATGAGATTAAGCCGAGCGCGGCGTTTGTTGTCCGACTTGACCACGTGCCATGGCGCCCAGGGCGTATCGGTCGCCGCGAACATGTCATCGCGCGCGCGCGAGTAATCGTACCAGTGACCATAGGAATCCAGATCCATGCCCGAGAGCTTCCAGATCTTGCGGCCATCGTCAATGCGCTCTGCCAGTCGCTGCGTCTGCTCCTCCATGCTGACTTCCAGCCAGTATTTCAGCAGGATCATGCCATCCTCGATCAATAGCTTCTCAAAGGCCGGAGCGAGTTTCAGAAAGCGCTTGACCTGCTCGTCGCTGCAAAATCCCATCACGCGTTCTACCCCGGCGCGGTTGTACCAGCTGCGGTCCCAAATCACGATCTCGCCGGCCGCGGGCATGTGGCGGACGTAGCGCTGCAGATACATCTGGGTCTTCTCCCGCTCGGTGGGCGCCGGCAGTGCCACCACCTGGAAGACCCGCGGACTCACGCGCTCGGTGATCGCCTTGATCGTGCCGCCCTTGCCGGCGCCGTCGCGACCTTCAAAGACAATGCAAGCTCTCACGCCCTTCGCTTTGACCCATTCCTGCAGCTTGACCAGTTCGACGTGCAGCTTCGCCAATTGCTTAGCGTATTCTTTGCCCTTGAGGTCGCCTTCGGGCTTGGCCTTGCGCTTGGCGTCATTCTTTGTGTCTTTCTTCTTCATAACCGGGCCTCACGAGATGCTGCGAGATCCGGGCAACAATACGCCATTGCGACCACCCCGCCAATCGCCTCGCTGATTCCGCCTGTATATATCGAGCCCTTGTCACAATTTGGAGTCAGCCGTGCAGTCGAGTGCACCGCTCGACTCGTGACTGGCCGGTTTGGATGCGGGGAAGTTAAGTTGACAACTAAGAACACCGCGGCCCAGACTACGGGCGCTTAGTGGGCTTGGACCTTCCTTATCCGCAGCGCGGCAGCCTAATTCGAGACTAAGTTGCGCCGCGTCCATAGGGAAGAGCAGCGTCGGGTAGGCCGATGTCACGCCACGCACTTGTCCGTACTGAACTCGATCTTGGCTCCGTGGAGCATTGGTGACTCCCATGATGTCGTATTTGCCCAGAATTGCGCACGTACGGCACCGTGCAGCGCCGTCGTCCGCTTGCGTGTCAAAAGTGCGGCGTGCGCTCCTCCCGATGAGCGCCGCAGCTGCCTGCTTGCTGAGTGCTTTAGTGGCCCTGAGCGCGTGCAGCGTGGGTCCCGATTTCGTCAAACCCGAGGCCAAGGTCAATCCGGATTGGGTCCAGAAGGACAGCGCGGCGCTCAGCACCGCGGCCACCACCGACAGTGCCTGGTGGAAGGCGTTTAACGACCCGGCACTCGATCATCTGATCCAGCTCGCTTATACGCAGAATCTCCCGTTGCAGATCTCGGGCCTGCGGATACTGGAGGCGCGTGCCCAGTTGGGCTACGCCACGGGCCAGCAGTGGCCGCAGGTGCAGGTGGCGACTGCAAACGCGACCGCCGTGGGGATCAGCAAGAATACTGCCACCTACATTCCGGGCTTCGACACGCAGTTTGGGAATTACCAGGTGGGTTTTGATGCGGCCTGGGAAATGGATTTCTGGGGCAAATACCGGCGCGGTGTGCAGTCGGGGAATGCGGCCGTGTACGGAACGGTGGCCGACTACGACAATGCGCTGGTCTCGCTTACAGCAGAGGTCGCGCGCACTTATGCCGTGATTCGCACCTTTGAGGTGCTGGTCGAGCAGGCCCGCCACAACGTCGAGCTGCAGGCCGAAGGGTTGCGCATTGCACAGGCGCGGTACGACAACGGCGCCACGTCGGAACTGGATGTCACGCAAGCTACGGCGTTGTTGGAAAGTACCCGCGGCACCATTCCGAAACTGGAAGGCAGCTTGCAGCAGTCCGAGAACGCGCTGAGCACGCTGTTGGGTCAGCCGACCGGCGCCATTGACGCGTTGCTGGCCGGGCCGAAGGAAATCCCGACCGCCCCCATGCAGGTGGCCGTCAGCATACCGGCCGAAATGCTGCGCCGGCGCCCGGATATCCGCAGCGCCGAGATGTTTGCGGCCGCGCAGTCCGAGCACATCGGGATTGCCAAGGCGGATCTGTTTCCGAGCTTCACCCTCCTCGGCTCGGTCGGTCTGCAGACCAGCAGCGGCGTGAGCAACCGCTCGAGCGGATCCTTATTCGAAAGCGACAGCCTGACCTATGTGTTCGGCCCGCGCGTCGTCTGGTCGATTTTCAACTACGGACGCACCAAGAATCTGGTGCGCATCGAGGATGCTCGCTTTCAACAGTTGATCGTCGGCTACCAGAACACCGTCCTCAAGGCGGCGCAGGAAGTGGAAGACGGCATGACCGGCTTCGTCAACGCCCGGCTGGCGGTGGAGTCAGAGGACAAGGCCGTGACCGCGTCGCGCCGTTCGGTGGATATCGCTTTCGTGCAGTACCGCGAGGGCGCGACCGACTACCAGCGCGTACTGGATGCGCAGCGCACGCTGCTGCAGCAAGAGAACACCCTTGCCGAGACGCGCTCATCCGTGGCCACGAACTTGATTGCCCTGTACAAGGCGCTCGGTGGCGGCTGGCAGCTGCGCCTCGAGCAGCCGATCGTGCCCGATCCCATGCGCGATGCCATGGAAAAGCGTACCAACTGGGATAACAGCTATTTCTCGCCGCCGCCGGCGCCCTGAGGCACCGACAGGCCGCACGCCCCACCAGGAGACCTGACCATGTCGCTAAATAAGAAGTACGTACCGTGGGCCATTGCAGCGGTCATTGCGGTGGTTGGGGCGTACCTCGGCTACCAGTATTGGCAGAACCAGAAGAATGCGGTGCCCAAGGGCATCGCCTGGGGCAACGGACGCATCGAGGCCAAGCAGGTCGATGCCACGTCCAAGGAACCGTTGCGGGTCAAGGATGTCCTTGTTGAGGAAGGCGACCTTGTGCAGCCGGGCCAGGTGTTGGTGCACCTGGACACCGTGACCCTGGATTCCGAGCTCGCCGAAGCCAAGGCAAAAGTCGCGTCCGCCCAGGAGCGCCTGGCGATCGCTAACTCGGCCATCGTCCGGCAAAAGAGCCAGATCAACCTCGCCAAGATCGAAGCCGAGCGTTCGGGCAAGCTCCTGCAGCAGAACGCCGGATCACAGCGCGAGTATGACGTCCGTAAGACGGCCGTCGACTCCCAGACGGCCGCCTTGTCGGAAGAAGTCGCGAAGTTGAACACCGCAAAGTCGGAGGTCGCCGTCGCGGAGTCCAACGTCGCCACCATCCAGACCCGCATCGACGATGCGACGCTCAAGTCACCGGTGCTGGGACGCGTGCTGTATCGGCTGACCCAGCCCGGCGAAGTGCTCGGTGCCGGAGGCAAGGCGCTGACCTTGGTCAATATGGGCGACGTCTACATGGAGATCTTTCTCCCCTCGGAGCAGGCGGCTCACATCAAGGTCGGCGCGGACGCGCGCATTACCGTCGATTACCTGCCCGGCCGCGCCGCCCCCGGCCGCGTGACGTTCGTGTCCCCGGAGGCGCAGTTCACGCCCAAGCAGGTCGAGACGCGGAGCGAGCGCGACAAGCTGATGTTCCGGGTCAAGATCGGCTTGCCTGAGGCGGTGATAAAACAGTTTATCGATCACATTAAGACCGGTGTGCGCGGCGTCGGCTACGTCAAGCTGGATGAGTCCGTAGCCTGGCCGGAGTGGCTGCAGAACCTGATCGCGCCGGACACGCCGCCCAGCGCGCCGGCCAGTGCGCCGGCTCCGGCGCCGCAGCCGGGCGCGGCAGGGCCCGGGTAAACAGGACAGGAGTGCCCGTGATACACACCGAGCGCCGTCGTGTGTGGCGGCGCTGCCGACATCCAAAGCCCGTCAACGACCGCGCTGGGGATCTCATCCATGGTGTCATCCGTGTCTAAGGACCCCGCGGCCGCACTTGGCGCCAAACCGGTGGTGTCCGTCAAGGATGTCACCCATCGCTACGGCAAGGTCGTAGCACTCGACAATATCTCGATCGACATTCCCAGCGGCTTGATGGTCGGCATCGTCGGTCCCGACGGTGTCGGCAAGTCGACCCTCATGGGCCTGATCGCCGGGTGCAAGAAACTGCAGAGCGGCCAAGCGACGGTGCTCGACGGGGACATCGGCGACGTGCGCCATCGCCGCGTCGTTTGCCCGCGGATCGCCTACATGCCCCAGGGCCTGGGCAAGAACCTCTATCTGGAACTCAGCGTCGGCGACAACGTCGATTTCATGGCGCAGCTCTTCGGGCTGTCCAAGGAAGAGCGGCCGATCAAGGTCAAGGAGCTGCTGGAGGCCACCGGGCTTGGTCCGTTTCCGGATCGTCCCGCCGGCAAGCTCTCGGGCGGCATGAAGCAGAAAGTGGGCTTATGCGGCGCGCTGGTCCACGATCCGGATCTGCTGATCCTCGACGAGCCGACCACCGGAGTCGATCCGCTCTCGCGCCGCCAGTTCTGGAAGCTCATCGACGACATTCGTGCCGATCGCCCCAGCATGAGCGTGGTGATTTCCACCGCCTACATGGACGAAGCCCAGCAATGGGACTGGATCGTGGCGATGGACGACGGCAAGGTGCTGGCCACGGGAACGCCCGCGGAATTGATGGAACGGACCAATACGAAGGACCTGGAAAAGTGCTTCATCGCCCTGCTGCCCGAAGAGAAGCGCATGGGCCATACCGAACTGGTGATTCCGCCGCGGGCGGCCGGCAAGTCGGAAATTGCCATCGATGCCAAAGGATTGACGCGGCGCTTTGGTGACTTCACCGCCGTCGACAACGTCAGTCTGTCGATCGAACGCGGCGAGATCTTCGGCTTTCTGGGCTCCAACGGTTGTGGCAAATCCACAACCATGAAGATGCTCACAGGACTGCTGCCGCCGACCGAAGGAACGGCCACGCTGTTCGGCCAGTCGGTCGAGGCGGGAAGCATGGAGGTGCGCAAGCAGCTGGGCTATATGACCCAGGCGTTTTCGTTGTACGGCGAGCTGACCGTGCGCGAGAACCTGGTGCTCGACGCCCGCCTCTATCACATGGCTCCCGACAAGGCGAAGGCGCGAATCGAGGAACTGGTCAAACGCTTCGGCCTGGGACCGCACCTGGACGCGCTGGCGGCGGATCTACCCATGGGGTTGCGCCAGCGTCTGTCGCTGGCGGTCGCCGTGCTGCATGAGCCGGAACTGCTGATTCTCGATGAGCCCACCTCGGGTGTCGATCCGGTCGCCCGGGACAGCTTCTGGGAGCTGCTGATCGACCTGTCACGCAATCAGGGCGTGACGATCTTCGTGACCACGCACTTCATGAATGAAGGCATGCGCTGCGACCGCATCTCCCTCATGAACGCGGGGCAAGTACTGGTGTGCGACGCTCCTCAGAAACTGATCGACGATCGCGGTGCGGCGAGCCTGGAAGATGCCTTTATCGGGCACATGGAAGACGCGATCGCTGCGGCGGCAAACAAGGCCGGCGCCAAGACCTCGGCGCCCGCGGCACCGAGCTCGACGGGCGCGCCGGCCTCCGTACCAGCGCTACCAGGCTCGGGCGCAGCGAGCGCCGCCGCGGCTCCCGCAAAGCACGCCCCGCCCGCCGGCATGGCGCTGCGGCTCGACCCGGATGCTCGCCTACAGCCGCAATGAGACCATGCAGATCCTGCGCGATCCGGTGCGTTTGGCCTTCGCCTTCCTGGGCTCGGCCCTGCTAATGCTCGTGTTTGGCTTTGGGATAACGACGGACGTCGAGCACATTCGTTACGCCGCGCTGGATCATGATCAGTCGCCGGAAAGTCGCGCCTATCTCGAGCAGTTTTCCGGATCAAAGGTCTACTTCACACCAACCAGGTCGCCCGCCAGCGACGCGGAGGCTCTGTCGCGGATGCAGGCGGACGACATTTCCCTGCTGGTAGAAGTCCCGCCCAATTTTGGCCGGGATTTGCGCCGCAAGAGCATACCGGATGTGCTGGCACAGGTTGACGGCGCCATGACCTTCCGCGGCGAAACCGTCGCGCAGTATGCGCAGGCGGTCCACAACACCGCGCTGCAGGATCCCGCGACCGGACTATCGTCCGGACCCAGCAAGTACACCGCCAAAATTCAAGACCGGTACATGTACAACCCGACGTTCGACGAGCATCTTCTCGATCGTGCCGAGCGTCCCGGCGCTGCTGCTGATCCTGATCCCGGCCATCCTCATGACGGTCACCATCGTGCGTGAGAAGGAACTCGGCTCGATGATCAATTTCTATGTCACGCCGACTGGCCGCCTGGAATACCTGCTGGGTAAGCAGTTGCCCTACGTTGTGATCGGCATGATCAATTTCTTCATCCTGGTCGGACTGGCGCTCATCGTCTTCGGCGTGCCCATCAAGGGGAGCTTCCTGACCTTGACGCTGTGCACGCTCCTCTATGTCACCGCGACCACCGGCATCGGCATGGTGACCTCGACCTTTACCAGCACCCAGGTTGCGGCCGTGTTCATCACCGCGATCCTGACGATCCAGCCTACCGTGCAGTTTTCAGGCCTGCTGCAGCCGGTTTCGACGCTCGAAGGCAGCGCACGGATTATCGGATCCATATGGCCGACCACCTATTACATGCACTCGAGCCTGGGCGCCTACACCAAGGGACTCGCGCCCCGCCTGATGGTGGACGACCTGGTCTTCCTGGCCTGCAGCATTCCGGTTCTCTGGTTCATTAGCATGTTGGGCCTGAAGAAGCAGGAGCGCTAGCTATGGGGTCGCTGCGAAACATTCTGTGGCTCGGACTGAAGGAGTTTAGGAGCCTGGTAAGCGACACGGTGATGATGCTATTCGTGGTCTACGCCTTCACGCTGGCGATCTATACCCAGGCCACCGGCACCTCCAACGAGGTCAACAACGCCTCGATTGCCTTCGCCGACGAAGACCAGTCGGCCTTGTCCAAAGAACTGTTCAATGCCTTCTACCCTCCGCGATTCAAGCTGCCGGAATTGATCTCCACGGCCGAGATCGAAGACGCGATGGACAAGGGCATGTACATGTTCGTGGTCACGATCCCCCCGCGGTTCGAGAACGACCTGCGTGCCGGACGCAACCCGGAGCTTCAGCTGAACATCGATGCGACTGCCATGCAACAGGCGGGCATAGGCTCCAGCTACATCAAGAACATCGTCAACGATCGCGTCGGCTCCTTCCTGCGCAACACCGACCTGCAGCCACCGCCGCCCGTCAATCTTGTGGTACGCAAATTATTCAATCCGAACGGTGTATCGGCCTGGTTTACGGGTGTTGTGGCCATCATCAATCAACTGACCCTGCTCACCGTGGTGCTGACCGGTGCCGCGGTGATCCGAGAACGCGAACACGGCACACTCGAACACCTGCTGGTGATGCCACTGACCGCCTTCGAGATCGCCATGGCCAAGGTATGGTCCAACGGCCTGGTAATTCTGCTTGCCACGGCAGCATCCTTGTATCTCATCGTGGAGAAGGCACTGCACGTACCGTTCGCCGGTTCGGTCGCCTTGTGGCTGACCGGTGTGGTGCTGTATCTGTTCTTCGCCACTGCGCTTGGGGTGTTCCTGGGAACGATATCGCGCAGCATGGCGCAGTTTGCACTGTTGATCATTTTGGTCATCATGGTGCTGCAACTGCTGTCGGGCGGAACCACGCCGGTCGAGAGCCAGCCGAGGTGGCTGCAGGCCATTACCTATCTGCTGCCTTCGCGGCACTTTGTCAGCTTTTCTCAGGTAATCGTCTACCGCGGTGGAGGCATTAGTGCCGTGTGGCGGCAATTTCTGATGGTGACCGTGATCGGTTTGGCCTTCTTTACCTACAGCGTGTCGGCCTTCCGAAAATCGATCGCCGTGACGAAGTAGCAAAGGCAAATAGCCGGCGCCCGGTACTTCTGCCTGTCGTGCGCGCGTTAACCTCAAGCGCGGCGGTGGGCAAAAAACTCCTGCAGCAAGGCGCTCGCCTCGGCTTGCAGCACGCCACCGAATACATCCACCCGGTGGTTGAGGCCAGGCAGGGCGAAGGCGTCCAGCATGCTGCCCGCCGCGCCTGCACGCGGATCCCAAGCTCCGAACACCAGTCTGCGCACGCGCGCGTGCGCGATCGCCGCGGCGCACATCAGGCACGGCTCGAGCGTTACGTACAGCACGGTATCATTGAGCCGGTAACTGCCGAGCGACGCCGCCCCGGCACGCAAGGCTTCGATTTCCGCGTGCGCGGTCGGGTCGCAGGCGCCGATCGGCCGGTTGGCCGCGGCGGCAATTACCCGCCCGTCCAAGACCAAGACCGCACCTACGGGTACTTCGCCCGCCGCCTGCGTGCGCCGCGCCTGCTCGAGAGCCAGCTGCATGAAATCCGTGTCGGCCTGCATGTTGTCCTCTGTGTAGCAGCCCGTTCGCCCGGTGCACCGCAAGCTAACATTTGCCGGGCGAATCGGAAACAGCGTTACCTCCGGCACCTGCAAGAGGACCTTAAGGCGAGGTACGATGGACGCCTATGGTACGGCGCGTTGATCGAACGCGCGAGCGTGCGCTGAACTGCGGCAACCACCAATCGGAGTCCAGGGTGCAAAGCATTTCCAAACTCGAAACCTTTAGCAACGAATTCGTCTGCTTTGTAAAACTGACCACCGACACGGGCGCTGTGGGCTGGGGCCAAACCTCCACCTATAACGCGGACATCACGGCCACCATCTTTCACCGGCAGATCGCGCGCTGGGCGCTGGGCTGCGATGCGCTCGATGTCGCTGCGCTCGTGGACCTGATCGAGCGCCGCGAGCACAAGTTTCCTGGCAGCTATCGGTGCCGTGCGCTGGCCGGGCTCGACACCGCGCTCTGGGACCTGCGAGGCAAGCTCGAGGGCAAGCCGGTGGTGGAGCTGCTTGGTGGAAAGCCGCGCCAGCTGCGCGCCTACGCCTCGTCCATGAAGCGCGATATCACGCCCGAGGCCGAGGCGGCGCGCATGGTGCGACTGCGTGACGATCTGGGATTTGATGCCTTCAAGTGGCGGGTAGGCGCAGAGTGCGGTCGCGACCTCGATGAATGGCCGGGCCGCACCGAGCTGGTCGTACCGACCGTGGCCCGGGCCCTGGGTGAACGCTGCGCAAAATTGGTGGACGCCAACAGCGGATTCTCGCCGCGCCGGGCCGATCGAAGTCGGCCGCTTGCTCGAAGCCGAGGGCATCAGCCATTACGAAGAGCCCTGCCCGTACTGGAAACTGTCCGAAACCAAGGCCGTGACCGACGCACTGTCGATCGATGTCACCGGAGGCGAGCAGGACTGGGACCTCGCAACCTGGGAGCGCATGATCGAGATGCGCGCAGTCGACGTGGTGCAGCCGGACGTCATGTACATGGGTGGATTGCTGCGTACGCTCGAAGTGGCGCGACTGGCCGCGAAGGCGGGCCTTCCCTGTACGCCGCACAGCGCCAATCTGTCGCTGGTCACGATCTGCACCATGCACTTGCTGGGCGGCATTGGGAACGCCGGCAAGTACCTGGAATTTTCGATCGAGGGTCAGGATTATTACCCGTGGCAGGACGGACTGTTCCTCGGCGATCCCTTTCGAATTAGCGCCGGCTGCGTGAACATTCCCAGCGGGCCGGGCTGGGGCGTCGAAATGAACCCAGCCTGGCTGGCCGCCGCCCGCTACCAGAAGAGCGAGGCCGGGCGCTAGTGGACTTGCGAGAGGCGCTCCATCAGCAAGGCCGCACGCTTGATCTGGCGGTCGACGCTGGACAGATCCGCCGTTTCGCCCGGCGCGTGGCTGCCTTGGCCCACCACACCGAATCCGACCAGCGCATCCACCCTGTCGGCAACGAAGGAAATATCGCCGGCGCCGCGCTGCAAAGGGTCTAATTCCGCCATCGGTTCGAGTCCAAGCGCCGCATTGATCTCATTGAGTTGGGCCAGCAGCGCGCGATTGCCGGCCGTGGGCGCCATGGCCGGATAACCCTCGTCGAACTGGATCTCGGCGTCCGTGCCCGGCAGATGCTGGGCCACGATAGCGCGCATGCGGGCTTCGAGCCTGGCGGTCTGCTCATTGCTGAGCGTGCGCAGGTCACCGCGAGCCAGACCCTGCGCCGAAATGACGTTGCCCTTGCCGCTCGCCGAACCACCGGTGGCCTCGTCATTGAGGGCGGCACTCGAGCCGCTCAGTATCAGGCCGACGTTGTAGGTGGCGTTGGGCTCTCGCAGTTCGCGGCGAAAGGCGTCAAGTATCCGGGTCAAGCTCGTAGCTGGCGCCAAATCCGGCCGGGTCCGAGAAGATTTCCGACGAGTGCCCGGATTTTGCGGACGTCCGCAGCGTCCAATCGACCGCACCGCGGCGGCTGACCGTCCCCATGTCATGACCGTCCTCGTTCGCCAGAGCTTCGAATTCGAGCGCCACGTCGGCGTGTTTGGCCGCCTCAATCAGATCGGCGCGCGATTCCGAAAGCGGAGTGCCGGCGTTCTCCTCGTCACCATCGAGGACTACCGTCACGTCCACGTTCTGGAGGACACCCGCGCTGCGCAGCGCGCGCAGTGCACTAACCATGACGGCGAGTCCGCCCTTCATGTCACAGACCCCGGGACCCTCGGCGGTATCGCCCCGCCGCTGGTAGCGCTGAAACGGACTGTCCTTTTCAAACACGGTGTCCAGATGCCCCACCAGCAGTATGCGCTTGCCGTGACCGGTGCCGTGGTGCTCGGCAATCACGTGGCCCGCCCGACCGGTGGCGCTCATCGAGTGCCAGCGCGTCGCGAATCCGAGTGCCTGCAGTTCAGCCGACACGATCTGGCCCACGTGTTCGACCCCGGCGAAATTCATGGTGCCGCTGTTGATGTTGACCAGCGTCTCGAGGAACGCTATCGCCTGCCCGTCTTCCGCCGCGGCAGCCTTGGCTATCCGCTGCTCGGCAGGCGAGAGTCCCGGAGTCGCGGCGTATGCGCCTGCACCCAGCAGTAACGGGGCAGAAATACAGCAGCGAATCAGCGCTTGGATTGCTCTCCGAAGCTTGGCTTGTGGCGAATCCATGCACTTCACGACAGTCGCTTTTAGCAAGTATCCATTCATTCTACTTTCCTGCTCGAGCCTGAAACGGGGCCATTACCGGGCGCCAGATGCGTCACTGTCTTCACGAGCCACGTGCCATGCCTTGGCCCGCCGCGCCAGAATCGGATTACCGCGGTCCCCCTGGAGTGGCGGCCACGCGAGCATAGCGCGCCGTGGCAGGCAATCGCAGCAAGCTTGACACCGCTGCCGGCATCTCCATATCGTGCGGCCACCTGACCCCGCGGAGAATACCGTGAACCAATCACAGCAAACCGAGTTGGCGACATTTCTGCTGAGAATAGGCCTGGGCATCATGTACCTCTCCCACAGCATTCTCCTGAAATTACTGACCTTCGGACTGGCGGGCACGGCGGGGTTCTTCGGCTCGATCGGACTGCCCGCATGGCTGGCGTATGTCAGCGATTTGCGCGGAGACTATCGGCGGCACGCTCTTGATTCTCGGCTGGCATACGCGCGTGGTCGCGCTGGTGTTGATCCCGACCTGCTCGGGGCCATCATCTGGGTGCACGCCGCCAATGGTTGGGTCTTCAGCGCCAAGGGCGGCGGTTGGGAATATCCGGCATTCCTGATACTGGCGAGCGTGGTATTGGCGCTGCTCGGCGACGGTGCCTATGCGCTATCGGCGCGGGTACGCGCCCGGCACTAAATTCACTGGGCCCGTTCGTTGCCGTAAGTCTTCACCAGGTAATCCACGAGCAGTGGCACGTCGGCGTCATCGATCGGCGCCTTGAACACGGACTTCATGCGCAGCACCATCGCTTCCCAATAGCCGCGCGGCGCAGTGGTCGGCTGATACACCATGTACTCAGCCGAATGACAGGCGACGCATTCGGCTTTTGCCTTGCTGAAGCCAGGCAACTCGCTGACCTGAAGTTGCACTCCGTCTGGCGGCAGAACTATCGATTTTTCGGCGGCGCGTACCTTGCCATGCACGCCACAGGCAAGGGCTGCTATCAGGAGCGCGCTGATCAATCCACGGGACAAGGGTGCAGGCCTCACGTGCTGATTACGCGGACACGCTCGACCACATTTCGCATGTAGCCGGCGGGTTGCCACAGCGCCTCCAGCGGCTGGCTTTCCCCAGAGCGGTTCCAGGCGCGCACGCCCAGTTCATAACTGCCGCGCCCCGGCGCAAACGGAAAGGTGAACTCGCGAAACGAATAGCGTCCGAGATCCTCGCCGAGCTGGGCGTCGCGCCAGCTGCCGCCACCGTCGGTGGTATAGGCCACTTCGCGAATGCCTTGGCCGCCGTCAAAGGCAATGCCCCGCACGGCAAGCTGCTGGCCCGCCTTTAGTCGAGCACCGTCCTGCACGGAGGTGATAAAGGAGCGGACATTAAAGCGGCCGATCGGCCGCGTGGTCGCGGGCTTCGTGCCCGGCTCGACGCAGGCGCAGGCATTGTCCGGAATCCGGTAGGCCGTACTCATCCAGAATCCGTCATAGGGCTGGTCGATCACCTCAATGGACGACAGGTGCTTGACCCAGTACGTGCCGTAGTAGCCCGGCACCACCAGCTTGACGGGATAGCCGTTCAACATCGGTATGTCGGCACCATTCATCTGAAATGCCAGCATGACCTCGCCATCCATGGCGTGATTGACATCCAGAGCCTTAACGAAGTCCGCACCTCCCAACAGTGGATAATCCAGACCATTAAAGGTCACCTGACGTGCACTGCTCTTAAGTTCAGCGCGTGCCAGCACGTTCTGGAGCGGCACGCCAAGCCATCGGGCGTTGCCCATCGCACCGTTGTAGAGCTGCCCGCCGGTGACGCGCGGCGAGAACAGACCGCGACCGTTGCCCGAGCACTGATTCACCGCCACGTATTCAATGGGTTTGAATTGCGTGCGTAGCTCGGCCATCGTCAGGTCAAAGGGCTTGCCGACGGCATTGCCAGCGATACTGATGACGTGCTGATCGCCGTCTATGCGGGTGGGGATCCCGGCGTGGTGATAGCGGACGAAGAAGGCGTCGTTGGGGGTAATCGGTCCTTGGTCGAAGATTTCGAACGGTGTTTCCAGCTGCGGTGGGCGGGAACTCAGCACAATAAGTGGCCGCTTCTCCGGGTAGACGGCCAGCTTGCGGTGGCCGTTTGAGAACGGTAATTCCGTGGTAGCGTCGGCGGCACTTGCCGTGAGCGCTATCGCGCCCACGCCAGCCGTGGCCAACAATCCGGCACCGGCGGCGATCAGCTGGCGGCGCCTGAGATCAATGTCTTTGGCCAAGCTGCCTCCAATCGGCGATCGGCAGCGGCGCGAGCGCGCCGCTGCCGAAGCAGTCACTTAGCCGGGAGAACTTCGACGGTCGTGGCGGTCTTTAGCGGTCATCACGACCACGTCGCCCTTCTTGACTTCCTTGAACCGTTTCGCGCCGGGACCGACCTCGAAGGTGTGCAAATTGCCGGCGGGGCCTTTCAGTGTCACCAACCGCTTGTCGTAATCGATCGCGGTTACAGCACCCGATACGGTCGTGGTGTCGACCTGAACGGCCATCGGTTTCGCACCGAGCGGTGCCGAGGTGGTCGCTGTGCCACTGGTGACGTTTGGTGCTGCCTGGCCGGCAGGTACAACGTCGATCGTTACGGTGTTCGCCTGCGTGGTACTGACCCGATCACCCACCTTGATTTGGGCAAAATTCTTAACTTCTGGGCCCGCCTGCACATCGATCATGCGGCCGTCCGCCAGTTTCAACGTGACCCAGCGCTCTTTGGCGTCGATCTTCGTCACGGTCGCCGTATACGTCTCGCTCGCGGACACCGAGCCCCCAGGCCGGTCCTGGCCGGCCGCGAACGAAGGCGCCAAAGTTATGGTCGCCAATGCGAACATGGCGTTAGCGGACAGGAGGATTGAAAATTTAGTGTTCATGGCGAATTCGTTTCCTTCAGTCGTGTATAAAATGAATCGAACCATCGGCGATCACCGACAGTGCCTATTCGCGCCCGGGGTGACACATCATGCGCCGGTGGCAGGCCCGGCGAATTCTACGCCGCTGGTGCTTGTCCCGGTCTGACGATCGATTCTAAGTGGTCAAGCGAATGAGCAGGGAGCAAATTCTTTCCGCGCCCGTTCAACCCTTCATGTCGCCGACTGGCGTCGGTATCTGCACCGGTCCTCGGGCCCCGCGACAGGTAGGCGACTGTCATCCAACGCCAGTCCAGCTCGCGGGCCCAGAGACAAATAACCATCTGATTTAATTACGTTTATCTGGTCCGTGGCACGGGCGCTCGGCTCACGTATGGCTGGGCCGTGTTGCGCCTTCGTTCTGGAGATATTGGTGGACGAACGAGATGGACATACTGCCCTCCCCGACCGCGGACGCCACGCGCTTGACGGGACTCAGCCGGACATCGCCGCAGGCGAATATGCCTGGGACACTCGATTCGAGGAGGTACGGATCGCGGGTATGCGACCAGCGGCCACATTTCACCACCGCATCGCCCGTCAGAATGTACCCGTGAGTGTCGCGCGCGATTTCCGGCGGAAGCCATTGCGTTTGCGCGTCGGCACCGATGAACACGAACAGTCCCCCGCATTCTTCACGACGCGTCTCCTTGTTGCGGCGGTCGATGATGCCTACCGAGGCCAAGTGAGTGTCGCCCTGAACGGAAATGATCTCGGAATTGAGCAGGTACTCGATGTTCGACTGCCCGTGCAATTGCTCGATCAGATAGTGCGACATGCTTTTTTCCAGCGAGTCGCCGCGAACCACGAGCGTAACTTTGCGGGCGTGGTTTGCGAAGAACAACGCGGCCTGCCCTGCCGAATTGCCGGCGCCGATCAAATGCAGATCGAGACCGTGAGCCCCGCCGGCCTCGCTGCGCGCGGCACCATAGTAAATCCCTTTGCCGATCAGGCGGTCAAAACCCTCGATTGCCAGATGGCGCCACGTGACCCCGCTCGCCAGCACGATGGTTCGTGCGCTGACGGTTTCGTCACCGTCCAGGTGGACCTGGCGCGTGACAGGCTCGATACGGGCGACGGACCGGGTGACTAGGATCTCCGCCCCAAGCCGTCTTGCCTGCTGCAGGGCACGGCTTGCGAGTTCGTCGCCGGATACGCCGCCCGGGAAGCCAAGATAGTTCTCGATGCGCGAGGAGGTCCCGGCCTGGCCACCGGGCGCTTCGCGCTCAACGACCAGCGTGCGCAGACCTTCCGAAGCCCCGTACACGGCTGCCGCGAGCCCGGCCGGTCCGCCACCGACGATCACGGTATCGTATTCCCGAAGTTTTGGCCGGATCTGCAGCCCGAGATGGCCCGCCAGATCGCGTGCGTTTGGCTGAGTAATCATCTCGCCGTTCGATAACCGCAGCACCGGACAGTCGGCGTCCGCCGGTCGATCACCGGGCCAGCGCTTGGCGACGTCGGGCGAGTCGGCGGCCACCCACTCATAGGTGATCTGGTTGCGCGCGAGGAACCGGCGCAAATCCGCGCATACGCTATCCCAGCGGTGTCCGAAGATCGTCACGCGCGGCTTGGGCGCTTCGGCAGCAATTCCCTGCAGGCCACCGATGCGCTCGCGCGCCAGCGCGCTGACCTTCAGCGAGATGTCCGGCGCCGCGGCCGCCACCGCGTAGTACTGCTGAGCGTCAATGCGCATGACGCGCGAAGGCTCGGACGCCCGGTAGGCGCCGGGGAACGGTGTCCCAAGCGTTAGCGGCACTTCGCCGAATATGTTGCCCGGATTGCGCCAACCCAGGGTGCGCTCAATGCCGTCGACTAGTTTGACGACCTCGATTTTGCCGGCAATTACCGCATATAGCGCGCGCTCGCCGCCCTCGTGCACGGCGTATTCTCCGGATCCCAGATGCACATCGGCGGCGGTGCGTGCGAGGCGCTCGAGCTCGGCTTCCGGGAGCGGCGAAAAAAGCGGGATCGCACGCACCTCATCCACGGTCAGCATTATGCGATCCGCCCAATTCTACTTTGCCAGCGTCACCGTTCTGAGATATGGCTTGTGGGTCTTGAAGCCTTGCGGATACTTTTGCTTGGCGGCATCGTCCGATACCGACGGTGGGATAATGACATCCTCCCCGGGCTTCCAGTTGACGGGCGTGGCGACATTTTCACGGGCGGTCAGTTGCAGCGAGTCCAGCGCTCGCACGATCTCGTCGAAATTGCGCCCCGTGGTCATCGGATAGGTCAACATCAGTTTGATCTTTTTGTCAGGTCCAATGATGAATACCGAGCGCACCGTCGCATTGGTGGCCGCCGTGCGGCCTTCGGACGTGCCAGGCTCTTCAGCCGGAAGCATGTTGTATAGTTTTGCCACGCTCAGATCGGTATCGCCAATCATCGGGTATTTCACTTTCGCACCCTGGGTTTCCTCAATGTCATTCACCCATTTGCTGTGGTTTTCCACGGGATCGATGGATAACCCAATCAGCTTGGCGTTGCGTTTGGCGAAATCTGGCTCGATCTTCGCCATGTAGCCGAGTTCGGTGGTGCAAACCGGGGTGAAGTCCTTGGGATGCGAAAACAGGATCGCCCAACTGTTGCCAATCCAGTTGTGGAAATCGATCGGGCCTTGGGTAGTTTTGGCCGTAAAGTTTGGCGCGGTATCATTGATGCGGAGAGACATCGAATTTTCTCCAACAGTTGAAAAAAAGGGGGAGGAATGATACTGCCTGTGTGCGATGAGCGCAGTAGGATTTCGGCTCGCCGCGACTCCAAGTACTCTCCGTCACCCTTATCGGCCGGTGGCCAGCGGCCTGCTTGCCCGTGAGTGCTTTACGCAGATTTTGCGGCTCCGCACCGCGTGCAGCCGATGCTGGCGGCGTCAGCTGCACCATGCCAAAGTTGTTTGTACAGGTTGCTTCAGTCAATGGAGTCCGCCGCCATCATGTACCCCGTCGAATACACACGGTAAGCCCCCGTGCCGCCAGCTAGCGCCACGGCGGCTGATGGGCCTAGCTATCGCCCGTATCGCTGGGCCGCCGCCGACTTTCAACTCGGTTTGCGTCGCATCCGCCCCGACACTTGGATCCTGATCGGCCCAGAGCACGCGGAAATGATGCGGCAGAAGCGCGCGCGGCTGGAGGCGTACGGATCCTTCTACTATGGATCACTGCCGGACTCCCTCCCCGCACAGCGAGAGTTGCGGGAACGAGTCACGAAGCATCTGGTGGCGGACCATCCGAGATCATTCGAGCGAAGCGGTTCGGTGATTAGCTCGCTCGTCACTGGCCAGCAACTCGACCTGGATGACGATGCCCCCGAGCCACTCCTGCAGTTGAGCTATCTGATCGAGGAGGATTTCATGCTCCTGGACATGCTCGGCGGCACGCCGCGGATCACGGCCGCCTCAAACGCCTATTCGACCTCTGGCCGGCTGGTGGCCTCGGTGGGCCATGACGTGGCGTGGGCACACGAACTGGTACCACGGCTTACCGACAAGCTGGGCGGAAGGATCAATCAGGTGATCGGCAGCATTCACACCGCCAGCCCCTGCGAGCGGTTCAACTGGCAGCTGACCCCGATGGCGACGGTGTTCTTCCCGCACGATGACCCGCACGCGGCGAATGCGGCGGCAATGCACGCCGTCGTGGACACATTGCGCCATGATCCCACCCGTGCCGGCGAGTTGCTTTGGATGCGGGTCGAGCGCCAGACACTGAGCCGCCTTCCCGACTCGAACGCAGTGGCGTTCAGCCTCCATACCTACAGTGATCCACTATCCTGCCTGCTGTCGGACGTGGAGAGCATTCGGGCCATTCTGGCGCTTCTGAAAAACTACACCGAGGAGCGCTGGAAATATTCCGAGATGGACATCGTGCGTGAACCGCTCATGATCTGGCTTGAGGCGGCTGCCCGCCACTGACGGCCCGCGCCACAGCCAATCACTTCCATGGCGCGAATCGCGAATCGCAACCCCAAGCGAGGTGGATTGCCACCCCGTGCGGGAGCGGGCCGAGTCCCTACACGCGGCACCGGATCGCGGCGATCGCGCTAGGGCTTGGTTTTCTTAGGGGACTTGGTCTTCTTTGGAGACTTTGATTTGGCAGAACTGTTGAGGGCCACAGCCCGGCAAACGAGCGCCTTAAAGGCCGACTGGTCGACTGCTTCGCCTTCGTGGATGTCGATCGCGCGGCGTACGTTTCCCTCCAGGCTCGCATTAAAGAGACGGGTGGGATCCTTCAGCGACGCGCCCTTGGCAAAGGTAAGCTTCACGACACTCTTGTAGGATTCACCCGTACAGATGATGCCATTGTGCGACCAGACTGGAGTGCCCATCCACTTCCATTCCTCGACCACGTCCGGCTCTGCGGCCTTGATGAGCGCGCGCATTTTGCTCAAGGTTGCACCGCGCCAGTCGTCAAGCTCGGCGATCTTTTTTGAGATGAGTGCCGATGCCGATTTTCCGGGGCCCGCGTCCGACTTCTTCATAATTTTATCCTGGTGGTTCCCTAGTCACATGCAAGGCAGTGCTGGATAATTGACGCGTCAGTCTTCCGGGGGATGTGCCCGGGTAAGCCGTTCAGCACCGGATATTTTGTAGCATTTGCAACGCCCTGCATCCACGTTTATCTGCCACGGCCAGTCAGGACGCTAATCGCATGTCGCTAACACTTTACGCCCACCCATTCGCCTCCTACTGCTGGAAGACGTTGATCGCCTTGTACGAGAATGCCACGCCGTTTACCTATCGAGTGGTCGAGGATGCGGCCGGATGGGCCGAACTTGAGTCGCTTTGGCCAATAAAGAAATTTCCGCTGCTTCGAGACGGCGAGACGACGGTAGTCGAATCCAGCATCATCGTAGAATACTTGATGCATCGTTATCCCGGTACGAGCGCGCATGGTACCGATGGACGTCGAAGCGGCTCTAGAAGTGCGCTTCATGGATCGGTTCTTTGACAATTACGTCATGAGCCCGATGCAAGCGGTGGTCGCGGATCGACTGCGGACCGAGCCCGAGCGCGATGCCAAAGGAGTCGCCGATGCCAGGAAGATGCTGGATGTCGCCTATGGATGGCTCGACAAGCGGCTCATGCCCGGCGCCTGGGCCGCTGGAACCATGTTTACACTGGCGGATTGTTCCGCTGCTCCAGCACTTTTCTACGCGGATTGGGTGCATCCCATTGCCCAGCGATTTCCGGCAGTTCTCGCTTACCGCGGGCGGGCTCTGGCCAGAGCCTCGGTCGCCCGCGTCGTTGACGAGGCACGACCTTTCCGTAAGCTCTTTCCGGGGGGCGCGCCGGATAGGGACTGATGAGCAGCCGGCCCGGAGCTCGGCCCGCCGCCATGCTGCGGGCCGCGCGCACGATCTAGTCACTAAGTCATGAGTGCCAGAGGTTTTGGCAGCTTGGCCAGCAGCTCCTCGCTGAAACGCGCATCGATGTGGAAGAACGCGGCACGCGCGAGGCGATCCGAGCGGTTCTCCCAGGCGTGGTCCGTGCCTCGCTGCACTACGACATCGCCCACATTCAAGGTTACTTCCTTGTCGTCGAGAATTAGGACCAGTTCGCCCTCGATGAGGACCACGTAATCCAGCGTGCGCGTGCGATGCATGACTGTGCGCTTGCCACCGTCCTTGAGCGGATAGATGTCCAGTATCCGCAGCAGATGGCCTGCGACCGGCATGATGGTGAATGGACGTTCGTTGGGTTCCTGTGCGCTGATCGAGGTCAGCGACGGAGGGTTGTCGATCTCGCTCCACATTTCGTGGAAGTCCGCGCCGATATCCGGGCCGCGCATCGAGTGATGCTGCGGCGGCGCAGCGTCCGACACAATGACCGATCTTCCGTGCGCATCGTGGCCCGTGACCACGCGCCGTGTGGGTTTCGACACCGATCGCTCTCCTTAAACACGTTTACCCTGAGAAAATCCCTTGCTGGCGACGCGCGTC
Source organism: uncultured Gammaproteobacteria bacterium (assembly GCA_963699955.1). GTDB lineage: Bacteria > Pseudomonadota > Gammaproteobacteria > Steroidobacterales > Steroidobacteraceae > FEN-1191. The sequence continues at coordinate 348,546 of CAVOVV010000006.1, forward strand.
GCGGCCCTGTCAGCGCTCCTAGACACCCGGCGCTGCCTGGGGCACCGCCGGCGCCACGGACCTTGAGAACAGCGCCGCACAGGCGACAGTCAGCACCGCGGCTGCGACAAAGGCGGCGCCGGGGAAATGCACCGGCGCCCCGGGCGCCGAGAAGTAGCCGAATACTTGCGTCATGAGCGGCGGCCCTAAGATCGAACTCAGTCCATACAGGCTGGCGACTGCGCCCTGCAGCTCGCCTTGCGCGTTGGCGGGAATGCGTTGCGAAGCGAGCGCATTCATCGCCGGATAGGCGAGCGCGAACACGGCGGTCGTAAGCCCAACGGCGTACATCATCCAGCCGCGGGTCGAGAAGGCATAGCCGAGGTAGGCCAGCACCGCCGCCGCCATGCCCGCCAGCGCCGCCCGGCGCTCGCCACCCAACCACGGTATCAACACCCGGGTCAGCAATCCCTGCGCCACCGCCATTACCAAGCCCACGAAGGCGAGGGAGGCACCGACCTCGGCGCTGGTCCAGTGAAACTTGGCGATGGTGTAGAACGCCCAGGTGCTGGGCAGCACCTGGTGCGCGAGCTGCCAAAGGAACATCGCTCCGAGCACCAACGGAACCGCGGGATACCTCAGTATCTGGCGAAACGTCCCGAGCGGGTTGGCGCGCTTCCAATCAAGCGGGCGGCGCAATTCCCGGGGCAGCGATTCGGGCAGTGCCACAGAGCCGAAAGCAAAATTGGCCAATGCGATCGCCGCGGCTACAAAAAACGGCGCGCGCGGGCCAAACGCGCCGAGCAGGCCGCCTATGGCCGGACCGGCGATGAATCCGATTCCAAAAGCCGCCCCCATGAGGCCAAAGCTCTGCGCACGTTTTGCCGGCTCGCTAATGTCAGCTACATAGGCGTAGGCGGGGGTAAACGAAGCGCCGGCGCAACCGGCGATCAGCCGCCCGACAAACAGCCAGCCAATCGCGGGGGCAAATCCCATAATGAGGTAGTCGCAGCCCAGCGCGAGCAGTGCGAACAGCAACACCGGGCGCCGCCCGAAGCGATCGCTTAAGTTACCCAGCACCGGCGCACAGAAAAACTGCATGAGCGCGTACACGAAAGCCAGCCAGCCGCCGTAGGCGGCTGCACGGTCCACCGTAACGCCGGTAAGCTCCATGATGAGCCGAGGCAGCACCGGCAAGATGATGCCGAAACCGATCGAGTCAACCAGCACCGTCACGAACACAAAGATAAAGGCGGGCTTGCCGCCCAATCGTTTGCTCATGAAATCTCCTCTAAAGACGCAGCACGTTTCTGCGCTGCCTTACGGCCTCACGCGCGCAGTTAGCCTGCCGCATACTTGTACAGCGACCTTAGCTATCGTTGCGCGCGATCCGCCCTTAATCATTATTTATCAGCCTTGGGATCACGTTCAGATAAGTTTTGTTGCTTGTTAGCAACGTGTTGTTTGCGTTCGCCGGGCGATACTGAGCAGTAAAAACGCTGCGCCGAGTAGCGTACGAAACCATATGTGGGAACTTTACAACAAAAGGCCAATCCTAGTTGGTCAAGTGTATTCATTGGCCACGGGCCAATAGAGGGGCTTGCCATGAAAGTAATAAATGCCGCTGTGTTCGTTGGGATCGCTGGATTTGCCGGTCTGGCCTACGCAGACGGAATGAATAATTTGCCCGCTTTCTACGTCGGCGCCGGAGTGGGGAGCGCTACGGCGAATACCACGGTACACACGCCAGGGTGGCAGGCACAGGTCGATCACACGACTACCGGGTGGAATGTATTTTCCGGCATTCGGCCCGGGAAAATTCTCGGAATGGAACTCAACTACATCGACTTTGGTAACTCGAAAGTCAACAACGTGCAGGATGGGAGCGGCAATATCATTTATGAGGCCAGTGCCAAGAACACGGCGCTGACTGGCTTTCTTGTGGGCTACGTGCCGTCGTTGCCGACGGGGTGGGACATTTTTGGCAAAGTCGGGATCGCCCTGCTGAGTACCAAAACGGACAGCAACGGCAACTATCCGAACATAGCTATTTGCAACGCAACGTCATGCCCAATCGTTGGTATGGCATCGACTTCCACCAGCCACCGGACGAATGATTTTGCCTACGGTATTGGCGCGCAATACCGATTTGGTACTGTGGGCGTGCGCGCGGAGTATCAAAAAATCACAGCCTCAGAGGCCAAACCGGATCTGTTCTCCGTCGGCGTGACATGGAACTTCTAGCTTCCAGCCCCGCCCTCCGGGCGTGCGGCTTGGATTTTCTGGATCGAATCGAGGCAGTCTCTATTTTTAGTCGACATCAAGACAGTCACTCGCAATGCAAGTCGCCTCGTATCTACGGATTGGCGCTACAAATCAGACTACCGAAAATTGGCGCGAGGACTATGAGGTAAAGACCCCGACTCTCATCGGGGTCATGATTCCGGCTGACAGGAATCCTAATTGTCGAGCCGATGCCCCTGTGGGCTTGCTCGCTGCTGCCTATTGGATCGCGACAATACTGACGCCATCGAGAAGCGGTCCACAGACAGTGAACGGATTGACTCCCTTCAGACTCTGAAAGCTAACAACTGTCGATGATGTTTTTGCCGCAAAGATGATGCTGTGCCTGCGCCATTGAGCATCGTCAGTAGCTACTCCCGTTACATTGATGCTGTACTTACCGACTACGACTCCATTTAGTAACACGTGCATTGACTTGATCGCCTCGTCAAGACACTGGGGATTACCACCGAAAAAGAATGACAGGCGGTAAGCATGTCCCACGACCGTTGGCACATTCTGCGCAATTGTTCCCACATCGTTCTCATCTGCTGATCCAGATCCAGTTAGGTCGAGCCAAAACTCGCCGACTGCTGCCGGAATCCCCCAACAACGGGCATCACCAACATCAACATTCCCGGCCGTCACAGTCCACTTATGGAGGGTTGTAGTTCCTACCTTGCAGCCGAACAGCGGGTTATATTCGAAGCTTCCGTTCCTGACTAGATTAACGGGGGCGGCATCGGCAAGCTGAAATGCTCCAAGGAGCAGCACACCAGCAATCAGAACATGGCACGACCACAACTTGTTTCTCGTTGTTGACATTCTGTTCTCCTCTGAATCGGCGCGCGCTCGCGCTTCATTCGTCATTTGAGCGGTGCACATGCGGGCGGTTGTCTCAGACGCCCCACATGAAATGTCGCCACTCACTTTCCCGGGGACGGTCTAAAACGCCCTCCTCCGGACAACCACGCCCATACCCCGCTTGCGCCTAAGGTCATCTTGTGGTGCGGACGTGTTCCCGTTTGCAATTAAACCTAAAAAAACATTCGCCGTAGTTCAGTGAGCCTTCCGCAGCGCATCGATTTCCGCTTGCATCCGTTCCATCTGCTTGTGTTCTTTCTGCAATTCGTTCAACAGCAACGGAGCTAGGGTCTGGTAAGCAACGGTCTCCGGTTGACCCTTCTCGTTGTAGATCACCAGTTCCGGCATGACCTTTGCCACCTCTTCAGCTATCAAGCCGTACTGCTCAGGAGTTCTCCCATCCTCGTCCGCCTGCTTGTAGCGAAATGTGACCGGGCGCAGCTGCAGTAGCCGTTCGCTCGCTGTGCCTATTGACTGTACGTCCTTCTTGTAGCGGATTGAAGACAATTCCACGCCTAACTGACCTGTCTTGTTTACGACGACTGCGGCTCCCCCGGTTACATTGACGCCGCTTATTCCCGCGATCGCGGTAAATTTCTGTACGCTTTGCCTGCCGATCCGGATCACGTTCTGATCGTGGGTAATGCCAGGATGACCAATATGGATGTTGTTGCTCACTTGGCCGAGCCAAACGCCGGCCTGATTGCCAATGGCTATGTTGTTGCTGCCATTGGTGTGATACAGCGCGTAGTAGCCGATCGCGGTATTGCTGGCGCCCGAATAGTTTAAAAGCATCGCTTGATAGCCGATGGCGGTGTTGAAGCTCCCGATCGTGTTGGACGAGAGCGCGGCGAGGCCGAAAGCACTGTTGTTGCTTCCGGTGGTGTTGGAAGCGAGCGCACCTGTGCCATAAGCGGTATTGCCGTATTGCGCCACCGCGGTACCGGAGCAGCCGATAGCAATCACTAAACCTAGAATCACGCGATTTGTATTCATGTTAGCTTGTCCCGCTGGTTTTGCGTCAGCCCCGAGGCGCTGACGGATTGTTTATCGAAGGTCTACGCTGACCCGCAGATGCTGTCAATTTGTCGCAGCGCAGCATCATTTAGCCAAATAATTAAAGAAATTGAGATTATTCCCACTCGATCGTCGCCGGGGGTTTTCCTGAAATGTCATACACGGCGCGCGAAATTCCCGGCACTTCGTTAACGATGCGGCGCGCACATACATCGAGCAACTCGTAGGGCAAGTGCGCCCAACGCGCGGTCATAAAATCGACGGTCTCCACGGCTCGCAACGCAATTACCGGATCGTGGCGGCGTCCGTCACCGGCGACTCCGACGCTGCGTACCGGCAAAAACACGGCAAAGGCCTGGCTAGTGCGCTCATACCAGCCCGCACGCCTCAACTCCTCGATGAAAATATGGTCGGCCAGACGCAAAGTGTCGGCGGCGGCGGAAGTGACTTCCCCTAGGATACGCACGCCCAGCCCGGGACCCGGGAACGGATGGCGCTGCACCATCTCCGCCGGCAGCCCCAATTCGATGCCGATCCGGCGCACCTCGTCTTTGAAGAGCTCGCGAAGCGGCTCGACCAGCTTGAGCTTCATGCCGGCCGGCAGACCACCCACATTGTGATGACTCTTGATCACGTGTGACTTGCCACCGACACCCGCCGATTCGATCACGTCGGGGTAAATCGTGCCCTGGGCCAGAAACTGCACGTCGCTGATTTTGGCCGCTTCCTCATCGAAGATCTCGACAAACAGCGCGCCGATGATCTTGCGTTTCTGCTCCGGATCAGTGACTCCGCGCAACGCGGCAAAATAACGTGGCGCCGCGTTGACTCTAATTACGCGCACTCCCAGATGCTTGGCAAACACGTCCATGACAGTGTCGCCCTCATGCAGGCGCAACAGCCCGTGATCAACGAATACGCACGTCAGCTGAGCCCCGATCGCGCGGTGCAGGAGAGCCGCCACTACTGCCGAGTCCACGCCGCCGGACAGGCCGAGCAACACCCGGCCCTGGCTCACCTGCGCGCGCACCCGCTCGATCAGATCGTCAATGATGTTGCCGGGGGTCCAGGCATTGGCGCAGCCACAGATCTCGTGCAGGAAGCGTGCGTAGATGCGGGTGCCCTGTGTCGTGTGAGTCACTTCCGGGTGAAACTGCAAGGCATAAAAATGTCGGGACGCATCGGCCATGCCGCCGATCGGCACATCTGCGGTGGAGGCGATCGTCTGGAAGCCAGGCGGCAGTGCCACAACGCGGTCGCCGTGACTCATCCAGACGTCCAACAGCCCATGGCCTTCGGTGTTGACGCGATCCTCAATGTCCCGCAAAAGCGCCGAGTGGCCTCGCGCCCGGATCTCGGCGTACCCGAACTCGCGCACCTCGCCGGGCACCACCCGACCGCCCAGCTGCGCCGCCATGGTGTGCATGCCGTAGCAGATGCCGAGCACCGGCACGCCCAGCTCATACACGGCGCGCGGCGCGGCGGGCGCCCGCTCCATGGTCACCGACTCCGGTCCCCCGGAGAGGATCACGCCGCGCGCGCCAAAGGCGCGCACGGCCGCATCGCTCATGTCCCAGGGATGAATCTCGCAATACACGCCCAGTTCGCGCACGCGGCGCGCGATCAACTGCGTGTACTGAGAACCAAAGTCGACGATCAGCACACGCTCGGCGTGGATGTCCGCCCTGCCAGAAGCCTTTGGGGCGGCCTCAGGAGACGCGGTAATTGGGCGCCTCCTTGGTGATCGACACGTCGTGCACGTGGCTCTCGCGCACACCCGCACTGGTGATACGCACAAATACCGGTCGCGTGCGCATCTGCTCGATGTCACCGCTCCCGGTGTAACCCATGGCCGCGCGCAAGCCTCCGGCCAGCTGATACAGAATCGAGACCAGGCTGCCCTTGTAGGGGACGCGGCCCTCGATGCCCTCGGGGACGAGCTTCTCGAGCTCCGTGCTGGTGTCCTGGAAGTATCGATCGGCCGAGCCGTGCTTATCGCCCATCGCACCGAGTGAGCCCATGCCGCGATAGGATTTGTACGACGCACCCTGATAGAGCTCGACCTCGCCAGGGGACTCCTCGGTGCCCGCGAACAGGCCGCCGATCATGACCGCGTGCGCGCCGGCGGCAATCGCCTTGGCGAGATCGCCGGAGTAGCGAATGCCACCATCGGCGATTAGTGGTACGCCTTTGAGGGCGAGCGCCTCGGCCACATTCGCCACCGCACTGATCTGCGGCACTCCGACTCCGGCGACGATGCGGGTGGTGCAGATCGAACCCGGGCCAATTCCGACCTTGACCCCGTCGGCGCCGGCATTGACCAGGTCGAGCGCCCCTTCGCGCGTGACGATGTTTCCGGCAATGACGTCCAGATCGCCCCAGCGCGCCTTGATTTTGGCCACCATCTCGAGCACACCGCGCGAATGACCGTGAGAGGTATCGACAACGATCACGTCGACGCCGGCTTCGCGCAACGCGACCACACGATCGACCGTATCGGGTGTCGTGCCCACCGCGGCGCCTACGCGCAGCCGTCCGGTCGCGTCCTTGCTGGCGCGCGGGAATTCGGTGGCCTTCTGAAAGTCCTTGACCGTGATCATGCCGCGCAACTCGTCGTCGCCACCCACCACCAGCACCTTCTCGATGCGGTGCTTGTGCAGCAAGCGCTGCACTTCATCCTTCGGAGCGCCCTCGCGCACCGTCACTAACCGCGCCTTGGGCGTCATTACCGTGGACACCGGTGCATCCAGCTGGCGCTCGAATCGCAGGTCGCGGTGCGTAACAATCCCGACCACCTTGGCACCGCTCACCACCGGCACCCCGGATATGCCGCGCGCCGTCGTCAGCTCGATCACCTGGCGGATCGTGGCGTCCGGGGATACGGTGATCGGATCCGCAATCACGCCACTCTCGAATTTCTTGACGCGCGCAACCTCGCGCGCCTGAGCATCGATCGGCATATTCTTGTGAATGATGCCCATGCCACCTTCCTGCGCCATGGTGATGGCGAGGCGCGCTTCGGTCACCGTGTCCATGGCCGCCGAGAGCACCGGCAGGCCGATGCGGATGTTGCGACTGAGCTGCGTCGACAGGTCAACCTCGCGGGGCAGCACGTCCGAGCGGGCAGGCACCAGCAGCACGTCGTCAAAGGTGAGCGCTTCTTCGAGAATTCGCATAGCGTGGCGTCCCAAAAAGAAGCGCGCCATTGTACGCACTGGTGGGCGGCGGGTAAACCATAACCGCCGGCACAGGCCCGGCGGGCTAGAATCAGCATATGTACGAGCCTGGTGCGAGCGCCGGACGGGATATTTACAGCGTGACGCGGCTCAACCGCGAGGCGCGGATACTGCTGGAATCCGGCCTGGGTCTGGTCTGGGTGCAGGCCGAGGTGTCGAATTTCGCGCGCCCCGGATCCGGTCATTGGTATTTCTCCCTCAAGGACCACGACGCGCAACTGCGTTGCGCCATGTTCCGCCAGCGCAATGTGCTGGCGCGCTTCACGCCGCGCGAAGGCCAATTGGTGCTGGCCCGCGGGCGCGTCAGCCTGTACGAGCCGCGCGGCGACTATCAATTGCTGGTCGAGCATCTCGAAGATGCGGGCATGGGCGCGCTGCAACGCGCCTTCGAGGAGTTGCGGGCCCGCCTGGGCGCGGAAGGCCTGTTCGCCAGCGAGCGCAAGCGAGCACTGCCTACCGCGCCGATGCGCATCGGCGTCATCACTTCGCCCACCGGCGCAGCGATCCGCGACATTCTGCACGTGTTGGCGCACCGCTTTCCGGCCGCCGCCGTACTGATCTACCCGGTGCCCGTCCAGGGCGCGGCCGCGGCCCCCGCGATCGCCGCAGCACTCGACCTGGCGGCAGCGCGCGCGGAGTGCGACGTCCTGATCCTGGCGCGGGGTGGCGGGTCTTTGGAGGATCTGTGGGCCTTCAACGACGAACGCGTGGCGCGCGCTCTGGCGCGCTGCACTTTGCCGATTGTGACCGGCATCGGCCACGAGACCGACGTTACGATTGCCGATTTTGTCGCCGACCTGCGCGCGCCGACGCCAACCGCGGCAGCGCAGTTCGCGGTGCCGGACCGGCGCGTCTGGCTGCAGCGCCTGGCGCTGCTGGCACGTCGCTTCAGCGCCGCCATGCTGCGCAAGCTCAATGACGTTGCGGACCAGGTCGCTTCAAGGCAGGAGCGGCTGCAGCGCGCCCATCCGGGAGCGCGCCTCGCTCAGCATGCGCAGCGCCTCGATGAGCTTGAATTGCGCTTGCGCCGGGCGCTGGAGGCCCATCTGCGGACCACCGGCAGCGAACTTGCCGCGCGCGCCGTACGCGCCGGCACCGCCACCGAGCGACTCCGAACCGCGTGGACCCGGTCGATCAGCGCAGCCCAAGCCCGCGTGGAGCTGGCGGCCCGCGCGCTGCAGGCGGTGAGCCCGCTGGCGACACTGCAACGCGGCTTTGCGATACTCGCGCGCGCCGAGGACGGCACCATCGTCCGCCACAGCGCCCAACTGAGCGTCGGCGAGCAGCTTGAAGCGAGGCTGGCCGACGGCGTCATCACGGCGCGCGTCACGGGCCGGCGCACACCATGAGCACGCGCTCGCGCGGCGCAGCCGTGCTGGCTTGCGTACTTGCGGGCCACGCGGGCGCCGCAACGCTGCCCGCCCAGCACGTCGCGCCCGGCGGAGTGGTGCTGCTGACGGTGACTGCGCCTGCCGCCGCGAACCGCCCACCGTCGGCGCCCAAAGTGTTCTTCGGCGAGGCCCCGGTCCTGCTGTTGCCGCGCGCCGGCCATGAAAACCAGTGGGTCGCGGTCGTGGGGATTCCCCTCTCGCAGGAGCCGGGCGCCGCGCAGGTACGCATCAGCGCGGCCGAGGCGACCGACGCGACGCAGCGCTTCGAGGTGCGCGCGGCGCACTACCGCACGCAGCGCCTGACGGTGGCGCCTTCGCAAGTCGATCTGTCGGACGCGGATCTCAAGCGTGTCGATGGCGAACACGAACGCATACACGCAGCGCTCGCGACCTACTCGCCGGCCGTGCCGGCAACCCTGCGCTTGCATCCACCGGTCAGCGGTCCGCGCTCCAGTTCCTTTGGCTTACGGCGCTACTTCAATGGCGCCGCGCGCGATCCTCACAGCGGCATGGACATCGCAGCGGCCCTGGGCACGCCGGTACACGCGGCGGCCGAGGGGGTGGTCATCGATACCGGCGATTATTTCTTTAACGGCAACACCGTGCTGCTGGACCATGGTTCCGGCCTGATTACCATGTACTGCCATCTCTCCAAGATCGGTGTACAGACAGGCCAGCGCGTGCGGGTGAACGAAATCATCGGCGCCGTGGGGGCGACCGGACGGGTGACCGGTCCGCATCTGCACTTCGGCGTGGCGCTCAACCGCGTTTTCGTCGACCCGGCATTGTTCCTGCCGCGCGCGGACGGCGCTTCCCGGCCTTGAGCCGGTCGTAGGGATTGGCCTCGCTGCGAAAGTCGATCGCCACCGGCGTGGCGTAAAGATCAAACGCGTCGCGATACACGTTGGCCAGATACCGACGGTAGGCGTCGGGCACGGAAACGGTCTGATTGCCGTGAATCACGATCCGCGGCGGATTGCGTCCGCCCTGGTGCGCGTAGCGCAGCTTGATGCGTCGGCCCCGGACCAGCGGCGGCTGGTGCGCCTCAATGGCGCGCTCGAGCACCTTGGTCAGTTGCGGCGTCGGCATGGCGCGCATGGCCGCGTCGTAGCCGCGCACCACATCGCGCGCCAGCTCGCCGACGCCAGTTCCATGGCGGGCGGAGATGAAGTGCTGCGGTGCGTAGGGCACAAAATCGAGCTTGAGCGAGAGTAGCCGGCGAATTTCCTCACGCTGGTCCGTGGCAATGCCGTCCCACTTGTTGACGGCGATCAGCAGCACTCGGCCGCGCTCGAGCGCCTGACCCAGTACGCTGGCGTCCTGCTCACCCACGCTGTCGTGGGCATCGAGCACCATGATGACGGCGTGCGCCTCGGCAATGGCCTGCAGTGTGCGGGCCACGCTGGCGCGCTCGATCGCATCGTCAACCTTGGAGCGGCGTCGTATGCCGGCGGTATCGACCAGCAGAAAATCGCGGCCGTCGCGTTGGAACGGCACCATGATTGAATCCCGGGTCGTGCCGGGCTGCTCGCTGGCAATGACCCGCTCCTCGCCCAGCAGCCGGTTTACCAGGGTCGACTTGCCTACGTTCGGACGACCAATGATGGCGACGCGGATCGCGCTGGTGTCTTCCGCAGGACTGGCTCCGGCCGTCAGGCCCGCCAGCACGCTTTCGATAAGCTCACGACACCCCTGTCCGTGGGCTGCGGCAATCGCGTGCGGCGCGCCTATGCCGAGCGCTTGAAAATCGGCCGCCACCAGGTCGGCATCCAGTCCCTCGGCCTTATTGATGGCGAGCGAAACCGGCTTGCCGGCGCGGCGCAGCTGGCCGGCCACGTAATGATCCTGCGCGGTAAGTCCGGCGCGCGCGTCGGCCAGAAAGATGACGCGGTCGCACTCCTCGAGTGCCTTTTCGGTCTGCGTGCGCATGTCCGATTCGATGCCGCTCGATTTGTCGACCAGGCCGCCGGTGTCGATCAACACGCACGGTACGGCGCCGATACGCGAGTAACCGTACTGGCGGTCGCGGGTCACTCCGGGGATGTCGGCGACGATGGCGTCGCGGGTGCGCGTCAGCGCGTTGAACAGCGTGGACTTGCCGACATTGGGCCGCCCGACAATCGCCACCACGGGGAGCATGGATCTGAAATCCGCCGGCTTGAGGCTAGCGCCCGCGCGCTCGCCACGCCTCGAGCCTTCCCTTGTCGGTCTGCACCAGCACCAATTCGCCGCTGATCTGCGGGGCGGCGGAGATGCGGCTGCCACCCTTGGCACGCGCCAGAAACGCGCCGTCTTCGGTGCTCAGCCAATGGATCACGCCCTCGAAGTCGGCGACCACCACGGCATGGCCCTGCAGTACCGGCGCGCTGAGCGAACGCCGCAGCAACGCCTTCTGGTCCCAGCGCTGCGCGCCGCTGGCTCGATCGAGTTTGATCACTTCGCCCTCGGCGGTCGATACGTAGACCCCCAGAGCGTCGGCCACGAGCCCGCGGTAGCTCGAGACCTCGTGCGACCAGATCTCGAGGCCGGTATCGTGCGCCAAACGCACCGCGCGCCCCTGGAAGGCGACGGCGAATACGTCATCGCCGTCGACGGCGGGGGGCGAGTCGATGTCGATGAGGCGCTGCAGTTCGCTGCTGCCGCGCGGCTGGCCGACCGCGACATCCCAGGCGGGATTGCCGGCCGCGAGCGTGACCGCCATGAGCCGGCCGTTGTCGAAGCCGGAGATTGCCAGCTCGCCCGCGACTACCGGCTTGCTGGTCCCGCGCAGTGTGAGCCGCGGTACCTGCTGATCAGCCACCCATCGTTGCTTGCCGCCGGCGGCCTCCAGGGCATACAACTTGCCATCGACCGTGCGCACCAACACCAGATCCGTCGCGACCACCGGCGCTGCGAGAACCTCCGAACTGAGTTGCGCACGCCAGCGCTCACTGCCATCGCTGGCGGCCAGCGCGACCACCACACCTCCGGTTCCGCACGCCAGCACCAAGCCGCCGCCGGCACCGGTACCGCCGGCCAGCGGCATCTTGAGCCGGTGCCGCCAGAGCCGGTGGCCGTTCGCGACATCGAGCGCGACCACGTCTCCTACCGCGTTGGCGGCGTAAACGCGGGTGCCGTCGATGGCCGGCGCCAGACCGAGCTGCAGCTTGGGTTCAGCATGCCCCAAGGCGACACTCCAGACGCGCTTGGGGACAAACTGCGCGTGGATCTTGACCAGTTCGGTGGGTTTGTCCTCTTTCTTGGTGGAAGAACAATCGGCAATCACCGCGAGCGCAAGGGCTGTGCTCATCAGCGTCAAAATGCGTCGCAACATGGGCATCCTAGGAGCGCGTGAGCTCGTTGATCTTCAGCGCCAACAGGTCACCGGCGGCCGCGCCCGCCTGAGTCGACTGGGAGGACTGCGCTTCGCGATAGGCCTTGAGAGCGCCCGCCCGATCACCCTTGGCCCGAAGCGCGTCGCCGCGCACCTCGGCGAAACGACCCGCGAATGCGCCCGGATCGACCTCGCTCAGAGTCTTCAGGGCGTCATCAATCCGGTTTTGTTCGAGCTGGATGCGGGCAATGCGCAGCCGCACCACCAGGCGCAGCTCCGGATCGGAGCTCGCCGATTGCACCTTTTGCAGGCGATCGAGCGCACCCGGCAGCTGGTTGTTCTCCACCTGCATGCGCGCCGCGGCCAGCTGCGCCTGCTCAGCGTAACCGGTGCCCGGATGCGTGCTGACCAATTGGTCGGCCAGTTTGATGACCGTCGGCATGTCGTTCTTGCCGAAGGCTGCGAGCACCTGCTGATATTGGCCGTTGGCCTCCATCAGCAGCGTCTCCTGGTGTGTCTGCCAGCTGCGCCAGCCCCACAGGCCTGCCGCGGCCAGGGCGACGCCCGCCAGCAGCCAGACGCCGTTCTGGCGCAGCCAGTTGCGCACGAATTCCCACTGTTCCTGCTCATTCATGTACTCGTCCACGATTCCTCCTCCAACATGCGGCGCACCCGCGGCGCCAACTCCGCCAGCGCGCACTCGCTCTGACCAGCTTCACGACGTAATGGTTTCACGGCCACGACGCCGCGCTCGAGTTCGGCGTCACCCAGGATCACCGCCAGACAGGCGCCGCTCCGATCGGCTCGCCGGAACTGCGCCTTGAAATTGCCGGCACCCAGGTGCATCTGGACGCCCTGCCCTGGCAAGGCCTCGCGCAACTGCTCGGCCAGCTGCATGGCCACCGGTCCCACCGCGGCCCCGCTGGCGATAATGAACACCGCCGGGGCTCGCGGCGCGGGCGCCGTGCCGGCCTGCCCGATCAGATCGACCACCCGCTCCACGCCCAGCGCAAATCCAATGGCCGGGGTCGCCTCACCCCCAAGCTGATCGATCAGTCCGTCGTAGCGGCCGCCGGAGCAGATGGCATCCTGGGCACCGAGCGCGTCGGTGACCCACTCAAAAACCGTGTGCGTATAGTAGTCGAGTCCGCGCACCAGACGCGGGTTGATCGTGTAGGGAATGTGCAGCGACTCGAGCGTGCCGCACAGGACGGCAAAGTGCTCGCGGGATGACGCATCGAGGCAGTCGGTGAGCAGCGGCGCGCCCTCGATCAGCTTTTGCATCGAGGGCGCCTTGCTGTCGAGGATGCGCAGCGGATTGCCCTCGAGCCGCCGCCGGCTGTCCGCATCCAGGGCCGCATGGTGATCTTGGAAGTATCGCTGCAGAACGCTCCGATACTGCTGGCGTGAGGCCATGCTGCCCAGTGAATTGAGCAGCAGCCGTACGCGCGTAATGCCGAGCCGGCGCCACAGCCGCGCGCACAGTGCAATCAGCTCGGCGTCGACGTCTGGGCCGGCAAAGCCGATGGCCTCCACGCTGAACTGGTTGAACTGCCGGAACCGCCCCTGTTGGGGTCGCTCGTGCCGGAACATCGGACCGCAGGTCCACAGCTTCAGCCGGGCGCCGCGCAGCAGGCCGTTGGCGATTACCGCGCGCACGATGCCGGCGGTCGCCTCGGGGCGCAGTGTCAGGCTGTCGCCGCCGGTATCCTGGAAGGTATACATTTCCTTCTCAACGATATCGGTGTGCTCGCCGATCGAGCGCTGGAACAACTCGGTGTGCTCCACCACCGGCACCCGCAGCTCTTCGTAGCCATAGTCGCGCAGCAGCCCAGCGAGCTCGCGCTCGAGGAACTGCCACGCGCCAATTTGCGCGGGCAGCACGTCGTTCATGCCGCGCACGGCTTGCAGCTGCTTACTCATGCATCCCTTAACAGCTGGCCAACACTTAGGGGATCGCCGTGGCCGCGCCGTTGGCGCCCAGCTGAATGCGCAGGCGCTGACCCGGCGCGCCCGCGGGCAAGCTGACCTCGCTCCCGTCCATGCTCAGCGCGACCGCCGGCCCGTTGCCCAACATCAGGCGAAAGGGGGCTACCCCGCTGAGTTCCTGGGACGTGCCGGCGTGGCCAAAGCCAGAAAACAGCCGCACGCCGCGCGCGTCGTAGATTTCCGCCCAGCACTCCCCGATAAAGCTCAGCTGCAGCTTGTGGCGCCCGGGCAGAGCTTCCGGTTTGGTCTCGGCGGGTACCAGCTGGGCGCTCGCACCACTATCGTTGGCGGGCAGGCCGACACCGGTCGGCGCCGCCGGCGCCGGTGCGGCGGGCAAAGCGGCTGGGGGCGAAGGGCGCGCGTGCGGACGCGCATACAGCACCCACCACGCAGCACCGGCAATCGCCAGCACCAGGGCGGCGATCAAGGCGGGCAGCACCCCGAGGCGGGGGCGGAACGACGCCGGTTCAATGCGGTGCATGCCGGTCTTGGATAAGTCGGGTTGCGCCTCCGCGTCCGGCCGCCGCGCGTACAGCGCTTCGATTTCAGCCGACGATTCGCCCACCAGTGCCGCGTAGCGGCGCAGGAATCCGCGAACGAAGACTGCGGCGCCAATCGCGCGATGATCGCCCTCCTCGAGTGCAACCACCATGTGCCGGTCCAGCTTGAGATGGTCGGCGACCTGGTCGAGCGATAAGCCGAGCCGTTCGCGTGCGCTCGCCAGGCGAGCGCCAGCGGTTTCGGGCTCGGTGCGTACGGCCGCGACCATCGACTAATTCTTGCTGCCCGACAACTGGGCAAGCGTGTGGGCCTGATCGCTGTCCGGGAAGTCCGATTGCATGCGCCACGCCATTTGCGCCGCACCGACCGGATCCTTCAGCTCGCGGGCCGCACGCCACCCGAGCAGCAACAGCTCCGGACTGGACGGATTGCTCTTCAGAAAATCGGTCACGCGCTTGTAGGCATCGGCCGGGTGATGCTGCGCCAGCTGCAGATCAGCGAGCTGCACCACGGCTTCGGCGTAGCCCGGGTTCACCTGCAGGGCGCGCAGGAACAGCGGCATGGCCTCGGCGTCGCGCTTGGCGCCCCGCAGGCATACACCGGCGTTGGTATAGGCCGCCCATGGCGTGCGGTACAGCGGATTTCGTGCCGCGTCCTCGAAGCGGCTCACGCCTTCGTCGGCGCGTCCCACATCGCACAAGAACACCGCGTAATTATTGAGCTGCTCCGGATCGCCCGGTGCCAGTTCCAGCGATAGTCGGTACTCCTTCTCAGCCAGCTTGTCATCGCCAAGCCGGTGGTACAGAAGCCCGAGCATGCCGTGGATGGCCGGATCCTTGGGCGACTGCGTGGCAGCCTTCTCGAGTTTTTCCTTCGCCACCGGCAGATTGCCTTGCTGCAGGTAGGCCGCACCCAGCTCGAGATTGGCCGCGCCAGCGGCGGCCGGTGATTTCGCCAATCCGGTGTCGCCGGTCGTCACGCAAGCGCCCAGCAGCAACAGCGGGACAAGCGCCGCGATGGCATGGCAGCCCCTCACGCGCGCACCCTCGCCCCCAGCCGCGCCGTGGTACGGTCCTGCACGCGGCCGACCAGCTGCCCGCAGGCCGCGTCGATGTCCTCCCCCCGCGTCCGTCGCACCGTGGCCATCACTCCCAGCTTGAGCAGCTGGTCGCGAAAGCGCCAGATCGCCTCATCGCTCGAGCGCCGATAACGCGCGCCCGGGAACGGGTTGAAGGGGATCAGGTTGACCTTGGCGGGCCGGCCGACGAGGAGCCTGGCGAGGGCGCGCGCCTGCGAGGGCGAGTCATTGACAGCATCGAGCATCACGTACTCAAAGGTGACACTGCGCCCGTTCTGCTCATCAATGTAATGCCAGCACGCCTCGAGCAGTTCAGCGATCGGGTGCACACGGTTGATCGGCACCAGCATATTGCGCAGCTCATCATCGGCAGCGTGCAAGGAGACCGCCAGCGCCACGTTGCTGACGGTCGCCAGTTTGTAGATCTGTGGCACCAGGCCCGCGGTCGAGAGGGTCACGCGCCGGCGCGAGAGGTCAAAACAGGCGTCATCGAGCATGATCTGCAGCGCCGGCACGACGTTGCGGAAGTTCGCCAGCGGCTCGCCCATGCCCATGTACACCACGTTGGTCACCAGGCGCTCGCCGCCGGGCTCGAAGCCTAGTTCGCGATTAGCGAGCCAGAGCTGGCCGACAATCTCCGCGGTGCTGAGATTCCGATTGAATCCCTGCTGCGCGGTCGAACAGAAGGTGCAATCGAGCACGCAACCGACCTGCGATGAAATGCACAGCGTGCCGCGACCGGCCTCCGGGATGAACACCATCTCGAAGGCCTGCGCAGCGTCGGCGCGCAGCAACCATTTGCGTGTGCCGTCGGCAGATTGCTGGGCCAGCACGATCTCGGGCAATTTGATCTCGGCCCGCGCCCCCAGCTGAGTGCGAAACTCCTTGGCCAGGTCGGTCATGTCCTCGAACTGCGCCACGCCACGCTTGTAGAGCCAATGCTGCAGCTGGCGGGCGCGAAACGGCGCCGAGCCCTGGCTTAGCACCCAGGCCTCAAGCTCAGCGGGCGGCAGGCCCAGCAGATTGACGCGCGTGTCCAACGGTAGCTCGGGTGTATGCACGCTAGATTCTGGGGCAAAGATCGGTGCCGCTGAAAAAGAAGCCGATTTCACGCGCGGCGGTCTCGGGGGCGTCCGAGCCATGCACCACGTTGGCCTCGATAGACTCAGCCAGATCGGCGCGAATGGTGCCCGGCGCGGCGCGCTTCGGATCGGTCGCACCCATGATATCCCGGTTCCGAACGATGGCGTTCTCGCCCTCCAGCACCTGTGCAATCACCGGACCCGAGCTCATGTAACGCACCAAGTCCCGGTAGAACGGCCGTTCCCGGTGTACCTCGTAGAAAGTCTCGGCCTGCGCGGTCGTAAGGTGCAGCATGCGGGCCGCAATAATGCGCAGACCCGCCTGCTCAAAGCGGCGATAGACGTCGCCGATCAGGTTTCGAGCCACACCGTCGGGTTTGACAATGGAGAGGGTGCGCTCAAGCGCCATTCGGGTGTACTCCTAAAAGCAAGAATTGGGCGACCGGAAAAGGGCGGGGAGTTTAGCCGTTCCGGCCCTCATCCAGCAATCGCATTGCTTGCGGAAGTCCCCGGAAGCTAAAGGTTTTTCAGACTGTGAAGCTTTCGCCGCAGCCGCACTCGGCCTTGACGTTGGGGTTCTGGAACTGAAACGACTCATTCAACCCCTGACGCACAAAATCGACCGTCGTGCCGTCCAGGACCGGAAAACTCTCTCGGTCGACGTACACCTTGACCCCCTGATCCTCGAACACCAGGTCATCGGGGCGGGCGCTATCGGCGAAATCGATCACGTAGCTGTAGCCCGAACAGCCCGTCGCCTTGATCGACAAACGCAACCCCAGCCCGCGCCCGCGCCTCGCCAGATGGGAGCGCACTCGGTCGGCCGCGGAGGTGGTCAGGGAGATGCTCATTTAAGTCTATCCTCGAGCGGCCATTGTACTACCCCCGTCCGCCTGCCGCTGGGCAGCGGCCAATGCCGCCCGCAGGGCGTCTTCGACCACCAGCAATCGCGTTAGGCGGTCCAGAGGGACCTCCAGAGCCTGGGCCCAATCCTGCGGCCCCCCCAGCCCCGGATGGCGCCAGGACCTCCCTTTGAGCTGGCTCACCAGCCAGTCGCATACGGCCTGGGTGGCCGGGCAACCGTAGACCTGGTGGGCGGCCCGTTCGATGTACTCGCCCGAGGGACTCAACATAAAGCGCACCCAGGTCCCCTGCTCGCGTGTGCCCGCCTCGCCGCTCACCGCGCAGGCGTCGGCCTTGGCGCTCGCCGCGGCCTGCAGTCGCAACACTTCTCGCCGAACCGCCGCGCCGGCCCGATCAATGTCCTCGGCACTCGTGCCGCGCCCGAGGCTGAAGCGCAGCGCACTCTGCGCCGTCTCCCGATCGCGGCCCAACGCCCGCAGCACGTACGAGGGCTCATCGCTGTCCGAATTGCAGGCGGACCCGCTCGCCAGGGCCAGCTCGGTCAGCCCGAACAGCAGACTCTCCCCCTCGATGCCGCTAAAGGAAACATTAAGGATGCCCGGCACGCAGTGCACGGCCGGGCTGTTCAGCAAGGCGCCCGGCAAATCGCCGAGCCGCGCCCAAAGCCGCGCGCGCAGCTCGGCCTGGCGCGCGGATTCACTGGCCATCACGGTGGCCGCCAGCTGGCAGGCGGCGCCAAAGCCAACGATCTGGTGGACCGGCAGGGTGCCGGAGCGCAGGCCACGCTCGTGCCCGCCGCCAAACATGAGCGGCTGCAATGCCACGCGCCGGGATGCCTGCACGAACAGCGCACCTACCCCCTTGGGTCCATAGAGTTTGTGGGCCGTGAAGGACAGCAGGTCGATGCCCATCGCGACCACGTCAATCGGCAGTTTGCCTGCGCTCTGCGCCGCATCGACGTGCAGGGCCGCGCCGTGCGCCCGGCACAGGGCGCCGAAGGCTGCGACATCCTGCACCGCGCCGGTCTCATTGTTGGCATGCATGAGCGAGACCAGCACGGTCTCGGGGCGCAGGGCCTCACGCAGCTGTTCGGGAAGAATGCGGCCTTCCGATGCCGGACTCAGGTAGGTGACCGCGACACCTTCGCGCTCGAGCTGGCGGCACGGATCGAGCACCGCCTTGTGCTCGGTGCGCGCCGTAATCACGTGCACCGGCGCAGCGCTGCGCGCCGCGCGCGCGCCGCGCACCGTGCCCAGAATGGCCAGATTGTCGGCCTCGGTGGCGCCGGAGGTGAAGATGATATCGGGCGCCCGCGCCCCGATCAGCGCCGCCACCTGGGCGCGCGCAGCCTCGACCCGCGCCCGCGCGGCGCGGCCAAAGCTGTGCATGGACGCCGGATTGCCAAAGGTGGCATCCGCGCACAGGCATTCGATCATGCGTGCGGCAACCTGCGGATCGACCGGCGTGGTCGCGGCATAGTCGAGGTACACCTGCTCTGCGGCGCTCATACGGGCTGTGGCCCGGCACCGGCGCGCCGCCGCCGTTGCTGCACGGCGGTGAGCAAGCCGCGCAGGATGTTGACCTCGTTGCCGTCCAACTCGGCACGCTGCAGAAAGCGGCGGATCCGGTTCATGAGGTTGGTTCCCTGCTGGGTGCGATCGCGAAAGTCTATTTCTTCCAGCACCTGCTCCAGATGGGCGTACAGCCGCTCCATGGCGCTCGGGTCCGCGAGCGGTTGCTCGCGCGGCGCCAGCGGCACTGCAGCGCCGCGCGCGCAAAAAATCTCGTACGCCACCACTTGCACGGCCATGGCCAGATTGAGGGAAGCGTATTCCTTGCCGGTCGGGATGCGCAACAGTGCGTGCGCCGGCGCAAGATCTTCGTTGCTGAGTCCGCTGTGCTCGCCTCCAAACACGACGCCCACCGGGGCGAGCAAGCTCGCCGCCACGGCGCGCGCGGCGGCTTCTCGCACGTCGAGCACTCGGTAGTAGTGGTCTCGGTCGCGTGAGGTGCAGGCCAGCACCAGGCCGCAGCCCTCGAGTGCTTCGACCAGCGTCGCGCTCACGCGGGCCCGCGACAGCACGTCATCGGCGCCCGAGGCGCGCGCGCTGGCCTCGGCATGCGGAAATTGTCGCGGCCGCACCAGCCGCAGATCCTCAAGCTCCATGTTTTTCATGGCGCGCGCCGCCGCGCCGATGTTGCCTGGATGCGAGGTGTCCACGAGAACCATGCGGATCGGCGGTGCTCCCATAAGCTGCTATTCTAGTTGACTATGCATCCATTGCTGAACATCGCGATCCGCGCTGCGCGTCGTGCTGGCGAGGTGATCGCGCGCAGCATACCGAAGCTCGAAAGCATCGAAATCCACGCCAAGGACCGGCACGATTATGTGACCGAGGTAGACCGCTCGGCCGAACTGGAAATCATCAACATTATCCGCCACCACTACCCCGACCATGCGGTGCTGGCCGAGGAAAGTGGCGCCAGCGGCAGCAACGAGACCCGCTGGATCATCGACCCGCTCGATGGCACCACCAATTTCCTGCACGGTTTTCCCGCTTATGCGGTGTCGATCGGCTGCGAGGTGCGCGGCCGGCTGGAGGTGGCGACCATCTATGACGTGCTGCGCCAGGAACTGTTTACCGCGACCCGCGGGGTAGGCGCGCAGCTCGACAGCCGCCGCATCCGCGTCAGCCGGCGGCGCGGGCTGGAAGGTGCGCTGCTGGCCACCGGCTTTCCATTTCGCGCCAACGATGATCTGGACACCTATCTTGAGATGTTGCGCGTGGTCATGCCGCAGGTGGCCGGCGTGCGGCGAGCCGGCTCGGCGGCGCTTGATCTCGCCTATGTCGCGGCCGGGCGGGTCGATGGATTCTGGGAGTTGGGGCTCAAGCCCTGGGACACGGCCGCCGGAGTGCTGCTGGTTACCGAGGCCGGCGGCCACCTCAGCAAGCTCGACGGCGAGGAATATCAGTACGGCGGCGATATCTGCGCGGGCACGCCCAAGATTCACGCGGCGCTGGTCGCAGCTTTCACGCCACTCGTCGGCAGACGCGCGGACAGTGTACAGTCCGCGCGCACCGTCAAGTTACCCAGCCCGAAGAGCGCAGGAGAATGATCAAGAGGTAGATGCCCGCCCGCGGCTGTCTTTGGCTGCGTTCAGCTCAGGGGTCCGGCACCCGCTCTTGCAGAACCTGACGGCAAATGAAAGCACGAATTCACAGGGGGACCCCATGAGTCTGTTCCGCACCAAACCGACCGATGTCAACGCCGACACGGGACTGAAACGCTGCCTTGGCGCTTTTGACCTGACCATGCTGGGCATCGGCTGCATAATCGGCACTGGCATATTCGTCCTCACGGGCGTGGTCGCTGCGCAGCACGCGGGCCCGGCCATTGTCCTGTCGTTCATCCTTTCGGGTATCGCCTGCGCGTTTGCGGCGTTGTGCTATGCCGAACTGGCCGGCGCGATCGGCGGCGCGGGCAGCGCTTACGGCTATGCGTACGCGGGAATCGGGGAGCTGATCGCGTGGATCATCGGATGGGACCTGATCCTGGAGTACGCCGTTGCCACCTCCACAGTGGCCATCGGTTGGTCCGGTTATTTCGGCAAGATTCTCGAATTGATCGGCGTGCACCTGCCCCACGCATTGACCAACGCCCCGCTCGATGGGGGCATCGCCAATGTGCCAGCCATGGTTATCGTGCTGTTGTTGTCAGTGCTCCTTTCCATCGGGGTAAGCGAATCGGCCCGGTTTAATACCGTCATGGTGTTTGTAAAGCTTGCCGCGGTCGTCATCTTCATCGCGGTCGCCGCTCCGCACGTCAATCCGGCCAATTGGCATCCTCTGGTCCCGCCGCAAGTCACGGATGCCGCGGGCCAGTCGCATTTCGGCTGGGGAGGCGTGCTGACGGGCGCCTCGCTTATCTTCTTTGCCTACATAGGCTTCGATGCGGTTTCCACCGCGGCCGAGGAAACGGTCAATCCGCAGCGCAATCTGCCGATCGGCATTATCGCTTCGCTGGTGATTTGCACGATCCTTTACATCGTGGTCTCCGGCATCCTCACCGGCGTCGTGCATTACGATCAGATCGACGTCAAGGCGCCGATCGCCGATGCACTCAAGCAGCTCGGCATCGGCTGGGCGGAGGCCCTGATCTCCATCGGCGCGTTGGCCGGCATCACTACGGTCATGCTGGTGCTTTATTTCGGCCTGACCCGCGTGGTGCTGGCGATGTCGCGGGACGGACTGCTGCCCACGCCAATGGCCAGGGTCAATCCCAAGACGCGCACGCCGGTGCGCCTCATCCTGGGCGCCGGCGTCGCCATCGCACTGATCGCGGGCCTGTCGCCGATCGGCAAGGTCGCGCAGTTGGTCAACCTGGGGACCCTCTCGGCCTTCTTCCTGGTCTGCGCCAGCGTCATCGTGCTGCGAAAGACCCGCCCGGAACTCAAGCGTCCTTTCCGCACCCCGTGGGTTCCGTTGGTACCGCTGCTCGGCATGGGCTTCTGTGCATTCCTGATGGCGGGATTGCCGGCGATCACCTGGGAAGCCTTTTTTATCTGGTCCGGAGTGGGGCTCGCGATCTACTTCGTTTACTCGTACCGCCACAGCGGACTGGCCAAACAGACCTGACCCAGAGGGGGCGGGCCTGATCGGCACAAGCCGCGAATTTCGGCGTCAGCCGCCCATAGGAAGCCCAAGAATCGGCCATAAAACGTATCAATTCAAGGAGATATGAAACTCTAGTTGCCAAGGGCCGATAGCTGTATAAATATACAGTAATGGTCACCGATACGGCCGAATTGATCGACGCCACCATTAGCCAGCTGGAAGCGCTGCAAGAACTGTTGGCGGAGGATTTTCACCTCTGCCGGCGCACGGGCTTGGCAAGCGATGCCTCGAAGTGCAACGCCGCCCTCGAGGCGATATCGGTGCTGCTCCCTCGTTTGCAGGTGGCCCGCTCGACCCAGGATCCCTCCTTAGGCCGTTACGCTGTTGGCCATTGCCGCCACTGTGAGTAAGCGCGCACTGCGCCCTCAAAGCCTGCATCTTTCGTAACGAACCGACCGCTCCCCCCTAAAATGATGCGGCATGGTCACCGTACGAACCGCCTTATCGACCGACGTACCGCAAATCCTGGCTTTCATCCGAGGCCTGGGCGAGTACGAGCGGCTCAGTGCCGAAGTCATCGCGACCGAAGAGAAACTACGCGAGACGCTGTTCGGCCCGCATCCTTACGCCGAAGTCCTGATTGCCGAACACGCGGGCCAGCCCGCGGGCTTCGCGCTGTTTTTCCACAGTTATTCAACCTTTCTAGCGCAACCGGGCCTCTATCTCGAGGATCTGTTCGTCGAACCAGCGTTCCGGAAGCGTGGGGTGGCCACGGCGCTGCTTCGCCACCTCGCCGCACTGACCGTGGACCGTGGCTGCGGACGCCTCGAGTGGTCGGCACTGACATGGAACCGCCTGGCGATCGATTTCTACCTGAAGCTCGGCGCGATGGAGATGGACGCGTGGTGCATCTATCGACTTAGCGGGCAGGCGCTGGCCCGGTTGGCGGGTTCTGACCCCTAGCGGCCGTTTTAGGTTCTATGTCGCCGATCGCGGGCGTCGAGCAGCTTGCGCAGGCGGATGTTGATCATCTCGACCAGCACCGAGAAGGCCATCGCAAAGTAGAGGTAGCCCTTCGGGATATGGACATCCATGCCTTCCGCGATCAGCGCCGCGCCGACCAGGATCAGGAATGCGAGCGCCAATACTTTCACGGTGGGATGGGTATCGATAAACGCTGAGATCGGGCCCGACAGCCACATCATCACCAGGATCGACATCACGATGGCGGCGGCCATGATCGGCACCTGGTCGGGTCGCGCCAGCCCCACGGCCGTGAATACCGAATCAAGCGAGAACACGATATCGATCAGTGCGATCTGCACCACGATCGCCACGAAATTCTCCATCGCACGCGCGCGACGTTCGGCCGCCGCACCCTCGAGGGTGGCATGGATTTCCAGCACGCTCTTTGCGAGCAGGAACAGGCCGCCGGCCGCGAGCACCAGGTCGCGGCCCGATATCTGTTGCCCCAGCATCGTGAACCAGGGCTGGGTCAGCCGCGTCAGCCAGACAATGGAAAACAACAGCGCGAGGCGCGTGAGCATGGCGAGGGCCAGTCCGACAACGCGCGCACGCCCCTGCCGCTCCGGCGGCAGGCGCGCCACCAAAATCGCCAAAAAAATGACGTTATCAATGCCGAGAACGGTCTCGAGGATGGTGAGCGTCGCGAACGCGGCCCAGGTGGACGGCTCGGTGAGCATTTGCATCAAGGGCAAGCTCGTTGCGGCACCGCCTAGCACCTGTTTTTTTGCCTAGGGCAAAGCGTCGATCGGTTTCTTTACCGAAGTCGGCAGCAGGTGCTCGGCCTTCAGTCCGCAATCAAGTGCGATGGCGCTGGAAATATAGATCGAGGAATAGGTGCCGGCCAGGATGCCGATGATCAGCGCCTCCGAGAAGCCCTTGAGCGCCTGGCCCCCCAGTACGTACAGCGCGACGACCACGATCAAGGTCACGACTTTGGTCATGATGGTGCGCGACAGGGTCTGGTTGATGGACTGGTCAAGCACCGCGACCGGTTCGAGCCGGCGGCTGCCCTCGAAACGCTCACGAATGCGGTCGAACACGACCACGGTATCGTTCAGCGAATAGCCGATTACCGCCAACATCGCCGAGACCACCGGCAGGTCAAATGAGGTATGCCAGAGCGAGAACGCGCCGAGCACCAGGATCGGATCGTGCAGCACGGCGAGGATGGCGCCGAGCGAGAGGCGCCAGGTGTGAAAGCGCAGCGCGATGTAGATGAAAATCAAGGCCAGGGTGGCAAATACGGCCTTGATCGCACCGCTCTTGAGTTCATCGCCCACTTGCGAGCCGACCACATCTAGGCTGGTCACCTCGGCGCGCGCATCGAGCGCGTGCAGCACGGCCTCGACACGGCCGCGGATCACGTCGCCGCTCTGCCCTGTCTGCGGGGGGAGCCGGATTGCCGCCTGGCGCGAGGAGCCCAAATACTGCACCTGGGCCTCGCGGAAGCCGGCCTTTTCCAGGCCGGCGTGCAGCGCATCGATGTTCACCGCATTGCTGAAGCTCGCCTGCACCTGCACGCCGCCGGTAAAGTCGACCGCGAGGTTCAGGCCGCGCACGAAGAACGATCCGATGGAGATAATGACCAGCACCACCGACAGCCCGTACCAGAGCTTGCGGGTCGACATGAAAGGAAAGCTCGTGGCTTTCTTGAAGAATTCCACTTGGCCTGCTCCTTAACCGATCGAGAGGTGGCTGACCTTGCGGCGCCCACCGTACATGAGCGTGATCAACGCCCGGCTGCCCAGCAAGGAAGTAAACATCGAAGTGAGAATGCCCAGGGTCAGCACCACCGCAAAGCCGCGGATCGCGCCGCGACCAATGACCCAGAGCACCAGACCGGCAATGAAGGCGGTGACGTTCGAGTCAAAGATCGCCGAGAAGGCCTTGTCGAATCCGGCGCGGATTGCGGCCTGCGGCGTCACGCCGTTGCGCAACTCCTCGCGGATGCGCTCGTAGATCAGGACGTTGGCGTCGACCGCGATGCCGACGGTGAGGATGATGCCGGCGATGCCAGGGAGCGAGAGCGTGGCACGCAACATCGATAGCAAGGCGGTGAGCAGCACCACGTTGGCGAGCAGCACCAGGTTTGCGACCCAGCCGAAGCGCTGGTAGTACAGCGCCATGAACACGAATACCGCCAGCATGCCGATCCCCAGTGCGTGCACGCCCATGCGGATGTTCTCGGCACCCAGGCTCGGACCGATGGTCCGCTCCTCGACCGCGAAGATCGGCGCGGACAGCGAGCCGGAACGCATCAGCAAGGCCAGCTCGCGCGCCTCGACCGCCGTCAGGCCAGTGATGCGGAACTGGTTGGACAGCACCGCGCGAATCGTCGCCAGGCTGATGATCTTTTCCGTGGTTACGTCGCGGGTTGATTTCACCCCGCCGACCGTATGGGTTTCGCGGCTCTTCTCGATGTACACCACGGCCATGCGTCGATTGACGTTGAGGCGCGTATTTCGCAGCATCGAGTCACCGCCCTGCCCGTTGAGCGTGACGTTGACCTCGGGCCCTTCGTTCCCGGAACTGGAGGTGGCGTTGGTGAGCTGATCGCCGGTGGCAATCAGCTCGCGCTTGAGCAGCACCGGCCGCCCGTTCATGTCGTAGAGCTTAGATCCGAGCGGCGCGCGACCGCGTTGCTTGGCCTCGGCGGCATTGTTCTGCGAGTCTTCGAGGCGGAACTCGAGGGTCGCCACCTTGCCGAGGATATCCTTGACCTCGGCCGAATTCTGTACGCCCGGCAGCTGCACGTTGATGCGGTCGATGCCCTGCTGGGCGACGATCGGCTCGGAAACTCCGAGCTCATTGACGCGGTTGCGGAGCGTCGTAATGTTCTTCTGCAGAGCGTAGTCCTGGCGCGCCTTGACCTGGGTCGGCGTCATCTCCATCAGCAGCGTCGGGCCGGTATCACCACTGCCGATGCTGAAGGTCAGATCGCCGTTGCTTTTCTTGAGCGCGTCGCGCACTGCCGTCACGTCGGACCCGGGCGGGAGCGCTATGCGCAGCGCGTTGGGAATGTTGCTCTTGCTGCCGGTGTAGGTCGTAATGTCGCTGAACGGGAGGTTGGCGCTGGCCAGCGTTCGCCGGAAGCCCTGATCGTAGCTTTCCAGCAATTGCGCCACCGCACCGTTCACGTCCACCTGGTAGAGCAGATACAGCCCGCCGCGCAGATCGAGGCCCAGAGGCATCGGCCGCAGCCCAAAGCGGCGCAGCGTTTCGGGCGCACGCGAAGCCGTGGTCAGCGCGGATATGTAATCGGCCGCCATCGCCTCGTTGACCTGATCACGCGCCTTGAGCTGGTCGGCGACGGTCGCAAAGCGCAGGATCATCTTGCCGTCGTCGAGGTAGGAACCGCGAGACGCCACGCTACGCGCGCTGAGCGACTGCTCAACAGCCTGGCGGGCGAACTCGTCCATGGGCAATCGGTTCTTGCGCGCCACCTGCAGCGCCGGATCGGTGCCGAAGAAATTCGGCAGCGCAAACATCAGCGCCAGCAGCATGACCAGCGCGACCAACACGTACTTCCAGCGCGGAAATTCCAGCATGGAGTTCTCTTAATTGCCCTTCAGCGTGCCCTTGGGCATGAGCTGGCCAATCTGGCTGCGCTGCACACGCAGGCGCACACCCTCGCAAACCTCGAGCGTGACAAAGGTCTCCCCCACTTCGGTCACGCGCCCCAGGATCCCACCTGAGGTGACGACCTCATCGCCCGCGGCCAGCTTGGCCAGCATGGCCTGCTGGTCCTTCATGCGCTTTTGCTGCGGGCGTATCAGCATGAAGTAAAAGATGGCGACAAACACCACAAGTATCAGAATCTGGCTGAGCCCGCCGCTCGCGGACCCGCCCGCGGCCTGCGCATAAGCCGGTGATATTAGAAAGTTCATGGCTACACCTTTGGGTACTCTGCGGTCCTGCTGCCGGGCCGCTTCAGGCCGTCCCGGCTGCGAAAAAGGGCGGCATTATGCCACAGGCGCTGGAGCGCGCCGTGGAATCGCCATTATCCGGGCAGCCAGCGCCGCTAGGCTGCCGGCGGCAATGGCGGCGCGAATCTGGCGCATCAGCTCGAGGTAGAAGTGCAGGTTGTGGGTGGTGCAAAGACGCACGCCGAGTATCTCGCCGCAGCGATCCAGGTGCCGCAGGTAGGCGCGCGTATAGCGCTGGCAGGTACTGCAGGCACAGTGCGGGTCCAGTGGGCCGGTGTCGCGCTGGTAGCAGGCGTTGCGGATGTTGATGATGCCGCCGCTGGTGAACAGGTGCCCGTTGCGCGCGTGGCGGGTCGGCATGACGCAATCAAACATGTCCACGCCGCGCGCCACCGCCGCGACGATGTCATGCGGATAGCCGACGCCCATAAGGTAGCGCGGGCGGTCGGCGGGCATGTGGGGCAACAGCTGATCGAGCACCCGTAAGCCGTTCCTCTTCCGGCTCGCCGACCGCCAGGCCGCCAATCGCCAGGCCCGCCCAGTCGCGCCGCAGCAGGGCCTCGAGCGAAGCCGTGCGCAGCGCGCTGTACATGCCCCCCTGCACGATCCCGAACAGGTGGCCGGGCGCGGCGTCACGGTAGTAGTGCGCGTAGCCACGCTCGGCCCAGCGCATGGAACGCTCCATCGATGCGCGCGCCTGGCGCTCGGTCGCCGGGAACGCGGTGCAGTCGTCGAAGGCCATGGCGACGTCGGATTGCAGGGCGCGCTGCGCGTCCATGGCATCCTCCGGGCTCATGTGCACTTCGGCGCCGTCCACCGGTGAACGAAAACGCACGCCCTCCTCGCTGATCTTGCGCAGCGTCGCCAGACTGAACACCTGGAATCCGCCGGAATCGGTGAGTATGGGCCGCTGCCAGCCCATAAAGCCGTGCAGACCGTGCTCATGGAGCGCGACGATTTCCGCGCCGGGGCGCAGCGTGAGATGGAGGGTATTGCCCAGCACGATTTGCGCCCCCAGCGCTTCGAGTTCCTCCGGGGCCATGCTTTTTACGGTGCCGTAGGTGCCCACCGGCATGAAGGCCGGCGTATCGACGGCGCCGTGCGGCAGCTCCAGGCGCGCGCAGCGCGCGGCACCGTCGCTGTGCAGTATTTCAAAGCGCGGTTTCATGCCCGCGCCGCCGCAGCCGGCCAGATCAGCATGGCATCACCATAGCTGAAGAAGCGGTATTGCTGCTGCACCGCGTGCCGATAGGCGGCCAGCGCCGAGTCGAGCCCCGCGTAGGCCGCCACCAGCATCAGGAGCGTCGAGCCCGGCAGATGGAAGTTTGTGACCAGCCCGTCGACCACGCGAAAGCGAAAGCCAGGCCGAATGAACAGCGCCGTGTCGCCACTGCACGCCCGAAGCGATTCGGTAGCCGCCGATTCCAGCGAACGCGCCACCGTGGTGCCCACCGCAATCACTCGCCCGCCATGGCTTCGGGTCCGCTCGATCTTCTCGACCGTCGTTGCCGGGACCGTGTAGCGCTCCGAGTGCATCACGTGCTCCTCGACTTCGTCACTGCGCAGTGGTTGAAAGGTCCCGGCCCCGACATGCAAGGTCACCATGGCGCTTTGCACGCCGCGCGCCGCCAGCGCCCCGAGCACCGTGGCGTCAAAGTGCAGGCTGGCCGTGGGCGCCGCCACGGCCCCCGGAACCCGCGCGAACAGGCTCTGGTAACGCTCCCGGTCGTGCGCGTCGGGGGCGCGGGAAATGTACGGAGGCAGCGGCACACTGCCAAAGCGCTCGAAGAAGTCCTCGGCCGGTTCCGGCAGTTCCACCTCCCACAGGTCCTGGCGGCGCGCCACTAGCCGCAGGCAGCCCCCGGCGCTCGAGAGCTCCTCGCCGGTGCGCAGCGGATTGCTGGAGCGCATTTGCACCAGTGCCGCGCGAGGCGGCAAGGGCCGCTCGAGCAGCAGCTCCACGCGCCCGCCCGAGCTGCGATGCGCCTGCAGGCGCGCGGGCAGCACCCGCGTGTCGTTGAACACCAGCAGGTCGCCTGGCTCCAGCAGGGCGGGCAGTTCGAGAAACTCGTGATCGGCGCAGCGGCCCGTGGAGCCGTCCAGCACCAGCAACCGGCTCGCCGAACGCGTCGCCAGCGGCGTCTGCGCAATCAGCTCTGCAGGCAGTGAATACTCGAAATCGCTGCGCCGCATGCTTTTGGAAAACCGAACGGTGGTGGCCTCGCTCGGAGTCGAACCGAGATGGGCAAGCCCGGTCGATTTTGAGTCGACTGCGTCTACCAGTTCCGCCACGAGGCCGTGGGTAATGCGAGTACGATACCTGAATCCATTGCAGCTAAGCCACCGTACTCACAATGAACTTCTGCTCCAAATGCGGCCAGCCCGTCAAAGTCCGCATACCCGAAGGCGACACGCTGCCGCGGGCGGTATGCGAGAGCTGTGGCACCGTGCACTACGAAAACCCGCGCGTGGTTGTGGGCTGCGTACCGGAGTGGCAGGGCCAGATCCTGCTGTGCCGGCGGGCGATTGAGCCGCGGCGCGGCTACTGGACGGCACCGGCCGGGTTCCTGGAGATTGGTGAATCGATGCACGCCGCCGCAGCCCGGGAAACCGCTGAGGAGGCCCTGGCACAGGTCGAGATCGGCTCGCTGTTAAGCATCGTCAATGTGCTGCACGCCGCCCAGGTGCACGTGATGTTTCGCGCGCAGCTGCGCAGCGCGGATCATGCTGCCGGCGCAGAGAGCCTGGAAACCGGCTTGTTTGACGAGGCGCGGATTCCCTGGGCAGAAATCGCGTTTGCGAGCATTCGCTTTGCCCTGGAGCGTTATTTCCTGGATCGCCGCGAACAGGTCGAACGCGTTCATTTTCACGATATCGAGCACGGCTTGCGCTGAAACTGCGGGCCGGCGCCCGTGCTTTGCAGCGGCGGCGGGCTTTGGCAGAATAGAACGCCTTCCCGCTCGCTGGTAATCTTGCCCGGTTGTATTCGGAGCCTTAATGACCTTCGTCGTCACCGAAAACTGCATCAAGTGCAAATACATGGACTGCGTGGAAGTCTGCCCCGTGGACTGCTTTCACGCCGGACCCAACTTCCTGGTCATCGACCCGGATGAATGCATTGATTGCACGCTGTGCGAGCCCGAGTGCCCGGTAGAGGCCATCTTCTCAGAGGACGAGTTGCCGGCGGGACAGGAACAATTTACCGCGCTGAATGCCGAATTGGCCAAGCAGTGGCCGGTGATCAGCGAGATGGGCACGCCGCCGGCGGACGCCAAGGAGTGGGAAGGGAAGCCCGATAAACTCAAACTCCTGGAGCGCTGATCAGCCCTTGCCTTCCTTGGCTTCCTGCTGCAGCTCCTGGAGTAATTCGTCCGGGGGTGAGTAGCCGGGCAACAATTCACCGCTTTCGGTGACTATGCCGGGGGTACCGGTCAAACCGATGGCCTGACCGAGCGCGTATTCATCGGCTACCGGGTTGGGTTTGCACACGGCGACCTTGAGCGGCTCGCCCTGCTTGGCCGCGGTCAGCGCCGCGCGCCGGTCGGCGGAGCACCACACCTGCTCGGCCTTGGACCAGCTCGCCGTGTTGGGTCCCGTGCGCGGGTAGAACATGTAACGCACTTTGACGCCGAGCCGGTTGTACTCGGCGATCTGCTTGTGCAGCGCCCGGCAGTACTGGCAGTCGACGTCGGTGAACACCGTGACGGTGTATTTGGGTGCGGCCGGCGCAAAAACCACCATCGAGGATTCGGGCACGGCATTGATGAGGGCCAGGCGCAGCTCCCGACGCCGCACGTCACTGAGATTGGCGTGGTCTTCGAGCCGGTACAGGTCCCCGGCAAAGCCGTAGCGGCCGTCGGCGGTGACGTAGACCAGCTCGGCACCGCGTTTGAACTCGTAGATGCCGGGGATCGGGGTGGTGCGCAGCTCCTCGGGCTTTGCGCCGGGCAGGTGGGAAGCCACCGCCGCCAGTTCCGCCTCCAGAGGGGTCGCTGCAGCCTGGGGCGCGGCCGTAGGGGTGCTGGCGGCACTGAGCGCGAGCCCGGTGACGCACAGCAGAGCCGCAGCGCACAACGGCAGGCTGGTTCGGGGGTTCATGCTGTCAAGTTTAGCAGAATGACCGGGCAGGACCGAATGCCCGTGGCCGCAAGGCCTCAGCCGCGCGGGTGATGCTCGGCGTGCACTTCTTTCAGGCGCTCGCGCGCCACGTGCGTATAGATCTGGGTGGTCGAAAGATCGCTGTGGCCCAACAGCATCTGCACCACGCGCAGGTCCGCGCCGTGATTTAACAGATGTGTGGCAAAGGCATGGCGCAGCGTGTGCGGCGACAGGTCATGGTTGACGCTCGCCTTACGGGCGTAGCGCTTGATGATGTGCCAGAACGCCTGGCGCGTCATGCGGTCGCCGCGACGCGTCGGAAACAAGTAGTCGGTGCCACGGTCGCTGAGTATTTCGGCACGCGGGCCGGCCAGGAACGAACCAAGCCAGCGCACGGCTTCCTCACCGAGCGGGATCAGGCGCTCGCGGTTGCCCTTGCCCAGCACGCGCAGCACACCCTGCGTCATGCTCACCTGATCGACACGCAAGCTCACCAGCTCCGAGACTCGCAGTCCCGTGGCGTACAACACTTCAAGCATGGTGCGATCGCGATTGCCGAGCGGATCGCTGACCTGGGGGGCCAGCAACAGTGATTCGACCTCGGCTTCGGTCAGTGACTTTGGCAGTGACCGACCGATACGCGGCATGGCGATTTGCGCGGTCGGGTCCTCCTGCACTACGCCCTCGCGCACCAGGTAGCGGAAGAAACGGCGAAATGAGGACAGCTGGCGCGCCGTGGAACGCGGTCGCGATCCACCCGCGGCGCGGGCGGCAATGAACGCCAGCACGTCGGCACGACCGGTGCGTGCCAGCACCAGGTTTCGCTGGGCGAGCCAGCGCGACAATGCCGCCAGGTCCGCGCGGTACGCCGCCAATGTGTTTGGCGACAGCCCGCGTTCCATCCAAACGGCGTCGAGAAAACGACCGATGATCGGATCAACGACCTCGGGGGCCGACTCTGCGGTCACTGTGGCTGGTCTGCTCAATGCGATTCCCGGTGCGGAGACGGATTGCCTCAGGACGTGAGTATGCAAAGTACGCGCGGTCTGACGATGTGATGGGACTCACAACCACGGCAACCGCTAATATACGGAGAACTGGATCACACAAACCTTGACTGCCGCCCCACCAACCGCCGCGCCACCGGGGGTCCCGCGACGCAACACGGGTACCCTTTGGCTGCTGCCGCTGCGGGTAATTTACGGCGTTTATGCCGTGGCGGTGTTCCTGGCGCTGGCGCTGCTCGCCTTGATACCGCTCGCCCTGGTGCCCACGCTCGCCGGACGCCGCCGGCTCATCCGGCGGGTCGGTCGAACGGCGCTCACGCTGATGGGCATGCCGATCAGCGTCGAATGGTACGGGCCACTTCCTCAACCCTGCATCGTGGTCGCCAACCACTGCAGCTACCTTGACGGTGTGGTGCTCGCGGCCGTGCTGCCGCCGCGCTTCGATTTCGTCATCAAGCGCGAAATGAATTCCGTACCTCTGGCCGGCTTCCTGTTGCAGCGGATCGGCGTGCAGTTTGTTACCCGCGACAACCGCGCCGGGAGTCTGCGTGACGCGCTGCGCGTGATGCGCAGCGCCGCCGCCGGCAGCTCGCTGGCCTTCTTTCCGGAGGGCACATTTCAGGAGCAGCCCGGACTGCTGCGCTTTCATATCGGCGCGTTCGCGGCCGCGCAGCGCTCCGGCGCTCCGGTGGTGCCGCTGGTGATTCGCGGCACACGCCATTGCCTCGCGCCGGGCAGTTTTTTGCCGCGGCCGGGGCGGATCACGGTAGAAACGCTGGCCCCGCTCCGCTCCCCGGCTGGGCGCCCCGAGGAGGCGGCGGCCTTGCGCGATGCGGCGCGCGCCGCCATTCTTGGCGCCTTGGACGAAACCGATGCAGCGGGAGTGAATGCATGAGCGCGCCGGCGAGCGAGCGGGACGTGATGAACTACGACGTGGCCATCGTCGGTGCCGGGCCCGCGGGTCTGGCCTGCGCGCTGCGCCTGCGTCAGTTACAGCCCGATCGGTCGGTCTGCGTGATCGAAAAAGCCGCCAGCCTGGGCGCCCATTCGATGTCCGGAGCGGTACTCGACCCCGTGGCGCTCGATGCGCTGGTGCCGGATTGGCGCAGCGCTCCGCCGCCGACCTGCGTGGCCGTACAGCGCGACGAGTTTCGTTTTTTCACGGAGCGCGGCAGCTACCGGTTGCCAACGCCACCCCAGCAGCGCAATCACGGCAATTACATTGTGTCGATTTCGCAGCTGGTTCCGTGGCTGGGCGCCAAAGCGGAAGCTGCCGGGGTGGATGTGTTTACGGGTTTCGCCGCCAGCGAAGCCCTGTATGAGGAAGCGGGCGCGGTCAAGGGCATTCGCCTGGGTGATATGGGCCGGACGCGCGATGGCAGTGAAGGTCCTCACTTCACCCCAGGTGCCGACATCCACGCGCCCATTACCGTGCTTGCCGAGGGCTGCCGCGGCAGCATCAGCAAGCAACTCATCGCCCGCTACCGGCTCGATGCCGACCGTTCAGCGCCCACCTTCGCTCTCGGGTTCAAGGAGCTGTGGCAGCTGCCGCCGGGGCGGGCCCGCCCCGGCCTGGTCGAACACACGATCGGCTGGCCGATGCCCCGCGACACGTTTGGCGGCGGTTTCGTGTATCACCTCGATCAGGACCGCGTCTATGTGGGCCTGGTCATCGGTCTGGACTACCGTGATGCTCTGTTCCAGCCCTTTGAGGCTTTTCAGCGCTTCAAAACCCACCCATCGGTGCGAGAGTTGCTGTCCGGAGGCGAGGCCACCGCCTACGGCGCCCGGGCCATCGCCGCCGGTGGCGCGCAGGCGCTGCCGTGCATGGAAATGCCGGGCGCGGTGCTGATTGGCGATGCCGCCGGAACGCTCGACGCCGCGCGCATCAAGGGCATCCACCAGGCGATGCGTTCCGGCATGCTATGCGCCGAACACTTGGCGGCTCACGGGACCGTCAAGGGCTACGACGCCGCTTGGCGCGCCTCGCCCGGCGGCAAATCGTTGCAGGCGGTGCGCAATATCAAGCCGGGATTTAAGCACGGTCTGTGGCTCGGCCTGGCCAATGCGGCACTGGAGACTGCGCTGCGCGGCCACACGCCGTGGACGCTGCAGCACGTGGCCAACGATCGCACGCTCAAAGTGCTCGACGCGGCCGATCCGCACCTCCCCGAGCCGCCGTTACCGCCGGAGCTCACGCTGCCGCCGCGCGATCGAACCGCCGCCGTGTATCTGGCCTCCACCGCTCACGATGAACAGCAACCCGTACACCTGCACGTGGCCGACACCAGTATCTGCGCGGATCGCTGCGCCCGTGAGTACGGCAATCCATGCATCCGCTTCTGTCCCGCGGCGGTGTACGAGATCCTCAGCAACGAGGACGGCACCCGCCGGTTGCAAATCAACGCGGCCAATTGCGTGCACTGCAAGGCCTGCGACATCAAGGATCCCTACCGGATCATCACCTGGACCACGCCCGAAGGCGGGTCTGGCCCGAATTATCAGAATCTGTAGGTGGATGTGGCCTCGACTGATCTGCAGGAGCGCTACGCGCGCGAGCTGCGCGATCGCGGCTGGCGCAGCGACGCTGCGCAACTCGCGGCGGTCGCCCGACTGGAGCGCCTGCGCGCGGAACTGGAGGCCCGACGGGCACAGCTCGGGGTTTTCGGGCGATGGCGGCGGCGCTTCTGGCCGCAGGGCGGCGACAGCGCGCCGCGCGGCCTGTACCTGTGGGGCGGCGTGGGCCGCGGCAAGACCTGGCTGATGGACTTGTTTTACGACAGTCTCGGCGCCACGCCACGGCGCCGGCGACACTTCCACCAGCTAATGCGCGAAGTGCACGCCGGCCTGGCCACGTTAAACCACACTCAGGAGCCGGTGCGCCTGCTGGCGCGCCGGCTGGCGCGGCGGGCCAGCCTGTGGTGCGTGGATGAGCTCCAGGTGAGCGACATTGCCGACGCGATGCTGCTCGGAGGCCTGTTCGAGGAACTGCTGCGGCAAGGCGTAACCTTGGTTATTACTTCCAATGTGCCGCCCTCCGGTCTGTATCGCGACGGATTGCAGCGAGCGCGCTTCCTGCCCGCGATCGCGCTGCTCGAGCGAGATCTCGACGTGCTGGAAGTCGACGCGGGCACTGATTACCGCCTGCGTCAGTTGCGCCAGGCGCCCATCTATCTGGCCGCGAGCGATCCGGCCACGCCTGCCCGACTGGCCGCGCTGTTCGCCGAGTTGGCGGGCGTGCACGCCGAGAGTGCGCGGCACATCGAGCTAAACGGTCGTACGCTCATGGCCCACAGGCGCGCCGGGGGCGTAGTCTGGTTTGGCTTTGCGAGCATTTGTGAGAGCGCGCGCAGCGCGCTGGACTATGCCGAGCTGGCGCAGGATTTTCATACCGTCTTTGTCAGCGATATTCCCACGCTCAGTGCCGCGCGGGACGATGCCGCGCGGCGCCTAATCATCTTGGTCGATGAATTCTACGACCGCGGCGTGAAACTGGTGGTGTCCGCGGCCGCCGCGCCGGCGGAACTGTATCGAGGCGAGCGATTGAGTTTTGACTTCCGGCGCACTGCCAGCCGGTTGGTGGAAATGCAGAGTGAAGAGTACCTGGCACGAGCCCACCTGAAATCCATCGAGCCCGCTTGAAATCAATGGGTTACAGTAATATCACGGGGTGGGAAAGTGGTTCGTGATTCCTGTACCTGCCGCAGATCTGCGGTCCCCGATGTACGCGGCGCGTTTGGCTTCGGCCGCCACTTTGTCTAATTCCCTGCACAATCTGACCGGCTTGATGCCTGCCGCCGCAAACAGCCGCCGGTGGAGCAATCGCACCGACCATCGCCGCGCTCCACTCGCCGCGCACCTCACCGCAGGAGGCTCCTGCACGAATAGTCCGGCCGCCTCGCGGCGGTCGGGCCGCTGATGGACCGGCGAGCGGTATTGTAAGATTCGCCGATGGCAGAACGATCTCGATGAGCAATCGACCGGTCACCTCCTCGCGCCGGCGGCGCCTCGCCGCACAGCTCCTGCGAGCCTGGCGTGTAAGTCTGCCGACGGCCGAGTGGCAGGCCGTGGGCGCGGCGAGCCTGCACTCATCGGTTGAGGCGCAATTGGATTTTGGCGCTCGCCGCCTGCCCCGGCAGACCTTGCTGCGCGTATCCAGCCCGCCCGTGGACAGCGGTGCCGGACGCAGCTATTCGGTCGTCGAATTAGTCACCGACGACATGCCCTTCCTGGTCGACACGCTGTACCTGACGCTCGGCGAGGCCGGCTACGCCGTGCAGCTCATTTCCCACCCGATTCTAGGGGCGGTGCGTGGCGCGAACGGTCGACTGCTGCACTTTCGCGAACGCGGTCGCGGCCGCGCACCGGTCAGCGAATCGTGGCAGTACCTGCGCATCGACCGCATCGCCGACGCGCATGACTGCGCCGTACTGCGCCACCGACTTCTGGCCGCACTGCGCGACGTGCGCTACGCCTGCGAGGGGTGGCGCGCGATGCGCCAAGCGGCCCTGGGGCTGCGCGAACAGCTGTTGCGCCAGCCTCCGCCGCTGCCCGCGGCGATGGTGGCCGAGAGCTCCGCGCTGCTGGCCTACATGGAAGACAACCATTTCACCTTCCTGGGTTTCCGGCGCGCACGCCTGCGACATCGGGCCAAGGGGCCCCATCTCGAAGTGATCCCGGGCAGCGCGTTGGGCATCATGCGCTCCCATCCGCCCGGCGATCTGGTGCCCCTGCGCGCCAAGCGCGAGCTGCTGGTCGTCACCAAGGCCAATCGCCGCTCGACCGTGCATCGTCCCGGTTACCTCGACTACGTCGTCATCAAGGAATTCGACCGGCGCGGCCGCCTGACCGGCGAGGCGCAATTTCTGGGCCTGTGGACGTCGAACACTTATCACGCCGACCCGCGCACCGTGCCCTTGATGCGCCTCAAGGTGGCACGTGTGATCGGAGCATTCCCGTTCCGGCCGTCCAGCCACGACAGCAAGCGCCTGGTCAGCATCCTCGACAATCTGCCGCGCGATGAGCTGTTTCAGGCTTCGATCGCCGAGCTCACGCGCTGCGCGCGCGCGGTGCTGGCGCTGCACGATCGACCGCGCGGGGTGTGCCTGGTCCTGCGCCGCGACGAGCTGCGCCGTTTCTGGTCTTGCCTGGTATACCTGGCGCGCGAGCGCCTCGATAACAACGCACTCGGCCGGATCGAACACGTCCTGCGGCGCGCGCTCGGCGGCGGGCAACTCGACTCCGCGCTGGCAGTGGGCGACGCGCCCCTGGCACAGCTCCACATCACGGTGCGTATCGCGGAAGCCGGCGCACCGTCGGTCAACCGCCGCGCACTGGAACGTGAACTGGACGCCACGCTGGTCACGTGGCGCGATCGGCTGCGTCTCGCGCTGCGCACCTGCCACGACGAGGCCGCGGCCGCCGCGCTGGACCGGCGCTACGCCCAGGCTTTTCCGGCCGCGTATCAGCAGGACGTGTCCCCGGCCCTGGCGGTGCGGGACATCGCCGACCTGGGCACCCCCGCTGCCATGGGTGCCGGCCGGCTGCGCCTGCAGCCGCCCGAGTCCGCCGGCCAGTCGCACGCTCACTTGCGACTGCTCCGTCACCGTGAGCCGCTGCCGATTTCCGACGCGCTGCCGATCCTGGAGAGCTTTGGTCTCCGAGTCATTGCCGAGCGCCCCTACGAGCTGCGTCCCAGCGAGGGCGGCGCGGTGTGGATCCAGGACTTCGAACTTGAAACACCGGGCTTGCACGAAGTCGACGCGCACGCGCTCGAAGCCCAGCTCAACATCGCCTACACCGCGGTGTTGGCGGGCGCGCTCGACAGCGACGGGTTTCATCGACTGATCGTCAGCGCCGGCCTGACGGTGGCCCAGACGCGGGTGCTGCGCGCCTGCTGCCGCTACCTGTTGCAGACCGGCATTCCCTTCAGCCAGGCTTACATGGAACGGGTGCTGCACACGCACTCGCACATCGCGCGCGACCTGTGGTGGCTGTTCGAGCGACGATTGAACCCCGCGGCCAGCGATCGGCGATCGGGCCGCGAGGCGGCGGTCATCGAGCACCGGCTGTATCACGCGATCAGCGAAGTGCGCAATCCGGACGATGACCGGATCCTGCGCGGCTTCCTGATGCTGATCCTGGCGATCACGCGCACCAACCAGTTCTGCACTCATACGCCGGGCCATCCACTCGCCTTTAAGCTGCAGCCCCGGGCTATTCCGGGTCTTCCGGAACCCCGGCCGGAGTTCGAGATCTTCGTGCACGGCACGCACGTCGAGGGCGTGCATATGCGCCGCGGGCCGATCGCGCGAGGCGGCATTCGCTGGTCCGAGCGGCCCGAGGATTTTCGCACCGAAGTCCTCGGCCTGATGAAGGCGCAGCACGTCAAGAACACGCTCATCGTGCCGGTCGGCGCCAAGGGCGGCTTTGTGGCGCGCCGGCTGCGTCCCACGGCCACGCCCGAGGAGCGGGCGGTCGAGGTGCGCGAGTGTTATCAGTCCTATATCCGCTGTCTGCTGCAGCTCACCGACAACATCGTCGACGGCGTCGTGGTCGCGCCCCAGCAGGTCCGCTGCCGCGACGGGAACGATCCGTACCTGGTGGTCGCCGCCGACAAGGGGACCGCCAGCTATTCCGACATCGCGAACGCCATCTCGGCAGAGTTTGGTTTCTGGCTGGGCGACGCCTTTGCCTCCGGCGGCTCGGCCGGCTACGACCATAAAAAAATGGGCATTACCGCACGCGGCGGCTGGGAATGCGTCAAGCGGCATTTTCGCGAGATGGGCGTCGACATCATGCGCGAGTCGGTCAGCGTGACCGGGATCGGCGACATGTCCGGTGACGTGTTCGGGAACGGCATGTTGTTGTCACCTCAGATCCGCTTACTGGCGGCGTTCGATCACCGCCACATCTTCATCGATCCCAATCCGGATCCGCGGCGCAGCTTCAAGGAACGGGCCCGGCTGTTCGCACGGTCGCGCTCGAGCTGGGCCGACTACGACCGAAGCTGCCTTTCCGAGGGTGGGGTCATCCTCGAGCGCGCCCATAAGACTGTGGTGCTACCGCTGCAGGCGCGCTCGCTCCTGGGTCTCGAACACGAGCGCGCGACGCCGACCGAGGTGGTGCGCGCGGTGCTGAAGCTTCCCGTGGACCTGCTCTGGAACGGGGGCATCGGCACCTACGTGAAAGCCACCGCGGAGAGTCACGGCCAGATCGGCGATCGTGCCAACGACGCGGTGCGCATCAATGGCAGCGAACTGCGCGCCAAGGTGTTTGGAGAGGGCGGGAATCTGGGCTGCTCGCAGCTCGGCCGCATCGAGTACGCGCAGGCCGGCGGCCGCATCAATACCGATTTTGTCGACAACTCGGCGGGCGTCAACACTTCGGATATCGAGGTCAATCTCAAGATTATGCTGGCGGGCAAAGCCGGCGAGCCGGCACCCACCGGCGCCCGACGCCGCGAGCTGTTGGCCAGCGTGACGAACGAAGTCGCCGCCCAGGTGCTGCGCAACAACTACTTGCAGAGCCAGGCCATCAGCCTGTTGGAGCAGCGCAGCGTCGCCGATCTTGGGCAGCATCAGTTGCTGTTGCGCGTGCTCGAGCGCGACGGGGAGCTCAATCGTGCCCTTGAGTTCCTGCCGAGCGATACCGAAATCGAAGAGCGCGTAGTGCGCGGCCGGGGGTTGACCCGGCCGGAGCTCGCGGTGCTGCTGGCCTACGGCAAAATCGCGCTCAATCAGGCCCTGACGGACGCCGATATTGCCGACGATCCCTACCTGGCGGGCGAACTCGAGCGCTATTTCCCGCGCCGCTGGCGCAAGCGCTTTGCGCGCCGCATCGCCCATCACCGCCTGCGCCGGCAACTGATTGCCACCGCGACCACCAATAGCATCCTCAATCGCATGGACCCCGGTTTCGTGATGCATATGGCGGGCCAGACCGGCACCGACACCGCGGCGGTGGCTCGCGCTTACACAATTGCGCGCGACAGCGCCGGCCTGCGCGAACTGTGGCTGTCCATTGAAGCGCTCGACAACCGTGTGGCCGCGACTGCGCAGTACGAAGCGCTGCTGGCCACCCGCGACTATGTCGAGCAGCTTACGCGCCGGCTGCTGCTGGCCCGCGCGCCGCGCCAGCACGCGGACATCGGTGCCGAAGTGGCGCGACTCACACCGGCTTTTCAAACGCTCGAACGGCTCCTGCCCGAGGCTCTGGTGGGCATCGCCCGCGACAGCTATCAGGACATTTACACCCTGCAGCACGCGGCCGGGTTGCCGCCGCCGCTCGCCAGCCGCCTGGCCGGACTGATGGCCCTGCGCGCCACGCCCGACCTGGCCTTGATCGCCGAAGCGCTGCGTCGACCGTTGGCAGTGGTTGCACAACAGTATTTCCAGACGGCCGCGGCCTTGGGCATCGACTGGCTGGCCGAGGCGATCCGCCGGCTGCGCACCACGAGCACCTGGCAGGCCGTGGCGCGCGAGCGCCTGTATACGGCCTGTCTTGATGGCCAGCGCAATCTGACGGCGCGAGCGCTGCGCGAACGGGCCGGCGAGGGCGCGGCGCGCGAGCGCTGGATTGAGCGACTCGGTGCGCCCGGACAGCAGTGGCTGCTCACGCTACGCGAATTGCGGGTCAGCGCGGTTCCCGATCTGGCGGCGCTGATGGCCGGCGCCGAAGCCTTGCGCAACCTCGCGCAGTGAGTACTCCAAGTGCCCGGTAGGCTGCTGCTTGTTCGCCATGGCCAGAGCATCTGGAACCTTGAAAATCTGTTCACCGGCTGGACCGACGTCGACCTGTCTGCGCAGGGCGTCAGCGAGGCGCAGCGCGCCGGACTGGAAATCGCGCGCGCCGGCGTGCTGCCGGATGTGGTGTACACCTCGGTGCTCAAGCGAGCGATTCGAACGGAATGGCTGATACTCGAGGCGCTCGACCTGCTGTGGCTTCCGGTGGTGCGCGATTGGCGGCTCAACGAGCGGCATTACGGGGCGCTGCAGGGGCTCAATAAGGTACAGACGGCGGCCCAGTACGGGGCCGCCCAGGTCAAGATCTGGCGCCGCAGCTACGACACGCCGCCCCCGCCGCTGAGCGCGGACGATCCGCGCCATCCCCGCCACGATCGACGTTACGCGCAGGTGGACCCGGCGGAGCTGCCGGCCACCGAGTCCCTCAAAGACACGCTCGCGCGCGTGCTGCCCTGCTGGGAACAGTGCATCGCACCCCAGCTTCGCGCCCGCCGCAACGTCATGATCGTCGCCCACGGCAACAGCCTGCGCGCACTGGTCAAGATGCTCGACCGGTTGTCGGAAAGCGCCATCGTGGAACTGAACATCCCGACCGGTGTTCCACTGCTGTATGAGCTGGATGAAGAACTGGCGCCCCGATCCAGTCGTTACCTGGGTGATGCCGACGCAGTTCAGGCCGCCGCCGAAGCGGTACGGGCACAGACCGAGCAGCGCCCCTAGGGGCGCGCTAGCGTGGCACCTCTCGCGTCATGCCGGCGGCGGCCCAGCCGTCATAACGACCGGCGTAGCGGCCTGCCAGCTCCTTGAACTCGCGCGTAAGGGCCTGCATGTCCGGCACCGAGATGCGTAGCGACTTGAAGGCGTGCAAGGTAAAGCGATCACCGCGGTCGGCATCGACCTGCCGATAGTCCACCGTGAAATCGCGTGCCCGCAGCACCACGGCCAGCTGCTCGCAGGCGGCCTGGTCGGGCAGATCG
Source organism: uncultured Gammaproteobacteria bacterium (assembly GCA_963699955.1). Taxonomy (GTDB): domain Bacteria; phylum Pseudomonadota; class Gammaproteobacteria; order Steroidobacterales; family Steroidobacteraceae; genus FEN-1191. The sequence continues at coordinate 390,537 of CAVOVV010000006.1, forward strand.
AAAAAGAAATCCACGTCGTAGGGACTGAATGGGTCACCGCCCTGGGCGCGCAGGTTCTTTACCAGGCGCTCGTCCCAATCCGCCTTGCTCTGAGCGCTGGCGCGGCGCACGGTGAGATAGACCCGTACCACCGCCACCGTGGCGGCCAGCACCAACAACCAGAGGGTGATCTGCATAGCGTTGGCCGGTCCGCGGCTATTCCTCGGGAGCGATCGTGACGCGCAAGCCATCGAGGGCGTCGGTGAGCGCGATCTGGCAGGACAGGCGCGAATTTGCGCGGTAGGAGGTCAGATCCTTGAGCATATCGGTCTCATCGGACATCGGCGCCGGGAGTCGTGGCACCCAGCTCTCGTCGACGTACACCTGGCAGGTCGCGCACGAGCACATCCCGCCGCAGATGGCCGTCACGCCATCGTCCATATCACGGAGCGGTTCCATCAGGCTGGTCCCCGCAGGGGCGTTGATCTCCTGTTCGACTCCGTCGCGACCTATAACACGCAACACGGGCATGAACCACTCCGGGGGCAAAATTGAAGGCGCGCTAGTTTGCCGATCAGCCGGCGCGGACGCCAGTAGTCGGGACAGCAAATTCCCGCGCAGAGGATTTCAATCCGCTCGCGGGCTGGCACGGGCCCAAAGCCATAATCTGCTCAACCCGTCGTAGACGCGGATCGCGGCCTCCAGCCGCGCAGCGACACCCTCGCCGGTCAGCCCGGCGGCTGCCAGCAGCTCGCCGGCCAGAGGTTGCGCCTGCGGATAATAGGCCAGGGCACAGGCCGCGTCGTAGAGCGGGTCGGCGCGCTGCGCGTATTCCCAGTCCAGCAGCCACAATCGCGTCCCGTCGAGCACGTTGGCGTGTGTCAGGTCGCCGTGGACAATCGAAAGCTCCGCCGTCCCGTCCGCGACCTGCCGCGCGGCCGCCTCGATGTCGGCCACGACCTCCGCGGTACGCGGGGCGGCGGCCGCCCGGGCGCTCATGGCCTGCAGGTATTGACGCGCACAGCCGACCGGATCAAACGGCACGACTCCGGCGGGCACCTCCAGCGCATGCAGCTGCGCCAGGCGTTCGCCGAGCCGTCGCAGTTGCGGCCGCTGCAGAAAATCGAGTTCGCTCCAGCTACCCCCGTCGAGGTATTCGCACACCTGTAGACCCTCGGTATCGGCCCGCAGCAGCAAGCGCGGAGCCAGCCCGGCGCGGCCCGCCGCCTCGTGCAGCAGTCGCTCGCGCTCGCGGTCGACGCCGGGCCGGCGCCACGCCGGCCCGTCGATCCGCAGCACGAAGCGCCCTGCGGCGGTGTCCACTCGCCAGCTTTCGTTGACGGTGCCCCCGAGCAGCCGCTCGAGGCGCTGCGGTGCTGCGCCGTCGCTCACGCCCGGCACCCAGGCGAGAGCCGTCGCGGTAGGCCACTGCGCGTCCGCGAGCACTACGGCGCCTGCTTGCGGTAGCGCTTCCACCAAGCCCGCAGGCCGAGGACCGAAACCACCGTGTAAACGAAAAACAGGCCCGCCGTATAAGGGTAGCCCTGGCGCATGAACAGCACCACCATGATGAGATCGGCGCTTATCCAATATAGCCAGTTCTCGAGCACCGAACGCGCCAGCATCCAGGTCGCCAGCAGGCTGGTCCAGGTCGTAAACGAATCGAGCAGTGGCCACGCCGCTTGCGTCTCGCGCGCCAGGAACTGCGCGCTTAGCGCGCTCGCCGTCAGCAGCAGCAGTACCACCCACAGGTGCCGGCGCAGTGTCCAGCGGTAGATGCGCCCACCCTCCTCTTCGGCATTGCGCTTCCAGCTGAACCACCCGTACACCGCCATTGCCACGTAGTAGGCCTGAAGAAGCGATTGCATCGGCAGCTTGGCGCGCGCCGATATGAGCACGTACACCGAGGAACTGAAGGCACCCGCCACCCAACCCCAGCGGTTGCGGCGCAGGATCAGGGTCACATAGATCAAGCCGGCGACGACCGCGAACGCCTCCTGTCCATGCGCCAGCACCGCGTTCAAATTCGCATCCTAGGTTTTGCCCAGCTCCGTGCTCAGCGTCACGCCCACCTGACGCGGGTTGCCGTTCTGCAAATACAGCTTGACCGGGAAATCTGGGGGCTCGTCACCAAAGTAGAAACCCTGCACCGAGTAGACGGCATCAAAGAGGTTGCGCGCCCAGAGGCTGGCCGTCCAGTTCCGCGCGCGCCAGCCGACGCGCACATTGACCAGCGTGCGCGCCCGTGCGCGCTGGTCGTGGCTGGAACTGAAGTAGAAGCCATCCTGGGCCTGGAGATCGGCGCGGGCGAAAGCCCCCGCCGGATGCTGGTAGCTGGCGCTCACCGACAGCTGCCACGGGGGCGCGAACGCCTGCTGGCGACCGCGTAAATCCAGCCCGTCGTTGACGTAGCCCAGGTAGCGCGTGTCCTGCACGGCGCCGCTCGCCGCCAGCAGCCAGCGTGGCAGCGGCCTCCAGTTCAATTCCGCTTCGATGCCGATATTGTCGCCGTGCGCGGCGTTGTCGGTGTAGAAAACATAGGTCAGCGGATTGTTTGGCAGGAGCTGGCGCGAATTGTAGACCTGCATGGACGTGCGCCGCATGGCATAGGCGTCGGCGTTAAATTGAAGCTGCTCACCGAGGCCCGTGGCGCGCACGCCCAGCTCAAGATTCCACAGCGTCTCGGAGCTGAACTGGCGCTGCGACGGATCGATGTCGCCGCCGATATTAAAGCCACCGGCCTTGTAGCCGCGTGCCAGCGTCGCATAGTACTGGCGCGCCGCGGCCGGCTTCCACAGCCAGGACAAGTTACCGCCCAACAGCTGGCTCTTTGCCTGCGGGAAGGGTGCGTCGGAACTATCGGAGTAATCCGCGGTGCGCTGCTCCGCCCGCAGCCCCAGCGTGAATGTGCCAGGCTTCCCGGTGGCCCATTCCAGCGAGCCATAAAGCGCCGCATTGGTGGCCTGGTAGTGGCTGTTGAGGATGCTCTGGCCGGCGCCGTAGTACTGGTCGTTCCAGGTGTCGAGCTGCACGTCGTCTTCGCGCAGGCGCAGCACGTAGGCCCCAAACACCGGGCTCAGTTGGCCGATCGACAGCGGCAGGCCCTCGCCCACGAACCGCAGATCCTGCGCCACCGTCTGACGCGTGCGTTGATGAGCCTCGAAGTAGTCGTACGGGGCGCTCGCGCCCCAGTACGCGTCGTTGCCCCAGTCACCGTCAAACGAATAATCGATGTCTGAGTCTGCGGCGCTGCTGACACTCAGCCACTGGCCCATCGCGCTCGTGTACTCGAGCCGGAGTGCCGCGCCGCTCGAGCGCTGCGCGTCGCGCCCGGGCTGGTTGGAGCGCGTGATGCGGGTGTTGTCCACCGACCAGGCGTCGTAGCCGTTGTCGAGGTCGGCGTACAGCAGCGTCAATGCCGCGTGCAGTTGCACTGTCGGGTCCCACACCAGCTTGCCACGCGCCGTGGACTCGTCGTAGCCGTTGGTCGAGTCCCGCCCCAGATATTCATCGTACCGGAAGCCGTCGCTCCGGTAACGCTGCGCGGACAGGCGCCATCCCGCCGTGCCGTCGTTGCGGCCATCGCCCACCACCAGCCCCAAGGATGCGGTGCCGTAGTCGCCGGCGGTGAGTTCACCGCCCAGCTCGAATGCGCGGCCCGGATCGCGACTACGCACGCTGATCAGTCCGGCCAGCGCGTTGGCGCCATAGACCGTACTGCTCGGGCCGCGCAGCACTTCGATGCGATCGAGATCGAAAAGCGTGGCCGGCATGCCGACACCGGAAAAATCGATGTCATCGATCAGAAATCCCACCGATGGGTTGGGGGCACCCTGGTACTGTTCGGTCTCGCCGATGCCGCGGATCTGGAAATATCTCGGACGCGAGCTGCCCGATGCCCAACTCAAGCCGGGAATCAGGCCAAGAACATCCTCGAAATGCTGCACGCCCGCCGCGCGCAGTGTCTGGCTGTCGAGGACCGTGGCGCTCTGCGGCAGGTCGCTCAACGGCGTACTGCGCAGACTTGCACTGATGACCACCTGTTCGAGGGTTTCAGTGCCCGCTGGAGAGTCGGCCCCGTGGGCGGCCGAACCGAGCCATGCGGCCATCGCCAGGCACGTGAGCCGTAAGTTTTTGCGCTTCAACGACCTGCTCCCTACGCCGGTACTAGCCGGATCAGGTTCAACGGGTTTGCCGGTCGATCCGGCATCTCAGGCCCTGCACAAGGCCACCCCAAGGTTTGCGCCACGGACTATCCCTGCCCGCGGCGGGCATTGCAAGCCCGGCACAGTGCGCAGTCGCGGGTTAGCATGGGCTACCGGGACTTGTGGCCCGTGTCTACCACCACGGAAGAGACGCGACGGATGAGCAGGCAGCTGCGGGTTTTTCGGGTTGACGCCTTTACCACGACGCCCTGTACCGGCAACCCGGCCGCAGTGGTGCTCGACGCCGAGATTCTCGACGAGAGCCACCTGCAATCGATCACGCGCGAGCTCGGTGGGGTCGATGCGGCCTTTGTGCTACCGCCCGATGCGGTCGATCACGACCTGCGATTGCGTTTCTTCACGCCCCGAAGCGAGACCGGCCTGGTGGGCCACGCCACCGTGGCAGTCCACGCGGTGCTCGATGCGCTGGGCCACCCGCACCGCCGGCGGCAGAAGCAGCGCGGCGGCATCATCGACATCGAGCGGATGCACGGCCCGAAGGACACGCGCTACGCTTTCAGCCAGCCGCTCCCGCCGGTGCTGGGCCCGCTCTCGGCAGATCAGCTTGGCACGGCCCTTGGCGCGCTCGGCGTAGAGCGCGCCGAACTCGACCCGGCGTGCCCGGCCGTGGTGGCGGGCGCCGGTGCCAGCCGAGCACTGATTGCGGTGCGCGCCGGCGCCACATTGGCGCGCCTGCGCCCGGACCTGTCGCGACTCGCGGCGCTGTCCGCCACCGGCAGTCCCGCGGGATTCTTCGTGTACACGCTGGCTCCTTCGGTTAGCGATTGCGACACGGAAGCACGCATGTTTTGCCCGGCGCTGGGCATCGCAGAGGACCCGGTCAGCGGCAATGCGCACGCGATGCTGGCGGCGTATCTGTACGCCTTAGGTCGAATTCCAGTTCGATCCGGCAGCTTGGAATTCACCGGGCGGCAGGGCCACCACATGGGTCGACCGGGAATGCTGACGGTGTGTGTCGGCGCCGGCGCCGCCGGCGCGTGGCAGGCGCGGGTAGCGGGCAGCGCGCGCATTGTCTTTGACGCGACTCTGCAATTCTGATCGCGGCCTCCGCCGCATACCGTCTGCAAACCCGCGACCTGGCGTTGCCTGGAGGAATTTCGACCCTCCACTCCGTAATCGAAAAGAGGGATAATGCGGCCCATAAGCACAAGGGGGAACGCCATGAGCGAGTCCGATAACAATGGTCTGAGCCGCCGCGATTTCGTGCACGGTGCGGTGTCGAGCGCCCTGTTGACTGCCGCGCCCACGTTGGTGATGGCAGCCGGCACTGATGCCGACAAATCCGCCGTAATTGCGCAAATCGCCAAACAACACGCCGACAACATCAAGCGGCTGCAGAACTGGATCGCACTGCCATCCATCGCCGCGGAAAATAGGAATTATCCGCAAGGCGCGGAATACATGGCCAAGCTCGCCACCGACGCGGGCTTTACCGACGTCAAGATCATTCCGACCTCCGGCAAGCCGGGAGTGTTCGGGCGCATCGATGCCGGTGCCAAAACAACGCTCGCCGTATATTTCATGTATGACGTGAAGCAATTCGTGCCCGAGGAGTGGAGTTCACCACCGCTTGAGGCGCGCCTGGTGGAGAAGCCAGGCTTCGGCACGGTATGCATGGGGCGCGGTGCGGTCAACCAGAAGGGTCCGCAGAATGCCTTTCTGGGTGCGCTCGCCGCGTTCAAGGCCAGCGGCAAGAAGCTGCCGGTGAACTTGATACTGGTGTGCGAGGGCGAAGAGGAAATCGGCTCCCCGCACTTCGGTGAGATCGTCAACAGTCCTGAGGTGCTTCCAAACCTGAAATCCTGCGTTGGCGTCGTGTTGCCGAGCGCCTCCCAGGAAGCCGACGGAAGCGTTCAGGAGGAAGCCGGCGCGAAGGGCATCGTGGAGCTGGAACTGGTATCGAGCGGCGAGAAATGGGGCCGCGGTCCGAAGAAGGACATCCATTCGAGTCTCGAAGCCCAGGTGGACTCGCCTTCCTGGCACCTGGTGCAGGCGCTCAACACGCTGGTGGAAAAGGACGGGCATACACCGGCCGTCGAGGGCTTCTTCGACAACGCCAAGCCCCTGTCCGACGCGCAAAAGAAGATGGTGCTGGCCTATGCCGCCGCGGTACCCGAAGCCACCTTGAAAGCCCAGTACGGGGTGGATCACTGGGTGCACGATGAAGACTGGCAGACTTCGCTGCTGCGGCTGTTCTCGCGCCCCACCATCAACATCGAGGGCCTGGTCGGCGGGTATACGGGTCCGGGCGGCAAGACGGTGCTACCGCATCGGGCCGTGGCCAAGATCGACATGCGCCTGGTGCCCGATATGACTGCGGCCGATACCCTGGCCAAGCTCAAAGCCCATCTGGCCAAGCACGGCTTCGGCGATATCGAAGTCAATATGACCGGCGGCTACGATCCCACGCAAACCGATCCCGACAGCAAATTCTTCAAGGCCGTAATCGCGGCTTTCACCAAACTCGGCGCGCCGCCCCTGGTCACGCCCCGCAGTCCGGGTTCCTGGCCCGGCTATCGCTTTACCAGCGCGCCACTGAACCTGCCCGCCGCTGGGTTCGGTCTGGGTTACGGGACCGGTGCGCACGCCCCGGATGAGTTCATCGTGATCGAATCGACCAACCCAAAAATACGCGGACTGGATGGGGCTGTCGCATCATTCGTGGAGTTCATGTACGCATTAGCGTGACTTCACGAGGCGGCGGGCGTGGGAATGGCCGGCAATCCTGACCCGGACCGAAAACCCGCGGTACAGTGACTAAAGCCTGCGCCGCGGTGGCGACGAAGACGTGGCGTTTCCGGGCAGCGTGTGCTCAGAGCTCGCGCAGCCCATCGGTCACAGACAGGCGCGCTGCCCGCAAGGCGGGAAACAAGCCGCCGAGCAGGCCCATGGCCAGCGCCCATTTCAATCCCCGCCACAGCAGTTCGGGCGACACCTGGAACGCAAACACGATCTGAGTGAAATTCGAGCCCAGCGTCGAGGCGGTATAGTGATCGAACAAGAGCCAGGCGATCGCGGCTCCCAACATTCCGCCCAACATCGCCAACAGCATGGTCTCGAGCATGACCGAGACCACGACCGGGGCGCCGCGGAAACCGAGCGCGCGCAAGGTGGCAATCTCGCGGGTGCGCGTGGCCACCGCGGCGTACATGCTGTTGAGTGCACCGAACACCGCGCCGATGCCCATGATGACGCCGATGGCGTTGCCGAGCGCCGTGATCAGGCGCGTCAGGCTGGCCGATTGCGCCGTGAAGTATTCGCGCGTGGTCATGACGTCTACCTTGAGCCTGGGGTCGGTCGTCAGTGCCGCCTTGAAGGCCTCGAACGCGCCGGGATCCGTGAGCTTGACGGTCACCGACGTGGCGCTGCTGCCGCGCCGATAGGTCGGCCCCACCACCTCAACATCGCCCCACAGATCCGAATCGTTGGCGTCGTTGGCCAGGAACTCGCCAACCACGCGCCACAGCTGGCCGTTGAGCTTGAGGGTCGAGCCTACGTCGACGCCCGAGAACTGCTCGCGCGCGCGCTTTCCGACGATCAGTTCACGCAGTCCTGGCGTAAAGCGGCGCCCATCGATAATGCGCAGGCCCGGCCGTAATTCCCAGGATCTCTCGCCCACCCCGCGCACCTCGACGTTCGCATCCAGTCCCGTACTGCGCTTGGGCAGCGCGGCGACCACCACCAACTCGCCGGAGGCGATCGGCTGGCCGGCGGTGTTGCGCTGCACCTGCGGTTGCTGCGCGACCAGGGTCACCGTCTCATGACTAATCACCGAGTTCAGCTCGCTCTGCGCCCCGGCGCGCAGCACGATGGCGGTGTCCTCATTTCCTCCCTGCTTGAGGGTCGCCGCAAACCCCGCCGCCATGGCCAGCAGCGCGACCAGCACCCCCACCACGCCGGCGATTCCGACCACTACGACCGAAGAAGAGCCGAGGCGCTGCGGAATGGTGGCAATGCCCACCTGAGTGGCCGACCAGGCCTGGCGCCCGGTGCGGGTGCCGAGCAGCCAGAGCAGCAGCGGCAGTAACAGCAGCGGTAACGCCCAGCCCGGCAGCAACGCCAGGACCAGCAGGGCCACAATCACCATGACCCAGACGCCGAGCCAGGAAAGCAGGCGCATCGCGCGATTGCCGCGGGTGCTCATGACGATGCTCAGCGCCCCGCCATCGCGTCCACGACCCGCAGCCTCAGTCCCCGGTAGGCCGGCATGGCTCCCACCAGGACGCCGATCAGCACCATCAGCGCCAGTGAGCGCAGCCAGACGGCGAGCGCGGAAACAATCGGTGGCAGCGTAATACCCATAGAGAGCTGTAAGCCATTGGCGACCATTCCCGCCAGCAGCACGCCCATCACGCCTCCGAGTACTAACAGCAGGATCGACTCGGCCAGCAGGAGTCCCAGCACGCTGCCGCTGGTAAAACCGATGGTCTTGAGAATCGCCAGCTCCGGGATGCGTTCGCGCACCGCCTGCGCCATGGTGTTGCCGGTCAGCAGGATCAGAGTGAAGAACACGGCCGCCATGATCGCGCCGACGATCAGTCCGATGTCACCGAACTGGCTGACGAATGCCAGTTGGAAGGCGTGCTCGCTCTGGGTCTTGGTCTCATGGTCCGAATTGACCGACAGCGCGTCGACGGCCTGCGCAACCCGGTCGGCTTCCTTGGGATCAGCAACGCGGATCACGTACCAGCCAATGTTGCCATTGCCGAAGGCGCGCGCCTCGTCGAAATAGTCCCAGTTGAACAGCAGGGCGTTTTCCTGACCGCGCTGCTGCGGATCAGCGATCCGGTAGATGCCTACCAGATCCAGGATCCAGGTGTTGCTGCCATTCTTCTGCGGGAAAATGGTGGCCTGCAGCGGAATCTTGTCGCCCAGCTTCCAGTGAAACTTCTGCGCCAAGGCCGCCCCTACGACGGCGCCGGTGCGGGTGTTGCGAAACGCTTCGCGCTCCGCGGCGCTGAGCTTCCATTCCGGATAGGCATCCAGGTAATTGGCCGCGACGGCCTGGTTCGGAAAGAAATTTTTCTGCTCCTGGTAGATGCCGCCGAACCAATTCGCGTAGGTGACATCGGCCACCCCCGCCACAGCCTGGATGCGCTCCAACAGGCTCTTGGGCAGCTGCAGCGTAAAACTGATCTTCGATACGGTCACCAGACGGTTCAATCCGGCCACACTGCTGCCGGCGCCGGCAAAGGCGCCACGTACCGAGTCAAGAAGACCGAACAACAGGAACGCGGCCGCCACCGACAGCAACGTAAAGAACGTGCGCGCCTTGTGGCGCATCAGAGCCGCCCACACCAGCTGCAGGTATTTCACGCGGCCGGCCGCTCCTCGAGGTCTGCGAAGGTGCCCTTGTCCAGATGCAGGATGCGGTGCGCGAATTCCGCCGCTTTCGGGTCGTGGGTCACCATGATGATGGTCTTGCCATGGTCGCGATTGAGCTGTTGCAGCAGCGTGAGCACTTCCGCGGCCGACTGACGATCAAGATCGCCGGTGGGCTCATCGCAGACCAGCAGCGCCGGATCCGACACGATGGCACGGGCAATGGCCACGCGCTGCTGCTGGCCGCCGGACAATTCAGCCGGCTTGTGCACGGCGCGGTCGGCGAGCGCGACGAGCTGCAGCGCGATGTCGGCGCGCTGCCGGCGCTGGGCCGCGGACAGTTTTGTCAGCAGCAAGGGCAGCTCGACGTTCTTGCGCGCCGAAAGCGTCGAGAGCAGGTTGTAGAATTGAAATACAAAGCCGACGTGACCGGCGCGCCACTTGGCCAGCGCGTTTTCAGAAAATTGATCAATGCGTTCGCCGCCCACGGTAATGCTGCCGCCGGTCGGTGCGTCCAGGCCGCCAATCAGGTTGAGCAGCGTGGTCTTGCCGGATCCCGACGGACCCATGAGCGCCACAAAATCCCCGGCCTCGATGTCCAGATTGATGCCGTGCAAGACCTCGACCTTTTGCTTGCCGCGCGTGTAGGTTTTGCTGAGATCCTTGATCTGGACCAGGGCATTCATGGGGCACCGCCTAGGCTGACCACAACGCTCATACTCATTTACCTGCTGTCGAGACGCTGACCTTCGCGCCGTCGTGGATTCCGGGGGGCGGGACCCGGACCACGCGCGCGCCGGCGGCAAGTCCCGTGACCGCACGCAACTCCCCAAATGCCTGGCCGACTTTGACGGCATGTGCCCGCGCCACATCGCCCTCGACGACATACACCACGCTCGCCTCGGACCCGCCCCGGGCGACCAGCGCCGAGCTGGGCACCAGCACCGTGTCCTTGGCCGGTGCGGCCGCGGCATGCGCCGCATCGCCGGCACTTTCAGACTCCAAAAACGAAACCCGTACCCCCATGTCCGGAAGGATGCGCGGATCTTTCTGGTCGAGCGCCACGCGCACCTTGACGGTCGCCTTGTTGCGATCGGCCGTGGGAATTATAGCGACCACGTGCGCCGGGATGTTCCAGTCCGGATAGGCGTCGAGCAAGGCCTGGGCGGGCTGCTGCGCCGCGACGCGATTAATGTAGGCCTCGTTGACGTCGACTTCGATCTCGAGGGAATCCATGTCGACAATGGTACCGACCCCGGTGCGCGTGAAACCACCTCCGGCCGAGATCGGCGAAATTATCTCGCCTGACTGCGCCGCCTTGGCGATGATCACCCCGTCGAACGGTGCCCGCACGGTGCAGTAGTCAAGCTGCACCTCCGCGCCACGCAGAGTCGCCCGCGCCACGTCGATCTGCTTGCGCTGCGCCTGCAGCTGCGCGCTCACTGTGTCCTGTTGCGTCTGCGCGGTCTCCAGAGCCTGGCGCGATACCAGATTTCTGTCGATCAGGTCCTGATTGCGTTGCGTGTCGCGCCGTGCCTGCGCCAACTGCGTGGTGTACTGCGCCTCGAGGGCCTGCGCGGCCAGCAACTGGGCGCGCGCCTGGGCCACGCCGGCCTGATACGCCGAGTCGTCGAGCCGCGCCAGCACCTGACCCGCCTTGACGTGCTCGCCCTCTTCGATGAGCACCTCCTTGATGGTCCCGGTGATCTGTGCCGACACCGTGGCCTCGCGCCTGGCGGTCACATAGCCGCTGGCCTGCAGTATGGCGGCGGGTCCCTGCGCGGCGCTTGGAGCAAGTGCCGTGGCCACTTCCACCGCGTACGGCCGGGAATGCCACTTCCAGTAGGCCAGAGCGGCGGCCAGCAATACCACCGCGAGCGCGCCGAGCACGAGGTAGCGCGTCTTGGCGCTGCCTGCGCTCGCCGCGGCGCCATCGCGTTCGGACGGGTCGATGCGCAGCTGCCTGAGAAGGTTGCCCTTGTCGCTGCGCGCCTGCAGGTCCTTCGGATCGACGGCCATCACTCGGGCCCGAGCGAACCGGCGCGCAATCCGGGTTCCGCCCGATAGCGAAGGATACGCTGCTGATAGTAGCGCGAGGCCCCCTCGATCAAGTTTAACTCGCGGGTGCCGGTCGATCGCACCACTCGGCCCGGGGAGCCCATCACCACGCTGCCCGGCGGAATTTCCTTGCCCGGGGTGACGAGCGTACCGGCGGCTATGAGGCAATGAGTACCGACCCGCACCCCATCGAGCAGTATCGCCCCGTTGCCAATCAGGCACTGATCGGCGATCACGCAGCCGTGCAACAGCACGCGGTGCCCGATCGTAACGTTGCGCCCGACAAGCGTAGGTTGCTCATGATCGCAGTGGATCACGGTGGCGTCCTGAACATTGCTGCCGTCACCAATCTCGATGCGTTCATCGTCTGCGCGCAGCACGGCATTGAACCAAACGCTGGCGCCATCGCCGAGATGCACGTCACCGATCAGCTGTGCGCCCGCCGCCACGTAAAAGTTAGCGCTGCGGGTGATGAGCCGCTTGCCTTCGAATTCAAAGATCACGCCGCCTCTCCGTGTTGCTCAGATCGCCGCGCTGCCAGCATGCACCACGCCGCCTGCAACGTCACCAGCGCGCCCACCAAAAACGGCGCTCCCGGACCGAAGCGCCCGAAAATCAGCCCGGAGCTGAAAGGCCCGAGCACCCGCGCCAGCGAAGTGCCTGCCTGATAGGTGCCCATGACCACGCCACGGTTTCCGGCGTCGGCCTGGCGCGAAGCCAGCGCGGAAGCGCTGGGACTAAAGGCCCCGGATCCAAATCCTATCAACGCCAGACCTGCCACGGCCATAGGTAACGAGGATGATGTGCCCACGATGATCAGGCCACCCACATAGGCCGCGATGCCGGCCACTGCCAAGCGATACTCTCCAAAGCGCGGCGCCAGCACGCGTATCAGGCCGCCTTGCATGGCCACCGCAATCGCCGCCAGTCCGAACAGCAGTGCGCCGATGGTGCGTGGGCCAAGCGCAAAGCGCTTCAGGCCCCACAGCGCCACGATCGATTCCAGCGTGGCCTGCGAGAATGTGACCAGCACCGCGCCCAGCACCAACCACCGCAGCGCCGGGCGCGAGCGCAGCGTGTGCCACGCCGTCGAGGGCGTAGTGCTCGAGCGATGCGCGAGTCGCTGCGCCGCGCTCTGACTCTCGCGCAACAGCAGCGCAACCAACAGCAAGGCCACGAGGCTCAGGGCCGCCGACACCATGGCCGGGAGCAGGAAGCTGGCCGAGCGCACGCTATTGCCCGCCAGCAGGCCGCCTAAGGCCGGTCCGATCATGAACCCTAAGGCAATTGCCGCGCCGACCGTGCCGAGCGCGCGAGCCCGGTGCTCTGGCCGGCTGACGTCGGCCGCGTACGCCATGGCCGCAGAAATATTGCCTGCCATCAGGCCATTGAGCATGCGCGAGACCAATAGCCAGACAAGGCCAGGCGCAAAACCCAGTATGCAATACGACAGGCAGGCACCGACCAGGCTGCACATCAGCACCGGGCGTCGGCCGTACCGATCGCTGAGTCGCCCCCATAGCGGCGCGGCAATGAGCTGACACAGGGAGTAGCTGCCGAGGATCCAGGTGATCATCCAGGGCGCCGCCCCGAAGCGATCCGCCATGTAGGGCACCAGCGGCACGATGACGCCAAAGCCGAGGACGTCGATGGCGCAGACTATGAATATCGCCAACAGCGGCCGCGTGGCCCCACCCGACAAATGCGCACTAATGGCCCGGCACCAAGTCATTCAAGCCGCTGCCGCCCGTGGCGGGATGGTCACGCAGCGTATTGATGATCGTGCGAGCCAGCGTTTCGTCGACCGCGACTCCCGGCGCCGGCGCCGCGGCCACCCGCAAGACGGCAACGTCAAAGCGCGGCGCCAGCCATAGACGTGTTGATCCCGGACCGTGCAAGGTCAGCCAGCCGCCGCCCGCGGGCGAATCAACACCGGGGCTGAACAGCTGCGTTGCGTGGCGCGCGATCCATCCCGGCTGCACGATCTGCGTACCCTCGAAGCGGCCATCGTGCAGCAGTAATTCACCGACGCGCAGCCAGTCCACGCAGCGGGCGCTTACTCCGGTGGAAGTCCAGTAGGCCGGCGCAGCGTGCAGCGGCTGCCAGATATGGCGCGAAAGGAACGATGGGTAAGTGCGGCCGCTGGCCGCCGCGATGGCAGCAGCGAGGCGCCCGCCATCGATCGGTGCTGGCGGCATGACCATGCCGTGTTCGGCCACTGCGATTCCCGCGGCGACGATCAGCAGTCCGTTCGCCAGTTCACCGCCCGCCACCGGAACGCTGGCGGTAACGTCGGCGCCGTACCGTTCATACACCAGATGACCGTGGCGCAAGATCAGCAATGCACTGACGTCCTGCTTAAACGCATTTGTAGCCACCGCCTGCAGCGCACTGACGTCGAACCCCTCCAACTGCGGTGCGCTGCGTGGCAGGCCCCCACCGTCTCCGCCGGCGATGACAACGCCCTCCACGGCCGCCACCTGTGGCGTGCGCCAACGCCACACGCCTGCCAGCACGGCCAGGGCGATGAGCGCCACCAGCCACAGCCGCAGCTGCCGTGTCATGGCCGCCCCCTGGGCCGCGCCGTCGCCAGCTTGCGCAACGGCCCGCAATAACGCGGCCGCCCTGCGGCAAGTTCAAGTTCACAACTGCTGCCGCGCGGCCAATCGTCGCGGTGGTGGCTGGCAATCACGACGGTGCGCCCCTCCCTGATCCAGTTCTCGACGAGTGAACGAAGTCGGCGACGCGTAACAGCGTCCAATCCGGTGTAGGGTTCATCGAGCAACACAATATCAGGCTGTCGCGCCAGCGCGCGGGCAAACAGGACACGCCGCGCTTGTCCATACGAGAGTTCTGACAATCGGCGCCGTGCGAAGCGTCGCGCACCCGCTTGGCCGAGCAATTGCAGGGCCACGCGTTGTTCGGACGCGCTCGCCGCGCCATCGAGGTGGTAGGCGCCGCGCCGACCCGCGACCACGCATTCCAGTGCGGTCAATCGACGCGGCAGGGCCGCTTGCAACTCCGGGGCGATCAATCCGACGTGCTTTTGGAATTCGCTCAACGACAGGCTGGACTGATCGAGGTTGCGGCGGATCGATCCGCCGCTCGCAACAGCGTGCTCACCTTGCAGGGTCGCCAGAAACGTGGACTTGCCACTGCCGTTGGCGCCGTGCACGACCCAGCAATCGCCATGGCGTATCTGCAGCGTAAGGCGGCGCAGCACCGGCCGGCCCGCGCGCCAAACCGAAGCGTTGCGCAATTCGATTAACGAGCGCGGCGCGGGCCGGCGAACGCGCTTCGCGACTCGCAGTTGCCCGCTGCCGCTGTCATGAGGCGCGCGCCGAGCGCTCCAGGGACCGGTGCGCAGTCGACCCTGGTCGAGTCGCGCGCAATGCGTCGCCGTGAGCGGCAGCTCTTCAAGTCGATGGCTCGCGTAGATCCACGGCAGCTTCGATCGACTGAGCGTGTCCAGCGCCGCCAGGATGCGTGCCCGATTCGGCGCATCCAGCCCATTGAGGGGTTCATCGAGCAAGAGCAGTGCCGGGCGCGCGGCGAGTGCCCGCGCCAATAACACCAGCCGCCGCTCGCCCTGCGAGAGGGCGAGGAAGCGTCGCCCGGCGAGCGCCTGGATCCCCAGCCGCCGCAGCGTCCGTGCGACCGATACGCGCTCGGCGGCAGTGAGCGAGCGCAGCGGCGTGTCGCTGCGCTGAATGCCCGTGCCCACGATCGTGCTGACACGATAATTCCAATCGTAGTGTTGGTAGCGATCCTGTCGCTCGGCACCCAGGTAGGCGATCTCCTCCTTGACCCCATAGGGCTCCGTGCACAGCTCGCCCTGCCAGCGATACAGACGGCGGACATCGGCCCGCGGCTGCGGCCAGATATCGCCGGCAACGAGCTTGAGCAGCTGAGTCTTGCCGGCGCCGTTGGCTCCCAGCAGCACCCAGCGCTGTCCCGGGCGCACACGCCACCGCAGATCGCGCAGTACGCGTTGCCCACCGCGTACCAGATCAACGTGGGAAAGTTCAACTTCGAGGTAGCGCCCTGGCCGCGCGCGCTTGCGTTTCATCCACAGAATGATGGCAAAAGCCCACCGCGGCTGCTTTGCATTCCGCGCGCCCGGCCGCACATCGCCACGGCGCACCCACCGGTAGGCAGTGGTTCACAAAATCGCTTCTTCTTATCGCCAAGGCCCTGAATTTGCGTCGGTCTCTGGCGACAATTACGCGAGTGAAACTTGCGCTTGAGGCGCAATCCAGTAGATTGGTTGCCCATGTTGTGCCGATGAGCCCATGACCTATGAACACCCCGACCGCCCGAATCACCGCCTCCGCCTTGACGGCCTGCGCGTTTGCCGCTTTGCTCGCCTGCAGCCCCTCGGGAGAACCCCAGGCGCCACCGGCCAGCCCGCCGCCGGCTGCGGCCGCGCCGCCACCGGCCGCTAGCCCCGAGGTCGCGCCTGCGCCCGAACCCGCCCCCGAGCCTGCGCCGAAGCCAGTGACCAAGAAGGCGGTCCAGAAACCCAAGCCTGTGCCGGTGGTGGCTCCGCCGCCCGCGCCGCCCGTCGTCGCCATGGCGCCTGCGCCCGTCGTTCACCACACACCGCCGCCCCCGCCTCCGGTATGCACGAACTGCGGTGTGATCACCGCGATCACGCCGGTCACGGTCCAGGGCAAGGGCACGGGCCTCGGTGCCGTGGCTGGTGGCGTGGCCGGAATCGTGCTGGGTAACCAGATTGGCGGCGGCAGCGGCAAGACGATCGCCAAGATTGCCGGCGCGGCCGGTGGTGCTTTCGTCGGAAACAAAGTCGAGCAAAAGGCTCGCGCGACTTCGCACTACGACATCAAAGTGCACCTGGACAACGGCACCGACACCACGGTCTCGCAGGACAGCCAGCCCACGCTGAATGTCGGGGCCGCGGTCAGGGTGGTGAACGGCACGGTCATCGCCAAGTAACCGGCGTTTCGGGGCGCGCCGCGCGCGTGAGGTGTCAGTAGGCCCGCATACGCAACTGCAACTCGTTGCGGTGGTAGTCGATGATCAGCGCGTCGAGCAAACCTAACGCGTCCATGCCGATGAGCAATGCGGGCTCCTCGGTCAGGTGCCAGTATTCAAAGATGCGCATATCGGCAAAGGTCATGCGGTCCGTGTGTATGTCGATCGGCCCGAATTCGATCGACGGCGCCCTGCGCCCCTCGCCGTCCTGAACATCGGTCGTGACGCCTTCGATGTGATCGACTTCCGGTGTTCCACTGCGGTACTTGTGCATCAGCGCATCGCGCAATGCGAGGTTACCGACCGTGGTCTGTCCGCCGGTATCGATGATGGCCTTGGCGCGCACGCGTCCAAGCCAGGCATCCACCATCAGTAGGCGACCGCGCTGCAGGGTGAACGGCACCGTGTAATAGCCCGGCGGTGCCGCGCGATTGTGCGAATGGGTAATTGAGATGATGTCGTGGCGAAAGTCGATGTAGACCCGCCGGTCGATGAGGCCTTCATTGCCCAGGATGCCCTCGGCGCCACCGAGCGCGTCGGGGATGATCGGAAGCTTAGAGCCGGTGATCAACAAATCGCCCACCAGCAGCGAATTGACGCGCACCGTCGGCACCGTCGCGCTCCCGGTGACGCCCTGCAGCCGCATCGACGCGGAAGTGATCCGGCGTCAGCTGCAGGCGGGAGGCCACCTTTGCGATTACGCACGAGCGGTTGGCGCCCGTGTCCAGCACCAGGCGAAATGGTCCCTGATTGTTGATGAATACCGGGGCCCAGATACGCCCGATCTGATCACGCCGAGTGGGCGCCACGTAGCGCGGTTCCGGCGCCGCAATCACCACCTCTTCGACCTCGTCCGCAGCACTAACGGCCGGCGGCGCCGTCAGCGGAGCGCTCGCGTCGGGCGCTGCGGCCGGTGTCTCGGCCGCGCCCGTTAGGGGCGGGACTTCGCCAAACACCCCGAGGCTGACGCAGGCCAGCAACGCCGCTACGGTGGTTTTTGTTATCACGGCCGGCATTGTGACACCGCCATGGCCCAAGTTCACGTTAATGCTTCACGTTAATGCTTGACGTTAATGTGCCATGGCGAGCGCCCGGGCCGGGCACCGCAGCGCGTCAAGCGCCGCTGCGCCGCTGGTGGGCGCACCGTCGACAATTCCGCGCACGCAGGATAACGTACGGCTTTCCGCCACAGCGCACCACCCTTGCCAAATCCCACCCGGGCGATCGATACGGTCGCGACGCAGCTAAATGAGCGCCTGCTCGAGCTTCGCTCGGCGGGCACTTTCAAGGCCGAGCGCGTGCTCGACACGCCGCAGGGCGCCGTCATCAGGGTCGCCGGCGGGGCGGAGGTCATCAACCTTTGTGCCAACAATTATCTGGGGCTCGCCAATCATCCCACCGTGCTCGCGGCCGCCCACCGCGCGCTCGACCGGTTTGGCTACGGCTGCGCCTCGGTGCGCTTCATCTGCGGAACCCAGAGCATTCACCGCGAGCTCGAGGCGCGGCTGTCGGGCTTCCTGGGCACCGAGGACACGATCCTTTATTCCTCCTGTTTCGATGCCAACGGCGGGCTCTTCGAGACTCTGTTGGACGAGCAAGACGCGGTCATCTCCGACGCGCTCAACCACGCCTCGATCATTGACGGCATCCGCTTGTGCAAGGCGCGCAAGCTCCGTTACGCGAACCGGGATCTCGCCGAACTCGAGGCCCGGCTGATCGAGGCGCAAAGCGCGCGCACGCGCCTCATCGTCACCGACGGCGTGTTTTCCATGGATGGCACGATCGCGCCGCTGGCGCAGATCAGCGCGCTCGCGGAGCGCTACGGTGCGATCCTGGCGGTCGATGACTCGCATGCCACCGGCTTCGTCGGCCCCAAGGGACGCGGCACGCATGAACATCAGCGCGTCATGGGCCGGGTCGATCTGCTCACGGGCACTCTGGGCAAGGCGCTGGGCGGTGCCTCGGGAGGATACGTGGCGGGCCCCAAGAAGGTCATTGACTGGCTGCGCCAGCGTTCGCGCCCCTACCTGTTCTCGAATTCGATCCCGCCGGTGGTCGCCGCGACCACGCTGGCGGTGCTGGATCTGATTGAGTCCGGTGACGAGCTGCGTCGCCAGCTGGCAGACAATTCGCGCTACTTCCGCGAGCGCATGCAGGCGGCGGGCTTCCGGCTGATCGCGGGGGAACACCCGATCGTGCCGGTCATGATTGGCGATGCCGGGCTGGCCAGTCGCCTCGCCGACCGGCTGCTGGAGCTGGGCGTCTACGTCATCGGCTTCTCGTTTCCGGTGGTGCCGGTGGGCCAGGCCCGCATCCGCACCCAGCTTACCGCCGCGCATACTCGCGCCCACCTCGATCGTGCGATCAGCGCGTTTACGACCGCCGGGCGCGAATTTGGCGTCTTGAACCCACTCGAGAAATCCACAGGACAGTTGGCGTCATGAAGGCACTGGTCAAGGCCAAGGCAGAGCCGGGCATCTGGATGGCCGATATTGCCAAGCCCACCATCGGTCCCAACGACGTGCTGATCCGCATGAAAAAGACCGCCATATGCGGCACCGACATGCACATCTACCATTGGGACGACTGGGCGCAGCGCACGATCAAGGTCCCAATGGCCGTCGGGCATGAGTACTGCGGCGAAATCGTGGAAATGGGCAGCGAGGTGCGCGGGCTCAAGCTCGGTGATCGGGTATCGGGCGAGGGCCATGTGACCTGCGGATTCTGCCGCAATTGCCGCGCCGGACGGCGACACTTGTGTCGGAACACCATAGGGGTGGGCGTCAATCGGCCGGGCTGCTTCGCGGAGTTCATGTCCCTGCCGGCATCGAACGTGTTCAAACTCCCGGCCGTCATTACCGATGAGATCGCCTCGATTCTCGATCCGCTCGGGAATGCCACGCACACGGCACTGTCCTTCAACCTGGTCGGCGAAGACGTATTGATCTCCGGCGCCGGCCCGATCGGCACCATGGCCGTGGCGATCGCGCGCCACGTGGGTGCGCGCCACATCGTCATCACCGACGTCAACCCGTATCGGCTGGCGCTGGCACGGAAACTGGGCGCCTCCGTGGCAATTGACGTGCGTACCGAGAAACTGGAAGACGCCATGCAGTCGCTGGGCATGGAGGAAGGGTTCGACGTGGGTCTGGAAATGAGCGGCGCGCCCGCTGCGTTCCGCCAGATGCTCAAGACCATGCACCATGGCGGCAGCATCGCCCTGCTTGGCATTCTGCCGGCCGACACCGGTATTCAATGGGACGACGTGATCTTCAAGGGCCTGATGATCAAGGGCGTGTACGGCAGGGAAATGTTCGAGACCTGGTACAAGATGGCCGCCATGCTGCAGTCAGGGCTCGATATCGGTCCGGTCATCACGCACCGGCTGCCGGTCGCGCAATACCAGCAGGGCTTCGAAATCATGGCCTCCGGCCACAGCGGCAAGGTGATCCTGGACTGGGAAAACGCCGCCTAATCAGCGCCGCTCAGCATTCGGGGACATTGACCGCGAGCCCGCCTTGCGAGGTTTCCTTGTAGATCGTGCTCATGTCCATGCCGGTCTGGCGCATGGTGTTGATGACCTGATCGAGCGAAACCTTGTGCGAACCGTCGCCATGCAGCGCCAGGCGCGCGGCGCTGATCGCCTTGAGTGAGCCCATCGCGTTGCGCTCGATGCAGGGAATCTGCACCAGGCCGGCCACCGGGTCGCAGGTCAGGCCGAGGTTGTGCTCCATGCCAATCTCCGCCGCGTTCTCGATCTGCTCGTTGGTGCCGTGCAGGGCGGATACCAAACCGGCCGCCGCCATCGAACAGGCGACGCCGACTTCGCCCTGGCAGCCCATCTCGGCCCCGGAGATGGAGGCGTTCTTCTTGTACAGCATGCCGATCGCTGCGGCGGTGAGCAGGAATCGGATCACGCCCGCGTCGTCGGCGCCCGCCTCAAAGCGATCGTAGTAGTGCAGCACGGCAGGCACGATACCCGCTGCGCCATTGGTCGGCGCCGTGACCATCTGGCCGCCGGCGGCGTTCTCCTCGTTGACGGCCAGCGCAAACGCGTTGACCCAGTCGAGCGCATGCATCGGGTCGCGCTCGCCCGCCGATTCCAATGACCGATAGAGTTTGGGTGCGCGCCGTCGGACCCTGAGCACTCCCGGCAGCAGTCCTTGCGCGCTAAAACCGCGCTGCACACACTCACGCATCACCCGCCAGATCTCCAACAGACCGTTCTGGACCTCGGCCTCGCTGCGCCAGGTACGTTCGCGCTCCATCATCAGCTCGTGGATTTCGAGCCCATGCTTGGCTCCGTGTTCGAGCAATTCCGCCGCCGAATTGAATTCATAAGGGGCCACTGCGCGCTGCGTAGCAGGATTGAGCTGCTCTCCGGCCTTGACGATGAAACCGCCGCCAGTGCTGTAATACTCCTCGTGCGCGAGCGTCGTGCCCTGGGCGTCGCGAGCGGTAAACTGCATGCCGTTGGAATGACCCGGCAGCACCTTGTCGTGGTGGAACAGCAGCTGCGACGCTTCATCGAAGGCCACCTCGTGCTCGCCGCGCAGTCGTAGCCGCTTCGCCTTGCGGATGCGCTCGACGGTTGGCTCGACCTGCGTCGAATCAATCGTCTCCGGCCTCATGCCTTCCAGCCCCAGCAGGATCGCGCGGTCGGTGCAATGCCCGCGCCCGGTCAGGGCCAGTGAGCCGTACAGCTCGGCCGTGACCGCAGCGGTGCGCGCCAGCAGCTGCTGAGCAGCCAGCGAGTCGACAAAACTGCGGGCCGCATTCATCGGCCCCATGGTGTGTGAACTCGAGGGACCAATGCCAATCTTGAAAATCTCGAAGACGCTGAGGCTCATGAAAGTCGGATAGCTCTTGGGGGAGGTGATTGCAGCCGACAATTGTACCGCCTGCAGTGCCCAATCGGCGGCGATGTGCGAATTTATGCGCTCGCAGCGCCGAAATTGCCTGCCCAGCCGGCCGGTGGCGCAGGCTGCAGCCCGCGGCGCGCGACTCAGGCGGTCACCGACTCCCGGCGCAAAGCCTGACACATGCAATGCACCGCGCCGCCGCCGGCGCTGATCATCGACACGTCCGGGTCGTAGACTTTCAGCCCCTCGGCCCGACACATGTCGATCAGGCGTCGACTTGAAGCTGGCACCAGCACACGCTCGCTGCCCAAGGCGACGACGTTGCAGCCGAGGTCCATGGCGTCCGCATAGGAGACCTCGAGCAGACGGATTTTCTGCGCGCGCAACCATTGCAGCAATTCGTCCTCCATGACTTCGACGCACGCCACGGCGAGCCCGGGGGCCAGCATGCCCAGCTGCACGTCCAGATGCAGGAAGTGCGAATCGAAGGGGTAGGTATGGAGTTCCCAGCCCTCGGCCTGGAACCAACCGTGCAGCTGGCGCACCGCGGGTCGGATCGAACGCTCCCCCGAATAGCCGCAGATCGCGACACCGGGCTTCAGCACCATGAAATCTCCGCCCTCGACATTGCCGGCCGTGACCAGGTCGTAAATCGGGATGCCCGCCTCGAGGTAAAAGCGCAGGCAGGCCGCATACTCGCCGCGCCGAAACGGCTTCTGCAGTTGAGTGATCACCGCCCCCCAGGGCGTCATGACACTGCTGTCGCGCGCGAATACCTGGTATGGGAGCTGTGCGTCGGCGGCCAGACGGTGCACGCGCACGCCCGCCTGCTCGTAGGCATGCACCATCTCTGCATGCTGACGAGCCGCGGCCTGGGCATCGAACTTGCGGCCGACGCGTTCGCTACGCTGCGCGACGGCATTCCCGGCCTGCCAGTTGAAATGATCGATCGGTCCGACCAGCACGTCGGTCAGGCGCCCGTACTCACTGTCAATGCCCCAGTACGCGGGGCGCGGCGTGCCGCCGCCCTCCACCCGGGTGCGGAGTGCCACCGACGACACCGCGGCCGACGTGCTCATTCGTTGGCGGCCGCAAGCACGACATGCAGCAGCACGTTAGCGCCCGCGGCGAGGTCCTTGGGGTCGGCCATCTCGGCCTCGTTGTGGCTGAGCCCGCCCGCGCACGGCACGAATATCATGGTGGTCGGCGCGAATCTCGCGATGTTGAGCGAGTCGTGACCGGCGCCGCTGGTGATGCGCTCGTTGGTGTACCCGAGCCGGCGCGCCGTGGTTTCGACCAGGTCAACCAGGCGCGGGGTGAAACTCGTGGGCGGCATATGCCACACCGGCTCGATGCGCGCCTCGACTTTCGCCCGCGTCGCTTCCCGCGCCACCAGCGACTGAAGTTCCCCGTACATCTGTTCAAGGACCGCACCCTCCGGGTGGCGGATGTCGATCGCAATACGCAGCGTCTCGGGTACGGTATTGCGGGCGCCGGGCTTGCATTGAACATCGCCCACCGTGCACCGACCCCAGGGGGATCGTGCTTCGGCAAGCGCCATGGCACCGGCAATGATCGGCGCCGCCGCGCGCCACGGGTCACGGCGCATGTCCATGGGGGTCGGGCCCGCGTGACAGGGCACACCCGTCAGCACCACATCCAGCCAATGCAGGCCCTGAATTCCAGTCACTACGCCAATGACCACCCCATCGCGCTCCAGTATCGGGCCTTGCTCGATGTGCGCTTCGAAAGCCGCGTGCACGGGAAAGGGTCGTGCCGGGCGCTGGCCGCGGTAGCCAATTCGATCGAGTTCCTCGCCCACGGAATGGCCCGCGGCATCGCGCCTGCCGAGTGCGAAATCGAGCTCGTGAGTCCCGGCGACCGTGCCCGAACCCAGCATCGCGGGCACGAATCGGCAACCCTCCTCGTTGGTCCAGCTGACTACGTCAATCGGTCGGCGTGTCGTGATGCGCTGCTGGTTCAGCACCCGTATGACTTCCAGACCCGCCATCACCCCGTAAACGCCATCAAAGCGCCCCCCGGTGGCCTGCGTGTCGAGATGGCTGGACGCCATCACCGGAGCCAAACTGTTTTCCAGCCCGGGCCGGCGCACGTACAGATTGCCAATCGCATCGATCGTGCTCGTGCAGCCCGCTTCCTTCGCCCACGCGGCGAACTGATCGCGCCCTGCCCGGTCGTGGTCGGTCAACGCCTGTCGGTTGCAACCGCCGCGCTCGGTCGCTCCGATCTCGGCAAACCGCTCGAGCGAGTGCCACAGACGTTGGCCGTCGACGCGCAAGTCGGCGAATGGCGCGATGCTGTCGGCGGTGACACTCACAGTGCGTGCATGGTAATTCGTGCCGCGTGGGTTGTCGAAGCGATCGAGCCGCATTTACGCTTGACCATCGGCGGTGGGCGCCACTGCCGCTGTGCGCTCGTGGCCCGTGTGCCGCGAAGCCCGCGCCACCTTGGCTTTGTGGCGCGAAAGGGTATGCGATAGCATAATTGCACTCGCCTAGGGCTAAATGCCCGCCGCATCTTCCCTGCCATATCTACTGGAACCCCCATGCTGCATCCTTATCGACGCCTGATCGCCGGCCTGGGCGTGGCCCTGTGCGCTCTGCATGGGAATGCGACGCCGGCCGCGAACGATACCGTCGCACCCTCGATGCTCAATGGCCTGGAGTGGCGGTTGATCGGGCCGTTCCGTTCCGGTTGGAGCACCATGGCCGCAGGGGTGGCGGAGCAGCCGGATACGTATTACTCGGGATACGCCGGCGGCGGTGTATGGAAGACCACCGACTCCGGCCAGACCTGGGTGCCGATTTTCGACGGCCAGCCTGAATCCACCGTGGGTGCACTGGCCGTGGCCGCCTCGGACCCACGGGTGCTCTACGTCGGCACCGGACAGATCGAAGAGCGCTACGACATGGGCACCGGCAGCGGCCTCTACCGCTCCAGTGACGGCGGCCAAAGCTGGCGGGCGGTGGGATTGGCGGACACACGGCACATTGGCGCCGTGTACGTCGATCCGCGTAACGCGGATGTCGTCCTGGTTGCGGCCATCGGCCACCTCTACGGAACGAACGAACAGCGTGGCGTTTTTCGTTCCAGTGACGGCGGCCAGAGCTGGTCGCGCACGCTGTACGTCGGCCCCGATACCGGCGCGGTGGACATCGCCGGCGATCCGGCCGATCCGGATCACCTCTATGCCAGCACCTGGAAGGATCGCCACTGGCCGTGGCTGAGCTACTTCATGCCATCGATGGGACCGACCGGCGGTATCCACGAATCTCATGACAACGGCAAGACCTGGGCTCGGGTACCCGGCAAGGGTCTGCCGGCCGGCGATATCGGGCGCATCGGACTGGCGGTAGGTCACATCGCCGCCGGCACGCGCATATACGCCAGCGTCAGCGCGAGGAACGGCGGCGGCCTGTATCGATCGGACGATGGGGGAAGTAACTGGATTCTCGTCAACAAGGCGCGCTCCGTGGTCAGCTCCTACTTCAGCCGCATGACGCTCGATCCGCGCGATGCGGACACGATTTACCTGACGGGGCAGTCGATCAAGAAGTCCACCGATGGCGGCAAGACCTTCGCGGTGATTCGCGGCTCGCCCGGCGGCGACGACTATCACGACCTCTGGATCAATCCGAAGCATCCCGAGCGCATGATTGCCGCCTCGGACCAGGGCAGTGTGATTTCAGTCACCGGCGGGGCCACTTGGAGCAGCTGGTACAACGCACCGACCGGGCAGTTCTATTACCTGGCGACCGACCGGGCCTTTCCCTACCGCATCTATTCCGGTCAGCAGGACAGTGGCACGGTCGGGATCGCGAGCCGCAGTGACTACGGCGCGATCAGCTTTCGAGATTGGGCCCCGGTGGGCGGCGATGAGCGCGACTACGATATTCCCGATCCCGAGGACGCGAATATCGTTTTTGCCACGGGACTAGGCGGACGCCTGACGCGCTGGGACCGGCGAACCGGGGAGGTGCAGAATGTCACGCCCTGGCCAGTCAACAGTTACGGCCAGCGCCCTACCGATTACAAGTACCACTACTCGTGGTTCACGCCAATCGCCTTCGGCGCTCGGGCGCCCTATCCGCTTTACTTCGGTACGCAGACACTGCTGCGCTCGCTTGATCGCGGCGAACACTGGCAGGAGATCAGCCCGCAGCTCTCGCATCGCGATCCACAGTTCAAGCACTGCGACGGCGATCTGCAGCCGCCGGCGGCGCGCAGCTGCGGCGTCGGGGTGATCTACAGCATTGCGCCCGCTCCGCAGGACAATGACGAAATCTGGATCGGCACCGACGATGGCCTCGTGCAACTGACCCGCGACGGCGGCAAGAGCTGGCACGAGGTCACACCACCGGGCGTGACCCCATGGTCCAAGATCAGCCGTATCGATGTGTCTGCGCTCGCGCCCGGTACGGCGTATGTCGCCGTCGATAACCATCGCCAGGATGAATACGCGCCCCACGTGTGGCGCACTCGCGATCACGGCGTGACTTGGACCGACATTTCCGCGGGCCTGCCGCCGCATTCGTTCATCAACGTGGTGCGCGCCGATCCGCAGCGCCCGGGTCTGTTGTATGCCGGTACCGACCAAGGCGTGCAGTGGTCGATCGATGATGGCGCCCACTGGCAATCACTAAAGCTTAATCTGCCACCGGCGTGGGTGAACGATTTGCTGGTGCATGACAACGACCTGATCGCCGCCACCCAGGGACGCGCGCTGTGGGTACTCGATGATGTGTCCCGCTTGCGCCAATTGCAGCCCGGCACCGAGGCTGGCGCCACTCGCCTGTTCACTCCGGCGACCGCGATTCGCTGGCGCAGCAACCGGAATAAGGACACGCCTCCCCCGGCCGAGACCCCGCTGGGCACGAACCCACCCGAAGGGGCTGTAATCGATTACGTGGTCGGAAGCGACGGCAACGGCGAAGTCGCGCTCGAAGTGCGCGATCACAAGGATCAGTTAGTCCGTAAGTTCTCGAGCCGCGACGCTGACGAATCGCTGGCCGTGGAAAGATATTTCGCGCAGGACTGGATCAAGCCGGACCTCAAGCTGTCGGCCGAGCCCGGCGCGCATCGCTTCGTGTGGGATCTGCGTTATCCCCGCCCGAAAGCCGCGACCTACAAATACAGCATCTCCACCTCGCGCACGGCCGGCGTGCCAGTCGAACCCCGCGGGCCGATGGTGCCCCCTGGCAATTACCGCCTGAGCCTGATTGTCAACGGCAAGCGGCTCGAGGAGCCGCTCGAGGTGGCGATGGATCCGCGCGTCAAGGTTTCCGCCGAGGCTCTGCAGGCGGCTGTGGACTTCTCGCTTGAATACGGCACGGTGCTCGGCGAGGTCTGGCGACATACTCGCGAAATCGAGACGCTGCGCGCATCGATCAACGCACAATTGAAGGAGCTGCCAAAGGGCGACGCGTTGCGAGCCCCTCTGGAATCCCTCAAGGCGCGCACGCAACCCTGGGTCTCCGGCGAGGGTGAGAACACTATGAATCTGGCCGGCACCAACGAAACCCTCGCCGACATTCTCACTGACGTGGGCGGCACCGATCGCGCGCCAACCGAGGCGCAACGTCAGGTTGCTGCCAATTGCGCGAAGCGCGCCGCTGCGGTGGCCAGCCAGTGGCAGGGCCTGCGCGAGCACGAGCTCGCCGCGGTAAATGCACAGCTGCGCAAAGCCGGGCGCAAGGAGATCGCTATCCCCGTGCCCGACAATCTGGGCCCTGGGCTGCCGGAGGAGAGCACCGAGCTGCCGTGAGCCCCGGCCGGCGGCACGGGCTCAGCCGTGGTCCCTGGCTTGCGCCCGCGCAAAGGCGGGCCGCGTCACTATGCGCTTGACGTACTCGTCGAGGACTGCCGATTTAGGCAGCATCGGACTCTGTGCAAACATGGCAAAGGTCGTGCCATAGAGCACGTCCACGGCGCTGAAGCGCTCGCCGAGCAAATACGGTCCGCCGGCAAGCACTTTGATGAGCGTAGCCATCACCTCGGCCAGCGGCGCCCAGCCGGCGGTTGCGCGGGGAGCGTCGACGTTCATGAACTTGGACATCAGCGCCGGTTCCAGCACGCCCGGGTAGTAGCTGAGCCAGGAGAGATAAGCGCCGCGCCCACGCTGACCTACCAGGGGCCCAAGCTGGCGCTCTGGAAATTTGTCGGTCAGGTACAGCGCAATGGCGGATGATTCGAAAACCACGGTGCCATCGTCGGAGATTGCTGGAACCTTGCCGTGCGGATGGGGATTTTGCAGACCGCCGTCGCCCGTGTCGCCGCGCGCCTGGGGCGAGACCAGTTGGATCTGGTAGGGTGCGCCGAGCTCTTCGAGCAGAAAAATGAAACGTGTGGAACGCGTCTTGGGTCGATGAAAGAGCGTGATCATGGTGCTGTTACTCTTCGAGGGCCGGTTCGAGAATGCGTCGGGATCACTTCCGGTAAGCGATCGTAAGATGGGCAGTTCAATGAGCGCGGCACGGTGAGGCGTTACGTCCGCCGGCGAAACTACACATCAGGAGACCGACAATGATCAAAGTAAGCGTGTTGTATGCGAATACCCCCGGGGTTCGATTCGATCACGAGTATTACCGCGACCGCCACATGCCGCTGCTCAAGGCGCGGATGGGCGAAGCCTGCAAACACTACACAGTCGACAAGGGCTTAGCAGGAGGCGCCCCGGGATCAGCGGCGCCCTATGTTGCCCTGTGTCACATCTACTGCGATTCGCTCGCCTCTTTCCAGGCCGGGTTCGGGCCCCATGCGGCGGAAATCATGGCCGACATTGCCAATTACACCGACGTGGCGCCCGTGGTCCAGATCAGCGAAGTGATCGTAGGCTAGGAACCCCCGGCTCATCAATAGGTGAAGAGCACCGCCGCATACCAGGAATACTGGTGTTCGGACGCCGCATTCTGCAGGCCTCCGCTGGCGTATGCGAGCAGATGCAAGCGCTCGTTGAGGTCGTAGCGCATGCCGGCCCCGGCGAGGCTCTTGTCGCGCGCATCCACCGCGTCCGCGCCCTGATAGTAAAGCTCCGCTCCCACCTGCAACGTGGGCAGGAGCTGCTTTGCCAGCACCCAACCGGCGAAGCAATAGTCACGCGCGGTGGCGGCGTGGTTGAGCACGCAACCGCCACCGCCAAATGTGGACCAAGGACCCCAGTCCTTTCCTGCCCAGATAGGCAACTGAAGGGATGTGTGTCGTTCGCCGACCTTGGATGAGATGCTAGGGAGCAGCACGCGCGGAAATACCGCGACGTCCCAGCCGGCGTCCTGCTGATGGAGAAAGCGGTACTTCGCCGCCAGCTCGATATTGCCCACACCCACGGATGATCCCGCGCCGCGCGGCTGCTCATACCCTATGGGCAGCACAGCCGTCAGCTGCAGGTCCGGCGCCCCGCCGTAATTGAAATCGATTCCCAGTTCCGAGCCGGTGCCTTGGCTGTTATGAAGACCCTCGGCAAAAGCGTAGATTTCGAAGTGCCGGTCGTCGGTTGGGACCGGATCGTCGGTGAAATATGGGGGCCCCGCCCACGCGGTCGCTGACCATAGCGCGCACGCCCACAGCGCAACCTTCTGCACAGGCAATCAATGCGCCCCTTTTGCCGGCCTCTGCGGCACTAACGCGATGCAAAGCACGATAAAACCCAGCAGCGCCGCCGTTGCCGAATACCGGCTCAAGGCGAGTCCGCCATGCGCCAAGGGTTTGTCGAGGAAATCGCCGAGCACGGCTCCCAGCGGACGCGTAAGCACAAACGCCGCCCAGAACAGCAGGGTGTGCGAAAGCTTCGTGAGGTAATAAGCCGCAACGATCAGCGCCAGTAACCCACCGAATATCGCCGCGCTCCCTAAATATCCGAGACCTGCGCTATCGGCAGTCCAGTCGCCGAGAGCCGTGCCCAGGGTCTGCGAGAACATGATAGTCAGCCAATAAAACATCTCGACCTTCGGCGTGTTGACCGTGTTGATGGATATCGAGCCCAAGGTGCGGTGCCAGACGAACAAAGACGACAACAGCAACATAAACAGCAGCGCCGTGCCACCGGCGTAGCCAATGCCCAAGGAGCGATCGGCGAAGTCGGCCATGGTGGTTCCGACCGTGGTGGTCGCAATGATCGTGGTCCAATACAGGAAGGGACGAAACTGCTTTGCAGAGATCTGGAACGCGACCGTAACGATGAATAGTGCCGCGAAAATCGCGGTGCCGACCAGATACCCCAGGTTCATGGACATGGATACCGCATCACCCCCGGTCTCTCCCACGG
Organism: uncultured Gammaproteobacteria bacterium; assembly: GCA_963699955.1. Classification (GTDB taxonomy): domain Bacteria; phylum Pseudomonadota; class Gammaproteobacteria; order Steroidobacterales; family Steroidobacteraceae; genus FEN-1191. The sequence continues at coordinate 420,260 of CAVOVV010000006.1, forward strand.
TGGTGGCGGCGATCTTGAGGATCCAGAAAGTCAGCGTGACTTCGGGGACCTTGGTGGCGCGCCCGGTGCTGGCAGTGCTCATCTCGCCTCCTCCACACTGGAAATGACGTACGCCGGAACTGGTTGCCCGAGAGCCAGCACAAGTCATGGATCCTGCTAGATGGCACCACCAAGATCAAGGGCGGAACGCGGCGCGGTTGCCGTGTCAGGCCAGAGCACCGAGAATGTCCCGGGAATTCCGGAACAACATTCACCAGGGAGCCTCCATCGATGCGCTGTGCCTGCGGCCTGCTGCTGATACTGCTGGCGCTGCCCGTCGGCGCAAGCGAACTCACGATTGCGAGAATATTCGCCGACCCAGAGCTCACCGGACCCACGCCGCGGGCGGTCCAAGTCTCGCCGGATGGCCGGCGCGTCGGCCTGCTGCGCGGTCGCGCCGAAGATCAGCATCAGCTTGATCTGTGGTCATACGACATCGCCGATGGCGCCTTGAAATTGCGAGTCGACTCCAGGCAGCTGGTGCCGGCCGAGCAGCTGTCGGCCGTCGAACGGGCTCGCCGCGAGCGCGAACGCACGGCCGATTTTCACGGCATCGTGGACTACAAGTGGGCCCCGGACAGCCGGCATGTCTTGTTCACGCTGGGCGGAAATTTGTATCTGTGCGATCTGGACGCGCCCGCGGGTGCGTCGCTCCGTCAGCTCACCCATGGCGGCACGGCCATAATCGACCCGCAGGTCTCTCCGCGCGGCCGTTACCTCTCCTTCGTTCGTGAGCAAGACCTGTGGGTTATCGAACTCAGCAGCGGCATGGAACGACGCTTGACCTTTGACGGCGGGGGCGCGGTCCATAACGCCGAGTCGGAATTCGTGGCCCAGGAGGAAATGGATCAGACCCATGGATACTGGTGGGCGCCCGATGACTCGGCGATCGCCTACAAGCGCTTTGACGAGAGCGCAGTGCCGATTGCGCGCCGCTTCGAGGTGTACGCAGATCGCGTCGAGGTGGTGGAGCAACGTTACCCGGCGGCGGGAGATCCAAACGTGGCGGTCCAACTCGGCCTGGTAGCGCCGAGCGGCGGCAACACGCGCTGGCTCGACTTGGGCAAGGACGCAGATATATACCTGGCGCGCGTCGATTGGACGCCCAGCGGCAAAGCGCTTGCTTTCCAGCGGCTGACGCGCTCCCAGAAGCGTCTTGACCTGGTCCTGGTCGATGCGCATACCCTCACTGAACGTACTCTGGTGTCGGAAAGCTCGGCCAGCTGGATAAACCTGGCGGATGATCTGCATTTCCTGAAACACCAAGCAGCCTTTGTCTGGTCGTCCGAACGCAGCGGTACCAAGCACCTCTATCTGTACGGGACCGACGGTCAACTGCGTTACCCCCTGACGCGCGGCAACTGGAATGTCGATGACCTGCTCGCCGTCGACGAGCCCGCGGGCCTGGCGTATTTTTCCTCCAATCGAGACGCGATCATCGACCGGCAGATCTATACGGTCCGGCTCGACGGCCGCGACGCCGAGCAACCGCATCGTGTCAGCCATGGCGATGGTTGGCATGAGGCACAATTTTCCAGGGACGCGGCGCGCGTAGCGCTGTACGTGGATACCTTTTCCGATCCCAACACGCCTCCGCAGCTCAGCGTGAACGCGCCCGACGGCCGGCGCCTCGCATGGATCGAGGAGAATCCATTGAATTCCACGCATCCCTATTGGCCGTTCCGGGATGGCCACGTCACCCCGGAATTCGGACAGCTCAAGGCCGAGGACGGTCAGGATCTGTACTACTCGTTGTTGAAGCCGCCCGGCTTCAGCGCATCGCGGCGTTACCCGGTGTACATAGACGTGTACGGTGGCCCTACCGCCCAGGAGGTCCAGCGCCGCTGGTCCAGCAACTACTTTGACCAATACATGGCGCGCCAGGGCTATGTCGTGTTCCGCCTGGACAATCGCGGTTCCGCGCGCCGCAGTCGCGCATTCTCTGATCCACTCTACGGGCGTCTGGGCGAGATCGAGGCCCGCGACCAGCTGACCGGCGTGCGCTGGCTCGACGCGCAAGCCTGGGTGGACTCCCGGCATATCGGGGTCTTCGGCTGGAGTTACGGTGGCTACATGACGCTGATGCTGCTGGCGAAGGGCTCCGACCTCATTGCCGCGGGCGCCGCCGTGGCGCCGGTGACGGACTGGCATCTGTACGACACCTGCTACACGGAGCGCTACCTCAGCCGCCCGCAGGACAATCCGCGCGGCTACGCCGAGTCCGGGGTGTTCTCGGCGCTCGATGGCCTGCACTCGCCGCTGCTGCTGGCGCACGGCATGGCGGACGACAACGTGCTATTTGTGAACTCCACGCGGTTAATGTCCGAACTCCAACAACGCGGCATCCAATTCGAGCTCATGACCTATCCAGGTGCCAAACACGGGCTGTCGACTCCACAAATGAAGACCCACGTCTACACTGCGATACAGCGATTCTTTGACCAGCACCTCAAGCCCTGACAGTCCTGGTGCCCGGACCCGCGGCGCCCCCTGACGCGGCTTGCATTGGTTGCGCCTCATCGTGGCGGCCGCATCGCCAGGCGTCGTCGCGCCGGTAGTGCGCGATTGTGGTAAGCGTACGGGCGTGGCTAGTGACCGTTTTCCAATTGTCCGTGGCCGGCGGCAGGCTTGACTGGCGGCACCGGCACCGCATCGCCCGGTGACCGGAATTTCGCGGCCGGGCCGGCAACATGGTGATCGGCGGCCTGAACCAGCATGGCCTTCTCGGCGACCTTGAAGCGGGCGGTCTCCATGCCGCGTGCGAGGTCAGATGCCATTTCCTCGGGCAGATGCCCCTTGAGCCAAGCCTCCAACTTATCCAGCGGGACCGACCGCCAAAACATTTCCGGACTGTACTGTGCGATGAACAGCGGCCCGTTGGGCTGATGGGGAGCCAGCAGCGCATCGAGATGCTCCACGTAGGCATTCCATGCCAGCTGCTGATGCGCCTCACTGAGCGCAAACACGAGCCATAATCGCAGCGACTCGGCCTGCGGCGGGATTTCCGGGGACAGGGCAATCTTGACCGCAGCAGCGGCGAGCTGCGGGTCGCGCACCTGCATCAGCGCGGTGTAGTAGCGCCGCAATTCAGTCTCATTTTTGGCGGACCTGGCTACTGCGTGCAGCTGCGCGAAGGTCCCGGCATCAGCCTCGCGCGCGACGATCGATAGCACGACTGCCTGTTCATCGGGGCGCATCGAGCTTCGATCCTTGACAAACTCGGCAAAGCGCCGCCGCGCCTCGGCAATAATCGCCTGATCGCCCCAGGCGCCCAGAGCGCCGATCACGGTGCGGCGCAAGCGTTGTACACCGGGGGCCTCGCTGGCTTTCGCCTGCCAGCCCAGTTTCTCATACACCGGCCGCACCAGCGCGCGCGCGTACGCCGCAAACGCCGCGTGTCCAGCAGTCTCGCGCTCGTCGTACTCAATGGTTCCCAGTGCGTCGATGATCTGCGTCCAGGCCCGTTCGTTGAGGTCATCCCCCACCGCCGCGACCAGCGCGAGGTAGGTGGTCAGCGGTTGCGCACCGGACGCGACCAAGGCCCACTGATCGTCCAGTACAGCGATGCGATCGCCGCTGGGCAATCCGCCGAATTGCTTGGTAATGGCCGGCAGCACGGAATCCTCGTACTGGACACGAAAATAACCGACGGCACCTGCATTCACGCTCAGGGGCTGCTCGCATTTGCCGGCCGGTAAGCTCTGGCCATCGCGCACCATCAACACCGGCTGCGGCGCTGCCGTGGTCCCCGACCGAATCTGCAACGGAATGATCCAGCGCGAATTCGCCGCGTCATGGCCCTGTAACAGGAAGCGGCGTTGCGACAACGTGATCGTGCGTTGGCCCTCTGGCGTCGCACTGGGCGGCGACACTCACCACCGGAAAGCCGGGTTGCTCCGTCCAGCTTGCGGCAAGCTCGCCTACATTGCGGCCACTCGCCGCGCTTAGTGCGTCCCACAGGTCCGCGCTGTTGGCATTGGAATAGGCGTGCGCCTTTAAGAGGCGTCGAACCCCGTCACGAAAGGTATCCGGACCCAGGTACGCCTCGAGCATGCGCAGCACGGCCTGGCCCTTGTTGTAGGTGATCTCGGGATCAAAAACGTTCACGGCCTGCAGTTCGTCAGTGACGTGCTGCTCGACCGCATGCGAATTCACGCGTGCATCCGCACGCATCGCGCTCTCCTTGGTCTCGTCTTGCACCTCCCACCAATGCCAGCTGGGATGGCGCATATCGGTTTCGGAGGCACCTCGCCACGAAGCGAAGCTCTCGTTCAGCCAGATGTCGTCCCACCAGCCCATCGTCACCAGATCGCCGTGCCATTGGTGTGCCATCTCGTGGGCCTGAATGCTGAACACCTCCTGCAAGTCGTCGGCCGTGCTGGACGGTGTCACCAACAGGGTCTGGTCGTTGTATGAGATTGCGCCCCAATCCTCCATCGCGCCCGTAAATCCGCCCGGAACCGCAATCGAGTCCAGCTTCGATAGCGGATACGGCAACGCAAAGTACTCGTTGTAATCGGCGAGGATCTGCTGTGCGTTTGCCAGCGCGACGGCTCCGTAAGGCTCCTGGCCACGGACCGCCCACACGCCCAAATGGGTCTGCCCGCTGCTGCCGGAGATTGAGGCCAGATCGCCAGCCGTCAGGTGCACGAGATAGGACGGCATGCGCGGCGAGCGCTCAAATTCGATCGTAACCACCTCGGCCCCCGGTATGCGCCGGGCAATGGGCATGTTGGAAACCGCCGTCCAGTTGGCCGGAATCGTCGTCGAGAGGTGAAAGGTGGCGCGGAAGGCGGGTTCGTCCCAGCACGGGAACATGCGGCGCGCATCCGTGGATTCGAATTGCGTGGACAGCAGCAGACCCGGTTCACCCCCCGGCTTGACGTAAGGCTGCGCGAACAGGCCCTGCGGTATGGTCTCGATCTTGCCCTGGTAGGTAAACGCCAAAGTATGTTTTCCGGCAGCAGCGGGTGCCGCCAGAGTCACGGTGGTCAACTGCTGATCGTCGTTGGAAACCACGCGCAGGACCGGCTTGCCATCGAACCGCACGGAATCGAGAGTTTCATTGAGAGAATTGAAGACGATGCTCGCACTGGCCTCCTTGAAGTACAGCGTTATCGATTCCGTGCCGTGCAAAGTTCGCGCCAGCGCATCGGGCGTTATGGCAATCGTGTAGTCGACCGGCAAGATGTCCTTTGGCAACCGGCCCGGAACCGTTGCAAATGAAAAGGGCACCGCAGCCTCGACTGGCACAAGCCGCGCCGCACCCAGGGCGATGGCCAAGGGCAGGGCCCAGGATACGATCACCGATCTACGCATTAACCTTGCTCCGCGCGGAGCGCGCGTTGCAGGCGGCTCCCGAACATCAACACCATCAGGCCACCGGCCGCCCCGATGGCGGCGTGCAGTGCCCAGAACTTGGTGGGGCTCATCTTCTCATACAGGGTACCGGCCCAGCCGGTCAGGATGTTCCCCACAAACAAGCTGGTAAAGACAATCCCCATCATAAAAGAATTCACCCGCGCGGGCGCGGTGCGCGACACCAGCGCCAGCAGCGTGGGCCAGTAATAAAGAAAGGCAATCCCCAGCCCCACGCAATAGAGGAAGGGCCAGACCGGGTGCACGGGAGCTCCGCCCGAGGCGATGATGGCAGCGACCAGTATCAGATTGCTCGCCGCTGCGATCCAGGCGCCTAGGCCGATCTTGCCAAGATCGCCCGGTTCGGCACCGCGCGCCGCCTGGAAGTGCCACAACCACAGCAGCGCCGGGACGAAAAATATGCTCGACAGTGCATCGATCGACTGGTACCAGGGAATCGGTATGCTGAAAGTGCCGACGCGGAGCGCGACGTGGCTCTGCACCCACACGGGCAGCGCGTCGGTTCGCTGATTGTAGGCCACGGTCTGGAAAACGCTTATGCATACCACCACCACGAGCGCGCGCACCACACGCCAGTCGGCCCGCGTAAGTCGGCTTGGGTCGACACCGCGCCGTTCCACTCGCGCGGGCAGGTGGCGATAACCCACGAGGTAGGTGGCAAGGCCCAACAACATGAAGATCGACGCTACGCCAAAGCCAGCGTGCCAGCCGTAAAATTGCGCAACCAGGCCGCACACCAGAGATCCCGCGGCTGCGCCAATATTGATGCCGGTGCTGAATACCACGAAGCCATGTGAGCGCCGCGCCTCATCGTCAGGGGGATACAGTGCGCCCACCTGCGAGGAGATGTTGCCCTTGAGCAATCCGGATCCGGTGACCAGCAGCAGCAGTGCGAGCAGGAATGACTGGTCAAATGCCATCGCAATGTGGCCGGCCGACATCGAGGCCGCCCCCAACACCACCGCGTTGCGCTGTCCGATCCAGCGGTCGGCGATCAGTCCACCAAGCAGCGGCGTGAAATAGACGAAGCCGGCATACAGTCCAAAAATCTGCGATGCAAACGCCTGAGTGGACAGCGGCCCGGTGACTGACTGCACGGCCGAGCGAAATTGCAGCAGACCGGCGACGTGCTCGGCACGCCCGGGGAGCAATATTTGGTTCACCATGTAAAGGACCAGCAGTGCCGTCATGCCATAGTAGGAAAATCGCTCCCACGCCTCGGTGAAGGCAAGATAGAACAATCCCCTCGGGTGCCCCATAAACAGGGGATCACCGGCACGCCTGGTTGTCGCAGCGCTTGGCAGCATCGGGCCAGCACCCTACAGAGGTCGGCGAGCGGCCGCCAGTACCGACGCGCAGCCGCGCAGCTTCGCCCCGGCTGCACGTCGCTCGGTGCTTCGGTTACCATGCGTGTTAAGGGGAGGTCCCATGCAATACACATCGAATAACGCCGTAAAGGCGCTGCTACTGAGTCTTCTGGTGACGGTGCAGGCTCATGGCGCAGCCACCTTGGTGGCCAATGTCCACGGCTACACCCTGGCCGGCGACCGCCTGCAACAGTTCACCGGCCTGGTAGTGGACGCCGGCAAAGTGGTCGAGACCGGCGACGGGCCGGCTCTGCGCCGGAAATTTGCCGACGCGAAATACATCGACGGCGGCGGTGCAACACTGCTGCCAGGCTTGATCGATGCGCACGGCCATGTCATGAGCCTGGGGTACAAGAGCGCCCAGATCGACCTCGACGGCACCGACAGCCTGGCGGCCGCGCAGGCGCGGGTGCAAGCGTTCGTCAAGGCGCATCCTGGCACGGGTTGGGTGCGCGGCGACGGCTGGAACCAGGTGATATGGAAACTGGGCCGCTTTCCACTGGCGACCGAACTGGACGCTGTCGTGGCGGATCGACCCGCCGCGCTCGGCCGCGTCGACGGCCACGCCGTGTGGCTTAACTCGCGCGCACTGCAGCTCGCCGGCCTGTCCAAGGAGACTCCGGACCCGGTCGGGGGGCGGATCGAGCGTGACGCCAATGGCAATCCGAGCGGCGTGCTTGTAGACAAGGCGATGGGGCTTGTCGACAAGGTCATACCGGAACCCAATGCCGCGGAACGTCGCGCCGCGTTGAGTGCCGCCATCGCGCAGTTGAATGCGGTAGGACTTACCGCCGTGGGCGACGCGGGCGTGGGCGCGCAGGACATTGCCCTGTACAAGACCTTTGCCGACCAGGGTCTGCTCAACGTTCGAATCTACGCCATGATCGGCGATGTCGGCGCCGACTTTCAGAACTGGTCCAAGTCCGGTCCGTTGCTCGGTTACGGCAATGATCGCCTCACGGTGCGGTCGGTGAAGTTATTCGCGGATGGCGCGCTCGGCAGCCGCGGCGCCGCGCTGCTGGCGCCCTACTCGGACGCCCCGGCGCAGCGTGGTCTGCTGTTCATGAGCGACGCTGAGATGACGCGCAAGATCACCACCGCCCTGCAGGCGGGTTTCCAGGTCAACGTTCATGCCATCGGCGATGCCGCAAACCATCAGGTCCTCGATGCCTTCGAAAGCGCCTATCAAAAGGTCGGGGGTCGGCAGCTGCGCAATCGAATTGAACACGCACAAGTGGTGAGCTTGAGCGACATCCCGCGGTTCAAGTCACTGGAGCTGATTGCGTCCATGCAGCCCACTCACGCCACCAGCGACATGAACATGGCCGAAGAGCGCATCGGCAAGGATCGGCTGCGCGGCGCCTACGCCTGGCGCACCTTTCTCAATCAAGGGACGCGCATCGCGGGCGGTTCCGACTTCCCGGTCGAGTCTGCTAATCCGTTCTTTGGGCTGCACGCGGCGGTCACGAGGACCGATCACGCCAACCAGCCGCCCGGCGGTTGGTACGTTTCGCAAGCCATGACGCTGCTGGAAGCGTTCCGAGCGTTCACCTTGGATGCCGCCTATGCGCAGCACCAGGAAAAGTCCCTCGGTACGCTTGAGGCGGGAAAATGGGCGGACTTTATAATCATCGATCGCGACCTGTTCAAGATCTCGCCCGCCGACATCTGGAAGATCAAGGTGCAGCAGACCTGGGTCGCGGGGCGCAGGGTCTACTGATTGACAGTGCCCGCTGCGATGGTCACGCGACCGCGGCAAGCGCGGCGTCCAGAGCTTGCACCAGCAGTTCGGCATCCTGAACGGTGAACGGCATCGGCGGCCTGATCTTGAGCACGTTGTGGTAGGGACCGTCGGTGCCCAGTAGCACCCCCTGATCGCGCATACGATTGGCGACCAGGGAGGCCTCGCGCCCGGCCGGCTGCAGGGATTGCCGATCAGTGACCAGTTCAACGCCCAGGAACAGCCCCGAGCCGCGCACGTCGCCGACCAGCAGATGGCGGTCCTTGAGTTCTCCCAAACGCTGCAGAAGATGCTTTCCTACCTGGGCTGCATGGATCTGCAGCTCTTCATCGGCGACGACGTCCAACACCGCCATGCCGATGGCGCAGGAAACCGTGTTGCCCCCGAAGGTGCTGAAGAATTCCATGCCGTTATCAAATGACGCCGCGATGTCCGGTGTCGTCACCACGGCACCGATCGGATGGCCGTTGCCGATCGGCTTGCCGAGTACGACGATGTCGGGCACCACTCCGTAAAATTCGAACCCCCAGAATTGCTCTCCTAGACGGCCGTAGGCGGTCTGTACCTCATCGGCGATGCACAAGCCTCCTGCGGCCCGCACCGCCTGGTACACGCGCTGCACGTACTCGGCCGGCAGGCTCATTTGCCCGGCCACGCTGGGCCAGGATTCCGACAGAAACGCAGCGACCCGCGTGCCGCGGCTTTGCAAATTCTCGAGGATGCGTTCGACACCCTGTGCGTACTGCTTGGCGGCGTCAGGATCATCCCGACGATAAGTTCCCCGGTACAGATCCGCCAGCGGCGCCACATGCACCCAGGGGGGTGCGCCCTCGCCGCCTCTGCCGGCGTGTTTGTAGGGGCTTACATCGATCATTGTCGTGGTATTACCGTGATACGCGTGCTCCAGCACGATCAGATCGCGACGGCCGGTGTGCGCACGGGCGAGGCGCAGCGCAAGCTCGTTGGCCTCGCTTCCGGAATTCACGAAATAACATACCTTCAGCGCTCCCGGGAGGGTGGCGCCCAGGCGTGCGGCGTACTGGTGGATGAGTTCGTGCAGATAGCGGGTGTTGGTGTTCAGGATCGCCATCTGCGCTTGCCCCGCCTGTACGACATGCGGATGGCAATGCCCCACGTGAGGCACATTGTTATAGGCATCGAGATAGCGACGGCCATCGGCATCCCAGAGGTATTGCATCGAGCCGCGCACAATGTGCAGCGGATTTTCGTAGGAAACGCTCAGATTCCCGCCGAGCAGCGCGCGGCGCTGGGCAAGCAGCGCCGACTGTGACGGTGTTATGGAGGATTTTGAGTTCATGGCCCTCACTACGAGCCGCAAGCCTGGCGCCAGGCCGCGCGCACCGTATCCGGCGACAGTCCCGCCAATTGTTGCAGCAGGCTCCAGGCGGGTCCCGCCGTCACTTGCTGATAGGCATCGGCGCTCTTGACCCGGGCATTATACGCGGCGTAACAAATGCTCATGCACAGGCGCGCGCCGATCAAGGGATACAGCGCGTCAAGCTCAGCAGGTTGGAGGGGGAACCGCTCGTGATAGGCGCGCACGATGATGGCAGCTGCAGCCACCGGTTGTGCCTTGTCCAGCATCGCATAGGTCAGCGCGATCGCCAGGTCACAGGCGATCGCCGTATGCACCAGATCGCCGAAATCGATAAGTCCCGCGACACGCCCCTGCCGCACCAGCACATTATGGTCGTTGGCATCGCCGTGTATGACGCCGTGGCGCAGTTTGTGCCAGTCAAGCTCCAACCAGCCCTGCATGGCACCTCGGACCGCCCGCTGCTGATCAGCGGCCAGTAGCGGCAGATGGACGAGCGCCAGATCGGCGCGCCTGATGTTCCAATGCAATTCGCGATTCATTGCGGGGTGGGAGAGCCCGTGCAGAGCCCGATCGATCTCTGCCATGGTCGTTCCTAGCGACGCCAACAACGGCTCGTCATGCGGCGTGGCATCGACCAGCATTTCGCCCTCCAGCCAACTGATCAGGCGCACGTAGTGCGCCCGCCCCCGCCGGTCGTTGAGCTGGGCGAGGTCTTCCCCATGCCGGGTGGGGATGAGCCGCGGCACAGCCAGCGCCGGCGCGCGCGCGGCCACTTGCTTCAGAGCGGCATTCTGAAATTCCAACACGTCCCGGTCCTCGTCGGACTTGGCGATCTTGAGGACAAAGCGTCCGCCCGCAGCCACATCGAGCAGAAAATTCTGGTCACGTTCGCTGGGGAGTGCGGCCGCGGTTGCGGCCACGCCATAAAGCTGCTGCGCAATGTTCACGGCCTCAGCAATGGCGAAGCGTGGTGTGGTCTCGGGGTTCAACTGACCTGCCTACCCTGCGATAGCAATAGCGCGCGGCGATGTTACAGGTGTTATCGGATGCGTGCGCTTGCCAGGCCAGTGCCCCGGAGCGGAGGCACAAGGCCCCCGCTCGGTTGCTGGCGCGCGATCGATATTTAGACCAAAATCGTGTGGGCTGGCCCATGGTGGCCGGTGGGGGAAAATCATGAAGTTTTACTCGATACTCGGCTGCCTCGTGGTGGCGCTGTGTGGCTCGGGCGACGCACTTGCCGACGCTCGCGTGACCGTGATTCACGCCGGGCACCTGATTGACACCGACACCGGGCGCATGCTCAATGCCCAGACCATAGTGGTCCGGGACGGAATCATCTCGGAAGTGGGCTCCTCTGTCGCCGCGCCCGCCAATGCGCGCGTCGTCGATCTGAGTGCCTACACGGTGATGCCCGGACTGATTGATGCGCACACGCACCTGACGATCGATATCAAGGCTCAGGACCCGCTCACGGAACTCGAGCATACCGCCGCCGAAAGAGCCTTCGGGTCCCTGCCCAATGCCCGCGCCGTGCTGCTGGCGGGTTTTACTACCGTGCGGGATTTGGGGTCCTATCGCGCACTCGTGGACGTGGCGCTGCGCGATGCCATCAACCGCGGGGACGTGATCGGGCCGCGCATGTACGTGGCCGGGGCCTACGTCACGATCACCGGAGGCGCGGGCGCGGTGACCGGCTATGCCCCCGACGTTGCCCTGCCCTGGGACTTACGGTTTGGTAATGCCAACTCCGCGAGCGAGGTGCGCGAACGGGTGCGGGCGTTGGCAGGCCAGCGCGTGGACGTGATCAAGATGTTCGCCACCGGCGCCATACTGACGCACAACAGCAGTCCGTCGGCACGCGAGGCCACCGCCGAGGAACTCGCCGCAGCCGCCGACGAAGCCCACAACTTCGGTCTCAAGCTGGCGGTGCACGCGCACGGCGCTGAGGGCATCAAGGCGGCGGTACGCGCCGGCGCGGCCTCCATTGAGCACGGCACCCTGATGGACGATGAAGGACGCGCGCTGATGAAACAGCACGGTACCTACCTGGTGCCGACGCTGGAAACGCGCGAGTGCGTCGGCACGAACTACCCGCCGGAGTTTGTCGCCAAGGCGCAGCAGATCATGAGCGCCCAGCTGCAAAATTTCCGCAAGGCGGTCGAGGCGGGAGTCAAGATCGCCTTTGGCACCGACATCGGGGTGTGTCCGTTCGGCCAGAATGGCCGTGAGTTCAATCTCATGGTGCAAAATGGCATGACACCGATGCAGGCGATTCAGTCTGCGACCGTAGGCGGCGCCGATCTGCTCGGCATTGCCGACAAGCTCGGCTCAATCAAGCAGGGAAAGCTTGCCGATCTGATCGCGGTGCGCGGGGACCCGCTCAGCAATGTCCGTCTGCTCGAAGATGTCCGCTTCGTGATGAAACAGGGCGAAATCTACAAGCAGGACTGAGCACATCGGCAGAGCGCCGTGCTGGCGAGGGCGCTCAGGTCTTGGGAACGACGCCACGCGGGAGTGAGCTTGTCGATGGCCTGAGGCAGAATCTCCGACAGCTTCTGCGCCAGCTCCTGAGGAGTCAGACCGGCCTTGGCCGCCAGCTCAGCAATGGCGCCTTGACCAAAGGCCTGGTGTATCTGATCGGCCGTGATCGGTTGATTGGCACCGGTTCCCACCCAGGATCTGACCGTCTGGCCAAGGCCCTGCTGCTGCAACTGATTGACGATGCCCTGCACACCGCCGTGTTTCTCGATCAGGCCGTTGACGACGGTGGCCATTTCGCCGCCGACCAAGCCGCCCAATAAGCCATCCAGAAAGCCCATTTTTGCCCCCGTTAGGACCCTTGAACGACGCCGGGTCGCGCGACCCGGCGTCTGCAAGGCTCGATTGATTCTACGCCGCGGCGCCTACTGGCAGGCCTTGCCGTGGTCGGCGCGATAGCCCTGGGCGATCGCGTTCGCCTCGGACATGTACGCCCCGTCCTTGGTCTTGCCATACCACTGATCGTTCGGGCAGTGATACACCTTGCTGGGCTTGTTGACCCAGACCTGCCCCTGCCCGCCGCCGGGCGCCGCCGTCGCAGGCGGCGAGTAGGAAGTCGTCTTGGCGGGCGCCGCGGCCTGGGTGGGCGCCGCCCCGCGCGTGGCGGGCGTAGCGGGCATGGCCTTGCTCATCGGCGCGGGAGCGGTGGCCGCCGTTGCCCCGGCGGTGGCGTACCATTCCTTGACACCCCCATGCCCACTGCAGGCACCGCTCTTGGACGCCGCACTGGTCGACGTTCCGTCTTTGCACATGCCGGTGGCCGCCCCCGGGGCGCCCGCACTGGCCGCCGCGGGCGCTGCGGTCTCGGTCTTCTTCTTGCTCTTAGCGGAAGAGGTGCCGGTGCCGGAGGTCGTGGATTCGGGGGCCGCGGCAGGGGCGGCCTCGCTCTTGCTCTTGCTGGAGGTGCTGGCCGCCGGTGCGGCGCCGTTGGCTTCCGCAGCCGGGCCGTACCACTTCTTTACCCCATCGTGGCCGCTGCATGCCCCGCTTTTTGTCGTCGCCGAAGTGTAGCTGCCGTCCTTGCACAAGCCGGTGGTACCGGCCGGGGCGGAAGCCGGAGCTTTCGCCAACGCCAGGGTGGTGCATAACAACGTCACCGACAGAACGATCCTACCTGCATTTCTAACCATGAAATCCCCCAGAAAATGATGATTGGCCGAGCCGCGGAGCGGCCCGGGCATTGTAAGTCGGCGAGCTCAATGCAGCTTAAATCTCCTTAATCGTTGCAAGCAAGGCGTTCGCCGTGCCCTCTGGGCTACCTTCGGTGTGGAGATATTATCTTGCCGTTATCCCAGCCGGCGTACGATGCCGCCCCCAGAATGCTTTCCGCAGGAACCCTCGTGAACCACGCAGTCTTGGCCTCCTTTGCCGCGTCGATCCTCGCCGGCGCCCCGGGCTGGGCGGGCCCGGCCCCCTCCCCACCGGTCCCGGAATACCGTCTCAGCAACACCATTTCCCTGGGGGCTCCGGATCGCTGGGACTATGTGACCTTCGATCCGCACTCACACCGCGTGTACGTGGCGCACGGGGACCGAGTCAGCGTCGTCGACGGGCGCGACGGCAAGATACTCGGTGAGATTCCCGGCTTCCCGGGCGGGACCCATGGGATCGCGGTGGTCACTGCGGTAGGCCGCGGCTATACCGACGACGGACGAGCGGGCGAAGTGGGCTCATTCAGCCTCGAGAGCCTCAAGGTTGGCAAGCGCATCAAAGCCATGGAGGACGCCGACGGCATCGTGTTTGACCCCTCCAGCGGCCACCTGTTTGTGATCAATGGGGACAGCGGAACGCTCACCGTGATCGACCCTAAAACCGACAGCGCGGTGGCTACCGTGACCGCTGGCGCCGCGCTGGAATTTGGCGTCTCCGGGGAGAACGGCAAACTCTACGTCGATGGGGTGGCGAAAAATGAGATTGTGCGCGTCGATACCCGATCCAACCTCATTGACGCGCACTGGCCCCTCACCGGGTGCACGACGCCGCGCGGAATTGCGATTGACCTGAACACGCGCCGGCTGTTCGTAAGCTGCGGAAATCAGGTCCTGGACGTCGTCAACGCCGACTCCGGCAGCGTGCAGGCGAGCTTGCCCATCGGCGCCGGCAGCGACGGTGCAGCGTTCGATCCCAAGCGCCGACGGGCCTTCAGCTCCAATGGTCAGGACGGCACGCTCTCCATTATTCAGGAACAGGATGCGCAGACCTTTGTCGCTCTGGGGAACATTCCGACCGCTCCGCTGGCGCGCACCATGAGCATTGATCCGGACACCGGGCGGCTGTACCTGGTGAGCGCCGAAATCGATACCAGTGTGCCCGCCGAAGCGGCCAACGCGCCCGGACCGCACCGCCGGCATATCGTGCCCGGATCGGTAAAACTGCTGTTTTTCGACCCAGTGAATTAACGCCCGCCGCGGCAAAATCACGCGCGTCCTGCGCGTGACGACCTTCACTCGCTGCGCCTAAAACAAGGCGCGCGCGCGCAGTGTCGCAAATTTTCGACAGTGACATAATTTTTTTCAGCGCCGTATGCTGCGCGCCGAATCGAGGGGAAACACGCCCTGTGGTGTTTGGTTTCAATTCCAACTCTTAAATTTCTTCTCCGCACGAACCGTGGTCGCGATCTGCCCGGCATCATTCGCGATCGTCTTGAATTTCGGAAATCATTGAGGACGCCCAATGAAATTATTTAGATTGATGGTTCTCTCGTTGGCCACCGTTGCGTCGCCGTTCGTCATGGCGGCGAGCACGCCGCCGGACAGCGGCGTGCTGATCACACGTCTCAACAACCAGCAGTGGCAGATCCGCCTGATTGGCGGCAGCAGTGCCGAACGATTCAGTGGCGTCGTTGACTCGAACATGCCGTTCTCAAAAGTCGGCGGTGTAAATGCGGCAAGTGCCGATAGCGCAAAATTAATGACCTCGACCTCGCTCGGCACAACGCTGAACGTGCAAGCCGGCGGCGTCGATGGCGTGGACTTCTCGGTGAGCCCTGACAGCGCGCTGTGCCTGCGCGATACCGGCAGCTCCGGGGTACATATTTACTTGGGTGACAGCCTGGATGACGCCATCCCGGTCACTGCCCCAGTGGCACTCACCAGCGCCGATGCCTGCGGTGACAACAGCGCAATGGTGCTCTCCGCCACCGCCGGCGGGAGAAAATTCCACGCCGGGCACTGGGTCGTCATGGGCCGCGGTGCTGACACGCTGGCACTGATGTCGCAATCCATCAAGCCCGGAGTGGTGGGCCTGGTCAAGCGCTACACCTGGCGCTCACTCGAGCCCTCGCAGGGCAAATACAGCTTCGCGGGGATGCAGGCCGACCTGAACTGGGCGGCGGCCAACGGCATGCACCTGATCTTTATCATCGAGGACAAGACGTTCACGAACGAGCGGCCGGACCCCACCTATCTGGACAAGTACACGCCCCGCAACCACGCCGGCGGCTACTCGATGGTGCGCTGGAATCCGACTGTGGTGACGCGCTTCAACGCGCTGACCAAGGCGATCGGCGCGAAGTTCGACAGCAACAAGAATTTTGAAGGAATCGCGACCCAGGAGACCGCCATCGGCCTGGATGCGCCGGTCCTGAAGCAATTTGGCTATACGCCCGAGAAGTACCGGGACTCGTACATCAACATATTGAGCGCCGCGAGCAAGAGCCTGCCGACCTCACGGGTATTCTGGCTGATGAATTTCCTGGTCGGTGGCCAAAACTACATCGGCAATATCGCCGCGGCCGTCGCCCCCAAAGGCGTGATCATGGGCGGCCCCGACGTGTGGCCGGACAACAAGTCCCTGCAGAGCAAGGTCTATCCCTTCTATACCCAGTTCTACAAGAAGATGCCGCTGTTCGGACAAGTGGAAAACGTCTGCTATTCGGAACCGCACATGACCAGCGGCTTCAAGACCAAGTACTGGACGATGTCGGAACTGTTCAACTACGCGCGCACCAGGCTGCACGTGAGTTACATGTTCTGGGTACGCGTCACCAAGCCCAGTCCGAAGGACGCCTACGACTGGATGGATGCCGTGCCGGTCATAGCCGCCAACTCGAACTTCACGCCGGCGCCGTAAAGGTCACACGGTTCTAGGGTCTGCCGCTGCGCAGATCCTAGACCTCTTCCTTCCGCAGTCTAACCTTTGGATTAACCATCTCGGCCGCCATGGCGGCCCCCATGCCCAGGATCAGCCCCAGCACCGTGGCGCTGATCATGTTGAGCAATACATTGGGGCTGGCCGGGTCCTGCGGCGGCACCGCAGGACTCAAAATCGCGATATTCGTCTGGTTGAACTGGCTCTGGAAGGCCTGCTTGTTGTAGTTCTGAATGGTCGCGGTGTAATTCTGCTCTTCGGCATCGGCCTCGCTGGCGAGTTCGTTTAGCTGATCGCGCTGACTCTTGAGCTGCAGGACCAGGCGCCGCTGCGAGGACAGCGACTGCGAGAGCGCATTCTGACGCTGGATCGCGGAGATGTAATCCGGGTGATTCTCGCCCAGCTGGCGCGAACGCACTTCGTCAGTGGCGATCTGCGCGTCAACCAACTTCTTGGAAATATCGTCCAGGCGCAGATTTTCGGCCGCCAATTTCTCATCCAGCGCGACGATGCCTTTTTCAACCTGAAAGTCGGTCATGCGCGCGTGCGCCGCCTCGACCCGCTTCTTCAAGACTTTCAGCTGCTCATCGAACCAAACGGCATTGCGGCGCGCCGGCTCAAGCGTAAGTTCCAGCGTCGTGGTGATAAAGGCCTGCGCGAATGCATTGGCGATTTTCGCGGAGTCCCCGGCGCTCAATGCCTCGTAGCTAATGCTGACCACGTGGCTGCTGTTCGGCAGCGGTTCGACCAACAGGTTGGTGATCAGCTGGCTGGCAATCCACTCTCGGATCGGCGTGTTTTTGATGCCGGCCTGCTTGTAGGCTTGCTTCCACCCTGGCTTGTCGGGCATCTCCAGCTGGTCGACGACCTTGAGCGCCACATTCTGGCTCCGGATGACGTCGAGTTGGGTTTCCAGATAGCTTGAGGCCAGCTGTGCCGGAAGAAGCGTGGTGTCAAACGGGTTGTCCTCTTTGAAATTGAACAACAGAAAGGTCGCCGCCTGGTATTTCTTGGGTGCCAGGAAGGTCAGCACGCCGGCACAGGCTACCGTAATAAGCAGCGTGAACAGGATGAGCATGAACCTGCCCTTGATGATCGCCAGAAACAGCCTGAAATTCATTTGGAATCCCTGTAACCCTGGTTGTAGAAGCGAAAGCGCCCTTAGAACACGGAAGTCTTGACGTAGACGACATCATTGGGCTGCATGCGGTCATCCAGATTCGACTTGAACGTCTTGATCTCGCCGCCCACCTGGCGACTTAACTCGATGCCCTTGATGCTGCCGCGCGGCGTCAGGCCGCTGGCCACCGACAGGCCCTGCATGACGGTCATGTCGCGATCGAGCTGGTAACGCCCCGGGTGCTGAACTTCCCCGTATATATAGAAGACTTCCATTTCCGGCACCAAGATGACGTCATTGTTAACAAGCGCAATGTCCGCCTTGATATTGCCGTTACCAATCAGGTCGATGAGATCGACGCGCTGCCGTTTGGGTTGACCGTTCTCCTTGCGCACCAGATAGCAGTGGTCGGCAGCCTTGTCGGTGGTGCCTCCGGCCTTGGCCAATAGCGTGACCAGAGTACTGACGCTGCCGGCGGTATCCGGGTCAAGAGAATAGGTTCCCGAATGCAAGACCTGGCCAAGTACGGTCACGCTGGCATTCGGAACTGCGCTGCGCTCCTGGATAAACATGGTCACCGCCGCATTCTTCACGAAACCGCCGTCCCGCAGCTTCCCGGCGATGATCTCTTCCGCATGAGCCTGCGAGAACCCGCCCACGGCGACTGCGCCAATCAGCGGAAAGGTGATCGTGCCATTGGGCAGCACACGCGTGAGCGTGGTGAGATCGGGGTTACCGTAGACGGATATCTTCACCAGGTCGCCCGGTGAAAGCGTCGAGGAAGCCTGTTGCGCGGTCGCCGGGCGCATGACGCATGCGATCGCCAGCAGCGCCACGATCAGGGTCTGACAAAACACACGTAGGTTCCGGTGATATCTCACAGTTACTTGCTCCT
The DNA here is from genome assembly GCA_963699955.1 of uncultured Gammaproteobacteria bacterium. Taxonomy (GTDB): domain Bacteria; phylum Pseudomonadota; class Gammaproteobacteria; order Steroidobacterales; family Steroidobacteraceae; genus FEN-1191. Next base: position 438,767 of record CAVOVV010000006.1, read on the forward strand.
CGCCTGAACTAATGCCTGTCGATCTTTCCATTACGGCCCGTTACCGGCATTCAGGGACTGAATGTCGGGTTTCGGGCGATTACCTCAAGGGCGTCATCCCAATTATGCGAATCGGGCGGCACGCGTTGCGGATGGTAATCCCAGAACAGGTAATCCACGTGCAACTTGTTGCGCGCAAACTGGAACAGCTCGTCCATGCTCCAGTAACTTCCAGCGCTGTCATTGCCGCCGTGGCGATGGCGATAGCTGTTGTGCTGCATCGAATTGAACAGTTTCAAACGCCCCCGGAATTCATCGTAGTACGGGTAGACTCGCTTTTGCAGCGCCCGGTTGTCCGGGAGTATATCTGGGCCGCCCATGACGACTCCAGTGCCTATCACGGCCTTGGCAATATCGCCGACATAACGCTGATTGCGGGGCAGGAAATTCATGTACCAGAAGACCCTCGAGCGCGGCACACTCGTCGAGGCTGAACGCAGTAGGCTGATAAGCGCATCGCGGTACTTCTCCGGCGTGTAGCCGCTCGCGTCCAGAGCTGAATCATCAAGACTGGGAGAGGTCTCCTGGAAACCGACGCCCTCAAAATTCGGGTTGCAATCGAACTGCGCACCGAGCTTCGCAACCAGCTGCTCTAACCTTTCCACCACGTAGGGATCCCAGCGCAGAGCGCTGAAGCCGCGGTTGTGGTTGCGGACCGTGTACTTCTCATTCAAGTAGGCCGGGGTGGGCACGTCGTCGGTAAAGGACTTGTCCTCGATGAGCACCACCAGCTGGACCCCGGCGCTTTTGGCCGCGTCCAGGTCCCGCGCGACCGCCGCAAAATCGTAATGATCCGGTTCCGGCTCCAGCTCCGCCCAGCGATAGCGCATTTGCACGCCGGTGATGCCCTTGCCCAGTGCGACGCCGAAGCCCTTCGGCGCCTCCGCTTTGCCAATTGACACGTAGTGCCCCGGATGAAACTTACGCTGGGCTTCCGGGAGCGGCTGACTCGGAGGTCCGCAAGCCGCGCTGCCCTGCTCTGGTGGCGCACTCTCCGCCGCCAAGATTGCCGGCGCGGCACCCAACCCACTTAGCAAGGCCAGCAAAACCCGTACCATCAAGCCCATCGTAACAGTCTACACGCCCAGCCACGGATTGATAGGTCTCGGCGCGCGGGACCTAACACTTCGTTAATGGATCTGCGTGTAAGTCCCATCCTGTTTGAGCTGATAAATATGGTCGGCCGGCAGCCCGGTGTACGTCGTCGACGTGCCGTCTGGCCACACCACCGTCGTGGTATCGGCCATGGTGTTGGTGGCCAGCCCCACGTGCACGCGCATGAAGTTCTGCGACCAGCGATGGTAACCGCCATTCTGTTCGCGATACTGCGTCACACCGTTCGGCGGTCACATACACTTTCGAGCCGATGCCGTCGCGGTTGGAGGTGGTGCCGACCAGGTCGAACTCGATCCACGAGTTGCTGTTGCCGAGGTTGTGGAACAGCTGCTTGGGTCCACCCATACTGAGCGGCCGCATGTTATCGCCGTTGGTCACGAGCAGATCCAAAAAGCCGTCGAGATCGTAGTCGGCCGCTACGACACTTTCGCCGGTACCGGCATGCTCGGCCACGGCGGCGCCGATTATGCCGGCGGCACCGCCGGCATTGGGAACTTCAATGAACTTGCCGTGGCCATTATTCCAGAACAGCCGGTCGGCAATGTTATGCGAGCCGCCGGTGCAGGCCATGAAGACATCCTCGTGCATGTCGTTATCGAAATCGCCGCTGACCACGCTCTGACAGCGCACCTGAGCGTTGAGGCCAGCAGTCAATACCTGCGCGAACCCGCTGCCGGTGTTGTGCAGCAGTATCGGCTTGTAGCCGATGTCCGCGCCGCTCGCGCCATAAAAGGTCAGGCCGCTGATTGGCTGGGTTGATGTCACCTGGAGGTACGAGTAGTTCCACAGCTTGTTCATCTGGGAGATCGTCCAGGTGCCGGTGTCCGGTGAATATCCGATATTGATGCCATCGGAGCCCGCCACCACGCCTGCATTATTGGGATCAGCGGGGTCGAGCTGGAAAACTATGCCCGCGGGGTGATGATTGTTGCTGCCAATGTAGATGAACGCAGGGTCGCCTTCGTACTGCGGATCGGTGGAGTAGCTGCCCGCGCGCAGGCTCGCCGAAATGGACAGCACGCCCGTAGTCTGGAACGTCACGGACTTGCTCTTGTTTGCCGCCGTGATGATCTGCATCTCCACGCCGGTGTCCGAATACTGATAAGCGTCCGAGGGACGCTCTGAGCCGCGAACCAGGAACAGGTCAGGTTGCAGGTCACCGTCGAAATCCAGGACAGCCGCGTCGTTGATCGGACCGAATTGGGCGTATTGCGAACTGACATCAGAAATCACGCCGCCGCTCGCAAAGGTGTTGACCTTCGGGTAAGTCCCTTTGCGTGGCGCGCAGATCACCTCGAACCCCGGGTTGGCATTGATATCCGAAATGTGCCCCCATTCCCCGTCCGACGTGCAGGCCATTCCTTTGTCGACGTGATTGCCGCTGCCGAAGGTGCTGTTTGACAACTGCGGATAGTAGCTGGGGTAAGTCAGGCCGATCGACGCCACATCGAGACGGCCGTCGCCGTTATAGTCGAAGAACAGATCTTGGCGCTTGGACTTGCTTCGCATCTTGTCCACACCCCACGCGCTCGTAGACAGCGTCAGCTTTCCACCGTTGTTGATCCAGAAGTGGTCAATGCCGCTGGATACTGCCTCAATGAGATCTTCCTGGCCGTCGTTGTTTACGTCTGCCCAGGTGGCGCCGTGGGTGTCCACGTCGGCGCGACCGCCGGTCCACCCGGGTGTCTTCGAAAGATCCACCAGCTTGGACACGTCAGTAAACGTTCCGTCCTTATTGTTGTGGAACAGCGTCGCACGCATGCGGTGGTTGCTGGAGAACAGGTCGGGGTAACCATCACCGTCGAGATCGCCCCAGGCGGCGCCCCAAGTCTCGGTCCCGGTGTTGGCAAAGCCGGCAGCGAGGGACACGTCCTCAAACGCGATCTGGGCGGAGGCGCTGGTGACGGCTGCGTCAGTGAGCAGCAGCGCCAGCAGAATCGTGCCAGTGCGGTGAATTAGCTTGGAGGGAGACGACTTGTTGCGCATTTTGCGTGCTTCCGTATAGTCCAGTTGAGGGGTCCGGTGTGCCGACGAGGGGAATGTTAGGGCACTTACAAGCATCCCCGCGGCAGCATTAGATACCCTGAAAATTTTGTTTTTGTGACAGGTGTCACTAGAATCCTGCGTCACCTCGCTTATGTCCGAGCCTGCCGAACACGCACCAAAACGTGCTTGGCATTTGCGCCTAGGTTGTAGAGTTCACATATATTTTGGTGACGACGGCATGTGTCAAAGTGAAACGGTCCTGACTGCGCTCAAACGATATCCGGAGAGAATGGATGGCCAATAACCCTTGCCCCCGCGAGCCGAGTGCGGCGTGCCGCCCAGCTCGCATTGCAGCATTAACCTTGATTATCGGGGTGGCCAACGTACTAAGTCAGTCGGCGTTCGCTGACACGACCGATAAGTCCCACGGCGCGGACAGTCTGGGTCATTTCTTGGACGTTACGAACCCTTACCTGTCGGCGACATACACGAACGACTCCAACGTATTGCGCCTCGATGACATCCAGCCGGTCGAGAACCGGGCCGACCAATACCTGACCTTGGCCGCAGGTTTCAATTCCGAAATCAAGAGTGGCCAGCAGCAATACCAGCTGCTCGGGGAATTCAACTCCACCAACTATAACCACCACACCGAAATTGATTACAACGGCGGCAAAGCCGCCGCGATCTGGCACTGGACCGCCAACGAGCTGACCACAGGGGCCCTCGGTTACCGATTCAGCCGTACCCTGCGTAACTTTGAGAATGAGCTCGCACCCCGCCGCGACTTCGACGTACGCACCGAAAACCGAGTCTTTGCGAGTGGCGATCGGGACCTGCCGGGCAATTGGAAGTTCGGCGTACGCGGAGATTTCGCGGACGTGTCCTACAATCACACGACGAGCCTCGATATCCACCGCACCACGGGCGGCCTATCGCTGGGTTACAACTCGAATGCGGGGAATATCTGGGGCGTCGATCTGGAGTACATCGACGGCTCTTATAACAACGTGCCGAAGCAGGATTTCAAGGAATACACCATCGGGCCCACGCTGGAGTGGAAATTCACCGTCAGGACGCAGCTCAACGGCAAGATTGGCTACACCGCCCGCAACAATGCGAGCGCGGCGCGGCCCGATTACGACGCCGTCACTGGTCGATTTGCGCTGACCATTGCCGACGCCGGACGCGGCAGCCTCACGGCCACGGCCTGGCGAGAACTGAGTACCTTCGGCGATGAAATCGCCGAATACGCCGTGGTCAACGGGCTCAGTCTCGAGCCGGCCTGGACCTTGTCCAACGGCATCACCATTCGCCTGAAAGGCAGCTACGAGAACCGTGATTACGTGGTTGTTACCGGCCCAGAGCCCGATCGCCTGGATGATGTCGGTCTGGTCAGCGGCTACCTAGATTGGCCGATTGGTCGCCACTTCAAGATCACCGGCGGCATTTCGCGCGGTCGACGCTCGTCGACGCGCCTGTATCAGGATTACGAGTTCTTCCAGCAGCAGCTTCAGATCGTCGGCACGCTGTAGACGCGGCACCTAAGCGAAGCGCATTCGCCCAACGCTAACTTCCTGCTACCTCCGACTCCCGCGCTCGGCATCCGCAACCGCGGACTGCGGGTTCGCGCGACATAATCTTTGCGGTGATTTGAACCGATCATGCGACGCGTGCTGCGCATTTGTCATTCATTTTCGATGCCTTCATAAAAATGTCGAACGCATCCCAGATTTATGGATGTCGTTCATAGGAGACATTCCGGACTATGTAGGAATCTATTACCTTCGCACTCGGCAAACCCGTCGAAAGGCGGGGACGCAAAGCCACCGGTTTAAGGGCACTTGGGGCCTATGACAGCGGGGTTGCCGGGATGTTGAGACATCCCGTAATCGAGTCGGAAGCAGCAGTGGAACTCGTGCTTTCGGCAAACGGCACCCGCAGTCTTCCGATCACACCCGGTGGCGCCACCGCGTCGCCGTGGAGGCAGGAATGCACAGCGGGTTCAAGTCGGCATTGCGCGGCGTCAGCACCGTACTTCTCGTAACTTCTCTGATTGGCTGCGGCGGCACAAGCAACGACGTTGCCAGTACCGCAACCACACCGACCGCACTGCAGGCCAACCACCCGCCGCCGACGCTAACAACCCCACCCCCTTCCTCTCTCCCCCCTCTCCCTCGTTGCCGCCGCCGACAACGGCAACGACCCAGGTAGTGGCGCCACAGATCTCCGGAACGCCGCCGACCAAGGCGGTCGTCAACCAGCCGTTCAGCTTTCAGCCCAGAGCTTCAGACACCAGCGGCTCCAAGCTGACCTTCTCCGTGTCCGGCAAGCCTTCGTGGACCTCGTTCGACTCATCGACCGGCCATTTATGGGGAACTCCCCGGAAATCCGACGTTGGTGCCCGCGATCAGGTTGTGATTAAGGTCAGCGACGGCACGCGTACGCAGGCGCTGCCGCAATTTGCATTGACGGTGGTCATGCCGCGCAAGAGCAATTACGGGCACTATTTCGCCACTCATTATTCTGATACACCGGCCGATGCGGCCAGTTTGTGCGAGAACCCGGGCGTCAGTGGCGTGGTGTGGCGCCAGACTTGGAACCAGGTTGAGCCTTCCGCCGGCAACTACGATTTCAACTCATTCGATAAGGTGTTGGCGGCGATCGCGGCGTCTCGCAATCCGCAATGTCAGCTTTGGTTGTTCGTGGAGTTCAAGAGCTTCGGCAACAGCCCGGTGAAGAATCCCTGCCCGGTGTATCTGCAGGCGCAGCATTCCGCGCCGAACTCCTACGGGCACGGGGCCGCGACCTGCTTCATGTGGGAACGCCCGGTGATCGACGCGTACGTTGCGATGATGAAGGCCGCCGCCGCTCGTTACGACGGCAATCCACATGTCGAGGGGCTGATACTCCAGGAATCCTCGCTCGGCTTCAATAACGGCCAATCGCAGGATGTGGGCGATGGGGGCACCTATACGGCTACCGGCTGGCGAGATGCGCTCATTGAGATCATCGGCCAGTGCGCCGACGCATTCTCAAGCAGCCGTTGCATGTCATTCCTAAATTTCCTGCGGGGCGGTCAGCAGTACCTCAACGACATCTCCGCGGCCATCTCAGCAATACCTAACAATCAGGTATGCATCTCGGGACCGGACCTGCTGCCGAACGAACGCTCGCTGTACGACGCTTCGGATAAGGTGTACCAGGTCATTACCCGGCACTCAGGTTGCCGCTCGAACAGCGCACAAAATGATTCCTACCACGTGGCTGGGTGCTCGCTGGATTGCATCTTCCACTTTGCCGTGGGCGGCACGCTGGGGGCATTCCCCGTCAATGCACCTCTCAGCGGCGGAGTCTGCGTCAATTCCTACATCTTCTGGAACGACAGAACCAGTACACGGAACGTGAGTTACCAAGACGCATTGCCGGTCATCGCGGCACATCCGTACGGAGCCGGCTGGCTCAATCAGTGCAGCGGCTCGGACGGCGCGCCATAGCGGCGGTACCGCGTCGAGCGCAAAGAAGTTATGGTTAACTTTGCGGCGCGGCGCAGTGCGCAATTCACGGTGACCGGAGAATCTGCCGCGCCGGCGGAATAAGCTGAGACCTCGGTCTCGGGGGGGGCAAAGTGCTAAGGTAGGATCTACCGCTAGTCGCCCCACCGAGATTTTCGATGCCCGCAAGCGCCGATCCTGCGCTCCTGATCCAGCGAAAACTAATCTTTATTACGGGGGCTTCGCGTTCTGGCACCACGCTGCTGAGCTTCGTGCTTCGTAATCACCCCGAGGTGTTCGGGCTGAAGGAGCTGCAGTACTTCGGCCAGACCTGGGATCCGCGGGAGCGACAGCGCCGTTTTTCACGTAGCCAGTCGATTGCGGCGGCGGCCGCAATGTATGCCTGCCAGGAGCAAGGCATCCTGGCCGCCAGGATCACCCCGTCGCACCGTCGCGCGGCAACCGAGCTGGTCGACGGGTTGGGCGATGCCTCCGCAAATCCTGCCGTGTTGTTCGCCGCAGCCGTGCATCAGCTGACGCAGATGGCCGGCAAACAAATACCCTGCGAGCAGACCCCTCGCTATATCTTCTATGCGCGCGCGCTGTTGGAGATATATCCTGCCGCCCATATCGTCCACATGGTGCGCGATCCGCGCGCGGTTATGGCCTCGCAGAAAATGCGCTGGCAGCGTCGGCGCCTGGCAGCCGACGGTGTTAAGGTGCCGCGCTACCAGTCCCTGCGTGTCTGGGTAAATTATCATCCCTACACAGTTGCCCGCCTGTGGTCGCAAGCCACTGGTGCGGCCCTGGCGCTCGCGCAGCATCCAAGAGTCACCCTGGTAAAGTTCGAGGACCTGCTACAGCAGCCCGAATTCACGGTGCGCCAGCTGTGTGGCCGGCTTGGCTTGAGCTATGAGGCGAGCATGCTGGACGTGGGCCAAATCAACTCGTCGCACCAGTCGTCAGCAGGGGGCGCTCGCCGCGGGCTGCGCACCACCGCGATTGATACCTGGAGGCAGATCCTGTCGCGCACGGAAACGGCGATCGCGGAACGCCGCTGCGCCCAGCTCATGGATCGCCTTGGCTATCAAGCCGGCGCAGCAGCTGCAGGGAGTCCGCTTGGTGAAATGGGTCATCGCCTGAGTTACTTCATGCACCTCGGCGGAGTGCTGCTCGTCAATCCGCGCCGCGCTATTGTCCAGGCAAAGGCATTGCTGCGAGCAAGCGGTGGATCGGACGCAGCGAAGTCTGCCGGCGGCGCGGCAGCGCCCGGCGATTCAACCGAGTGATGGCGGCGATGGAGCAGCTTCAGTCGGAGAGCGCGGCCATTTCAAACCCGGGCAGCTCAGCAGCACCCCAAGGTGAACCGGCTGCGTCTAAGCTTCGCGAGATCCTGGGTTGGCGCTTCTGGGACGTTGAGCTCGATGCCGCAGCGCACTTCCTGGTGCGGGCCGCGGGCAGGGACACGCGAGTGCAGGTGTACTTTGTCAATGCGCACTGCGTAAACGTTGCGGCCAGGGATCCGAGCTATGCGCGAATACTGCAAGATGCGCCGTTCCTATTCGCCGATGGGGCCGGCATGGCGTTTGCCGCGCGCCTGGCCGGTGCGCCACTGGCCAACAACGTTAACGGTACCGATCTTTTTCCAAGGCTGTGCGCGGCCGCGGCGGCCGCGCGCCTGCCGGTCGCCTTTCTCGGTGCTCGGCCAGGCGTGGCGCGGCAATGTGCGGCATTGATGGAGCAGGAACATCCGGGCCTGCGGGTGGTGTGGGTCGCCGACGGCTACCTTTCGGCTGATGCGGAGGAACAGCGACTCGCAGAACTCAATGTCTCCGGAGCGCGGCTGCTGTTTGTCGCCAAGGGAGTGCCCACACAGGAGCATTGGATTGCCGCACACGCGGCGCAGGTGGCCGTGCCGGTGATGTTGGGAGTCGGCGCACTGTTCGACTTCTATTCGGGCACCGTATCGCGCGCATCGCCGCTGGTGCGCAAACTGCGCATGGAGTGGGCGTACCGCCTGGCACAGGAGCCGCGCCGGCTGTTTCGCCGGTACGTGCTCGGCAATCCGGAGTTCCTCGCACGCGCCCTGCTGTGGCGCCTGCTTCGCTAATGGTTGGCGTGATGCAGAGCCAGGAACTTGGGCACGCAACGGTCCCGCTGCTCGCCAACTTTGTGATCGGCGGCACCGAGAAAGCCGGGACCACCTCGGTATTTGACTACCTCAGTGCCCACCCTCAGGTCTGCACCTCTTCTATAAAGGAAACAGACTTCTTTCGCCATGACTTCACGGGCGAACTGGCGGCTGATGCTCGACGCTACGGCAGCTATTTTGCGCACTGCAATCCGCGCAGCCGCGTGCGGCTGGAGGCTTCGCCGGGCTATCTGGGCGAAGCGGCAACGGTGGCACCACGCCTGCGCGCACTGGTGCCGCACGTCAAGATGCTGTTCATACTTCGTGATCCGGTCGAACGGCTCTATTCTTCGTATAACTTCCACCGTGGCAAGCTCGACCTGCCAGCGAGCATGACCTTCGACGACTATCTGAGCCACTGTCTGGATTACGACCGCCGCGTGGCAGGCGTGCAGCAGTCCGGTCTCGACGAGTGGTACCTCAGAGTGCTGCACTTCGGCTGCTACGCCGAATTCATTGCCGCGTTTCGCTCGCAATTGCCGGCGGAACAGCTCAAAGTGATGTTCTTCGAGTCGCTGCGTGACGACCCGCGGGCCTTCATGGCAGAACTTAGCGAGTACCTCGGCATTGACGGCAATTTCTGGTCTGAATTTACCTTCCATAAGAGCAACGTAACGTTTTTCGGGCGCAACCGGACCTTGCATCGACTGGCGATGCGCGTCAATGCAATTGCCGAACCTGTCATGCGTCGCTATCCGGGTCTGAAGCGCTCGCTGGTGAGCGCCTATAAGTTCTTAAATCAGAAACGTGAAGGCTACGATCCGATGTCGTCACGCGCGCGCGAGCAACTGATCGAATACTACGGGCCCAGCGTGCGCACGCTGCAGCAGCTGGGCACGGCGCTGCCAGCGACCTGGGAATATCTGACGCCACCGGCAGTCGCAAAATGACTGACGGGAGCAGCACTGCGCGTCCTGCCGGAGAACAGGTGGCCTTCTTGGTGGGCGCCGGCCGGTCCGGAACGACGCTGCTGCAAAAATTGTTGTGCCTACATCCGCAGATCGCCTACATCAGCAATTACGAAAACCGCTTCGCCTGGTTCCCGGACGGCCTGGCTTGTGGAGCGATCGCCGGACGGCTGCGATGAAAAACTCGGTGCCTGGTTCGATAAGGGCGGCAACGCGTATTTCATCAAGCGCCCGTGGTTCAAGAAGCTGTTCCCGACGCCAAACGAGGGCGAGTCGGTATTCAAATCCTGCGGAATCCCGCTGTTCCCGGCGGCGGACTATCGGGCCGACGCGGCCACGGCTGCCTGCCTCAGGCGCCGCTTTGAACAGTTCCGCCGGCGGTCGGGCGCGGCGCTATTCTTATCAAAGCGAACCGCCAATAACCGGCGAATAAGGCCACTGTCGGAAATTTTCCCGGCGGCGCGTTATATACATCTCGTCAGGGATGGGCGCGAAGTGGCCCAGTCCTTGTCAACGGTGGAATGGTGGGATCAGCACCGCGTCTGGTGGGACGGCCGGACCCCGCTTGAGATGGAGCGAGCAGGCGAACCGCGCCTCACCGTGTGCGCCCGCAACTGGGTACGCGAAGAGCAAGAATTGCAACTACAGCTCGCGGCCATCGATCCGCGCCGACTCCTATTCGCTGCGTTTCGAGGACTTGCTGCGCGAGCCGCGTGGCCACCTTGAACAGGTGGTTGAGTTCCTCGGCGTCGAGTTTACGGCCGCTTACAGCCATGCGATTGAGTTACTCAATCTGCAGCCGCTGCGCACTAAATGGAAGACCGAGTGGAATCCTAACCAGCTCGCCACCGTGCTTAAAGAAGTCCAGCCGTTGCTCGGACAACTCGGCTATACCGATTGAGCGCCGCGATGCCCGCCAATCAGTCGCTTAAACCAACCTATGTCGGCATCGGTGCGCAGAAATGCGCGTCGACCTGGCTGCACCGTATTCTCGCCGAGCACCCGGAAGTCTCCGTGCCGCAGGTCAAGGAAGTCGACTTCTTCTCCTTTCACTACGATCATGGCTACCAGTGGTACGAGCGCTGCTTCCAAAGCGACAAGCCGGCACGCGCGCGCGGCGAGATTTCGCCCTCCTATTTTGCCGAACCCGCAGTCCCGGCGCGCGTCGCGCACTATCTCCCCGACGCCAAAGTCCTGCTGTCGCTTCGTGATCCGGTGGAGCGCGCGCTGTCCAATCACCGACACGAGGTGCGCGTCGGGCACCTGACGGGCGCGGACCTTAGTTTCGAAACCGGCTTGGCGAACAATCCTATGTACGTCGAGCAAGGATTGTATGCAACTCATCTTAAAAACTGGTTGCGGCATTTTGCGCGTGCCGACATTCTGGTCGTGTTGATGGAAGACATAGAGTCAGATCCGCTGGCGGTGAGCAAAACTGTTTACCGGTTTCTGGGGGTGGATGATCGTTACATACCCGCCGGTCTGGCCAGTCGTTATAATCCCAGCTTCGCGACGCGTTGGTCGCCCCTGGGAGGGATGAAGGACGCTGTGTATAGCGCCACGAGGCTGCCGGGTCTGCGCTGGCTATGGGATGCCGCAGCCCGCTTGGGCCTGCGTTCCCTCTACCGTGGCATCAATACTGTGCCCAGTAGCTCAGTAATTCCCCAGCCCAACGCACAGACTCTGATGCAGCTGCGGGAGCGATTTGCCCCCGAGATCCGGGAACTTGAAACAATTATCGGTAGGTCCTTAGCCACATGGCTCTAGCAATGAGTTCCGACCAACCCGGCGAGCAGCCCGCACGAGGCAGGTCGCAGAAATGGCGCGTCCTGCTGGTGTTCGTCATGGTCGCAGTGCTGGGCCTGCTGGGCGGCGGATTGAGTGCCACCGGAAAGCCGCAGCTGATAGCAGTCTTCTTTGGTCTTGTGATCGTCGCGCTGATCGTTTCTTCACGAGTTGCCCTATTCTGGTTCGTGGTGCTCAGCGGATTGGTGATAACCGGGTTGTGTCAGCTTTATTTGCCGCAGCTCAAATACGTGCGCTACGTCGTGCCTCTGGCCTCAATGCCGCTGCTGTTGCACGGCGTGGTGGATTACTTCACCAGCTGGACACGCACCGAAAACGAACCGATGCCGGCGATCATGAAGTGGGCGCTGGCCTTTGCTGCCTCATGCCTCGTGTCGGTGCTCATCAGTTTGAGCGACCCCGCAGTCGCGCTGGTTGGCATGAAGGGCTACTTCCAAATGTGGGGTCTGTTCCTGAGCGTAGTGTACCTGCGCTGGCCCGAACGCTTTACTAAGAATCTGGCGTGGGGATTATTCTTGATTGCGCTGCTGCAGCTGCCATTTGTCGCGCACGAGTATTTTGTGCTGGTGCCAAGGCGTTTCGGTCTCGGCAACGGAATCGTGCCGGTGGACATCGTGGCCGGTACCTTCGGAGCGATCTTGGAAGCCGGAGGCGCGAACGCGGTGTTGGCGGCCTACCAGGTCATCGTAGTCGCGTGCCTGCTGGCTCTCTGGAAAAATGGCGCCCTGTCGGGATTCATGGCGGCGGTGCTATCGCTTGCGCTGCTCTCACCAATGGTGGTCAATCAGGCGAAGATCACGGCGCTGTACGTGCCACTGGTCTTCATTGTGGTGTTTTATCGCGATATTGCCGTCAAACCGCTCAAATTCATTGTCGCCGGCGCTAGCACGGTTGGATTGCTCGCCATCTTGATGGCTGCGCTGGTGGTCGGCAGCAACTCCACCAAGATCAAAGATTCCGCTGATCTTGTGAATTTCGTGATTGCGCAGCAGACCGCGGATGTCGCCCAGCGCGAGGGGCAATACAGCGAACTCAGCCGCTGGACCGCGCTGACATTCTGGGCCAAGGAACACATCAGACTCAATCCGATCAATACGCTGCTGGGACATGGGGTAGGCGCGTCGCGTGAGAATGCCGGCGGCCTCGACATCACCGACACGCTGGCGGAAAAGCACTACGCCGGCTTGCGCATTGGCTACACGGCGCTTTCGGCCCTGCTTTGGGACACTGGCATCGTCGGTCTGATTACGGTGCTGGGCATGTTCGCCTCAGCGTTCTTTACGGCCGGTCGATTGGCAAGCTATTACCGCGGCAAGGACAATTTCAGAACCGGATTGTTTGAGGGATTGCAAGCGGGCATGGCGGTGCTGACGCTGAGTCTCGCCCACAAGGATTTTTTCATCAACCACCTCCCCTATCAGGCGTTCACCTACCTGATTATTGGTTTCATCGCCTATTCCTGGCTTGAGGTCGTGCGCAGCGACGGCCAGGGATTGCGCTCTTGAACACCCAAGCCTACAGCGTTCACCGGTTTCGCAAGGCGCTGCTGCAATTTGTAGGCGGTCGCCTCGGCCAGTTGGCGGCCCGCGCGGTGCTGGTGCTGGCGCTGGTGCGCATACTGCCGATTGCCGATTACGGCGCCTACATGCTGATCGTCGGCACCGCCGAATTGCTGTTGCAGGTGGGTTCGTTCGGCATCCTGCCGCTGGCCCAGCGTTACCTGCCGCAGATGCTGACCACCCTGCCGATAAAAAAACTCTACAACTTTGTCAGCTTCCTGGTAATCGCGCAGCTGGTGGTGCTCACGATCATTGCGGCGGTACTGGGTCACTATTGGAGATATCTCGGACCGGTATTCGGACTCAGTCAGGAGCAGATATCGCGCACCGGCCTGGCCGCGTGGCTGTTCCTAGTCGTTCCCGCATTCCGCTTCTCAGCGGAGTTGCTCGAGGCCATGCTCGCCCAGGGGCAGACGGCGCGGGCGATAATGGTGTTTGTGCGCGCGGCCGCCATCGTGGTGCTGGTCGTGGTCAAGAAGAAAATCGGTCTCACGGACGTGCTGGTGGTCGACCTGGTGTCGACCAGCGCGTGCGTGGTGCTGAGCTGGTCCAGCATCCGCGCGACCATGGCATCGCTCCATTCGCCGGCGGCCGACGGCAAGCTTCCGGTGCACGAAATGTTTACATTCGCATGGCACATGGCGTTGGTCGGGCCCATGAGTGGCACCGCCAATCCAGGTGCCATACGGCTGGCGCTGGCTAACGGCCTGGGCGTCGCGCAGAGCGGGTTATTCGCGTTCCTGCAAAGTCTCGAGCGCCTCGTCAGCCGCTACCTGCCCGCAACGCTGGTGCGCAACCTGATTCGCCCCATTCTGATTTCGCGAACTATTGGCCAGGGGAGCACCGACCTGCTCAAGGCCGGAACGGGCCTGCTGCTCAAGAGCAACATGCTCACCGTGGTCGGCGGCATAGTGGTCATATCCGTTTGCGGCGACCAGCTGGTGCTCATCATGAGCGGCCATAAATTCAAGGGTGCGGGCCTGACGCTGCTGCTGCTGTATGTCAACATGATCGCGACCTCGCAGCGCGGCGTGCAGGAGATGGTCATGCAGATCACCGGCCACACGCGGGCACTGTGGATCACCACCGTGGTCTCGCCCATCGCGCTGTTTATGGTGTGGTCGTTCTCCAAATACGGTATGAACGTGGCGGTACTAATCGTCTGCGCAGGAAGCATGACGGCCAACTGGCTGGCCGCATGGGTGTTGCACATGCGCACCGACTGGTTCCGCGTCGATTGGCGTGGCATGGCTGCCATCTTCCTGCCGGGTATTGCCGCGGTGGCAATCGGTCTGGGACTGGCGATGTGGATGAAGCCGCTCTTGGCCGGCGCGATCGCGCCGTTGTTCTTCGTGCTGTTCCTGCGCATCGGCAGGCCGTTCGAAGCCCGTGAAATCAGAACGATTGAGCGCGCCGTCGGCAAGCGCGCGGCCGGGGTGCTGCGGGGTTTCGCCGTCTGATGGCCGCTGCGGACGCAACCAAAGTTCTGCACCTGATCAATGGTGAATTTTACGCCGGCGCGGAGCGCGTGCAGGATCTGCTGGCCCTGCAACTCGAGCCGTGCGGCTTTGCGGTCAGCTTTGCGTGCCTGAAGGATGGCATATTTGCGGCGCGGCGCCGCGCCCAACAGGCACCGCTATTTCCGATGCCGATGAGGTCGCGATTTGACATCGCGCTCTGCCTGCGACTAGCGAGGCTGGTCCGAGCGCAGAAATTTCATCTATTGCACACGCATACTCCGCGCTCGGCCCTCATTGGCCGCGCGGTCTGCCTGCTCACCGGGCTACCGATGGTCCACCACGTCCACAGTCCGGCAGAACTCGATACGGAACAGGGCTGGCGGAATGTTCGCAATAATCTGGTGGAGAAATTCAGTCTGCGCGGTGCAAGGCGGCTGATCGCGGTATCGGGCAGCCTGGAGGAGCGCCTGCGTGAGCGCGGCTTCGCCGCGGATCGCATTTGCCAGATACCCAACGGGGTGCCGATCGCCGAGCGTTCACGTCGCCCTTACCAGCCGGGCCAGGAATTGACCATCGGCATGATCGCATTGTATCGGCCGCGCAAGGGCGTGGAAGTGTTGCTGGAGGCCATGAAGCGCCTGCGGGATGCCGGCGTGTCTACCCGCCTGCACGCCGTTGGCCCATTCGAAACGCCGGCGTACCAACAGGCCATACTGGACCTGGCCGGCAAGCTGGGGCTGGCCCAGCACATCACCTGGGTTGGGTTTACCTCTGACGTCGCCTCCGAATTTAGGCACATGCAATTGTTTGCTTTACCAAGTCTGTACGGCGAAGGCATGCCAATGGTCGTGTTGGAAGCGATGGCTGCAGGACTGCCAATCGTCAGCACCCGTGTCGAGGGCATACCGCAGGTCGTGCGCGATGGCGTGGACGGATTGCTGGCCGAAGCCGCCAGTGCGGAGCAGCTTGCCAATGCTCTGCAGCGCTTTGTGCGCGGTGAGGTCGACAGCGAAGTCATGGGCGACAGCGGCTGGCACCGACAACGCGAGAATTTCTCGGATTTGTCCATGGCTACCGGAGTGGCCAGGGTCTACCGACAGGTGCTGGCCGCCTGATGACACAGCAATTGGCATCTGCCCCTGTGTTTGTAGTCGGCATGAACGGCTCCGGCACCACCATGCTGCTCGACAGTCTGGGCCGCCACCCGGCACTCTATGCGTTTCCGAAAGAAACCCGCCTGATCCCTTATCTGATGTCGCGCGTGTCCACCTACGGGGATCTAAAGGTCGACGCGAACTTCCAGCGCTTGTGGGACGATGTGCGGGGGCTCGCCGTATTTCGTGACACCAATGGAAATGCGCCGATTCCGCTGCCCGCGACGTGGCGCGACTACCCGCGCACCCTCGCAGCCATCCTTGATGCCATATTTGGATACTTCGCCGCCCGCGAAAACAAGCAGCGCTGGTGCGAGAAGACTCCTCAGCACGTGCAGCACCTGGTGTCGCTGTCGCAACAGTTTCCGGCGGCCAAGTTCATTCACGTCATTCGCGACGGCCGCGACTGCGCGGTCTCCTTTCATCGTCGATGGTTGCGACGGCCCGAATTGACGATATATCGCTGGAAGAAAGTCGTTGCCATTGGCCGCGAACAGGGGCGCCAGTTGGGCGCCGACCGCTACCTGGAGACCCGCTACGAGGATCTCACGACGCATCCCGAGCAGTCCCTGCGTCGGATCAGCACCTTCCTGGCGGTAGCCTTCAATGAGGCCACGTTGGAATCGGCACAACCTTACCTGCAAACTTCCGGTACCGAGGGCAAGCGCGGTCTGCAAGCAAATTCTGGTAAATGGCAGAGCTACTTTTCTCCGCGAATCCAGCAGCGGCTTGAGCGCATCGCGGGGCGGACGCTGGCGAGTTGCGGATATGTGACGCAATGTCCCGACTGTGACGCCAATGTGCCGGGCTGGAAGCGTCGGTATTGGTCCGCAACTGAAGCATTGCGGCAGTTTGGCCGCGAAGTGTGGCGCAAGCTCAACGGCGATCTGGAACGTCCGTGGCGCGTGATCCTGGTCAAGCCGATCAATGCATTGCGCCAGCGCCAGCACAACGAGTATTGATGAACTTGCCTTCGCCGGCCGACAAGGCAGTAGCGCCGCAACAGCCCGGCGGCGTGCGCGTGTCCATCGTCATCAAGGCGCTTAACGAAGAGCAACACATTGGCGCGGCCCTGAATTCGGCGCTGAAGGCGCTTGAATCTGTGGGCGGCGAAGTGATCCTTGCCGACAGCGGCTCTACCGATCGCACCGTAGAGATAGCGCGAACCTACCCGGTCGGAGTGCTGCAGCTCAAGCATCCGGCCGAACGGCGCTGCGGCATAGGCCCTCAGTTAGGCTATCAACGGGCAATGGGCGAGTTCGTGTACATACTTGACGGCGACATGGAACTCGATCCTAACTTCCTGCCGGCGGCGCTAGCCGCCATGACCGCCGACTCCAAACTTGGCGGTGTCGGTGGCTTGGTGGAAGAAGCCAGCGACGCCAGCTACCAGTTCCGCGGCCGAAAACGGCGCGGGACGGAGCGCATTGCCGGCCCTTGCGAGTGGCTCGACATGGGCGGACTGTACCGGGCGAGTGCGTTACGAGAAGTCGGCTACTTCTCCAATCGCAATCTGCACGCTTACGAAGAGATGGACCTGGGGCTGCGCCTTACCGCCTGCGGCTGGGCAATACACCGTATTGCGATCCGCTCTGTGCTCCACCATGGTCGCACCGAGGGCAACTGGGCGTTGCTCGCGCGCCGCTGGCGCAGCCGCTACCTGGACGGCGCCGGCGAATTGTTGCGCGCGGCAGTAGGCCGCAAATATTTTTTGCGCGCCGCGGCCACGCAGCGTCATCTGCTCTTGGCTTTGCTGATTTGGTTAGGCCTGGTAGCCGGCCTTATGACGATGGGGATCACGCTCTTGCCGCTGCTGGTAACTGTCGGCATATTGATCGCACTCACTGCTTTGCGCGCGGTGCGCACCGGCAGCCTCGGCGACGCCTGCTTCGGCCAAGTAGTCTGGCAAGTGACCGCGCTGGCCATGGTCCGCGGCTTTTGCGCGACGCCGCGCGACCCCTTGGAACCCGTCGAGTACGTCGTACTTGCGCCGCAGCAAACGCAGTGAAGTAACACCCATTTAATCAGATTTGATGGCCAGAGGGATTATTGTGGTTCGCCGCCGGCGTACAAAAAATGAACGCGCGCGGCGTAGGCGATGAACCCACACACCGTACGACTGTCGAAGATCCAGGGGATAAATATCCGCTTTCCGTAGGCGCATTCCTATATGCAGACGTACGATACCGTTAAACTGGCTTCGCGGCTTGTAGTCCTGTCGCTCGGCATTGCCGCGAGCGTGGCCTCGGCTCAGATTTCCTTCACCGACGTCACCACCGCTGCGGGGGTCACGCATTCGAGCGAAAGCTATGGAGCTGCGTTCGGCGATCTGAATGGCGATGGCTACCTGGACATCTATTCCAGCAACCACCGTACCCAGGACAGTTTGTTCTTAAACAGAGGCAACGGCACGTTTGTTGATGTCGCGACGCAAACCATGGATTGGCAGAATCGCCCGAATGCCGACACGCACGGTGGGACTTGGGCGGACTACAACAACGACGGCAAACAGGATTTGATGGTCAGCACCGGAACCGGGAATCTGAGCATGTTTCTGGTGAACGAGAATCAGCGGCTGATCGACCTAACCGTGCCGCTGGGACTCGGTGAGGTCAATCTGGGCGGGCGCCTGCCGGTGTGGCTGGACTATGACGGGGATCACCTGCTCGATGTGGTCGTAACCCAATACGGCGGCGTCGCTAAGCTCTTCCACCAACTTCCCAACGGGACTTTCGTCGACAATACGACTTCGGCGAAATTGCTGTGCGTGCGCTTCATGTATGCGCACTTGTTCGACGCCAACGGCGACGGCCATCTGGATTTTCTGTGTCCGGACGAAACCTATTTCCCGCAGAAGATCTACGATCCCACCAAGTTCCCGTGGGTCAAGTTGTTCGACAGTGCCGCTCCGGCCGGCTTCTTTCCTATCGTCCCGCAGGTGGCCGATTCCGTGGTGGCAGACTTCAACAATGACGGCCGCATGGATATCTTTCTGCTGAGCAACGTGCAACTGCGCCCCTCCTCGGTGGTGCAGGGCGGACCCAACAATTTCGAGGCGCTGCTGGCCGGCGGCACCAAGGGATTCCAGTTCCTGAGCACGGGCTCGGTGACGTTTAATGTGGACTGGAACAAGGTCGATGAGGGCGTGGGCACCGATATCACGAAAATACAGATTGGCGCAGGTGGCCATCACCCGTCAGCGAGCACATTTACCCTCGATCCGAATGACCCCACCAACGCCGGCTCGCCGCCGCCCCCGACCGATCCTGCCAGTCTGCCCATCATGCAGATTTCTTACACGCCGACGAGCCATTTTTGGACGGTTAAGATCGTCACCAAGCTCACTCCCACCAGTCCCAGCATATTCAGCCAGGGCTATTTTCAGGTCAGCTCGACGGCGGCAATTACTGGTCTGAAAGGCACGGGTCTGTGGCCCAGCGACAAGCCCGGCCGGCCCACGTTGCTGATCAACACTCCGGGCAAGTATGTCGATCAGACAGTCGCCGCGGGGCTCGACACTCCGGTGCAGTGCTCGAGTGTTACCGCGGGTGACTTCGACAATGACATGTACATAGACTTGTATCTGGCCTGCCGGACCGGGGCCAGCAACATTGCCAATATTCTTTACCACAACAACGGTAACGGCACATTCACCGCCGTGCCCAACGCCGGTGGCGCCGCCGGCCCGATCGGCCTGGCCGTCGCCGACGGCGCGGGTACTGCGGACTCGGTTATTTCCGGTGACTACGACGTGGACGGGTTTCTGGACCTGTTTGTCACCAATGGCTTCAATCTGCGCCCGCTGTATATTGGCGGACCGGTCAACCTGTATCACAACAACGGCAACAGCAACCACTGGATCGAACTCGACCTGGTGGGCGTAAATTCAGACCGCGACGCCACCGGAGCCCGAGTCTCCGCGACGGCCAACGGAGTGACTCAGTACCGCGTCCAAGACGGCCGCTATCATCGTTGGTCGCAGGACGCCAAGCGCATGCACTTTGGCTTGGCCGGCGCTACGGCGGCCACGATTACGGTGAAATGGCCGAGCGGCGCCGTGCAGACGTTCCCTAACGTGCCCGCCAACAAGCTCTATACCATTACCGAGGGGCTGACCAATCCTGTAGCCGTCGCCCTTGGCATCGCCCCGGCCTACCCATGCGGCTCACCAACAGTAAACGGTGCAACCGATTACGGTTTGTTTATCTGGAGAGATTGTCCGTCTGGAGAATGGCGCCTCAAGACTGCGGTTGCCGGCGGCAGCAACACCTACAGCGGCACAATCACCTCCAGCGCGAACTACTCAGGAGTCAGCGGTGTCGGCACAAACAGCTCCGACATTGTGAACAATTCGAATCCACAGCAGATCTTGTTCACCCTTCACACCAACGGTTCCGGGACCGACGGCGTCAACTTTACGCCGCAGAACTTCAGCAGCAATTGCCTGACAATTACGGCGCCGGCCTCGATTCCCGTCTATTTCGGACCGTTCCGCGTTCCGGAGCTTAAGAACTTCAGTCTGGAGACGCAGTCAAGCTGCCCATAGCGCGCGCTGGGGCACGAAGCTCATATCGGCAGAAAAAACCGTTAGCGGCCCAGGCGGACGGGAAGCCAGCCAGCGGGCGCCCGCCTGCGAGCAGCCCGGCCCCGGGGATCGGTGTTCCCTAACCCCCGGAATTATCTGTTACCCATGTGTCCGGAATGAAATGGGTACCATGTCCTCGGGTAGGACCCTAACGGAGTTGGCGCGCCCGGACGGATTCGAACCGCCGACCACCTGGTTCGAAGCCAGGTGCTCTATCCAACTGAGCTACGGGCGCTTTTTGAATACCCATGGTGTCATGAACCGCCCCCCGGCACCATCCGCCACAAGGCGATGTACTATTTGGCAGTTGCTCAAAAGCAGGTTGAACACGTGACCGAACTGGACCCATCCGCTGCAGGCCGCCTCATCGGTGAGCACCTTGTTTGCCTGCCGATCGAGTCGTTGCCGGTCGCGCAGTGCGCCGGAGCAGTGCTGCGTGAAAACGTCTACGCCGAGCGCGACCAACCTCCCTTCGATCGGGTCAGTATGGATGGCATCGCCCTGGCATCCAGTGCCGCGGCAAGCCAACTCCGATTCCAGGTCCAAGCCACCCAGGCGGCCGGCGAGCCACCCCTGACGCTGCGCGACGGCGAGCATTGCATCGAGATCATGACCGGGGCGGTGCTGCCCTTGGGGTGCGATTGTGTGGTGCCGATTGAGCGGGTTCGGGTAGACAATGGCACTGCCGAAATCGATCTGGCCGCGCTCGCAACGCCCTGGAAGAATGTGCATCGGCGTGCGAGCGACCAACGCCAGGGTGCGCTGCTGCTGGTCGCGGGCACCGTGCTGCATGCGCCCGAGATTGCAGTGGCCGCCTCGGCAGGCATGGCGCGACTGCGGGTAAGCGGACAACCCTCGATCATTGTGATCTCGACTGGCAACGAACTGGTGGAACCGGGAGAGCCGATTGCCCCTCACCAAATTCGCCGCTCCAATGCGTACGCAGTCGCCGCCGCGTTGCGCGAGCACGGGTTCCAGCGGGTTAGCGAGGACCACATTGACGACGATGCCGCGGCGCTTCACGAGCGCCTGAGCCGGCACTTGCGCACCCACGAAGTGCTGGTTCTTTCGGGCGGCGTGTCGATGGGCAAGTTTGATCTGGTGCCGCAGACCCTCGAGTCGCTGGGTGTGCAGCGCATTCTGCACGGTGTCGCTCAGCGACCGGGCCGCCCAATGTGGTTTGGCACGACCCACGAAGGCCGGGCCGTGTTTGCGCTGCCGGGTAATCCAGTGTCCACGCTGGTATGCCTGTCGCGCTACGTGTTGCCGGCACTGTACGCGGCCATGGGCGTGCGCGAAGCCGGTTCCGAACGCATAGCGCTGGCGACGGCGCTGGAATGGGTTCCTGCGCTGACTGGCTTCATGCCCGTGAGAGTGACGCACGATGATTGGGGCCGTCCCTGGGCCACGCCCTGTCCGACCAACGGGTCTGGCGACTTCACGGCCCTCGCGCTCACCGACGGCTTTGTCGAATTGCCGCCAGGCCCGACCAGCCTGAGCAAGGGTTTCCTCACTCGACTGTATCGCTGGTAGCGTATCACCATGCCACCCGTAGATTCCGCCGCCCTAGCCAAGCTTCAGCCCCGCAGGCCGCGCGACACGCGCGGGCGTCCACTGCGTGATCTGCGCATCTCGGTGACCGATCGCTGCAATTTCCGCTGCCCGTACTGTATGCCACGAGAGCGATACCACGAGCACTACCGATTTCTTAAGTCGACGCAGCGCCTGAGCTTCGAGGAAATCGTGCGACTCGCGCGCCTGTTCCTGCAATTGGGAGTTCGGAAGCTGCGCATTACCGGTGGCGAACCGCTCCTGCGAGCTGGACTTGCCGATCTGATTGGCGATCTGACCTCCCTGTCCGATGTCGAGGACGTGGCGCTCACTACCAACGGAGTACTGCTGGCCCAGCACGCTGCCGAGCTGCGCGCGGCAGGCCTGCAGCGCGTCACAGTCAGCCTCGATAGCCTCGACCCGGTTGTGTTCGCGCGCATGGCCGGTGATCTGGGTAGCCCGGATGAAGTGCTCGCCGGAATCAGCGCCGCGCAGCGCGCGGGACTTACGCCGGTCAAAGTCAATGCGGTGGTGCAGCGCGGTATCAATGACCATACGGTGCTGCCCTTGTTGGAGTATTTCCGGGGCACCGGCGTCACGGTGCGGTTGATTGAGTATATGGACGTCGGAAACCGCAACGAGTGGCAGCGCGAGCAGGTGGTGCCGTCGAAGGAACTGCTACAACTGGTGAATCAACGCTGGCCGCTGCGGCCGTTGGAACGCGAATTTGTCGGCGAGGTCGCCGAGCGGCACGCCTACGCCGACGGCCAGGGCGAGGTGGGCTTTATCTCCTCAGTCTCACAGCCATTCTGCGGCGACTGTTCGCGCGCGCGCCTCTCCTCCGACGGCGTGCTGTACACCTGCCTGTTTGCGACTCACGGACTGGATCTGCGCGCGCCGCTACGGGCCGGCGCTACTGATGAAGAACTATTGGAAGTGATTCGTCAGTGCTGGCTGCAACGCGACGATCGCTACAGCGAGCTGCGCGGTCGCGTCGACCTGCACGGAGCCTCGCGGGTCGAAATGAATCATGTCGGCGGCTAAGGAAATCGCAGTGTAAATGGCAACGCGACGCGCCAAGACTGGGCTCAGCCATATCGACGCCGCCAGGCATCCGACCATGGTCGGCGTGGGGGCCAAGGCGGTCACGCACCGCATCGCGGAGGCCGAAGCACGGCTGAAGCTGCCGGCCGCGGTGGCGCGCGCGCTGCGCGCCAGCGGGCACCGCAGTGCCAAGGGGCCGGTGTTTGACACCGCGATCATTGCCGGCGTGCAGGCGGTTAAGCGTACCGCGGAGATCATTCCCTTTTGCCACCCGCTGCCAATTGAGGGATGCAGCGTGACCATTGCGCGCCTGGCAGGCAATCAGCTGCGAGTTCGCTGTCGCGTGGAGACGCATCACAAGACCGGCGTCGAAATGGAAGCGCTCACCGGGGCCACGGTGGCAGCGCTCACCATCTACGACATGTGCAAAGCGCTCTCGCACGACATTCGCATCGTAGGCGTGCGCTTACTGCACAAGGCGGGCGGCCGCCGCACGGTGGGACGTTCGCGATGAGCGCCACCCTGAATGGCCTCGTATTGACCGGGGGTCGCAGTCGACGGATGCAAACCGACAAGGCGGTGCTCGAATATGCCGGCCAGCCGCAACTGACGCGCGCGCTCACCCTGCTCGAACCGCTGGTGGCGAACACCTATATCTCGGTGCGGGCCGATCAACTGCAAGATCCGCAGCGCAACAGCCGTCCGTGCATCGTCGATCAGGCGCCGGACGCCGGTCCGATCGGCGGCATCATGGCAGCGCTGCGCGCCCAACCGCAGGCCGCCTGGCTGGTGCTGGCCTGCGATCTGCCGTTTCTCGACGCGGCCACTGTGCAGCAACTCATTGCAGCGCGCGATCCGATCCGTCTGGCGACGGCATTTCGCAGCAGCCGCGACGGCAAACCGGAACCGCTTTGTGCCATCTATGAACCCGCCAGCTTGTCGGCCCTCGAAGCCTGGGTTGCCTCAGGCCAGCACTGCCCACGCGGATTTCTGGCACAGGCGGACGTCGCGCTGCTGACGCTGCGCACAACGAGCGCCCTGGACAACATCAATACGGCGGCCGAATACCGGGTGGCACATGAGCTGCTCGGGGGCGGCGGCCGGGAGCGCGGCACGCCACGCGCGGTGCAAGTACAGTATTTCGCGCTGTTGCGGGAACAGGCCGGCCGTAGCGGCGAAAGTGTAACTACCCGCGCTCGCGATGCGCGCGAGCTCTATCAAGAGCTGCAGGCGATACACGGGCTGAAGCTGCGTGCTGAACAGCTGCGCGTCGCAATCAACGAGGAGTTTGCCGACTGGTCGCAAACACTGGTCGAGGGCGATAGCGTGGTGTTTCTGCCGCCGGTGGCAGGCGGATGAGCGTATTTCGCTTCAGTAACTGTGCACTGGACCCGCTGGCGCTGCGCGCCGAGCTGAGTGATCCGGGCTGCGGCGGATTTGCAGCCTTTGAGGGCTGGGTACGCAATCACAACGAGGGACAGCGAGTCACCCGTTTGGAATATGAGGCGTTTGTGCCGCTGGCCGTGCGTGAGGGCGAACGCATCATTACTGAAGCGCGCGAGCGCTTTGGAATCCGCAACGCATTGTGTGTCCATCGGCTTGGCGCACTGGATTTGGGAGAAGTCGCCGTGTGGGTAGGCTCCGCAGCAGCACATCGTGACGAGGCGTTCCGCGCGTGTCGCTACATCATCGATGAAGTGAAGCACCGCCTGCCGATCTGGAAGAAGGAATACTACGTAAGCGGCGATTCGGGCTGGGTCAACTGCGAGCGCTGCGCAGCCCCGGGCGCTGAAGCCGACTCGCGGGCGAGGCCTCAGGCTGCGGCCCATCGCCACGCGGGCGAGAAACCGTAATCCCCGCTCAGCGTCCCGCACACCGCGCACTCGCCCGCAGACCCCTTGATGGCCTTGGCTGCCGGCGCGGCATCGGACGCGCTGGGACGTCTCCGGTAGTGCGCGCAGGCCGCAACCATCGCCGCTCCGCTGTGGCGACCGGCCGGGCTGCCGGTTCGACGACATTAGCGCTGGACCCGGGTCGCCGACGCGTTCAGGCGTTGTCCTACCGAACAACCACCGGCGTTGCCTTAAGCGCCGCGCACACCCTAATATCTGCTCTGGGCCGCGCGCCGCGCGGCAGTCGGGCGAGGATTAGACCGGTGGCCAGAGAATACGAGCCCGTGGTGGGTCAGTGGTACGAGAACATCGACGAGAACGACAGCTTTCGTGTGCTGGCGGTCGACGAAGACGCCGAACTCATCAAGATCGAGTACCTCGACGGCGACATCGAAGAGATTGATGCCGACCTATGGGCGGAGTTTGACCTCGACAAGATTGAACAGCCGGAAGGCTGGTCGGGTGAGGAAATCACCGCTCCCGGCGAAGAGGACGACGATGACGACGACGACTGGGACGACGATGAAGATGACGACGATGACGACGAGGATGAGGACGAGGATCTCGACGAGGGATCGGACGAGAATTATTGATTCCCGCTGCAGGATAGCCACCGCGCTCGCGACCTGACAGCACCGCACGGGCGCCAGCGGGGCGCCATTCACCAAGGCAGCATCGACACTCCCGATTTCGCCAAAGCGTGCCGCCCAAGAGGCGATCTCATCGAGCAAATCGCGCGGGCGTGCCCGCGCCTTCGCCGACCGCAGAATTCCCGGCACCGCCGCGCAAGCTCGCACAACCCCCGCAAGGCTGCTCCCGGACGGCCCTCAGTAGTCTCCATCGGCAAGCACGCCCGGTTGATGTTTGGTAGCCTGAACGCATGAGCGACCCCTATGAAAGCTGGTACCACGAGCGCGAATCGGCGTGGTTGTATCGCGTGGTTGCCGAGGTCGACCCGGACCCCCGCCATCAACAGCTCTTCCGGGCCCTGGCCGGCGCCGCCGAGGAACAGGCCGCCCACTGGGCCAAGACCTGCCACCCTGGAGAATTCAAAGTCCATACGCGTGCCCGGCTAGTGGCCTGGCTGGTGCGGCGGCTCGGCCCAAATGCGCTCAAGCCGGTTCTCGCCGCCATGAAACTGCGTGGCCTGTCGGTTTTCAGCTCGGCGCCGTCCATCGACGGTCACCTGATGCCGGTGACGGTGCACGATGTGGGCCAGCGGCATCGAAGCGTCACCGGCGGCAACAACCTGCGCGCCGGCGTGTTTGGTGTGAACGACGGTCTGGTTTCCAATCTCAGCCTCGTGCTCGGAGTCGCCGGCGCCGGCGCCAGCGGCCCGATCATTCTGACCAGCGGTTTGGCCGGGTTGTTGGCCGGCTCGCTGTCAATGGCCTCCGGAGAATACGTGTCGGTGCGCTCACAGCGCGAGATGTACGAATATCAGATCGGCCTAGAGCGCGACGAGTTGGAGGAGTATCCGGCCGAGGAAGCCGAAGAGCTGGCATTGATCTACCAGGCCCGCGGCGTGGATCTCGAACAGGCGCGCGCGATCGCCAAACGCCTGATGTCCAACCCCGAGCATGCGCTCAACACCTTGGCGCGCGAGGAGCTGGGACTGAATCCAGACGACTTGGCTTCGCCCTGGACGGCGGCGGCGTTTTCCTTCTGCGCCTTTGGCACGGGCGCCGTGGTGCCGTTGATACCCTTTCTGCTGCACGCCTCGGATCGCCTGGCTCAACTCTGGTCAGTGGGCCTGACTCTGGCGGCGTTGTTTGGCATCGGCATGGCACTGAGTCTCTTCAATGGCCGTAGTGCGCTGCGCGGCGGCCTGCGCATGTTGCTGATCGGCGCCGCAGCCGCCTCCTGCACCTGGGCGCTGGGCCACGCCCTGGGTACGACCCTGAGATGATGCCAATTCGCTCGCCAAGGCTTGAACTCTGTGGGTCCGGTATCATCTTAGGATAAGTGCGGCCTGCCTGTGGGTGCCGCCAGAGGATCGATATTCATGAAGCGCATACTGCTGTTCCTGGCCACCAACCTGGCCGTGATCGCGGTCCTGTCCGTCGTCGCCCGTGTGACGGGACTCGACCGCTGGCTGGCGGCCAACGGCGGCAGCTACCAGGGATTGCTGGTGATGGCCGCGCTGTTCGGTTTCGGCGGTGCGCTGATATCCCTCGCGATATCCAAGTGGACGGCGAAGCGGGCCTTAGGCGTGCAGGTCATCGAACAACCGACCACTGCCGAGGAGCAATGGCTGGTCAATACCGTACGGGCGCTGGCAACGCAGGCGCGCGTCGGTATGCCGGAAGTTGGCGTCTTTGATTCGCCGCAGCCGAATGCCTTTGCCACCGGCGCGCGCCGCGACGCGGCACTGATCGCCGTGAGCACGGGGTTGCTGCGGAGCATGAGCCGCAGCGAAGTCGAGGCCGTGCTCGGCCACGAAATGACCCACGTCGCTAACGGCGACATGGTGACGCTCACGCTGATCCAGGGCGTGGTCAATACGTTTGTGATCTTCCTGTCGCGAATCGTCGGCAGCATTGTCGACCGTTCGCTGTCGCGCGATGGCGAGGGGCGTGGCGGGATCGGTTATTTTGTCACGGTCATGGTTATGCAGATGGTGCTGGGCATCATCGCGAGCATGATCGTCATGTGGTTTTCGCGCCGACGGGAGTTCCGCGCCGACGCCGGTGGCGCGCACCTTGCGGGCCGCAATAACATGATTGCCGCCCTCGAGCGCTTAAAAGCCGGGCAGGAACCCGCCCTACCTGCCCAACTGGCGGCATTTGGCATCGGCGGCGGCGGCGCCACGGGGCTGCAGAAGTTGTTTATGAGCCACCCACCCCTTGAGGAACGCATCGCAGCTCTGCGATCTGAGGTGTAATTTTCCGGACGCAAGCCCTTGAATCGACAATGATCGATTGCAAGGCCCGGACTGCTTCGGTAGAGTCCCTGCCCACTTGACATTACGCGGGTCGCGCTAGCGGCCCACAGGAACTTCATGACCCTCCCCGCCGAACACAGCTCATTCCGGCTTACCGCGCGCGTATGGAACGCGATTGCCGGTATTTACGACAGCAGCCGGCATAACCTGCAGTTGGCGCGGGCCCAGTTCCCGGATCGCATTGATTGGGCGCGCAGCGTGCCGTTCCTGCTGATGCATCTGGCCTGCCTGACGGCGTTCTGGACCGGCGTCAGCCCGGTGGCGATCGCGGTAGCGATCATTGCCTACATCGTGCGCATGTTCGCCATCACCGGTTTCTATCACCGCTACTTTTCCCATCGCACATTCAAGACTTCGCGTGCCGGGCAATTCGTGTTTGGGTTGTTGGGCGCCTCGGCCGTGCAGCGCGGCCCGGTCTGGTGGGCCGCGCATCACCGGCATCACCATGCCAACTCGGATCGTGCCGCGGACGTGCACTCGCCTTCGCAGCATGGATTTTGGCGCTCGCACATGGGCTGGTTCCTGACCATCAAGGGATTTGCGCCCGACTTCCAATTGGTGCGCGACCTGATGAAATTCCCAGAACTGCGCTGGTTGGATCGCTTTGATATCGTCGTCCCGGTGTTGCTGGGCGTCGGAATGTTCCTGCTCGGGGTAATCCTGCACAACGTCGCGCCGCAGCTCGGCACCACCGGTTGGCAGATGCTGGTGTGGGGTTTCGTGATTTCGACGGTGTTCTGCTGGCATGCGACCTACACCATCAACTCCCTGTCGCATGTGTTCGGCCGCCAGCGTTATCGCACGGGCGACACCAGCCGCAATAATTGGTTGCTCGCCATCCTGACCCTCGGCGAAGGCTGGCACAATAACCACCATTACTATCCAAACACCGTGCGCCAGGGCTTTTATTGGTGGGAGTACGACCTGACGTACTATTTACTGAAGATCCTGAGCTGGTGCGGGGTGATCTGGGATCTCAAGCCGATACCGGCCGCCGTCCGGGAAAACCCGGCCCGCCGGCTGCGCGCCCGGGACTAGTCCCCGGCCAATTGTCGGCGCACGGCCATAGGGGGATACTGGCGCCGTGAAGCCAAGCATTGTGCCTGCCGATCACGTGCTGCCCGCGGTGACTACCGCCGGGCCGTTGGAGTCGCTTGGCCGACGCCTGCTGCATGCGCAACTGCGCCGCCTGAGAGATGGCGAGGTCCGCGTTCTGGACGGAGGAACCGAGGAACGATTCGGCGCACGTACCGAGCGCTGTCCGCTCTCGGTGGCCATAGAAGTGCTGCATCCTCGCTTTTACTCGGATGCCGTGTTCGGCGGTACGGTAGGTGCGGGCGCGGCCTACATCCGCGGGCTGTGGCGCTGTAGTGATTTGACCGACCTGACCCGCGTCATGTACGTCAACCGGGACGTGATGGACCAGATGGACCATCGCTGGACGTTTCTAAGCCGTCCCTTGCTGCGTGCTTTCCACTGGCTGCATCGCAACAGCAAGACCGGCAGCGAGCGCAACATCAGCGCCCACTACGATCTGGGAAACGATTTCTACCGGTTGATGCTCGATGAGACCATGACCTACTCCTGCGGCATCTTCAGCGACGACGCAACCACTCTGGCGGCCGCATCCCGGGCCAAGTTCGAGGCGGTATGCCGCAAGCTGGCCCTGCAACCGGCCGACCACCTGCTTGAAATCGGCACCGGCTGGGGCGGCCTGGCCATCCACGCGGCCGAGAATTACGGCTGCCAGGTCACCACCACCACGATTTCACGCGAGCAGCATGCTTTTGTACGCAGCCAGGTCGAGCGGCGCGGACTTGGGGACCGCGTCACGGTGTTGCTGGAGGACTACCGCAGTCTCAAGGGGCAATACGACAAACTGGTCTCGGTGGAGATGATCGAGGCGGTGGGCGCGTCTTACCTCGATACCTACCTGGCGAAATGTGCGGCGCTGCTGCGCGAGACCGGCGCCATGCTGCTGCAGGCCATCACGATCCAAGACCAGAACTACCGCGCCCAATTGCGCAGCGTCAATTTCATTCAGCGCTACGTATTTCCAGGGAGCTTCATACCTTCGGTAAACGCGATCGCCGAATCTCTGTGCCGCGTCACCGACATGAAGATCTTTCACCTGCAGGATATCGGCCCCCACTATGCGCGCACGCTGGCTTTGTGGCGCAAGAACTTCTTCGAGCACCTCGCGGCCGTGCGCAAGCTTGGATTTAGCGAACAATTCATTCGCTTGTGGGAGTTTTACCTGTGCAGTTGTGAAGGCGGTTTCGCCGAACGGGCCCTGGGCGATGTACAGCTGCTGCTGACCAAGCCCGGTTGCCGGCGGGACGCTATCGCGACTTCTTGAATAGCCATGGAGCCTGCGAATACGGGCGCCGCGGCGTCGGAGCTGCGCGAATCCCTGCGTGCCGCGATGGGGCCCGGGGTACTGCTCGAGGCCCCCGCGGATGCCGCACCGTTCCTCACCGATCACCGAGGTCTGTATCAAGGACGTGCGCTGGCGGTGGCCTTGCCGCGCAACGTGGGAGAAGTCTCAAAACTGCTGGCTTGGAGCCACGCGGCGCGCGTCGGCGTAGTGCCCCAGGGCGGCAATACCGGTTATTGCGGCGGCGCCACGCCCGACCAATCGGG
The DNA here is from genome assembly GCA_963699955.1 of uncultured Gammaproteobacteria bacterium. Classification (GTDB taxonomy): domain Bacteria; phylum Pseudomonadota; class Gammaproteobacteria; order Steroidobacterales; family Steroidobacteraceae; genus FEN-1191. The sequence goes on from CAVOVV010000006.1 coordinate 469,139, forward strand.
ACTCCAGCTGGTCATTGGCCTGAAGCGACTCAACCGGATCCGGGTGGTAGACGCCGCCAATTATTCCATGACGGTCGAAGCGGGCTGCACGCTCGGCGAGGTGAAACGCGCTGCCGCTGATGCGCAGCGCGACTTTCCGCTCGACCTGGGTTCGGCGGACAGCTGCCAGATCGGCGGCAACCTCGCCACCAACGCCGGCGGGCTGAATGTCTTACGTTACGGTATGGCGCGCGCGCTCACGCTGGGCATCGAAGCGGTTCTGGCCGACGGCCAGGTGTTCCAGCACCTGCGCGCACTACAGAAAGACAACACGGGCTACGACCTGACCGGTTTGCTGATCGGTTCCGAGGGCACTCTGGGCGTCATTACGGCCGCCACCCTCAAGCTCTGGCCACAACCGCACAGCACCGCGACCGCCTTCGCTGCCGTGCCGGACGTCGCTGCCGCCGTGGCGCTGCTGGCACGGGTGCGCGCGCTGGCCGGCGAACGGGTCAATTCCTTCGAACTGCTGCCGCGCAGCGCGCTGGAACTGGCGCTGCGCCACGTGGAGGGTGTCAGTGACCCACTCGGCGCGGTCCACTCATGGTACGTGTTGTTCGAACTGGGCTCCGCGGCGGAAGACCCGCTGGACAACTTGCTCGAGCAGGCGCTGAGCAGCGCCGTGACGGCCGGATTGGTCATCGACGCGGTCATCAGTGCCAACGAACGTCAACGAGCGAGTCTGTGGAGGATCAGGGAAAACATCCCGGAGGCGCAACGGCGTGCGGGCCCAAGCCTCAAGCACGACATCGCCGTGCCGGTCGGGCGCCTGGCGGAATTTGTCGTCCAAGCGGCCGATTGGGTGCGGGTCAACGTGCCCGAGGGGACACTGGTGGCTTATGGCCACGCCGGCGACGGCAACCTGCATTTCAACGTCAGCCTTCCCAAAAACACGCCGGCAGCGTCCGTCGCAGCGCTCGAACCGCGGATTCGGCGCGCGATCCACGATATGGTGGCCGCGCAAGGCGGAAGTTTCAGTGCCGAGCACGGCATCGGCCAACTCAAGGTGAGCGAGTTGCAGCGCTACACCAGCGCTGTCGAATTGGCAATGATGCGCAACATCAAGCAGGCGCTCGATCCGCGCGGCATCATGAATCCGGGAAAACTGCTGGCCGCTGGCTAATCCGGGTCTCCGGGCAATACTCGGACCAGCCCCTCCTGCGCCGTGCTGGCCACCAGCACGCCATCGCGGGTAAACAGACTGCCACGCGTATAGCCGCGGGCGCTCGAGGCACTTGGGCTGTCGGCGGCATACAGCAACCAATCGTCCATGCGCGCCGAACGGTGGAACCACATGGCGTGATCAATGCTGGCAATGATCAATCGTCCTTTGGCGATTGTGTCCTCGTGGCGCACAAGCGCCGTGCCCAGCAGGTGGAAATCCGAGGCGTAGGCCAGCAGACAGTGGTGCAGCCGGTCGCCATCCGGAAGCCGATCAACCGTGCGAATCCACAGGAACTGACGCGGCGCGCCCTCCACCGGGGCGACGGCGGATTGCGGCACCACGCGAAATTCGATCGGGCGCTCATGCACGAGCTGCCGCAAGCGCGGTGACAGGCGTTGCAGAAACTCTGAGCCCGGCGCCAGCGATTCCGGCAAGTCTTCCGGAAACGGCACCGCTGGCATGGCCAGCTGGTGTTCAAACCCCGGCTCCGGCTGCTGGAAGGATGCGGCGCAATTGAAAATCTGTTCGCCGTGCTGGACCGCCGTGACGCGGCGGGTGCTGAAACTGTGGCCGTCCCGACTGCGGTCGACGAAATAGACGATCGGCGCATCGAAGTCGCCGCGCCTGAGAAAATACGCATGGAGCGAATGCACCACACGACCCTCGTCGACGGTGGCGTAGGCTGCTTGCAAGGCCTGCCCGAGCACCTGGCCGCCGTACACCTGCGGACTACCAATGTCGCGGCTCGCGCCGCGAAAGATGTTGAGCTCGACCTGTTCGAGTTCCAGCAGGCGCAGCAAACCGGCGAGGCGCTGGTCCATGCCGCTAGCCGGAAGCGACGCCCAAGCGCTTCTGCATCGCCGGGCTGGTCGTGGTGTACTGCAAGTATTGCTTCTTGGCGGGATACAAATAGTGCTGAACGGCGAACGCGGCCAATGCCGCTTCGTGAAACGCCGATAGAATCAGCTTTTTCTTCCCCGGATAGGTGTTGATGTCGCCGATCGCGAAAATGCCGGGAATATTCGACTGAAATTTTTCCGTATCGACCTTGATGGCGCGCTTGTCGAGTTCCAGCCCCCAGTTGGCAATTGGACCAAGTTTTGGTGCCAGTCCAAAGAACACCAGGAGCTGCTCAGCGTCGAGGCTGTGCAGGGCGCCGCCAGGATCCCGCACCTCCACACCCACCAGCCGGCCGTCGACCACGCGCAGGGCATGCGCGAGCCCCTCGACAAACCGTAGCTTGCCTTCCGCCTCGAGAGCGCGCATGCGCATGACGGAGGCTGGCGCGCCACGAAACTCGGCACGCCGATGCACCAGCGTCAGCGCGGCGGCGCGCGGTGCCAACTCGATCGCCCAGTCAAGCGCCGAATCACCACCGCCAAAAATTACCAACCTGCGTCCGTGCAGTTCGGCCGCACTGCTGATCTTGTAATGAATCTGCCGGCCCTCAAAGGCATCGACCCCGTGCAGGCCGAGGTGTCGCGGCTGAAATGAGCCCACGCCGCCCGCGATTACCACGGCGCCCGCATCGAACACGGTTCCCGCGCTGCTGCGTACGAAAAACCTGCCGCTATCTTGCTTGCGCAACTCAACCGTCTCCTCGCCCAGGTGCAGCTCCGCGCCAAAGGGTTTGATCTGTTGCAACAGACGATCGACCAATTCCTGCGCGCCGCAGATTGGCAGCGCGGGGATGTCGTATATGGGCTTGTCGGGGTAAAGTTCCGTGCATTGCCCGCCCGGCGCCGGCAACGAATCAAGCACGTGCGCCTTGATCCCCAATAACCCGAGTTCAAAGACCTGAAACAGGCCGGCCGGACCGGCGCCGATAATGACCGCTTCGGTCGTGATGGGTGCGCTCAATTGTGGGGCTCGCCTGCGGGGTAACGGGCGCGCCAATTCTAGCAGGCAACCCCTAGTCATCAACCGAAAATACAAGGACAATCTGCCCGAACCTGCGCTGCGAGCAGGCCTATTGACTCCCCGAGGAACGACCATGAGCACCAATGCCGAACTGCACCAGCGCCGACTCGCCGCCATTCCGCGCGGTGTCGCCAATTCACTGCCCGTGTATGCCGATCGCGCCAGCAATGCCGAGTTGTGGGACGTCGAGGGCAAGCGCTATGTGGACTTCGCCAGTGGCATAGCGGTGCTCAACACCGGACACCGCCATCCCACGGTCATCAAGGCAATCAGCGCGCAGCTGGAACGGTTTATGCACACCTGCTTCCAGGTGACGCCGTACGCGAGCTACATCGAACTGTGCGAACAGCTCAACAAGCTCGCCCCTGGACCAACCGCAAAGAAATCGATGCTGTTTTCGACCGGCGCGGAAGCGGTGGAAAACGCGCTCAAGGTGGCACGTTTTCACACCAAGCGATCCGGCGTCATCGCCTTCGGCGGCAGCTTTCACGGCCGCACGCTGGCGGCGATGACGCTGACCGGAAAGGTGCAGCCGTATAAGGCCGGTTTTGGTCCGCTGATGCCCTGGGTGTTCCACGCGCCTTTTCCGATGAGCTATCACGGTGTCAGCGTCGGCGACTCACTTGATGCCCTCGAGCAGCTGTTCAAGACCGACATCGATGCGGCGCAAGTCGCAGCCATCATCATTGAGCCGGTGCAAGGTGAAGGCGGCTTCTACATCGCGCCTCCGGAATTCCTGCGTGCGCTGCGCGCCTTGTGTGACCGACACGGCATCGTGCTGATCGTCGATGAGATTCAGTCAGGCTTCGGGCGCACCGGTAAGATGTTTGCGGTCGAATATGCGGGCGTCGAGCCCGACCTCATGACGGTGGCCAAGAGCATTGCCGGGGGCGTGCCACTCTCGGCCCTGATCGGCAAGTCGGAGATCATGGATGCCCCGCCCCCGGGTGGCCTGGGCGGCACCTACGCGGGCTCGCCGCTGGGTTGTGCGGCCGCGCTGGCGGTGCTTGAAGTTATCAAGGGCGAGAAGCTGTTGGATCGATCACTACGGCTGGGCGAGAGGCTGCAAACGGGCCTGCGCAGCCTGCAGAAGCGCTTCCCGGCGATCGGCGAGATCCGTGGCCTGGGATCTATGGTCGCGATGGAACTGGTCAAAAACGGCAAGCCCGATCAACCCGACGCGGATTTGACCCGGGCGCTCGTCCAGGCCGCTGCGCGTCACGGGCTGGTAATTCTTTCCTGCGGTACTTACGGCAACGTAATCAGGTTTCTTGCGCCGCTGACGATTCCGGAACAGATGCTCGAGGAAGGATTGGGCAAGCTCGAGGCCGCGCTCGCCGAGGTCAGCGCGGCGGCCAGTCAAGCGGCCGCCTAGAGCGACGGCTGCAACTCTGGCAGGCGTGGAGTTAGGCGCGGCCGACGTTCGCGTCAGTGGGCGCGTGGAAGTACTCGCTCTCCGCGGCAATCTGACCAATCAGGCGCTTCAACTCAGCAAGCCGCGCCTCGGCCGTGTTGATGGGCAGGCAATCCTCGCAACGCGCATCCCCACAGGGTTGGCGCGCGTACAGCCAGTACTGGACCGCACCAGCGAGCAGGCCGTCGGCGATATCCCAAAGATCGGCTTCCTTGTCTTTCCCCGCGAGGCGATTGCCAAGGTCGACCGCCTTGGTAAAGGCGGCGTCAAATGTGTCTGCCTGCTCGTCCATGACGGCCATTGTACCTGAGCAGCCAGCCGCCGGGCCCATTCCCGTGCCCCGGGGGCTATTGATAGCCCCGCGCCTGTAGGGTGAACAGCTGCGCGTACTGCCCGCCCGCGGCCATCAGCGAGGCGTGCGTGCCGCGCTCGACGATGCGCCCGCGTTCCAGGACCGCGATCTGATCTGCCATGCGCACCGTGGAAAAACGGTGTGAAATCAAAATCGTAATGCGGCTGCGGGCTAATCTGCGGAAGTGCTCGAACACCTCGGACTCGGCGCGCGCGTCCATCGATGACGTGGGCTCATCGAGCACCAGCACGTCGGCGCCGGTCCGCATGAAGGCGCGCGACAGAGCAATCTTTTGCCACTGGCCGCCCGAGAGTTCGCGTCCGTCGCGGAACCACTTGCCCAGCTGTGTCTCATAGCGCAGCGGCAGCTCGTCGATAAATTCAGCGGCGCGTCCCATGGCGGCAGCCGAGCGCCACCGCGCCTGGTCCTCAAAATGCCGTTCGTCGCCCACGCCCACGTTTTCACCGACCTTCATCTGGTAGCGGGCAAAATCCTGGAATATCACACCAACTCGTTCGCGCAAGGCCGCCTCGTCCCACTCGCGCAGGTCCTGTCCCTCGAAGCAGATTCGCCCGGAAGTCGGGGCGTACAGCCGCGTCAGCAGTTTGATCAGGGTGGTCTTGCCCGAGCCGTTTTCTCCGACCAGTGCCAGCGAGCTGCCTGGGGGAAGATGCAGGGTGATGTCCTGGAGCGTCGGCTCGCTCGCGCCTGGATAGGTAAAGCTCACATTCTCAAAGCTGATGCCCTCCTCCGGGCGCGGGCCACTGCGGGCATGGCCAGTGGACGGCGCCACCGGCGTTTCCAGGTACTCGTAGAGCGTTGACAGATACAGGTTGTCCTCATACATGCCGCCAACCGCGGCCAGCATGGCCGCCACCGCCGCCTGTCCCTGACGAAATAACAGCAGGTACATAGTCATCTGGCCGAGAGTGATCGCGCCCGTCACGGCCGCCAGCGCAATCCACGCGTACGCAGCGTACAGCGTAATGGTCGCCAACAGACCGAGCAGAAAACCCCAGCTGTCGCGGCGGATGGACAGTGCGCGATCCTGGCCGTACAGACGCAAAAAGATGTCGCGATATCGTTGCAGAAATCGGGCGCCGAGCCCAAACAGCCGCACCTCCTTGGCGTGGTCCTCGCGTGCCAACACGGTCTCGAGATACATCTGCATGCGCGTCTCGGGCGAACGCCAGCGAAACAGACGAAACGCATCGCCAGAGAATTTGGTCTCGGCGATGAAGGCCGGCACGCCGGCCAGCAGCAGCACCACCACGGCCCACGGGGAAAAATGCACCAGCAACACGGCGAAACTCAGCAGCGACACTACGTTTTGCACCAGCCCGAAGGTACGCATTACCAGGCTCAGGGGGCGGCTTGAGGCCTCGCGTCGCGCCCGCGTCAGTTTGTCGTAGAACTCGGAATCCTCGAACTGCTGCAGCTCGAGGGTCAGTGCCTTCTCAAGAATCATCACGTTGACGCGCTGGCCAAGCTGCGCACGCAGCAACGCCTGGCACAGCGACAATCCGCGCTGCACGCCGGACAAGGTCGCGACCAGCAGACCTTCGAACAGCACCAGCCGCAGCACAAGGTGCACGTCGTGTCCGGGCGCGTGCATTGCAGCCACCACGGCGTCAACGATCCGCGCGCCGATCCAGGCGACGCCCGCCGGCAGCAGACCTCCGACCAGCGTCAGCGCCGCGGCCGCGAACAGCAGCGCGCGGTTGGTGTCCCAGACCAGTCGAATGGCGTGCTGGCTATAACGAAACACGCTAAAGAAATTCAGCACCACCTCGCCGGCATTCCGCGACGGCGCCGCCGGCAGTGGTTGCGGGGGACCGTGGGAACTCACGCCGTCGCCAGCGCGGCCGAGGCCTGCCTGTTTGCATTGGCGACAACGACATCGCCCGGAAAGCGCGCACGGGCGTCACGAATCAGATGTCGGCGCGTGAGTGTCGGCAGATCGTTGTTGCCCTTCAGATTGCTCGGCCAATCGCGACCGCATGTGCCACGATAATCTGCCTCTCTGAGATTGTGAGACGGGATCATCGTGCCCATGGCTCGGTCGAGCACCAGCATGCGCTCGCTCAGCAGGCGCCGAAACGCGGCGATTCGTTCGGCGCGGGTCATGGGTGTTGCGCCAACGCCAGTAAATAATGGCCGCTGGCAAGATCACACGGTCGCAAACGGGTCAGCCTGAGGGCCGAGCTGTCCAGCCATTCGCGCATACCCAGCAGCGGGTTCACACCGCTGCAGGCCTCCATGTCATCAGATCGCTCGACTACCAGCAGCCGCCCCGAACGGCGTAGCACCCGAGCCGCTTCAGTGAGCACCGCAACCGGGCGTTCGGCCCCGGCCAGGACCCGATCGATCGTCACGGTGTCGAAGGATTCGGCTGCAAACGGCAACGCGTACATGTCGCTGCGCTGGAATTCGCAGTGTGCAAACTCACGCCCGTGCAGCCGCGCTCTGGCGAGCCGCAATGCGGGCGCTGACAGGTCCACACCTACGGCACGCGCGGCTCGGGCACCCAGCAGCTCGAGCAACCTCCCGGCTCCGGTTCCGATATCAAGAAGTTCGCCCAGCGTCATGGGGCCGAGCTCTTCCTGCAGCACGGCCGCCAGCCCGGCCTGGTCCAGACCGGCAGGCGCGCGGGCGCCGAGCTCAGTGGCGGCCAATTTTTCACTGTCTCCGACCACGACGGCCATGCGGGTCCGATCATGTTGCAGTGCAGGATCATCGGGGTCCACGGTGGCGAGCAATTCGGTCAGCCAACGGGCTCGGGGGCCACCGGCCGGGGTCCGGTAGTAGACGCGTTGCTGCTCTCGAAACCGGTCCAGGAAGCCTGCCTCGGTAAGCAGCCTCAGGTGACGGGAAACCCGGGGTTGGCTCTGCCCTACCACCCGGCAGATTTCCCCTACGGTAAGCTCACCGTGGCCCAGAAGCGTCACCAGCCGCAGGCGTGTCGGTTCCGCCAGATTCTTGAGTGTCCTGACAATCTGTTCGATATTCGTCCGAGGGGCAGACATCCTATAAATATAAACATATCTTTATATATATACCAGCCAGTTGGGGTAAAATGCCTCATCGGCAATGACTTAGTCCTCGGTCGAGGGCTTCTGGTACCCTGCACGGCCTTTTTCGACCGCCCCCGCCGCAAATCTATCCCCGTCCCTATGCAACGCCCGATCCGCAACATTGCCATTATCGCCCACGTTGACCATGGCAAGACCACGCTGGTCGACTGCCTGCTCAAGCAGTCGGGCACGTTTGCCTCGCACGAGAAGGTGGGCGAGCGGGTGATGGATTCCAACGACATCGAGCGCGAGCGCGGCATCACCATCCTGGCGAAGAACTGCGCGATCGAGTATGGCGGCACTCGCATCAATATCGTCGACACCCCCGGTCACGCGGACTTCGGCGGCGAGGTCGAGCGCGTACTGTCGATGGTCGATGGCGTGCTCATCCTGGTCGATGCCGTCGAAGGGCCGATGCCGCAGACCCGCTTTGTCACTCGCAAGGCATTGGCCCTCGGCCACAAGGCAATCGTCGTTGTAAACAAAATTGACCGCCCCGGGTCGCGTGCCGGCTGGGTCGTCGATCAAACGTTCGACCTGTTCGACAAGCTGGGTGCTACCGACGAGCAGCTCGACTTTCCCGTGATCTACGCCTCGGCATTGCAGGGTTGGGCGAGCCTGGATCCGACCAAGGTCGAGACCGACATGACCGCCCTGTTTGAAGCCATTTTGCAATACGTGCCCGCTCCCCGCAGCGAAGCGGAAGGTCCCTTGCAACTCCAGATCTCGACCATCGATTACAACTCGTACGTCGGCCGCATCGGCATCGGGCGCATTCGCCGTGGGACTTTGCGCGCCGGGCGGCAGGTAGCCTTGCGTTACGGCGATGAAGACCGCGGCCTTGCGAAAATCGCACAGGTGCTGAGCTTCAAGGGCCTGCAGCGCGAGAGCGTTGATGAAGCATCGGCTGGTGACATCGTGGCCGTCACGGGGATCGAAGAGGTCAACATCGGCCTGACGATCTGTGACCCGGAACAGGCCGAAGGCCTGCCGCCTATACAAGTCGATGAGCCGACGCTGGTAATGAATTTCCAGGTCAATACTTCGCCGCTGGCCGGTCGCGAAGGAAAATACGTCACCAGCCGCCAGATTCGCGAGCGGCTGATGCGCGAGCTGCAAAGTAACGTCGCGTTGCGGGTCGAGGAGACCGAGGAAGCGGACGTCTTTCGGGTCTCAGGTCGCGGCGAACTGCACCTCACGATCCTGGTCGAGAACATGCGGCGTGAGGGCTTTGAACTCGCCGTGGGCAAGCCGCAAGTGCTCAAGAAAGAGGTCGACGGTCGGATCCTCGAACCCTTTGAGGCACTGACGGTGGACATTGATAGTGATTGTCAGGGCGCGGTGATGGAAGCCCTCGGTGTGCGGCGGGCCGAGCTCACCGACATGGTGATCGATGCCTTGGGTCGGGTGCGCCTCGAGTACCGGATTCCGGCGCGCGGCCTGATCGGTTTCCAGGGCGAATTCATGACCATGACGCGTGGCACGGGCCTGATGAGCCACATATTCGACGGCTTCGCGGAGGTGAAGGGCACGATTCCCGACCGCCACAACGGGGTACTTATCAGCAACGAAAACGGCGAGGCCGTCGCCTACTCGATCTTCGCGCTGCAGGAGCGCGGACGCATGTTCGTCAGCCACGGCGAAAAGGTTTACGAGGGCATGGTCATCGGCATTCACAGCCGTGACAATGATCTGGTGGTCAATCCTATCAAGACCAAGAAACTCACCAATATTCGTGCGGCCGGCAAGGATGACGCGCTGCTGCTGACGCCGCCCATCAAGCTGACGCTTGAGTATGCGGTTGAATTCATAGCTGACGATGAGCTGGTGGAAGTGACGCCCGAGAGCATACGGATCCGCAAACGCTTCCTCTCGGAGCATGATCGCCGCAGGTTAGCGCGCATCGATACGGCCGCCGCCAGCGGTTAAATGGTCGGCCGCCGAGCGCGCTGCGCGTATACCCGGCGGCGCCCGCAAGTGCTTGTCGGTCGCTGGCTACAAATTCCCGCCGGGCCGCGAATTCAGCCAAAATAACGCCGTGCGCCGGCCCCGGCCATTTGTTATCCGCCGATTTTCGGGAAATTGAACCGACCCGCGGATACCGACTCCAAGCTGAGACCAGCCTCTGCGACCGGAGAATATCGTGTTCCCCAAGAGCCTTCGTAGCGTGCAAAGCGCAGCAGCACATGGCGGCCGGTTCGCCGGTGTGGTGCCGGCGCTGCTGTTGGCGCAGCTATTGGCGTCGGCGTTCTGTGCTCCCGCCTGGGCCGCTCTCGGGGACGCCGTGGCGTCCGTGGCTGCGGACTCGCAGATCCTTGCGGCCCGTCCGCGCGCCGCCCCGCGCGCGGCCTTTACGGTTCAGGAGCTGCACACTCCCACCGGCACGGTAATCCGCGAATTCGTTACGCCATCGGGCGTGGTGTTCGCAGTCTCCTGGCGCGGGCCATTCAAGCCGAGCATGCCACTGCTGCTGGGCCAGTACTTTGATGAATATGCGCGCGCTCCGCGGCGCGCCGGCTCGACACGCTCGCGCCTGGTGATCGAGCAGCCACGGCTCGTGGTGCATGCGGGTGGTCACATGCGCTCGTTCGCCGGCATTGCCTATGTACCGCAACTGCTGCCTGCCAACGTGGCCGAGACGGACCTGCAATGAGAGCGGCTCACTACTCTAGGGCGGCCGTGGCACTGTTGCTGACGTGGCTCCAGGCCTGTGGCGGCGGCGGCGCTGGCAGCTCGAGTACGCCGCCCCCACCGCCGCTGCCCACGGGATCCAATGTCGCGCCATTGATAGTCGATGCAGGGCCGACGCAATTGGGCGTCAACCTGCCATCGGTCAGCGTCAAAATCTGCGCGCCGGGCACCAGCAGCTGCCAGGTCATCGACCACATTCTTGTCGACACGGGCTCGACTGGGCTGCGTTTAATCGCCTCAGCCCTCACTTCTGCCGCGGTCCAGCTGCCGGCCGCGACCACTCCGACCGGCGACCCGCTGTACGAATGCTTCACTTTCGCCGACGGCTACAGCTGGGGCAGCGTGCGCGTCGCCGACATCCAGCTAGCGGACGGCCAGGCCGCCAACCTGAGTGTTCAACTGATCGCCGATCCGGCGATCCCGACCGCGCCCGCGGATTGTTCGGAGGATCAGACGGTGAGCCCGCCGAGTCCCATGTCGCCCCAGAATTCAGTCGCAGAATTGGGCGCTAACGGCATACTGGGCGTCAGTGTGTTCTTGCAGGATTGCGGCAGCGCCTGCGAGACCGTGGCAAACCCCGACGGCCGCGGATTTTATTACGCCTGCCCGGGCGGGCTGTGCACGGGCACCACCGTGCCGGTGGCGGCGCAGCTCCAAAACCCGGTGAGCAAGTTCGCCGTCAACAACAACGGCCTGACCATTGTCCTGCCGGCCATTACCGCGGTGGGCCAAGACACGGTCGGTGGCTCGCTCGTATTGGGCCTGGATACTCAGTCTAACAACCAGCTGGGCAGTGCCGCGGTCCTGAGCGTGGACCCGCTGTCGGGCAATTTCACCGCTATCTTTAACGGTCGGACGTATACGATGGGCGCATCGATCGATTCCGGATCCAACGGGAATTTCTTCGCTGACAGCGCAGTGGCCACCTGCACCAGCACACTGTATGCCGGGTGGTACTGCCCCGCCACGGCGGTGTCATTATCGGTGACCAACCAGGGCGTCGGTGCCAGCAGCGCGACTTCCAACGTGACCTTCAGCGTCGCCAGCATTGAAGCGCTCAGCAATGCCAATCCTAGCTTCGCGGCGTACGACAACATTGCCGGCACACTCTTTCAGCCGTTCCAGGGGTTCGACTGGGGCCTGCCGTTCTTTTTTGGTCGCAGTGTATCGGTGGCCTTCGAAGGTCAGTCGACCGCGGCGGGCACGGGGCCGTTCGTCGCCTACGCCGATTTCTTGTAACCTCAGGGCTCGCCGTTGAGGAAACGCACGAAGCGATCGAGCGCCTTGCGTTGATCGTCCCACAGCGTGTAACTCACCAACTCCTCACCCACCTGCGCCCCGATCTCCAGACTCCGCGCCGCCGCAATAAACCGCAGCGTGGCCAGGTCGGTGGGGAACACCAGCGGCTTGACTGTCCTGCCGGCCGGAGCGCCGACGGCTCGAACAATGCCGAAGTCCGCAGGAGTGCCGCCGCTTGCATCCAGCCGGATGCGTCGGTCGTCGGCCACAAGCACCAGGCTGTCGGCCACGGGCCGGGCCGGTTCGTAGCGCGCATCGAGCGTCGACCAGATGTAGGCGATCAACAAGCAATCGCGCTTGCCGCCGCGGTTCACAGTGGCGGCGATCAGGGTCACGTAGTCGCGCAGATTAGCGGCCCGCTCACTGCGATCACGCGCAAACAGCAGTGGCTTGTCCATCGCAGTGACGGTGGCGCCACTCTGTTCATCCAGGTACTCAACCGGCGGTTTGTCGCCGGCGGCGGCCACGGGACCGCCGGCACACGCTGCCAGCAGTGCCCAAGTTCCGCATTGGATGACAACACTTCGAAAACGCGCCACCTGGATAAGCCTCGCCTAAAATGCAATGCGATAGGACAGGCTCACATAATAGCGTCTTGTGTTCTGGGTCTGAAGGGACGAGTCGCGTTTGCCGAATTCGTAACCCCCCTCGATCTGCACCAGATTGCGCCCGCGCTGCCAATCGAGGAGCGCCGAGGGAACCAGGCTAAGCTGATTGCTGCCGTCGCTCGACAATTGCTGGTGCACGACTGACAGGCGCGGCCCCAGCCGCCAGGCCGCGCCCACCGGCAGGCGCTCGGTGACGCTGCCCGAATAGGTCGTGGCGGTCTGCGTGTTGGCGTACAGCACGCTCAGCACGTTGAAATCGCCCTCCTTCCAGATGTTAGAACCATAGAGCTGGGCCTGATACGCGATCTGCAGACCGGTCGCTTCCTGCGCGGGGACGATGGTACCCACCCCGTTGGTGGCACCGAATTGCTGGGCGCTGACGGTCGCCGCAAATTGATAGCGCGGTCCCAGCGGCCGCGAGACCGTCACGCTGTAGCTCGAGGAGGTCGAGGTGTTATCGCGCGCGTTCTGATAGATGGTGTCGGTGGGCAGGCCGATAGATTCATAAAATTGAGCAAGCCCATCCAGCGTCGAGAACGGCTGCCCGATCAACGCGTTTTGGGTGGTCAGCACGGGAGCATTGCGTCGCTCGGCGTCGAAACTCAGGTTCCAGAGCGACGGCAGCTGCATCGTGCCCAGAATTGCGGCGGTATTAAGCGATTGGTAAAAGATGTCGTAATCGAGTAGCGCGGTCACCGAGGCACTCGGCAGCAGCAGCCGCAGTTGGGTACCTACGGCCTCCCGATCCGTAAAGCCGTCGCTGTGCCATTGGGTGTAGAAGAGGCTGGCGTCCCAATGCTTCCCGACCGGCGTATAGGGCACAGCCACGGACCAGAATTTGCGGGCGGTCTGCAACCCCATATTGGTCTGCTCGACCGGGTAACCGGCGATCACATTTACGCCGACCTCGGGCCGTAGCTGCCAGGCGGCGAATAGTCCGTCAAAGGTACCGAGTGCGCCGTCAAAGTTCTGAATCTGCCTGCCGAATCGTGCAAAAAAGTTGAGTACCCGATCGTCAACCTCGATCGACGCGATACTCACGCGTGTCGAGGAGTCGCTTCCGCTGGTCGGCGAAGTACCGGAGAAATTCTTGGCATAGGTCAGGCTGGTACGTGCCAACACGTCAAAGCGCTGGCCACGCCGGCGCGCCAGCACATCGAGATCGTTGTACAGCGAGTTCGAGCTTTGGGTTTGCGCGCTGGGCGCGGTGCCGGAACCGGGCGTACCGGGAGCGACGGTATTATCGACGCGCGTGCTGTCATAGCGGTAGGTTTGACCAAAGCCACCCTCCACACTCCAGACTTTTGGGCTTTCAACGCCACCGCCGGTGCCGGTGCGAGCCTCTGTGGAAGCCGCTCGCAGCGTCGCTAATCGTCGCGTCACGCGCTCGGCCGCTTCGCCTGTAGGGTAGCGGCGCAGATACTCCTCGTATTCTGCCTTGGCGTGCGCGAGCTGCCCGGAGCGCTCCCGAGCCAGGCCCAGCAATTCCTGCATCTGTGCGCGCTGCGGGAACTCGGGCTGTCGCTGCAGCTTGGTGAGCACGAGCACGGCCTTTGGGTAATCACGAGCATTCATTGCTGCGCGCGCCTGCTTGACCAGTTCATCCAAGTCTGCAGCGGGCAGCGGCGGATCGGCGCCCATCGGTTCGACCGGGGGCAAGGATTCACCACCCCCTTGCGTAGTGGCGGTGTCATCGCCGATCGCCAGCCAGGCGCGCGGGTAGTCCGCCAGCGCCTGATTCAGGATGCGCTCGGCATCTGTGCGCTTCTGAAAGGGCCCGGCACGCAGACGGAACCAGGTGACTCCATCCACGACAGCTTGACTCATGAATATAGGTACCTTGAGCCGGTCGCGCGCCTGCTGAAGTGCCTCGGGATTGTAGTCGGCAGGCTGCGACTCCAGATTGACGGCGTAGCTGCTGGTCGGACCACTCGGCTCATTGACCGTGATCTTGCCGTGGCCGCGAGCGCGGTCGATCAGGCGCAGTCGCATCCCGCGCAGGTCCGCGCCTTGCGCAATCACGAAGCGCTCAGACTTACGAAAGCTGAAGGCGAGGGTCAGCTGCCCGGGCACGTCGGAGTCGACGCGCACATTGTTGATAATGTTCGCGCCGCCCGACAGCGGCGGCAATTCTCCGATCGTTTGGTTGGCGATCGTGACTCCGCAATCGCCCTGCGGCTTGAGCTGAATGCGCAACTCCTTGCCTTCAGCGGCCGGCTGGTGCGTGATGTAGCGCACCGAGCAATTGAACTGCACGGCAATATCGGCCTGGTCTTCGTGATCGATGAGCTCGACCAGATCGACGATGCGGCTCGGCCCGCCGCCGATGATCTGCGCACCGGCCGTGCCAGAGCACAGAATGCCGGCGACGACGATGACGGCTGGCAGCCACAGCGCAGTCGTGGTCCTTACTGGCACTGCCGCACAGCCGCCGGGCGCTAGCCGAGGCCGATTCTCAGCGGTCAATGTCGCGCCTTCACTCAATGCGATGCCTGGTGCGGAGGCGGATTGCCTCAATCCTCATTATGCAAAGGCGTCCCCGTTCGGCGGTGTGATGGGACTCGCACCCATGCCACCGCCCAACCCATGGAGAACTGGATCACACAACGATTTAGCGCAGCACCATACAGGCCCGTGCCGGTAGGGTTCGACTTGTCGCCAATTGACGTCTTGTCGCCAATTGACGTCGTCATGCACTCGGGAAAACCTTGTTCCGCGCGCAGCACACCGAGGCGCTAGCTCAGGCAAATATCCCGGCGTTATTGCGGTGCTAGTGCTTGAACGCGACGTTCGACGGCCGATGGTACGGACCCGGCTGCGACTTGACGATGGTCTTCAAGCTTGCATCGCTGTACACGTGACAGGCGCCTGCGCAATCGCGCAGCTCGCTCGAGGTGTACAGGATGCCGCCTGTCGTCTTCGGATGCGCAGCGGCCTTAAAGTCCTTGGTGTGACAACCCGCGCAGCTCCCGGCATTGGCCGGCGAAGCCCAGGGAATCAATTCGGTATTGCTGGTGTGGCACGCGCTGCAGACCACGCTGGCCCGGTGATCTCCAGGATAAGTACTCGCGGTGTGCCTGAAGTGCATCAGCGTCCAATCCGGATAGCTGTGGCAACTTGCACAGTCCAGCTTGCTGTTCATGTGAGTTGCCGGCACGCCCAGCGCGGTGGTGTTGTTGTGACAGCTCACACAACGGCTGGTCAGAGTCGTGTGGTCGACCTTGGCCGGTTTCCAAGCGAGTGTCCCGTGGCAGACGTCGCACTGTGCGGTGGTCGGCACGTGGCTCGCCGGTAGTCCCATGGCATGAACGCTGTCGTGGCAGCTTCGGCAGGTGTGCGCCGTCACCGCGGCATGATCAAAGCGCGCCGGCGTCCAGGCATTGGTGGTATGGCAGGTTTCGCATACGTTGTTGCTGGCAATATGGCTTCTTGGCTTACCCGTTGCCACCGTGCCGCTGTGACAGCTCACGCAGCTTCCCTGCACCTGCGTGTGATCCACCAACACCACCGGTAGCCAGGCGCGCGTATTGTGGCAGCTGGCGCAGCTGTTACTGCTCGCCATGTGGTCCGCGGGTTTTCCGGTCCCGTTCGCCGGGCTGTGGCAATTCAGGCACGGCGTAGCTGCCACGCGACTGTGATTGAATCCGCCCATGGCGGGCACCAGGGCGGCAGTGCCGCCCGCCGAGCCCGCCCGCGTCAATCCGCCGCCACTGCCCGCCGCCGTAGAGCCCGGACGCAGCGCCCGCTTGTCGCGGGAACTATGGCAACCCGAGCCTCCGCAGTCCTGACCCGCATGGTGATTGGCGCTGTCGCGGACCCATAATCTCACGCCGCTATTGGTTTTCCACGTCATGCCCAGTTCGTGACAGCTCATGCAGGTGATGGTGGTCACGTACTGGTGCCGCATGACGGTGCCCGCAAAGGTGGTGAAATTCGTCGGGCTGTGGCACAGCTCGCAGGCGACGTTCAGCTTCGAGCCGTTGGGCGGGTTCGAGGGGATGTGCCCGGTTGCACCCGAAGGGGGCTGCTTCAGGGTGGGTGGCGCCATATTGGCAAACGTGAGGCCGTAGGCGTGGCAGGTGGCGCATCCCTTGGTGATGCCGGCATGACCAGCGGTGCCCATCACGTACGCCGCGTAGTTGCCCGCGGTCGTATGGCACTGCGCGCACGGAGCGCTGGTCGGGATATGATTCGCAGGCTTAGACCCACCGGTCACGTTGCTGGAGAAGGTCGGCGTCTTCGTGTGGCAGCCGCCGCAATCGCCTGTGGTCGGGTGACTCTTGTCCAGCGTGGCATTGGGCCGCGAGTCGCCCGCCGTGCTCGAGGTGCTGGCGATCATGCCGACATAGGACGCGGTCTCATGGCAGGTCGTGCACGCTGCGACCTGAGCGGCCACGGTGGTATGGCCATTGGCGTTCAGGGTCGGAGCGTTGATGCTCGCCGCACCGATCTTGAATCCCCCGGCAGTCACCTTGGCCGTGGTGTGACAGCCCGAGCCGTTGCAATCCAAATTGCCGATTGGGATGTGATTGATCCCCGATGTACTCACGATCGTGATGTTGGCAAAGGTGTTGGCCACCGCTGGGGCGTGGCAGCTCAGGCAACCGGTCACGCCCTGGTGGGTGCCGGTGACCGAATAGAGCGCGTTGTTGCCCGCCGTGGTGTGGCACTGCGCGCAAGGCGCATTGGTCGGGATGTGGTTCGCCGGCTTGGCGTTGCCAGTCTGGTCGGTGGTGAATGTCGGCGTCGTGGTGTGGCAGCCGCTGCAATCGCCGGTGGTCGGGTGACTCTTGTCCAGCGTGGCGTTGGGCCGCGAGTCGCCCGCGGTGCTCGAGGTGCTGGCGATCATCCCCACATAGGGGGCCGTCTCATGGCAGGTGGTGCACGCGGGCACCTTCCCTGCCACGGTTGTGTGTCCGACCACCGTAAGGGTCGGCGTCGTAATGCTCGCCGCACCCAGCCTGAATCCGCCGGCCGTGACCTTGGTCGTGGTATGGCAACCCGAGCCGTTGCAATCAAGAGTGCCGATCGGCATGTGATTGGTGCTGGCCGTGCCCACGATCGTGATGTTCGCCCAGCCTCCGGACGGCGGTGGCCCGTGGCAGCTCAGGCAGCCGGTCACTCCCTGGTGAGTGCCGGTGACCGAGTACAGTGCGTTGTTGCCCGCGGTGGTGTGACACTGCGTACACGGCGCATTGGTCGGGATGTGGTTCGCCGGCTTGGCATTCCCGGTCTGGTCCGTGGTGAACGTGGGCGTCGTGGTGTGGCAGCCGCTGCAATCCCCGGTGGTCGGGTGACTCTTGTCCAGCGTCGCGTTGGGCCGAGAATCTCCCGCAAGCGTCGAGGTGCTGGCGACCATCCCCACATACGGGGCGGTCTCATGGCAGGTGGTGCACGCGGGCACCTTCCCTGCCACGGTCGTGTGTCCGGCCACCGTCAGGGTCGGTGTTGTAACGCTGGCTCCTCCCAGTCTGAAGCCGCCGGCCGTGACCTTGGTCGTGGTATGGCAACCCGAACCGTTGCAATCGAGATTCCCGATCGGCATGTGATTGGTGCTGGCCGTGCCCACGATCGTGATGTTGGCCCAGCCTCCGGACGGCGGTGGTCCGTGGCAGCTCAGGCAGCCGGTCACCCCCTGGTGGGTGCCGGTGACCGAGTACAGCGCGTTGTTGCCCACGGTGGTGTGGCACTGCGTGCAAGGCGCGGTGGTCGGGATGTGGTTGGCCGGCTTGGCGTTGCCAGTCTGGTCGGTGGTGAATGTCGGCGTCGTGGTGTGGCAGCCGCTGCAATCGCCGGTGGTCGGGTGACTCTTGTCCAGCGTGGCGTTGGGCCGCGAGTCGCCCGCGGTGCTCGAGGTGCTGGCGATCATCCCCACATACGGGGCCGTCTCATGGCAGGTGGTGCACGCGGGCACTTTTCCTGCCACGGTCGTATGACCGGCCACACTCAGGGTCGGCGCTGCAATGCTCGCGGCACCTAGCCTGAAGCCGCCGGCCGTGACCTTGGTCGTGGTATGGCAACCCGAACCGTTGCAATCGAGATTCCCGATCGGCATGTGATTGGTGCTGGCCGTGCCCACGATCGTGATGTTCGCCCAGCCTCCGGACGGCGGTGGCCCATGACAACTCAGGCAGCCGGTCACCCCCTGGTGGGTGCCGGTGACCGAGTAGAGGGCGAAGTTACCTGCCGTGGTGTGACATTGGGAACAGGTCGCGGTGGTCGGAATGTGATTCGACGGCTTCGCACTCGTGGACAGGTCGGAACTAAATGTGGGCGTCTGCGTATGGCAATCTCCGCAGTCGCCGGTGGCCGGGTGATTCTTGTCCAGCGTCGCGTTGGGCCGAGAATCTCCCGCAACCGTCGAGGTGCTGGCGATCATCCCCACAAAGGGGGCCGCCTGGTGACAGGTCTGACATGCCCCCACCTGCGCCGAGACGGTGATATGGCCCGCTGAGTTCAGGGTCGGAACATTGATGTTCGCCGCGCCGAGCTTGAACCCACCGGAGGTGAGCTTAGCGGTCGTATGACAACCCGAGCCGTTGCAATCGAGATTCCCGATCGGCATGTGATTGGTGCTGGCCGTGCCCACGATCGTGACGTTAGCCCAGCCACCGGACGGCGGCGGTCCGTGGCAACTCAGGCAGCCGGTCACGCCCTGGTGCGTTCCGGGCACCGAGTAGAGCGCGTAGTTGTTCGCTGTGGTGTGGCACTGCGTACACGGCGCGTTGGTCGGGATGTGGTTGGACGGCTTCGCACCCGTGGACAGGTCCGAGCTAAATGTGGGCGTGCTGCTGTGGCAGCCGCTGCAGTCCCCGGTGGTCGGATGATTCTTATCCAGCGTCGCATTGGGACGTGAATCCCCGGCCGTGCTCGAGGTGCTGGCGATCATTCCCACGAAGGGCGCGGTCTCGTGGCAGGTGGTGCACGCGGGTACTTTTCCTGCCACGGTCGTATGACCGGCCACACTCAGGGTCGGCGCTGTGATGCTCGCGGCACCCAGCCTGAAGCCACCGGCCGTGACCTTGGTCGTGCTGTGACAGCCCGAACCGTTGCAATCGAGATTCCCGATCGGCATGTGATTGGTGCTGGCCGTGCCCACGATCGTGATGTTGGCCCAGCCACCGGCTGGCGGTGGTCCGTGGCAGCTCAGGCAGTTGGTCACGCCCTGGTGCGTGCCGGTGACCGAGTACAGCGCATAGTTGCTCGCCGTGGTATGACACTGCGCACACGGCGCGGTGGTCGGGATGTGGTTGGACGGCTTCGCACTCGTGGACAGGTCAGAACTAAAGGTGGGCGTGCTGTTGTGGCAGCCGCTGCAGTCCCCGGTGGTCGGATGATTTTTATCCAGGGTTGCATTGGGACGCGAATCGCCCGCCGTGCTCGAGGTGCTGGCGATCATTCCCACGAAGGGCGCGGTCTCGTGGCAGCTCGTGCATGCGCCCACCTGTCCGGCCACAGTGGTGTGGCCGGCCACATTTAAGGTGGGTGCCGTAATGCTGGCCCCACCCAGCCTGAAGCCGCCGGCCGTCACCTTCGCGGTCGAATGGCAGCCCGAGCCGTTGCAATCAAGATTCCCGATCGGCATGTGATTGGTGCTGGCCGTGCCCACGATCGTGATGTTGGCCCAGCCACCGGCTGGCGGTGGTCCGTGGCAGCTCAGGCAGTTGGTCACGCCCTGGTGCGTGCCGGTCACCGAGTAGAGGGCGAAATTGCCCGCCGTGGTGTGACACTGGGAGCAGGTCGCGGTAGTCGGAATGTGGTTCGACGGCTTCGCGCCCGTGGACAGGTCAGAACTAAAGGTGGGCGTCTGCGTATGACAATCTCCGCAGTCCCCGCTGGTCGGATGATTTTTATCCAGGGTTGCATTCGGCCGAGAGTCTCCCGCAACGGTCGAGGTGCTGGCAATCATTCCCACATAGGGCGCCGACTGGTGGCACGTCTGGCAAGCCCCCACCTGCGCCGACACGGTGATATGGCCCGCTGAGTTCAGGGTCGGGACATTGATGTTCGCCGCACCGAGCTTGAAACCTCCCGCCGTCACCTTGGCGGTGCTGTGACAGCCCGAGCCGTTGCAATCGAGATTGCCTATCGGAATGTGGTTGGTGCTCGCCATGCCCACGATCGTGACATTGGCCCAGCCTCCGGCCGGCGGTGGACCGTGACAGCTCAGGCAGTTGGTCACGCCCTGGTGCGTGGCGGTCACGGAGTAGAGGGCGTAGTTGTTCGCCGTGGTGTGGCACTGCGCGCACGCCGCGTTGGTCGGAATGTGATTCGCGGGCTTGGCGTTGCCGGTCTGGTCGCTGGCAAACGTCGGCGTCGTGCTATGGCAACTGCTGCAATCGCCGGCGGTGGGATGGAGCTTATCGAGCGCCGTCGGGCGCGAGTCTCCTGCCGTGCTTGCGGTGCTGGCGATCATCCCCACATAGGGGGCGGTCTCGTGGCAGGTGGTGCAGGCGGGCACTTGTCCCATCACCGTCGTGTGTCCAGAAACGCTCAAGGTGGGTGCTGTGATGCTCGCCGCACCGATCTTGAAGCCCCCCGCCGTCACCTTGGCTGTGCTGTGACAGCCCGAGCCGTTGCAATCCAGGTTGCCGATCGGAATGTGATTGGTCCCCGTCGTGCTCACGATGGTGACATTGGCGAAAGTGTTGGCCACTGAAGGCGCGTGGCAGCTTAGGCAGTCGGCCACGCCCTGGTGCGTGCCGGTCACCGAGTAGACGGCGAAATTGCCGGCGGTGGTGTGGCATTGAGAGCAGGTCGCGGTGGTCGGGATGTGGTTGGAGGGCTTCACGCCCGTGGACACATCCGAACTGAAAGTGGGCGTCTGCGTATGGCAATCGCCGCACTCGCCGGTGGTCGGATGATTCTTATCCAGCGTCGCATTCGGTCGTGAGTCGCCGGCCGTGCTCGAGGTGCTGGCGATCATCCCCACATACGGGGCGGTCTCGTGACAGCTTGTACATGTCCCCACCTGTCCGGCCACAGTGGTATGGCCCGCCAAGCTCAAGGTGGGGGCGGTAATGCTGGCCGCACCGAGCCTGAAACCGCCGGCCGTGACCTTGGTCGTGGTGTGACAACCCGAACCGTTGCAATCGAGACTGCCGATCGGCATGTGGTTGGTGCTGGCGGTACCCACGATCGTGACGTTGGCCCAGCCACCGGCCGGTGGCGGCCCGTGGCAACCCAGGCAGCTGGTCACGCCCTGATGCGTGCCGGTCACCGAGTAGAGCGCGTAGTTGTTCGCCGTGGTGTGGCACTGCGCGCACGGGGCGTTGGTCGGAATGTGGTTCGCGGGCTTGCTGCCGCCGGTCATGTCGCTCGCGAAGGTAGGCGTGGTCGTGTGACAGCCCGTGCAATCGCCGGTCGTGGGATGGAGCTTATCGAACGCGGTCGGCCGTGAGTCGCCGGGCACGCTGGCAGTGCTGGCGATCATCCCCACATAGGGGGCGGCCTCGTGGCAGGTGGAGCAGGTGGGCACTTGTCCCAGCACGGTCGTATGTCCCGCCACATTCAGGGTCGGCGCTGTGATACTCGCCGGACCGAGCTTGAAGCCGCCCGCCGTCACGTTCGCGGTGGTATGGCAACCCGAGCCGTTGCAATCGAGGTTGCCAATCGGCATGTGGTTGGTGCTGGCCAAGCCCAAGATCGTGATGTTCGCCCAGCCACCGGCCGGTGGCGGCCCGTGGCAGCTCAGGCAGTCGGTCACGCCCTGGTGGGTGCCGGTCACCGAGTAGAGCGCGTTGTTGCCCGCGGTGGTATGACACTGCCCGCACGGCGCGTTGGTCGGAATGTGGTTTGTCGGCTTGGCACTGCCGGACTGGTCCGACATGAAGGTCGGCGCCGTGCTGTGACAACCGCTGCAGTCTCCGGTGGTGGGATGATTCTTATCCAGCGTCGCATTGGGACGAGAATCCCCCGCCACCGTCGAGGAGCTGACGATCATCCCAACATAAGGGGCGGTCTCATGGCAGGTGGTGCAGGCGGGCACCTTCCCTCCCACGGTGGTGTGTCCGGCCACGTTCAGGGTCGGCGCCGTAATGCTCGCCGGACCGAGGCGGAATCCGCCGGGATTTACATTGCTGGTGCTGTGACAGCCCGAACCGTTGCAGTCCAAATTGGCGATCGGGATGTGATTGGTGCTGGCCGTGCCCACGATGGTGATGTTCGCCCAGCCCCCGGCCGGCGGCGGTCCGTGGCAGCTCAGGCACTCCGTAACCCCCAGGTGTGTGCCGGTCACCGAGTAACTCGAATTCTGTCCGGGCGTCAGATGACACTGCGCGCACGGGGCATTGGTTGGAATGTGATTCGCCGGTCGCAATGAGGAGGACGCGCTAAAGGAGGTGGTGTCGTGACAGATTCCGCAATCGCCCGAAGTGGGGTGGTTTTTGTCCAGCGTTACGGATGGTCGTGAATCGTGCGCGGCGCTTGCCGTGCTCGGGACCATGCCCATGAACTGCGCCGTCTCGTGGCAGCTCTGGCAGGCCCATCCGGCGGCGGTGGCATGGATTGCCGGTATCCCGGTGACATCATGCCAAGTCGTGTAATTAGTGGGCGAGTGACAACCCTCACAGCTGCCCGCACCCGCGGGAATCGTCGGGATATGCGTAGCAGGCTGTCCCTTGGCGCTCACATTGTTGTGGCAGGTTGCGCAGCCCGTGGTGAGGCCGTTGTGATTAAACACGGCGCCTGCCCACCCTATGGTCGAGTGACAAACGCTGCAATCCAGGTCGGTAACAATGTGATTCGGGCCCTCGCCTCCCACCGGACTGCCTGCGTAATGACAACTGACGCAGCTGCCGGTCACTTCGTTGTGACTAAAGTTGACAGCCGGACTCCACGCCACCGGCGTATGGCAGGCCCAACAGTTGTTGGTGCTGAGTATGTGATTCGCCGGTTTGGCCGAGGCACGCACCGAGGTGCCCACGCCGTGGCACTGCTCGCAATCACGCGGCGTGCCTTTGAATATCGCGTTGACGTGGCAGGACTCGCACGGCAGATCGCGGTGCTGGCCCGTGAGTTCAAAGCCCGTGGTCAGGTGATCAAACAGCGTTCTCTGGACTGACGCGCTCTCGGCCGCGTTTGCGCTTCCTGCCAGGCCCCACAGCGGCAGGCACACGATTACCATCAATGCACAGAGGCCCGCCGCCGCCGCGGGCCAAGCGCATCGCTGCGGTCGACGTGTGGTTTGCGAATCCATCCTACCTTGCGCGCCCGCCCTGGAAAGTCACCGTCGTATGGCAGCGCTCGCAGCGCCGTCCAAACTGACCGTCGTGCACGTCATCTTTCTGATGGCAGGAAATGCACTCCCGCGATAGCTTCACTTCTGCCGCAGGCCGGCGATGGCAGTCGGCGCACTTGAGCTTGGCGTGCGCACCAAACAGTCCAAAGCCTGTCTGCTTGAAATGATCGTATTCCCACAGTGCCCAACCGTTGGGGCTGTGGCAACTGTCGCACTTTTCGCCTAGGCCCCCCTTATGGACGTCGTCCTTCCTGTGGCAGTCGACGCAGCGCGACTTGGCCTCCCCAAAAGCCTGGGTGCGATGACACTGCGCGCAGCTCACCACATTATGTAAACCAAGCAACGGGTAGGTCGTCAGGTCGTGGTCGAAATTGATCTCGCTGCGCCAATCCTGCTGGGTGTGGCAATGGTCACAAGAAGTGTGGAAATTCTTGCCGTGCGGACTGGCGGCGAGATGGCAGCCGTTGCAATCGGTAGCCAGCTTCTGGGCGGCCGCATTCGCGGTATGACACACGTGGCAATCGAGTTTGGCGTGTATCCCCACCAGCGCGAATTTTGTCTTCGCCAGGTGATCGTATTTGACCGGTTTCCAAACCTCGTTGTCGTGGCAATCGCCGCATTTGGCGCCAAAACGCCCGGCATGGGAGTCATCGGCCTTGTGGCAGCCGTAGCAGTCCTTGGGAATCTTGTCCTTGTAGACGCCACTGCGATGGCAGCCAAGGCAGTCTATCCGGGCGTGCCGCCCAAGCAGCGCAAACCCAGTTTCCTTCTCGTGATCGAACTTTGCGGTCTTCCATTCGGTGGTCGTGTGGCACTTGCCGCAATCGGGGCCGCGCTCGCCACGGTGCGCGTCGTCGGTCAAGTGGCAACCGGCACAGGTCTTGGGGCCGCCCTTGTACTGGCCGCCCAGATGACAGCTCCCGCAACTCAGATTCTGGTGCGCCCCGGTCAGTGCAAATTCAGTTTTGCTATGGTCGAAGCGCGCGCCAGTCCAGCTATCGGAGTTATGGCAGTCGTTGCAGGTGCTGGCCAGTTGGCCCGAGTGATAGTCGTCTTTCTTGTGGCAGCTGATGCAGATGGGCGACGCCTTGCGGTAAGCCTCGCCGGCTTTGTGGCAACTCTCGCAGCCGACCGTGCGATGTGCGCCGGCCAGCGGGAAATCGGTGTGCTCGTGATCAAACTGCGCGACATTCAAGCGCACGATATCCGCGTCGCGTCCAAGATGTTCGGTGTGACAGCCCACGCACTTGCCGGTGCCGGCGTTGGCCATGCGCCCGTGATACCCCTTTTTCTCCCGCACATCCGCGGCAATCGGCTTGTGGCAGTCAAGGCATAGCGCACTTTGGCGGTCGCGATCCGTGCGATCGTGGCAATTGCTGCAAGTCTCCTCCAGTTTGGCGTGCGCTTTGGTCAACGGTCCGGGCATGAGCAGGCTCTCGACCGCGGCGCCATGAGCGCCCGGCGCTGCCAGCGCGCTCGCTGCCAGCAGCATGCGCACAATCCACCCGCCTGCATGCCGTCGCATCAAGCCTTCATTCCCTGCCGACTAATACACGCTGACCGAAATCACATGCACGATTCCTGCCACCAGCGTCATGATGAAGAACGGCACGTGCGCCACGTGCCAGAGGGAAAAAAGTTTGACGTAATAGCCGTGCTCGCGCACCCGGCGAACGGCGTCCAGGCGGCGCGTGGCATAGCTGGTCGCATTCTCGGTCAATCGCCGGCCGTGCATCGCCAGCACGGGTGACTGGCGCGCCCCCTCCAGCACCATGTCCCGGATCTGATTGCTCAAGCGCCAGCGCGCCAGCAGCGAACGCATGCCCACCGTGACCGGCTGGACCAGCGCGCCGATTGGCGTTTTTGCCGGGCGAAACAGTTGCTGTTCCTCACGCTCGATCGCCACCAGGTAACCTGGCAGCAGCTTGATGGTGTCACTCTGCTTGCGCAGCAGCTCGGCGGCGGCCTTCAAGTCTTCGAGGGTGGTTTGATGCTCGTGCCAGTCGCCGTAGACCCGGCTGTAGATGTACCGGCCCACCAGCCCGCTGCCGGACACGGCCAGCATGCAAAACAGGGCCACATTGCTGTTGGTGGCGCCGAGCGAAAAATTCGAGTGAAACAGGATTAACAGCGGCCCAACGATGCCCAGCGTCATGTGGATGCGATACCAGATGGGTACGCCGCCAATAAAATTCAACCATTGGGCGCGCTTGCGCGCGGGATACATCAGCAGCACCAACATCAGCGAGCCACCGACTATGCCGAGTGCGTAGCCGAGTCCGCGAGTCGGCGTGATGTAGCGCTCCAGGTGCGCGGTGTAGCCCCACACCAGCGCTGCGACTACAGCGAAGCCAAAAACGCGCACTGGCGTTAGGGTTCGCGCGATCATCGCCCCTGCCTAGCCGATCACTCGTTGTATGACCACACGCACTGGTTTTCCCACGGCAGGATTAAACTGCGGCGTCACGCCCTGAAAATCGCCGGCGGCGGGCATGGCCTGGCCGGTGCGCGATGTGCGGGCCTCGATAGTCACCGCGCCTGCCGTGGAGAGTTTGCGCGTCGGCACCATCGCCTGAGAATCATCGAGTTGGAATTGCAGCGGCCAGGTACCGGTGGAGGTTTTGATGATTGCCACCGGAGGCCCTGCGGAATTAACGGATTTCGCCACGATAAACAGCGTCAGTCCGGCGGGAATTTTGCCCTTGAGCGCGTCCGCCACCACAACTTCACCGCGCACGCTCACGCCGCTTGTCGCGCCGGCCGAAGTCGCCGGCGTCAGAGTGCCGCCGCCGGCCAGCCGCTGGTCTTCTGCGAGGTTTGCCGCGATCAGCTTGGCGTCATCCGAGTTCGGTTCCAGCACCGCAGCCAGTCGCTTCCAGGTGTCGACAGCCGCCTGATACTGGTGGGTCTCATGCAGCATGCTGGCCATGAGCCACAGGGCCTTGGGGTGCTGCGGGTTGAGGCGCAGTGCATTGTTCAGATAAATCGCGGGTTGCCCGACGAGCGAATTGCCATTGAGCGTGCCCGCGACGTCGGCATAGTCCGCCCAGGTATCGGCGGTCATTTCATTGCGCGCAGCGAGCTTGGCGTAGATGTCACGAGCGGCGGCGAAATCCCGCTTGGCACGCGCGGCCTCGGCCGCTTGCACCAGCTTGCTCGCCTCCGCAGACAGCGGCGCCACCGCTGGCGCAGAAGTCGCCGCAGCGGCGGCATCCGCGCTGCCGGCCGCCGCGGGCAGGCGCTTCTGGCGCGCGGCCGCCGCATCGGCGGGTCGCCCCAGAAACTCATAGGACTTGGCGAGCAGCTCCCAGTCACCATCGCTGCCCCCGCCCGCCGCCAGGCGACGTTCCAGGCCGGAGACGGCCGTGTCCATGGTGCCGGCGGACTGCTTCTGAGCGCCCATCGCGGCTGCGCCGGCAGGGACCGCGCCGCGCTGCGCGCTCGATGCGACCACCGGGGAGGCATCGCGATCGTTGAGCTGCGGGCTGCCCAGTCTTATGTAAAGTGCCAGCACGATGGCCATCGCCGCCACGCCCGCAATCGGCACCCAGCGAGGCAGAGCGCTCAGCAGCGCGACACGCGGCTTCCCCGCAAGCCAGGGATAGAGCACGAATAACAGCGCCACAGCGGCCAGCGCCCCGATAGCGAAATAGAAGCCATTACCGAGGCTCATGCATTACCGCGCCTATACATAAGAACAGACATACCGCCGCAGATTGTAACGCCTTTCCTCGGCGGATCATGGTGTCGCCAGTGCGGGACAGTTCCGCTTTCTGGCGACACGTTGACACGTGCGCGGGCTCACGGAACCTTAGGCGATGCTGACGTAGTGTCTTCCGAGTTAATGGCCGTTGTTCGCGCGGGTTTTGTCCTGATGAAACTGATCCACATCGCCGTATACGCTGCACCGTTCATGTTGATCATGTACTGGTATCTGCGCCGGCATTTCCGCTTCGAGAAGATCAGCCGCGCGGTGCACTTCGAAATGAAGGAAGCCGGGCTGCTCGAGCCCGCCTCGCTCCACCCGATCATTGATCCAGTGCGTTGTCTGGGCTGCGGCGCGTGTGTGCGCGCGTGCCCAGAGTATCCGCAACACACGGTGCTCGGACTCATCAACAGCAAAGCACAGCTGGTCAATCCGACAGAGTGCATCGGACATG
Source organism: uncultured Gammaproteobacteria bacterium (assembly GCA_963699955.1). GTDB lineage: Bacteria > Pseudomonadota > Gammaproteobacteria > Steroidobacterales > Steroidobacteraceae > FEN-1191. The sequence continues at coordinate 497,100 of CAVOVV010000006.1, forward strand.
GCGCTTGCAAATCGGCCTGCCCTGTCGATGCCATCACGCTGGTGTTTGGCACCGCGACGCGAGGCGTCGAGCTGCCGGTGCTGCGGCCAAATTTTGAAACCAACGTCCCGGGCGTGTTTATCGCGGGCGAACTGGGTGGCATGGGGCTGATACGCAATGCATTGATTCAGGGAATGCAAGCGGTCGAATCGATCCACAAGAAAAACCAGCGCGCTCCGGGCAAGCGACTGGACGTACTCATCGTCGGCGCAGGCCCGGCCGGCATGGCCGCGTCGCTCACGGCCAAATCGCTGAAGCTCACCTACCGAACGATCGAGCAGGAATCGCTCGGCGGTTGTGTGTACAAATACCCGCGTGGCAAATTGGTCATGACCGCGCCGGTAGAACTGCCATTGGTGGGCAAATTTCATTTCCGGCAGACCTCCAAAGAGGCACTGCTCAAAGTCTGGACCGAAATCATGCAGCGCGAAGAGCTGCGGGTGCAGACCAACGAACGTGTGACATCAATCGAAAAAGACGGCGACGGCTTTATCGTCCGAACCTCCAAGGCGGCCTATCGGGCCTCGACGGTGCTGCTGGCCATCGGGCGGCGCGGCACACCTCGCAAGCTGGCAGTGCCAGGCGAAGAACTGCCCAAGGTGGTGTACCGACTGGTTGACCCCGATCAGTACATTGGTCAAGAAGTACTGGTGGTCGGTGGCGGGGACAGCGCCCTGGAAGCGGCAGCGAGCGTAGCCGAAGTATCCGGCACGCAAGTCACGCTTTCCTATCGCGGCGACGCCTTCGGACGCGCCAAACCCAAGAACCGGCAGCGGGTCGCGCAGGCGGCGGACCGTGGGAATCTGAAGCTGCTGCTGTCTTCGAACGTCAGTGAGATTAACCATGACCTGGTCATCCTGGAACACGGCGGCACGCAGCTCGCTATAAAGAACAAGGCGGTCATCATCAGCGCGGGCGGCGTATTGCCGAACGAGTTCCTAAAGACAGTCGGCATCCAGGTCGAAACTAAATACGGCACCGGCTAATGTTCGCCCCGACGCGCCTATCGGCGGCGCTGTTAGTCCTGCTGGCCGCCACCGCCTCCCTCCCCGTTGCCGCCAAACCGGCCAACTCCCTGGAGAGCATCAAGCTGGCGTTGAGGACTCGTGACTATCCGACGGCGCTGGCGCAGCTGCAACAGAGCGCGAGCGGCGGAAATCCGCAGGCACAGCTTCTGCTGGGCCTGGTTAACTTAAACGGCGTCGGCACCAAGGTGAATCAGGCGGCGGCCGAAAATTGGTTGACCAAGAGCGCGGCGCAGGGCAACGCGACAGCCTGCTATGTGCTGGCCGCGCTGTACGCGCGCCGCATCGACGCGGCGCCGGCCGAAGCTCAGGCGATGCTGCGCAAGGCGGCGGCGCTTGGATATCCGGAAGCCGTCGAGGACCTGCGCGCCGGGCGCGCGCCGCTGAGCCCGGACTGGGCGGGTCTGTCGGACAGCACGCTGCGCAACGACCTTGCAATCTACAGCGCCCGCAATGCCGATCTCGATTGCCTGCTGGCCTTGGGCGCCGCGGCCAAGGATCTGCGCGATCCGTTCGGCAGCTCGCTGCTCGCGCACGCGGTGGCGGGCGGTGCGCTCAAGTCGGCGCAGCTTTTGATCGATGCCGGCAGCGACGTGAACCACGCCGACAATTTCGGCGTCACGCCCTTGATGCTGGCGGCGCGGCTCGAGAGCACGCAATTGCTGGAATTGCTGCTGAGCAAGGGCGCGGGCGTGAATGCGGTCGACCAGGCGAAACGCACGGCGCTGTTCTACGCCGCACGCGCCAATCGGCCACAGGCCGTGGCGAAACTGGTGCAGGCGGGCGCGAAACTGGATGCCACCGACGGCCAGGACTATACCGCGCTCGACGCCGCGCTGAGCGCTGACGCCGATCAGGCCGCGGCACAATTGCGCACACTGGGCAGCAAGAGTCTGGTGGCACACGCTGGCCGGCAGAGTGAGGTAGGCAAATTTGATGCCACTCGTCCCGGTGACCTGTACCGTGGCTGGCCGCTGGTGGCGCTGGCTGCGGCCCGCAATGATGCGGCCAATGTGCACACGTTACTCGCAGATGGTGCCGATCCGGACAGCCGTACCAGTCAGGGAGACACGCTTTTGCACGTCGCCTTGCACGTGGGCTCGGAGGGAACGCTGAAGGTTTTGCTGGCGGCGCATGCGAACCCGAAACTGGCGGATAAGCGCGGTCGCACGGTTTTGGTGCTCGCGGCAACCCAAGGCGAGCTTGGCCTCGTCAATGTTCTGCTGGGTGCCCAGGTGCCGGCCGACACGCACGCTACCGGGGAAGCAACGCCGTTGTTGGCAGCGGTTCGCGCCCGCCACGCCGAGATCGCCCAGAGCCTCCTCGCCGCGGGCGCCAAGGCCGACTTTGTCGATGACCACGGCGACACCCCGTTACTGGCCGCCGCCACCTCGGGCAACGCGGCGCTGGTGAAACTCTTGCTCGGCAACGGCGCATCGGCGCGGCTTGCGGATCAGCGCGGTGAGACTCCGTTATGGCGCGCGGCCCATGTCGGCGCAGTGGATGCCGCGCATCTTTTGTTGGAGGCCGGTGCAGAGGTGGACGCCGCCGACCGCGAAGGGCATACGCCATTGATGTGCGCAATCGCCGCGGGAAATGACGCCCTGGCTACGCTGCTGCTGCAATCCCACGCACGTGTCGACGCGAAGGCGGCCAACGGGGACACGCCGCTGATGATGGCCGCAGCCTTTGGTTCCGGCGCGCTGGTGCAGTCACTTCTGCAGCGCCCAGGGAATGTGAATGCCACAAACCGCGACGGCGATACGGCGCTCATCGCGGCCAGCCGCAACGGCAACCGGGCGGCCGTCAAAGTGCTGCTCGCCGGAGGCGCGAGCACCGTACTGCGCAACGGCAAGCGGGCCACGGCCGCCGACGTCGCCCGCGATCGCGGGTTCGGTGATCTGGCCGCGCTGATCGGCAGCAAGAGCTAGGCCAGACGGCGCGAGGCGCGGTTCAGTCGTCGCGCAGGTTCTGGCCCGGAAATAATTCCTCGTTGAAGCCGAATTTGCGCAGGTCCTTGATGCGCGTCGGATAGAGCACGCCATCGAGGTGGTCAATCTCGTGCTGCACTACCCGGGCGTGGAACGCCTCGACGGTGCGGTCAATCGCACCGCCCCATTGGTCATGTCCTCGATAGCGCAGGCGCCGATGACGGGGCACCAGCCCGCGCATGCCCGGAACCGAAAGGCAGCCTTCCCAGTCCTCATCTTTCCCGCCACGCAGCAACTTAAGCTTGGGATTGATGAGCACCGTGTAGGGCACGGCATCCGCGTCCGGGTAACGCGCAGTCTCGCCGCCGCCAAATATGACCACGCGCAACAGGACCCCGATCTGCGGCGCGGCCAGCCCGGCACCGTTCGCCGCCCGCATGGTGTCGTTCATGTCTCCGATAAGCTCGAGCAACCCCGGGGTGCCGAAATCGCGCACCGGGGCACTGACCTGCAGCAGACGCGGATCACCCATCCGTAGTATCGGTTTGACAGCCATGGAACCTAAGGGCCTGATTGTTGCCCAGACCGGCTGTGGCCAGGCCGGTCTTGTCGCCCGTCGGCCAGGACCGGAACATGGGGTTGGCATATGCCGTCCGAGGATCTTAACATGCGCATAGCCCGAAGAAGTTTGGCCACGCTAAGGCCACCACCCCCACAGAGGAAGACGCTGATGAATGTTCTGATACCCCTATCAGTGGTTGCCGCCCTGGTGGCAGCACCCGCCTTCGCCGATTGCACCGCGCCGACAAAGGAAGTCAAGATTCCGGACGGCGCCACGGCCACCATGGATGACATGCTGGCCGCGAAGCACGCGATCCAGGAAAACAACACTGCGGTCGAAGCGTATACGCAGTGCCTCAAAGCGGAACAGGACGCCAAGATCGCGGCCGGCGGCACCGACATGAAGGACGAGGAGCGGGTCAAGATCGCCTCCGACTACGCCAATCGCCAGAACGCGGAGGTCGAAAAACTCCAGAAGCTGGCCGACAAATTTAATGTCGAGGTGCGCGCGTTCAAGGCCAAACAACCGCCGGCGGCGGCCGCGCCGTCCGCTCCGTCGAGCCCGCCAGCGGCGAGCGCGGACGCACCACCGACCAGGTAGGCTCAGAGCTGCGGGCCGGCGGTGAAAGTGTCACAGCTTTCCAGCTTGCCGCCGTCGAATCCTCGCTGAAACCAGCGTTGCCGCTGCTCGGCGGAACCGTGAGTAAAGGTTTCCGGGACGACGCGGCCCTGGGCGCGTCGCTGCAAGGTGTCGTCGCCCACGGCCGCCGCCGCCCGCAGGGCCTGCTGCAGCTCACCGGGCTCAATCACGCGCTGCGCCTGCATCGCCCAGACGCCGGCGTAGCAATCCGCCTGGAGCTCAACGGCCACCGACACGCGCTTGGCCCCGGCGCCACCCTGCTGAGCGCTCAGCCGTTCGGCTTTCTCGGTGATGCCCAATAGATTCTGCAAATGGTGGCCGACTTCGTGGGCTATGACGTAAGCACGCGCAAACTCGCCGGGCGCCCCAAATTCGCTCGACAGCTGATTGAAAAAGCCGAGATCGATGTACAGCCTCTGGTCGCCCGGGCAGTAGAACGGGCCGGCCGCGGCGCTGGCCGCTCCGCAGGCCGATGCGACCTGGTCGGTGAACAGCACCATCGTCGGCGGGGAATAGCGTTCGCCCCTCTGCGCAAAGTACTTGCCCCAGACGTCCTCAGTCTCGCCCAGTACGGCCGCCGCAAAGTGGCCCTGCGGATCGGTGGGGGTCCCGGTGGGCGCACTCGTGGTCGCCGCCGAATCCTGCGTAATGGACTCACCGCTTCCCAGCAGGCCAAGTATGGTGCTGGGGCTGATGCCGAGGAAGTAACCGGCCACCACCAGTACGAGCGTGCCGATGCCGACCCCCGCGCCGGTTCGACCGACTCCCAGTCCGCGCCGGTCCTCGACATTCTCGCTGCGCCGCATGTCCTCGAGCCGCATGAGCTATTCCCCCGCGCCGGTCGCTACTTGTTTCTGGGTGGCGGCTCCAGACCCTTCGTATACAGGACCTTGCCGTCAGGTTTGACCAGTATCGCATCGACGTCGCCGAGCCGCTCGTAGATCTTTATGGCGGCCTCCGCACCCAGCACGAACGCGGTCTTGGAAAGGCCGTCGGTGCGCGTGGCGGTCGGCGCCAACACGGTGGCGCTGCGCACTGCGCTGGCCGAATGTCCGGTGCGCGGGTCGATGATGTGATGATAACGCACGCCGTTTTCATCAAAGTAGCGCTCGTAGTCGCCCGACGTCGAGATCGCGGTATCGACCAGCGGCAGGCGCGCAATCACCTCATCGCGGCGGTCCGGATGGCGGATGCCCACGATCCAAGGCTTGCCGAAACGATCACCGATGATGCGGCTGTCACCCCCGGCCGAGACCAGCGCGTGCTTGATACCAGCTCGCTGCAGGATGGCGATTCCGCGATCGACCGCATATCCCTTGGCGATGCCGCCCAGATCAATGCGCACGCCAGGCTGCGAGAATCGCACGCTGCAAGTCGCGCGATCGAGCAGCACGTGGCGGTAGTTGACCGCCGGGAGGGCGGCGGCGATCTGCTTTTCGTCCGGCCGGCGGCGGGCGCGGAAGTCGTACATGAAGCCGACGCTGGCGTAGGTGATGTCAAACGCGCCTTCGGTGATCCGTGAGTATTCAAGCGAGGTATTGAGCAGGTCGAAGAGCTCCTTGCTGATCTTGACTGGACCGCGGGCCGCCTGAGCATTGACGCGCGAAATCTCGCTGTCGGGCTTGTAGGTGCTCATGTCCGCGTCTATGTGGCGCATCTCGGCCATCACCGCGTCAATCGCCCGCTCGCCCGCCGCCGGCTGCTCGCTCCACAGCTCGACCACGATACGAGTGCCCATGATGCCGTCGTCGACTCGAGACAGCCATTCGGCCGCAACCGGCGGGCTCATCGCGAGCCCCAAGGTTGCCGCCAGCAATGCGACGGTGGCGCCAGGCGGTACGCTCACGAGGCCGCTCGTTCGCCAGGCGCGGGCATGGCACCGGGCGCTCGCGCAAGCCACGCGGCGCAGGTGTTCACTGCTGCGCTCTCACCGTCGATCAACATTGTTCGCTCCTCCCCGCCAGCGCCTGCGTGCCAGCGCTGCAACCCGGCCTGCTCGGCTTGTGCCGAAAGGCCGTTGATAGCGTGCACCTCGGCGCTGCGCGAAACGCCATAGCCACGGTACCGGCGCCGATGCTTAGCGTCCAGCCCGTCCACCAGCGGGCAACAGGCACAATCACGCTGCTGAGCAGGGCGATCAGCCCGCGCCTCGGAAGAACATCCAGTAACTCACACCGACGATCGCCGCACTCACGGCTATCCAGGCGTAGCGCCGCCAGGCATCGGGGAGGTGCGACATTAAATTCTCTTGAGTCTCAGAACCGGTCGTTGTGATGTGGCGGAATCTGTAACCCGTTCGACCACGAATGGCACGCGCAGTTCGCTATCCGAGCGCGTCGCCCAGCGCGACGGTCAGCAAGCCCTTTTGGGCCAGCCACTCCCGGTTGTATAACCGGCTCAGGTACTTCGCGCCGGAATCGCAAAGTACGGTAACGACCACGTGGCCGGGACCGAGTTGACGGGCCACGCGGGTTGCAGCCGCCACATTGATGCCGCTGGTACTGCCCAGGAACAGACCTTCCTCGCGCAGCAACTGATAGACGCAGCCGACGGTTTCCGCGTCTTCGATATGGAGCGCATCATCAATGGGCGCGCCCTGCATGTTGGCGGTCACCCGGCCTATGCCGATGCCCTCGGTAATGGAGCCGGCGCCCGTGGCCTTGAGTGCGCCACTGCGAAAGTACTCATACAGCGCACTACCGGGCGGATCGGCGAGCACGGTGCGTACGGCCGGGTTTTTCCCCTTGAGAAATTCCGACACTCCGGCAAGGGTGCCACCCGTACCACTGGCGGCGACGAACGCATCGATGCGCCCGCTGGTCTGTTCCCAGATTTCCGGACCCGTGGTCTCCACATGAACGCGGCGATTTGCCACGTTGTCGAATTGATTCGCCCAGTAGGCATGTTCGATTTCGGTGGCCATGCGGCCCGCCACCCGCTGATAGTGGTTCGGATCGCTGTAAGGCACAGCTTTGACCCGGTGCACTTGAGCTCCGAGTGCCTCCACCAGCGCGTACTTTTCAGGGGATTGGTTATCGGGCATGACGATGACGCAGCGATAGCCACGCGCGCTGCACACGTGCGCAAGGCCGATGCCGGTGTTTCCGGCCGTGCCCTCAACGACCGTGCCTCCAGGCGGGAGCAGGCCGCGTTGCTCGGCATCCAGCACGATGCCGCGCGCGGCGCGGTCCTTCACTGAGCCGCCGGGGTTCATAAATTCGGCCTTGCCGAAGATGTCGCACCCGGTGCTCTCGCTGGCGTGGCGCAGCCGTATCAGGGGCGTTTGGCCTATGGCCTGAACTAAATCTTGGGCTGATAGCATGGATTCGCGCTTGCTGTGTGGTCCCGGGTCCGGGCCGATCCAAGAATGCCGGTCCGGTCGGGTGATTATCGCAGTCTGCCTCATAACTATGACGCATAAGAGGGCCACGCCCAAGTCCTTACAATCCCGTGACGCCGCCCGTACCGACTGCGGCACAATGGGGCATGAGCAAGCACTACCCGCCGACCCTCCGGCGTCTGCGCCAAGATCAGCACGTGCGTGCCCTGACGCGCGAGGTCCATATTCAGCTCGACCAGCTGATCCAGCCCTGCTTCGTCGCTGAGGGCAGCGAGGGCGCCGAGGCGGTGCCCGGGCTGCCAGGGGTCATGCAGGAGACGCCCGGCTCGCTGCTGCGGCAAGTCGAGGCCGATTTGCGTGCCGGCATACACGCCTTCTTGCTGTTTGGCGTACCGAGGTCGCGCGCCGAGCGGCACATCGATTGGTCGTTTACCGCGAGCCAGGTGCGTGCCCTCAAGCAAAACTTTGGCAAGGATATCTGGCTCGCCACTGACGTATGCCTGTGCTCCGCCACACCGCACGGACACTGCGGAGTGCTCAACGCGGAAGGCGATCACCTTGACAATGACGCCAGTGTGCAGGAACTGGCGGCCGCGGCGCTGGCCTATGCCCAAGCGGGCGCCGACTGCGTCGCGCCCAGCGACATGATGGACGGGCGCGTCGGAGCCATCCGCCATGCGCTCGATCAGCATGGGCTCGACCGCACGGTCCTCATGAGTTACTCGGTCAAATTCCATTCAAACCTGTACGGCCCCTTTCGGGTGGCGGCGGATTCGGCGCCGAAGTCGCAAAGCGGGCTGCGCGACCGTGCCAGCTATCAGCTCGATCCCGCGCGCCCCGCCGACGCGTGGCTGTGCGCAGAACGGGACGTGGCCGAAGGCGCGGACATCCTCATGGTCAAGCCCGGTCTCCCCTACCTTGACCTGCTGCGCGAGCTGACGCGCGAATTCGCGCAGCCTTGGGCCGTGTATCACACGAGCGGCGAATTTGCGGCGCTGGAAGCGCTGGCGGCTCAGGGGCTGGCGTCGAGGGCCGCCCTGCATCGCGAAATTCTGACCGCTTTCAAGCGCGCCGGCGCCAGCATGATCATTACCTACGGCGCCAGGCAGGCACGCGAGCTACTGGGCTTGTGACGATCTCCGAAGAACTCTACGCCCGCGCACTCGAGGTGGCGCCCGGCGGCGTGCACTCTCCGGTGCGCGCTTTCCGCGGTGTCGGCGGCACACCGGTGTTCATGACTGGAGGGTACGGGGCACGCCTGCGCGATGTCGACGGCCGCGATTACCTCGACTATTGCATGGCCTTCGGACCACTCATCCTCGGGCACGGCAACGAGGCCGTGCGCACGGCGGTTGAGCAGGCCCTGGCGCGGGGCTGGAGCCTGGGCACCGCCGAGCCTTACAGTCTTGAGCTGGCTGAGTACATCACCAGCCGGATTCCCTGGGTGCAACAACTGCGGTTCGTGAATTCGGGCACCGAAGCGGTCATGTCGGCGTTGCGAGTTGCGCGCGCTGCCACCGGGCGCTCGAAGATGCTTAAGTTCGAGGGCTGCTACCACGGCCATGTCGACGCCATGCTGTTGCGGGCCGGTTCCGGACTGGCCGATGCCCCGGTCCCGGACAGCGCCGGGCTCGGCCTGATGGCGGCACGCGAAACGGTGGTCGCACCGCTTGATGATGAGCAGGCGCTGGAGGCACTGTTCTCAGAACACGGGGCGCAGCTCGCGTGCGCGATAATCGAACCGCTCCCGGCCAACTACGGCTTGCTGCCGCAGCGTGCCGAGTTCCTGCGCACGCTGGCGCGCCTGGCGGCCCAACACGGTACGCTGCTGATTTTCGACGAGGTGATTTCCGGCTTCCGTGTCGGCTTCCAGGGTTACGCGCCGATTGCCGGCGTTACCCCCGACCTGGTGACCTACGGCAAGATCATCGGCGGCGGGTTTCCGGTCGGCGCCTACGGGGGAAGACGTGAATTGATGCAGCTGGTCGCGCCCGTCGGTCCCGTGTATCAGGCCGGAACTCTGAGTGCCAACCCCGTGGCGATGTGCGCGGGACTGGCCATGCTACGCGCGCTGAACGATGGCACCGTATATGCCCAGCTGGAGGCGCGCGGCGCGCAGCTCGAACAGGAGCTAGGTGCCGTGGCCAATCTGCTGGTGCAGCGGGTGGGATCGCTCTTCTGGCTGTGCCTCACCGGCGGTCCCTGTAGGACAAGCGCGCCGCTGCGCAGTCCGGCGCGCTACCCCCCGGGGTGCGCTCAGCGGTATGCTGCGATCTATCATCCACTGCTGGCGCGGGGCATTTATCTTGCGCCCAGTGGCTTTGAGGTGGGGTTTATATCCGCAGCGCATACCGGCGCCGACATCAGCGCCTTGACCAGTGCGATCAGCGCGGTCTGCGCGGACCTGCCGGTTTAATTCCAGCGGCACCTTGAGGGGGGGTTTTGTGACGGACAGCACATTGCTGCTTTCCGCTGCCGTTTTGGGATATTTTGTCGCATCGGATTTGTGAACCCGTGTAGGGCAATTCTCTGCGGCAAATCACACATTTGCGGTCATGACACGGGAGGCATAGAGCGGTGGCAAACACTGCACAGTCCGCAAACCCCAATGATCAAGAAACGCGTTCGGCGGTGCCTCCCACGCTGCATGGCCGCGCACCGATTCTGTACGTACTCTCCAGCGACGATACGCTGCTACTCGAGCTCGGGCCGCTCCTGGGCACGCGCTACCGCACCCGCCCCATCGATACAGCGGAGCAAATTGCCCCGGCAAGCGTCACACCGTGGGCGTTGATGATCGACGCGTCGGCGCGTCCCGACGCGCGTGCTCAGGCCGCGCGCGTCAAACAGCAATACCCGCTGGCCCCGCTCATGGTGGTCTGCGCGGACGGTACCACGGCGGACTGGGCGAGCCCGCTGGCTCGCGGAGCGCTCACCGCAATCGTTGAACGCGGCGCGCTAGGATCCGATGCCTTCGAGGCCGCCCTGAGCTCCGTCGACGGGCAGATGGGTGCCGACAGTGCGGCAGGCCACATGGGCGTCACGCTGGATAGACCGCCTTGGCGCAGGCCGGCGGTGATGATTATCGCGTTGGCATCGCTGTTGGCGGTAGCGGGGGCCTGGTACATGTTCGGCGGGCACCCGAGCAGCCGCACGGCGGTCTCCCCGCCGACACTCGGGAAGCCGCCGCCCGTCGTCGCTCCCGCCGTGCCACCCGCGGTCAGCTCCGCGCCGGCGGCAAGCTCGCCGCGCTCGGTGCTGGAACTGCTGTCCGACGCGCGCGTGGCCTTCCGTGACGGCAAGAACCTGCTGCCACCGACCGACGGCCCGCCCACCGGCAATAGTGCCCTGGAACTGTATGCCAAGGTCCTGGCCCAGGATCCGCAGAACGAGGAGGCCCACGATGGAATGCGCCGCTTGTTCACGGTCGCCAGCGCGCGGATTCGGGCTGACTTGAATGCTAACAAGATCGAGGAAGCCGGCCGCCTGTTGTCGGCCTTTCACGGCGTCAGCGTTGACCCTGCCGCCCTCGCGACGCTGGAGTCCGACATCGCGGCGGCCCGGCCACATGCCCTGCAAGTGCAGGCGCGCGCGGCGATCGCCAAGGGCGATGCAGAGGGGGCGACGCAATTGATCTCGCAGCTGGCCGCTGCGGGCGGGGATCGCGCGGCAGTCACCGACCTGCGCGACGCGCTCGACACGCAGCGCAGCGCAGCGCGACTGAACGAACTTGCCAACCATGCGCGTGCCTTGATCAAGTCCGGTGCCCTGCTCGAACCCACCGGCGATAGCGCCCAGTCGGCCGTGTTGGCCATGCAGCAACTTAACCGTAGCAGCCCGTTGACACTGAATACCGAGCGCGAGCTGCAGGCGGCGTTGATCGAGCGCACGCTCACCGCCTCCCGTGCCGGCCAGTATGACCTCGCGCAGCAGCTGCTGAATTCCGCCGCGATTCTGGGGAACGGGCCTGAGCTGAACGCTGCGCGGACGCAGGTGCAAACTGCAATCGAGGCGTCGCGTGCGCGCCCGGCCGCAGCCGCGGTCGCGCCGCCGCCGGTCGCGGCCGCCGCCACCAGTGCCCCGGACTTCGTGCGCGCCAAACCGCTTACTCCCCTCGAGGTCGCCTACCCGCAGCGGGCATTCGATGCAGGCCAGCAGGGCTACGTGATCGTCGAATTCACTCTCGACGCCAAAGGCCACGCCAGCGATCCAAAGGTGATCGAATCCCAACCACCGAGGGTCTTCGATGGCGCGGCAATGCAAGCGGTTCGACACGGTTACTTTGACACCAGCGAGCTGGGCGAGTCGGGTGCAGCGCGGCGTGCGCGACTGCGGATAGCGTTCAAACCCATCGCAAAGTCGCCCGCGGAGTAAGCATGGCCCGCCTGCATCTGACTCATCGCGTTCAATGGTTACCAATCGTCGTGACCGCGGCCTGCACCGCGGCGCTGGCGCTGCTGCTGTTTACGGGCGTGCGCCTGGCCGCGCGGCTGCAGTCGGCCTCTTCCGCGCTGCAGCTCGCTTCCAGCCTGACTGCGCAGCCGCAATTCTTGCGCTCCGAACTGACGCTCATCCAGCGCGGATTGGAGACGCGGACTTATGTGGGCAACTCACTGCGTGCCCTCGCCGCCAGCCGGGCGGCCAGCAACGCATCGTACACCCGACTTGCGGTCGCCATGTCCAGAGGCGGACTGGCTACCCGCACTGACACCGCCGCCCTGTTTTCCAGTGCCAGTGCGCGTTGGCAGCCTCTGGACAGCGGACTGGCGCGGCTCGAGCAAATGCGCGTGGCTGACCTCTATGCCGATTCGGCCAACGGGTCGGCGTTGACCTCGAGCGGTGCGAATTTGAAACGCGCCGTCGATGAACTGCTGGTGGCCCAGACTCAAAACACTGCGGCCCTGGCCACCGACCTTGGCAACCTTGCGGCGCACCTGCGCGAGGCGGTGGTGCACGACGGGCAGTCGCTGCGCAGCCTGCTGCTCGGCGGCGCCGGTCTGGCAACGCTGCTGCTGGCCACCATGCTGTATTTCGCCTGGCGCGCCGGCAGGGCGGCAGACACGGCCGTCGAGGCCCAGCGGCAGGTCGAGGATATTCTGGGTACGGTGCGCGAGGGCCTGTTCCTGGTAGCGAGAGACGGGCGTATCGGCAGGGCCTACTCGGATTCGCTGCTGGCGCTGCTGCGTACCACGGCGCCGGCCGGGCAGACGCTCGAGGATTTGCTTCGCCCGCTGGTCGACGAGCGCACGCTGCTGAGCGCAAGCAAATACGTCGCTCTGTTCTGGAAGGATAACGTAAATGAGGAGCTGATCGAGTCGGTCAATCCGCTCAGCCAGATCGAAGTTAACTTCCAAAAATTCCAGGGGCCCGCCGAGATCCGCTACCTCTCATTCTCGTTCCGGCGTGCACGCGGCGCAGGCGCCTCAACTGATTTCGTACTCGGTGTGGTGGCCGACATCACCGATCGCGTGCAATTGCAGCAGGAACTTGAACAATTGCGCTCGGGCGGTGACGCGCACGCCGCCGTGCTGTTGCAGTTGCTGCGCGTCGAACCCCTGCAGCTGCACTCATTCCTCAACAACGTCGATGTGGCGGTCCGGCGCAGCAACACCCTGTTGCGCAGCCCTGGCATCAAGCCAGCGGAGCTGCAACACAAGCTCCAGGGCGTGTTCCGCGAAATGCACACGCTCAAGGGGGAAGCATCGGCCCTGGGACTCGATTCTTTTGTACAGCGCACCCACGCCGTCGAAACGGTGCTGAGCACATTGCGCGAACGGCCCGAGCTCGCCGGCGACCAGTTCGTACCGGTGGTCGTCAAGCTGGATGAATTGCTGAGTCACATGCACATCATCGCCAGCATGCGCGAACACGTCCATCAGGCCCGTTTCACGGCGTCTCCGGTCGCCGATATCCCGCCCGACAAGCATGGAGACACGGCGGTGATCCAGTCGCGGGCACTGCCAAACCGTGCTACCGGACTGGAGCTGCTGCTGGAGCGCCTGGTGCGCGACCTGGGCGCCTCAGGCGGTCGCGACGTGCGCCTGGTATGTGAAGGTCTCGACAAGGTGCCCGACCACTACCAAGGCCCGGTGCGCGACATCTGCATCCAGATGGTGCGCAACGCCGTCGTGCACGGTATCGAATCCACCGATGAGCGCGCCGCGGCGGGGAAACCGCCTGCCGGCACGGTGCGGGTGCGTTTCAGTGACAGCAACGCGGATGAATACTCGCTGCTGATTGAGGATGACGGCCAGGGTTTGAACACGACTAGAATTCGCAAGCGGGCACTGGAGCGTGGCCTGCTCGACGTGCAGCAGGCGGCGTCGCTTGATCGCAGCGGGGCCTTCCGCCTGATCTTTCAATCAGGCTTCTCCACGGCGGCCGAAGTGAACGAACATGCCGGCCGAGGCGTCGGCCTCGACGTGGTAAACACCACGGTACGCGAGTGCGGTGGCCGAATCGGCATCGCCACATCACCGGGCAAATACACTCGCTTCAAGACCGTGCTGCCACGCCGCCCGGCGACCGAGCCATCACGTTCAACGGCGGCTTAGGCATGACTGGACAGGTGCTACATCACCGCCTGTTGGTAGTCGACGATTCCAACGTGATTCGGCGGCGCATCGAGCGCTCCAACGAGGTGCCGGAGATCGAAGTCGTCGGCGCGGCTCGCGATGGTCTTGAAGCCCTGGAGATGCACGCGCAACTGCGTCCCACCCTGGTGACCATGGACCTGACCATGCCGCAGATGGGCGGTACAGAATGTGTTGCCACCCTCGTGCAGCGCGATCCACAATTGCGCATCCTGGTCATCTCGGCGCTGGCCGACAAATTGACCGCGATCGAGGCGCTGGAAAAAGGTGCAAGCGGCTTCTTGTGTAAACCTTTCACCGATCGCCAGCTCAACGAAGCGCTGCGCAAGCTGATCGGCGTCGAATGACAAAGATACGATGACGCTAGAAACCGAAGTCGGGGTGTTTGTTGGCGGGGTATTGCACTACTTCGGCACCACGGTGCAGCAGGCCGCACAGTGCGGAACCCCGCATCTGGCGCTCGGCGAGCGCCCGGAGATCTCCGATTATACCGGCGTCGTGCAGGTTACCGGAAAGCGGGTCGGCCTGGTCGCCTTCACTGCGCCCAAGAGCATGCTCAGCGTCATGCTCATGCGCATGCAGGAGACTGACATGAGCCACGAGAATCTGTGCGATCTGGTCGGTGAGATCACCAACACCCTATCAGGCAACGCGCGTCGCGACTATGGGCAGCAGTTTAGAATCTCCGTGCCATCGGTCGTCGTCGGGCGCGCCGGCAAGCTCGAATATCCTCAGGCCAGCCGCCCCATAGTTATCCCGATCGAGTGGCGCAACTACCACGCACGCCTGATCGTCTGTCTGCAGTAGGCTGCGCCCTCAGCCCACGCGCGCAGTTAACCCGCAGTCTGCAGCCCCAAGCCAATTCCGGCGACGCTGGCCAACAGCGCCTCCAGCAGCGCCGGATCGCTGCGGCCGCTTTCGCGCCAACGTCGCAGCAGATCCACCTGCATCAGATTCATCGGATCGACATACGGGTTGCGCAGCGCAATGCTGCGCTGGAGCGTACGGTCGCTGTCCAGCAACTCGCTGCTGCCTTTGATCTGGCACACCAAGGCGCAGGTCAGAGTAAATTCCGCGTGAATGGCCGCCGCAATCGTGGCCAGCTCGGGCGGAGCCAACTGATCGTAGCAGGCACTGATTTCCAAGTCAGCGCGCGCCAGCATGGCCTCTATGTCATCGATCAGGCTGTGGAAGAACGGCCACTCGCTGTAGGCACTGCGCAGCACCTCGGGTCCGCGCTGCGCCCGCACCGCCTCGAGGCCGGATCCGGCGCCGAACCAGCCGGGCAGCATGTGCCGTGACTGCGACCAGGCGTACACCCAGGCCGCCGCCGGAACGCCCTCAATGCTCTGTACGTGCTGGGAATCGCGACGCTGCACGGCACCGATGCGCATGCGCTCGATCACGTCGATCGGAGTAACGGCGCGGAAGAACTCGAAGAACCGCGGCCCTTCGAGCAAACTGCGCCAGGCGGCGCGACTGACCGCCGCGAGTTGCACCGCCGCCTCGGTAAAGACGGCGCTTTCCTGAACCGTCGCCCCGCGGCGCACGGCCAGCGTCGCCAGCGTGAGCGTATTGAAGGCCCTCTCAAGTGTGCGCATTGCATTGGCGCGCAGGCCGAAGTTCTGCGAGATGCCCTCACCTTGTTCAGTGAATCTCAGCACGCCACTCACAGATTCAGCCGGCGCCGCGCGCAGCAGCGCATCGATGCGCCCGCCGCCGCGCGGAATGCTGCCGCCGCGGCTGTAAAACAGCACATGGCGCTCCTGCGCACGGTTAAGGGCCGCGGCCAGCGCGCGCTGCGCCTGGTACGCGGCCAGCCGTGAAGCCACCAGGCCGCTCTCCCGATTGCTCTCCGAATAGCCGATAAGCACCGTCTGCTGACGCTGCCTGGCGGCGAGATGGCGTTGGTAGACCTGGTCGGCCAGCAATTGACTCATGACCTCACCGCAGCTCTCCAAGGTCGCCACCGAGTCAAATTGCGGCGCGACGTCAATCGCCGCCGTGCCGTTGCGGCGGTCGCGTGCGCCGGCCCAATGCGCCAGCACCAACGGCGCGAGCACGTCGGCCGCCGTGGCGGCCGCACTCACGATGTACAAGCCCACGGCGTCGGCTCCGTAGCGATGGCGCCCCTGCATGATGGATTCGAACACCGCGAGGGTGCGCCGGCCCAGCGCGTCAAAAGCACGACTGGGGCCGATATCGAGCGCCAACACCTCGACCAGCCGGGCATGCTGCTCACCGGCGCTACGTTCCCGCCATTGCGGATCGTCTAGTCCCTGCTCGATCACGGCGTGATGCACGCTGGCGTGCTGTCGCAAATCGAGGGTTGCCAGATGGAAGCCAAAGGTATCGATGCGTGCCAGCAAGCGGCGCACAAGGAAGTAGCCCGCGTGCATGCCGCGATTCGCCCGCAGACTGTCGGCGATCAGGCCCACGTCGCCGCGGAACTGAGCCGGTCGATCGTAGCCGTTGGGACGACCGTCCAGCGTATTGCGCAGCCGCTCGGCAATCTGTCCAAAGAGCACGCGGTAGGGCATGCGGTCGTGCCGGGCGGGCGTGAGTCCGGGTGCGCCCGGCAACAAAGTGCGATATTCCTCGATGCGCCGCGTGACCGCCGCAGACACACCGACCCGCGCGGCGCTCTGGGACAACTGTTGGGCCAGCGCCTGACATTCACCGAAGTAGTTGTTGATGATGACTTGTTGCTGGCGGGCCAGAGTCTCGCGAATGCTCTTGGCGTGCACGTCGGTGGCACCGTCCATGTCGCCGCCCACCCAGGTGCCGAAGCGCACGATCAATGGCAGTTCCAGCGACTCAGGATCGGCGCCGTAGAGCGTGGCCAAGGCGACCGCCAGCTCCTCATAGAACACTGGCACGATTCGGTAGAGCACTTCGGCAAGATAGAAAATGACGTGCTCGCGCTCGTCGGCCACTGTCAGCAGCTCTCGCGGGTGCTCCGAGGTTTGCCACTCCATGGTCACGTCCGCGCGAATGCGCGCCAGCAACGCCGATTTTTCCTGCGGCGCCAGCAATGGATTGCTGCGCTCCAACAGCCGATCGGCGATCCGCTGCTGGCGGCGCAGTCCCGTGCGCCGTGCCGATTCGGTGGGATGCGCCACCAAGACTGGTTCGATGCGCAGCTGTCTCAGCAAATCCACCACGTCGCCGAGCGCCAAGCCCTGGGCCTTGAGCGCGGCCAGAGTGTCGACCACCCCGTTCGGCTGCGGGCGCTCCGCGTCGGCGAGGAAATATTCACGACGTCGGCGAATGCGATGCACCTTTTCCGCCACGTTGGCGAGCTGAAAGTACGCCGCAAAGGCGCGCAGCAGATCACGCGCCAGCTCCGGGCGACGACCCTGAACACGCGCCCGCAGTTCAATCGCCACGTCCGCACCGCCCACGCGGCGACGGATCGCCGTCTGCCTGTCCCCCTCGGCGAGCTCGTAGAGCTCTTCACCCCCCTGCTCGCGCAGTACGCTGCCGACGACTTCGCCGAGCGCATGGATGTCCTCGCGCAGCGGGCTGTGGTGGGGAGGGAAATGGCGGTCGTCGCGGTTCATGGCGCGGATTGTTGGCGGCACGGTTGGCAGGCCGCGCATTGTACCTGCAATGGCTCAGCCGGCCAGCAGCACCGCTTCCGCATGCTCGAGCGCCTCCGGCGTGCCGTGGATCAGGACAACATCTCCCTCGCGCAGCTCGGTGGCCGCGTCAGGCTGACGGCCCGTGATGCCATGGCGCCGCACTGCGGTGAAGGTCACGGTGGCGCCTTGCGTTCGTACTTCCTCGAGTCGCCGGCCCACCGCCCAGGCACCCGGCGGCAGCACGATCGAGCGCAGTTCCTCCCGAAAAGCGTGGGTATCGTCGACCACCTGCGCGCCGTCATGTCGGAACACATCGCGCAGCGTCGCGTAACGGCTGGCCCGGATAGCGCCGACGGTGCGCATCACCTTGGAAGCAGGGAGCTTGAGCAACAGCAGTACCTGCACGACCAGCATCAGGCTGGCCTCAAGAGTCTCGGGGACCACATCCGTGGCGCCCGCCTTGGTAAGTTCCGTGAGCCCGACATCGTCCTGGGTGCGTACCAGCACCGGCACGTCGGCCCGCAGCCGCCGCACGCTGCGTACGATACCCACCGAGACCGCCGGATTAGCAAAGGTGACGATTACTGCGCTGGCCACATCGATGCCCGCCTGCCGCAACAGCTCCTCGTCGGCGCTGTCTCCGTACAGCACCGCATCGCCAGCCTGTCGCGCCAGGCGGATACGCGCCGGATCGAGATCCAGGGCCAGATACTCAAAGCCCTGTGATTCCAGGACCCGGGCGATGTTTTGGCCCACCCGGCCAAAGCCACACAACACCACGTGCTCACGGCGCGCGAGCGCGACTTCCGCGGCAGCCTCACGCTCCAGTGCGCTCGCCGGCGGTCCGCGTTCGCCGAGCAGGACTCGCGCGATCCGCCGGTTATAGCGGATCAGCAACGGACTCAATACCATGCTCAACACCATCGCCGCCAGCAACGGCTGGCTGATCCGGGCCGACAGCAGCGCATCGTGCTGGACCATAATGGTTACCAGGGCGACGCCGAATTCGCCGCCACCGGCCAGCACCACGCTGGTGCGCACCGCCTTGAAGTTGCTATCGACGTATAGCCGGGTCACCATGGCCACCAACACGCTCTTGACCAGCAGCATCGATATCAGCAGTCCCGATACCAGCAGGAAGTGCTGGTACAGCAGACGCACGTCGAGCAGCATGCCGACCGAGATGAAGAACAGTCCCAACAGCAACTCGCGAAATGGCCGCACGGCCGATTCGACCTGGTGGCGGTATTCCGTCTCGGCAAGCATCATGCCGGCCAGAAACGCGCCGAGCGCCATCGACAGCCCGACCCTCTCGGTGAGCCAGGCGCAGCTCAACACCACCAGCAGCACCGTCAAGGTAAACAGCTCGCGCAGGCGGCTGTGCGCAATCTCGTAAAAGAGCGGCCGCAGCACCCAGCGGCCGAGGGCCAGCACCGCGATCAGCGCCAGCAGGCCTTCCGCCACCAGGCGCGCTATGCTGGTGGCGCTGAATGCGCCGCCACCGCGCGCCAACGCGGTCGCCAGCGCCAGCAGCGGCACAAACGCCAGATCCTGGAACAGCAGCACCGCGAAGGCCAACCGCCCGTGCGTGCGGTTGAGTTCGGCCTGATCGGTAAGCTGTTGCAACACGATTGCCGTGGAGCTCATGGCGACGGCACCGCCCAGCACCGCGGCCGATACCCAATCGACCGAACGGGTGCGCAGCAGCAGTGCCACCGCCACGCCCACAGCCAGGAGCTGTGCCGCGCCCAGACCAAACACTTCGCGGCGCATGGCCACCATGCGCGCCCACAGGAAATCTAGGCCCAGCGTGAACAGCAGGAAGACGACGCCGATGTTGGCAAGCGTCTGCGTAGCGATGCCGTTGGGCAGCAGTCCGAAAGCCAGCGGCCCGAGCAGCATGCCGACCACAAGGTAGCCGAGTATCGGCGGCAAGCCCTGGCGACGCGCGATGGCTACCACCACCACCGAGGCGAATAGCAGTATCAACACCTGAGTGAGCGGCTGCGCGGGCATGCGTGAAAAGTAATGCTTCACGCCAGCCTTGTCCAACCGCGCCGCCGCGGATAAGCGAGCCGATCGGACTCGCTCAGGTCGGCATCATGGTCACGGTCGTGTCGTTGCGATCAAATCCCTGGATGGCGCGACGATAGGCGTTGACGACCAGGCGTTCGGCCGCCTTGTCGGCGCGGGGCGCGAGCAGCATCCGCATCAGTACGTCCTCGCTGGGCCGGTCCGTCTCGTCGGCCAGGACCTGCTCGATATAACGCGCCAGGCGCGAGGTTATTTCATTGACGAACCGCAGTCGCGCACCATCCTGCACCTGCTCCGGGTTCGCGCCGTAGGTGCCGCGCGCTTCCGTGCTCAGCTCGTGCAGAATTATGGCCAGCAAGCGCGCCTGTCCTGTGGGTGCCAGTTCCCGGAAATAATCGATTTCCGATTGCAGATTCATGGCTGCTGCGCTTGGCCTACTCTCAACCCGGGAAGAACTCGATGGTCTTGCGCGCAGTTATAGCCTCGACATCCTTGGCCTCGAAGCGGAACAACTTGACGCGCGCGATGATCTTGTGTTCCAGATCCGGGTCGTTCAGTTCGCTGCTGAGCATGATGCAGTCGGTGACTTCACCCGCCGGCGAAATCGTAAGCTGCAACACCATCTTGCCCTGCAGATCGGCGCGCTCACGCATGGCACGGGTGTAGAGCGCGTATATCGCCCCCTTGTTACGATCGAATACCAATTCGATCTCCTCCTGACTGCGCGCAGCCTTGCCGCTGTTGCCAATGCGGGTGGCGCGGTTCTGCGAAGCGCCGGCGGCGATGCCTGAGGTGACACCCACCGTAGTGTGGTCCGAGAGCGCTCCGGCGCCCGAGCCAAAGCCACGGCTCGAGTTGGCAGACACGATGCCGGCGGATCCGCTTCCCACCTTGGAAGTAATCAGCGAGCGCTCAGAGCGCGCGTCCTTCTCGACCGCCGCGCTGAGTTGTTTGTTGCGCAATGCGCTGGTGTCGACCTGATCACGCAGGTCGGCCAGCTCATCCTTGATAGCGCGCATCGCCGCCGTGTTCTCCATTTTCTTGCGCGTGTCCACCGGCTTGGGTTGCGGGACCGGCTCCGCCTTGGGCGTCTCCGGCTTCGGTTGAGGCTTGGGAGGGGGCGGCTTAGGGGGCTCTTCTTGCATGATGCGAGCCAGGCGTGGCGCCACTTCCTCCGGCCCAGATGGCGGCTTGGGGAGATTGACGAAGGGCAGCACCAGTCCAAACAGGAGCACCAGGCACAGCCCCATGACCACGAAGCGGCGGAAACGCCGCTGATCCTCGGCATTGACCTCCCAGGCCAGCTCGAAGCTGCGGTAATACTGCGGTAACTGCACCTAAGGCTTCCCCGTGCGCTTCATTCGCCGCAACTGATAAGCGGTTATGGCCTTCTCTTTTTGCAGCAGCGCAAACGAGAGGCGACCGTAGTCCGCGTCGGTGCAGGTGCTCATGACCTTCTTGAGCACCTCGTAAGGAATCGTCTTGTCAGCCATCACGGTAATTTCCCGCTCGGCGATCTGCTTCTCGGTCATCGCCGCGCCTACCAGCGTCGGGCGCTTGAGCGCCGCGCGCAGCGGGGCAATGATCGGATCGGTGCTGGCGCGAACCTCGTTGACGCTGGCAACGCGTTCGCCCTGCACGAACAGGTCCTCCTTGGTGAGCATCACCACCACGGTCTGACGGGGGCGCTGCTCGGATATCGATTGCGGTATGTCGATGCCCTTGCTGTTCTGGACCACCTCGACTTCTGCGGCGTACACCAGCAGGAAGGACACCATCACGCTCAGAATATCGATCATCGGGATCAAATTGAGCTGCGGATCGACCTTGTTGCGCACCTGATGCTGCAACATGCGCTTGGCGCGATTCGACATGCTCATGGCTTGCCTCCGGAATCGCCCACCGGCACCGGCGCATCACCGATTGCCACGTCCGGAAATAACTCCGCCTGGATGGTGTTGAGACCCGCGTTCACCTCGACCACGCGCGTCCGATCCATCACCTGCACCAGGGTGTCGTACGCGATTTGCGGTTCCAGCAGAATTGTCGCGTCGACCTTGTCCGGATAGCGGGCTTTCAAGATTCTCAGGAACTGCGTCAGGCCTGCGAGGTCATAGCCCCCCCCAGCCGTATTGGGCATGGTGTGCAGCGGACCGGTGCCGCGATCGGCGACCGTCAGCGAGTCGGCGCGGACGATGATCTCAAGGTTCAGGCCTTGTGGCAGTTCCGGAATGCTGGCGTTGTTCGACGGCAACTTCAGATCGAGCACCACCGTGCGCGAAAAGATCGCCGTCATCAGCAGGAAGGTCACCAGCACCGTAAAGATGTCGATCATCGACACCAGCTGCAGGTCGGCGGGCCGGCGCTGCTTACGCAGCATTTTTTTCAGGAGTTGGGAGCGGCGCATTCGATTACTCGGCTCTGACGATCGGGTCGATTCAGGCGACGGCCGTGCTGCGCTCGGTCACGGCGTTCAGAAACTTCACCGACGCCATCTCAAGGCTGTCTACCAGCTCGGTCGTCTTGGTCTGCAGCACCGCGTGGATCACCAGCAGGGGCACAGCCGTCATCAGGCCAAACGCCGTGCAATTCATGGCCACCGATATGCTGGCCGAGAGCAGGTTGGCCTTGTCGGCCGGATTGACCGTCGCCACGGCCGCGAACGCGTTGATCAGGCCCACCACGGTGCCCAGCAGGCCGAGCAACGTGGCCAGATTGGCAAAGGTGGCCAGGTAATGGGTGCGCTTTTCTAGTCTGGGCACGACGTCCATCAGGCTCTCTTCCATAGCCTTCTCGATGTCGTCGCGGCTGCGCGCCGAGCCGATCCGCGCCAGCCCGTAACTCAGGATCTGGCCAATCGCCGCGTCCGATCTGCTGGTGACCTGCACCGCTCCTTTGAAGTTGCCCTGCGTGAGCAGGGGAGCGATCTCGTTCCACAGCCCACGATTGCGCATCGAGGTCGCTGTAAGAACGATATAACGCTCAATGGCGATAGCGACGCCCACGACCAGTACCACCGCTATCGGGTACATCATCGGGCCGCCACCCTGGAAAAAACGAACGATCATGCTGAAAAATTGCATCCTCAGACTCCCATGCCTGCATCAAACTATGAAATTAAAGACCAAGACTTAACATTTACCCAAGACCTACTTCTCATCCCTATTCGGCAGTGTAGCCGTTGCGCCAGCCGCCGGCGCCACTGTCGGCTTGACGGGTGCGGGCGCGGTCTGGGACTGCAAGGCCGCAAAATAGCGGTTTTGTCTGCGGAACACGTCGCGGTCCACCGGCGCCAATGCCTCATCGATCAGGCTCTTGGGGGGACGCCCGTTCATATCGCCAATATCGGGCCGTTTCCAGGGCACGACATACATCACATTCGGCAGTTCCTTATTGCCCGTGATTTGCGTCGGATCCAGCGTGATCTCGTCGCGCGAGCTGGATTTCTGTCCAGCGGGCGGCTTGGCCGCAGCAGCGCCCTTAGGGGCCGGTGACGCAGGAGGCGCGGGCGTAGCCGCCGGCGCCGCCGTGGTCGTAGTACGCGCGGGCTCAGAGGCGGGGGCAGGCTCGGTCGTGGCAGGCGCCGGAGCGACACTGGAAGTGTCTACGGCGGGTTCAATCTCGTCGGCACGAGCTAGCACCGCGCCGCCAAGCAATAGCACGGTCAACAAGCATTTCATTGGCCACCTCCGTTAGCTACAGCATCATTCGCGGGCGCCTGCGCTTCAGGCTGGGCCTGGCCAGGAGCTGAAGCAGGCGCCGATTCCGGCGGAGCCTGCGACCCCTGAGGCGGGCTCGCATCAGCCGGCTTTGGCTCCGCCGCTGGCTCCGCCGCTGGCGCCGCCGCGGGCGCCGCCGGCGCTGCCACGCCCGTGCGCCGGCGCAGCTCCGCAATCCAGGCACTGACCGGTTTATCCTCGCCGGTCAGGCGGCGATATTGCTCTAGTTCCGCCAACGCTTCTGTCGGATCTTGTAGGTATAGGTCCAGTAGGACTCCCAAATTCCTATGGGTCGGCGCGTAATTGGCGTCCGCCGCAATGGCCTTACCGTACGCCATACGCGCATCGTCGAATTTGCCCTGGGCGCGGCGCACCAAGCCCAATTCGTTCCAGGCGAGCGCGTAGTCAGGCGAACGGGTCGTCGCACGCTCGAGAGCCGCAGCAGCGCCCGTAAGGTCCCCTGCACCACGCAGGACGATAGCTAGGTTAACTGACGGTTCGGCCAAGGACGGGTAGTTGAGTTCCATCTGCTGGAAATCCAGCTCGGCGTCGGTAGTCTTGCCGGCCAGGGCGTGTTCGACGCCGAGTGAGAAATCCGCGACCGCCTTCGGATCGGCGGGAAAATCGGCCGAGGAAAACAGCGAGCGCACCAGTTCTGTCCACAGTTCGGTCTTGGCGTAGCGTGCCGGACTCATCTCAGCCAGCGCCTGGTAACTGCGGCGCACCGACTCATCGTACACGCCATCAAGGGCGCGCTTGGCGTTGGCCTCATGAATCTTAATCGCCTGCTCTTCAAAGGGGAACGCTTGTTCTTCAAGCAGCGAGTCAAATTGCTCGCGCTCGTCGGCGCTCAGATTCGCGGGTCGTTCGGAAGCGAGCAGGTCGCGGCCGAGCGTGCGGTACAACTCCGCCATCTCGTAGGTCGCCGCGGTCGTGGTGGTGGAAATGTTGTACGCCAGTACCGCCTTGTAGCCTGCCAGGGCGGTTTCCATAGCCTGCTTCTTCGCGACCAGCGACTTCTTCAAGGGTGCGGTCAGTTTTACCGCCCGGAATGCATCGCGGGCCGGCTCGGCCAAAGCGAGCTGGGCGGCGGCGGCGAGCGAGCGAGTGCGATCAGTGCGTTGCGCGCCGGCGGCGGCGTCGGTCTTGATAATCTCATTGCGCCAGTAGTCGCGGCGCGTGACGTTGTTCGACTTCGCAGCCAGATCGGCAAGGCGGGCGCGCGCTTCCATGGCGTCCGCCACCGGCTGCGGGTAGCGTTGCACGAACTGCTCGAGCATTACGATAGTGCGATCCAGATTGCCCGCCTTTTCATACAAATCGGCGGCGCGCATGGTTGCTTCTCGGGCGACGGCGGGATCCTCTCCCGGCGAGGAGGCGATGCGCTCAAATTCGGTTCCCGCCTGCGTGCCGCGGCCTGCTTCCACATAGGCCACGGCCAGTTTGCGCGTGATATCGGCACCGTACTCGGTCTGCGGATAATCGCGCCGGTAGGCTTCAAGGGCATCAATGGCCGCTGGCCATTGCTTCGTGTTAATCAGCGATGCGGCCGCGTCGTAGCGCGCCGTGGGCACGATCTTTGATTCAGGCGCGACCTGCGCCACGCGCTGGAAATCGGTCGCGGCGCCCGCCTCGTCGCCCGCCTTGCGCTTGGCCTCGCCCTGTCGATACACGGAGGCGGCCAGGCGTTCCGTGAGGTCGGTGTGTTCCGGGGTACCCGCCGGCGCCAACTGCAGTGCGTGTTGGAAAGCGGGCTCGGATTTATCATAGGCCGCTTGATCAAAATTCGCCTGGCCGATAATGGCCCAGGCAATGCGCTGTTGCGCGACATCGACCTTGGGCTCGCGCGCCAGCAGCGTTTCGCTGAGCTGGATCGCGCGCGGCAGGTCGTGCGCCGCGTAGCCATCCTGCGCCGCACGCGTCAACACTCCGGCGCTTTCCGGATGGCTGGGAAAGGCCTGCGCAAACCGCACGCCCGCATCAATGGTGCGGGTGTGCATGTCGGCACGCGCCGCGGGCGGCAGCAGTTCTTCCTGCTTTTGCAGCGCGACCAGCGCGGCATAACCGGCCGCCGCGGAGCGCGGGCCGGCTGGATAATCGTACGCGGTGTGCTCGTACTCAGTGGCTGCATCGGCATACTGGTGGCTTTCAAACAGCGCATCCGCCAGCAAATAGTTGGTCTCGCTGGCGTCCGGATCTTTCGGGAACGTCGACAGCAGATTCCGGTACCAGTCCGCCGCGGCCGTATAGTCCTCGGGGCGCTTGGTTTTCTGTGCCGTCGCATGGTAATACTGAGCCAGGTCCTTGAGATTGGCCTTGAGTTCAGCCACCACCTCCGGTGAGGCGCTTTTTTCGCGATTCTTCCAAAACGGCGCCTTGAAGCCGTAGGTGCGCACGTATTCAGCCTTACCCTCGACCACCAAGTCCGCAAAACCGCCCTTGGAATACGCTTCAATGGCCTGATTCGACAGCACTGGCGCATGTTCGTTCGCCGGGTCCCGTGCCACGAAGGCTCGATAGGCGCTGGCCGCGTCCTGGAAGCGCTCCTTCTGCACGTACAAGTCTCCCAGGCGCGAGTACAACAGCCACGCATAGGGCGTCGGGCCGCGCTTGGCGAGCAGTTGGTCAAGCGTGGCGGGACCGTCGAGATAGGTAAATGAGATGCTCGTGACCCGCAAGGTGTCATCCGTCAGTTCTCGGTCGGCTCGCCCCAAACTCTCGACCTTGCGCGCCTTGCCAGTGTTGTGGTCGACCAGAATCCGATCCAGCAGAGTTAGGAACGTCTGCAGACACACGTCGTATTGCAATTGCTTGAATTGCGCCCAGCCGAGTTTGTACAGGCCCTGCGCGTAAAACGTTGAGCCAGCGGCACCGCGACTGACCACTTGCTGGTAAGCCGCATCGGCGTCCGCGTAGCGCTTGGCTGAGAACAACAGTTCGCCACGACGAAACTGCACCTCGGCGATCTCGCGTGTCTTGGGATAGCGGCGCACGATTTGGTCGAGCGTTGCGAGCGCCGCATCGCTCTGCCCGGTAGTCTCATAGGCTCGCGCCAATTGATACAGCACCTGATCGTTGCGGGCGTAATCGGGATAGCCCTTGAGCAACGTCGTATAGAGCTTGATGGCCTCAGCGCCAGGCAGGTCGAGCCGCGTCACCTCATTGGCCATGCGCTCGAGTTCACCGGATTCCAGGTTCAGATCGCCGAGGCGCCGCATGGCCTCAGCGCGCAGCTTGGGGTCGGTGTTTTGCAGCTCCAGAAAATGGCGGTAACTTTCCATCGCCTTGGACGACCCGCCGCTGACCACCGCGTTGGTATGAACCTCGACAGCGCGCTTTGGCAAATCGCCCACAGTGGCCGGGGGCTTAGGCGCAGGCTGCGCGGCCCAGAGGGGCGCGATGGCGCCGGCCAGAAGTACCGATGCCAGGTACGACCAGGATTTCATGAGGGCGGCGCGTCCGGGGTCGGTGCCGCCGGGGCTGCCGGCGCGTCCTGAGCCGGAGCCTCAGGGGCTGCCGGCGCGTCCTGGGTCGGTGCCTCAGGGGCTGCCGGCGCGTCCTGGGCCGGTGCCCCAGGGGATGGTGCCGGCGGCGCGCTCGCGCGATCGTAAATATCCGCAAGCGCGAAGCGCGCCTGCACTTGGTACTCCGCGAGGCGGTCCTTTTGCTCCAGCAGCGCCTGGCTGGCAAGGCTGCTCCAGGTACTGCTGTTGCTGCTGCGCAGATTGCGTCAATTTTCCCTTGAGATCGTTGATGCGCGCGGCAAGGTCGGTAATGCGCGTGGCGAACTCATCGGTGTTAGTCGGCACGCTGCCGCGTGCCTTCTGCACCCGCACCCAGCGGTTCTGCGCCTCATTGAGCTGAGCATCAAGCGCGCGTAGTTCCCTGCGCTGTGTGTAGCTGCGCTCCTTGAACTGGGCGTCGAGTTGCCACAGGAGCACGCCCTTCATCAATTTAATCTTGTCGCGCTCACCGGCCAATTCGGCATTATTGGGGTTGCTGCTGTCGGCCGCTGCTGCCTCCAGTTGACGGACCTTTCTCCACTGCGCCTGCTCTTTGGGATTGCCTAAGGCGGCGACATCCGCGCCGGTCTCGATCGCGGTCAGGCGCGTCTCGACCGCGGCGCGCTCAGCGAGCATGTCAGTGGTCGTGTTCGTGGCGAGTAGCGCGTCGGCACGCGGTAGGCGCTCCGCATACGCTTGCCGGCGGGCGTCAACCATGTCGTGGTACGCGTCGAGATTGTCGTTCCAGCGGCTGAGCGTACCCTGCAGGAACCCGATATCCCGGTAATTCTTCAGGCCTTCCTGAAAATCGTTGTCGGCCAGCAATGTGTATAAATAGCGCGATTCTGGGGCGTCCGGGAGCTGCTTGAGCTGCCAGAACCATCCAATGTCCTGCGCCGGCGGGGCGGCACCCAGCAGATCGTCAAGCATGTGGCCGGAATTAATGCGTGTCACTGCCTCATCGATACGCGTGGACTCCGCCTCAAAGTCGTTTATGGCGGATTCGTAGTACTCGGCAGCCTGTGCATTCGCGTTGAGCTTGCCGTAGGCGTACGGCACGGCGAGGTAGGACTCCTGTACGGCAGCATCCAGCAGATTGCGGCCGTGCAACTCGGTCCATGGAGTAAGTGCGTCCTGAAACTGGCCGAGGGCAGCATCAGCCCAACCTACGCCCAGCAATGCGCGAGTCGCATAGGGGCCGGTCAAGCGCACGCGATTGAGCGCGGTGCGCGCGTCGCTCGGATTACCGGCCTGCAGCCAGGCAAAGCCCAGCGCCACGTTCGCCTTATCGCGCAACGCCTGCATTTCACTGCCCACGGCATGCATGGTGCCAACCGCGGCCAGCTGCTGCGCCGCCTCGCCAAGCCGGTTCTGGCTCACCAGCGCCACGCCCAGATTAAAGCGGGCGAACGCCATCCAGTCGGGCGGACCGCGCCAATTGGCCAGGCGTGTCGCCGCCTCTTCGTACCGATTCTGGCGCATCAACACATTCACCAACAGATGCTGCCGTTCGGGCTCGAGCGCAGGCGGCAGTTCGCCGCTGATGTGGCCGAGCGATTGTTCGCTACGATCGTAATAACCGCGCGCGTACCAGATCTTCGCCAGGTAGAACCACGCCTCGTTACGCACCCCCACGGGCACCTGGTTGGTCAATAAAGCTTCAAAGCGCTTGCCGGCCTCGTTATGCATGCCCAGCGAGAGGTACAGCCCGCCGGCCAGCAGCTCCGCATCCTGCTCGTGATGCGGCATGCGCTGCCAGTGCTGGTACGCCTCGAGGCGCGTCAAGGCCTCAAAGTCGTCACCGGCGTAGAAATGGAACAGCACGTCCCCGTAGTGCAGGTCCTGCACAAATACCGGGCGCAGCCCAGGCGGCGGCGGCGGCGGGTGGGACGCCGGCAGCGCCGGGCCCGCCAGCGCTTCGCCGACCAGCAGCAGGAGCAGGGCTTCGAGCCGCCGCATTGGCGCGCTACTCCCAGTCCTTAATCTCGAACTCAGGCTGTTGGCTGCGCACCCGGTCAGAAATCTTGAGTTCCAGATACTTGGCACCGACGCCCTTCTCGAATTTGATCGAAGCGCCGCGCCGGTAATCTCGCTCGTTGGGACCTTTGCCGGAAAACAGTGCCACCAGCTCGTGCGATCCGGCTTTGAGGTTACCGACGTACAGGCGCTGCACGCCTCCCTTAACCAACGCGGCAACCTCGCGCGGCGTGTACAGGTAATTGCTCACCTCGCGGTTATCGATTTTCAGGGTCACCGCGTCGAGGCCGAAGAAATCACCGACATCCATCGATACAAATACCGCCACCTGCGTATTGGCGGGAAACAGCAGTTCCTCCTCCAGAACGAACAGGTCGCGGTTCAAATCGACGACCGATTGCTTGAGGTCCTGGATCTGTTCGTCCAGCGCCCGGGTGCTGGTATCGGGGGCCGCGGTGGCTGCGGGCGCCGGTGCCGGAGCTGGCGCGGTTCCCGCGGCGCCCGCCCCGGTCGGTGCGGCTGCCGTGGCTGGGGCAGGCGCTGCGGCCGCCGGTGCGGTTGCGGCCGGAGGAGTCTGCGCCATTGCGGCTGCGGGAGGCTCAGCGCCGGCGGCAAGCTTGCAGGCGAGGCTGAGCGCCAGACAGACGGGCGCGAATAACCGCCGGCGGGTACGTGCACTACTCATGTTGGAGTGTCCAGAGGCTAGCAATGTGGGGTAATTCCGCTGCTTCACAGCGGATCATCGAGCAAGGCGCGCAGCTGCGCGACGTAGGAGTTATCAGTACCGTGATAGTCCGAGTGCAGGAAACGCACTCGGCCCCGACGGTCGATCAGTACCGTGGTGGGGAGCAGCTCGATACGGTAGGCACGACTCACTCCCTTGAGGGAATCGAGCAACATCGGGAACCGCGCCGGATGTGATTTTGCGAACTGCGTCGCACTTTTCATGTCGTCATCGACGCTGACGGCCAGCGTGACCAAGCCGGCCGAGCGGTAGGTGGTCTGCAGGTTGCCGAGCGACGCCAGCTGCGCGACACAGGCCGAGCAGTGACTGCTCCAGAAGGTGAGCAGCACGACCTCGCCGCGATGCTCAGAGAGCCGCACGTTGCCGCCGGCTGCTGCCGGCAATGTGAAGTCGGGGGCCATCTCGCCGACCGCCGTGGCCTCGGCTGTGGCCGTCTGCAGCAGCAAGAGCACCAGGGCGCCGGCACACAAGCGTCCAATACGGCGGATCACCAACAGCAACTCCTTACAGGTTCGGGGCAATCATTATCCGCCGCCGCGCACTATTTGACATCATCTGCGCTCCGGAAGCGACAGGGCCTTAGCGACCGCTGGAGGGCGGACGGGCGTGCGGCGACGGGTGGTCCGTCAGGACCGAGCCAAGGGCCCCTAGACGATCGGAGGCATGCCTATCAGGCTGCTGTAGGTAGCCAGACTCCCCAGACCGGTAGTCACGCCCGTGGCCCATTGCATGGTCTGGAAGGTCCCCTCCTTGCCGTGCAATGCCAGGTAATTGAGGACCACCATCTCTACGAGCAGATTCACGGCGTTCGCGCCCGGGCTGCCGACACTTGCGACTGAACCGTCCGCGGTGTAGTAGCCAAGCTGGTTGCTGATCGCGGTGATCGGTCCCTTGGGGTTGTACACCAAATAGAATGCCGCTGCCGTCGACTGATTGTCGCCGGTCCAGACACCCTTGCCTCGTCCGGCCGCTGAATTATCAATCATGCCGTTCGAGGACAGTGAACCGTCGCTGAATACGTACAGCATCAAGGGCTGCTTGCGGCGCGCGGCGTACTCGATGCAGGCGCCCATGCAGCGGCCGGCACCAAAGTCGCGCATCTCGCCGGTGGCACGGTCGCCGGTATGGTAGTCGAAGCCGCCCATTTCGATGGTGCCGGCGCCGGCATAGCCGTTTACAACCATCTTCATTACCGCGGCCGTCTTGCGTATGTCATCGTCGGCGTTGTATTCGGCTTGCGTGAAAATGCCGGTGGGGCCGACGATCATCGGATCGATGTCCGGATCAAGTGCCTGCTTGGAATTGCCGTAGCGGTCGGCTAGATCGGCCGCGCGGACATAGCCACACTGGACCAGGTCCTTCACAACCTCGTCCGCGGTGGGCACGCTGAGCATCGTCGATTTATCGAGCTTCTTCTTGCTGATGCGCTCCATCGACTCCAGCACCAGCGTGGCGTCGCTTTGCGAGAGCAGTCCGACCAGCTTGCCGGTATCGACCAGCCCGGTTACGTCCGATGCCTGGTCCACCTTGGTGGGCCGCGCGGTGTCCACCATCATGTAGGACGGCGCCATTGAATTGCCGCCGGAATCGGAGGTATCGGTACCGATCAGCGTTAGCAGATCGCCGCGCGCACCGGTCGAATAGATGCCGTACATCGGGTTATGCGGATTGTTGGCGGTATCGTTCTGGCTCAGAGCGGGAATGACGGTGCCGTTCACGTTGGCGCGCGTCGCGACGGCGGTGCGCTCGAGGATGCCGCGCAGGAAGGCGCTGTCGCTGTGAAACGCCAGCCCCAGCTGCCGATCCACGAAGCTGCCGGCGCCAATAGATGAATTTGGCGTCATGTTGCCCGGTAGGCCGAGCTTGCTATAGCCGGCGGTCGATAGAAAATCCAGCTGGCCGCCCTTTTGGCCCACCAGCACGTTGGAGCCGGCGATGTTGGCGCCTCCGGCCAGGTCAAAGCATATGAACGGGATCATGCCCGCGCCCAGCTTGATGTCGCACAACCCGCCCTGAGACACCGGCAGCTTGAGTTGCGCTATGTCGGGCGACAAGGTTGCATAGGCCTTACGCGGATCTGCAAACAGGCTGAAAGCGGAGGCACCCGCCAGCGCGATGCTGCCGGTAATGAAGCCCTGGCCGAGAAATTCGCGTCGCGTGACCGGCCGCGGGTGATCGGGATGCCGCAGAGGTTCCTTCGGTCCCAGAGCCTGCTTGCGTCGGATCTTCATGGTCGGCCTCGTAGGTCTTAAGGTCGCTGTTACTTGATCAGGAGCGTGCCGCTGCCCAGCACGGCGGCGCACGCCGCCTTGGCAATGGTCTTGGTGCGCACCGAATTTGCACAACTGGCGCCGCAACTCGAGAGCTTCGTCACCAGGCTGTTGATTTCGGCGCGCACGTCGACATCATCGGGCTGGGTGGCCAGGCCGGTGCCGATGCCGACGGTGATCAACGGGTTGATCAACGCGTTGGTATTGGCAAACGCCGTCGCCGGAGCCGCGCCGAAATTCAGGCCCGGGAAGAAACTGCTCGCGGCTGCGGATTCGACCAGTGAATCGCAGTACTGGATGGCCATCTGTGCGACCCCGACTTGGTTGGCCGCCACGAACGATTCCAAGGTCGGAATGCTGGGCAGCTGCTGTTCAACCAGCAGGTACGTGGATTTGACTCCCGGGTCGTTCATCGACACGCCGGTAATTGCGGAAAGCGAGGCATCAATCTCATTGAACACGCGCACGCCCATCTGCGCCGATTCGGGCTTGTCGGCTGGCGGTGCCGGCTGCGGCGCGGCGGGCTCGGTGCGCACGTGGGTGCGAGTCCCGATCTGGTCGAAGCTCAGGAAGAACATGTCGGAATCGGGACCCTTTTCGAGCGCAATGACGGTGCCCACGGAGGCCAGCAACTGGCCGCTGCCCGCCGTGTAGTCGGCGTCGGTGACCTTGGTATCAAGGCGCGCGTAAGCCTGGCCAACGCGCGCCTCGGCGCCGTTGATGCCGATCCGCATGCCTTTGATCACGACGGTACCCGGCTTGGCGGCAGGATCGAGGCTGATGAACGTCGGCTTGCTGAACAGATAGCTGTAGCTGTCGTAAAGGCTGGCTTCCAGCATCACGTAGGCCTGGCTTACGCCGGTAAGGGCCGAAACATCAAACAGCAGGAAGTAGCGTTCGCCGACCCCGGCGGCAAAATTCTGCTGCACCTGCTCCTGGGTCAACGCGTGGTTGAAGATGGCGGCAAAGCGGATGGTGCCTTGCCACTTGCGGTTGCCCGAGGTCTCATTGCCGAGCAAGAAGATAAAGGTATTGTCCCAGTTGCCGACCGTGCCGCCCTTGGAGGGGTCCACGTCGCCGGTGTAATTGCCGTTGACGTACAAGCGCCGCCCGTTGACCGGGTCGTAGGTGAGCACCACATGCTGCAGTGAGGCCTGCGCGTCCTTGTCGGTGTCAGCCGTGAGCAACGAGGGCCCGCCGTTGGCGTCCGTGGCGCTCGAACGCGCGAACATTTCGTACTGATAAGCGTGCTGCCCGAGGGTGAAATTGCGGGACGCCGTGCCGCCGGAATAACTGGCAATGTAGGCGTCTTCCTGCGTTACGTTGGCAGGCGCCACCCACATTTCGACGCTGTACTCGCCGCCTGACTTGATCAGGTCAAAGATCTTGCGGCTGGCCGCGCCACCGCGCGCCGCCCCGCCGTTGGGACCAAAGCTCACGCCCCAGCCGCCGACCCAGCTGGTATCGCCCGACAGCGTCAGGTTAAGGGCCGGATCCACGCCGCTGGTGTCATCGGCGGTGCTGCCCGCGCCTTCCTTGAACTGCCACTTGGCGATCACGCCGCTGTCGTAGCGGTTGTTGCCCGACGCGATCGTGCCGTCGTACAGCGTCAGCGCCTTCGACAGGACCAGGGTCGGATCGACCTGGGTGGGCGCGATACCGCCGACAAAGGCCTGGATGGCGGCCAGCATTGCGGCCGCGCTGCTCGGACAACTGACGGCCGAACCGCCCGGGGGCACCCAGCAATTGTGGCTCTCATCGTGCAGGCGCACGTAAAAGCGCGACAGCGTCGGGGTATCGAGATTGATCTTGGCCTGCGCGTTGGCGTAGGCCTCATCCACGTCGCTGCTGGCGAAATACGGTGTCTGCGGGGTGGCGGCGTTGGCATTGTGGCAGCGCGAGCAGAACTGACTGAGCAGCGGATAGATGGTCTGGGCGAAGGAGGCGCTGCCGTTGTCCGACGCATTCGCCGGAAAGGTCTTGGTGCTGCCAACGCTCTTGATGGTCGGGGCCTGCAGTTTGATCTGCGTGGCGCCGGCGATGGCGCCGCCCGCCCAATTCTTGATCCAGGTGGTAAGGATGTCCGCGCAGGCCTGCGGGCTGGAGAGCCAGCAATTATGGCCGCCACCGACCTTTAGGACCATGAGCGACTGATCCGGCTGGGCCAGATTGACGACCGTGAGGGCGGCGCTGTAGGCAAGGTTCACGTCGTCGGAGCGGGCGAACTGCGGCGTCTGACCGCCCGCCTTGTGGCAGTTTCCGCAGCGATCCGGGGTGTCGATGTACTGCCAGAGATTGACCTTAAAGGCCTGCACGTCGGCCGAACCCGGAGCCGGCCCGGTGTAGGTGGCAGAACTGGCCGTCTGCGCATCGGGTAAGGCGGTAGTCGCAGGGCCGCCGCCGGAACAGGCGCTCAAGGCGATCGCCAGGGCCAGGGGCAACAGGTGCGGAACGCGCAGGATAAGCTTCACGGTTCTCTCCCTAGTTGCCCATGCAGTAAATGGCAGCATCGGCGAACACCTGCTTCATCTTGTAACCGGTGGACTTGAACGTGGCTTTGATGTCCGCCACTTTCTGTCGGTCCGCGGCGTTGCCCGGATCGCGCAGGCACACCGACCGGAACACTTTTTCCACCTGACACTGCGCGAAGCCGTCGCTGCGCGCTAATTCCTGGCCCATGGACTTGGCGCCGTTTCCAGTGCCCTGCAGGCCGGAATCAAAGCCCAGAACCTGGTTGGCGCCGTGGCGGTAATAGTTATCCCAGTGATCGTCCGTGGTGACGTATCCGTACTTGAAATTGTCGGAATTGATCAGATACTTCGGCTGCACGGCGCCTGCCGTGTAGAGCAAGCGGCCCGCGGTGGCGTCGAAGTTGTAGTAGGCAAAAGCCTGGGCGAGCGGATCCATGCCGGCATGGCAGGTGATACAACTGTTGAGAAACACGCGGCTGTCGCCGCCCGGCGAGCGACTGACGTCCTGGCGAACGCGATCGGGCGGAAGCGAAGAATCCTGCAGCTGCTCGAGATCGCGACACATGAAATTGATCATCGTGAAGCGAAACATCGCGCGATTGGTGCCCGCGACGAAAAACGCCGCAGCGGCCGTGCGGGTGGTCATGACGCCGGCGGTGGCGGCAACCGGCAACCCGAGCAGACCCGACTGCGTCGCCGCCTTGAGCGAAGCCTTCAGATCGACGTTGTTGTCGTCGAGGTACTGGTAGTGGTCGTTGTTGACCGGCGAGTACGCCGGTGCGCCCGCCGCGCTACCGACGTAGAGCAAGTCGGCCGACAGCACCGTGCTGAAGTCGATGTCATCGCGGACCATGCCGATGACCGTCGCCGTATAGTCATTGAGCGGCACAAATACCGAGCGGTCGCGACTGGTCCACGGGGCGACGAAATTCTTCAGAGTTACGTTGTAGAAATTCTTGTTGGACATCGCCAGTTGTGCGGCGGCTTGGGCATTGTTGGCAGTGATGTCGGCCGCCATCTGGGTCAGTACGGCGTCGCTGGGCGGCACGCCGGCCAGCCGGTCGTGCAGCTGCCTGGCTTGTTCGCGCGGGCCGGCAAACGCTGCGGTCCCGCCCTGCAGCGCCAATAGCAATACGCCAGCCACCACGGCCGCACCGTGCGTTTGGCGATCGTACTCACGCTGTCTCATGCTGTGCGCTCCATGCGCCGGCTTTGGCGCCATCGTGCGAGTCAATATATGAAGAACCAAATAGCTGCTGTAATGTCTCATCCGTCGGACGTCGCCGGGCGCCGACAGCGTTGTCGGTTACGTCCAACCCCTATGGTTGCGTCCCTGATCTGCGACCCGGGTCACGGCAACCCCCAGCATGATCAAATACCTGTGCATGCTGGACATGCGGGTGGCCGCCACCCCAAGATGTTGCAAGGAACCTCATTAGGGACCCGGGAAGACGTGACGAAGTTGGCAAAATGCGAGTCTGGGCCTGCGGGCTGGAGCAATTAGCAATGAACCGTGAATTTCGTCTGCGGTATGGCTTGTTGGCGCTGCTGGTATTGACCGCCTGCAGCGACCGCGGCTCCGTGGAGCTCGGCGACGGCCAGGGGACTCCCACGGGCGGCGCCACCGACTACGGCATTGCCTACATCAAGCACACCCTGCCCACCGATCCTGCGGATCTTGCGGTCATGCGCAACAAGGACGACCTGCGACATTACCGCCGTTACTGGAGCAAGGCCGACGTGTGCATACGCAGTACGGCGGCGGAGAGTGGCGTCGAGACCAATATCACCGCGCGTGTCACGGGAAGCGACTTCTACGACGTCAAGGATCTCGACGTCTCGGCCGACGGCAAATTTCTGGTGTTCGCGATGCGTGGGCCCCTGCAAACCAATCAGCGCGATTTCAATCCGCCGAACTGGCGTATCTGGGAGTACGACATCGCCAAGGATGACCTGCACAGCATCACCGACGACGTGACCGCCAGCGAGGGCCAGGACATCTCACCGCACTATCTGCCAAGCGACAGCGCCCATCCCAACGGTCGCATCCTGATCGCCTCCACCCGGCAGCGCGATTCCAAGCTGGTGTTGCTGACCGAAGGCAAGAGTGCCTTCGAAGCACAGACCGAGGACGTTAAGGAGTCAGCGTTCACGCTCAGTGTCCTTGACCCCACGCAAACCGGTCCGAGCGCCTTTCAGCAGATCTCGTTCAATCCCAGCCACGACATCAACCCCACCGTGTTGAGCGACGGCCGCATTATCTATACCCGCTGGTCGCACACCCGGCTGCAGGTGACCAACGGCATGCATCTGTACACGATCAACCCCGACGGCACCAACGACCAGCTCCTGTACGGCGCGCACAGTCACTTCGTCGGCACCGCGGATCCGGCCACCGGTCTGCCCACGGCGGTGCAGTTCGTCAAGGGCCGGGAGATGCAGGATGGGCGCGTAATGGCGATCATCCGACCGGTCGACACCGGTACCGATTTCGGCGGCAATCTGGTCATCCTGGATGTCCAAAACTCGGTCGAATGCTTTCAACGCACGCTCGCCGCCGGACCCGTCGTGGCTGGCAACAACCCCTGCCCGCCAATGAGCTATGCGACCACCAATGACGTGCGCACCATCCCCGGCCCTTCGCCCGGCGGGCGGTTCAATTCGGCCTATCCGCTGTGGGACGGCACAGGGCGGACACTGGTGAGTTGGGAAGAGTGCCGCTTGCTCAATCCCGCCGGAGTTATCGTGCCGTGCACGGACGCCAATCTGGCGATGCCGAACGTGCAGATTGCGCCCCCGTTGTACAGCGCTTGGTTGCTCAATCCCTCGGACAACACCTTCAAGCCGGTGGTGCCCCCGACCGAAGGCATCATGGTGACCGATATCGTCACGCTGCAGGCGCGCACGCCGCCCG
The DNA here is from genome assembly GCA_963699955.1 of uncultured Gammaproteobacteria bacterium. GTDB lineage: Bacteria > Pseudomonadota > Gammaproteobacteria > Steroidobacterales > Steroidobacteraceae > FEN-1191. The sequence continues at coordinate 534,446 of CAVOVV010000006.1, forward strand.
CCTACATTCCGCCGATCGGCACCAGCACGCTCACCGGAGATGCCGTCGGCGTCATCGACATCCGCAGCATCTATGACTGGGCCGACGCCATCAATCCGCAGGCCATCGCTCCCGAGACCAATGCCCAGACCATCGCGCGCATGAGCAATACTCCCGCCGATTCACGGCGGGTACGCTTCTTGCGCCTGGAGAAGATCGTGTCCTTGGGCGACCCGCGGCTCAACGATGGTTTTCCGGATTTTAATACCGCTATCGCCCTGGACAATTCACCGCGCTACATGCGTGAGATCCTGGGATACGTGCCGATCGAGGCCGACGGCTCGGTGCGCGTCAAGGTCCCGGCCAATGTCGCCTTCAACATGTCGATACTGGATGCCAGGGCGCACCGGCTGGCTGGATTTCCGCAGCATCGCACCTGGCTGCAGGTGCGGCCGGGCGAAGTGGTACAGTGCAACGGCTGCCACAACGCCAGCACCGCCACCAGCACCACCTCGCACGGTCGCAGCGGAGTATTTGTGAGCGAGTATGCCGGCGACGCCAGCGGCAAGACCATGGCCCAGGTAAAATACGGCGACAACACCGACTGTGCGACCACGCCGTGCACCGCCGCCACGCCGACTGTTGACGTGATCTACAACGGCACCGGCAGCCCCGGCGATAAGAGCATCGACCTGGCCTACAGCAAGATGACGACGCCGGCGCCCACGGTGCCGCAGACCTGCGAAAACAACTGGACTGCGGTGTGCCGGATTACCATCAATTACCCGGCCAGTGCCCCGGGGGCCGCTAACACCTCGCCGGCCATCATCGATCCCTTGTGGACCGTCGATCGCGGTGCCCACACTTGCGTCAACTGCCATACCGCCACGCGCACCCAGACCGTGACCTGCACACCCGCCGGCTCGAGCACGCCCGTCACCGTGAATCTCGGTGTGGCGCCCGACGGCGGGCTGGAGCTTGACGCTGACCCAGCGCAGTTGCCGACGGCCCAGCTGCGTGCCTATGTTCAGCTGGTCGCTACGCACACCACCACCAGCTTCACGCTCGATTCCGCCTGTGCCCCAGTGCGCGTCGATAGCCAGGTCCCCGGCTCCATCACCAACGGGTCTGCTGCTGCGTCACAGTTCTTTAAAGTGCTCACCGGTAACTCCGTGGGGACTGTGAATCACAAAACATACATGTCTCCCTCTGAACTGCGTCTGCTGGCAGAATGGGCGGATGTTGGCGCCCAGTACTACAACAACCCGTTTGCCGCGCCACTCAATTAACTGGCTGCGCCCGCTGGCGCTGCTGCTTGCGCTGCCGCTGGCCGGCCATGCCGCGCCGCGCGAGCTGCTGCAGCTGTTTGTGACCGAGCCGTACCTTGAGTTGCACACCGGCCCGGGCCGCGGCTATCCAGTCTCGCAGGTGGTGGAGCGCGGCGATTCGGTGGATGTGCTGTTTAGGCGCACCGAGTGGTACAAGGTGCGCACCGAGCGCGGTGTGGAAGGCTGGGCCTCGGAAGATTCGCTGTTGCACACGACTCTGGCGGATGGATCGGCGTTCAAGGTGGACCGCGGCAATCGCGATGGCTACCGCTCCCACCACTGGGAGGGCGCGGTGATGGCCGGCGACTATGCCGGCGCATCGGAATTTGGCGGACTCGTGACCTACTCGCTTACCGACAATCTCAAGGCCGAGCTGTACGGGGCCCAGTTCCTCGGCAATATCTACAACGGCTACATCGTGGATCTGGGCCTGAACCACGTGTTCATGCCCGAATGGCGGTTCTCGCCATTTGTGACGCTGGGCACGGGGGTGGAGCGGGTCGAACCCAGGACCACCCTGGTCAAGCCGGTCAACCAGAACTACCAGACGGCCTATGTCGGGGTCGGCGGCCGGTACTACCTGGCCAGGCGTTTCTTCTTACGCGCTGAGTACCGCAGCCATACGGTATTCACAAATACCGATTCGAACGAGGTGAAAACGGAATGGAAATTCGGATTCGCATTCTTCTACTAGCCTCGGTTCTCACGCTAACCAGCGGCTGCGCGACCATGCACCGTCTGTGGCCTTGGCATCGTCAGGTCGATGCCGAGGTCGCAGCACAGAAGGCCGACGCCGACGCCGACGCGGCAGCCGCGGCGGCCGACACCGCTGCGCCGCCCACCGTAATCGAACCCCAAGTGGTACGGCGCAAGATCAAAGTGCCCAAGATCGCCGCCAAGGACATCGAGATCGGCGCCAGCTATGGCGAGATCTCGATTGAGAGCTACACCGCTGCCCCGGTATGGGGCATCACGGCCGATTACCACATTACGGAAGATTTCTTCTTTGAGGCCGCCGGAGGCCGGGCCCAGGCCGGACAGACGAGCTTTGAAACCCTCAGCGGCAATATTCAGTTGCTGACCAACGATGAGAGGCAGTTCACGTACTACAACCTTTCGGTCGGCTACAACTTCCTGCCGGGCGAGGTGTTCCTGGGCCGCAACCACGTCATGACGAGCGCGTTCTATATTTTGGGCGGCTTGGGCGGAGTAAAATTTGAAGGAAATTCGACATTTACGGCGAATTTTGGGGCCGGATTCCGCGTGCTGCCCACGGACTGGTTAGCGATCCGGATCGAGGCCCAGGACCTGGTGTTCAAGTCCGACTTCCTCGGCACCAATCGCCTCCGCAACAACCTGAAGGCATACATCGGCGCCTCGGTGTACTTCTAAGGATGAAACAGTCATGAAACTTCCTATGCGTTTATTTTGTCTGACTGCCTTGGCCATCGTTCCCGTGCTCGCAGTGTCCGCGCCGTCCCTCCAAGCGGGCGCACCCGCCCCCGCGTTCGAGCTCAATTCGAACAGCGGCAAGCCTGTGAGTCTCGCGGATCTGAAAGGCCAGATCGTGCTGGTGAACTTCTGGGCCAGCTGGTGTGGCCCCTGCCGCCAGGAGATGCCGATCCTCGAACAGTTGAACCACCAATACCGCAGCAAAGGCGTCGCGCTGATCGGCGTCAATGTCGAGCCCGATTCGGCCGCGGCCACGTCCTGGCTCAAGGCGACACCCGTTACCTTTCCGATTCTCTACGATGTCGACAGCAAGGTCAGTAAGCTATACGAGGTGCAGGGCATGCCCAATACGGTAATCATCGACCGCAAGGGCGTCGTGCGCTACATACACCGCGGCTACAGCCCTGGCGCTGAGAACGAATACCTTGATCAGATCCGCGCACTCATCCGTGAATAAGGCCCGCACCATGGCAATGCGCCGGGTGTCTGCGGCGCTGCGCTGGCTGTGCCTGTGCGGCGGCGTGGCAGCGCTCGCCGCCTGCAGCCCGGTTCAACCCTGGGTAAAGCCCTACGAGCGCGAGCATCTGGCCGATCCGATCATGTCGTTCAACCCCAATCCGGTATCGGCCGTGTATCTGGAACACGTGTTCGAAGCGCGTGAGAGCGCCCGCGGCGCCACCGGCATCGTCGGCGGCGGCTGCGGATGCAATTGAGCGCGTGAAGTACTCCAGCCACCTGCAGGTTCGGATCGCCGCCGGTGCGATGCTGCTGCTGGGGGGCGCGCATGCCGGGGTATTGCCCGATGATCGGGCCGACGTGCTGTACCACAGCTACGATGGCGGCGGACTCACCGTCGACGGCCCGTCGGTGCTGGTGCGAAAGAAATTTGGCGATCATTTTTCCGTGGCCTACAACTACTACGAGGACATGATCTCAAGCGCATCGATCGACGTGATCACGCAGGCGAGCGCGTATAAGGAAATCCGCAAGCAAAACAGCCTCAGCGTCGATGCAATCCACGGCAAGTCCACCTATAGCCTCGGTTACATCGACAGCAACGAACCCGACTACAAGGCCAAGACCGCCTTCGGCTCCATCAGCCAGGACATGTTCGGCGATTTGACCACGGTGACTTTCGGCTTTACGCGCGGCTGGGACCGGGTCGGCGAGCGCGGCACGACCCGCGATGACCCGTTGGACCGCAGTGGCTGGAGCGTGGCGCTATCGCAGATACTGACGCGCAACATGGTGCTGAATTTGAATTACGAGGTGACCGAAGCCAACGGCATGATTAACAACCCCTACCGCCAGGTTCGTTACCTCGACCCGCAGGAACCCCTGGGTTACGCCTATCAGAAAGAGGTCTATCCCACGACGCGCTCGGGCAATGCCGCCTCGGCCACGGTCAAGTACTACCTGCCGTGGCGCGCCGCAGCCACCGGCAGCTACCGCTTCTACTCGGATACTTTCGGCATAAACGCGAACACCGGCGAGCTTGGCTATACCCAGCCGATATTTCACGCCTGGACCGTGGACTCGCACCTGCGCTACTACCACCAGAACCACGCGAATTTCTACAGCGACCTGTTTCCCTACGCCAATGCCCAGAATTACCTGGCGCGCGACCGGGAACTGGCGACCTTTAGCAGTGTGACCTTTGGCATCGGCGCCACCTGGGAATACCATATCAACCGGTTCTCGTGGCTGCAGAAGGGGACGGTCAACGTAAGCTGGGACCGGATGCACGTCAGCTACGACGATTTCCGCGACCTACGGGTGCAGGACGTGACCCCGGGAACCGAACCGCTTTACACACTCAACGCCGACATACTGCAGGCCTTTGTTTCCTTCTGGTTCTGAAGCATCATCGCGGCTGATGTGAGCCGTCATAATTTCAGGGGATCGACCATGAGCCATTTTGTGCCGCTGAGGGCGCTGCTGTTCGTTTTGCTGTCCATGCTGGTCCAGGCCGGCGCGGCCCGGGCGCAAAGCCGCGAAGACGCGCGCCTGATTACCGCAACGCAAGTGCTGGAAGAACTGCACGCCAGTCCGGACCAGAATATCCCCACCTGGCTGCTCGACCGGGCGTACGGCGTCGCGGTCATACCGGACGTCCTCAAGGGGGCATTTGTGTTTGGCGGTCGCCACGGCAACGGCGCGCTGGTCGCGCGCGACACCTCGGGTCGATTCAGCAACCCGGTATTCATCTCACTCACCGGCGGGAGCGTGGGCTGGCAGATCGGCGCGCAGGCCGCGGACATCGTGCTGATCTTTGCAAGCCGCAAGAGCGTGGAAAAATTCGCGAGTGGCGATTTCACGCTGGGACTGAGCGCCTCGGCCGCGGCAGGCCCGGTAGGCCGGACCGGCGAGGCAGCCGCCGGCGTCACTTCCGAAATCTATTCCTATTCGCGTGCCCGCGGATTGTTTGCCGGGGTAGCACTCGACGGGACCGCCTTGGTTTTTGACCGCAAGGCCAATCGTAATTTCTACGGTCACGACGTTACGACTGAGGACATCTTCGGCGGCACCGCCACCACCAACGCCGAATCCGCGCGGCGCTTTATCGCCGCCATCGTCGCCGGCATGTCGCCAGCCACGACCACTCCGGCGGGTGCCGGCGCCAAGGCCCCGGCCAGCCCGCCGCCCGTGGCCACTCCGGCGCCGACGGCGACGCCGCCTCCGGCCACCCCGGAGGCCCAGAGTTTTCCGCTCGCTGATCCGAAACCCGGCAGCGAACCTCACTAATATTGCCGCTTCCCCGCTACCGATGACTGCCGGCGGCGGAGCAGCCCGCATAAGCCGCTTTCGGTGCGGATCTGGCCGCGATCAGCGCGGATGACAGACCCGAAGCGTCAGGTCGTCGACCCGTTCGGTTGTGCAGCTGCAGAAGTCGCGAACTTCCCGGACTGGTTCCACGATTCCGATATCAAGGCCACAATGGAGGCAATGCCGGCACCGCCGGCAGAATCCCAATGAAATATGCACTGACAGTGACAGCCGCCTCGCTCGTCGTCCTGCTGGCGATGACGCAGCGAGTGCGAGCGGCAACGGACGACGATGGCTGGCCCAGATTTCGAGAAACCTACCGCGAGCTCGTTGAAACCAACACCACTCTTTCCGCGGGCGACTGCACTCTCGCGGCGCAGCGCATGGCGGCCCGGCTGCGCAGCGCCGGGTATCCCGAAGCGGATCTGCGCGTATTTATTCCCGATGGCCATCCGAAGGAAGGCGGACTGCTGGCGATATTGCACGGCTCGGATCCAAAGCTAAAGCCGATCCTGATGCTCGCGCACGTTGACGTGGTCGAAGCGCGCCGTGAGGACTGGACGCGCGACCCGTTCACGCTGGTTGAAGAAGGCGGCTATTTCTACGGTCGCGGCACCACCGACATGAAGGCCCAGGCTGCGGTCTGGGTCGATAATCTGGTGCGCTATCGCGAGCAGAATTTCAAGCCCAAGCGTGACATCAAGCTTGCGCTCACCTGCGGCGAGGAAACCAGCAGCGCACTCAATGGCGCCGGGTGGCTGGTCCAGAACGCCCGACAGGCCATTGACGCCGAATTTGCGTTGACCGAGGGCGTCGATGGCGATCTGGATGCTCAGGGGCATCGCATCGCGCTGGAGATTTTGGCGGCAGAGAAAATGTCCCAAAATTATTGTGTTCGAGGTCACCAACGCCGGCGGTCACAGCTCGCGGCCGGTAGCGGACAATGCCATCTACCATCTGGTGCGGGCCGTGGATCGCGTCAGCCACTACGAATTCCCGGTTCAGCTCGACGACGCGAATCGCGCGTACTTTTCCGGCATGTCCAAGATCTACGGGGGCGAACAGGGCGCGGCGATGGCCGCCATTGTGGCCAATCCGGGCAACACCAGCGCCCTCGCTGTGCTCGACCGGAACATGAACTGGCACGCAATGTTGCGCACCACCTGCGTCGCGACGATGCTGTCGGCAGGCCATGCGACCAACGCGCTGCCGCAACGGGCCACGGCCAACATTAACTGCCGGATATTTCCAGGCGTAGCGCGCGAGGAAGTGCTCGCGCAGCTGGTCAAAATCGCCGACGATCCTGCGGTCACGGTCCGAGTGTCGGAGATTCGCGGCCCGGCGGCCAATCCGGCGCCACTGACACCCCGAATCCTCAAGCCGGTACAGTCCGTGGCGAACGAACTCTGGCCAGGGGTGCCGGTGATCCCGGCGCTCGAACCGGGTGCTTCGGACGCACAGTTCCTCAATCCCGCCGGCATACCAACCTATGGCATCACCGGCATGTTCACTGACCCCGATGGCGGACACCAACACGGTCTGAACGAGCGGATCCGCGTGCAGTCAGTACGCGAGGGGCGAACCTTCCTCTTCCGGCTCGTCAAACTGTACGCGAACGAAGGCTGAGCCCGGGCGCTCGAGTCGATGCGCAAGCGTCAGGGGTTTTTCGGCGCGCTGCCCGCGCTGCGTTTGCTGCCAAAGGGTGGGGCGCGCCGTGGGGATTCTATATCCAGCGCCCTATTCCGTGGGCGCCCGAGCGTCGAGATCCGCAGACCGCCCTGAGGGCTAGGAGCGGTGCGGCGGTGACGTGCGCGCCTTCGAGTCGTTGTTGGCCAACGAGCCACGCACCTGCGCAAGCTTCAGGCGCAAAGTCTCGACCGAGGCCGGATTGGCCTGACTTGCACCCAGCAGATTCACGGCGCGATCAATCGAATCCAGACCCAGCGTGAGCCCGACTCGGGTCGTGGCATTTTTTAATGCCGCCTGGAAGCCGGGGTCCGCCTGCAGCTCCGTTTCGCCCAGTGCCTGGGCCTTGCCGAGCAAATCGGTGAGCACGGCAATCGCGCGTGAAATATTGGCGGGCGATGACAAGTCGCCGGACTTGGTAAACTCTGCGACCTCGGGCAGGCTGGTGGCAAAACGCCGGAGCGCCTCGGCCTGCTGCGCGTTGCGCGGGTTATTCTGGTGCATCACGGCTTGGGCGGCGCCCATCAGAGCGAACGGCGCCATCGCCGCGTGGGTCAACATTGGCGTTCCCGACACCAGCCCGCTGACCGGCAATGCGATCAGCGCCAGACCGCCCAAACCGTGCACCAGATGCAGCGCCTTACCTTCGATCGCCCACAGTTCACGCAGCAGCGCTCGCACGGGCACCAAGGCCAGCAATGCCGCGGCGACCAGGCTGGCCGTGGACAGAGCCGTTTGGCCGCTCAGCTTGAAATGCTGGTACCCCACAAATAGCGCGGCCGCACCCGCGGCGCACAGCACGAAGTGGGTCAACCGCACGAGTATTGACGAACCTCCCACGGTAAGCCGGGAACTGGACCGGGGCGCCGCGGGAATTCCGGGGTTGGTGGCAATCTCCCTCATGGCGTTTTGCCACAGGGTCGCGACAATTCCACACGCCGATTGTGGGCGCGGCCTTCGGGCGTGGCGTTGGTTTCGACCGGACGCGTGAGTCCATAACCTTTCGCGGTGAGACGCCCCTCCGGGACTCCGAAGTCGGTCACCAGCGATTTCCGCACCGCCTCGGCACGCCGCTCCGAGAGATCCTGGTTGTATTGCGCGGTCCCTATGTTGTCGGTGTGCCCCTCGATGGTGAGCGCTGCAAACTTGGATTGCTTGATGAGCTTGGCCACGGCGGCCAGTGCGGGGTGTGACTCATCAAGGATCTGCGCGCTGCCGGTATTGAAGTAAATTCCGGACACTTCGGCACGGCAGGACTTATCCAGCTGCGCCGCCAGCTTCGCTAACCCGGAGCCCGACGAGCCTCCCGGGCCCAAGGTCCCGGCGTTCCCCTGATCCGACGCTTCCACGCTTGATTCAAGCGGAAAATCGATTCGTGTCACCAGCGAATCGATGGTCCCGAACACCCACTTGAGCGTCAGCGGATAAGCCGGGTTATCCAGCCACCAAAACTCGGCGTGCTGGGGCGGCTGCGAACCAAACGCAAAGGTTCCTGCGGCGTGTATGGCAGGGAGGTTCGTGCGTACGCCGTTGATCACTACCGAGATCGTGATCGGACCCGATTCGACTCGGCGCAACGCGCCCCGATAATAAGTGCGCGCGGAGCCCAGCATCGACATTGCCGCACCGACGCTTCCGAGCGGACTATTCGCCGTACCACCGGCCACCGCCCCTCCCGCCTGTGCGACTGCGCCCAGGAAGCCGCCCACAGTATCATTGACTCCCAGCACAAACGGTACGTCGGCGCCGGACTTCAGTAGCGCCAGCGCTTTCGTGGACGTCTCGGCATAGGTCTGTCCGGCGTACATCAGCGGATCGAGAGTCGATTCCAACAGCGTCATCCGGGTCGACTGCTCGATGTCGGCGCGCCGGACCTTGCGCTGCACCTGGAATTTATTGGCATCCGCTTGGGCCTGCTGGTTGGTCGGTGCGGACGCACGGAATTTGTAGCTGATGTCCTCCGGTGTGACCTCAGTCACCGAGACCCAGTTCTCCTGATCGAGATTGTTATACCCGTGCAGGCCCGAAGACTGCGCGACCACCAGGGTTGAATGCTCAGTGTGGGTGATGATCAGGCCCACCATCGGCCGAATAGCCGAGGCCGTGGACTCCGCATGCACGCACTGCCCGTGCGCCATCCCAATCAGCGCAGCGCCGCCAACTATTTGGACTATCCGCCGCACGATGGGCGCTCAATTGTCCGCGTCAGGCTTTCCCGGTGTCGCCTCGGTGAAGCCTTTGGGAATTGCGAATTGATCGGCCGGCAGGGACTTCTTCTCGATGCCGGTGACCATTATCTCCTCGCGGCTTTCGCCATCGGAAAGATGGCGCGTCAGCACCGGAAAGCCGTCCAGCTTTCCATACGCCTTGTACACGGGCGAGATCGCGCGGGCCATCTGGGGCGCGGCCGAGGCGACATCCGCCGCAATCGCGGAGGCGTTGTGGGTGGCGGTTACAAGCTCATCGCCGCCCGTGAGGCTGCCCTTGGGCACGACGCAATATTCAGTAATCGGCTTGCCGTCGCGCACCGCCTGCCAGACCTGGCACGTATAGGCGCCGACATGCTCGCTGCGGCCAGAGTCTTTCAGCTCATAGTCGTGCGTTTGCTGCATAGCCTTCATCCGCTGCTCGATCATGGCGCGCCTCTCGGGAGGCATGTCCTGCATCATGGCCTTCATACGGTCGCTCAGCTCGCTCTGTTGTGCCGCCACCGCGTTCTTGTCGAATTTCCGGAAGGTGCGTTTTTGCGTGTCAACATCCCAGATCGCGCCATCGCGGATGAGCGTGAAATCCCGCACCTTACCTTGGTCGTCGAGCTTGTCGACCCGCAGCAGTCCGTCCTGCGCATACACGACCTGTTGGTTTTTCGGTGCACTGTCCGCACTGCTCTTGGCGCCCATGTGCACGACCACGCCGGCCTGCACGGCACTCACGGCCGCGAGGCACAGACACAGGCCGCTCAGTTGGATTTGCATGTAAGTTCTCCCTACCTAAATTCAGAACTTGCGCATGGCTGCCGCCACGAGAGCCTTGACCTTGTCGTCCTCGAGCATGCGATGATCAATTTTGATCTCAACATCCTTCTTGACGGCCACGAACTCATTGGGGACAAAGCCAGCTTGCTCCCACGGATCGCCCGGCGCTCCGGCGGGGAGCGGCGGGGCAGCCTTTGGGGGCGCTACGCCCATGGCCTTTGCGGTCTTTTCGCCCACTACGTCGGTCACTGCTCCGCCCATCGCCGTCGCGCCCACCCGCGTGATATGTGCCGTGCTGCGGACATCGGCGTATCCGCCCTGCCATGTGTATTTCAGGTCGTAGCTGCGCGGCATCCCGTCCTTGGGAGGCACATGATATTCACACCAGCCGTCGCTGTTGGAAGGGCTCTTGTGTTCCACGGGCGGTGCCGTTAGTGGACCCACGATGGCTTCGGCTTCGCTTTGCGATAGCACCGAGCAGGGAGCCATCGGTTTGGGACGGGTCTTCAGGAACTCGCGCGCGGCAGCCGCGTTCGCTCCACCGTCCAGCTTGAGGGGCTTGTCGATGCGCTTATAGGCGGCGTCCACGAGCGAGGCCGCCTGGGGCAGCGTGGCCTCGGATCCGGTGAAATCGATGGTGATCATTTGGTCGCCGCGCAGTGCGTTGAAAATGCAGCAATTCATGGCCGTAAGCTGCGCTTCGTCCCACTCGCCGGACAGTTCGGTCCCATCATCCATCGTGAACGCCTTTTTGACGTTTGCCGACGGCTCAGAACTGAGAAGTTTCTTGCCGAATCCGGTCATGCTGTAACTCTGAGCGCCGCCCTCAAAGTCGACGCTGAGTACAATTTGATGGAAGTTTGCGGTTTGATAGACGCAGTCCGAACCATCGGCCTTTGGCATGGTGTTTGAGGCCCGGTACGGCGGGGTTCCCAGGGGAGCCCCAAGCACTGCTTCGGCTTCCTTGGGCTCGATCAGCGAGCAGGGGTCGTTCTGGTCATCTCCCTCGGCGTCGCTAACGGCCATGGGCGGGGGCGCCGCTGCCGTCAGCGCATCTGAAGGGTGCTTGCCGCTGCACGCCGCCATGGCGATGCAGGCCATCCATACCAAGCCGCTCAGCCGACTCTGCATGATGAGTATCCCCCGGATGCGCGATGAAATCGCGTAACTTCAGGAATCTACGCTCAAGACCCTGACTAAGGCAACTGCGATAATCGGGGCCGATAGTGGCGTCACGTGGGTCCCGACTTGAATGAAAATGCCGCGGCCCACTGCACGAACTCGGCGCAAAGATTAAGAGAAAGTAATAATGCGTGATGCCGCCCCTGCGCAGCTCATTTACGCTACCGCCGCCTCCCTACAGGCGTCGGCAGAGGTCTTACAGGCGCCTGTGACACACCGGTTCCGGCTTGCAAACACCCGCCATGGCGCGGTGTAACCGAACCGTGCGCCAGCGAGTGGTCCTCGGTGCGGTCATGGCGGCCACGCTTACGGTGGCGGTTGCCCTTTGCGCGCCTTACATCGGCGTCGAATATCTGCTGCGCCAGCACGGAGCAATAATCGGAGCGGTGCCCGCGCAGCCGGTCCGGGGAGCCTGGTTCGACGACTATTTTTTGGTCGAGAAACTGGACGCCAGCACCTACGCGATCGGCGAGCCGCGTTACTACCAGGGCAACTACAGCTACCTGCTTATCGGCGGCAACCGCGCGTTGCTTTTCGATGCAGGCACGGGGCAGCGCGACATTGTTCCGGTGGTGCGCTCCCTAACCTCGTTGCCGGTGACCGTCCTCCCTTCACACCTTCATTTCGATCACGTCGGTGCCATCGGCCGCTTTGAACGGACAGCGCTGCTCGATCTCGCTCCCCTCAGAGCGCGGATTGCTCGCGATGGCCGCCTGACGCTGCGCCGCTACGAGTTTCTCGGATTTGCAGACTCACTGCCCGAGCCCAGCTTTACGGTCAGCGAATGGTGGGCGCCGGGCCGTACCGTCGACCTGGGCGGCCGGATACTGCGCGTGCTTGCGACGCCAGGACACACGCCTACTTCGGCCGCCGTGTACGACGCGGATCGTCGCCAGCTGTTTGCGGGTGATTTCATCTACCCGGGGACGCTGTACGCGTTTCTGCCGGACTCAAGTCGCGCCGAGTACCTGGCAACAAGCCGCAGTTTGCTTGCCAGGCTGGATCCGGCCACCCGCATATATGCCGCGCACATGGCGGACAATCCAGCCACCGTATCGGCTCCCGTGCTGGATATTGCCGACCTCCGGGCGCTCGAGCAGACACTGGTCCAAATCAGCACCGGCGAGCTCGAGGCTAAGGGGCTATACCCGCGGATCTATCCGGTGCGCGGTGCGCTGACTTTTGCCACGGGTTATCCATGGAATAACCGCTGAGTCTCTGGCCCGGCCGCCGAGCTACCCATCGACAGCAATCTTCACAGCGCGTCGATGGATATCCCGCCCGGACGCTTCGATTAGAATCGCACGTGCCGCCGGTCCGGAACGAGGGGTGCCTGAATGTCAGAAGGAATGAATATCGGGGTTGCCCATGAACTCATAGAATCTGGCGCCCGTCACATAGACGAATCGCGAAAATGGTTCATTGAAATCGCCGAGGCGGTGGGCCTGTCGGTAATCGCGGTGGCCACCGCCTGGTGCGGATACCACGCAGCGCGCTGGGATGGCCGTCAGGCGTACCTGTACGGCACCTCGGCCCGGCTGCGCGTCGAGGCGGCGGTCGATGCCACCCAGGGCGGGCAACAGCGCCTACTGGATGTCGTCACCTTCAATACCTGGATCCATTTGCAGGAAACGCACAGCGAAAAGCTCGCCGGCGTCTATGTGCGCAGGTTCAGCGCGGAATACCGGACCGCCTTTGACGCCTGGCTCAAGACCGATCCCTTCAACAATCCGAATGCTCCATCGGGACCGGCCGACATGCCGGAATACCACAACGCCAAGCTGCTGATGGCCGATCAGCTCAACCGCCAGGCCAGTCAGGCCTTCGACCAGGGCACGGTGGCGCGGGAAAATTCCGAGCGATATGTCCGCGGTACGGTATTGCTGGCGACGATCCTGTTTTTGATCGCCCTGGCTCAACGCTTCAAGATATACATTGCGCGCGTGGGTTTGCTGCTGGTGGCCACGGCCATGATCGTGTACGTGCTTACCAGCGTCGCGCACTACCCCAAATTGTGACCAGCGCCGCCGCGGCGCCTCGGATTGCGCGGATTACTTGGTATTTCGCGACAGGTAGGCTGCGAGCGCTTCGAGTTCGGCGTCGCTGATTTCAGTCTTGCGAAACTGCGGCATCACGGAGATCCCATGCCGCACGAAATAGCTGACGATCGAGGCTGGCAAATCGCTGCGCTCGAGCAACACCGCAGGCTTGGTTCCCTGGTATTTGGCCATCAGGGCGTGCGTCCCGGGATGGCTGATTCCCGGGTCGTGACACGGCGCGCACCATTTGTCGTAGACGACACGCCCGGCTGTCGGTGGCGGTGGTTCGGCGCTGATCGGCCATGCCAGCCAGGTGGCGACCGCCGCGCCAAGGCCTACCGGCCACGAACACCGGCTCCGCCTGACGCTCACGGTTTGCCCGTCCGCAGGTGCTTGGGCCAGATCGCGTAACGGCCGGCCGAAAGAATCCCGTTGGGATCAACGGCGTCCTTAAGGGTCTCGTGGAAGCGCTGCAGCGCATGGTCATTGAACGAGTACACGTCCATGACCGACTTCTGGAATACCGGCGCAGTGCGGTACTCGCCCCAGCCATGTTCTCCGCCAATCTTGATGAGCTTCTTGAAGCCCTCGCGATAGCGTCTGTTGGTCGCCGGATCCTCGGTTACGGGGGTCGCAAGTATGAAGATGAACGCCCGCTCCCAGAAGCAGGCCGGCAGACTAAAGGACCGGAACAACGGCATGTCGAGTTCGCGCGCTGCCTCGCTGAAGACACGATTCACCTCGATGATCGCGGCGCCGGTTCGCGGAACGATCGGCGAGAACCACATGTGGCCCTTGGAGGGCGTCGGGTTGTAGGGCGATCGGGCGCCGATCGAGAATGCCCGCAGTGCGGGAACACCGAGTTCCGGTTCGTGGTAGTCCGAGGCTTTGGCCGGATCCAGCGGCAGTTTGAGGCGATCGGCCACACGGAAGCGCGCGCCGTCGATCTTTGAGAAATGCCGTTGCGCGGCGCTCCATTGGGCGTCGATCACTTCCATGGGCCCGTAAAAGCTCAGCCACAATTCCCAGTACGGTATGCCCTTGCGAATCCCATAGGCCTCGAGCTCGGGCGAGTATCCCGCCTTTACGCCGGCGAGCAGACCAAGGTGCTCCTTCTCCAACGTTGGCGGCCCATTTTCCATGAAGAGCTGAATCTGGCCGATCGGCGGATAGCCGAGCAACGGCGATGAAATGTCCGGGAAGCCGGAGGTAATGCGGCTGTTTTCGACGTAATTGAGCGTCTCGACGATCGCTGACAGGTCCGTGAAGCGCGGCGTCGAAACCACGCAGCGCAGGTACGCCTCGGGTTCGGGCATCAGCCAAAAGCCCATCTTGGTGACGATTCCAAAGTTGGACTGCGAGAAGATGCCGTCCACCCAGGGTCCGCAGCCGGTCTTGTATTGCTGCCAGGTCTCGGACTTTGGGATTGCGCCCATGCCGGTGCGCAACAGCTCCCCGGAGGGCAGCACCACCTCCATGCCACAATGGGCGTCGAAGTGGTTGCGGTAATTGGCGGCGGTGTAGCCGCCGCCCCGATCGATGGCGTTCCCAATGACGCTGCCCCATCCCGGATCCGGGCAGTCGATCCACACCTTGAGCTTGCGTTCCTGAATGTGGCGGTAGAGATCAAAATAGCTGACCCCGGGCTCGACCAATGCGTACGCATTGGTCTCGTTGACTTCGAGGATCCGGTTCATGCGCTTCAGGTCCAACACGACGCTGCCGGAATAGGCCGGAGCCGAGCCGCCATAGCCGAGATTCTTGCCGGTCGAGATTGTGTACAGCGGGACGCGGTAACGATTGGCGATCCGCACAATTTGCTGGACCTGCTCGGTCGACGTCGGGGCGAGCGCGCCGGAGGCCACGAGTTCCTCAGGTTCGTTCAGAAACGGCGAATACGCGTCGCGGTAAAGATCCAGATCCTCGTCGCTGGTAAACACCCACTCCTGGCCGACGACACCCGCAAATTCCGACAGTGCCTTGGCGTAGTCGGCCTGATTCATGCCGGGCGGTAATCTCATACCCGCGCCTCCCTCGTTGGCGCGAGCGGCGTACGCCCGCTCGACGCGCCAGCGTTCGCTCGGCCCGCGATGACCCAGGACACCAGCGATGTTCTCGGAGCATCACCGGCCGGGTGACGGGTAAAGACGACGGCTTCCGCAGGCTTGCCACGAATATCGGCATCCGCTGCTGCCACCAGCGGAGCGACCATACGCTCTGCCCAATGTGCCTCAGCCGCGAGTGCCAGGCGCATTTCCTGCAACGCGCGCCCGTGCAGAAATAGCCGATGGCGGACCGTGCCGTCCGCTTGCGGCCGGTGCTCGATCCGAGCCACCACCCGCATCCATTGATCCCAGGCCAGCTGCTCGAGGCACAGCAGTGAGGCGCCGGTCGTCATGCCGACGACCGTGTCCTTGCGCTGCGACCAGCGCGGCTGCAAGTCGTTGAACCAGAGCGCCGTGACATCTCCGCTGACCGGCTGGAGCGCGCATCCCAGTTGGGCCGCACCCTCGGCGAATGAACGGCAGGGCCGGAATCGGGCGTCGAAAATTACTTTGTAGGGCAAAGAGCCGTGGACGGCTGCGGCGTTCGCCAACCCCGCGACACCGATACCGGCTGCAGCGGCCGTGCCGTAGACGACGAAATCACGGCGATTCATGACAGGTCCCCCCGCCCTTGTGGTCACCCGCGGTCCGCCGCCTGCGGACGCAACGCGATTAGCGGCCCATGTGCCGTTGGTAGGCAGCCGCCAGCCGATCTTGCAGGCTCGAGTCCTGTGAGGAAGCCCCGCTCACGGTAAATCCGACCCGGATCGATCCATCGGCCTGCGTTACTAACGATATCAACACGCTGGACGATCCGCTCTCGCCGCGCATGGTCCCCCCGGGACGGTCTTCGGATGTTATGCGCACGCCCTCGTCGGCGGCCGCGGCACGGGCCGCCTGCCAAGACCGATCGAAACTCGGTGGAACAGACGTGGCGACTGGCGCAGGCGCATACGCCGGGTAGGGATAGCAGCCCTGCAGCAGCAGGCCGACTGCAGCAGCGAGTGAAAATGGCAATTGTTCTGAAGCCACGCACGCACTCCACCCCGCTCTCGTCCATGGCCTGGCAGCCGGCGCAATCCGCTATGAGGCGCCGTTCTTGCCCGTGATGACGTCGAGACGCTCCCGCAGCTCCTTGGCCCATGATCGCATCATCTGATCGGCGGCGGCCTTGTTGCTGACCGAGCTCGAGCGCTGCCCGTAGGATTCATTGGACGAGCGCGCATCCATGACCCGCGCGAGGATGGTGTTGGTCGAGGAGTCCCAGAGTTCAAGGTAGAGCGTCATCTGGCCGGAATCCTGCACAAAGGTGACGCTGCGTCCGGCCGTCATAAGGTCCGGCGCGCTGACCTGGATATTGACCAGCGCCGGCCGCAACACGAGCACGTCAGGAGCCGCATTTGCGGAAATCTGATATCCGCCCTTGGTCGCGAGCTCGTCGGTGAAGATCTTCTTGAATTGCGCCGCAAGATCCGCTTTGGCGCGCTCGAGGTCCTTGTCGCCAATCCTGCGCGACGAATCGCGCTGCGAGCTGTTGTAGTTCTTGAGCCAGTCCTTCGAGAATTCGACCGTGCAGTCGATAATTGCGACCCGCTTGTACTGCGTAAACGTTGCGTCGGGTTTCTTGTAGACCAGCCGAGTCTTGGTCTGTTTCACGAGGTGCAGGCCATCCTCGGTCACCTGAGGCGGCGCGTCCTTGGCCGCGAGCGATGGCCATCCAGCGACTGCGAGGCCCATGCCCACGCCCGCCATGACGAGCAACCGCCGTACCGAATTTAATCGCTGCATTGCGTACCCTCGATTTCCAACCGCAAACCGCGCGGCTGCCGCGGACAAGCGCCGGCCATCCGGCGTGCTCCGGCTATTGTGCGCCAACTGCCGTGCGTCGGCTACTGTGACGGACGCACACCGGACGATCCGAGGAGGTATCGACCGTGGTTTGGTGAAAGCTAGCGCTCGAGGTTCCATGCCCCCCCGGCCGATCCTGAGCCCCACCCTTTGACGATCGTTCCGGCGGCTACATTTGGGCGCGTCGATGGCGCATGATTGGCGCACCCCAACGGGGTGCGCTTAATCCGACCGCACGCGCCTGTGGCGACTAAGGAGACGCTAATGCATGAGAAGCTGAGGCGCCGCGCAGTATTGCTGGCCTCAATTCTGGCCGCCGGCGCGGCCCGCTCGCAGACTCCCCCACCACAGCCTTCCCAGCTGCATGAGCTGGACATCGCCCATGTCACCGAGGACAAGTTCGTGGGCGGTTTCGAGCAGATGTTGGAGCGGCGCCGGATCCGGGTGCTGGTTCCGTACAGCCGCACCCTGTTTTTCCATGACAAGGGTGCGCAGCGCGGGATGACCGCGGAGGCCATGCTCGATTTCGAACAGTTCCTAAACCGCAAGTACGCAAAGCAGCTCAAGCGGCGGCCGCTGACCGTGTACCTCATTCCCACCACGCGCGATGAGCTGATCGACGATGTGGCGAAGGGTCTCGGCGATATTGCCGCCGGTAATCTGTCCGTGACCCCTGACCGGCTCAAGAAGGTCGATTTCGCCTACCTGCCCGAAGTACCCGGCGTGAACCAGGTGATTGTGACCGGACCCGCATCCCCGCCGCTGACCAGCATCGACGATTTGGCGGGGAAAACGATTCACTCGCGTCCCTCGTCCAGTCACTACCAGACCCTGCTGGAGCTCAACAAGCGGTTTGCGCTCGAGCGTAAGGCGCCGATGCGCATTATCCCGCTGCCGGATGCGCTCGAGGATGAGGATCGACTGGAGATGCTCAATGCGGGCTTGATCGGATTGCTGGCCGTCGACGATTGGCAAGCCAAGGCGTGGGCGCAGGTGCTGCCGAAAATCAAGGTGCGCGAGGACCTGACGCTAAAGCGTGACGTCAAGATCGGCTGGGCGATCCGCAAGGGTAGCGCCACGCTCCAGACCGAGATTCAGGCCTACTTGCGCAAGGCGCACAAGATCACCCGGATAGAGAATCGTCGTGAACTGGCAGCGTCTCGCGTCAGGCGAATGTATAACAGCGAAAATGGCGCGGACTACAAGCGCTTCGAAGCCACGATCGCGTTGTTCAAGAAGTATGGCGCGCGCTATGGCTTCGATCCCATCATGCTGGCGGCACAAGGTTACCAGGAATCACGTCTGCGCCAGGATGCACGCAGCGCGGTTGGAGCGATCGGCGTCATGCAGTTAATGCCGGCTACAGGTGCCGAACTGCGCGTCGGCGACATCACGCAGATTGAGCCCAACATACACGCAGGGGCCAAGTACATGGGCCAGTTGATGACGAAATACTTTCCTGACGCCAAGTTCAGCGACTTCGACCGACCGCTGTTTGCTTTCGCCAGCTACAACGCTGGTCCCGGCCGAATCGCAAGGTTGCGCAAGGAAGCAGCCACGCGCGGCTTTGACCCGGATAAATGGTTCAACAATGTCGAAATTCTGGTCGCGGAGAAGGTCGGCCTTGAAGTCACGACGTACGTCCGCAACATATTCAAGTACTACGTCGCCTACACACTCACCGAGGAGGTACGATCAGAGCGCCAGGACGCGCGCAAGGCTGTAGGCAAGCCGTGAGCCGGCGTCGCACCGTGAGGAATCGCATCATGACGATGAAGCTTTAGATCGAGCCTTCCGGGGTCGCAGTACCGGGCTCGAATCCACCCGCTGGGCGACATCAAAGCTGCGAGCTCCTCCGCGGCCCGATTGTCGCCTTGCACGCGTTCGCCAGCGCGGGCACTATGGATACGGTTTGCCCGACTCACGTTAGAACAAAACCTGGATAGCCGCGACTCGTGGCCGGTGGGGAGAGCAAGGTGAGCATGACCTCTGATGCGTCCGTCCATTCCGGGCGGGTCCCGGGCGACACGCCTGATTTTTCGCTCGTCCTGGGCGGGCCGCTGTTTCAACTTTTGCTTCGGGCGCACCTGTCAGACGATGCCCTGATGCTGGCGCGCCGACGCGTCATCTTTTTTGCGCTGATCTGCTGGTTGCCGTTATTCATTCTCACGGCGATCGATGGGCAATTGCTAAGTGGGGCGGTTGCCGTCCCGTTCCTGAAGGACATCGACACCCATCTGCGGTTCCTTGTTGCGGTGCCGCTGTTGATCGCCGCTGAACTCGTAGTTCACCTGCGCATGCGCCCTGTGACAAAGCTGTTTCTCGAGCGTGACCTGATTCCCGATAGCGCCCGGTTGCGATTCGATGCGGCAATCGCCTCGGCATTCCGACTGCGCAATTCGGTGCTGGCCGAGCTGTTGCTGGTCGCAGCCGTGTACGGGGTAGGCATGCTGTTCATTTGGCCTCGCTACGTGGCCCTTGATACCGCTACCTGGTACGCAACTCCATCGGCCGACGGCTCACGGTTGTCGATGGCCGGACACTGGTATGTTTATCTGAGCCTGCCGATTTGCCAATTTCTGTTGCTGCGCTGGTATTTCAGGCTTTTCATCTGGGCAAGGCTCCTTTGGCAGCTTTCACGCATTGAATTGCGCCTGGTTCCCACCCATCCGGACCGGTCTGGCGGATTAGGGTTTCTGACCCAGGCGGTCTATGCGTTCGTGCCCATCCTGGCGGCGCATGGTGTACTGGCGGCAGGACATCTTGCGAACCGAATTCTGTACCTCGGTGCCAATCTGCTCGACTTCAAGATTGAGATTGCGGTGCTGGTCGCCGTGCTGCTATGCCTGTTTGCCGGCCCATTTCTGGCCTTCGCGCCGCAACTTGCTCGAGTGAAGAGGACCGGCGCTCGCGAATACGGCACGCTGGCTGAACGTTACGTGCGCCAATTTGACACCAAATGGCTGCGCGGCGGCGTGCCCGCGGATGAGCCGTTGCTGGGCGCCGCCGATATTCAGTCGCTGGCAGACCTGGCAAACAGTCTGGAGGTGGTGCGGACAATGCGCCCTTGGCTCATTACCAAGGAAGTCATCATCGTGCTCGTGGGCGCGGTAGTCGCCCCGATGGTACCGCTGCTACTCACCGTGATGCCGCTGTCGGAATTACTCAAGAAGGTTGCGGGAATCGTGTTCTGAGGAGACAGCGCGTACGGTGCCTTGCCTCATTTTTTGGGGCACGCGGCTGCGCGAGTCTGCAGGGGACGCGCACTTGCCGGTCACCCCCAATCAAACGCTGGGATTTTCGCCATTGTTGGCCACGCGCGCTCGGCCGGACACCTCTATCGGCTAAGGATAGAGAGCAGCCGCCGTATCTGAGCCGACGGAGATTCGGCGCCACCACTGTCGCCGCCAGGACCGCGCGCGTTAAGCACGACCCGGGCCGCGCCGTGCGGCCTCGATCGCGGCGATGTCGATCTTCTGCATTCCCATCATCGCCTCAAACGCACGCTTGGCAGCCGCCTGATCATGACCGCTTATCGCTTCCATGAGTACTCGCGGAGTGATCTGCCACGACAAGCCCCACCGGTCCTTGCACCACCCGCACTGGCTTTCGGATCCTCCGTTATCGACGATCGCTTTCCAGTAACGATCGGTTTCGGCCTGATCCTCGGTGATCACCTGAAACGAGAAGGCTTCGCTGTGTTTGAAGGCCGGGCCGCCATTGAGGCCGAGGCAGCGCACCCCCAGCACCGAAAACTCGACCGTCAGCACCTGTCCCTGTTTGCCATTCGGATAATCGCCAGGGGCGCGGTGGACCGCGGTGACGGCGCTGTTTGGAAAAGTCTGGGCATAGAAACTGGCGGCCTCTTCAGCCGCACCGTCATACCACAAGCAGATCACGTTCTTGGCCATGTACTGTAGCTCCTGATTCGTTAGTCGGCGAGCGCGCCCCTGTTACGACAAAGAGTGCCACGGGATTCGACACTCCGTCTAGGCGGGCTTGCCACGGTGACCAAGCGCACGACACACCGCTACAAAAAAGCCGGCGCCCAAACCGCGCGCGCATCAAGGCAATCAATTCAAGTGGAAAGCGTGCGCGGTACGAGTTAATGCAGGGTCCGGAGACTAACCCGCGAATTTCGGGTGTACGAGCCGGGTAACAGCGCTCCTTAGGCCTTCTCACCCACCTGTAACTCCGCAAATTTGAAGGGCACTCCACACCCGCCGATACCACAGTACCCGTCCGGATTCTTCGCTAGGTACTGCTGGTGATAGTCTTCGGCGTAATAAAAGGTCGGTGCCGCGCGGATTTCCGTTGTGATCTTGCCCCGGCCGGCGCGCTGCAGCGCCTCACCGTAACGGCGTAAGCTGTCTTCGGCCAACGCGCGCTGCGAGTCGCTAAAATAAAATATGGCCGAACGGTATTGCGGGCCGATATCGTTTCCCTGGCGCATCCCCTGGGTAGGGTCGTGCGATTCCCAGAACACGCGCAGCAACTGCTGGTAGGAGATTTCCTTGGGATCGTAAACCACCAGCACGACCTCCGCGTGTCCAGTGCGCCCGCCGCACACCAGGCGATAGTCCGGGTCCACGGCCGTGCCGCCGGCATAGCCGACTGCCGTCGAGAACACCCCAGGCAGCTGCCAAAACAGGCGCTCTGCGCCCCAGAAACAGCCCATGCCAAACAGAGCCTGCTCCAGTCCGGCGGCAAATGGTGGCCGAATACTGCGGCCATTAACAAAGTGATCCCTGGCGCCCGTTGATTCCTTCATTATTCCTCCGGAAAAACCGATTGACGCTACAATAACTGCTCCGGCTCTTCGATACCTGTGCAACCGTGGGCATCTCGAACGAACACAATCTACTCCAGGCGCCCGGTATCGAACCGCGGCCGTATGGGCTGCGTGTCAGTCTTCGCGCCCTTGATCCGTTCGCCAAGTTGTGCGGTGCCGACTGGCAACGCAGCCATTGGTATCGTACTGCGGCAGAACGCGATGCGGCACTGCTTGAGATGAGTCGCAAACATGAATATTCAAGGCCGGGTGACCGCCCTGCCCTCGTGTACACCAAAATCGAAAATCTCGCCGCCAGCCGCGGCCTGTAACGGGGTGTGCTAGAAATTATGCCCCAAAAACAGGTAGAACCCCGTGGTACCCGCCTCATCGTAACCGACGGCTAGGTACACCGGGCCAATGTAGGTATCGGCGCCAAAGAACAATGATGCATCGCGTCGCGCGGAATCCAGGCTGATGTCGCTGCGTTGCGTCCACACATTGCCAACCTCAAACGAAGCGCCCACGTACGCCGGTACGTCGAGAATACCCTCACCGCCGTTGCCGACGCTGTGCAGAAATATCGCTCGCGCGATCGCGTAGTTGGGTCCCGCCAGGGACTGCGCCGCCAGTCCAGACAGGCTCAGGAATCCGCCCAGCGAAAAGTACTCATGGATGTTGGTGTCGCTCCCGCCGATGGTGCTGCCTCCCGATAGCCAGGCCAGAAAGGTGTCCTTGCCGCGCGACCAGGCGGCGCGCCAGTCGACAGTGGCCAGATCGGAGCCCTCTGCCCCGCTGCCGGAGAATTCATCGCGCACGGCCAGCGTAAGGGCCTGACCGTGGCGCGGAAAGTCGGCACTGTCGAGGCGATCGTAGCTAAAGCGCAGGAATGCGGCCGGCGTGTGAAAACTCTCTTCCGGCACGCTGAAGTCACCCAGCCGCACCGAGGTGCTGCCGCGGCTATTGAGCACGCCGCCGCGAAGCTGACCCCAGTTGCCAAACTCGCGCCCCAGGTCGAGCCCATACTCAAAAGTGCGGACCCGGTATTCGCCGATAATGTCGCCGTTCTCAAGTTGCGGCACGTCGTGGGCCTCCGCCTGGATACGCGGGGCGATAAAGTAGCTACGCCGAACGGACAGCGGCTGGTATAACTCTGCCGCTACGCGCGGTGAAGCACCGACCTGCAGGTCGAGCAATGCTTCCGCGCCCAGCGCATTGAGTTCGGTAAACGCCACCCGTGCCGCGGCATTGAAGGTACTGTTGCCTTCGAAGTCGTCCTGCAGGGACAAGCCGACCCGCAGGTAGTTCGGACCCCAGGAATTGCGCCGTGCACTGAAGACCAAACCGTCGGTGCCCTGCGGCGAACGCTGCAGATGGAAGTCCAGGACTTCATAATTTCCGCTGCCGTACAGTACCGTCAGCCGCTGCGCAATCAGTCCAGGATCCATGGGCTTGCCCAGCTGGTCAGCGAACGTGGTCTGCAGCATTCGTTCGTAACGCTCCGACCCTGGCTCGGTGGCTATGAATTGCACAGTTGCTGGCTCCGCAGTGGCTAGCGCCGCTCCGGCAACCGCCGCCGGCGGGGCTGCCGGCTTCGCCGCGGCGGCCAGCGCTGCCAGTTGCGGCTGGGCGGTGCGCGCCGCAAATTCGCCAGCCAAGACTGCGTTTTCGACCGCGCTGAAATCGTAGGAGGAACGCGCGCCCAATGCCGGCCGCAGCACCAGGTCCTTGGACGTCAACGTGGTTCGCTGGCGCTCGACGTCGCGCCGCACCAGTATGGCGAGGGCTTGATTCGAGATACTGGTGAGTGAATTGAGGTGGTCGCGGGTCTGCAGGGGATAGCCCGCATCGACGACGATCAGCACGTCAACGTTCATGCTGCGCGCCACGTCGATTGGCAGGTTTTCAACCAGGCCTCCGTCAACCAACAGCCGGCCATCACGCTCCACGGGAGCAAATACACCCGGCGCCGACATGCTGGCCCGCAGCGCCGTGGCCAGATCGCCTGAGTCCATCACCACCGGATCTCCGGTTTCCAGATCGGTGGCCACGGCTTTGAAGGGCGTCGATAACTCGTCAAAGCGAGTGATGCGTGCAGCCGGCAACGTTGCCCGGCGCAACAGCTGCGTCAACTTCTGCTCCTGCACCAGACCGGTCGGAATCAGCAGTTCCCGGCCCTGGATGCCGAGTGGAAAATTCACCAGGAAGATCCGATCCTCTTCCTTGCGCCTAAAACTGAGTTCTTCCCGCGGCACGCGCTCGCGAAACGCATCCTGCCACTCGGGCGAGTTGAGGAGTTCCTCGATGGCACGGCCCGACATGCCGCTTGCGTACAGCCCGCCGACTACGGCGCCCATGCTGGTACCGGCGATCGCGTCCAGGTGGACGTGCAGATCGTCGAGCACCTTGAGCACGCCCACGTGGGCCATACCACGCGCCCCGCCCCCGGAGAGCACCAGACCGATTCGCACTGGCGCGGGGGCCTCGGGAGCCGGCGCAACGGTCTCTGTTGACTCGGACTGGGCCTCGCCCGCCAGCAACAGTCCAGCAAGGAAGAGTGCTGTCAAGCGCATGGACTAAAATACTACCATGCGCGAGCGCCGCTTCCGCTTTGCGGGCGCGAACGCTTATGCTTTAACGCGCCTATGAGCCCGATTATTCTAATTGTCCTCGGCCTGCAGGTGGCGCTCATCATCCACTGCATCCGCACCGGCAGAAACACGGTCTGGATCTGGGTTCTGGCGCTGCTTTCGCTCCCGGGCGCCATCGCGTATATCGCGGTCGAAATCATCCCCGACCTGTGGCGCTCGCCCACCACTGGCCGAGCCTTGCGCGGCGTGCGCCGTGCGCTCGATCCGGGGCAGCAACTGCGCGCCTACGAACTCGCGGCGCAGCGCACGGGCGACGTGGCGAGCCGTCAGCGCTACGCCGAAGAGTTGCTGCGCCAGGGGCAGCCGGCTCAGGCTGTTTCGGTCTACGGACAGACGCTGACCGGACTGTATGAGCAGGACCCGAATCTTCTTTTGGGGCTGGCGCAGGCGCAGTTTGCCGCCGGACACTGTGCCGCTGCGCGCGAGACTCTGGACCGGCTGATAGCCAATAATCCGACCTTCAAATCTCCGGAGGGGCATTTGCTCTACGCCCGGGCGCTCGAGGGTGAGGGGAACCTGGCCAAGGCCCTGGAGGAATATGCCGCCGTCGCGGGTTACTTCGCTGGTGCGGAAGCGCCATTACGGCACGCATTGCTGCAAGCCAAGCTCGGCCAGCGCGCCGCCGCGCGCCAGACCTTGAGCGCGCTGCTGGAGCATGCCCGGCTCGCACCGCGCCATTACCGCCAAGCGCAGGAACAGTGGTTGACGGCGGCGCGCCGCGAGCTCGAGGTGCTTTAGACCACCCGCAACCTGCGATTGAAGCGCGGCGGCGGGAAGCGCAGCGCCAGGGACCGCAACGTAGCGTACATGATCTGTGATACCGCCAGGTCACGTAGCCATTTGTGATTGGCGGGCACCAGGTACCAGGGCGCGTGTCGGGTGCTGCACCGTCCCAGCATGTCCCCAAACGCCGTCTGGTAGGCCTGCCACTGAGTGCGCTTGACGAGGTCCTGGGGATCAAACTTCCATTGCTTGCGTGGTTCGCGGATCCGATCTTCGAACCGGCGACGTTGCTCCGCCTTGCTGATGTGCAAGAAAATCTTTACCACGCGAGTGTTGCTCTCGACCAGCATGCGCTCAAAATCATTTATCTGACGGTAGCGCGCCTGCCAGACCGGCTGCGGCACCAGTCGATCGACGCGCGCAATCAGCACGTCTTCGTAATGGGAGCGGTTGAATACCGCAATCTCCCCGCGGGCGGGCGTGTGCGCATGGACGCGCCACAGATAATCGTGCGCCAGTTCCTCGGCGCTGGGTGCCTTGAAGGCGTGCACGGTGCACCCTTGCGGATTAAATGCCGAGAACACATGGCGGATAGTGCTGTCCTTGCCGCCGCCGTCAATTGCCTGCAGGACCACCAACACCCCGTAGCGTCCGTCCGCGTGCAATCGATACTGCAAATCGGCGAGTTTTCCAGCCAACCGCGCCGACTCGGCGCGCGCTTGCGATTCCTTCCAGCCGTGGGTGTGCGCCGCAGCCGAGGCCTTCAATTTGACGCGGGCGGTGCCGTGCACCCGCAATTTCGCCGGAAGATCGAGGCGCAGTTTCTTCATTGTCAGGAGTGTGCCGCAGCAGGCCCGCACTGCGCCAGTGCCAGGTGCGGTCATGGCGCTGCTCCGTGGCTTTCGGTCCATGTGGTAGCATCTGCGCCTCTTTTTTTGGTCCAGAATGGAAATTACGCAGTCCATGAGCATGCCCACCAGCGCGAAGCCCTCACCGCCGGCAAATGGCCGGAAGATCACCATTACCGGCACGACCTTGCAGGTGCCCGACAGGCCAATCATTCCGTTTATTGAGGGCGACGGTACCGGACGAGACATCTGGCGCGCGAGCGTGCGGGTGCTCGATGCGGCCGTGGCCAAGGCCTACGGAGGCAAACGGAAGATCGAGTGGATGGAGGTATACGCGGGCGAGAAGAGCTACCAGGCATTCAGTAGCTGGCTTCCGGACGAGACCGTCGCGGCCTGCCGTGAGTACCTGGTGTCGATCAAAGGCCCCCTGACGACTCCGATTGGAGGTGGCATTCGTTCCCTCAACGTGGCACTGCGTCAGCTGCTCGACCTGTACGTGTGCCTCAGGCCCGTGCGCTGGTTTAAGGGCGTGCCTTCCCCGGTCAAATCACCGGAAAAAGTCGACATGGTGGTGTTCCGGGAAAATACCGAGGATCTGTACTCCGGCATTGAATTTGAAGCCGGCACCGAGGATAACCGAAAATTCCTGGCCTACCTTAAGGACAATTTTCCCAAGCATTACGCCAAGATCCGGTTCCCGGAGGCTTGTGGCATCGGTATCAAAAACGTGTCGCAGGAGGGAACGGAGCGATTGTTCCGAGCTGCGGTTGAATATGCCCTTATAAACAAGCGCAGGAGCGTGACGATCGTCCATAAGGGCAATATCCTCAAGTTTACCGAAGGCTCGTTCCGGAGCTGGGCCTACGCGCTGGCCGAGCGCGAATTCGCCGCTCGGGTGTACACGTGGCTGCAGTGGGAGCGTACCAAGGCGGCGCAGGGCGAGCCGGCAGCGAACGCCGAGCAGGCCGCGGCCCTCAAGCAGGGCAAACTACTTATCAAGGACGCGATTGCCGACATCACACTGCAGCAGGTACTGACGCGCGCCGATGAATTTGACGTGGTCGCCACGCTTAATCTCAATGGCGACTACCTGTCCGATGCGCTGGCGGCGCAGGTGGGAGGGATCGGCATCGCGCCCGGCGCCAATATCAACTACCAAACCGGACACGCCATTTTTGAAGCGACCCACGGTACCGCGCCCAAGTATGCCGATCTTGATCAGGTAAACCCGGGCTCGGTGGTGCTTTCCGGCGAGATGATGCTGCGATACATGGGCTGGACGGAAGCCGCCGACGCCATCATCAGCGCCATGGACAAGACCATCGATCAGAAGATCGTTACCTACGACTTCGCCCGCATGATGCCGGGCGCGACCAAGGTGAAGTGCAGCGAGTTTGGTGATGCGCTGATCAAGAACTTTTGATCCGCCGCCGGGCGAGCGCCGGTTTCGCGGGACTGAGCCGTTTCCGCTCGTTGCATCGCCAGCACGGACCCTGCGCCAGCCTCTCGGGGCAGTCAAGCCTTCGAGAGCGCCTGCTCGAGGTCGGCGAGAAGATCGCCGATGCTCTCAAGTCCAATAGACAGCCGCACGGTACCTGCGCCGACCCCCGCCAGGCGCTGTTGTTCCGCGTCGAGATCGCGGGCGACCAGCAATTGGGGCGGCAGTACCAACGAATCGGTCGCCCCAAAGCTGGCCGCCATGGCGAACAGCTCCAGAGCTTCCGCGAAACGCCGGCCCGCCTCCGCGCCGCCGTGCAAGTCAAAGGTAACGACCGACCCGAAATCGCTCATCTGCGCGCGCGCCAGCGCGTGCCCGGGATGGGTGCTTAAGCCGGGGTAATACACTGCACTCACGGCGGGGTGCTTGGCGAGGAATTCCGCCACCACCTGAGCGCTGTGGCTGTGCTCGCGATAGCGTACCTGGTAAGTCTTGAGCCCGCGCTGGATTAGGAATGCCGCTTGTGGATCAAGCGCACCGCCCAATACGTTGAAGTCCGGTCGCATCCGGCCGATCAACTCGGCATTTGCAATCACCGCGCCGCCCATGACATCGCCGTGGCCGGAGGCAAATTTAGTGAGGCTGTGCAGGAAAACATCGATGGCGAATTCGCCGTGCTGGTGCGGGCCCGCCAAGGTGTTGTCAAGCAGCGTGAGCGCACCGTGCTTGCCCGCCATTTGCGTGATCGCGTTGATGTCGGCAATGCGATTGATTGGATTGGTGGGGCTCTCGAACAGCACCAGCCGCGTCGGCAGCGTCGACAGCGCGCGCTCGATGCCCGCCAGATCGCTGATCGACAGCAGCGTGTGCGTGACTCCGAACTTGCCGAGCATGCGGCGCACCAGATTTCTGGTAGGCCCATATAGTTCCACAAACAACAAAATGTGATCGCCCTGCTTGGTGAGTGACAGCAGGGCGTTGGCCACCACTCCGACCCCAGACGCACAGGCTAATGCATCTTCGCGGCCCTGAAGCTGCGCGAGCGTCAATTCGAGCTGGCGGGTGGTGGGGTTTGCTGAGCGTAGGTAGTTGAATCCCGGGCGGGCTCCGCGCCAGTTGCGCACCGTCTCCTCCACCGTCTCGAACTCGAACTTGACGCTGCGGTGAATTGGTGCGACCACCGGCCGGTTATCGGGTGGCAGTGGCACGTCCGGCGGATGATTAAGGCGGGTAAATCGGTCCATGGCGCTATTGTACGTTAAGGCCCGGGGCTACTGGCGGCGCGCCCAGTCGGTAAGGCGTCGCGCGCCTTCAACCAGGGTGGCGTCGCGCTTGGCAAAACATACGCGCAGCAGCCGCAACGGCGGCGGATTGCGAAAGAACACCGACAGGGGAATCGTGGCCACACCGGCCTCGTCGATCAACGCTTCGGCCAGCTCGACATCGCCGCGCGCGGACACGGCACTGTAATCCACGAGCTGAAAGTACGAGCCGGCCGAGCGCAGCACCCGCAGGCCACTGGACTCCAGCAGCGCGCTCAGGCGGTCACGCTTTTGTTGAAAATACTCGGGCAGATCGGCCCCGCATTGCGGCCGTTCGCGCAGATACCCGGCTACCGCCTGTTGTAAGCAGGTCGCGATCGTGAAGGTATTGAACTGGTGCACTTTGCGCAATTCGCTCGTTAGCGCCGGGGGTGCGACGGCGTAACCGATACGTAATCCTGTGGCGTGCAAGGTCTTGCCAAAAGAGTAGACCGCCACGCTGCTCGCGCGCAATTCCGGATGCGCAAGCACACTCGCATGCCGGGCACCGTCAAAAACCATGTGCTCGTACACTTCGTCGGCCAACACCAGACAATTGCGGTCGCGCACTATGGCCGCCAGGGCGTCCAGGTCCGCAGTCTGCAAGCAACTGCACGCCGGGTTCTGCGGTGAGTTGATGATCACCAGCCGCGTGCGTTCGGTGACCAGCGTGCGCACCTGATCCCAATCAGGACGGAACGCTGGTGGCGCCATGGGTACGTGCACGCAGCGCGCGCCGGCGAGACGCACGGCCGGGTCGTAGGAATCGTAAGCGGGATCGAAGACGATCACTTCATCGCCCGCACCGACCAGAGCCTGAATTGCCGAATAAATAGCTTCGGTGGCGCCGACTGTCACCGTAACTTCGCGGCTCGCATCCACACTTGTCCCATAGACCCGTTGCAGTTTGAGTGCTATTTGCTCCAGCAGCGCCGGCACTCCGGGCATGGGCGCATATTGATTGTGGCCCTCCGCCATCGCCTGCTGCACGAGCTCGGCGAGCCGTGCATCGATGGGATAATCGGGATAACCCTGGCCGAGGTTGATAGCGCCCGTCTCCGCGGCACGGCGCGACATCACCGTGAATACTGTGGTACCCACGTCAGGGAGCTTATTTGGCAGCAGCATCCCGGGTCCGGCCACTAGTCGTTGGCGAGCTGCATCTCACGCTGCCGGCGCCTCTCCTGGCGCTGCATCACCAGCGCCGAGAGCACTACACCGGTCGCCACAATCAGCACCATCAAGGTCGCAAGCGCGTTCACGTCCGGGCTCACGCCCAGCCGCACCTTGGAAAAAATAACCATTGGCAGGGTTGTGGAACTCGGGCCGGCTACGAACTGCGAAATCACCACGTCATCCCAGGACAGCGTAAATGCGAGCAGCCAGCCGGAGACAATCGCCGGCATGATGAGCGGTAAGGTTATGCGCCAGAACACTTTCGCTGGACGCGCACCCAGGTCCATCGCGGCTTCCTCGAGCGATTCATCGAAACTGGCGAGCCGGGACTGAACGATTACGGTCACGTAGGCCATGGAAAAGGTGACATGCGCAATCGTGATCGTGGTGACGCCGCGGCCGGCCGGCCAACCGATCAGCTGTTCCATGGCCACGAACAGCAGCAGCATCGCCAGCCCGGTAATAACCTCGGGCATCACCAGCGGCGCAGTGGTCATCGCCGCCAGCAGGGTGCGGCCGCGAAACCGGCCGAAGCGCGCCAGCACCAGTCCGGCGAGTGTGCCGAGCACCACCGAAATGCAGGCATTCAGCGTCGCGACCTTGATCGACAATGCGGCCGCGCCCATGATCTGGTGGTTCTGGAACAGCAGGCCGTACCACTTCAGCGTCGGAGAATTGGCCGCATCCCAGACGGTGACCAATTTCGAGTAGTTGAAGGAAAACACCATCATCGACAGGATCGGCACGTACAGGAAGGCAAAGCCGAAGGCCAGCATGGTCGGCACAAAGAATTTCCGTCCGCCGATCATTTGTGTGCCAGCTCGCGGTTCTGGTAACGCTGGAAGATCATGATCGGGACTACCAGCAAGATCAGCATGGCGGTGGCGACGGCGCTGGCCACGGGCCAGTCGCGATTGGCGAAGAATTCGTCCGACAGCACTCGCCCGATCATGAGTTGATCGGTGCGGCCGAGAAGCGAGGGGATCACGTATTCGCCTACCGCGGGAATAAACACCAGCAGTGCGCCGGCAACGATGCCTGGCATCGACAGCGGCACGGTAATCCGCATGAATGCCTTCCATGGTCGAGCGCCCAGATCGGCGGCGGCCTCGAGCAGGGTACGGTCGTGCTTCTCGAGGTTGGAATACAGCGGCAGGATCATGAACGGCAGATACGAATAGACGATGCCGATATAGACCGCGAAATCGGTCTGCATCATCGTGATTGGCTCGTGGATAATGCCGAGCGACATCAGCACGTTGTTGATAACGCCGTTGTTCTTCAGCAGTCCAATCCAGGCGTAGACCCGCAGCAAAAACGACGTCCAGAATGGCAGGATGATCAGCATCAAGTAGATGTTACGGGTGGTCGGCGGCGCACGCGCGATACCGTAGGCCATCGGATAGCCGAGCAGCAGGCAGAAGATGGTGGAGACCGCCGCGACCTTCAACGAATACAGGTAGGAACTGATGTACAGCGAGTCGGTAAACAGGTAATTGTAGTTCCCCAAATGCAGGCGCAGCGTCAGCACCTTGTCGTCGACCCAACTCCACAATGACTCATACGGCGGGATTGCGAGCACCGACTGAGAGAATGAGATGCCGAATACAATGATGAACGGCACCATGAAAAACAGCACCAGCCAGATCATGGGCACGGCCGTCACCAGCGGCTTGCCAATCCAGTGATCGCGGATGTACGCCGACCAGCGCGCCGGCCGCAGCCGGTGGATCCACTGCCAGAGCGGTTCCCACGGCGTCGTCAGGCGCGAGTCCTTGCGGACGGGGCCGGCCGGCGGGCGCGACGAACCGCTCGTGGATACGCTCATTTCAGTTCAAGCCCACCACGGGGCTGGAAGCGTCCCAGCTCAGGTACACGGCTTCGTCCCAGACGAACTGCTCGTCGGACTTGCGCGCTCGGTTGGCCTGGGTAACGCGCACCTCGCGCCCCGAATCGAGTTTGACGAGGAACACCGACATATCGCCGAGGTAGGCAATGTCGCGAATGGTCCCGTGCGCCCAATTGTCGCCGCCAGCGGGCGGTTCGCGCGTCAGCACGATCTTTTCCGGACGCACCGCCACCCAGCACAGCGCGAGGGGCGGCGCGCTCATGCCATGGTCCACGTAGACCGGCGCCTCGAGCTCCTCGCACTTGACGCGCACGTGGTCCTGTTCATCCTCGGTGAGCTGGCCCTCGAAGAGGTTCACCGAGCCGATAAAGTCAGCGACGAAACGCGAGACCGGAAATTCGTAGATTTGCCTGGGGGTGCCCACCTGCACAATCTCACCGCGGTTCATCACACCCACGCGCGAGGACAGCGTCATCGCCTCCTCCTGATCGTGCGTGACCACCACAAACGTGACGCCCAGCTTCTCCTGGATGCCGAGCAGTTCAAACTGCGTGTGCTCACGCAGTTTGCGATCGAGCGCGCCCAACGGCTCATCGAGTAGCAGCAACTTCGGGCGCTTCACCAACGAGCGTGCCAACGCCACCCGCTGGCGCTGGCCGCCGGACAGCTGATGGGGCTTGCGCTTGGCGTATTCGCTTAGCTTGACGATGTCGAGAATCTCCGCGACGCGCCGCTCAATCTCGGCGCGCGGGAGCCTTTCCTGCTCCAGACCGAACGCCACATTGCCGGCCACGGTCATGTGCGGGAAAATGGCATACGACTGGAACATCATGTTGACGGGTCGCTCGTATGGCGGAATACCCGCCATGTCCTGGCCGTCGATGTACACCGTGCCCGAGGTCGGCTGCTCGAAGCCCGCCAGCATGCGCAGCAGCGTGGTTTTGCCGCACCCGGAACCGCCGAGCAGGCAGAAAATCTCGCCCTTAAAGACCTTTAGCGAGACATTGTTGACGGCCACGAAGGTGCCAAAACGCTTGGTGACGTTCTCGATGCGAATATAGGCCTGGGCGTGAGGATCAAGCCATGGCTCGGGCGTCTTGCTGCGGTTGTCAGCCATTATTGTTGGGGTTGATCGCCGAGTGCCGAGCGACGACCCGTGCTCCGTGGTGGTTTAGCGTCCGGACTTGACTCGAGTCCACATCCGATTCAGCTGGCGCATATAGGGCTGCGAGCGCGGCAGATTCGGGGCCAAATGCGCAGTGGTCTCCGGCGCCGGAAAAATGCCGCGGTCGTTGTAAATAGCCGGATCGATCAGCGGATAGGCCGCGGCGTTGATGGACGCGAAGTGCACGGCGCTCGAATTCCTAGCTGAGACCTCGGGACGCAGCAGGTAGTCAATGAACAGGTGTGCATTCTTCGGATGCGGGGCATCTGCGGGAATCGCCAGCATGTCAAAGAACAACACTGCACCCTCTTTCGGGATGAGGTATTTGATGTTAATGCCGTTCTTGGCCTCGCGAGCGCGAAGCGCCGCCTGGCCCACATCGCCGCTCCAGCCCAGCGCCAGGCAAATCTCGCCATTCGCCAGATCCTCGATGTACTTCGAAGAATTGATGTAGCGCACGTAGGGACGAATCGCCATCAGCGTTTTCTCGGCCGTCGCGAGGTCTTCAGGCTTTTCGCTGTTGGGCTGAATGCCCAGGTACACGAATACCGCGTTGATGACCTCATCCGGTGCGTCGAGCAGAGTTACGCCGCAGTCCTTGAAATGCTTGACCACGCTCGGATCAAAGAACATCCGGAAGCTGTCGACCGGCGCGTCGGGCATGGCCGCCTTGATCTTGTCGACGTTGTAGCCCACGCCCGAGGTGCCCCAGAAATAATTCACGGAGTACTGCATGCCTGGATCGAGCGCATCGAAGTACTTGGTCATCGCCGGATCGACGTTCTTGAGATTGGGAAGCAGCGATTTATCGAGTTTGCGAAACACGCCAGCCTTGATTTGCAGCGCCAGGAAATTAGCCGTGGGCACCACGATGTCGTAGCCGGTCTGTCCCGCCAGGAGCTTGGTCTGCAGTACCTCGTTCGAATCGAAGACGTCGTAGTGAACTTTGATGCCGTACTCCTTCTCGAAGTTCGGCACGACCTCGGGAGCGATGTAATCGGACCAGTTGTAGACGTTGAGCACCTTCTCTTCGGCTGTCGCTCCAGCGGATGCCGCGGGAGGCGCAGCTCCCACCGGAGGCCGCCGGCTGCTTGCCGCCGCATCCCATCAGCGCGAGGGCCATCGTGACCCACATGGCGTGGCGCGCGACTTTATGGAGCATCTGAGGGTTCCGGGTGTCGTGGACGATTATTTAACGCACATGAACAGGCGGGGCATGTCCGCAGCAGACCCCTCTTATGTCCGGGGCCAATATACCAACGCGGCGTCCTCAGAAACAGCCCTGCCGCGGGACGCGGAGCGCCAACGCCGCGCTCGATCAGCAAATAACGGCGCGTTTTGGCCCGCCGGCACTCGCGGCTCACTGTCTTGCTCCTAGGTGCCGACAAGCTTCGGTCAATGGCCCGACTTGAACCGGCTCCACATGCGCGTCAGCAGTCTGGTATAGGCCGCCGACCGGGGCAGATCCGGGACCAGTCTCTGCCGGGTTTCCTGCGTGGGGTAAACGCCGCGATCGTTATAGACCGTCGGATCGACCAACGGGTAGGCGGCCAGGTTGGCGGTCGCATAGTGCACCAGGCTGGAATTCCTCGCGGACACTTCCGGTCGCATCATGTAGTTGATGAACAGGTGCGCGTTTCGCGGATGTGGGGCGTCTGCAGGAATGGCCATCAAGTCGAAAAACAGGACTGCGCCTTCCTTGGGAACATTGTACTTGATGGTATTGCCGCGTCGGGCTTCCCGCGCCCGTGCCGCCGCATTCAATACGTCGCCGCTCCAGCCGAGCGCCAGACAGGTCTCGCCGTTGGCCAGGTCCTCCGTATACTTGAAGTTATCGATGTAGCGCACGCTCGGGCGGATGGCCATCAATACCTTTCTCGGCAGCCGCGAGGTCCTCGGGCTTCTCGCTGGTGGCATCGCGTCCCAGATAAAGCAGTACCGTGCTTACGATCTCGGTCGGCTCATCAATAATGGTCACGCCGCAATCCTTGAAGCGGTTGACGACGTCCGGGTCGTAGATCATGCGCAGGCTGTCTACGGGCGCGTCGGGCATCGCGCTCTTGATCTTCTCGACGTTGTAGCCGATGCCCCCGGTGCCCCAGAAATAGATCACGCCGTGTTCCATGCCGGGATCCAGCGGTTCCATGCGTGCCGCCAGATCCGGATCGACGTACTTCAGGTTCGGGAGCAACGACTTGTCGAGTTTGCTGAATACGCCGGCCTTGATCTGCAGCGCCATGAAGCTGCTGCTGGGCACGACAATGTCGTAGCCGGTGTGTCCGGTCAGCAACTTGGTCTGCAGCACCGTATTGGCATCAAAGACGTCGTAGTGGACCTTGATGCCGAATTCCTTTTCGAATGCCGGCAGAATGTCGGGAGCTATGTAGTCCGACCAGTTGTAGATGTTCAGTACTTTCTCTTCGGCTGCGCCATGGGCCGCCGCCGAGGTCGTGCCAGCCCCGGGGGACTCGGTCGCCTGCTTCGCGCCGCAGGCGGCCAGGGCCATGAACGCCATGGCGCACAGTGCCGGGCGAGTCACTGCGCATATCAGCACGGAACTAGACGTTCAGCAGCAGATGTTCACGTTCCCAGGAGCTGATCACCTGCAGGAACACCTCGTGCTCGGCCTGCTTGACGATCGTGTAGGCCGCAACGAAAGGCTGACCGAGTAAGCCGACCAGCGGCTGGCAGTCCTTGAGACGCTTCAGGGCGTCGTCGAGCGAACGCGGCAGATCCCAAGGGAGATCCTGCGCGCTGCCCGTGATCGGATCGCTGGGCTGGAGGTTCTGCACCATGCCCAGATATCCGCAGGCCAGCGAGCCGGCAATAGCGATGTAGGGGTTTGCATCCGCCCCGCCGAGCCGATTCTCGACTCGCCGAGCGTCCGGATCGGATACCGGCACCCGCAAGCCCGCGGTACGGTTATCGTAACCCCACTGGACGTTGACCGGTGCCAGCTGGTAGCGGGCGATGCGACGATAAGAGTTCACGTTGGGCGCGAACAGGCTCATGGCGGGCGGCAGGTAGCGTTGCAGCCCGGCGATGTGCGAAAAGAACAGGGCCGAGGGCGTGCCGTCTGCATTGCTGAATATATTGGCGCCGGTCTTGGTGTCGATCACGCTCTGGTGTATGTGCATTGCACTACCCGGCTCCTTGGCGTGCGGCTTGGCCATGAAGGTGGCGTACATCTTGTGACGCAACGCCGCTTCGCGCGCCGTGCGCTTGAACAGGAAGGCCTGGTCCGCGAGGTTCTGGGGATCGCCGTGCACCAGGTTGATTTCCATCTGCGCCGGGCCGTCCTCGTGGATCAAAGTATCGATCTCGATATCCTGCGACTCGCAGAAGGCGTACATGTCATCGAACAGCGGATCAAACTCGTTGACCGCGGCAATGCTGTAGGACTGGCGGCCCGGCTCGGAACGGCCGGAGCGCCCGATCGGTGGCTTGAGCTGATAGTCCGCATCGATATTGGGCTCGACCAGGTAAAACTCGAGTTCGGGGGCCACCACCGCTTGCCAACCGCGCGCGGCATAGAGTTCCAGCACATGCTGCAGCAACTGGCGCGGGGCCATCGTGACGCGCCGACCGTCCGAGTAAAAGCAATCATGAATGACCTGGGCGGTGGGCTCGGCGGCCCACGGCACGACGCGCACCGTCTTCGGGTCGGCCTTGAGCACGATGTCGATTTCCTCCGGGCTCATGGCCGATGAGGTGTCGCTCGGATAATCACCGGTCACGGTCTGCAGAAAGATGCTCTCCGGCAGGCGCATGCCCGCATCCTCGGCGAATTTCTCCGCAGGCATCAACTTGCCACGGGCGATGCCGGCCATGTCGGGGATGATGGCCTCGACTTCGGAAATGCCGTGATCGCGGAAGAATTGCTGGATCTCGTTGGACATAAATCACCTTGGTTTACATTCTTGCTCTGCAGGCGTCGCCGAACTCGGCAAACAACGCCACTGAGAACTTGTTTTTCAGCACCTGCCATTCCGGGTGCCATTGCACGGCAAGCGCGAAATTGCTTGCCTCGGTCACGCGGAAAGCTTCGATTACTCCGTCACTGGCACGCGCCTCCACCGTCAATCCGCGGCCGAGCTCCCGCACGCCTTGGGCATGGAGTGAATTGACTTGCAATCGCTCGGCGCCGCCCGCCAGCCGCTGCAACAGGCCGCCCGGGCACCAGGGTAATCTCGTGCGCCGGGCCATACTGCTGCTCCAGTGAGTCGGCCTTGTCCTCGCGATGATCAACGTAACCAGGCACTTCCTGCAGCTGCTGCCAAAGCGTGCCCCCGTAGGCGACGTTCATCTCCTGAAAGCCGCGGCAGATGCAAAGCACCGGTACGCCGGCGGCGACCGCGCGCGGAATCAACGGCAGTGTGGTCTCGTCGCGATGCGGATCGTGCAGCGTACCGGCCGCGCTCGGCTCACCGCGGTAGTGACGTGGCTCCACGTTGGATGGGCTGCCGGTAAAGAGCAGTCCGTGGAGTGAGTCGAGCAATCCGTCATAGTTCAGCTCACGACCCAGGGCAGGCACGATCACCGGAATGACTCCCGCCGCGTCCAGGGCGGCGGCGACGTATTTTTCCCCGGCGAGATGGTAGGCCTGCGGCCCCAGCAGACGGCGGTCCGCGGGAATGCCGATCAATGGACGTTTGCCAGACATGAAAAGGGGCTCCGACGCACCAAGCCGCTGCGGTCGGTACGCCTTTGGCGTGCTCTCTAATTACCCCATTAGAGCATAGCGGGGCGCGACCAGTCCCGCAGAGAATGCCAATTTTGGCGGCCCCGAAATATTTAGTTAAACTCGAAGTCCTTGTTTTTTATGATTTATTTTTGGCATCTCGCCGACGCTCCGCGCCTGCGTCGCGCGCCGCAGGCCAAGAGGGTTTTGACGTAATTCGCCTTAAGCGTAAAAGTCGTATTCGCGGTGAAAAACCGCGTCAATCAGCGCGCCGTACTCGCCTCTTTTGACCTCCGAATACACCTTGAGGTACCTCGCGGGTATGTACTTTCCGAGCACGCTTGAGCTCTCGAGCCGGTCGAGCGCGACGACCAAGTCGCCCGGAAAATCCGCGTCGTCGGCGCCGATGGCCTGCCCGTCGATCGGTGCGCTGGATTCCAGCCGGTGGGTGATTCCGTGCAACAACGCCGCCAGCACGGCCGACAGCGCGAGGTGCGGACTGGCGTCGGCCCCTGCGACCCGGTGCTCGATGCGGCGCGCTTCGCCGGTTCCCAAGGGCACGCGAAAGGCCACGCTGCGGTTGTTGTGGCCCCAGTCCCGACTGCTGGGCACGAACGGTCCGAGGAAGCGCCGTTGCGAGTTGAAGTTCGGGGCGTACAGGGCCATCGAGTCGTACATCAGGGCCTGCATGCCGGCAATTCCATGGCGCAGCAACGCCTCACCGTTGGCGGCGCCGAAGCGGTTGCGGCCCGCCTCATCGACCACGCTCACGTGCACATGTAAGCCGCTGCCAGGCTCTGCCATGAATGGTTTGGCCATGAACGTGGCCTCCATACCGAGCGATCGCGCCACACCTTTCACAAGGCGCTTGAGCAGCACGGCCTGATCCGCCGCCAGGACCGGGTCGGCGATGTGCCGAAGATTGACTTCGTACTGGCCGACGCCGTACTCGGCCACGGCGCCACACACGGGCAGCTGCTGCTCCGCCGCGGCGGCGTCGACCCGGCTGAGAAAGCCGGCCATGTCCTCGACCGCCTCGAGTGACAAGTTCGCGGCCCGCCGCGACGGTGTGCGGCCCGGCAGCGCCCCGAGGGTGATGCCCCCGTCGGCGCTGCGGCAGGGATCGATCAGGTAGAACTCCAGCTCGCAGGCCATCACGGGGTGCAGCCCTGCGGCACGGCACTGCCCCACGATGTTGGTCAGGATCACGCGTGGGTCAAACCACAGGTCGTTGCCGTCCGCCGCATCCGTCATGTGGCAGACCACCTGCGCCGTTGGGGTCGCCGCCCACGGCACGCGCCGCAGGTAGCCGCGCAACGGCCGCGCAATCCCGTCAGGATCGCCGTCGGACTTGCCCATGCCGCCGGCGTTGTGGCCGAGCCCGCGGCAGTCCGCGAGCGGTGCGCAGGCCGAGTACATCACGCCCTCTTTGTACAGCTTCTCCCCGTCGACCGCCGGGAGCCGCTTGCCCGCCGTGTGGCCGTTCAGGTCGATGATAAAGGCGTCGATCGCCTGAACCTCAGGATTCGCGGCCCGGAATTCCTGCCACTCGCTTATCGGAGCCGTTTCGCTGGATACCTGTTCATGCATGATTTTCCCACTTGGTGATGATCGGTCAGAGTCGGTCTCTAAGGGCATAAAAGAGCATCGCGGCCACCAGCGTCGGTGAGCGCAACCACGGTCCGCCCGGGAATGTCGGCACGGGCACCCGCCCGAGCAACTCAAAAGCCTCGCGCTCGCCACACAGCGCCTCGGCGATGGCCTTGCCGGTGTAGGGTGCGATCAGTACGCCCAGGCCAGAGAAGCCGCTGGCGTTGATAAGCCCAGGCTTAAACTCGTGCACCCATGGCATGCGGGTCGGCGTGATCGCGAGGGTTCCGCCCCAGGCGTACTCGTAGCGAACCTGGGAGAGCTGCGGGAAGACCTTCAGCAGGTGCGGGCGGACGAAGGCGGCTATGTCGCGCGGAAACTTGTAGCCATAGTTTTCCCCGCCCCCGAACAGCAGTCTGTGGTCTGGGGTAATGCGGAAATAGTTGACGACGAAACGCGAATCCGACACCGCCGCCCCGTTGCTGATCAGGCGCCGCGCGGCCTCGGCTCCCAGCGGTTCGGTGACCGCGATGTAGTTGTTGATCGGCATGACGTGCCGCTCCACCTCCGGCGCCAGCCCCCGCAGGTAGCCGTTGCATGCCAGCACCACGCGCTGGGCGGTGAGCTCTCCTCGGTTCGTTGCGACCCGCCATCCGCCCTGCTGCGGATCGACGCCGGTGACCTCCACGCCCTCGTGCAGCCGCGCACCGTGACTGGCCGCCGCGCGCGCCAGTCCGAGCGCAAGATTGAGCGCATGCAGGTGGCCGGCACGGGCGTCAAAACTGCCACTGCAATAGGCCCGGGTCGCGACCATCGCCGCCAGCTCGTCGCGCTCGATGAATCGAAGGTGTTCGTAGCCGTAGGTCGCGCGCAGATGCTCGACGTGGCGGCGCGTCTCCGCGCTGTAGCGCTCGCGGTGGTTGGCGTGCAGGTAGCCCAGCCGCAGGTCACAGTCGATCTGATAGGTCTCGATCAACCAATCAAGATGCGCGCGTGCGCCGAGCGAGAATTCCCACAGGCGGCGCGCATCGGCGAGTCCGAGGTGCGCTTCGAGCCATTCCTGTTCGCGGCGCATGCCGACGTGGGCCTGGCCGCCGTTGCGCCCGGAAGCGCCCCAGCCCAGGAGCGATTGCTCCAGCAAGGTGACCTCGACACCGCGCCGCGCCAGGTGCAAGGCCGTCGACAGTCCCGCGTAGCCGCCGCCGACGACGCATACGTCGGTGCGTGCCGGGCCCGTAAACGGCGCGGTGACAACTCGCTCCTTCACGGTTGCCGCATAGTATGAGGGCGCGTGCGCAGCGCTCGGCCTCAGAGCAGCGGGAGCAGTCCGCGCCATCAGGCTCTCGGCTGGGATCCAAGCAGTTCGTTAACGGCGCGGTGAGCCTGATCGATGGCTACGTCGGTGTACGCCCCACCGCCGGAGTCGGAATTGGCAATGGCGATCCGGCCAAAGCGTGCCCGACCGATCACCTGCGGTTGCTCGCTTTCCGGCAGCTCTGGCTCCCATAAGGAATTGTGCTCCGGCGCGTATCCGTGGGGCCAACGGTTCACCGTGATTGCCGTGATGTCAGCCGCCGGATCGAAGCCCGCAGCGCCCAGCATGCGCCCGAGCTGCGCGCGGATATTGCGTTCAAAAACTTCGAACGGGGTCGCCAGCAGTTCCGCGCGGCCGGCGCGGTTCTGGTCGTGCTCCGACAAACCGGGCTTGCAGGGTGTCCTCATCATCCACACCAGGTTCGGCTCGTCCGGCGAGCGCGGGCTGCGGTAATTGCCGATGTCGACGATCGCGTTGAGCCGGGCCTGGGTGTGATAGCTGCCGGGCGCATAGATGTGGTTGATGCCAAGTTTTGCAAACGCGCGCGAATTGCGGACCGCGACACTGGTATAGACCAGCGGTGTCTTGACGAGCTCGTGCAGGGCTTTTTTCTGGGTTTCCGGGAGCTCGGGAGCGAGATACGGAATCATCATGTTGTAGCAGGCGAGCACGCAGTGGCGCGCGCGTACCCTGAACGCGCGCTTGTCCCGGATGTAGGTCACAAAGGCTCGCTTGGCGCTCTCCGGCGCGCCCTCGTGGCGCACACGCACCACGGTGCTGTTGAGCCGCAGGCGCACCGGCTGGTCGGCGCGATCGAGGCGCCCATAGTCCACGCGCGCCGTGACCAGATCCTGCACGGTGCTGCCCGGAACGGCCGCCGGAATCAGCTGTCGCACCAGCCCACGCGCAATGGTGGCGTTCCCGTCGGGGAAGTGCAGCCGTACCGACCCACCCGTGTCGGCATAGCCGGCAGGGGTAAAGCCCATTCCCGGTATCGACCCCGGTTCGAGCTTGAGCCCATCGAACCCCGGCAACCCTCGCCTACACCCCAGCAATCGAGAGCCGAAACCGCGTCGATCCCCACGCCCCATTCACCCTGCGTCTTGGCCTGATACATTGCCAGCACCGCCGGATCGACCCGCACCGTGTCGCGAAGGTAATCGCGATAACTGAGCTTCATCAGGCGTTGCTTCTTCTGCGTGGAGCTCAAACCCGGCAAGTAATCCTTTTTGCTGGTCTCAAGACGCTCCAGGTCGCGTTTGGCCGT
The DNA here is from genome assembly GCA_963699955.1 of uncultured Gammaproteobacteria bacterium. GTDB lineage: Bacteria > Pseudomonadota > Gammaproteobacteria > Steroidobacterales > Steroidobacteraceae > FEN-1191. Next base: position 576,521 of record CAVOVV010000006.1, read on the forward strand.
CGCGGACAGCGGCGTGCCCGCCAGGAATTCCCGCCATGGCTTGTGGCGATAGCCGACGGCGAGGTGATCCGCGCCAAAGGTCTCGCGGTCAAAGAACACACCGGACTCCGATTGGCTGCTCTGGAAATCGTAGAAGATCCGGGTCTTGGGCTCGTATGACCTTCGCCAGCGCCGGCGCGTCGATACCGATCGCCCTGAGTACGCCGTCCGCGACGGCGCTGTACGGCCGCGGGCTGTCGATCAGCAGCGTGCCGCCGTTGATCAGATACAACTGGTTATTGATCTCGAACTCATTGCGCTTGGCATGGCCGCCGAAGTCGTCGTGGTTATCGAGCAGCAGGATGCGGGCGCTCGGGGACAACTCACGATAGAAATGCGCGGCCGCCAGTCCGCTGATGCCGGCGCCGACGATTACAAGATCGTACTGTTCGTCAAGATCCGCCGGCGTAGGGAGCGCCTGCCCGTCGCGCAGCGCGTGGGCACTCTCGAAAGATCCAGGGTGACTGCCCCGCATCCCGGTCAGCCGCGGTGGGTAATAGCCGGCGCGATCCTGCGCCGCCACGGGCATCGGTGCCTCTCGCTGGCCGCAACCTGGCAGCCAGGCCGCGGCCAGCAGTCCCGCGGACCCGACCGCGGCACCCTGCACAAAATCCCGCCGCGTGATGGGCAATCCCATGCCGAGAGCGCGGTCGGACGCATCGCCGTCACGATTGCTCGTCATGTCAGTGCTACTCCATTCGCTGCCGGCTGAGAGGCCGGTCTGCCCCTCGAGGTCACGCCGATGCGTGACCTCGAGGGTCGGGGCTTATTTGCGATACGTAAGCGTTAGGCCAATGGTCCGTGGCCGGAAAGTGTAGTTTCTCTGGATGCGGTTGGTGTACGAGTTAGGTCCGTTGAGCGGATCGATCGTCCAGTCGTAGTTCGTGACCGGATGGTTGTCGGTCAAATTGTCCACGAACGCGGAGGCGGACCATTCACCGAGCTCGACGCCGCCGCGCAGCGTCAGAAAGCTGGTCGACGGCAACGAATAATTCGCCTGGTCGTACTGGCCGCTGTTCGGATCCTGGTTGGGGCCGGCCCACTTCGGTGAGCCCACGTATTCGTAGTCGGCGCGCACGAACGAAGACTTGTCGAAGGCGCTGAAGTGATACTCGACGCCGATCGAGCCGGTAAAAGGCGCGCCCGGCTGACCGCCCAGGCCGACAATCGCATCCCCGCTTAGCACGATCGGCGGAAGACTCAGGTCGGGCGACAATCTCGAGTCCTTGGTATAGCGGGCGTCGGTGTAGCCGGCCGTCAGGTCCATCGTCAGCTCGTTGGTGATCGCGATATCGGCCTGCACGTCCAGACCCTTCGCGGTGGCTTCACCCAAATTTGAGATAAACGAGATCTGGCAGACCGGCGGGACGACGGTCTGCTGGATGTTGTGCCATTTGATGTAATAGACGCTGCTGGCCAGCCTGACGCGGTTATTAAAGTTGTTCTTCGCGCCTGCTTCGTAGCTGTCCACGGTGTCCGAGTTGTAGGTCGGCGGTGCGCCGGGGATGCCGAAGGTCTGAAAGTCGCCGGCGCAGGAGGCGTAGGGCACCGGGTTGTTGCCGCCGCCCGGGCGGAATCCCTTGGCGTACGTCAGGTAATACAGGTCGTTCGGGTCGGCCTGGAAGGACATGCTTACCTTCGGTGTGAATGCGTTTTCGGTCTTGCTGCTTTCCAGGGCAGTGGTCACGTCATACAGCTGCGGGCCGCCGGTGATCGAATTGAAGGTGAATTTCATGTGCGCATAGCGCGCACCGACGGTCAGCTTCCACTGATCCGTAAATCGGTAGTTGGCCTCGCCGAACCACGCCAGCTGTTCGTCTTTGGCGTGGGTCTTCAGAAAGTACGAGTCGATCGGATAAGCGGGATCGTAGCCAATGCCGAAGAAGTCGAGTATGTAGTCGTTTGGTGTTGATCCCGGCGGCAGCGCGTTGCCGGTACCGGTGTAGATCGCCTGCAGGAAGTTGCCGACGTTCGGATCGATAATCTGTTCCAGGTAATCCTGGCGGTTGCTGGCATAGAACACGCCGGTCGTCCACAGCAGCTTTGCGTTAGCGTCACTGGACTGCAGGCGGATTTCCTGGGTGAAGTTCTGCTGCTTGTTGTCGACCTCGCCCTTCGCTCGGTAGCCTATTGCGCCCGGCACGCCCGGCGGGTTGTACAGAGGATCATTCAAGTGCAGCCCCTGGGCGTCGATCAGCAACGGGTTAAGCGGACTGAAGGCAAAAAACTGCTGATAGAACCCGAGGTTGTAGAGCGTACCGTCGTAGCCGGTCGTGTTTTCGCGGTGGTAGTACGACGTATTGGAGATCAGCTGGAATCCAGAGAAGTTGCCCTCGATTTTGAGAGACGGCAGGTAGAGCTTGTCGGGTGAGAACAGCTGCGTCGGATTGGCGCTCACGTACTTATTGCTCGACGGATTGGAGTACAGCGTCCAGTAGTTGGAGACGTCGTTCTTTTTGAGATACTCGTAGTAGACGCCCGGCGTGACGGTCCAGTTATCCGTCACCGCCCAGACCGCGGCCAATCGGGCCACGGTGGAATCCGTGTAGTTGGCACGCTTCGTGGACACCGCCAGCGTATCGGGGTTGATGCGGTCGATCCAGCCGCCGTCCTTGCGGTACCAGACCGACAGGCGCGCGCCCAGCTTGTTGTCGATCAGTGGGCCACCGACCGCGAGGCCCGCCTCGTAGCTGGGATCGCCATCTTCGGTATAGGAAATCTCGCTGCGCCCGTAGACGCTGGTCTTGGTGAGGCTCGGCTTGGCGGTGATGTAGCGGACCGTGCCGCCCATCGAACCGGCGCCGAACAGCGTGCCTTGCGGGCCCCGCAGCACCTCGATTCGATCGATATCAAAGGACTTTGGCAGCGCCTCGTCCGGGTTGAACGCCAGCGCGCGCATCTGGATCGGCGTGTCGTCAATATAAATACCCGTAGTGCCCGCACCGCCGCTTGAGGCGATACCGCGGATCGCGATGTTGTTGGTGCCAGAATTATCGACATTGATGCCCGGGGTAAAGCGCGCCAGGCTCTCGATGTCCTTGACGCCCCGCACGTCCAAGCCTTCCTGGGTGATTGCCGTGACACTCACCGCAATCTTGCTGAGGGACTCTTCGCGTCGCGTGGCGGTCACGACCACTTCCTCAAGCGGCCCGGCCGCGGCAGCTGAGGGCGGTGCCGCGGTTTGCGCTGCGGCGATCCCTGCGGCAAGTGACAGGAGCCCGGCGGTGGCCGTCGCCAACAGTATGTTGTCGGTCCAGGCCGCGCGCACCCGTGGCGGTATAGCTGTGTCTCGCATGATTGCTCCCCTTGTGCTGATTATGCGTGCCCCACCGCAGGCTGCATGCCTTAAGGGGCCACGGTAACCTCACCTTACCGCCGTCGCGGAACGAACGCAATTTGCACAAACCAGCCACATTGTGGGTGGCGCCCGTGCAACAGGGGGCACTGAAATGCCGCGCGGCGAAACCTCTCTAGAATCGCCAGGCCATCGATATCGAGGCCTGACTGACGTCGTAGCCGTAACCAAGATTGTCGCCGGTCGCAAGATGGGTCCACTCCAAACTGAGCCGGGCGTTGCTCGCCAGATCAAAATCCATGCCCAGCCCATACGAGAGTCCCGTGTCATTGGCATAGGCGCGACCGAAATCACGCTGCAGGTCGACATTGGCCACGCCACCAAGCCCATAGAGCGAAAAGCCAGGGGCCAGCGGTACCGAACCCTTGAGGTATCCCGCAAACAACGAGTGCACCTCAATGCCGTAGTTGTTGGCTTGCGCGGAGCTAAGTCCGCCGCCGAGCCGACCCTCGATCGCAAGGTTCGGGCTAAGCCCGGCCCCGACAACTATCGTCGCCGTGGCCGGCGTGATGGTGTTGAGTCCTTCTTCGCTGTAGCGCAGTTGCCCGAAGCTGAGTCCGGCATAGACATTGGAGTAAAAGGGAGTGGTCATAGCGACTGCGGCCCGAACCATAGGGTCCGTAACCCTCCTGGGCCGAGACCCACGAGGCGGCCAGCGCGCAGAGCAAACCCGCCCAGATTCTGTTCATGTGCCGCTCCAATTGCCGTACCTGGTGACAAGTCTGCCGGGGCGGTCCTGAACGCGAACTGAACTGGCCATTGCGCTGCGGCGCGCCGCACGAAGGGACGCGGCGCACACTTTTCCAAGGCCTTCATTGCTCCGGGCAGTACCGGCGGCTATATCTAGGGCCAGAATCTGGAGACTTTTATGGTTCGTTTATCCATCGCACTGCTTGCTACGCTGTCGCTTGTCGGCCTGCGGACTGGCCGAAACCGCCGCCACGGGCGCCAGCGTGGCCGCTTCCGAGGCCGAAGCGGCCAAGCAGGCGCAGGCGACCGAGCAAGACATTCAGCGAAAACTGGACGCGGCACAGCAAGCGGCCGCTGAGCAGCGGCGTGCCGCCGACGCTGCCGCCGGCAACTGAGGCCCAGCGGTCGCTCGGTTTAGTCGCGCGCGCGCAGTTCGTACGCGCGGTGTATGCGCGGGTTGCGCTTGAAATCGAAGGGTATGGTTGCCTCCGAAATGTCCTCCAGCGCCCACTGCTCCCGCGCGGCATCGTCGAGCTTGAAACGCTGCGCGTTGGTCGAGAACAGCAGCAGACCGCCTGGCGCCAACAACCGCATGCACTGCTCCAGCAACTGCATGTGATCGCGCTGCGTATCGAGCACGCCCTGCATGCGCTTGGAATTGGAAAAGGTCGGCGGATCGAGAAAGATCAGGTCCCAGCTTGCCGGGCTGGCGCTGGCCAGCCATTCATTGCAATCGGCGCGCAACAGCTCGTGCGAGTCGCGCGCCAGCGCATTGGCGCGGAAATTCTGCGCGGCCCAGTCGAGGTATGTGCTCGACAGATCGACGCTGAGGCTATGGCGGGCGCCGCCGGCGGCCGCGTAAACCGTGGCGCTCGCGGTATAGCAGTAAAGGTTCAGGAAGCGCCGCCCCGCGGCCGCCTCACGCAACCGCTGGCGCGTCAAGCGATGGTCCAGAAAGAGTCCGGTATCGAGGTGGTCGGTAAAATTCACCAGGAAGGCCAGCCCTCCTTCCGCGACGCTGACATAGGACCCGCTATGCGCCAGCCGTGAGTATTGACTCGAGCCGCGCTGTCTCTGGCGCACACGCAGGTGGACATTGGCCACATCAACCTGCGTGACGCCGGGCAGCACGGCCATCGCCTCCGCCCTGCGACGGGCCGCGGCGGTCGGCTCGACGGAATCAGGGGCTGCGTATTCCTGCACATACAGGTGCACCGCATCGGTGCCGACCTCGAGATACCGATCGATCGCCAGCGCGTATTCCGGCATGTCCGCGTCGTAGAGGCGGAAGTTGCTCACCTGCTGCTGTCGCGCCGATTTGCCGAGCGCGCGCAGGTTTTTGCTGATGCGGTTGCCGAACATCTGCGCGCCTGGGCTGGCCGCAAGTTCCGCATCGATGGTCCGCGGCGCACCGGGCACCCGGGCCGGCGCCCCGGGGTTCGCCAGGTCGAAGCGCAGCAGCCGGCATTGCAGCGCGCCGTTCCACAGCTGATGCGTACGGTAGCTGCGCAGCCCCAGCGCCTGCGCTCCATCCGGCGCACCGGTCAGCACCGCGGCCTGCCAGCCACTGAAATGCTCACGCAACAGCGTGCCGAGTTCCCGATGAGTTGCGCGTGCCGCCTCAGCGTCATCGAGCCGGGCACCGTACGGTGGATTGGTGCACACCAGGCCGCTGGCGGATCCTTCCGGCCGCGCCTGCGACACCTCGCAGGCCTTGAATTGTACCCAGGCCGACACGCCGGCGCGCTCGGCATTGGCCGTGGCATTGCGCAATGCCGCGGCGTCACGATCGCTCCCCCTGAGCGGGGCTACCGGTGCGGCGCGGACCCGGGCCCGAGCCGCCTCCAAAATCTGCCGCCACATCGCCTCATCGTGCCCGCGCCAACCCACGAAGCCCCAATACGGGCGTCGCAGGCCCGGTGCGATGTCGGCGGCGATCATGGCGGCTTCGATCGGCAGCGTCCCTGATCCGCACATCGGGTCGAGGAACGCACCGCCGCCCGCGGCGATTTCGGCCCAGCGCGCGCGCAGCAGTATTCCCGCCGCCAGGTTCTCACGCAGTGGCGCCTCGCCGCTGCGCAAGCGGTAGCCGCGGCGGTGCAGTCCTTCGCCCGCAAGGTCGATGTACAGCAGCACCCGCGGACCGGTTGCATGCGCAACCACGCGCACGGCGGGCCGGTCCAGATCAATGTCAGGGCGCACGCCGCAGACCTCACGCAACTGGTCGCAGATGGCGTCCTTAAGCTTCAACGCGCCGAATTGACTGTGCGTGATCGTCGGATGCGTCCCGGTGAACTCGCAGGCCAAAGTTCCGCGAGGATCGACGTGTGCGCGCCAGTCGATGGCTCGCGCACCCGCGTAGTAGGCATCGGTGTCGGGTGCATCAAACTCGGCCACTTCCAGCAGCACCCGACTCGCCACCCTCGACCACAGGCAGGCGGCATAGCCGATGCGTAACTCACCAGCAAATCGGACCCCAGCCGTTCGCTCGCTGAGCTCATGCGCGCCGAGCGCGCGCAGCTCGGCCGCCGCGAGGTCCGCCAGGCCGCGCGGCGCGGTGGCCATGAAGCGCAGCGGAGCGGCGTTCAATCTCGAGCGATCCAGGTGGTCTGCAACTCGGAATCTTTGTCGAAGGCATGCAACGTCTTGAATGCCGCCGCGACCCGTCGGCCGTCGATTCCGGCGTTACTGCGCGCGTGGAGCGATACAGGGCGGCCGCGCCTGTCGATAGCGTCCTTGGGTCGGGGCATAAAGGGATCTCACGGGGTGGGCGGTGCCGGCTACCGACTATATCCATCCTCGTGCGGCCAGCCCAGCCCATGCCAACTTGGGGGCGGTACCGCACGCGAATCCATTGCCGAGGCGAGCGGTCCGGCTATTCGTAAATGGCGTAGATTTTCGAACAATCCTCTACAACTTCCCAGGTTCCTGAAAAACCTTTGTCAATCATGAAGGTATCCCCCGCACTGTACATCCACTGGCGCCCAGACTCGTCCGCAAGCCGGACTACGCCGGTGAGTAAATGGCATAACTCACGTTCGCTGTAATTGATGCGCCAAATGCCTTTGGAGGACGCCCAGCGACCGACATGAAAGCGGCCGCCAGGGTCCGAGAACGCATTCCAAATTTGCTGTTGCGGATTGCCGGCGATTACCTTTTCAGGCGCTGGGGCGCTTTGTTCGGCCGGGCCTAAGGAACTGAAGTCGATGATTTTCAAGTGGGCTTACCTCCCGGTGATACTAAAACATGCATCCGTGCCGCGCCGCTATGTTCAAATAACTGGATCCAGACCGACGGTCTCGCGAACACTATTCAATATCAGGCGGGTGTAACTGGGCCTAGCCTTAGCGGGCCGCCGCACGACAGGATTTAGCACGGATGTCAGACTGCCGATCGCCCACCATTGCCTTCTTTCCTGAGGCGGCCTATGGCCCGGCGCTCAATTCCGTCGGAATCGCTCAAGCGCTCACGCGGCTGGGCCACAAGGCCGTGTTTCTCTCCGATCCTGGGTTCGTGGAGGTCTATCGCGGGTACGGGTTCGAGTCCTATCCGGTCAATCTGTCGGAGCCGATGCCGCCCGAACAGATGGCGCGTTTCTGGGAGGACTTCATCAACGGGCACCTGCCAAACTTCTACAAGTCGGCCTATGACCAGATCGACAATTACGTCAAAGAATGCTGGGCCGCCATCGTCGAGAGTGCCCGCTACGCGCAGCGCGACCTGCCTGGAGTGCTGGGAACTATCCGGCCCGATGTCATATGTATCGACAACGTGATCCTGTTTCCGGCAATAAAGCAGTACGGCGTACCGTGGGTGCGCATCGTTTCGTGTTCTGAAAACGAGATCGAGGATCCGGCGATTCCACCCCACCTGTCGGGATGCGCCGCCGACGACCACGCCGGTCACGCACGCTTTCGCGCGCGTTTTAACCAGGTCATCCGGCCTTTGCACGAGAGCTTCAACGCCTTTCTGATCGCCGAGGGGGAAAAGCCCTATCCACTTGGCCAGTTCTTCGAGAGCTCGCCTTTTCTCAACCTGCTGCTGTACCCCGAGTCGGTGAGGTTCAACCGCTCCCGACCGCTGCCCGCCGAGCAATTCCAGTACTTGGAAGGCTGCGTGCGCCAGGACAAACCCTATGCGGTCCCGCACTTCGCGGCGCACGAGAAAGCACCGCTGATCTACCTCTCGTTCGGGAGCCTCGGTGCCGGCGACGTGACGCTGCTCAAGCGCCTGATCGGCGCGCTGGGACGTTTGCCGTATCGCGCGCTCGTCAACGTGGGCGGCTACCGGGACCAGTACACGGACCTGCCGCCCAACGTGATCGCCGACAGCTGGTTCCCGCAGCCTTCGGTAATTCCACAGGTGGATGTGGTCATACACCACGGCGGCAACAACTCGTTCACCGAATGTCTGCTGTTTGGCAAGCCGGCAATCATCATGCCCTTTGCGTGGGACGGACACGACAACGCCACGCGCGTGCAGGAGACCGGCCATGGGTTTAGATTGACGCGCGCCGATTGGACGGAGGCCGAACTCGCGGCACGCTTGCACGAGTGCCTGCACGATCGCCCACTCCACGCCCGGCTGGCCGCTACCAGCGCCCGGATGCGCTCTCAGGATGGTCCCGCCAAGGCGGCGCGACTCCTCGCCGGCCTGCTGGACTCCGCGGTGCGCCGTGGCTGACATCAATTCCTCGGCCCCGCATCTTGGCAACGCCTCGACACGCGATGATCTGGTGGGCTGGGGAGCGCAACCCGATGCGATCGCCGGCGCAGCCCAGTCGAGCGGACGGGTGCTGTACAAAGGACCGAACAGCCGGCCCGAGGTGGGCCTGTGGATCTGCACGCCGGGCCGTTGGCGCCTGACCATTCCGCGCGATGAATTGTGCTATTTCGTGGCAGGCCGCGCAGAGTATCGGCGCGACAATGGCGAGCGTGTCGAAATTCTTCCCGATACGCTGGTGCTGTTTCCCGCGGGCTGGCGTGGCGAATGCACGGTGCACGAGACCATGCGCAATACCTACATGCTGAGCGCCGATGATGCGGAGGGCGCCACCGGTCCGTCCGCATTGGCCGCGCCCAGCCTGCGAAATCCACTGGGCCAGACCGCACTGGTCGACTGGGGCGTCATCCCCACCATGATCGAGGGCAGCTCGCATACCTCGGGAAAACTTTTGCACAAGGGCCCGCACGGACGATCCGAATGCGGCATCTGGCGCTGTACGCCAGGTCGCTGGAACTGCCACGTCACCCGAGATGAGTTCTGCCACTTTCTTGCCGGCCGCAGCACCTATGTCCACCAAAGCGGGGAGGTCATTGAGATTTTGCCGGACACTGCCGCGTTCTTTCCGCAGGATTGGAAGGGAGTCTGCACGGTGCACGAGACCGTGACCAAGGTCTATATGATTCGTTGAGCATGCGCTTGGTTGCACTACGCGCGGGCGCGGGAATTCATCATTCATGAAGGAACTGCTCATCGTTTATCAATCGCTCACCGGAGGCACGACGCAGATGGCGCGCGCCGCTGCCGACGGCGCCGCAGCGACCGATGGCGTCGTGGTTCAGGTCAGGACCGCGCCACAAACCGGGCCCGAGCACCTGTTGGCGGCTGACGGTTACATATTCGCCTGTCCGGAGAACCTGGCGGCCATGGCGGGTCTGATGAAGGACTTCTTCGACCGTTGTTACTATCCGGTACTCGAACGCCTGAACGGCCGGCCGTACCTGGCACTCATTTGCGCGGGAAGCGACGGCAGCAATGCGGCGCGACAGATCGAGAGGATTGCCACGGGCTGGCGGCTCGAGCAAGTTGCCCCGACGCTGATCGTATGCACGCACGCGCAGACTCCCGAGCAGATCTTGCGGGAAAAGCAGATCGGTGCTGCCGAGCTGGCGCGCTGCCGGGAGTTGGGCGCCACGCTGGCCTCGGGACTCGAGCTGGGAATTTTCTAAATCAGGAGCCTGCCCAATGCCTTGGATCGAAATACGCTCGCCGCTCCCGCGCCTATGGGCCATTCTCAGGAGCTTAGCCCTGGTGCTAGCGATCGCGCCCATGCACTTGGCAACGGCCGCATCCGCCGCCGACCGCCTTGTGCACCAATACTTGGAGGTCCGCATATCGCCGGATGCGGCTTACGTAGCCGCCATCGAGGGCGACGCGCCGGCTGGCGGCTACTATCCGGACATCCGCGATCTGGTGATTCGATCGACCAATGGTAATGCCGAGGCTCGCGTCGCACTGCCCTGCGGCCGGGTGCCGCAATGCTGGCCGGGCTCACTCGCTTGGTCACCCGATGGTAAGGGCTTGAGTTTTACGGTGCGTACGCCGGGCAGCCACGCCTACGGTCTGTACCGGGTCGCGGCCGACGGCAGCGGCCTGAGCAAGCAGCTGGACTTTAACGGTACGCTCTCCGATCTGAAGTATGCGACCGACGGCACTCTCGCACTGCTGGCGGTGGAGAATGCACGCAAAGAGGTCGGAGCTACCGAAGCCGGCGCTCCCATCGCCGGTGATCTGGACGCGCCCCCGGCCGAGCAGCGCATCGCATTAGTCAGCAACGGGCAACTGCGTTGGGTATCGCCGGCGAACTTGTTCGTGTACGAGTACGACTGGCGACCGGGCGGGCAAGGCTTCGTCGGTACGGCCGCGCCCGGTGACGGTGACAACAATTGGTGGATCGCCAAACTTTACGCGTTTGCAGCCCATGAAGGCACGGCGCGGGTGATTTACGCGCCGACCAGCATCCGCCAGCAGATAACGATGCCCAGGGTATCTCGCGACGGCCGCGCCGTCGCCTTCATTGCCGGAATCATGAGCGACTTTGGATCGATTGGCGGCGACGTCTACACAGTCCCGCCAGACGGCGGCAAGGCGCTCAATGTGACGCCGGGCATCAGGGCCTCGGCGATTTCCCTGGCATGGGGGTGCTCCGGAACCCTGCACGCGCAACTGCTGGTCGGAGATCAGGATCGGATCGTCGACTTGGGCACCGGCGCGGCGGCCAACGTCACGCCACGGGTCCTGTGGAGCGGCGCCGAATCACTCACAGGTGATGAGGCGGGAGGCTCGTGGGCCTGCCCCGCCGGCGCGCTGGGCACCGTGCGGGAATCCTACACAGCACCGCCGGAGATTGTGGTGGGCGCGCCGGATCATTTACGCGAGCTCACGCGCGTCAATGCCGGACTGAGTGCGCCGCTCCTGGCACAGAGCGTCAAGTGGAAGCACGAGGGATTTGACGAGCAGGGATGGCTCCTATTGCCCCTGAACGTCAAGGGCAAGGTGCCGATGGTGACGATTGTGCATGGCGGCCCGGCCAGCGCTGCGCAGCCCCACTTTTACGGTCCGAGCCTCCAGCAGGCGATGCTCGAGCACGGTTGGGCTGTGTTCCGCCCCAATCCCCGCGGCAGCTTCGGCCAAGGAGAGCGTTACACGCTCGCCAATGTCCGTGATTTCGGGCATGGCGACCTTCGAGATATCCTGGCCGGCATTGATGCCGCCGAGCGCGTCGCCCCAATCGATGAAAAACGGCTGGGACTCACCGGCGGAAGCTACGGTGGGTTCATGACCATGTGGGCGGTTACCCAGACGAACCGCTTCAAGGCCGCCGTGGCCGCCGCCGGCATCAGCAATTGGCAGTCCTACTACGGGCAAAACGGCATCGACGGCTGGATGCTGCCTTACTTTGGCGCCTCGGTATATGACGATCCCGCGGTATACGCACGCTCGTCGGCGATTAATTTCATCCGCAATGTGCGCACCCCCACCTTTAGCTATGTGGGTGAGCGCGACATCGAGTGCCCGGCGCCCCAGACGCAGGAGTTCTGGCACGCCCTGAAGACCGTCGGCGTGCCAACTGCCGTCATGATCTACCCGGGCGAGGGTCACGCGCTGCGTGACCCCGAGCACACGCGGGATTCCGTACAGCGCTCGCTCGCCTGGCTCGAAAAGTATCTGCGGTAGCAATCGATGCTGCCGCGGATCAGCAACGCCGCAATTTAGCTGGAGACTTGTCACATGATTAGGGTACTGGTCAGTCTGGCCGTGTTTGCACTCACGGCACGTCTCAGCGTGGCGGCCGAATGGAGCTATGTGGCCCCAGCGCTGGGGAAGTCTCCGGCCGGATCCAATGTGAAGGGAACGATGGATATCGACGTGGGCAGCGTCGTTCCTGTCGACAAGGCAATCAAGGCGTGGTTCAGACTCAGCTACAAGTCGGACGTCGTCAATCCCGTCAACGCAGCCAAGCCCATCCGCAAAGTGAAATTTCTCTATTACCACCTGTGTGAGGAACACAAACGGGCACTCATCCAAGTCATCTACGACGATGCCTCGGGTGCGACCGTGTATTCCTCATCGTTCGCCAGTAGCCCACCAAAATTCGAAGACGTCATCCCGGACACCACCGGTGAAGCGTGGCTCAAGGCCGCGTGCAGGATCGCCGCGATGAAACACAAGACCGCGGCCAAGCCTTAGGCCCTCGAAGGCTACGCACATTGGCAACTGCTCAGTCAACGCAGTGGCAGTTCTGGATAGATCGCGGCGGCACGTTTACCGACATCGTCGCGCTCCGACCGGACGGTCGGCTGGTCACCCACAAACTCCTGTCCGAGCACCCGGAGCGCTACGCGGACGCGGCGGTCCAGGGAATTCGCGAGTTGCTGGGTTTGCAGGACACGGACCCTCTCCCTGCCGATCGAATTCAAGTCGTGAAGCTGGGCACGACGGTGGCCACCAACGCTCTGCTGGAACGTAAGGGTGAGCGGACGCTGCTGGTTACCACCGCAGGCTTTGCCGACGCGCTAACAATTGGTTATCAAAATCGCCCCAAACTGTTTGCACTGAAGATTGAACGGGCGCCTCCGGTGTACGCCGGCGTGATTGAAATCCGCGAGCGGATCGGCGCCCATGGGCGGGTCATTCAGCCACTGGATCTGGTGGATGCCGAACTCCAGCTGCGTGACGCACGCAGCAAGGGATTCCAGGCCTGCGCCGTGGTGTTGATGCATGGCTATCGATATCCGCAGCATGAAGCATTGCTGGCGGAGCTGGCGCATCGCCTGGGGTTCACGCAGGTATCCGTTTCGCACCTGGTCAGTCCCCTGATGAAGCTGGTGTCGCGCGGCGATACTACGGTCGTCGATGCCTACCTGTCGCCGGTGCTGCGCCGCTACGTGGACCAGCTCGCCGGGCGCCTGCCGGCTGTGAATCTGCAGGTCATGCAGTCATCGGGGGGACTCGCGGAGGCCAGGCGATTGCATGGCAAGGATGCGATCCTGTCCGGCCCGGCCGGCGGAATAGTCGGCGCGGTACAGACGTCGGTTCTGGCGGGAATGAAGAAAATTATCGCCTTTGATATGGGCGGCACATCAACGGACGTGTCGCACTATGCGGGCGAGTACGAGCGCAGTTTTGAGACCGAGATCGCCGGCGTTCGGCTGCGCTCACCGGTGCTGCAGATACACACCGTGGCGGCCGGCGGAGGTTCAATCTGCAGTTTCGACGGCACCCGGCTGCGCGTCGGCCCGCAGTCCGCGGGAGCCTTGCCCGGTCCGAGTGCGTACCGCCGCGGCGGGCCTGTCACGCTGACCGACTGCAACGTCATGGTGGGCAAGTTGCGGCCCGAATTCTTTCCGCAAGTTTTTGGTCCGAACGGCGACTTGCCGCTCGATACCGGGACGGTTACCGATCGCTTTGCGCAACTGGCTCGCACGATCAGCGGGAGCACCAGCCGAAACAGAACGGCCGCCGAGGTTGCCAGCGATTTTCTGCAAATTGCTGTGGACAACATGGCAAACGCGATTAAGAGAATATCGGTGCAGCGTGGTTACGACGTCACCGAATACGCGTTGACCAGCTTCGGTGGGGCTGGCGGCCAACACGCCTGCCTGGTGGCGGACGCGCTGGGAATCAAGACCATATTTGTCCATCCGCTGGCGGGGGTATTGTCCGCCTACGGCATCGGCCTGGCCGACGTCTGTGTGCTCAAACCGCAGGCGGTGGAGGCGCCGTTTGACCAAGCCGCGCTGGACGATCTGGCGCCCCTGTTCGCCCGGCTTGAGGGCGCCGCCCGGCGTGAGGTGGTGGAGCAAGGTGTACCCGAGGAGCTGCTGCGCATCGCGCAACGCCTGTCGCTCAAGTACCAGGGAACCGACAGCGCTCTGGAGGTAAGGCGCGCCGACCTGACGGATATGCAGTCGGAGTTCGAACAGCTGTATCGCAGGCGCTTCGGCTTCCTGATGCCCGGACGATCACTGATCGTCGAATCCCTAACCGTCGAGTGCACCGGCGCCAATAAACGCGGTTCCGAGCGAACGCCGGAATTTTCACCGCGCCACGGAACTCTGGAGCCGCTGGCGGTACACCCCGTATTCTGTGGCGGTCGATGGCAGCAGACTCCATTCTTTGAGCGTGACAACTTACGACCCGGAGATCTCATCGCCGGGCCAGCCGTGATCCGCGAGGCCAACGCGACCACGGTCATCGAACCTGGCTGGCGGGCAACACTGACGCCCCTCAACCACTTGCTGCTGCGACGCGAAGCTGCCGACAAGCCGGTGCACATTACCGATACCGCCGTCGATCCATTACGGCTCGAATTGTTCAATAACCTGTTTATGTCCATCGCCGAGCAGATGGGCGAGGCTTTGGCAAAGACGGCGTACTCAGTCAATATCAAGGAGCGCCTTGATTTCTCGTGTGCGCTGTTCGACGGCGATGGACAGCTGATCGCCAATGCCCCGCACATGCCCGTGCACCTGGGCTCGATGGGCGAATCTGTGCTGGCCATACGGCGCGGCCACGCTGGCCGCATGCAGCCCGGGGACGTGTACATCCTGAATGCACCGTACGCAGGCGGCACACATTTGCCTGACATCACCGCCGTGATGCCTGTGTACTGCGGAGAGGAACGCGATCAACCGGAGTTTTTCGTCGCGGCGCGCGGCCACCACGCCGACGTCGGCGGAATCACGCCCGGATCGATGCCGGCACGCTCCGTGCATATTGAGGAAGAAGGCGTGTTGATCGACGGCATCCTGCTGGTTCGCGCCGGTCAGTTCTTTGAAGCTGAGATGCGCGCGCTGCTGGGCAGCGGACGCTATCCGGCGCGAAACCCCGACCAGAACATTGCCGATCTACGGGCCCAGGTTGCGTCCTGCCAAAGGGGCGCCAACGAGCTTGTGCAGGCGACGGCCCATTTTGGGTTGCCGGTCGTGCGCGCCTACATGGGCCACGTGCTGGATCAGGGCGAGAAATTCGTCCGGCAGGCACTCGACGCTCTGCAGGATGGTGAGTTCGAGTATGCCTTTGACAACGGTGCGTGCATCCGGGTCGCGATACGCATCGACCATGCTCGCCGCGAGGCCACGATCGACTTTTCAGGGACCAGTGCGCAGCAGGCGAATAACTTCAATGCCCCGCAAGCGGTCGCGCGGGCCGCGGTGCTGTACGTGTTTCGCACCCTGGTGCCCGACGAAATCCCGATTAACGCGGGTTGCATGCGGCCCTTGCGAATTCTCATGCCCGAGGGCTGCATGGTCAATCCGCGGTATCCCGCCGCCGTGGTGGCCGGCAACGTCGAAACCTCGCAGGTCATCACCGATGCCCTGTACGGTGCGCTCGGTGTGCTGGCGGCGAGCCAGGGCACGATGAATAACTTCACCTTCGGCAACCATGAACACCAGTACTACGAGACCATCTGCGGGGGAGCCGGCGCCGGCGCGGAATTTGATGGCTGCGATGCCATTCAAACTCACATGACCAACTCGCGACTCACGGATCCTGAAGTCCTCGAGTGGCGCTATCCGGTGCGCCTCGAGACCTTTCGCATTCGCTCCGGCTCAGGCGGCCACGGCCTGCATCGTGGGGGCAATGGCGTTGAGCGCCGGATGCGCTTCCTGGAGCCGATGACGGCGGTCATCCTCGCCAATCATCGGCGCGTGGCACCGTTCGGCCTGCACGGCGGTCAGCCCGGTGCCGTTGGCCGGAATTGGGTCGAACGGGCAAACGGAACCCGCGAGGAGTTCGGTGGCACCGAGGAAGTGGCATTGCAGGTCGGCGATGTGTTCGTGATTGAAACGCCTGGCGCCGGCGGTTACGGCGTGAGCAGCGGATAAAGGCCATGTCCGCGTCCACACGAATCGCGACGGCGAGCCTGGTCGGAACCACGCTCGAATACTTTGATTTTGCCGTCTACAATTCCTTGGCGGCGATGGTTTTCAATCGCCTCTTCTTCCCGAGCTTCGATCCACTGTCGGGCACGATCCTGGCGTTTGCAACCTTTGCGGTGGGCTATCTGGCCAGGCCCCTCGGTGGCGTGGCCTTCGGGCGGCTGGGCGATCGGCGCGGGCGGCGTTTTGTGCTCATGGCCACGCTCCTCATGATGGGGTTCGCAACCGTGTGCATCGGCCTGCTGCCGACCTACGAACAGGCGGGAATCATGAGTCCGATTCTGCTGGTGCTACTGCGCTTCGTGCAGGGCACGGCGCTGGGCGGTGAATGGGCAGGCGCGGTGTTACTGTCGCTTGAGCACGGCGAGCCGAACCGGCGCGGCCGCAACGGCGCCTGGGCGCAGTTAGGCCCATCACTCGGCACCCTGCTGGCCACCGCATTCATTGCCGTCATCACCCTGGTCATGCCGCCGGCGGCGTTTCAATCATGGGGCTGGCGGGTGCCGTTTCTGGCCAGTAGCGCGCTAATTCTCTTCGGGCTGTGGCTGCGCACCGGGATCGGCGAAACGCCGTTATTCGAGGAACTGCGGGCGCGCCAGGCCGTCGCCCACGCCCCGGTCCGGGAGGTAGTTGTCGGGCATTGGCGCCGGTTGCTGATTGGCGGCGGCGTACGCATCGGCGCGGACGTGCAGTACTCGCTGCTGGTCGCCTTTTCATTGACCTACCTGACGACCGTCCTGCACCGGCCGCGAGCTTTGGCGCTTATTGCCGTGTCGATTGGCTGTGCACTGTGTGTGGTGGCCGTGCCCTACTCTGCCATCCTTTCGGATCGGTTCGGGCGACGTCCGGTGTACACCGCCGGGCTCCTGTTAGCGAGCGCCTGGGGTTTCATCTATTTCCGGCTACTCGACCACTCGGCACCGTTCATGATCTGCCTGGCGATGGCGCTGGGCTTCCTGACCCATTCGGCGATGTACGGTCCGCAAGCCGCCTTCATCGCCGAACAGTTTCCCACCCGAGTGCGCTACACAGGTTCTTCCCTGGCTTACACCTTGGTAGGCATCGTGGGCGGTGGACTCGCCCCGCTGATGTTCGCGGCTATTCTGCGCGCCACAGGTTCGACGTTTGCCATATCCGTGTACCTTGCCGCCGCGTTCCTTGTTAGTGGCATTGCGCTGCTGGCGGCGAAGGAAACGAGCCGCCAGTCAATTGGCTGATGGTGCGGCATCGGCGCGGTCAGTTTGCGTCGAGCCGGTACACCGTCCCGGCGGTGCCCGTGAGCGTGCCGGTGCCGTTCGCCAACAGATAGATTTCGCCATGCTGATCGCGGAGCCATCCAAGCACGGCCAAGGCCAGCGGGTTGCGGTTCGCCGCGACGAGTTCCCTGACCTGATTGTTCGAATCCAGCACAAACATGTGTCCGGCGACCGAGGCGCCGATAGCGGCCGAGTAATCCCCGAACACGTAACGGCCCTTAAGCGCAGCGATCTTGGCGCCGCGATAGACGATGCCGCCGACAATCGCGGCCCGTGTCTCGGGCTGTCCCACACCGTCGGCGTGGTCGTATTCCGCGATCGGATCGGCGTAGCGCGCCGGCACGCCCGGCGAATCCTGGTACACAAACGAGTGTGAGTCGGCCAGGCATGCGCCGTCGTCAAAAAGGAACGTTCCCTCCTTGACCGGCCAACCGTAGTTTTTGCCTTTGGCGACGACGTCGAGTTCCTCGATGTCATTCTGGCCAACATCGCCGACCCACAGCTTGCCGGTATTCACATCGAAGGACATGCGATAGGGATTGCGGAATCCACGTGCGAATATTTCATCTGGACCCGTGCGATTTACGAACGGGTTGCTTGCCGGTATGCCGTATCCGCGGTTCGCAGAATTCCGTCCCAGCGGATCGACGCGCAAGATCTTTCCGAGCACGTTATTTGCTGCAAGGCTCTGTGCGTTGCCGTGCAGGGCATGCCCGGTACCCTCATCATCTTCGCTGCCGCCGTCGCCGAGTGAAATATAGAGCAGCTTGTCCGGCCCGAATGCGAGTGCCCCGCCGTTGTGATTGAACTGCGGCTTGGCGATGCGCAACAGCTGACGAGCACTGTTCTGGTCGACAACCCCATTGGCATTCACGTGCCATTCCGTGATGACGCTCTGCTCTTCAACTTCATTGGCCTTTAGCGGCGAGCGCGCACCGGTGACCGTACTGAAGTCTGGCGCGTGACCGCTGGCAGGCTCGGACGTAAAGGTGTAGAAAAGTTTGTTGCTCTGATAGTTCGGATGAAAAGCCAGCCCCAGCAAGCCGCGCTCGTCATAATTGAGCGGACTGAATAGTCCCAGCGGCACCAAGCGCGTGCTCAGGTCGAGAAACACCTGCGACTGACCCGTCAGCGGACCCGACACGTATATGGACCAGATCTTCCCGATTTGGTCGAGAACGAAGATGCGATCCGAAATTCCAGGCGCCACCGCGCCACCGACCGGTGATATCAGACCAGTCTTGAGCGTCGTGAGCCTGACTTGAATGGTGCTCGGGGCGATGAGTCCGGGAATCGGATCTTCGAGCTTGAGGTGCGCGCCGCACTGCGTCGCCGCAGCCGGCGAACCGCCGTAAACCATGAGTCCGAAACCGGTTCCGAGCGTCGCGGCATACGTTCGCGCTCGTCCTAGTTGTGGTGGTCGTGGCGAGGATTTTCTGATCCAGTTCATTAGGGCCGCCCTGTCGAGGTATTAAATAGTTGGGATTATGTTAAACGGTGATCTTCGTTCAGAAGATCTCGCGATTCCCGCGAACCCCGAACGATGATTCGCGCACTACGCCGATAAGTCCAGTAAGCCGCTGCCCAGTCGATCAGCACGACCAAGCGGTTGCGGAAACCGATCAGGAAGAAGATATGCGCCGATAGCCAGAACCACCACGCCAGTAACCCCGAGATCCGCAAGCGACCAAAATCAACTACCGCCGCCCGGCGACCTATAGTGGCCAGCGAGCCGTAGTGCCGATAGCGAAATTGCACGCCGGGTCGACCTGCCAATCGCGCCAAGATGGCGCGCGCGACATGTCGGCCCATTTGTTTGGCTGCCGGGGCAATGCCAGGCACCGGTGCGGCAGCGTGCGTCACGCCGGCGAGGTCGCCGGCCACGTAGACCTCTGGATGGTCTGGCATGCTGAGATCCGGCCTCACGAGAACCCGCCCGGCTCGGTCCACGCGGGCACCAAGCGCAGTTCCCAGAGGCGAGGCTGCAACGCCGGCGGCCCAGACAACCGTGCGGGCGGACACGCGCTCATCGCCCACCGTCACACCGTCGGCATCAACCTGGGTAATCGCCCGCCCCAAAGAAACGTGGACACCCAATCGCTCCAGCTGGCGCTGCGCTGCCGCGGAGAGGACCACAGGAAAGGTGGGCAGGACTCTGGGCCCCGCCTCTACCAGCATCACCCGAGCGCTGGTGGGATCGATGCGTCGAAATTCGTACCTTAGGGTGTGGCGGGCGATTTCCGCGAGCGTCCCGGCGAGTTCTACGCCCGTCGGCCCCGCTCCGACGATCACAAAATTTAGCCAGGCTTCGCGCTCTTTGGGCTCCAGTGCGGCCTCAGCGCGTTCGAAGGCGCTGAGCACTCGTCCACGGATCTCAAGCGCATCGTCGAGAGTCTTCAGGCCCGGGGCGCTTCGCGCCCAAGGATCATGCCCAAAATACGCGTGGGTGGCGCCCGCCGCCACCACCAGGTAATCGTAAGTGTAAGACACTCCATCGACCATGACCTGGCGCGCGGCGACGTCAACAGCGGTGACTTCACCCATTAGCACCGTGACATTTCGTTGGCGCCGCAATATATGACGGAGCGGAGCTGCGATTGACGGGGCCGCTAGCCCAGCGGTCGCCACCTGATAGAGCAACGGTTGAAAGGTATGATGATTGCTCTTGTCGATAAGCAAGATCTCGGCCGCGGCACGGCGCAGGCCACGTACGGCCCACAGCCCGGCAAAGCCGCCGCCAATGACTATAATTCGCTGTCCCGCGTTCATCGTAGCCTGTTAGCGCGATTGCAAATCCCAGAGCTGAACTTCAAAGGGCTTGAGCTCCAAGACCACCGGCGTGTCGGCTGACCACGACCGGGTCTTGCCGGCCTGGCGCGGCGTGCTGACACGCCAGGACCGCGCGGCACCTGTAGGCAGCTCCAACGCGGCGCCGAGTTCGAGCGTAAAACTCTGCGGCCGGGCGCTCGGATTTCGCAGGGCGATTATGGAGCGTTCGGGCGACCAGGAGGCCCAGCCATAGACACTTCCCCGGGCCGGATCTCCGCCTATCCAGTGGCTGTCACGCAGGGTGTCCGCACGCGCACGTGACCATTTCGCGGCCGCGGCCAGCTCGTCCCAATTCTGATCGGACAGCAGATCCGGAGAGACGTACAGCTCCTGCAATCCGGTCCCGCTCGCAAAATAAGACCACAGTTCGTCTGCAAAGTCATGCCCTGGATCCTGGTCCAATCCCTGCGCGTGACGCGCGAAAATTATGCCGTGAAGCATCAGTGAATTGAGTGGGTATAACCGTCCGAGGCGCACGATCCCACCGTACGTATCGGCGTCCCTATAGGTTATCCAGCGCTGCCGGTTGCTGCCTTCTCCTGCAAACGAGTGATCCTCGCCGCCGCGCCAGATCGAATCCACCGTTCGCAACCAGAACGGTGACGGCCACGTCCCAGTGGTGAGATTGACGAACAGCTCCGGCTGCACCTCGCGCAGATCTTCGATCAAGGCGATCGCCGCGCTGAAGTCGCTGTCGAATTCGCTGCCCGGAGTAACCTTGTCGGGACTGCCCGTGCCGTCAAGCTTGAATTGGTTGATGCCGTATTCGCGCAGCAGCCCGAGTGCGACGCGATGGAAAAGCGCATAGTATTTCGGTCCCGACAACGCCAGGCCCTGATCGTCGAGCTCGTAGCCAAGTATCCGGGCCGCCGACAGTCGCGCCTTGCGGGGCGCACCATAGCCACCCCAGGGAGAGAGCCAAATGCCCGGCGCCGCACCGTAGCGCGCAGCGGCTTGCTTAAGCGGCGTAAAGCCCTGCGGAAATCCAGAATGGAATTGCCAGAGCCTCGAGGTATCGTCCCAGCCGTCGTCAAAGAGAAAAGAATCCATGCGCACGCCGCGCTTGCGCACTAATTCCAAACCGAAGGCGTTGATGGCACGCAGTGCATCGTCCTGCGTGTAAGGCGTGAAGTAACCGATATCGTACCAAGAATTATAGTGCAGAAAAGTGCGATACGGGTGAGCGCGTTCGCACTCGAGGTACGCAAGGAAGGCGCGTCGCATTTGCCGTTGCGGCGCAACGCCAAATACCGCCGAATAGTTGATCGCAACGCCGGCGCGCATCGGCATGCGGCGCTGCAGGGACGCGGTAGCATGCCCAAACAGCACCATCGAGACGGCCATGGGATGCTCAAACCCGAAGAATTGGTCACCGGCCACGATCGGCGAGCCATCGACGGTGCCGGCGACCGAGGCGTCCTCCAAATTGAGGTCAATCATCTGGATCGTGGCAATGTCAATGTCGTGCACGGGCTTGAGCTGAAGCTCCTCGCGGACGTAGTTGCCTGAGTCGTGCAATATCAGTCGCCAGTCTAGAGTCAATCCTGTACGGGTATCCTGAAGCGTCGCGGTAAGTTGCATGCCAGCGCGTCGGGCGGAAGCGCGGGCCGCAGCCGGCACTGCGGATAGAGGGCTGCAAGCGACGCGACCCACGACGTGCATGTTGCTGGCACTGAGGAGGCTGCCATCGCGAAATTTCAGCGAATACAATTCACCCACTAGCGGGTGTGCAGTCCCGTTCAGCAAGTTATCGAAATTCCGGGGACGCAGCCCCGCACCAAGGATCGCGACCGAGAACCGCAACCCGGAATTCTCCAGGGTCGCGGAATTGTCGCCCGCGGTGCACCGGGCCGCGCCTGGATCACGGGGCAGCCAGGGATTTTGTGCGCACACCGCGGACCCGAGGAGTAGTGCGCAGCAACTCAGCCAGCAGCGAAAAATCCGCACGGGCCTCCTAATCGTTGACAAGCCATGTCCAGATCAACCCGAGAGCATGGAACCGCGCAGCGAAGCTTAGCGCCATTGCCGGGCTGCCGGCGCGAATGCTTTGCATTACTCAGCGCGATATATCAGCATTGCGTTGATACCGTCACCCGTGGAACGCGTGGACCTTGCAGCGAACGGTTTGTGGCCTGGCATGGCCCCAGGAAACTATGATTGCCCTGCACGCTCGTGTCGCCCGTCATTATGGCGCCCTTACAATCCCGGAACCGACACAACGATGACCCCCAGAGGACCAGCAGTATGAAATCGACGGTCGCTGCCACCGGCGTTACCACACGGCCCGCCTCGATCACGGTCGCGTGGAGTGACGGCACCGCGGGCGAGTTTGCCAGCGTTTGGCTGCGCGATAATCTACCGGAGGATCGCGACCTCCATAGCGGCCAGCGCCTTATCGACGTCATGGACATACCGGAGACACCGCGCATTCGTTCAGCCAGCTTGACTAATGCCGCAGTCGAAGTCGATTGGGTTGATGAGCCGCGACGCTCGTCATTCGACCTCCGATGGCTGTATGAATGCGCAAATGGGGGCTTGCAACGCCCCGAATTGCAGACCCGCCTATGGCTGGATGGGGCTGCGCGGGCTCCGCAACGCGACTTCGGCTGGTTGGCATTTCCCGAGTTGCAGTCGGATCCGAACGCGCGGCTCGCATGGTTGACCCGACTGCTGCAGGATGGCATTGCGTTCCTAAGTGAGGTACCGCGGCACCATCATGCCATTCTCGAGGCCACCGCCTACGTCGGTTACGTGCCGGAGACCAATTACGGACGCGTGTTCGACGTGCGTGCGGTTCCGCAGCCCGAGAATCTCGCCTACTCCGATCTCGGCCTCGGCCTGCACACCGACAATCCCTACCGCGAGCCGGTCCCGGGCTTTCAGGCGCTGCACACCCTCCTGGCCGCGCCCGACGGCGGCGACAGCCTGTTCGCCGACGGATTTGCAATTGCCGAACACCTGCGCCAGACCGAACCCGAGGCCTTCGAAACGATGAGCCGCACTCCGGTCCCTTTTTGGTACCGGGCAGCCGGCGTGGATCTCTATGCGGAGCGACCGCTTATCGAGCTCAGCTGTACCGGAAGCGTTACCGCAGTTACCTATAACAATCGCGCCATCAGGCCGGTGCGCTTGCCCGCGTCGGAGTGCGCGGCGTATTACCGCTCGTACCGCAAGTTCGCAGCGTTGCTGCGCGATCCACGGCTGCAGGTGTCAACGCGCCTCAATGACGGCGATCTGGTGATTTTCGACAATCGACGTGTGCTGCACGGCCGCACAGGCTTTGCATCAGCTCGGCACCCCCGACATCTGCAGGGTTGCTATCTGAGTCGGGACAGTGTCTACAGCGCGACCGCAGTCCTGCGGGGCCAACTGCAAGCCGGTGAAGCGGGATGAGCACGGCCGATGAAATTTTTGAACTGTATTCGCGCCGCGGCGCCGCGGCGTATTTCGGTGAAGAAGTAAGCATGAGCGAACACGGGCTGCAGGCGGCTTACTTCGCGCAGCAAAGTGGCGCACCGGACACACTCATAGTCGCGGCCCTGCTGCACGATATAGGACATCTGACCGAATCGGTTCCCGACAACATTGCCGACTGGACCAAGGACGCGCGCCACGAACGCAGTGGCAGCCGCTGGCTGGCGGCGCATTTCGGTCCGCAAATTTCCGAACCGGTGCGACTGCACGTGCCGGCCAAGCGTTACCTGTGCGCAACTGAGCCCTCGTATTTACAGCAGCTCAGCGCGGCATCGATCGCCACACTCAAACTCCAGGGCGGACCCATGTCGACCAAGGAGATTGCAGCGTTTGAGTCGGAAGCCTATTGGCGCGACGCCATCCGGGTCCGCAGGTGGGACGATCAAGGCAAGGTTGCGGGTCTGAAGACGCCCGACTTCGAACACTACCGTAATCTGATCGGCACTCTGGCGCGCGCCGCCACTCGTCCCGAGGCGAGTTCGGAGGAGAAGCCGGTGCGCGCGCTATTGTTCGACCTGGACGGCACACTCATTAATACCGAGATGCACACCGACGCGACGGTCAATGTCGTGATGGCACGATACGGCTATCCAAATTTCAATTTGCCGCACACCGAAACGCACGGCCGTACCTGGGCGCATGTCGCCGAAACGATTCGCACGCAGACCGGGATTGCGACTCCCGCTGCCGAGATCGCGGCGGCCATGCTCAGCTACTGGAGTAACGCAGTGAGCGAGGTACGGGCCATTCCAGGGGCGCCGCAAGCGGTGCGCGCGGCGGCGGCGGCAGGGCTGAAAATCGCGGTGGTCTCCTCGAGCCCGCGATCGGTGATCGATCATTTTCTGGCCCGCTTGGGAATCGACGAGTGCGTGCCCGCAAACGCTCGCATCGGTGCGGAATCGGTGCGCGTCGGCAAGCCCGATCCTGAGGGTTTTTTGCTCGCGGCGCACCGCCTGGGCGTGGTTCCCACCGAGGCAATCGTCTTCGAAGACAGCGAAGCCGGCCTGCTCGCGGCGCGCGCGGCAGGAATGCGCTCGGTGTTTATCAGCTGTGTGGCCGCCGATATTCCCGAAAACAGCGCGCGAGCCACGGTCACTGTTACCAACTACGAAGCACTGCCACCGCGCTTCTGGGACGGCCTCGTCGACGGGACCATGCCGCTGACGCACCGGTCGTTTCAGTGAACGAACCTGATGTCGCGCTGTTGCGCCGCTACCGCGCACAGCTTTTCACCGCGACCTGGCTTTCGTACGCCGGCTTTTACCTGTGCCGGAAAGTGTACGCGGTCGTAAAGCACCCGCTTAAATTGCGGTTCGGGTTCGACGACGAGCAAATCGCCCTGCCGTGGACGATCTACCTGATCTGCTACATGCTCGGTCAGTTTTTCGCGGCATGGCTCGGCCGCCGTATGGAGAGCCGGCGCGTGCTCACCTACGGGATGAGCGTCGCGGCAGGATGCAACATCGTGCTGGGCTACCTGGTGGACTCGCACCAAGCCAGCATTTTGCTGTGGATATGCGTGACGATGGGCCTGCACGGCATCGCGCAAGCGACGGGCTGGCCGCACAACGTTGCGCTGTTCGCGAACTGGACCCGCCGTTCCGAACGCGGGACGCTGTTCGGGGTTTGGGGCACCTGCTACCAGCTCGGTGCGGTCGCCGGCAAGGGACTGGCCGGCTTCCTGCTGGGCTGGCTGGGCCTCGCCTGGTCCTTCTATGGCTCGAGCATCGTCTTCTTCCTCATTACCGTGGCCTTCATGCTGTTGGCGCACGAGCGCCCGCAATCCGTCGGCCTGACGCTGGCGGACGAGGCCGAGCCCGACGTCCCGCCGCCGAGCGGGCGCGGAGCCGCCGCGGTGCGCGAGGCGCCGCTGCCGCCGGGCTTTGTCGGTTCGATTATCGCCATGGGCCTGATCTACTTCGGATTTAAATTCCTGCGCTACGCGCTCGACAGCTGGTCGGCGCTGATTCTTGGCGAGCACTTCGCGATGTCCTCCTCGCACGCCGCGTACCTGTCGACGACCTTTGACTGGATCGGCCTGCTGGGCGTGATCGCCGGCGGCTACTGGTCGGATCGAATTCCGGGCTCGCGACGGACTCCGGTCATCTTTTACATGTGCTGCTGCTGCCTGGTGTCCACCGTTCTCTTGTGGTGGGTTGGTTTGTCATCGGCGCTGGCGTTTGTGGTGTTGCTGGGTGTCATCGGCTTCTTCGAGATGGGTCCCGATGCGCTGCTCGCCGGGGCCTGCGCCATGGATGTGGGGAGCCGACGCCAGGCGGTCCTCGCCGCCGGCGTGATCAATGGCTTTGGCTCGATCGGTCCAATCCTGCAGGAGCCCCTGATCGGCTGGTTGAAGGAGGGTTTCGGGCTGAATTCCGTACTGCTGCTGCTGGTGGTCGTCGGTGTCGTGACCACCATAGCAACGTGGCTGTTGATGCGTTTCGAACACGGCCGCGTGTGACCTGCTTGGGCCGGATTTGCCGAGATTGCCCGCGGCATGGGGCGCTTGGCCGCTTCCGCGGCCAAGCGCCAGAGCCTCACGCTCTGCTGCTCACTTCTACGCGGCGGAGGCCAGCCGCCCGTCGCGATAATCGGCGAGCGCCTGTTCGATTTCCTCACGCGTGTTCATGACGAACGGCCCGTACTGCACCACCGGCTCGCGCAGCGGTTTAGCCGCCAGGAACAGGAACTGCACGCCCTCGTCGCCAGCCTCCACGCGAAATTCGTCGCCATCCGACAGTACTCCCGCGGCTCGATTCGGTAGCGCCTTGGCATCGCCGGCCGGACCGACCTTTGCGCTTCCCTCATAGTTGTACAGAAACGCATTGTGCCCCGCTGTGACGGGCGCGATGAACTCGGCGCCGGCGGGCAACCGGACGTCAAAGTACACAGGATCCGTCGACACCTTCGCGCCATTGCCGTTGATCGGGCCATACGTAGCGAGATCTTCGGCACCTAGCTTGCCCGCAATTACCTTCACTTCACCGCCCAGCGGTAATTTCACCCAAGGGATGTCGCGGGCAGGAATATCCCTGTAGGCGGCCGGTTTCATCTTTTCCCCGGACGGCAGGTTGAGCCAAAGTTGAAATCCCCGCATCCGCCCTTCGCTCTGCTGCGGCATCTCCGAGTGAATAATGCCGCGCGCCGCGGTCATCCACTGCACGTCGCCAGGACCGAGGTCACCGCGGTTGCCAAGGTGATCTTCATGGCGCATGTGGCCGTCGAGCATGTAGGTGACCGTTTCAAAGCCACGATGCGGATGCGCCGGGAAACCTGCCAGGTAGTCGTCTGGATTGTCCGAATAAAACTCATCCAGCATCAGGAACGGATCCACGTGCAGTCCGCGCTGGCTGCCGAGACTGCGGCGCAGCTTGACGCCGGCGCCGTCGGAGGTCGCCATGGACTCGATGATGTGGGTCAGCGTGCGGTTCTTCATTTTCGGGTCTCCTTA
The DNA here is from genome assembly GCA_963699955.1 of uncultured Gammaproteobacteria bacterium. GTDB lineage: Bacteria > Pseudomonadota > Gammaproteobacteria > Steroidobacterales > Steroidobacteraceae > FEN-1191. The sequence continues at coordinate 603,782 of CAVOVV010000006.1, forward strand.
GATGTCTCACGCGGCCAGCGATTCGATCTCGGCCCCAGCCTTCGCCAGGCCCGCTGCCTTGCTTTGTGGACTGATGGCCAGCCCCTCCGCGTAGACAAAATTTACGTCAGTAATGCCAAGAAAGCGCAGGAAATCGCGAACGTATCCGGTTTGCGTGTCCAAGGGCGTACCGGCATAGACGCCGCCGCGGGCCGCGAACACGTAGGCGCGCTTGCCGGTGAGCAGCCCGACCGGCCCTTGCTCTGTGTACTTGAAGGTCACGCCAGCGCGGGCGATATGATCAAAGTACGCCTTGAGCTGGGATGGCACACCGAAGTTGTACATCGGCAGACCGATCACGATGATCTCCGACTGCTGCAGCTCGTTGATCAGTGCGTCTGAATAGGCCACTACTGCCGCCTGCGTGGCGCTGCGTTCCTCCGGCTTGGTGATGAAAGCGCCAAATCGCTCGGCATCAAGATGCGGCACGGGTTCGGCGGCTGCGACATCTCGCACCAGAATCTTCATCCCGGGTTCGCGCCGCTGTAGGGCGGCAACGAACTGCCTCGCTAGCTGGCTCGACTGCCCGCTGCCATTGTTCATGCTGGTGTTGATCTGCAGCAGTGTGGTCATGGTCGTCTCCTTGTCGGTCTGCCCTAAAACAATCAAATTCCGCGAGAGCTGCATTAAAGTATTGATTTCATAGATAGAAAAGCGGAATATTTAGGGTTTATATATCTATTTATTAGATGTATGACGGAACATCCGAAAATATCCCTGGAACAGTGGCGTTCCCTGGTGGCGGTAGTCGACGCCGGGGGCTACGCGCAGGCGGCCGCGGTGCTGCACAAGAGCCAATCCACGGTCAGCTACGGGGTGCAGAAGCTCGAGGCGCTGCTGGGCGTAAAGGCGTTGGCGGTCGTGGGGCGCAAGGCGCACCTGACCCCGAGCGGTGAGGTGCTCTACCGGCGAGCCAAAGCGCTACTGGAAGAGGCCGGTGCTCTCGAAGCCGCGGCAGGAAATCTCGCCGCGGGCTGGGAATCCGAATTGCGGCTGGCGGTAGAGATCGTCTTTCCGACCTGGCTGCTGCTGCAGTGTTTCGCCCGCTTCGGCGAGGAACAGCCGCAGACGCGTATTGAACTGTACGAAAGCGTGCTCAGCGGCACCGAAGAGGCGCTGTTGCAGCGTACCGTCGACCTGGCGATTTGCTCCCGAATACCGCAGGGCTTTGCCGGAGATCCGCTGATGCGATTACGTTTCGTCGCCATGGCGCACCCACAGCATCCGCTGCATCAGCTGGGGCGCGAGCTGACACTGCAGGACTTGCGGCAGCACCGTCATCTGATCATCCGGGATACCGGCAGCCAGCGACGCAGTGGCAGCTGGGTCGGCGCAGAACAAAGCTGGACCCTGAGCCAAAAAGCCACGTCGATCCACGCTGCCAGCATGGGCCTGGGATTCTCGTGGTTTCCGGAAGATACCGTGCGTGGGGAACTGGAACGCAACGAGCTCAAGCCGCTCCCGTTACGAGAGGGCGGCGAGCGCTGGGGTGAACTCTATCTGGTGTTTGCTGACCGCGATTATGCAGGTCCGGGCGCACAACGCCTAGCTCAACTGATCCGTAAGCACGTCGCCGAGCAATGCCTCCAACTTCCGAACACGACAGCACAGTTGCCGGCCGGTCCTAGGTAATCCGTAGCGGAAGAATCCGCGCGATTGCCCAGCGACAATCGGCAAGTGCCGAAAGCGCGAGACTCGTGCAACCGCGTCCGTTTACACGGAACGCGCGACGGCGCGCGTGAATTTATCGACGAGCTCCGACAATTCGGCATCGGTAGCATTGAAGGGAGGCGCGATGATTATCGCATCGCCCAGCCCCCCGCCAGCATTTCCGGCGCACGGAAAGCAGATCAAGCCATCCTGAAACGCACGACTAGCAATCTCCTGGCTCAGCCCGCGCTCCTGCGGAAATGGAGCCTTTGTACCGCGGTCACGGACAAACTCTACGCCGATAAAATAACCGCGGCCGCGCACATCGCCGACGTGCGCAAACCGGTCCAACGCGTCTCGCAATGTTGTCTGAAGGGATTCACCGCGCGTGCGCACACGAGCGAGCAGCGCATCTCGATCGATAATGCGCTGCACCGCGAGGCCAGCGGCACAGGCAGCGGTGTGTCCGGAGTACGTGTGTCCCGTAAGAATCGCACCATGTGTCTGCACGATCGCGTCGCCGAGTTCGCGGCCGAAAATCGTGGCCGCGAGAGGGATGTACCCGCCCGCCAGCCCTTTCGCGACTGCAATGATGTCGGGTGTGACACGGTCATGCTCGAGCGCGCTCCACGAACCGCAGCGGCCAGAACCGCACATCACCTCGTCTGCAATCAGCAGCACCTCATGACGATTACAGACATCACGTATCGCCTGCGCGTAGCCGGGAGGTGCCGGAACGACGCCGCCCGCGGCGCCGACCACAGGCTCAAATACAAAAGCGGCCACGTTCTCGGGTCCTATGGACTGAATGCGCGCATCCAGCTCACCGGCCAGCGTATTCACCAAGTCTTCCGCCTCCACGCCGGGCGGTGGTCGATAGCTGTTTGCGGCAGAGACGAATGACACAGCCAGGAGACTCCGTAAGAACGGCCTGCGCCTCTCGGCAAATCCGGAAAGCGACAGCGCCCCGAGCGTGCTGCCATGATAGGAACGCTCCCGGGCAATGAACTGGTGCTTGTCCGGCCGGCCGCGCGCGTCCCAGTACTGCAGCGCCACTTTCATCGCGGATTCGATGGCCTCTGAGCCACTGGATGAGAACACAATGTGGCCGAACCGCGGCCCGCACTTTGCCAGCAGCAGTTCCGTCAACTGCTCGAGCGCCTCACTGGTAAACAAATAGCGGTAGCCGCAAGCCACTTGGGCAAGCTGCGCGCCAATCGCCGCATTCACCTCGCGATTTCCATGCCCGAGACAGAATGCGGCCGGCCCGCCGGAGCCATCCAGATAGCGCATGCCAGCCGCATCGTACAAATAACTGCCCTCGCCGCGAACAATGCGCGGCATGCCGTCCATCTCCCACCCTATCGCGCGATTTACCGTCATTGCCTGTTGCCCTGCCATGTAGATGGCTTGCGGTGTGGGGCAAAGACCCCAAAACCGCACGTGAATACCTGATCCTCGGCACGCTCATGCCTCGGGTATCACATGATACTTGCGATCTCGGTCAGTGGGCTCAACAGTTTTTTGCACAATGTTTTCACGGGCACGGCGCTACTTTAACCCCTATGACTTTCAGACCATTGAGGTTGAGCGCGTCGTGTATCCAATCTTAGTTGCTCGGGATCGTTGTGTGACCAGTCATCTGCAAGGTGGCTCGCCAGCAGCCGGAGGCGGCCGCGAGGCCTCGCCGAGCATCGGGATATCAGCGACTTCGCGAAGCTCTTTATCGAAGATTACAAACGTGCACGGCTTTGGACCTGCGCTCGCGACGGCATTGCTCCTGGCGTTTGCCGCAGTGGACGCCGCCGTGGCGGATGACACAAAAGCAGACACCAAACCAACCGCGCCGCTCCTTTCCGACATACTAGGCGCCTCTGGTATAACTGCGACGGGGTACGTTGACGGCACCTACTCATACCTGTCGCACTCACCAGCCGCAGATACTACGCAGGACACCAATAGTTTTGCACTGAATCAGGCTTCTCTAACCGTAGCGTACACACCGCCTACGGAAATTGGGGCGCTTGTCAATGCCGTGGTCGGAACCGAGGCCTGCGATGGTTGCTATGCGCCGGGCTACGGCTCCTCGGGAGCGCATGCGAGCACCAGCAGCATCAATCTGCTACAAGCCTACGTGCAGTACGTCGTCGGCAAGGCCACGATCTATGGTGGCAAGTTCCTGACGCTGGCCGGCGCTGAGGGAGCGGTGCCGACGGGCAATGCCAACGTCACCCGCTCGCTCCTATTCTGGTATAGCGAGCCCACCACTCACGTCGGTGCACGGTTGGTCTACGCGGCATCCGACAAGGCCGCATTTACCATTGGCGTCAACAATGGCTGGAATAATGACGTTTCGGTGCCGAATGGCGGCAAGACAGCTGAACTTGCCTTAAGCCTGACCCCAAGCAAGACTTTCTCATTCGCGACTTCCGCATATTACGGCGGTTTTGACTTGGGCGCCGGTCTGACTGGCAACCGTGCGCTGGTTGACGTGGTCGCCACCTGGACCGCCACCTCTGCGCTCACTGTTGTGGTGAGTGCCGATTGGGATCAGCAGGATCATGCCGGCGGACCAGCGACTGGCGCGGCCAGTTGGTATGGCATCGCCGGCTACCTGAACTATACGTTCAATCCAACCTGGCGCACTTCATTGCGGCTCGAGTATTTGGACGACCAGGATGGCTTTAATTTTGGTTCCAGCGCAAAGGTTGACGAAGGTACGCTGACCCTCGGCTACATGCCAGAAAAGAAGTTCGAGCTCCGTCTCGAAGCTCGATACGACACCATCAAGCCCGATGGCGCCGGAAGCAGCAACGCCACTCAGGCCTGGCTGCAAGCCTTGTACAAATTCTAGACGCGGCCTCTTTAGGACGGCTCTCCCGGCCGCGTCCATGCCATAGGAACTTGCACAGGGCATGCACTGCGGTACAGCACGCGCACTGTTCGGAGGCACAAAGCGACTTCCACCGGACATTTTTTTGCACATGCTTTTCACACCCTTCGGACTAGCATTTCGGCAACTCGGAAGCGGAGGTCCGTGTAATGGACGCTGTCTATATCCTGATCCTGGTCGGCCTTTACCTGGTCACGCACGGTCTAGTCTGGGCCGTGGCGCGGCTTGGAGAGAAGCGATGAACGTCATGTACTGGCTGAGCGGTTTGCTGGCGCTTTGCCTGTTCGCCTATTTGCTCTACGCGCTGGTGAAAGCGGAGAAGTTCTAAATGAACGCGGAACTGGACTTCTGGCTGCTGCTGCTGACTCTGCTTGGCTTGGTACTGTTGTGTGTCAAGCCGCTCGGTACCTACATGGCTAACGTCATGGACGGAAAGCCGCCCTTAGCCACACGCGCGGGTAGCCGCTTCGAGGAGTGGATCTATCGTGGCTGCGGAATTGCACCCAATGAGGAAATGGGCTGGCCGCAATACGCGATCGCGCTACTACTCTTCAATGTCCTGGGTGCGCTCTTCGTCTACGGATTGCAGCGCCTGCAGTTCTGGTTACCTTTCAACCCGCAACATTTAACGGGCGTGCGCCCTGATTCATCCTTCAACACCGCCGTCAGTTTCGTGACCAACACGAATTGGCAGGGCTATTCGGGCGAATCGACAATGGGTTACTTCGTGCAGATGGCCGGGCTGGCGGTACAGAATTTCCTGTCGGCGGCAACGGGTATCGGCGTGGCGATCGTGCTCGTACGCGGCTTCGTGCGTCACAGCGCGAGCGCGATCGGAAATTTCTGGGTAGATATTACGCGGGCTACGTTGTACGTCCTGCTGCCTATTGCCGCTGTTTTGGCCGTCACCCTTATCAGCACCGGGGTGATCCAGAATTTTGACGGCTACAAGGACGTAACAACAATCGAGCAGCTTACCTATCAGCAGCCGAAGAGCGATGCGGCCGGCAATCCCGTCAAGGACGCTGCCGGCAATTCGGTCACGGAGTCGATCACGACACAGACACAGTCGTTGCCGATGGGGCCGGTCGCTTCCCAGGAATCGATCAAGGAACTCGGCACCAACGGCGGCGGCTTTCTGAATGCCAATTCGGCGCATCCGTACGAAAATCCGACAGCGGTCTCCAATCTGCTGGAGATGCTCGCGATCCTGATAATTCCATTCGCTCTCACGTACACCTTTGGCCGGATGGTCGGCGACACTCGACAGGGTTGGGTTTTGCTCGCAGCCATGCTTGTGCTCCTGGTGCCAATGATCCTGCTGGCTCGTCACAGTGAGCAGCTCGGAAATCCGTTAATTGGCAAACAAGGGATCGACCAGATCGCCAGTGCCACTCAAGCCGGTGGCAACATGGAAGGCAAGGAAGCGCGATTTGGTATCGCGGCCTCCAGCCTTTTTGCGGCGGTCACCACCGCGACCTCGTGCGGGGCTGTGAATACCATGCATGACTCGATGACCCCCTTCGGTGGCTTCGTGCCCCTGTTCTTGATCCAGCTGAGTGAGCTGGCCCCCGGCGGAGTGGGCACGGGGCTCTACACCATTTTGATTTTTGCGGTCCTCGGAGTGTTCATCGCCGGCCTCATGATTGGTCGGACTCCCGAGTACCTGGGTAAGAAGATCGAGGCGACCGAAATGAAGCTGGCCTCGATCTATATCCTGACCACACCGTTTATGGTCCTGATTGGCACCGCGGTCGCGGTAGCGACCGCGGCGGGCAAGTCCGGTGTGGCGAATCCCGGCCCGCACGGCTTCAGCGAGATCCTGTATGCGTTCTCCTCGGCCGCAAACAACAACGGCAGCGCATTTGGCGGACTGTCTGCCAACACGGTGTTCTACAACGTCACCACCGGCTTGGCCATGTGGATTGGTCGCTACTGGCCGATTGTCGCTGCACTCGCACTGGCGGGCTCGTTGGCCGCAAAGAAGCGGGTACCGGTGACCGAGGGCACGATGCCCACGCATGGGCCGCTCTTCATAGCGCTGCTGGTGGGTTCGATTCTGCTAATCGGCGTTTTGACCTACGTCCCGGCGCTGGCCCTGGGGCCCGTCGTCGAACACTTCATGCTCTACGCAACACATTGAGACTCTGGTATGTCGCGGCAACAACTGACCTTATTTGATCGCAAACTGCTCGGTCCGGCACTGCTCGAGTCAGTAAGAAAACTCGATCCACGGGTGCAGTGGCGCAATCCCGTAATGTTTGTTGTCTACATAGGCGCGATCGTCACTGCGCTGCTTTTCTGTCAGGCGCTGGGCGGACATGGCGAGGCTTCGCAGGCGTTCATTCTGGCCATCACGGTGTGGCTGGTCTTCACAGTACTGTTTGCCAATTTTGCCGAAGCGCTCGCCGAAGGGCGCAGCCGCGCCCAGGCAGCCGCGCTGCGCGGCATGCGGCAGACAGTGATGGCCAAGAAGTTCCTTGATGCGAAACTCGTCCAACGCAATACAACCAGCGTCAAAGCGGATGACCTGCGCAGGGGCGATGTGGTGCTGGTCGAAACGGGAGTGGTGATCCCCGCAGACGGGGAAGTCATCGAAGGCGCTGCCTCGGTCGATGAGAGTGCCATTACCGGTGAATCTGCGCCAGTGATCCGCGAGTCCGGCGGCGATTTCGCCTCAGTAACAGGTGGCACCCGGGTACTGTCCGACTGGATAATCGTTAGAGTTTCGGTCAACCCGGGTGAGACCTTTCTCGACCGCATGATCTCGATGGTCGAGTCCGCCAAGCGGCAAAAGACGCCGAACGAAATCGCGCTGACCATCCTGTTGATCGCGCTTACACTGGTGTTCCTGGTTGTCATCGTCACGCTGTTGCCGTTCTCGCTGTTCAGCGTAGAAGCCAGCAAGCTTGGCAGCCCGGTGACGATCACCGCGTTAATTTCGTTGTTAGTGTGTCTCATCCCGACAACCATCGGCGGTCTGCTGTCTGCGATTGGCGTCGCCGGCATGAGCCGAATGATGCAGGCAAACGTCATTGCGACTTCCGGACGAGCGGTGGAGGCGGCCGGCGACGTTGACGTACTGCTGCTCGACAAAACAGGGACGATCACGCTAGGCAATCGCCAAGCCACGGCGTTTCTGCCCGCGCCCGGCGTGACCGAACAAGAACTCGCCGACGCCGCTCAGCTCGCGTCCCTCGCCGACGAAACCCCCGAAGGCCGCAGCATTGTCGTTCTGGCCAAGCAGCGCTTCAACTTGCGCGAGCGGGACTTAAAAGCGCTGGAAGCCACGTTTGTGCCGTTCTCAGCGCACACTCGCATGAGTGGAGTGAATCTGGGCTCGCGCGAGGTCCGCAAGGGCGCTCCGGACGCCATAAGCAAGCACGTGGCTGCGCAGGGCCAGGCCTGTCCCCGCGCTGTCGTTGATTTGGTGGAGCGCGTCGCCCGGCAAGGCAGTACCCCGCTGGTGGTCTCCGATGGATCGCGGGTCGTCGGGGTCATCGAGCTCAAGGACATTATCAAAGGAGGCATCAAGGAGCGGTTCGCAGACCTCCGCCACATGGGCATTAAGACCATCATGATCACTGGCGACAATCGGTTGACCGCCGCGGCCATTGCGGCCGAAGCCGGTGTCGATGACTTCCTCGCTGAGGCAACCCCGGAAGCCAAACTCAAACTGATCCGTGAGCATCAAGGGCAGGGTCGGTTAGTGGCGATGACCGGCGATGGTACCAACGATGCCCCGGCTCTGGCCCAGGCAGACGTGGCCGTGGCGATGAACACGGGCACTCAGGCGGCCAAGGAAGCCGGCAACATGGTGGATCTGGATTCCAATCCGACAAAGTTGATTGAGATCGTCGAGACCGGCAAGCAGATGCTCATGACGCGAGGCGCCTTGACCACGTTTAGCATTGCTAATGATGTCGCAAAGTATTTTGCGATCATACCGGCCGCGTTTGCCGTCTCTTACCCGCAGCTCGGCGCGCTAAACATCATGCATCTGGCGACACCGAACTCGGCGATCCTGTCTGCCGTGATCTTCAATGCACTCATCATCGTATTGTTGATCCCGCTTGCCATCAGGGGCGTGAAGTACCGGCCTCTGGGCGCCGGACCACTGCTACGGAGAAACCTGCTAATTTACGGGTTAGGCGGCATTATCGTGCCCTTTCCCGGAATCAAGCTGATTGACCTGATGTTATCGGCCGCGGGCTGGGCATGAGGGAGGGGAGAATCATGTTTGCAAAGAGCGTTCGGCCGGCCCTCAGTCTGCTAATCCTGATGACGGTACTCTGCGGATTGGTTTACCCATTAGCAATTACGGGAGTCGCCCGATTTGTGTTCCCCGTTCAAGCCGCGGGTAGCCTGATCCATGTGGATGGCAAGCTAATAGGATCGGAACTGATCGGCCAACGTTTCGTCGATCCGAAATATTTCTGGGGTCGGCCCTCGGCCACGACGCCGCAGCCTTACAACGCAGTTGCGTCGACCGGCTCCAATCTGGGGCCGCTGAATCCGGCTCTGATCGACCAGGTCAAAGCAAATGCCGCGCTCCTCAGAGGAGCTGACCCGGATAACCGGCAACCCATTCCCGTCGATCTGGTGACGGCCTCTGCCAGTGGGCTCGACCCCGAGATTAGTCAAGCTGCGGCCAGCTTTCAGGCGGCCCGTGTGGCGAAAGCTCGGGGCTTGCCGGTCGCCAAAGTCCAGACTCTAATCGCGACACACAGCAAAGGCCGTGTATTGGGCTTCCTCGGCGAACAACGCGTCAATGTGCTCGAATTGAACCTGGCATTGGGTAAACTGCACTGATCCAGCCTCGGCCATACACTAATAATGGTTGACTCTGAGCGCCGCGATCCCGACGAACTGCTTGCCGCTATACAGCACGAGGAAGCGCGCGCGCGACGTGGGCGCCTCAAGATTTTTTTCGGGGCATCCGCTGGCGTGGGAAAGACCTATGCCATGCTCGAAGCGGCACGCGCGGCGCGAGTTGCGGGCGTCGATCTGGCCGTAGGTTACGTGGAACCCCACGGGCGCTCAGAAACCGAGAAGTTGCTGGATGGCCTCGAACGGCTCCCGTTCTTGGCAGTGCGCTATCGGGGCATTACGCGTCCGGAGTTTGATCTCGACCGCGCATTGCAGCGCGCGCCGGCTACGCTCCTTGTCGACGAGCTTGCTCATTCCAATATCGCCGAAGGCGAACCGCAGACCACGACACGCAAAGCGCTGGCAAGACATCGAGGAATTGCTCGAAGCCGGAATCAACGTCTGGACCACACTCAATGTTCAGCATCTGGAGAGCCTGAATGACATTGTTGCCGGTATAACCGGTATACGTCAGCGGGAAACTATTCCGGACCGAATGTTCGATGATGCGGATGAAGTCGAGTTGATTGACTTACCACCTGACGACCTCTTGGAGCGGCTCCGATCCGGCCGTGTCTACTTGCCTGACCGTGCCGCGACGGCCACCGAGCGCTTCTTTCGCAAGCCCAATCTGCTTGCCTTGCGGGAAATTGCGCTGCGTCGTACAGCCGATCGGGTCGACGCAGCGGCACGCGATTATGCAGTCGCTCACGGCACGGCCCGGCCCGGGTTGGCTCGTGACCGCTTCCTCGTAGCTGTTGCGCCAGACGATCAGGCCGAGCAACTCGTCCGGTTCGGCAAGCGCTTTGCCGATGCGATGGATGCCGAATGGCTCGTGGTTTCTGTCGAGACCCCCGCTTTGCTCAGTCTTGGAGAAAGGGCACGCAATCGGCGTATTGATGTGCTTCGTCTCGCCGAGTCACTGGGCGCACAGACCGTGACACTTGATGGTCCCACCGTCGCAGGCACATTGATTGCCTACGCTCGGCTCCGGGCAATATCGCGGATTGTCGTCGGCGAACCCGCGCGCCGAGGCTGGCGGGATCTGGTGCAGCCGTCCACGGCCACCGAACTGGCGCGCGGCGGCCACGGCTTCGACCTTTCCATTATTGCGCGCCGGACAGGACCACAAGAACGCGAACGCCACGCAGTTGCTGCCGCTCACGAGATCCAATGGAGCCGTTACTGGACCGCATTGCTGGTTTCGGCGATTTGCACGGTGGTGGCGGCTCTGATGTATCCGTATTTTGAGCTGACTAACTTGGTCATGGTCTACCTGCTTGGGGCCACGATAGCAGGACTACGGCTGGGCCGCGGGCCAGCTAGCGTGACGGCTATCGTCAATGTGGCGGCATTCGATTATTGCTTTGTGCCGCCCCGCTACACATTTGCCGTTTCCGACTTTCAGTATGTCGTGACTTTCGCCGTGATGCTGATTGTGGCGCTAATCATTGCTAGTCTGGTGGCGAGCGTCCGCGCGCAGAGCCGAGTGGCCGGCGCCCGGGAGCGCCGCACCGCCCTGCTGTACGCGATGAGCCGGGAACTGGTGGCCACGCGAACCCTGGAAAATCTCGCTCGCGTTGCGATTAAGCATGTGGCCGAGACCTTTGCCAGCGAGGCGGTGGTGCTGGTCCCAGAGTCTGCCAGCGGGACGCTACTACATCCCCATGGTTTGCCAGTTACCGGCTCCCTGCACGGCGCAGATCTGTCAGTAGCACAGTGGGTCTACACTCACGGCAGGCCCGCGGGTTTGGGCACCGACACACTGCCCGCCGCTAAAGCACAATACCTGCCCCTCAAGGGGACCAACCGCACGTTCGGCGTGTTGGCGGTGCGTCCTAGCCAACGTCGTCGACTCCTGCTTCCTGAACAACAGCATTTGCTCGAGACCTTTGCCGGGCAGATTGCACTCGCAATCGAGCGTGCGCATCTTGCAGAAGATGCCGAGCTGGCCCGCGTCGCGGCGGAAACCGAGAGCCTGCGCAACACGTTGCTCAGCTCGATCTCCCATGACCTGAGGACTCCGCTCGCGGTGATTGCCGGCGCTAGCAGCGCGCTCAACGATGCGGGTCTTGACATCGACGCGGCCACACGCGCGAGACTTGCCGCATCTATCGAGGATAAGGCGAGGGAAATGTCGGACTTGATCTCCAACGTGCTGGACCTTATGCAATTCGAGGCCGGTGAAGTCAAGCTACGACGTGAATGGCAGACGGTCGATGATCTGGTCGGTACTGTACTTGAGAGGATGAGTGAGCGGTTGTCGGGTTACACGGTCGACGTAAAGCTGCCGATCGACCTTCCCGCGGTTAGCGTGGACGGCCCGCTGATTACACAGGTGTTCACCAACCTGCTGGACAACTCGACAAAATATGCGCCGGCGGGAACGCTCATTCAGATTGGAGCGACGGCCGAGGGGCAAGCGGTGCGGGTAACGGTGGATGACAACGGACCGGGCTTGCCAGCAGGAGATCCCGAACGGTTGTTTGCCAAATTTCAGCGTGGGCGCGACGAGACCAGTACCGGTGGCGCCGGACTCGGGTTGGCGATCTGTCGTGCGATTGTCAATGCGCACGGCGGGAGAATCACCGCCGCACAACGTCCAGAAGGCGGCGCGCGCTTTGAGTTCACACTGCCCGCGGCGGAAAGTGGTTCATGACGGACGCCATGTTTCTGATACTGATCGTGGAAGACGACGCCGCGCTGCGCAATGTGCTGGGCACACTCCTAGTGGCGCATGGTTACCGTTTTGCCGAGGCGTCGACTGGGAAGCGTGCCGTAATCGAAACTCGAAGTCATCGGCCAGACCTGGTCATCGTCGATCTGGGGTTACCGGACCGGGACGGGGCAACGGTGATACGCGAAATCCGCTCGTTTTCCGCCGTGCCCATTGTGGTTCTGTCGGCGCGTTCCATGGAGTCTCAAAAGATACTCGCGCTTGATGCCGGCGCCGATGACTACGTAACAAAGCCATTTAGCACTCCAGAGCTCATGGCGCGAGTGCGGGCGGCGCTGCGACGTAGTGCGCACACTGGCGGCAGCCTGCCACTCCTCCATTTTGGTACCGTAACTGTTGATCTAACTGGACGGACCGCGACCGACGGGGACGCTCCACTGCACCTGACGCCTCTGGAATATCGAGTGCTTGAGTGCCTGGCCCGAAACGCCGGTATGATCGTCACACAAAGGCGATTGATTGCCGAGGCATGGGGACCCGATCGGCAGGGCGACGCACGCGGGTTGCGTTCGTACGTTAAGATGCTTCGCCAAAAGATTGAGCCCAATCCGGGACGCCCACGCTTCCTTATGACTGAAATTGGACTCGGCTATCGACTGCGTCCGGATGAGTAATCGATGGGCCATGCGTGCGTCTGAAGATTGTTCGATGAGGTACTGTATTGGCGGCAATTGGCCCCGTCCGCACGGCCACAATTACCCTTATAGCCACGCCGCAGTAGTAGGCAACTAGATCATACCTAAGCTTCCCGCCAGAGCGGCTTGCAACGCGCGGGCACCGTCCGCCGAATCGCCGGGACTGCGCCAAGCTATGAAACCATCCGGTCGCATTAAAGTCGCTCCCGTGCTGGTAATGCCATAGCTCTCAGCAAAGAGTCCATCGGGGTCGTCAAGGTCTTTGCCCACGCAATAGGCGTCCAGTGGCAAACCTGGAAAATTCGTCGCCGCCTCGGCGGCCGCTCGCAGCCATTGGCCGCCGTCGCTTCCGGCAAACACTACGAAGTTCCCAGCCAGATCCATCGTTGACACGCGCTGGCCGGCCCGAGTCAGCCAAAGGTGTGGTGCGCGCGAGCCAGGCATGCCGCTCGTAGTATTAGGATCTAAGTGCGTTCCAAAAGGGGAGTTATATAAATAGCCGAGTTCAATTTGCAGATCGTCGACGATCGGCTCAGGCCGCTGACTCGATTCCAGCCAGGGTGCGGTACGCGCTACATACCGTGCGAAAGCCTGTTCAACGGTGAATTCCGCGACTGGCTTGCGCTCAGATGTATAAGTGCTGAGCAGCGCCTTATTGGCGTGGCCGGCAACCACGAGTGCAAGTTTCCAGGCGATATTGTGCGCGTCGTGAATTCCCGTGTTGCCGCCGAAACCACCGTTTGGTGGCATGAGATGTGCGGCATCGCCAATCAGGAAGATCCGTCGGTCCTGGAAGGTTTGCGCTACGTGAGCCATGGCTCGCCAGCGTGAATAGCCATCGATTCTCACCTTCAGATCTGGCACACCCACGCCCATACGTACCAGTTCGATCAAGCGGGACTCGCTGACGTCCGCGGCGGCATTTGCCGCTGCCTGCGGATCACTCTTATAGTCTCCCACGGTATTGACGCCGAGAAAGCCCGCCTGTGCCGCGCGATTCGTGCGAAAAAATCCGCTGAGCTGGGGATTATTTACGTAGATGACGCTCCATGCCTTATTTCCAATCCACGGGGAAAGGTCTGCGGTGAAATAGATTGTGACGGAGTTGGAGAAAGCGCCCCGCCCTTCGCAGGGGATCCCCAGTAGCTCACGGACCTTCGAATGTCCGCCGTCAGCGGCGACCAGGTACTGCCCGTGAAATCTGCGCTGCTTTCCGCCATCCACGTTCCTGGCCGTCAACGTAACGCCATCAACGTCCTGGTGTACGTCGGTCACCTCGACTCCCTGAATCACGGATGCGCCGGCGGACAAGGCGCGCTGACGCAGGATCGGCTCAAGGCTCGGCTGATTCAGGTACAGGCGACGACACGGACTCATCGCCTCCACCCCCTCGTTCAAGCTCGGCATAATGTCTGCCAGTTTGCGACCGGACAGCGATTCCATGGCAACAATTGCCCCTTCAGGAGCGAAGTCGTGGGCTGATCGTTCGCGTATAGAGTCCTCAATCCCCAGAGAGCGGAATAGTTCCATCGTGCGCATGTGGAAAAAAGCCGCGCGCGGCAGCGGCGAAGTCGATTCCAGCCGCTCAATGGCCAGGGTGCGAATTCCGCGCTGAGCCAGAAAAGCCGCTGCGCACAGTCCTACCAGCCCGCCGCCGGCAATGAGTACCGGCGCTTCATCAGTCGTGCTTGCGTCACGATTTGACATCGTCTGCCCTCCGGATGATCGAACCGCGCACCAAGAATCACCCTATCTCAGGAGCGCTTCTTTAGAACCGTGAAGGTTTCGTCGTTGAACCACAAGCCACCGTACTTCTGTAGTATTTTCTGCGTCGCCGTACGGTAGGCACCGTTGCTAACAACGCCGTCCAAGCGCTCGTCTTCGATCTGGTTGACGTAAATCGCAGCGTTCCACGCCGCGAACAGGGTGGAGGTGCCAATACGGTCACCAATCTCTGAGGGCAGAGTGTGCATTTCGTAGCGAAATACCGATTTGTCGTCGGGCAGCACTGTAAGTTGGTAGTCACGTGCCTCGCGGCCCAACTCCGTCTTGAGCGCGGCTACCAGTTGGTGGCGGTCGACCTTAAACGGGTTCTCGTCCGGCCATAACTGCTGAACGATTTCCAACCCTGGGTCTCGCCCCCACGACTGGATCGCCAGCAATCGTCCGCCAGGCGCTAAGCTTCTCGCCAAGGGAGCCAGAACCCGCTGTGCCTTGAACTCCGCGGACATCCGCGCCCTCCAAGGCTGTGAGGCCAGGATCAGATCGTAGCTTTCGTAGACACACCCGGGCCGCGGGATCACCCCATCCAGCAGAAATTTGTGGTCTTCCCGATAAATCACCAGCACCGAGGGGCGCACGTAGGTTGGATTACCCGTCTTTACACTGGGCCTGGTTTGCCATCCATGAGCCAGTAACTCGCCGAGTTCCTCGATCTGGATCGCATAGTCGTGCGCTGATTGTCCGGTCAGGCGCAATTCCTGCCAATTGAGTGACGAGGCGGCCTGCAAGTCGCGCGACATCAACCGCGGTGCCTCAGCGTAGGTCAGGTTGGTCACCACCAATGCCGTGGCCGGATGCTCGCAGAACCGGTCGGGCATTTTTTCAAGACCGAGTCTCACGTCCTCCAGGCTTATTTCTTTGGCGACCACCAGCATTGGCACGGTAGGGAACGTCTGATGGACATTGCGCATCAGACGCGCAAGTACCGTGGCATCACCCATGCCCGCATCGAACAAGCGGATGGCGGGCGGACGTGGGCGAATCATTGACACTTCATGCGCGGCCCGGCGAGCCACCGCGGCCTTTTCATTGCAGGTGTTGACAAACGCCAGGTATTTCTGGCGGTTATCGTAAAAGCGGAACGGCGGGGAACTCGCGACGGCAGCGGTATCACTCACGTTCGAACCCGCTCCTGCAGTCGCGGCGCCGTTTCTTTCAGGAACGCGCTGACGGCAGCACCTATGACGAGCGCGACCAGCGCAAAGTACAGTGTGTATTGAATGCCGAACTTCTGCGCGATGCCCCCGGCAATTGACGGCGCGACGCCGCCGCCGAAGATCTCACCGGCCCCAATGACTATGCCGGCGGCCGAGGCCATCAATCCGAGTGGCGCCGCTTCCGCTGGAATCGGCCCGGCCAGGATGGCGAGGGCACCAAAGTTGAAAAGCGAGGCGCCAAGTAGAAGTGCGAACAGGGCGGAGGCATTTGCTCCAGTGTGCAGAAAAAACCAGAGGAACAAGGCGGCGATCAGGAATGACCCGAGTACTGCTTTGCGTCGACCGATAAAATCCGAGGCCGTGAGTACGCCAAACTGGCCCAGAAATCCCCCCACCCCAACGGCGGAGGTCACGAATCCCATAGTCGGAACCGCAAGTCCCTTATAGTCAATGAGGTAGTTCGGCATGATCGCCGAAATCACGAATACGCCGGTCATCGCACATAGCAGCGCGAGCATCGAGAGCGGAATATTACGATGTCCAAAGACCATTCGAATGGACCCGCGCTTGCGATCGGCGGCCGGTGCCGCAGCGGTCTCGGGCTCGCGGACCGTAAACCAAATAATGGCGGCGACAATGAGCCCGGGAATCCCGACTATGAAAAAGACATGACGCCAGGACGTCACCTGCAGCAACTGCGTCGCGATCACGGGCCCTATGGCCAAGCCAAATAGCGAGATCGCGCATTGGAACACACCGTTATTCATACCGCGACGCTTCGGATGCGAAGCCTCAACGACGACCGCTACGCCGGTGGGGGCGACTGCACCTTCGGCCGCGCCCATTACGCCACGAATCACTAACAGGCTCGCGAGGCCGGTGGCCATGCCACTGAGGACGGACAACAGCGAGAATATGACTACGGCGGGTACTAGCACGTTCCTGCGGCCAATTCGGTCCGACAGGTTTCCGACCACGATCGCGGAGACGCCCCAGAACAAGCCAAGTACGCCGACCAGATTGCCGAGGTCCTGGTAGGTGAGGTGCAGATCCTTCATCATCGCCGGAAACAACGGCGGCAACACGAATCGATCCAGTCCGACCAAGCCAAACGCAAAACTGAGGGTTGCAACGGCCTTCCACTCGTACGAACCGTCTGCAGTCGTCGATTTCCGCATGTGTCCTTCCTGATTCAGTCCAAGACCCCAGGCCGCATGGCCTCAGGCTCGCCATGGGCGATGACGCTCGCCAGGCACCGCGCCTGGCAGCTCTGCTACCGCCACAAGCGGTCGCTGGCGATGCGGGCCCCTTCCGTCATTGCGGCCAGTTTCATATACACGATGTCCGGATCAACCGGCCCGAAACCGGCAAACGTACTGAAGCCGCAGTCCGAGCCTGCAATTACGCGATCTCGACCTACCAGGTCGCAGATGCGGCAAATGCGTTCCGCCACCAGCAACGGATGCTCGATGTAGTTACTCGTTGAGCTGACTACGCCGGGAATTAGAATCTTGTCGTCGGGAATGTCGGCATCGCGAAATACCGTCCACTCGTGGGCGTGACGCGGGTTCGCGGCTTCAAACAACAGGGCTTGAGGGCGCGCTCGGATGACGATCGGCAACAGCACGTCCATCGGCACGTCGTGGTGATGCGGGCCCTCGTAATTTCCCCAGCACATGTGCATCCGCAGCCGCTCCGGCGCAATATTTCTCAACGCGTGGTTCAATACCTCAACGTGACGCGCGGCACGAGTTAGATACTCCGCCAGGCTCGCGTCGCGGTACATAGTGTGTCGACCCATGCCGAGATCGGGCGCATCAATCTGCAGCACAAATCCAGCGGCTACGATCGCTTCGTACTCAATGCGCAGAGCCTCCGCCAGTGCCTCAAGGTAGGCATCCGCCGTGGCGTAGTAATCGTTGGGCTGGAACAGCGCGATTACTCCCGGAGCAGCCGCATTGAGAAATGCCTCAACGGGCCGCGCGGCGCTGACCGCAGCCGAAAAATTGCGCAGGTCTTCCGTCAACGGTCCGCTGTTCTTGACTTTGATTTCACCGACACAGCGCGGACGGCGGTACTTGGCGGTCGAGCCTAGTTTGGCCAACTTCGCCAGCAAACCTGGAAACTCGACCAGGTCCTGCCCGGGCTCCCGTGGGCGTATCACCGGCAAAGCCGGTAAATCGATCTGCGATGTAGGTGGCGTAGCTGATCTTGCTCATTTCGCCATCGCTGATCACATCGACGCCAACGGCAACCTGGCGGCGCACTACGTCTTCGACGGCGCCGGTGATTACGGCGGCGGCGGCTGGCTCGTCGCTGACCTCATTACGCTCGCGCGCGAACAGCACGTCGGTAACCGCCTGACTGCGCGGCAGGCTGCCGACGTGGGTCGTTAGGATTCGGTCAGTACTACATCGCATGGCCCGTCGCGCCGACTGCTACCGATAGGTGTTGTTGGAAGTGTGGTTGCCCGCGATCCAGCGCTTGAGGTCAGCGTGCGCGCTCGCCCGACGGTCGCTGTTAATCCGCTCGGCTTGCGGAGCATCGAGCGTGAATTCCAGTATTAATCCGTTCGGATCGGAGACGTACACGGAGCGGCAATAACCGTGCTCCAGCACAAACGTCTGCGGTTCCTTCAATCCCGCAGCGGCCAGTCGCTTCTCAATGGCCTGTTGGGTCTCCTTGTCCACGTTGAGCGCGATGTGATGGAACGGCGAGAACGGCATCTTGGGAGCGAACATTTCCTCGTCCTCGGGCTTGGCGAACTTGAAGAAGGCGAGCGCCCCTCCGTCGCCAAGCGCGAAGAACAAGTGGCAATAGACGCGTTCGGCGCCGAACAGTTCGTCGACTTCGCACCAGGTCGCAACCAGCGGCAATCCAATCAGATCCTCGTAGAAGGCGCGAGTCGCCTCAAGATCACGCGTCACGTACGCGTTGTGATGGAGACGGGATGGCAACTTGGACAATGTAGCCATGGGCTGTTCCTCCAAATCAGAATCGGTAGTCAAAGTTTAAACCGTAACGCCGCGGCAGCGCCCGCCACAGAAATCCGCCCGGGGAAAATTCAGCATTGTACTTCGTGTCGGTGAGGTTCTTTGACCAGGCGGTCAGTGACCATTTCGCGCCATTAAGTCCGAGACGCGCATCCACCAACGAGACCGGATCGCGCGACGTGACGTTGTACGGTTCCCACCAGGTGCGCCCGATTTCGTTGTAATCCACGCGCATGGTCACGTTCAGCCCGTTTTCGAGGGGTTGGCGGTACTGTGCGCCGAGGTTGAGCGTATCCCTCGACACCAGCGGCGCCTGGTTGCCGATCACCGTGGGGTCCTCCATGGCGGTGATATTGCTATCGGTGTAACCGTAGGCTGCATACAGTTCAAGCCGGTCGGTGGGCCGCGCGGTGACCGAGAGCTCGGCTCCCTTGTAGTCCGCGTCGAGATTACCCAGGTTCTGCGTGGAGTTAGACGCGATAAACACGAAGAAATAGCCATTGGTCGACTGGCTGTAGAAGACATCCGCGTCCACCGAAAGCTTGCGGTCGAGCCACAGGCTCTTGACGCCAACCTCATAGGTATCGACTGTTTCGGCCTGGAACAAGTCGTGCACCCCCGCTATGCCGCTGGCGACTGCCGCCGCGCCCACACCGGTCTGGTTGAACCCGCCGCTTCGGAACCCGCGACTCCAGCCGCCGTAGAACGTCAGCTCGTCATTAGGTTTGTATCGCAGGGTGCCCTTGGGCTGGGTCTTGCTAAAGGTCGCATCGCGCACCTGGCCGGTGTATGCGCCCTGTGCGATGCTGCCCGTCGGCAGGAATACGGTGGGGGTATTCGTCGTGTTCTGGCGATCGTCCTGGTCGTAGCGAACCGCCAGATCGAGTTCCCACTGAGGATTAATTTCGAAGTTCGCATCACCAAACAGCGCCCACGCGTTGTTGCTTTGAGTATCGGCCAGGAAAGTCTGGCTGGTGTTGGTCGCGACGGGATTGGTCGGATCCACATACGGGTCGTGATAGACAGGGGTAATGCCGGTCCCGCGATCCACCAGGTTGCCCGTGGAGATGAATCGGTCCGTGTGCAGGTAATAGGCGCCGGCTATCCACGAGAAGCCCCGAGTCTTGGGTGAGGTGAAGCGCAGCTCCTCGCTGTAGGTCTTTACATCGATGAACTGACTCTGGCTCAAGTCGAACGGCCCGCCCAAGGAAGCCGGGACGCCGCCGGTAAAGAACCAATTTAACGAAGTGCTTCAGGGGACGGAAATCGTAGGCATCGCCAGTGTCAATTTCCTTGGTATGGTTATAGTCGGAAACGGAGGTCACAGTTCCGTAATTCATGCCGAAATCAAGTTTAAGCGCGGTGTCAAACACATCGCGATCGTCCGTGCCCAGATTGTTGTTCTGGATAGGCGAAGTGGTGTCGTTGGCATTCGGCGGCGTGGAGAAGTCGGTGAACGGGTTACTCTCGTCGCTGCGCGGAATTACGTAGCTGTATGCAGTCGTCTCGACTCGATCGTAATAAAAGCGCAGGTCGCCACTAAAGGCCTCAGTAGGCTTCCACACCAGGCGCAGCCGACCTGAGTAGTCCTTGAACGGGTCGACGTTCTGGCCCAAATAGGCATTGTTGATGTAACCGTCGGTGTTGTAGTAGCTGCCTGAAGCCCGGTACCGCAACGTGCCTGCCGAATCGATCGGCCCGCTGATTGCTCCCTGCACCCGCTCGGACACTCCGTTGCCCACGCCAAGCCGGGTGCTGGCCTCGAAATGGTCGCTCGGATCTTCTGTTTGCACGATGATTGCGCCGCCGATGGCGTTGCGCCCGTACAAAGCGCCTTGTGGGCCCTTCAACACTTCAATCTGTTTGATGTCGTACAGTTCCTCGTTGAACTGATACGGATTGGTTTCGAGCACGCCGTCGACCAGAACCGCCACCGACGGCTCGCTGTTGCGTGCCTGCGAGATTCCGCGGATGGTTACGAAGGAATTACCGACGTTCTGCACCTCCACTAGAGTCATGTTCGGGACCAGTGCTATGAAGTCGCGTGGCGTTTCGATGCCCGCGGCCTGGATCGTCTGTGCCGTGAACACATTCATAGTGATCGGGACGCTCTGGAACGTCTCATCGCGCATGCGCGCCGTGACCACGACTTCCTCGAGCGCATTGTTGGATTGCACCTCGGTGGCAACCGCGGTTTGCGCCCACGCCGGCTCGGTACAAAGACCAATACCCAGTGCGAAGCCAAGTACTGACAGAATTCGGCGCGTAGCAGTAGACATGATGAATTCCCCTCTTCTCTAGTTTCCTAGACTTTTGCGTCCCCTGAATTGGCAGCACGCTCGCTTTGCAGTTGTGTACGCAGCAGCTTCGCTCCTGCGACCATGGCCTGGAGCTTGCCGAACGCGACCTCACGCGGAAGGTATTTCAGCCCGCAATCCGGGGCAATCACGAGATCCTCGGCGCTAACGTGCGGCAAGGCGCGCCGGATCCGTTCCGCCACCCGTTGCGGCGTCTCGATTTCCAGGTCGGAAAGATCCAGCACCCCAAGCATTATCTTTTTACCGGCCAGCTCGCGCAGCACGGCGCAATCCAAATTCGACTGCGCGGTCTCAATGGAAATCTGCCGGCACGTGCAGCCCGCCAGTTCCGACAGAAACGAATACCCGGAGGGTCGCGCATGAATGATTGCGGCGTAGCCAAAGCAAATGTGGACGGCCGTGTTGCCCTCGACGCCCTCGAGCGCACGATTTAGCGCCTCGAGGCCGAATTCCCGCGCCTCTTCGGGCCGCGCCTGCATATAGGGTTCGTCGATCTGCACAACGTTCGCGCCGGCTGCAAACAGGTCGCGGATTTCCTCGTTGACCGCCGCGGCGTAATCCATCGCGGCCAGCTTCCGGCTGCCGCCGTAATGGTCAATCTGCGCCTGCTGGGCCATCGTGAACGGTCCAGGTACCGTAACCTTGACCTGCCGATCGGTATGCGCCCGCAAGAACCGCAAATCATCAACGCAGACCGCATGCTTGCGTCGTATTGTTCCGACCACTCTGGGAACGGGGTTCGGGTGGCCGCTGCGATCCAGGGCGGTCCCGGGATTGTCGAGATCGACACCCTCAAGAGCCGTGGCGAAGCGGTTGGAGTAGCTTTCGCGGCGAATTTCACCGTCCGTCACGATATCGATTCCGGCCGCCTCCTGTGCGCGGATGGACAACCGGGTGGCGTCGTCCTGCGCCTCGCTGAGGAAGGGATCGGGAACCCGCCACAATTCCCGCGCACGTACCCGCGGCGGAAATCGGCCGGCCAGCTTTTGCCGGTCGATCAGCCAGTCGGGCTGCGGCATGCTGCCGACCAGGGTGGTGGGAAAGAGCTTGTCCATGCTGGTCGTCACGGCGCTTACCCGGCGGCAGCACTAGCCATAACCGGCCACTTTGCTGCCGGCCAGTCTTTGCTCGCGGCAAGCGCCATGCGTATCCCTTCGCCGTGCTGATTGAGTAGGGGGGCGGCAGCCACCGAGTCCGCGCGGCTACCGTCGAACTGCAAGGGTGGACGCACGGCGAATTTGCCCCCGTCACTGCGCGCTTCGACCGGCACTACCAGGCCCAGGTGGCGCACCTGCGGGTCGGCCACCACCGACTCAATATTGTTTATCGGCGCAAACGGTACGTCGTGACGGTTCAGACGCTCAGCCCACTCCGACATCGGCCTGCGCCTGAAAATCGCATTGAGCTGTTCACCGAGCGCCTCGTAGTTGTCAATGCGCAGTAGTCGTGTCGCAAAGCGCGCATCGCCGTTGAGATGGTCGGCCTCCGTGGCACTCACCAGCCCAACCCAGAATTTCTCAAGCGAAGACAGGTGAATGGCGATCAGCTGATTGTCGGCCGTCTGCAGTATGTACGCCTGCGCGAGACGCGGCCGGTCCGACGACTTTGGATTTACGCCAAGCGCAAAGAACGCGGCGAACGGCTCAACTGCAAAGTGCGCCATCGCCTCCAGCATGGACACTTCCACATGTCGTCCTGTGTGCGTGCGCGTGCGCTCCAGCAGCGCCCCCAGAATCCCATAAGCGGCGTAAATGCCGGTAATGGCGTCGGCCAACGCCGGGCCCAGGAAGCGCGGGCGATCCGGATCAACGACCACGCCCAGAAATCCGGAGAGCGCCTGCGCCACGGAGTCATAGCTGGGCCGGTCGATGTACGGACCGCTGGAGCCAAAGCCGCTGATGGACGCATATATTAATGAGGGATTGATCTTGTGCAGCTGCTCCACACCTGCGCCGAGGCGCGTCGCGGCACCTGGACGGAAGTTCTGAATATAGACGTCCGCCTTGGCGATCAATTTCTCGAAGACTTCGCGGTCGGCCGAATTCTTGAGATCACAGACCATGGCGCGTTTGTTACGGTTGTAGGCCTGAAAGTGCGGCGAGTACAGCCGGCCCTGGTAATTGCGATACGGATCGCCCTCCGGACTCTCAATCTTGATGACATCAGCCCCCAGGTCCGCCAGCATCATGCCCGCGCACGGCCCGGTGATGAACGTCCCCTGTTCCACCACCCGAGTTCCCCGGAGCACCTGAGTCATGCCCATAGGGAGGCCAGCACGGTTTGAGTTGGATTACCCATTTGTATTTCTAAGCGCCCTCGCCGGGAATGAAGTCCGCCGGGAGCGCTCCGTCGTAACCGACTGAAGAAGCGCCGGTGTCGGCAAGCGCAAAGCCAATGGGCCGCTCCTGCTCCTCCAGCAAGTGCGCCACCAGGCTCGCGGTACGCGCCAACAGTGGCACCCCCTTGACTGCAAGCAGAGGGAAACCTGCATCGAGCAGTATGGCGCCGATCGCCGCGGACACGTTCATGACCAGAGGTTTGCCAATGACCTGTGGGATCAAATTCTCAACCGCGCGCGCAATGGCTACGTGACTGCCCTCGACTCGATGCTTCTTCGCTACGGCAAGCAGCTGATGTGCTCTGGGATCGAGAGTTTTATGCAGCGGATGTCCGTAGCCGGGTATGGCGCGGCGCGCCGCATGCAATTCCGACAGCGTCTGTCGGGTGGCCTCGTCAAGCGAACCGCCTGATGCCCGCTGTGCGATATCCGCAAACAGGCGGGCCGCCGATTCGGCCGCGCCCAATATCACGGAGCCACAGCCCAGCAGGCCCGCAGCCACCGCGCCCTGAAGGGCCTCCGGAGCCGCAGCCAACGTCATGCGGCCCGCCACAACGCTGGGAACCAGCCCGTGTTCGGCAATCGCCACGAGCGCAGCATCCAGCGATGTGGCGCTGGGCGTCGGATGGCAGGCGTCCTGCGACCAGCAGCCAGATGTGATCGGTAAAGGTGACTTGACCAATGAGGTCGCGACACAAGTCCATGCCGCGGACCACGATTACCTCGGCGTTGCTTGTCGATATCGCGGATTTGGAAGGCTTTTGCCGGCCGATCTTCAAAGGCGAACGACCCCAGGGCGTGTTTTTCGGATAGCGAACGCGCCGTCGCGTATCGAATATACTGGGCCGGTCCGCACCCCGATGTCAATAGTGTGGTGACGCGGCGCTTCCGCTTTTTCGGATATCGAAATACACTTGTCGACAGATGCCGCCGACCGGAAAGAAAAAGCCATCGACCGCACGGCGCGAAGCGATGGGGGGGCTCGCCAAGGGGCTGGCGGTCATTCGCGCATTCTCGCGCGAGCACTCGCCGCTGACTTTGAGCGAGATTGCGGCGCGCGCCGGGATGCCGGCGGCCACGGCGCGCCGCTGCATCCTCACCCTTGAAGAGTTGAATTACATCACCCGCAAGGGACGTACTTTCTTTCTGCGCCCCAAGGTGCTGGAGCTGGGAGCCGCCTATCTTGAGTCCATGGATATCGATCACCTCACCCAGACCCATCTGGAAGAGCTAGCGCGGCTGACCGGAGACTCAGCGGCGCTGTCAGTGCTGGACGGCAATGACATCGTGTATGTAGCCCGCACGTCGGTGCGCACGCTGGTGCGGCTCGAAGCCCATGTTGGCAGCCGCTTCCCGGCCCATGTGACCTCGATGGGGCGCGTGCTGCTGGCCGGGATCAGCGCTGAGCGTCTGGAACAATACTTTTCCTCACAGGAATTTGTTCCGCTGACGGACCGCACGGTCACCGATCCCAGGAAAATCCGCCGCCTGATCGACGAGTGTCGCCGGGCCGGCTATTCGGCGGTGGAGGATGAACTGGCCTATGGCGTGGTCGCGGTCGCAGTTCCGGTATTCGACCTCCAGGGTCGAATTGTTGCTGCGCTCAACAGCTCCAGTCATTCGAAACGCATCACCAAGACCAAACTGGTGCGCGAGCGGCTGTCGATTCTCAAACAGGCAAGTCGGCAGATATCCGCCGAGTTCTCTCGGGTGCCCGGTCTGGCATTGAGCGCGCTGGGCTAAGCGCCGCGGCTTGCGTCTCGCCTTGACGCTCTCGGCCCCGGTCTGTAGTCTGAAGACGAAATAACTTTCGCTATGCGAAGAACAATAGATTGACGCCAGCAGTTGCCAACTTGAAGCTCACTCCGATGACCGATGTCCTGGCGACCGATCGTTTTTGCGTCTGTAATGGCGCGACGATTCGCTACCGCGACGAGGGAGTTGGGTCGCCGGTCCTGCTGGTGCACGGCTGGACGCTGGATCTGGAGATGTGGAATCCGCAGGTCGAAGCGCTGCGTGGTAGGTTTCGAATGATCCGCTTCGATCGCAGGGGCTTTGGAGCGTCCTCGGGTCAACCCTCAACCGAGCGGGATTGCGACGATTTGGCGTATTTGTGTCGCCACTTGGCGCTCGGTCGCGTTGCGCTGATCGGCATGTCGCAAGGCGCCAGAGCGGTCATGGGATTCGCCGCCGTCGCGCCGAACAAAGTGTCCTGTGTCGTGCTCGATGGACCGCCGGACCTGTTGCGAGCCGACATTGCCGATTTGGAACTGCTTAGGCGGTACCGTCTACTGGCGCGTACTAAAGGTATGGCTGCGTTCCGTCGCGAGTGGCTCAATGATCCGCTCGTGCGCCTGCGGACGTCGGACCAGTCCGTGCACCAGGCCTTGCAGTGCATGATTGAGCGCTACCCGGGTAAAGATCTGTCCGCGCTGCGAGTTGCTGCTGAGCGTGAATTGCAGCCCCTACAACTGGAGTCTTTCGAAGTCCCCACTCTGATCGTCACGGGTGAGCACGATTTGGCCGACCGGATCGAATCGGCCAACGCCCTAGCGACGCTCCTACCGCAATCTTCGCGCGCCACGGTGCCAGATGCTGCGCATATGCCCAATCTCGACAATCCGACGCCCTACAACACCATAGTGCGCGCATTTCTCGAGCGGCATGCGCCAACGCCGGGCTAATCTGGAGGCATATTCAATGACCAACGCCCTCATTCTCTATTACAGCAGCTACGGACACGTCGAAGCGATGGCCAATGCACAGGCCGAAGGCGCGCGGCGCGTGCCGCATGCCAAGGTCGAGGTGAAGCGGGTTGCGGAACTTGTTCCCGAATACCTTGCCAGGTCGTCAGGATTTCACTTGGATCAAAAGGCCCCAATCGCAGCACCAGAGGAGCTGGAGAAATACGACGTCATCATTTTTGGCACGCCTACCCGTTTCGGAAACATGGCGGCGCAGATGAGGAACTTTCTCGATCAGACCGGCGCGCTTTGGGGCCGCGGCGCATTGGTAGGCAAGGTGGGCAGCGTTTTTTGCAGTACTGCCAGCCAACACGGCGGCCAAGAAACGACGATCACTTCGTTCCATTTAACGTTGCTGCACCACGGGATGGTGATAGTCGGCCTGCCGTACACTTGCAAGGACCTCGCGACCATGCGCGAGATTACTGGCGGCACGCCTTATGGGGCGAGCTGCATCGCGGGTGCCGGCTCGGACGCGCGCATGCCGACGGCATTGGAACTGGAAATCTGCCGATACCAGGGGGAGCACGTAACTCGCATCGCAAGCCATCTAGTGGCCGGGAGCAAGGGGAAATAGATCAATAAGTTAATGCTGCGCACGTTGCCCGCCCGCAGCTAGACTTCGCTTCCACAGATCGGATCCGATGACCTCCGGTTAGCTCTCCTGGCTAACGCGCCTTGCTAGATTGCCGTCACTGTTTCAGGTCTTGGAGGTGCAGTTCCTGGTGGTCGTACGCATCGAGGTACGCCACACGCGCAATCACGCTTACGAATTCCGGAAAGTTCTCGGCAATAGCGGCATCGCTCTGCGCGAAGCGATTGCGGAAACTCTCTACGTCGACCGCACTTTGGGCCTCCTCCACCGTGGCCGCCCCGCGGCGGATTGCCGCCACGACCTGTCGCGAAATGTCCTCCATGAACTCGGCCTCCAAGGCCATATAAGAGCGATCGTGAAATGCCGGCCCATGGCCAGGAATCATCACGTTCCAATCGAACTTCTCCAGTGCTCGAATGGCCAAGATGTGCTGCAGCACCGTGGGCCCGACCGTGGGCAGGGGATAGACCACTACGTCGCCAGTCAGCAGCACCTTCTCATTCGGAAGATAGAGCACTGTGGTTCCTACCGCATCGCCCGTGAAGCTCATAAAGTGAAACTCGCGCCCGCCGTGTCGCAGCACGAGCTCGTGTGAATAGGTCAGCGTCGGGTATACGTGGGTGACCGCCGACAATTCAGTGACGAAATCTCGAAATTGGTAGTGATCATACGCCGTCTTTTCGAGCTGCTCGGTCGACAAGGCCTTGCCGGAAGCAGTCTTGCCAGCTGCCATCTTGGCTTGGAAGCGCTGCTCGCTCCCGTTGAAATATGCTTTCCAGTAGTTCGACATCCCCGCGGTATTCAGCATGAATTCGCGCGTCTCTTCCGTGGCGATGATCTCCACATCCGGGAACGCCTCGGCGTAAACCTGGTTGCCGAGCCAATGATCGGGATGCCAGTGGGAGTTGACCACATACCGCACCGGCTTTGACGTGATCTGGCGAAGTTGCGCCAGAATCGCGCGCGCCGAGGAGGGCCTGGTGCCCGTATCGAAGACCAGGATGTCCCGGTCGGTGACGATCGCTACGGAATTCAACTGCTCGACATAACCGTCGCTATCGACCGTGAACTGATAAATGTCCTTGGCGATCTCGGCGCGCTTGATCACCGGAGTCAGGTCCGGCGTCCTGAAGGTAGACGCGGGCGCCGCTCCAGCCGATGCACAGGGCATGACCGTGCAAAGCATGATGCCGATGAACTTGATCATGGCGCACCTCCAAATCTCGGCCGTTGCAATATATTCTTGAAACACTCGCTAACCACCAGCGCCTGTTGGCACGGGAGTGCGGACCGGACTGTGGCAAAAATCACGCGCTTTCACTGTAAGCTCTTGGCGAGAGAAGGCAAGTGCTTGATTAGTGGGGCGCTTACGAAACAAGAAGCGAATTCGAACCAGGATTGCCGCCATCGGACTAATTCCGGTATAAAACCCCCGGCATTCGTAGGGAAGTGGACGCGGCGTGGCTTAAGGGGGAATCTCGTGGACAACCGATGCCTATTAGCAATTCTGGTCTGGTGCCTAGGCAGCACAGCCGAAGCGTCATGCCTTGATTCCCTGGCGGAGCATCGCGCTCAGATTGAAACCGATTATCTGAAGTCCGCCGATTCGCCGTTCGACAAGGAATTGAAGGCCGGATTTGCAGGATTCTCTTATTTCGCAGGCGACAGCGCATTTTGCGTGCCGGCGGAATTTGAGCTGAGTGCCAACGCCAAAGTATTCGCGATGCCATCGTTTAACGGCAAGACACTGCCATTTCGCAAGTACGGAGTGTTTCACTTCCAGCTCGGCGGAGCCCGGCGATCGCTCGGTGCGTACCAGCGCATGGATCTGCCGACTGACCAGAGGCAATGGGTGTTGGTGCCTTTTCGGGACCTGACGACCGGCCATGAAACCTATGGCGGAGGTCGGTATCTCCAGGTGGACCTGCCGCTTCCGGCGCACCTGACGCTGGATTTCAACCGCGCTTTCAATCCTTTGTGTGCCTACAAGTCGGTATTCACCTGCCCCATACCGCCAGCCGAGAATTGGTTGAAACTGCGGATCCCGGCCGGCGAGAAAACCTACCTAGCAAAGCACTGATTAGGGATCATGCCGCTGGGCGATTGGGCGGCTGTGACGACCTTTACGCGGAAGTCTCCAAATTGTAGCGGCGCTAAGCGCAGCGGCTCCGCAGTGCGCAGCTCGGAGCGTGCGACCCGTGCGGCTAACCCAGCGGCGTGCTGAATGGGATAGTCCGATCGGAACTCTCTCAAGCGTCAGGCGTATCTCGCACTGAGTTGAATGCCGCCGTTAGCATATGATCCTGCTCTCGAACAGCAGGCCGCAATCGACTCATCCACCGCGCCGCTCTCGAAGTCCTCCAGTATTTTCCTGGTTACGGTGTATGCATCCTGGTAGGACCGGCAATGCTCGATGTCATCGCGCAGCGTCTTGGGCACGTTTCCGTAGAAGGCGCACTTCATCGCATCGAGATACGGCTCGCGGCTGGTTATTGCGGGCCTGCAGTAATCCAGCACCGCGATGGCCTGTCCAATCGCCGCAGGCACCGGCTGCCCGTTGGCAAGCGACAGTCCCGTCTCGACGATAGATGCTCCAAAGCAGGCTAAACAGTGGTAATGCATAGGCTCACCATGTAATCGTTGAAGGTTCATTGGATCGTTACGCCCCCGGCCGGCCGAAATCGGATTCGTTCAATTTCTGGTTCACGGACACTTTCTCGATAGTCATCCGGTGTACGCCGCTGTAGCCGGCAACCACGGTCTCCAGCACGAACGGCATCATTAGCCCCTGCACCGGTCGGAAATCACGCTGCGTGACGTAGACACTGTGCATGCGGCCATCCATCAGACGCGGGAGGCCCTCGACTTTGACATCCAGAAAGCTTTGCGTGTCGATCCAGACATGCTGCACGTCGCCACTCCGTGTGGTCAGTTTCAATCTGTAAGCGGCATGCCCATCTACGGGCTCGACACCCTCGAGCTCCACCTTTGTACCGGCGGTCGCACTCTCCACCAGCGGACCGCCCATCTGCTGCTTGCCCGCGGCCGCCTTGGCCTCCTGGGCGGTGAAGGGCTCGGCAGCTGGGCGATCGAGGTAGGGTCGCCATTTCCAGCCGTTAGCGCCATCAAACACCTGGACCGCGGTCTTGCCCGCAAACTGGATTTCCAGGCGTGACTTGTCGGGGCGTTCCATCTCGAGGGCAAACGGCAGTTGCGCCTGGACTTCGGCACGCTGCGGTACCGGCACTGGTGGGTGTGGCGCGGCCCGGTCGCACCGACGCGCCCATTCCTTCTTGCGCAATCTTCTTGCTTCGCGACACCGAATCGCCGCTCCCCGCCTCCACCTTGCCGTTGACCGACAGGGTTCTCACGGCGCGCCAGGCTTCCGTGCCACCGCGCGCGGCCACGTGCCTGGCCACAATCTGATTGGCGCTCAGATCGGCCGGCGGCGACTCGGCCGTGGCCGCGAGGGACCCACGGCACAGACAGGCGCACAACAGCAGGAGCGGGAGCCTGCCCATCGGCAATCGGAATTTGGCATCCATTTGTGTCGGCATCGTCGACCTCTGATTTGTCGGTTTGCTAATTCACGACCAGGCCGTCAGCCCTGAACGGACCGATGACCACTGCCACCCGGTCGCCACGCTTCACTAACCGACCCTTGTTGGAAAAGGCCATCCAGTACGATTGGCCATCCGTGGTGTCGGATGTCTGACGCAACTGCCCGACATTTTCCATGGCCGGGACCACCAGGCTGACTCCGGCTCGCGCATCGACCAGCGCCGGCGTGGACCGTACGTCGTTGAGCGCCCGCGCCCGGGAGGCGTCCAGCACCCGGTAGCTGAAACGGACGATCTCGCCCGACTCCACCCAGCGCACGTCGAGCGAATCGACGCCCCAGACCAGGCCGTAGCGCAGCTCGGCCCGGCGGGGAAACGGCTCCGGGTGGTAGCGGGACGCCGCGACCGCGCTGGCGGCAGCGCAGCTGCCGCACAGCAACCAGCACAGCAGGGTCCTGCAGCTCAGGGCGCTTCGCAGCATGCGGTAGTGATCGGCTTTCATTGCACTGTGAATGTCTTGGGCGTACTCGTTCCGCCCGGCGTCGTAACGGTGACATTCCTCGCGCTGCGGGCGGCGAAATTGGCGATCACGAAGTTCGCCGTGATCGTCGTCGTGTTCACCACCGAGATTCCGGTGACAGACACTCCGCCACCGCTCACGGCCACCGAGGATCCGGACGTGAAATTGGCGCCCGTCAAGGTCACGGCAACGGTCGCACCCCGCGCGTGCGCGTTGGGAGTGACCGAACTCAGCGTCGGGCGCGGTGGATTGCTCACCGTGAACGTCACCGGGCCGGTCTGGATGCCGCCGGTCGTGACGGTCACGCTTCTGCCCCCGGTGGCTGCGGTGTTCGCAATGGCTAAGGTGGCCGTAATCGTCGTGGCGCTTTGCACCGTCACATTGCTGATCGTGATTCCGTTGCCCGAAACGCTCACGGTCGATCCGAGGGTCGAGAAATTCGTGCCGGTGAGCGTCACGTTAACTGTGGTCCCGCGGAAGCCCCCATTCGGAGAGACAGCGGTCAAGGTCGGCGGCGCCACAGAGGTGCCGGTCAGCGACACGGGGGAGCCGGTGATGGGGGCGCTGGCCGTCAGTGCCACCGTCGCATTCACGGTCCCGGTCGCGCCCGGGGCATGGAACTGGACCAAAATCGTGCAGCTCGCCGCGGCGGCCAGCGTGGTGGTGCAGGTCCCTCCGGACCGGGTGAACGGTGCGCCCACCGGAGCAAACGCCACGTTGAGGCCGGTCAGCGGCGCGGCTCCGGCCGGGTTGGTGATCGTCAGAGTCTGCGCCGGGCTGGTGGTGTTTTGCACCACGCTGCCAAAGTTCACGGCGTCGGGGGCGACGTAAGCCAGCGGCGTGTTGGCGCCCTGGAATTCCACCGCGCCCACATCGATCGCGGCTCCGGAAGGCCGCGGCTGATTGTAGAAGTCCATGCTGGGCGCAAGTCCGCCGGCCAGGCCCGCCACCGGAATGTAGTCGATGCCCGGAGAGCCGCTCGCCAGCGCGTAGTTGCCAAGCGGCGCGTCGCTCATCGGATTGGCTTGGGCGAGCGGTCCCCAGCTAATGTTGATCCAGTTGTTGCCCTCGTCCACCGTCGCTGCCGGTGTCAGGTTGAAGATCGGGTTCGGCACCTGCGCATCGGCAATGCCCGGCGGCACCTGGTAACCCGAGGACATGAATTCCGGGGGTACTCGCGAACCGTTGCAGTATTGACTGACCACGGTCGGATTGGCCCCAAGATTGTGTGAGGGCAGCGTCACGGTACCCGGGTAGTCGCCAGCGTCCGTGAGCACCGAGTACACGGGAGTGAGGGTCAATCCGGAACTGTGATTGGCCGGGCCATGATCGCCGCGCACACCGATGTCCCAGTAGCTCGCTGGGGTACAGGCGCCCGTGCCGCCCGTGTCGATCGAGCCGCTGCCGTTCGGCTGCGTGCTCTCAGCGCTGGGCTGACTCGGCGCCTGCGAAGTGCTGAACGCCGTATACAGCGCAACTACGTTCTGCTGGTTCAAGGTACTCAGACCCAGCGGGCCGATGCCGATGTAGTACGAGCGGTTTTCCCAGATCACGTCATTGACCAGCAGCGGCACCGAGAAATTCCTGCAGGATCCATTGAAGGTCGGCAGCGTGGCGCCCAGCGGATTGATCGGGTGACCCGCCGGACAGGTGACAAACCCTGGCAGCGACGAGCTCAACAACGCGCTGTTGCGCATCGTGACCACGCCCGCGGCCTGGGGCGCGGAGGTGATGCTGGAGGTGGTCTGATTGGTGTCGCCCGGGGCGCTCCCTTCCGGGGCGCCTATGGTATTGAACAGCACGCCGGAAGATGCCGTGGTGTCGTTCGAGGCGATGGTGTTGTTGATCATGTTCACCACCAGGGCATCCTGCAGCGACACGCCCGCGCCGTCCCAACCTGCCACATTGTTGGTGATGATGTTGTTGGTCACGGCCACCGAGTTCCAGCGCTGCGGTGTATTCGGGAAGAAGCCCACCTCCGTGCCGTTGACGGACTGCAGCCGCAGGCCACCACCGCTTCCGGAGTCGGCGCCATTCCCCATGATGAGGTTGGCATTGATGGTCATGTTCGGACCGGTGCCGTCGCTCAGTCCGGGCGCACAGTCCACATCGGTGACGCTGCCGCACTCAGTGCCGGCAGCCGCACCGATCGGAGTGCCGTCGGGCGCCGCGCCCATCACGATCAGACCGCCGCCATTGGTCGGAATGGTCGGGTTGGTGCTCTGGTTGAACAGGATCTGGTTGTGCTCGATGTCGCCGTTATAGGAGAAGCCGACATGAGCGACGCCGCCGCCATCGCCCGTGCTCAGGTTGCCGCAGACCCAGTTGTAGTTGAATTTGTAGTAGTCCGAGCCGGTGCAGAAGCTCACTCCACCGGCGCCTGCCGGCGTCGCCGAGAACAGCTCGTCCCCGATCGACGAATTGCGGGTCACCGCATTGTGGTGCACGTTGACATAGGTGTTGTAGCAGTACGGCAGCTGCTGGTTGGCCACCGTGCCCGGCGGGCTTACGTTCTGGACGTTGCCCGGGGCAGTCGCGCCGGGGACGCAAGTCCACGGCTGCTGGTCGAAGCCCGCCAGCGTGCCACCGTTGTAGCCCAGCGGATCGCCGCCGTTGCCGGACAGCAGGCCGTCGGGAGATTCACCCTGCCCTATGGTGATACCGCCGGTAAGCGTTCCGGAATTGTTGTAGACGCGATTGTTGGAGATCTCCAGGTTATGCGCCCAGCCGTGCACGAGAATGCCGCCACCGCCCTGCGAGCTGTCCGTGACCGACAGGCCATCGATGCGTGAGGGGTTGCACTGGAAATTGCTCGGGAACGGGTTAGCCACGAACCCGGCCGCGCCGCTCGTACCGGTGCCGCAATCGGCGCTGCTGGCCGTGAGTTCGACGGTGGGCACCGGGAACTGGCCCTCGTGAGCAATAAAGGATCCCGTGGCGGTGTCGGTGCCGGTTCCAAACACATTGGTCAGCGGAAACGGCCGGCCGGTGGCGGGATTGATCGGATCCAGCTGGCGGTTGCCCGTGCTCGTGCCGGCGCCGGGGTAACGCACGCCTTTCGCCAGCACTGTGATACCGGCTCCTTCATAGGCGCCCATCAACGTGGGCTCCTGCAGCAACTGGGCCAGGTTGCCGTTCAGCGTCGTGTCCCAACCCACGATGCCTTCCAGAGGAATGCGGTCCACCTGCGGATTGTTCACGCTGCCGGTGTAATCCACCCAGCCCGCGCCCGGACAACTCTCGGCGCCGGTCTCGTCAAATGGATTGTGCTTGATTGGCGGAGGCGCCGCCGTGCCGGGGCCCTCGGCCGGAGGAAACGTGACGGTCCCACCAGGATTGAGGGGCTGGCCATTGAGCGACAGCCCAAACAGGCAGGACACGCGCGCACGCCACGGCTCCAGTTTGCCGGCGGGTTGCGTGTTGGCATTGATGACGCTCGAGGCGGCGCCCACGCCCTGCAGGCGCACGGGCTTCCACATCTGCACGAGCTCGTTGTAAACACCCGGGTCGACGATGATGAGATCGCCCGGCTGGGCGGCATCGATGGCGCCCTGGATGGTGGTATTCGCCGCAGCCGCGTTGACGTGGACCGGCGACTTGCCACCTATCGTCACGGTCACGGCATCGATCGACTGCTTGCCGTTGCCGGCGGTGACCACCAATTCGCCGCACTGTGCGGGCGAGCCACCGTACTGAGTCTGCTGCTGGATGGCGCACGCCGGCACCGTGGCCGGCACGGTGACGGTAATGCTGGCATCGCTCCAGGAATTGATCGTTGCGGCAACTCCGCCGATCGTTACGCTCGATAGCGTGTTGCAGGTCTTGCTGCCGATGAGCGGAGTAGTGCACTGATCGCCGAATCCGTAGTGCCGGGTCAGCGTCTTGGCATTGAATGGGGCCGTGGTAGCCGCCGGACCGGAGTAGGCGTTGTTGGGCTCCGCTCGGTCGCCGAGTGCCGTGATGGTCAGCGTTCCGCCGGGCACCGAAGCCAGCGCGGCGGTGACCGTCGCCCGCGTGCCGAGCGCCACCAGGCGCCGCGACGGTGACGGTGGGCGCCGAGGTGTAGCCGCTGCCGCCGCTGCCCAGCTGCACGATGTCGATGCCCATCGAAGCGGTCGCGGTCGCGCCGGTGCCGCCGCCTCCGGTGATGGACACGGTGGGCCTCGAGGTGTAACCGCTGCCGGCATTGGTGAGCGTGATGCCGGTCACCCGCCGCGTTATTCCGCCAACCGTTGCGGTCGCGGTGGCGCCGGATCCGCCGCCGCCCGAGATCGTGACGGTCGGCACCGACGTGTAGCCGCTCCCGCCCGCTCCGACGTTTATCGCGACCACCTTCAGGTCGGTCACCGTCGCCGTGGCGCCGCTGCCGCCGCCGCCGGTCAAGCTCACGCCCGGCCGGGTGGCGTAACCCTGACCCGAATTCGTAACCGTGAGCGACGCGACAGGCGCCGGGGTTGCCGCCACCCAGGGACCCTTGCCGGTGCCATCGACCTCAAGGATTGCGGGAGTCGCCGAAGGATAGGCGCAGTCCGGGTTGTTGTAACCCGCGCCCGCAAAGGCTGATACGGGTATCACCGGGGTGTCCATGTACTGCGTCTGCCCGGGCATGAACGGGATCTCGTAGCAGAACTGGCTGTATTCCGGATTGAACAAGGGATCCGGCGTCGGCCCGTTGCCAGGATCATTCATGCAGGTGACCATCATGGTCGGCGCATAGCCGGTGGGATTGGGCGGATTGACCTCCCAGGTCGAGTAGGTCAAACCATTGTAAGTACCCCACTGGTCGGTATACACGCGGGAGATCTCGGTGCCGGTCCAGTCCTTGAGGGATATCGGCATGTTGGGCGGCGAGAACTTCTCGCCGAACTGCGGGGAGAACGGATCGAACTCGGACGTGAAATCGTCGGTGATGACGCCGGTGAAGTGCGCGGCGACGTGCGTCGAGGTGAAGATCCAGAATTTGGCCAGCGACGACGACCCGTAGTCGACCGTGACTTCCTTGCGGTCGCACAGATGGCGCGTGGCACCGGCGAACGGAGCCACTTCATGTGACTGCGGGAACAGACTGAGGTAGTCGGGCACCACGCGCGCCTGGCCGACGCAGGGCCAGAACGTCTCGACGCTGCCGGTATCGGCCTCGTGCTGCGGCAGGGTCGGTCGGCCCAGCGAATCGGTCGGATTCTGGGCGTTGTTGGCGTTGTAGTGGGCCGAGACCTCGGCCTGGTCCGGAAGAATGTAGATGGCGCTGCCCAGTCCGGGAAACTCCTGCGTGACCGGTGCGATGTAGTTGTCGCCGATCAGGATGTTCTTGTCTTCTTCCTTGACGAGCTCGTAGCCCGGGGGAACCACCACTTCGACCACATATTTTCCGGCCGGCAGCATCGGCGTGCCGTCATCCGGGTTGGCCACGCAGATCGTGCAGTTGGATCCCGGCCGTGAGCCAGGCTGGCCGTTAACTCCAGAGAGGGTGCCGGCCGGTGTGACCGGAACGCCACTGGTCGGGTCGCGCGCGATGATGCTGGGAAACTGGTACATGCCGTCGTAGGGGGCGGGCTGCAACTGGTTCCAGTTGTGCATGCCGTCGTAGCACTTGAACTGGGCGTTGTCCGGCTCGGTGTGCGCGGCCGTACCCGAGTGCTGGCTGTTGTAGACGTCGAGATACGCCGGCTGGTTGTAGAGCGTGAAATAGAACAGGTCCGCGGTCGACTGGCCCGCACAGTTCATGTTCGGGACACCGTCGCTCCGGAAGCCCTGCGCCCAGTCGTCCCAGCTCGAGGTCTTGGTGGTGTCGACCAGCGTCAGTGACTGGCTGCCATCCGGAGCCGTGCCTTCCTGATACAGATTCATCGTGACGCCCGGCACGTCCGGAGTCCAACTGGTATGGATCAGCAACGCGGGGTCATCGAAAGGACGCGTCGAGGCGTAGATCACTTCGCCGTGAATGCCGCCGGTCTCGGTATCGAGGAACGGCTTCTTGCCAAACTCGAGGAAGGAGTTCTGTCCCGAAAATCCCTGCCAGCCCTCGCTCACCACCCACGGCGGATCGACGCGGCCGGTCGAGCCACCGGCATTGTCACCGGTCGGGCAGTCCGCCGAGGCGCAGTAACGGGCGCCGGGAACCCGCAGTGGCTGGGGCAGCGGCACCTGTTCCGCGGTGTTCGCCATGAACTGCGCGATGTTCGAATTGCCGCACGGCGCCGTCAGCGGCGGGCCGCAGGGCGTTCCGTCAGCCGGACCGCCGGCGTCGTAGACTACGTGCGTTCCGGTATTCTTGTAGCGTATCGAGTCGCTCTCGATCACGTACCAGCTGAACAGCGGGAACACCTCGTTG
Source organism: uncultured Gammaproteobacteria bacterium (assembly GCA_963699955.1). Taxonomy (GTDB): domain Bacteria; phylum Pseudomonadota; class Gammaproteobacteria; order Steroidobacterales; family Steroidobacteraceae; genus FEN-1191. The sequence goes on from CAVOVV010000006.1 coordinate 640,943, forward strand.
AACCCGGCGTTGCCGGACAGGTCGGTGTTATTGAAGTTCGAGTAGCTGCCGTCCCGGAAGCGGATGTTGGTCGGCACCAGCGTGAGGCCGGTCTCGCTGGCGTCACGGACGCCGTTGCCATTTTGATCGAAGAACGTGCTGGTGTAGATATTGGCCTGCCACTGGTTCATGGCGATCTGGCCCATGTTGACGTCGGCGCCGCCATTAACCGCCACCGGCGTCGACAGACCATCGACCAGCATGTCATTCCACTGATCGAACACGGTGACCCGCCAGGTCCCGTTCGGAATGCCCGAGAGGCTGAAACTTCCGTCGGGATTGCACTTGGTGAAGGCGAAATCCTCGCCGTCGGTATCGCCGAGGCTGACGTAGCACTGCGTGAATGCGAAGGCATCGTTGCTGCCGCTGCTGTAGAGCCGCTCATCCGGCGGGCGGCTCATGCGCTCGGCGGTCACCACGCCATGCACGGAATTCGTGCAGTTGGTACCGGAAAGATTCGGGTCGGTCCCGTTGCACACGCCGGCCAGCCGACTGTTGATGACCTTTGGATTCGCGAAGCCGATGGCGACGTGGTAGCCAGCGGGGCCGTATTCCTGGAAGAACGCCGGCTCGCCGATCCGCAGGAAGGAATCGTGCGCCTTCTCGCCATCGAGCGTGTTGGTCTGCAACCACTCCTCGCCGTTGGCGATCAGATCGGCGCCGGGTGTGGCCACGACCCCGTAGCGGCCCGGCATCAGGTTGGCGATGACCGCCTGCCCCGAGAGCGGCGAGAGGATCTTCCCGGCTCCGTCGCCTTCGTATCTCGGGCAGGTGACGATGGTCCCGGTTATTCCGGTTTGCGTCGGGTCACCGGCCCCGGCACGCGCACCTTTTGAGATCGGACAGGCATCCAGGCCGGTGGCCGGATCGATGGTGCCGGCCAGACTGTTCGCGAGCGGCTGGTTGAACATGTCGTAGGTCATCTGGCCGGTCGCGTCGCCGCTGCCGCCGGCGTCATCAAACAGCGTGATATTGAAATGGCCGAGCCCCGGCTCGTTGGTTGCGAGCACGTCGATACCGCCGCCGGCATCCTGTTCGCCGTTGAGCGGGAAGTCGTCCTCGAACACGAACACCGACAGCTTCGATGGGGGGAACGGCGTGGGCTGGGTCCAGATCGTCACCGGAGCGAAGGAGGCTGCGCAGCTGGTGGCCGGCGGCACCGGCGTACAGGCGGCGGCCACGGGGGCACCACCCATTCCGTGCCCGCACCGGGCCGGAGCGTCCGGGGTTCCCTGATCCGCATTCCCCGCGCCTTTGGTGCAATTCCCGGTCAGGTTCGCATCGATGAACGGATTGGCCGCGTCCCCCGGTAGGATGGAAATGTAATAGCGTTTGCTCGGATCAAGGCTCACCTGGCCGGGATCGACGGCGGTCTGCTGCGTACCCGGATGGCAAATGCCGTTGCCCTCATCGCACACCACCGCCGTGCCAAGGCTGCTCTGGCCGGATTCGCAGGACAGCGCTCCGGTGCAACCGGCCGCAATGACCGGCATGTAGCTGGTGTGGAAATTCGTGCCGAAGGTCGGGACGACGGGACAATTGCTTCCCGTGGGGCAGGTGTTGGTCGTCTTGCTGGGATCCACGTAGAAGGTGCGGTCCTCCTCGATGATCCAGCGATAATCCGTAATCGGCGTGGTCTTGTCGGTGCCGTCGTAAACCTTGACCGCCAAGCCGCTGCCCGCCGGGAATACCAGCGTGACCGTGGCGGTTCCCGAGCTGACAGTGCCCTGGGAGTTCTGCGCCTTGTAAGTGAAGGTGTAGGTGCCCGGTGCCGAAACCGAAGCGTTGAAGGCACCGCTGGGATCGACCGACAGAGTGCCGGTGCCAGGGCCGGTGAGTGCCGAAACGCTGGCCGCGCTAACGCTGAGCGGATAACCCGCGGCATCGCTGTCCACCGACAGGATGCCCGGATTCTTGATGCTGAGCGTCGATGCCACCGTCGAGACATAGCTGATCGGGTTCATCACGATGCCGCCGGCCGTCTCCAGGGTCGCCGCGCCCAACGTTACCGTGGCGGTTGGACCGGTGCCGTTGGCCTGGTACACGAAGGTGTCGGGACCGCTCCAGCCCGCGTTCGGCGTGTACGTGAAGGTGCCGTTCGAATTGAGTACCAGCGTGCCTTGGGTGGGTGGAGTCAGGACCGCGACGCCATACACATTCACGTCATTGGCGATCACGCCTTTCTGCGGATCCGACACGGTGAGCACGGGGCACGGTGCGGCTGCGCAAGGCAGCACGGAAAGATAGCTGTCCGGGTTGGCAATCGCCGCGGTGGACAGCGTGGGCGCGGCCGGCAGTCCCGCTCCATTGACGCTGAGGTAGGCGAGCATGCCGGCATCGCGCGCGGTGCCATTGGCCGACAGGCTCAGCTGTCGATCAAACACCGGCAGCGCGGTTGCGGCCGCGGCAGGGACATTGATCATCGCATCGACCGTCTTGCCCGCCGCGAGAAATATCTCGCTCTGCACGCGGGCCAGGCCTGGCAGCGGATTGCCGTCCTCGGCAATCAGCGACAGGCCCGAGGGCGGCACCGCCGGCGCAGTCGCGATGCCGGTCTGCGATCCAACGATTGACGGCACGTGCATGTGCAGGCCCGCATTCACGAAGCGCACCAGCACGCTGCCGGAGACCGGCGACTGGGCCGTGCCCGGCGTCGCTGCAAACAGTGAGTTCGACGCATGCGTCTTGTCGAAGGCGACGCCGTTGAACAGGTAATACAGCGGCGAGTAATTCACGGCGGGCGGGTAGCAGGTGTTGTAGGTGGGCGAGGAGGCATTGCCGCAACCGCCGGGCTGTCCGGACCACACGTTGGTCTCCTTGAACCCAGCGGTGTTGACCGCGGCGTTGACCGCGGCGTTCTGTACCGGGTCGATCTCGCTGAGCAGCAGTGGCACTTCCGCGTTGTAATTCACGCCGGGGTACGCCACACCGGGAGCGGAAGCCGTAGGTGCCGTGGTCACCACCAGAATCCCGTACAGGCCCATCGGACCCTGGATCGACGGGTGGGTGCCGGACTCAATTAAATAGGTGCCCGGACGCGGGTGCGTCCAGGTCAGTGACTGCGGAGTTCCAACCTGCACCTCCGTGGCAAAGGATTGGACCCGCGACCCCTGCGTGGGAGCGACTCCGCCGGGGCCGCCGGCGATCGGCCAGGTCGTGGCGCCCTGCGCCGCCGAGTGGTCGACGGGGTCGGTGGTCGTGCGCTGCGTGGCATCACCCAGTCCACCACCGAGCTGTCCGACGATCACCAGCGAGGTGGGCACGTTATTCGGGGTCGCACCGAATGACAGGTTGTTGGTGAGGTTGATGGTCAGGTCCTGCCCCGCAGGCAAGGTGATCAATACGGGCGACCAATTGGTGGTCGCCGCCACATTGAGGGGCGCACAGGTCGCGGTGCTGCCCGACACCACTGCACCGCAGCTGTAACCCCACATGGGCACCATCGAGCCATCGGGCAGCGCGGCGCTCGAAGCGGCGGCCGTGAGGTTCACCACCTGCTGAGCGAAAGCCGCGCTGCCGGCCAGCATCAACAGGGCGCTGGCGAGCGCCGACTTGAACAGGGTGGGCTGGAATTGTTTGGATCGCATTGCCGTATTCCTCGCTCTAATTCGATTCGTCGATGACGAACTCACGCGAATCGACGAGCATCATCATCATCATTCCGCCGGGGAAAGCGTTGTTGGTCGTGATCTCGCGTTCGTTATGCGAGTGCCACATGAAAGCGAAACCCGCTTCCGTATTCGGTGAATTGGCGATCGTGCCGGACGGTGGCGTGGAGCCGGTCGGCCCCGCAGCTCGTACGGTCGCGTCGGGCCCCAGGTACGGGCTGCCGCCGTACCAGGCACCGTTGGTGAACAAGTTCGGATCGGGCAGCGTCACCGGCCCGCCTGCGGCCACGTCCCCGAAGGGCGCAACTTCCAGCGGCTTGTTGTGGTCCTGGCACCACTCGTAGTAGTTGATAGCCGTCGGTGCGCCAGTGTTGTAGCCGTTGGCGTCCGCTACGCACGGCAGCTTGGCGCTCGCATCGCTCGAGGCCGGGTTGTGGCCGTACGCGTCCCAGTTCAGCCCCCTGCCCGTCCAGTAAAAGATGCCGTCCATCGCGAGGCCCGGCGTGGTGGTCGTTGTGAACAGCAGCGGTCCGGCGAGTGCCGATGGGTCCGTCTGGCTGAGAATCAGGTTGCCATCCCGTCCCAGGATGCGCACATGGTTGCCGTGCTCGTGGAATGGATGTTGCCAGCGGCCCTGCCCCACGATGCGCAACAGCACCTGCTCTCCTGGATGCATGTGCGGATTGCCGTTGTAGGGTTGGTGCGGATATTGGGTGGCGTAATTGCTGTCCATGTCATCGGGCATCGAGCGCCCGTTGAGCAGGAAATAAGCCGGGTGGTAGGGTTCCGTCGGCACCTGCAGGCTGCAACCCATCGCTCCGGCCGTGCAACCCGCCGTCGCCGCCACCTGCGCCTGCGCCAGCGCGTGAATGGAAGGGTCCATCTCCGAGAACTGGAACAAGTACTCGCGGTCGTAGCAGCTCTTCGGATGATCGTAGGCCGCTGCAGCCAGGCGGAAATCCTGCTCACCCCAATGCGCTTCGGCGACGCGGTTGGATGCGGCCAGGCCCGTGGTGCAGGCCGCGGGTACGGTCGCCGGCAGCACGATGATGACGCCGTACAGTCCCATCTCGACCTGCAGGTCACTCTGCGTGCCGCTGTAGTAGGCGCGTGTGCCGGGCGAGCCGGCGGTGAACGAGTACGTCACGGTGCCTGCCCGGCTGGGCTTCCTGTGTCAGTAACCCCGGAACACCGCCGGTCGGCGTCACCTGAAACCCCGGAAACAGAATCGAAGTGTTGCCGGCCGAGGCGGGCAGGCCATTCGTGAGGGTCACCGTGACCGTTTGTCCTTCCGTGACAATCAGCGTCGGGCCCGGCAGCTGCATGGAGGAGCAGGTCGCGGTCGTGATCGCTGCCGGTGCGTAGCCGGCGGGTGGCCCGTTGCAGCCATAGCCCCAGGAGTAGATGGCCTGGCCGTCGGGCTGCGTGATGGACGCGGACTGGGCGATCAGGTTGAACGACGGACCGGTGATTCCGGGAGCTGCGGCCAGAGCGGCCGTTGCCGACACCAGGGCTGGCGCCATCAGTGCCCACGCGAGTATTCGCAGCCGGAACGCCGACATCGCCTTGTTCATAGGTATTGCGCTCATGGCTGTGGCCTCAATTGATATGAATCTCTGTCATCAGGCCGCCGAAGTTTTCGGCGTCGTTTGACAGGTGATCGAGATTCGGCGTGTAGAGGTAATAGATTTCGCCGGCCGCGTACGGGGTGCCGTCCGGCTTGCTGACGCTGGTGTCGAGGATCACGTCGAGCGATTCACCACCGCCGAGCGTGATCGAATTGGTCGTGTAGTAGAGGTTGTTTCCGGACTGGTCGCGCAGCAGCTTGGCGTTGTAGCCAATGACCTTCATCGGGATACCGAGCGAGGCCAGGGTCTGGAACTCGGTGACGTCGAGATCCGAGATCCGCAGCAGTGCGCGCTGCCCGGCCTTGATATCGATGATCGCCGGCAGCGGCTGCGAGAAGTGCGAAACGCCGTCCGCCGATGCGGTGGCGAGCGGTCCGGGCGTCACGGTGTCCGGATAGCTGCGCCCGTTCAGCAGGAAGTACTTGTCCTTCATGTCGGCGAAGCCTTCCGGGTTGAAGGTCATGCCGACGAAGTGGAAGTTCGGATCGAAGCCGTGGATCTGCAGCGGATACTCGACGTCGTAGCCGGTCGAGCCGTCGCCGTCGTTATAGGCGTACTTGCCCCCGCCGTTGGCGCCGGTGTTCACGGCGGGCAGCGGATTGCTGCACAGGATATCGGCGCCCGAATTGCAGGCGGTGCGCGGATCGAGCTGCTGCTGCTGGAGCGAGGCGTACAGCGCGGTCGTCGATGGCACGCGATCCTGTCGCGGCCGAACGTAGATTTGCCCGACCATGCCCATCTGCAAGTGCTCGGGCGGCGTGATGTGACAGTGCCAGAAGTAAGTTCCGGCGTCTGGCGCCATGTAGTAGTAGGTGAAGCTCGCGCCGATGTTGATCGCCACCGACGCGTCGGGCACGCCGTCATAGAACGCCGAGGCGTTCGGGTAACCGTGGAAGTGGACCGTGTGCTGCTCGAACAGGTCCGGCCGCATGATCATCCCGACGTTGGTCAGCGTCAGGAAGAATTCATCGTCCTCATCGATCGCCATCAGCGGCGCCGGGATGTTGCCGTTCATGACGCCGACGTCCATGATCGGCCGCGGATCGACGTGTCCGTCGATGCAGGGGGCGGTGCAGTGGCCATCGGCGATCGCGTCCGTGTCCGGAACCTGGCCAACCGCGCCGTTATAGGTGAACGAACCTGAAGCGTTGATCGTGGTCGCAGGATCACCGGGCTGGAGCGGCGCCGGGCTGGAATAGACCGCATTGAAGACATTCGGGAATTGGGTGCCTGGGTGGCCGGCAGCAATGTCCGCGATGCCGGAGAGCGGTCCGAACGAGAACATGTAGGTCTGCGTCCCGTCGCCCATGGACGCATAACCGTCGCCGCCGGCGATCTGCTGGCACTTAATCGCGCCATTGACCTTGGCGGAAGGCTTGAGATAGCCGTGTGCGGTAGGCGCGAGCGTGGTCGGGCCGGTGTAGGCCGGTTCGACGTTGTTATTGTTCAGCGCCGAGGGGTGCGTGATCGTGTCCGAGGGACATTGCACGCGAAAGGACTGTGCGGCGGCGGGCAGCGTGCACAGCGCGAGCACCGTGACCCACAGTGTCCGACTCACTAAGCGACCGTTTTTCATGATTCCTCCCTTGCCGCAAGCGCGCGCTACCGCGCTGACCGTTCATGGATCGCCCTGCTAGCGGCGAGCCAATCGGCGGCGTGTCATTCGTGTAGCGTCGAGTCCCTGCTCCCATTTCGATGCGAGCAAAACTCTACGTACGCGAATTACGTACGTATATAGGGGGTATACCGTACGTAATCAGGAGGAAATACGGCATTAGCCGCGGAATGGGCGGGTTATGTCATTTCATTTTGTCCACGGGGCTTGGCAGTAAAAGAGTCGCGACGATTAAAGGTGCCGCGCAGTGGCGGCAGCGACGGCCCCATGGAGAGCGATCAGTAAGGTCAGTTCTAGGACGGATCGCGACGCACTTTGTGGACGATGCGCGAGCGGTAGACCTCGACGGTACGCGGACTGATGCCGAGGGTCTCCGCAATTTTGCGCGCCGGCAGTCCTTCGGCGGTCAGATCCATGACCTGCTGTTCGCGCGCAGTGAATGCGCGCGGGCGACCGGCGTCGCGACCGCGTGCGGCGGCCTCGGGCCGCGCTTCTTCCGCGCCCAGCGCGTTACGCAAAACGTCAATCAGCAGTTCGTCATCGACCGGCTTCTCGAGAAAATCGGTGGCGCCGACCTTCAACGCCGCGCGCGCGGTCGCGACGTCACCATAAGCAGTGATGATCACGACCGGCACCGAACATTCGCGCCGCCGCAGTTCGGCGTACAGCTCAAGTCCCGTCATTCCAGGCATTCGGATGTCGAGCAGAATGCAGCCATGCCATGCAGGGCTGAAGGCCTTCAGGAAGGTCTCCGCATTCGCGAAGATCTGCGTGCGGTAGCCGCGCAGCCCGAGCAGCAGTGCGAGCGAGTCGCGCACCGATGCGTCGTCGTCGACTATGAAAATGGTGGGATCGATCGTCGGCACGGCGGTTCCTCGAATCTCAAGTTCACTGCAGCGACTGCGCCGGCAGCGCGAAGCCAATTTCCGTGCCCTCGGGCCCGGAGCTCACCAGCCAGATGCGCCCCTCGTTGGCCTCCACCAACGCGCGGCAGATCGCCAACCCCAGCCCCATGCCCGTCGCCTTCGGCGAATCCAGCGGACGGAACAGCTGCTCGCTGATCGACGCCGGCATGCCCGGCCCGCTGTCGATGACGTGCACCTCCACGGTGGCTGCCACCGGCAGGAGCCGGACGACAATCTTACGCCGACGTGCCGCCACTTCGCTCATCGCATCCATGGCGTTCAAAAGCAGGTTCTGCAACACCATGGACAGCTGCAGCGGGTCGGCGAGCACTTTGGGCAGCCTCGGCGCCGCCTCCAGCGCACAGGTCACTTCAGCAAACTGGAGCTTAGTTTGCAACGTCGCGATGCCCTCGCTCGCCAGCTGGCGCAGGTCTACGGACTCAGGATGAACATCGCCGCGGCGGTAAAGCGTGCGTAGCCGGCTGAGCACGTCGACCGAGCGGCTTGCTTCCATCTGCGCCTTTTCGATCGTCTCGCGCACCGCGCCCGGCTCGCGATCGGGCCGGTCGAGCAGCAGAGCCGCGGAGCGCACGTAGTTGAGCAGCGCAGCCAGCGGATTATTGAGTTCGTGCGCGATCGCGGAGTGCATTTCCGACACCGCCATCTGCGCATTCAGCGCCCGCAGCTGGGTGTCGTGGCCGAGTACCAGCGAGGTCAGGTGCCGGTTTTCCGAAGTCGAAATCCCCATATACAGGCCAGTGGCGGCCAGCAGCACCATCAGCAGCTGCACGGCCAGGAACGAATCGCCGGTGCTTTGCGGCGCCACGAAGATCACGACCCCGAGCTGCAGCGCACCGAGAGCAAAGGCCGTGGCGTTAACCCCCCAGCGCAGCGCGATCCAGATTACCGGCAGGAACAGCAGGTAGAAAAGATCATGGTGCGCGTCCTCGGAGAAGAAGAATGCCAGCCAGAACGCTGCGCCGAGCGCCAGCGCCTGCAGCGCCACCAGCCCCGGCTTGGCCAGGAGCTCGCGCACGCGCACCGACTGCGGCGAATTCCAGATCAGCAGCAGCGGCAAGAGCACGATGATCCCATTCACATCTCCGACCCAGTCGATGCGCACGGCAACCAGGTACGGCTCGCTGGTCAGCTTGCCGGCGATTGTCAATACCCGGGAATAAATCAGTGCATCGACCAGCGCCGCGACCGCGATCACCGCCAGCACTAGCGACAGCCAGCGACTGGTCAGTTGCGGGCGATCCCGCTGCCAGTGCCGGATTACCAGCCCGGCGGCCGAGTACGCACAACCAATCGAGCCGGCCGCACCCAGCGCCTGCAGGCTCAGGGGCGCCGCACTGCGCAGCACTATCTCCGCGATCGCCGGCGTCAGCACCGTCAGCGGCACGGCCCGCGGCCCGTACTTCAGCACGATGATGATCATCCACGCGATCATCGGGCTCCACGGCGAGATCTCGGTGTTCTGCAGGTCGTGAGCGTAACTGAGGCTGTCGAGTCCGATGTAGACGGCGACGTAGGCCAGCGCCGCGGCTGCGACCTTCAGCCAGTGCGTAATTCTCCACGCGGCAGGATCCGTCATGGCGCGCAGCTTACGCTCTCCGGTGCGTGGCGATGCAGCCACCCACGCAGGTGCGCTAAGCCTGGCGGCGGGTTCGCGCAGCTTTCCTTGCATGAACAGTCGCCGCCCCCGCGGGCGTTCCCGACCACGCCGGACTTACGCCATTGAACCGAAGTGGACTCGCTTTTGACTGCAAGTAGTATCCGGTGCGTGATCGCTGCGGCTCGAAGTGGCGGAGGGTGTTAGGAGCAATGTCCCTGCCCCATCCGGTCCTGCACCGCGTCCTGGTAGCGCAGCGATAGGGTCTGCTGCACACACGCTGCGTCGCATCCTGCCCGCCCAAAGATTGTCAGTGAAACCTACAATTTACCCGAGTTCGGGCGGAGGGAGGCGCCCGGTCCCGGGGCGCTTTTATCGTTAAATTGGTGGCTAGGGTGGGACTCGAACCCACGACCTCGGCATTATGAGTGCCACGCTCTAACCAGCTGAGCTACCTAGCCTTGCGACCCGTAAAGGGTGGCGGATTCTCCCGACCTGTCATCCCATCGTCAAGATAGGCTGTCATCCTTAGGTTATTCAAGGTCTTAATGTGAGCGGGCAAGCGGGCGCTGTCGCTAATCGCCAACGGCGTCCTACAAAAAAAAACTTGGGGTTAGCGGCAAACGCGCGCACCATCAGCACTTAAGAATTCTGGCGGCCGCGTTACTGCAATGTGCGCCGTCGTTGAAGGGTAAAAGTCAGTAGAACAAAGGATGTGGGGAGCATGTCTCCAGCGACTGCGAAACCTAGTATTGCCGACACGTTTACTCGGCTCCTGCGGCTCAACCTTGGCGGCGGGCCGCCGCAAGTCAGTCGTTCACGACTGATGGAGGCCTCCGAAAAGCAGCTGGCGCGCGCCGCGCGCGGCGGCACCACCCGCGAGCAACAGGTCGCCGGCCCATTGCTCAAAAATCCGAAGGACTACCGCACCTGGGAAGCTGAACATGCGCGCCTCATGGACGCCGTCGCCAGTCAACCGAGCGGCGAGCGGCAGGCGCGCTCATTGCTGTCCACCGCATTTTCGCTGGTGCACCGCACGGCGCTGTTTGAGTACTTCCGTGCGCACTCGCCGCGCGAGGCCGGACGCCGCCTGTTGATACAGCATTTTCACGGCAACAAAAGCTACAGCCGGGCCATGGTGGCCGAGCACAGCAATTACCAGCGAAGCTTCTCGAGCTTGCTGTGCGTCGAGCATATTGGCACGACGCTCCTGGTCCACCAGGCTTTCGGCGAGCCCTTCCGTCGCTATGAGGGCTTGTACGCGGATTATTTTCGCAGCTACTGCAACAGCTTCCTGGCGCCACCGGGGGCAGACGATGATGGCAGCGACAGCATGCGCATGCTGCTGCCCTATCTGAAGCGTAACGTGCTCGACGTGCGTGCGCGGCTACTGGCGATGCACTCCACCGCAGACGCGGGCTCTCACTCTGCACGTTGAAACAGCCCGACTTTGTACTGGTGCTATAACTGCAGCCGGCCCTTTTACTCCCGCCGAACGCAGTTGGAACTCACACCTTCCTGTCGGCTTCCAATGCTCTAATGCTCCAGCTCGGCTGAATCGGGAGCCTTTAGACAGCGGGATTAATATCGCGTTTAAGTCGTCCAGCGAGAATGCTCCTGCCTTTGCATATCGCAGGATACCTTCTCGATCGATGATGTAGTTCGTGGGAACTGCTTTAGGAGGCCCATAATCGCCTCTGAATTCACGTGCCATCGGAATGGCAAGATGCGCGGCCAGGGGTTTGAGGTCACTTAGTGGGAGCGAGTCTTCTGTGGTCACCGCAAGAACTCGAAGACCCGCCTCCTTCCGTAGTCGGTAATAGGAATTGAGCAAGGGCAGCTCAGTCCGACATGGCTCGCACCATGTCGCCCAGAAATTGAGAACGAGAACTTGACCCCTAAAGTCACTTAAGGACAGCGTTGTGCCGTCGAACGTCCTGACGTGAAAATCTGGCGCAGCCATGCCTAATACCGGACCTGGTGGTGCAGCGAGGGCCGGCAAGGCTCCCGCCACAATAATCACCACCATTGCAAGTCGATAACGGTGGCTCATGGAGGCGAGCCTACGGGCCGCCGCCCATCCATGATTACAGGCAACTCGGCATATTGCTCCAGGGTGCAGTCGGCTAGACTTTTGGTCGCAAGCATCAGCGACCCCACCCCAAGGACTGCGCGATGGATCACGGCAGTTTTGTTGCTTGGGCGGAATAGATACCGCGAAATGGACTTTCTCGGGACGACGCGTGAACTCATGATGTCCCAATCTTCGCAATACTAAAGTGTATTGGTTCCGCCGCGGGATGGTGTGAATCAGGTCAATAAAATCACACGTTGAAGCTGTTGTTGAGGCCTATCCTATTGATTAGTAGGGTCTTACGACTATAGGTCCCCTTTCGGTACTCGTACCGGTACCCGCAAATCCCTTAATTTCTGGCAAACGCACTACGGCACTTTGCCGCATGGCGTTATCCGCATGCTCGTCCGCCTATCGTCGCCCAAGTTACGAATTCCAGCCAAGGGTGACAACCTAAAACACCCCCGGCCTTTGCGGCAGGCGGGGTGGCCTTTTAGGGCACCCGTGGTTATAGCCATGCGTGGGTATCAGTGCCGGTCTGGCCGGCTAGTGGCACCGCCGCTCAAATCGGGGGTCGGTGCCGAATGGTCCAGATTGACCCGGAGCCGCCGGACGCGAGTGTCCGCTCTACGGCATCAGAAATTGCCTTCTCGGAACGGGCGGGCCGCATGAGTCAGCGAAACACCAGCTTGCCGTCCTTCAAATCGGGGGTGTCGGAAGGCTGGTCCAAGTATGCGCTCGGCCTCGCAGGGCGCTGACTACCGGGCAAGTCGCACGCGATGCAAGAGATCGACGAATCGTGCGTCGCTGCGTAGCGGGTCGAGTCGGGGGTCAACCTTTAGGTACGTTATCCACCCTGAGCGCTCCTCGTAGGCTTGAGACAGAAGCTTGAGGGCTTGGTCTTTCCATCCAAGCCCCGCGCACACTAAGGCGATATCGTAGGCAGGCACGTAGGAGCGCTCGGCGCGGACGCTCAACTCGTTAAAGATCGCGCGCGCTTCCGCCGCCTTTCCGGCGGTCCCGTACAAGTGACCCAATCCTGCAGTTGCGAAGGTAACATCGCCCGACATTTTCACGGCGATCTGGAATTCCTCCACCGCACGGCCGATCTGACCTTGCTGTTCGTAGGCGAGTCCAAAGAAATACGCGGGCCAGAATGAATTGGGATGCAGCTCGCTGGTTTTCCAGCACTGCTCGATCGCCTTCTCATACTGGCGGGCAAATTGATAATGCCAGGCCATGTGAATGTTCATCACGAGGTCGAGCGGATCTAGTTCCAGGCAGCGTTTGCTCGCACTGAGAGATTCCTCGGTGCGGCCCAAGGCCGTAAGGAAATGAGAGTACCAGTGGTGGCACACGGCATAGTTGGGATTCAGTTCGAAGGCGTGCTTGAATTGCGCTTCCGCAGTCGCCCAGTCCCATTCATGGTGGGTAGTGCGGTACGCCAGCGTGGTATGTGCTTCGGCCAAGCGGCTATCAAGCTCCAATGCCTTGGTCACCGCCTCCTTTGCTTTAGTCATCGCTTCGATTGGCGGCAGTGTCCCGTTCTCCCAAGACCCCAACGTAACGTAGCAGTCGGCGAGTCCGGCGCGCGCGCGTGCGTAGGTGGGTTCCTTGTCGATCGCCTTCTCGAAGTATTCGATGGCCTTCGCAATGCCCTGGGGCCGCTGCGCCCAATAGAATCGGCCCTTCAGATAGAGGTTGTAGGACTCAAGACTCTCTCGCTTCGCGGCCAGAACCGCCAACCGTTCCTTTGCGAGTAGTTCGACTCTGAGCTGCTTTATGATCGCCAGCGTGATTTCGTCCTCAATCGCAAACACGTCAGTCATTTGACGGTCAAATCGCTCCGACCAGAAGTGAAAGCCGTTGCCGGCATCAATCAACTGAGCAGTGACCCGGAGTCGATCGCCCACCTTTTGTATGCTGCCCTCAAGGATTGTATCGACGTTGAGCCGCCGTCCGATCTCGCGGGCATCGATATCGGTGCCCCTGAAGGAAAACGCGGAGGCGCGGGCGACGACAGAGAATGATTTGATCTTGGCCAATGCGTTGATCAGTTCTTCCGCAAGTCCCTCGCAAAGATAGTCGTTCTCGGCGTCGGCGCTTACGTTGAGGAAAGGCAGAACGGCAATAGACGGCGTTTTGCGACCCGACCGTGCCTCAGAGGTCACCTGGATATCGGTACGTTCCTGTTGAGCCTGCTGCGCAAGCCGCAGCAAGCGTTCGCTGGCCGCAGTCTCGTTCTTGAGCCGGAGGACCGGAAGGAAACGGGCTTGCACGGTCGCGAGGTTCGGCAAGCGCAAGTTCTGCTCCAGGCGACTGATCTGCGCATCGCTGTAACCCACGGCGATGGACAGTTCCGTTTGCGTCAGTCCCGCCCGACGGCGCAGGTACCTAAGGAGTTCGCCGAAAGTTGTTAACTTGTCGAGGATTTCAGCGGGAATAGATGCGCCCATGTGCCTGGCCCCGAGGCTCGCGATCCCAGATTGATTGACGCCGCGACCCTATTTTTCACAGGTGGAGAACTCCTGGCAAGAAATGTCAGGTTTTACTCCGGCCCTCACGTTAATTTTGATTCATTCGATGTGGCACCGCATGCCGGCTGCTTTGACAGCAGGTATCGGTTCTGCGGAAGGCCACGACGAACCCGCTGGGTGTTTTCATGCCTCAACGTCGATCAATGCCTGGTTGAAACCAGCCTTAGGAGAAGTCAAATGAGCTCAAAAGTGAAGTTTGTTATTGGTGGCGCCTCCATCGCGTTTGTCATCGCAGGCCTTGCTATGGCAACGCCGACGATCGGAGCTTGGTACAACGTTATTCTGTCGACGGGGACCGCTAACGGCGACGTCAACGTTCACGCGCACGTCGCGCTGCCGGGTACCGGAGAAGGATTTAACGCAGCACTTGAAACCGAAGGTCCCTCAAACTTTATTGTGCAGGAGGTAAAGTTCTCTCCAGGTGGTACCACCGGCTGGCATACACACCCCGGAATCTTGTTGCTCAGTTTGGCGGCGGACTCCGGTCCCGTTGATTGGTACGACGCGACCTGCGCAAAGCACGTTTACAACGCTGGAGACTCCTGGACTGAGGGGACGAAGCTCCACGATGTCGTCAATAGCAGCTCCCTCGATGCGCACTTCTTGGTCACGTATGTAGTCGCGAAAGGTGTCAACAAGCGGACAGATCAACCCGCTCCGGCGTGCGCTGCCGCGCTCGGATTGAACTAGCTGCGACACTGGAATGAAAGCGCCGGGCTTGGCCCAATTTGGCCACGGAGCGCTTAGATTCCCCTTCTGGACGTCGAGGTACTAGCGCGAGTTCTTGTGCCTCGGCTGTCCAGTGGCGTGGCCGCCATGAGGTCCGTGCGCCACCGGAGAGTGCGCCTCGAGGAGGATAGCGCCGCAATCCAATCGCGACGTCCGCTGTCGGGCCACTACCTTGCGCAGACGAATGCCCGCTTTGGGCCGGCAGCCGCCAGATAGGCTCCCCGGTAGCGGGCATTAGGTGGGGGTACTTTGCGGCAGGGCAACCCGCCTTTTAGGGAACCCGTGGTTATAGGCATACGTTGGTGATTACGCGCCGCCCCATAACGCCGAAGGACAAGAAAGCTGCGTCGAGGGCACTAGAACCTTTTTGGTCTTTCTATCACCCAGTTGGAAATGCTTCGCCGAATTCGCAATGTCTGCGACAGCTTGGATGAGCGGGAGCCTTGACCGTCAATGGTAAAATGGCTGACGATTGCGCTGCGAAATCCTCCCCAAGCGCTCAAGGAAAGAGATTAAGAGTGGGATTTTGCCCACTTCTGGCAATAATCGCCAACAGCCCACAATACGGAAGCTCTAGCAGATAGCCCATATTCGCGTTGTGGTCAGTTGTGACGTTAGGCCGCTGATTGGGGCCAAGTGTGGGATTACTGTGGGATTGGGGGGTGGGTAAAAGACCCCCGGGGGTACTTTGCGGCACTCTGCAAGCGTAGGGTTTGGCGTTAAGCGTGGTCCGCCATGGGAGGGCCTGAAACCGCTCGAAAGATTCACACGTTGAAGCGAAAGTGCATGACGTCGCCCTCGCGCACGACGTACTCCTTACCCTCAAGGCGCAGCTTGCCCGCCTCGCGCGCACCCGACTCGCCGAGGCCCCGTACGTACTCCTCATAAGCGATCACTTCGGCGCGGATAAACCCGTGCTCGAAGTCAGTGTGGATGACACCCGCTGCCTGCGGCGCGGTACTGCCGCGGCGCACGGT
Source organism: uncultured Gammaproteobacteria bacterium (assembly GCA_963699955.1). Lineage (GTDB taxonomy): Bacteria > Pseudomonadota > Gammaproteobacteria > Steroidobacterales > Steroidobacteraceae > FEN-1191. The sequence continues at coordinate 656,670 of CAVOVV010000006.1, forward strand.
CCAGGCACGCACTTCCTTGGGTCCGGCCGTAAAATAGGTCAGCAGGCCCAGCAGTTCGTAACCGGCCCGGATCACCCGGTTCAATCCGGGCTCGCTGAGGCCCAGGTCCTTCAGGAACTCGGCTCGTTCCGCCTCTTCGAGTTGGGCGATCTCGGCCTCGATCGCCGCACACACCGGAACCACCGTCGCCGCCTCGGCGCGGGCCCTTTCTCTGAGGGCTGTCACGTAGGCATTGTCGGTTGTGAGCGCGGCCTCATCGACGTTGGCGACATACATGACGGGCTTCGAGGTCAGCAGCTGCAGCTCCCTCAGCTCCCGTCGCTCCTCGACCGCCAGCGGCACGGCCCGCGCAGGTACGCCCTGATCGAGCGCCGCACGCACCCGCACAAACAGATCGTGGCGGCGCACGGCTTCCTTATCACCGCTCTTGATCAGCTTCGCCGCGCGGTCCACCGCTTTGTCGATCACTGACAGATCGGCGAGCGCCAACTCGGTATTGATGACATCGACATCTGAAATCGGATTGATGCGGCCGGCGACGTGCACGATGTCGTCATGGTCAAAGCAGCGCACCACGTGCGCGATGGCGTCGCACTCGCGGATGTGCGCCAGGAATTTATTGCCCAGGCCTTCGCCTTGCGAGGCCCCTGCCACCAATCCCGCGATATCGACGAACTCTACCGTGGTCGGAACAATCTTTTCCGGGTGCACGATGGCGGCCAACGCCGTCAACCGGGCGTCGGGCACCGGCACAATGCCCACGTTTGGGTCGATGGTACAGAACGGATAGTTTTCCGCGGCGATCTGGGCGCGCGTCAGCGCATTGAAGAGCGTGGATTTGCCCACGTTCGGCAGCCCGACAATGCCGCACTTGATGCTCACGGGACCTCTTTTGTGTGTAGTCGATGCATGGCCGGTTGGGCGCCCTCGCGCAGCAGCGCCGGCAGCGCCTCGAGCGCACGTGCGAGCGCCGCATCGATAAGCTGCTGCTCGGCGGGCGTGGCGCGGTCCAGCACCGCATCAACCACCTTGTCCTTGTCGCCCGGATGGCCTACGCCGATACGCAGCCGCCAGAAGTCCGCCCCCAGCTGCGAGATGATGTCACGCACGCCGTTATGCCCGCCGTGGCCGCCGCCCTCCTTGAGCCGCACTACCCCGGGCGGCAAATCGATCTCATCGTGCACCACCAGAACCTCGGCGGGCGCGATGCGGTAGAAAGCGGTGATCGAATGTACGGCCGCGCCGCTGTTATTCATATATGTCGTGGGCTTGATCAGCCACAGCTCGCTTTCGGCAACCCTGACGCGCGCCAGCTCGCACTGATGGCGCGACTCGCGCCGCCATACGCCTCCGGCACTGCGCGCCAACTCGTCCACATACCAGTAACCGGCGTTGTGGCGGGTCGCCGCGTACTCTGGTCCCGGGTTACCAAGTCCGGCCACGAGCTTGAGCGGCTGGCCGGCCAAGCCTATTCCCCGGCCCCAGGATTCACTTCGGACGCACGCACGGGAGCGATCGCGACCCGCGGTCGCGATCGCTCCTCAAGATTGCTGCGCGCATGAGCCGGCATATCAACCTCTCGCCACGTGGCCGGCCGTGCCACCGACCACGGCCCCGCGCTGCCGCGGGGCTGCGAGACCACGGGCTACTTCTTCCCGCCTTCTTTCTTCGCGTCCTTGGCGCCTTCTTCCTTCTTGCCTTCCTCTTTCTTGCCCTCTTCCTTCTTGGCGCCGGCGGCACCCTCGGCAGGAGCGGCGGCCACCGCGCCTTCGGCCGGAGCGGCCTCGACTTCGGCGGTGGGTTCAGGCTCGGCAACGCGCGGCGCATGGATCGAGACCACCGGCGGATTGGCGCCGTGCGCCAGCGCCGAGATGGTCACGCCCTCGGGCACCTTGACCTCGTTCAGGTACAGCGAGTCATTGAGATTCATGGCCGACAGATCGAGCTCGATGTACTCGGGCAGATCCTTCGGCAGGCACACGACTTCCATGTCGGCCATGTGGTGCGAGACCACACCGCCCTGGGTCTTTACACCCGGTGCCGCCGCCTCACCCTTGAAGTGAATCGGCACATGCAGGCGGATCTTCTCGTTTTCGAGCACACGCTGCAGATCCACGTGCACCACGGCGTTGCGGGCCGGGTGCATTTGCACGTCCTTGACGATGACCGGCTGCTTTTGCGCGCCGACGTTGATGCTGATGATCGAGGAAAAGAACTTTTCGTCGCTCACCAGTGCCAACAGTTTGTGATGCTCGAGCGCGAGCCGCGTGGGCTCGACGTGAGCGCCGTAAAGTATGGCGGGAACCTTGCCGGAATGACGCAGGCGGCGGCTCGCACCCTTGCCCTGATCATTACGCGGTTCCGCGCTTAGTTCGAAAGCGATACGCATTACATTACTCCTTAACGTTTACAAACACGGGCGGGCACCGCGACCAGTGCTCGCCCACCAGAAAATCATCGTCGCTCAATCGATATAGAGCGAACTTACCGATTCCTCATCGCGGATGCGACGGATGGTCTCCGCCAACAGCGCCGCCACGGACAGCTGGCGGATGCGCCCGCACTGCCGGGCCGCTTCGCCGAGCGGTATGGTGTCGGTCACCACCAGCTCATCCAGCGCCGAGTTGGCGATGCGCTCCACCGCCCCGCCCGAGAGCACCGCGTGAGTGATATAGGCGACCACGCGCTCTGCACCCTCGTCCTTAAGCGCCTGCGCCGCCAGGCACAAGGTGCCGGCGGTATCGACCATGTCATCTATCAGCACGCAGCTCTTGCCGCTGACCTCGCCGATGATGTTCATGACTTTAGATTCATTGGGGCGCGGGCGGCGCTTGTCGATGATGGCCAGCTCGGCGTCGTCGAGCCGCTTGGCAAAAGCCCGCGCGCGCACTACGCCGCCGACGTCTGGCGAGACCACAATCAGATTCGGGTAGGTCATGCGCCACACGTCGCCCAGCAGCACCGGCGAGCCATAGACGTTGTCCACCGGGACACCAAAGAAGCCCTGAATCTGCTCGGCGTGCAGGTCTAGTGTCAGGACGCGCTCGACGCCGGCACCGCAGATCATGTCGGCCACCAGTTTGGCCGTGATCGCAGCGCGCGTAGCGCGCGGCCGCCGGTCCTGGCGCGCGTAACCGAAGTATGGAATCACGGCGGTGATGCTGCGGGCCGAGGCGCGCCGGCAGGCATCCGCCATCACCAGCAATTCCATGAGGTTTTCGTTGACCGGCGGGCAGGTCGACTGGAGCAGGAACACGTCGCGACCGCGAACGTTCTCCATCAGTTCGAGATTGACCTCGCCGTCGCTGAACCGGCTCACGGACGCCCGGCCCATGGGCAGCATCAGGTGCCGGGCAATATCGTGGGCCAACGCCGGGTTGGCGTTGCCCGTAAACAAGGTGATCGACTGCGAATCCACGGCCTACATCGTTCCTCTACAAATAGTGGCTGGGGTGGAAGGATTCGAACCTCCGAATGGCGGGATCAAAACCCGCTGCCTTACCACTTGGCGACACCCCAATAACACGCGCACCTCAAGTGATTGACGCCAGTGCCGTGACGAGCGGTGACTGATTCAAACCGCGCGCGACGAAACTTGTCCATTCATCGGGCACTCGCGCCGCAACGCGTTCCGCGTCCGCGGCCGAGGCAAACGACGCAAACACACATGAACCCGTGCCGCTCAAGCGCGCCGGCACCCGAGCCCCCACCCAATCGAGCGCCGCGGCCACGGCCGGATAACGGGAGCGTACCAAGGGCTCACAATCGTTACCCGTCAGGTCCGGCGAAAGGGCGCGTATTGTGATGAGGGGGGAATTTCGTGTCAATTCAGGGGCCTGGAATATGCCGGCGGTCGATACTGCGACCCTGGGCCAGACAATGAGGTACCAGGCCGGAGGGAGCTCGACGGGGGTCAATTCCTCCCCCCGACCCTCCGCCCAAGCCGATGAACCGTGTACGAAAATTGGCACATCCGAGCCCAGCTCGAGCCCAAGGGCGGCGAGCTCCCCGAGGCTCAGACCGGTGCCCCAGAGCAAATTAAGGACCCTCAGCACGGTGGCCGCATCGGAACTGCCGCCACCCAGGCCCCCGCCCACGGGAATGCGCTTCCGGATCCGGATTTGCGCGCCCTGGCGCACCCGGCAAGCGGACTGCAGGGCCAGGGCCGCCCGCACGCTCAGGTCCTGTGCCGCTGCAATATCCTCGGGTCCTGACAAGCGCTCGATGCGAGCGTCGGCGGTGGCCGTAATCTCAAGCTCATCGCCCCACTCGAGCAGCTGAAAGACGGTCTGCAGATCATGGTAGCCATCGCGGCGGCGGCCGGTCACGTGCAGAAACAGATTGAGTTTCGCCGGCGCCGGCCACCAGCGGGCGCTGGCACGCAACCCGCCCGCCAATGCGCTCACGGCAGCTGCCAATTCGACAACTGCAATTTCACTTTGACCTCACCCCGATGCAACGCTACGCGACGCGGTAACCACAGACCGGCGGCCTGCTGGTATTCCCCATACTCGACCTGCCACTCGCCCTGCTGCAGTTGCGCCAGGCGCTGTTCGCCATCGAGGGTTTCGGTGGCGGCGCTGGCCGGATCCGGTGTGCCCAGCAGCCAGTACCGCAGGCTGGCCAGCGGTGGTTCGAAGCCGAGCATCCGCACCAGTTCCGAGTGGGCGGTCGCGCCTTCGAGCTCGGTGCCCTGGCTATTGGTCACGCGCAGCACGTCACCGTCAAAATTCAGTCGCGCACCACCCATGCCGAGCGGCGCGCGCAACATCAGGTCGCTGGCGGCTCCCTGCTGTTGCCAGCGAAGGTTCGCGCTAAAGCCTTCGGATGGCGTCGCCACTGCGAGCTGACCGCTGACCGCGAAGTTTTCGACCGCCTGCAAGGCGGAACGGCGCTCACCCCAGGGAGTGGCCGGGAGGGGTGCGAGGGTGTGGCAGGCGGCCAGAGCCAGCAGCGTGGAGCACAGCAGCAGGACACGCATGGTGCGTCTAACGCGGTCAGATCGTGGTGCGGGGCGCCGGCTCCAGCGCCGGTGGCGGCTTGGGCGCCGCGAGCGTCGGTGCGTAGCGGTGCACCGTCGTCGCCAGCAGTTTGTTCTCGGGATCGGCGTCGAGCGCGCGCTGCCAGGCTGCACGAGCCGCCGCCTTCTGACCGCTCGCCCACAGCGCCTCGCCCAAGTGCGCGCCCACATCGCCGTCGTGCAAAAGCCGGAACGCCCGTGCCAGCTCCGGGAGCGCGGCGGCCGACTTACCGCGCCGGAACAGTACCCAGCCGAGACTGTCCAGCAGCGCCGGGTTGTCCGGCTGCGCCGCTAGCGCCTCGCGTATCAACTGCTCGGCGCGCGGTAATTCACGCTTGTGATCCGCCAGGGTGTAGCCGAGCGCATTGGTAATGCCGGCATCCATCGGTCGGTCGCGATGCAGGGCTTCGAGCGCGGCAACGGCCGCATCGACCCTTCCGGCTCGGTCGAGCAATACCGCACGCTGGTAGGTTATTTCGGGATTTCCAGGCGAGCGTCGCAAAGCGCTGTCGATGCGGCTGAGCGCCTCGTCGCCAGCCCCCGAAGTCGACAGCAGATCGGCGGCGGCCAGATCGCCGCGAATGCGCTCATCGGGTGCGGCGTCGCGCGCCGCGTTGAGAATCCGCACCGCCGCGTCACGCTCGCCCTGGCGATAGAGTATCGCGGCCGATCGTTGCCGACCCTGCGCTTCAAATCCGGTACCGGACAGCAACGCATAGTTACGCGCCGCCGCCTCGTCGTCGCCGCGACGCTCGGCGATCAGGCCGAGATAAAAAACCGCCAGCGGAGCGGACTCGGGGTCCTCCAGCAGCGTATTGCAACGCTGTTCCGCTACCGCATAGTCCGCGCTGTCGATCGCCACCTGCGCCAGCATGCGCGCCGCGCCCGCGCCGACGTCCGGATCGCTCCGCAAGCGCTGCAGTTCCTTAACGGCGTCACTGTCCTGGCCCAGCAGCAACATGATCTGCGCGGGCGAAAGTTTGCCGGAGGGCTCTGACGCGGCAAGCCGCGCTTCGTTGGTGGCCCCCTTGGCATCGCCAAGTACCGCCTCTGCGCGCGCGGCAATCGCCGCGGCGGCCGCGTTGCTGGCGCCTGCGCCGCGCGCCGCCTGGGTGTAGCGGAGCGCCAGTTTGGCGTCCCAGCCATCCAGCGCCAGTGCCGCCAGCGCCAGTTGTGCCGCACCGCCGCGAAGCCTGGCGTCGTCCAGGTCGCGCACCATCGCCAGCACCGGCTCGGCGCCGGCCCGCTGAGTGACCGCGTCGATGCTTTCCGGAACCTTGTCCTTGGACGCGCTCAGCAGGGTCTTGAAGTGACCGCGCGCCTCGGGAATCTGGTAGCTCCCCAATTCAGCATGCGTCAGGGCCAGTATTGCATCCGAGTCCCCGGGCGCCAGTTGCAGCCAATGCTCGGCGATTGCGCGCGCGGTCGGGTATTGGCCGCAGGCGAGCGCGACGGCACTGGCTCGTGCGGCCAGTTCCACCTCGCTGAGCGCCTGGGCCGCCTGCTTATACAAACCGCTGGCAATGCCGCAATCGCCCCGCTGCAGCGCCTTCTCGGCGTTCGCCACCGCGGCGGTGCTGTCGGTCAGGGCCGTGGCGTTGGCCGATAGCGCGCCGGCGGCCAACGCCAACCAAGCCGCCGTCAATAGCGGTGCGGTGCGTGGCAGGCGGTGGCAAAGCGGCATAATCATGCGACTATAACAGCCGATGAAAGTTTCGATTCGGCAAAAACTGGAAAAATCCGAAGAACGCTGCGTCGAGGTCAGCCGAATGCTCTCCGACCCTCAGGTCCTTGAGCGCGCTGATCAGTTTCGTGAGCTGTCGGTGGAATATGCACGGCTCCTACCGACCGCGACCGCACTGCGGGACTACCGGCAGCTGGAAGCCGAGCTCGAGTCGGCCGAGGCGCTGCGCGCCGACGGCGACCCGGCGATGCGCGCCCTGGGCGAGGAGGAGGCCACCCGCTTGCGCGCGGCGCTGGCGGCGAGCTCGGAAGCGCTGCAACGGCTGCTGTTGCCTCATGATCCCCATGACGAAGGCAACATATTCCTAGAAATCCGCGCCGGGACCGGCGGCGATGAGGCGGCGATCTTCGCCGGGGACCTGCTGCGCATGTACAGCCGCTACGCCGAAAGCCGCGGCTGGCAGGTCGAGTTGATCAGCGAGAGCAGCGGCGAACACGGGGGCTTTCGCGAGGTAATCTGCCGTCTGGTGGGCCGCGGCGCGTTTTCCCGACTAAAGTTTGAGTCCGGCACCCATCGGGTGCAGCGCGTGCCCGCCACCGAGGCCCAGGGCCGTATTCACACCTCGGCCTGCACCGTGGCCATCTTGCCGGAGCTGGCGGCGATTGATCGCATCGACATCAATCCGGCGGATCTGCGCGTCGACACCTACCGCTCCTCGGGCGCCGGCGGGCAGCACGTGAACAAGACCGACTCGGCCGTGCGCATCACCCACCTTCCCACCGGCTTGGTGGTGGAATGCCAGGACGAACGCTCCCAGCATAAGAATCGCTCGCGCGCGATGTCACTGCTGCAGGCGCGTCTGCTGGCGGCGGAGCAGGAAAAACGCGCCAGCGCCCAGGCTCGGACCCGCAAGCTCCAGGTGGGCAGCGGGGACCGCTCCGAGCGCATCAGGACCTACAACTTTCCGCAAGGGCGGCTGACCGACCACCGCATCAACCTGACGCTCTACAAGCTCGCGGCCATCATGAATGGCGAACTCGATGAGCTGCTCGAAGCGTTGCAGCGCGAGTTTCAGGCCGAAGAACTGGCGGTCGAATAAAGCACCAGCCACAGCGCATTGAAATAAACCAGCGCCACGGCCTGCACTCCCAAGCCGCACGCGGCCGCGAAGGCGCTGAGGGCCGCGGGCTGCACGCCGGCCAGGGTCAGCAGCGATTCGAGTATTCCCAGGCACGCCGCCGCGGCGATGGCACAGACCATGAAGACCAGCCCGGCGATCAGCGCGCTGGCCAGCACCTTGATCCACATCCCGCGCGCCAGATGGAAGCACCGGCTTATGCATTGCAAGGGATTGCGACCGTCAAACAGCACTACCGGTCGCAGCAACAGCAGACACACGGCCGCAAACACGCCGGGCAATACCAAGGCCAGAAACCCCGCGAACACCAGCAGCCATGCCAGCACCGCCGTCACCACCAGCTTTGGCCAGCAGGCCAAGGCGGTGCTCAAATCCTGCGGCAGCTGGGGCGCGCGGCCACTGAGCAACTCACGCTGGCGCACCATCAACGCCGCGGCCAGCAACTCATAGCCGGCAAAACCCACCGCCGCAAGCACCCAGAACGGGGTGTCGACCGGCGGATGCAGGATATCCAATGGCTTGCCCTTGGCGAGCCAGTAGAAATTGGGCAGCGCCACCAACAAAATCGCGAACATCCCCAAGGGAAGGGTCTTCGCCAGCGTCATGCGGAATACGCCGGTGGCGGCCTCCAGCAGATCGCTGACCGACGCTGAACGCGGCGGCACCTTGAACTCGGGCATGCGACACTCCGTGATCCAGCCTCAGTGCATCTGGCGCGCAATCTATCATTACTTAGGATGACAACAGAGCCTTCCCCGCGCACGGTAAGTGCGGTATTGGCGCATGCCGCCACGCGACTGCGGCCGCTCGACAGCGCACTGCTGGACGCGCAGGTGCTACTCGGCCACGTGCTTTCTCGCTCGCGCAGCGAGCTCATGGTCCACGATGAGGAAGCGGTGCCGGCGGAGAAACTCTGCGAGTTCGAAATTGCCGTGGAGCGGCGGGCCCGGGGCGAACCGCTCGCCTACATCATCGGCCGCCGTGAGTTCTGGTCGCTGGACCTGCAGGTTTCGGCGGCGGTACTGGTGCCACGACCGGAGACCGAACTGGTCGTCGAACGTTGTCTAGCACTGCGCAGCGGCCAAAGCGGCGCGGTCGCCGACCTGGGCACCGGCTCGGGAGCGATTGCCTTGGCCTTGGCCTGGGAGCGGCGCGGCTGGAAGATTACGGCGACCGACCGCTCGGCGGCGGCGCTGGCCATTGCGCGGGCCAATGCGCAAGCGCTCGCCATCGGTAACGTCCGGTTCGTGATCGGTGATTGGTATCGGGCTCTTGGCGGCGAGCGATTCGACCTCATCGCGAGCAATCCGCCTTACGTGGCCGCGGCGGACCGCGCACTGCGCGATCCCGCGCTGCGGCATGAACCCCTCGAAGCGTTGGCCAGCGGCGCCACCGGGCTTGAGGATCTCGCTTCCCTGATCGCTGGCGCAGCGGGGCACCTGCACAGCGAGGGTTGGCTGGTGCTGGAACACGCCCCGGGGCAGGCTGCGGATCTCGCGGAATTGCTTGTCGCGCAGGGGTTCCGTCACGTACGCTGCCACGCTGACCTGGCGGGTCTGGCGCGCGTGACCGAGGCGCAACGACCGCTTGATGCCAGCCCAACAACGCAGAGCGAGCCATCATGATACGTTTCGATACAACGCACGGCGCCTTCACCGTTGAATTGTTCGAGAAGGACGCGCCGCTGACGGTGGCCAATTTTCGCCAGTACGTTGACGACGGCTTTTTCGACGGCACGATATTCCATCGCATCGTCCCGGGCTTCGTGATCCAGGGGGGCGGAATGACCCCGGATTTCTCCCAGAAGCCGACGCGGGCGCCGGTCAAGAACGAGGCCAACAACGGCCTGCAGAACGAACGCGGCACGCTGTCGATGGCGCGCACCGATTCACCCCACAGCGCGACCTCGCAGTTCTTTGTGAACCTCAAGGACAATGATTTTCTCGACCACCGTCCCGGTCAACACGGATATGCGGTGTTCGGACGAGTGATCGACGGAATCGAGGTCATCGACAAGATTGCCGCGGTGCGCACCGGACGACGCCAGGGCTTTACCGATGCGCCGCTCGAGGATGTGATCGTACACAGCGCGCGGCGCGTGAACGCAAAGACCTAGGCGCGTCGGACCCAAGGTCGGCTCTTGAGCGGTCGGGCGAAGCGGCGGGTACGACTGCCCTGGAGAATCGCGCGCGCATTGGCGTGGTTGCTGCTGGGTGCGCTCGGTTGCGTGCTGGCGATGGTGCTGGCGCTGCGCTGGATCGACCCTCCCACCAGTGCCTTCATGCTCGGCACGCGGATTGCCGCGTTCGCCAGCGGCGACCACCACTACGCAACCCACTACCAGTGGGTCGACCTGGAGCACATTTCTCCGCAGGCGGCGCTGGCGGTCATCGCCGCGGAGGATCAGCAGTTTCCGTTTCATGCCGGCTTCGACTTCAAGTCGATACGCGAAGCGGTACGCCACAACTCCGGCAGTCGTCATGTGCATGGCGCCAGCACGATTTCGCAGCAGGTCGCCAAGAATCTGTTTCTCTGGTCGGGACAGAGCTATTTCCGCAAGGGCCTGGAGGCGGGGCTGACGCTGCTGATCGAGCGCTGCTGGCCGAAGGAGCGGATCCTCGAGGTGTACCTCAACATCGCCGAGTTTGGCCGTGGCTACTACGGAGTGCAGGCCGCCGCCCAGCATTTCTTTCACGAGGACGCACGACGCCTGAATCGCGACGACAGCGCATTGCTCGCCGCGGTACTTCCGAATCCGCGCCGGTACCGGGTGGACGCTCCGTCGCCCTTCGTGCTCACGCGCCGCGATTGGATCACTCAACAGATGGCCGACCTGGGTGGCACCGCGTACCTGAATCGTCTCGAGGCCGGCGCCAATCTCCACCGCTAAGGGGCCACGCGCGCTATCGACGGCGCTGGGCTAAGCTTGCACGATGCCCGACAGGCCCGCACGCCACTACCGCTATTACGACCTGATCATGGCGGCCTACGTCTGCATCCTGCTGTGTGCGAATCTCATCGGTCCGTCCAAGGTCGCTGCGGTGGATGTTCCAGTGTTCGGCAAGGTGACCTTCGTCGCCGGCGTGTTGTTCTTTCCGCTGTCCTACATATTCGGCGACATACTCACCGAGGTATACGGTTACGCGCGTGACCGGCGCTGCGTATGGGCCGGCTTTGCCGCACTCGCGTTTGCGGCATTTATGGCATCAGTGATCGTGGCCTTGCCACCGGCGGTGGAATGGCGGGACAAGCAAGTCCATGTGCAGGCCGTATTTGGCAGCACCTGGCGGATTATCGGTGCCTCGATTATCGCCTTTTGGAGCGGCTCGTTCGTCAACAGTTACGTGCTCGCCAAGATGAAGATCTGGACCCAGGGTCGCTGGCTGTGGACGCGAACCATAGGTTCGACCATATGCGGCGAAGCGGTCGATTCGGGGCTGTTTTACACGCTGGCCTTCTATGGCATTTGGGATCGACCGCTGCTGTTCAAGGTGATGGCCACGCAATACGTGCTTAAGACCGGTTGGGAGGTGGTCAACACTCCGCTGACCTATCGCGTGGTGGCTTTTCTGAAGCGCGCCGAACGCGAGGACTACTACGACAGCGGCACCAACTTCACGCCCTTCTCGCTGCAGACCTAGGGCGCCTGGGCGGGCGGCGTCGCGGGCGGAAAATCCAGGCCGGTGAGCTGCGCCGAAACTTCCCAGAGCCGCGCCGCGTCGGCATCGCTGCAGGCCTGGGCGGCCGTTTCCGCAAGCGCGCAGTTCACGTAGTAACCGCCACTTCGGCCCGCGACCTCCTCGGACTGCGCCAGGTAGGTCAGCGTTTGCGCACCGTCGTCGGGTGCAATCGCCGCCACAGCCTTGAAACAGCGCATCAGCGCGCGCCAGCCGAAGCCGCAGTTATCTCCGAAGCGCGTGGCCACGAATCCGGGGTGCAGCGCATTGACGGTCGTGGAACCGCCGGCCAGGAGCTGAGCCAGCCGGCGTACGAACAGCAGGTTGGCCAATTTGGATTGAGCGTAGCCGCCCATGCCGTCGCGTTGCAGGTGATCGAAGTCGATGCGGCCCTGCCGGTGCGCGCGCGACGAGGTGCATACGATGCGCGCCTGCGGCGCGGCCTGGAGCCTGGGCAGAAGCAGCAGGCTCAGCGTGTAATAGGCCAGGTGATTGGCGGCAAAGGTAATGCCGAGGCCCTCCGGCGTGCTGGATCGCCCCGTGATGAGTGCGCCGGCGTTGTTGATGAGCACGTCGATGCGAGGCTCGGCGGCGGCGATCTCCACGCCGACTCGCCGTTGCTCGGCGAGCAGGGCGAGGTCCGCGAAATGCACGGCGTGCGCACGACCGGGACCGGCCATCGCGAGGCGCGACAGCGTGGCGCGCGCGCGCATCCGATCGCGGGCCACCATCACCACCCGGGCGCCGCGCTCCGCCAGGCGCAGCGCCGCGACTTCACCGATGCCTGAAGTGGCGCCCGTGATCACCACGGTTTTGCCCAGCAACAGAGTGGCTCTAGTTATAGCGCCCCGGGCCCTGTTGCACGGGGACCTCGGCGGCAAAGAGCTGTTCGAGATCCACGGAATCGTAGCGATAATCGCGTCCGCAGAATTCGCAGGTCACCGTAAGCAGTCCCTGTTCGGCCAACGCGGCTCGGGCCTCATCCGGACCCAAGGCGCGCACCAGACCGGCGACCCGTGCCTCGCTGCACCGGCAGCCAAAGCGCACCGGCGTGACCCCGAACAGACGGCAATCGTGCACCCCTGCAACGCGGCGCACGGCATCCTCGGCGGTGGCTTGAAGGAGCACTTCGGGCGAGAGCGCGTCTAGGCCGCGCTGCAAATCCTCCCAGGCCGTTTGCAGCAACGCGCCGGCGCGCTCGCCGCCGCCCCCGCCGCCGGGGAGCTTTTGCAGCAACATGCCGCCGGCGCGGACCCCGTCGGCGGCCAGCATCAAGCGGGTGGGCAACTGTTCGGAACTTTCGAAATAGCGCTCCAGGCATTGGCCTAAGTCGGCCCCCTGAAGCGATACGATGCCCTGATACTGCGCGGCGGAGACTTCCGGCTGCACGGTGACGGCCAGCCGCCCGGTACCCACCAGTTCGGCAAATTCTGCGACCTCGCCGTTGCCCAGATCGTGATGAGCCACCGCCCGCAATTGGAAATCATCCGTGCACTGCGCCACCAGCAGCCGCACCCGCCCATTACCGCTAAACTGCAGGGTGAGCGTGCCGGCAAACTTCAGCGTCGCGGCCAGCAGTACCGCCGCGGTGGCGGCTTCCCCCAACAGCGCCTCAACCACGGGCGGATAGCTGCGGCGCGCGCGCAGTTCGTGCCAGGCCGCACCTAAGCGCACCCAGTGGCCGCGCAGCGGCTGGGCTTCCAGCAGGAAACGACGCAGCGTCCCGGACTCGCCGCCCGCGCTCGCCGCGGGCTCGCTAGCCACTGAGCGCCTTCTTGAGCAGCTGATTCAGGCGCTCCGGATTGGCCTTACCCTGGGTCGCCTTCATCACCTGCCCTATAAAGAATCCAAACAGCTTGTCCTTGCCGGAACGGTAGTCAGCAAGTTGCCCGGGGTGCGCGGCGAGCACCGCGGCGATGGCTTGCTCGATCGATCCATCATCGGTGATCTGGCGCAGGCCGCGCGCCGCAATGATCGCGTCGGCATCGAGCGTCTCGTCCCACATGGCCGCGAACACGTCCTTGGCGATCTTCCCGGAGATGGTCTGATCGTCGATACGCCGCAGCAGCACGGCGAGCGCCGGCGCACGCACGCGGCTGGCCGAGATCTCAAGTCCATCCCGATTGAGAAACGCCGCCAGATCCCCGCCGACCCAGTTGGCGGCGAGCTTCGGCGAGCCGCCGAATTCCCGTACCACGCTCTCGTAATAGTCCGCGAGTTCGCTGCTGGCGGTCAGCACCTGCGCGTCGTAGCCCGAGAGCTGGTATTGCGCCACAAACCGCTGCGCCTTCTCGTCCGGCAGCTCGGGAAGCTGTGCCTTCACGGCGTCGATATAGGCCTGGTCGAGCTCGACCGGCAACAGGTCGGGATCGGGAAAGTAGCGGTAGTCGTTGGCTTCCTCTTTCGAGCGCATGGAGCGGGTTTCACCGCGATCCGGATCAAACAGGCGCGTCTCCTGCACCACCTTGCCACCGCCCTCGAGCAGTTCAATCTGGCGTGCGACTTCGAAGTTGATGGCCTTCTCGACAAAGCGGAAGGAGTTGATGTTCTTGATCTCGGCGCGGGTGCCGAACTTCTCGGCGCCCCTGGGGCGCACCGAGACGTTAGCGTCGCAGCGGAACGAGCCTTCCTGCATGTTGCCGTCGCAGATGCCCAGGTAGCGCACCAGGGTATGGACCTTCTTCATGTAGGCGACGGCTTCCTTGGCGGAGCGCATTTCAGGTTCCGACACGATTTCGATCAGCGGCGTGCCGGCGCGGTTGAGGTCAATGCCGGTGAGTCCGGGCAAGCCCTCGTGGAGCGACTTGCCCGCGTCTTCTTCCAGGTGCGCGCGCGTGACGCCCACCCGCCGCGCGCTGCCGTCATCGAGCACAATGTCGACGTGGCCACCGGCCACGATCGGCAGTTCGTACTGGCTGATTTGGTAGCCCTTAGGCAGGTCCGGATAAAAGTAATTCTTGCGGGCGAATACCGAACGCGCCGCGATCCGGGCGCCGATGGCGAGCCCGAACAGGACCGCCATGCGCACCGCCTCGCCGTTGAGCACCGGCAGGATTCCCGGGTAGCCGAGATCGACCAGGTTCGCCTGTGCATTGGGCGGCGCACCAAAGGCGGTGGCGGAGCCCGAGAATATCTTCGAGCGCGTCGCCAGCTGCGCGTGAATTTCCAGCCCGATGACCGTCTCCCACGCCCCGGGGCTGCCCGTGTCCGCGCCCATCAGCGATACCCCTCGGGCGCGCGCTGGTGCCAGTCGCTCTCCCGCTGGTAGCGATGGGCCACGTTGAGCACTCGCTCTTCGGCGAAATGAGCGCCGATGACCTGCATCCCGACGGGGAGCCCAGCCACGAGCCCGCAGGGCACCGATACCGCCGGAAGCCCGGCGAGATTGGCGCCGATGGTATAGATGTCGTTCAGGTACATGGTGACCGGATCATTCATCTTGGCGCCGATCTCGAAGGCCGGGGTCGGCGTGGTCGGGCTGATCAGCACGTCCACTTCGGCGAAGGCACGCCTGAAGTCATCGGCAATCAGTGCGCGTACGCGCTGGGCCTTGAGGTAATAGGCGTCGTAATAGCCGGCCGACAGCACGTAGGTGCCGGTCATGACGCGGCGCTTGACTTCGGCCCCGAATCCCTCGCCGCGCGAGCGCTGGTACAGATCCTTCAGGTCGCGCGGGTTTTCGCAGCGGTGGCCAAACCGCACCCCGTCGTAGCGCGCAAGATTAGACGAGCATTCCGCCGGCGCCACGACGTAATACGTGGGCACGGACAAGGGCAGGCTCGGCAAGCTCACCTCCTTGAGCAGTGCCCCCTGCGCACGCAGTACCTCGAGCGCGGAGCGCAGGCAGCTTTCGACCGCCGGATCGAGCCCCTTGTCGAAGAATTCCTTGAGTAGGCCGACCCGCAGCCCGCGCAGCGGACGGTCCAGACCGGCGCGGTAATCCGGCACCGGCGCATCGACGCTGGTCGAGTCGCGCGCGTCGAAGCCCGCCATGGCACCCAGCAGCAGTGCGCAGTCCTCGGCGCTGCGCGCGATCACCCCCGCCTGATCCAGGCTGGAGGCGAAGGCCACCAATCCATAGCGCGATACCCGCCCGTAGGTGGGTTTGATCCCGGTCACCCCACACAGCGCAGCCGGCTGGCGGATCGAGCCGCCGGTGTCGGTACCGGTCGCCGCCGGGACCAGGCGCGCGGCCACGGCGGCGGCCGATCCTCCGGAGGATCCACCGGGCACCCGCGCCGGATCCCAGGGATTGCGCACCGGGCCAAAAAAGCTGGTCTCGTTCGACGAGCCCATTGCAAACTCGTCCATGTTGGTCTTGCCGAGCACCACGGCCCCGGCGGCCCGCAGGCGCGCCACCACGGTGGCGTCGTAGGGCGAGACGAAGTTGGCCAGCATCCTGGACCCGCAGGTGGTGCGCGAGCCGGCGGCACAGAAAAGATCCTTGTGGGCCAGGGGCACGCCCGTCAGGGGCGGCGCGTCGCCCGTCGCCAGCAGGCGATCGGCCGCCGCGGCCGCGGCCAGCGCCGACTCGGCCTCGATGCTGATAAACGCATTGAGCGCCGGCTGCGCAGCGCTGATGCGTGCGAGCAGGCTGCGGGCCAGTTCGGTGGCCGAGAATTTGCGCTGCCGCAGACTCGAGCAGAGCTCAGTCACTGTCTCGGAATGCATGGCGGCTTACTCGATGACCTTGGGCACCAGGTACAGGCCTGCCATCGCTTGGGGCGCATTGCGCTGATAGAGCTCGTGTTGGTCCGCTTCGGTGACCGAGTCGGCACGCAGCCGCTGTGTCTGGCCGGGCAAGGGGTGCGACATGGGCGTAACGCCGCCGGTGGCAGCGTGATCCAGTTCACTAACCAGCTCGATGATGCGCGAAAGGCTGTCGATGTAGACCGGGATCTCGGCCTCGGTGAGCGCCAATCGAGCCAGCTGGGCAATATTGTCGATGTCGCGACGGGTCAAACTCATGATGGTGTGCGCTAAAAGTTTCGGAAAAATGGGCGCAAAATCATACACCTCGGCTTGTGGAATGTCCTGTCGGTTGCTAGATTACCGGGCGCTTTTCCGCCCCGGCCACATAAGGTCTCACCTGCCCCATGTTCAAACGTTTGCGCGGCTATTTTTCGAGCGACTTATCCATTGACCTCGGAACAGCCAACACCCTGATCTACGTCCGGGATCGCGGCATCGTGCTCAACGAGCCGTCGGTGGTGGCGGTCCAGGACGAACCCTCGCGCGGCGGCAAGGTCATCGTCGCGGTTGGCACGGAAGCCAAGGGCATGATCGGTCGCACCCCCGGGCACATCACCGCCGTGCGGCCCATGAAAGACGGCGTGATCGCCGATTTCACCTATACCGAGAAGATGCTGCAGTACTTCATCAACAAGGTGCACGGCAACCGTTTCCTCAAGCCCTCGCCGCGCGTGCTGGTGTGCGTACCGTTCGGCTCGACCCAGGTGGAACGGCGCGCGATCCGCGAGTCCGCTGAGGGCGCCGGAGCGCGCAACGTGGCCATAGTCAGTGAACCGATGGCCGCGGCAGTCGGCTCGGGCTTGCCGGTGCAGGAGGCGCGCGGTTCGATGGTGCTGGATATCGGCGGCGGCACCAGCGAGGTGGCGGTGCTGTCACTCAACGGTATCGTCTATGCAAGTTCCGCGCGCATCGGTGGCGATCGCTTCGATGACGCCATCATGAACTACGTGCGCCGCAACTATGGAATCCTGATCGGCGAGGCGACCGCCGAACGCATCAAGATTGAAATAGGCTCGGCCTACCCCGGCCAGCAAGTGCGTGAACTGTCGGTCAAGGGGCGAAACCTCTCCGAGGGCGTACCGCGCAGCTTTACGCTCAACAGCAACGAGATACTCGAGGCGCTGCAGGAACCGCTCCAGGGTATCGTCAGCGCCGTCAAGCAGGCGCTCGAACAGACGCCGCCGGAGCTGGGCGCCGACGTGGCCGAGCGCGGCATCGTGCTCACCGGTGGCGGCGCCCTGTTGCGCGACATCGACAAATTGCTGATGGAAGAAACCGGGCTGCCCGTGGTCATCGCCGATGATCCGCTCACCTGTGTGGCGCGCGGCGGCGGTCGAATTCTCGAACTCATGGATCAACTGGGCCCCGGTCACTTCGGACTGGAGTGAAGTGGCCGGCTTCGGCACAAGCATTGGTCGGCCCATCTACGGCCGTGGCCCTTCGGCCGGCCTGCGCTTCACCGTCTACGCGATACTGTCACTTACCCTGATGCATCTGGACCAGCAGGCGCACTGGTCGGAGCGCATTCGCTACGGGCTCGACGCGGCCGCCTACCCGGTGCAGGTGGCGGTGAATTCCCCGCTGGCGGCCTGGCACTGGATGACCGACAGCTTCTCGACGCGCGGCATTCTGCGCGCCGAAAACCAGCAATTGCACGCCCAAGTGCAGCAGCTGCAGCTCGCCATGCTGCGCCAGCAGGCGCTGGAGCAGGAAAACGCGCAGTTGCGTGAACTGCAGGCCGCATTGCCGCCGCTCATCAAGAAATGGCTGGTCGCCGAGGTCATCGGTGTCGATTCCGGCATCCTGCGCCAGCGCCTGATCATCAACAAAGGCAAGCACCAGGGCGTGCAGCTGAATGAACCGGTGGTGGACAGCAACGGCATATTGGGACAGGTCGCGCACATTGGACCGTGGAGTTCTGAGGTCATCCTGATCACTGATCCGGAACACGCGATTCCGGTGCAGGTGGCGCGTAACGGCCTGCGCACGATCGCCGTGGGTTCGGGCAATACCGACGAGCTGCTGTTGCCCTATCTGGCCGCCAACTCCGACGTCAAGGCCGGTGACCTACTGACCAGTTCAGGTCTTGGCGGAGTGTTCCCGGCCGGCTATCCGGTCGGGCACATCACCGGCGTGCGCCGCGAGGCCAATCAACTGCTCGCGCAAGTGCGTGCGGCCCCCCAGGCGCGCGTCGATCGGACCCGTGAAGTGATGCTGATCGAATTCGATCCGGCTAATCCGGCGGCGCCACCTCCTCCCGAGGCTGAAACCGAGGCGCGCTCCCCCGAGCCGGTGGTCAGCACGACGGTCGCACCGAGCGCCGACAAGCCGCAGGGACTGCCGCGGGATAAGTCCAAAGGCAAAGCCAAGGGCAAGAGCAAACAGTGATCAGCCGCGAGACCCTGCCTGTCATCCTGCTCACTTCGATCGTGGCACTGGTCCTGAGTATCCTGCCCCTGCCCGGGTGGCTACCGGTGTTCCGTCCGGCATTCCTGGTGCTGGCGGTATTGTACTGGTCGACCATGGCCCCGTTTGTGGCGGGCATGGCGCTCGGATTCTTTGGCGGACTGGCGCTCGATGTGTTTCAGGGATCACTGCTGGGCGAGCATGCGCTGGCTCTGTCGTTCCTCACCTACGTGGCGTTGCGACTGAATCTGCTGACGCGCGCCAAACCGATTTTTGAACAGTCGCTGTACGTGCTGGTGGCGCTGCTGGCCTACGAACTGCTGCTATGGCTGATCGACGGCTGGACCGGCCGCTCGATGTCAAGCCCGCTGCGCTGGGTGCACACGCTGATCGGCGCGCTGCTCTGGCCGGTCATTGTCGGCGTACTGGGCCGCTTCCACTCGGCGCGTTGACTACAGTAGGCGCATCGAGATCCCATGCGTATCAAGGACCAGTGGAACGAACAGCGCATTTTCTCTAGCCGCACGTTTGCGGCGGTAGTGATCATCGGCGTGCTCAGCTTGAGCCTGCTCGGCAAGCTCACTTACCTGCAGATCATTCGTCATGATTACTATCTGGAACTTTCCCAGGGCAACCGCGTACGCCAGGACCCGATCCCGGCCAGCCGCGGCCTAATTCTTGACCGACGTGGCCGGGTGCTGGTCGACAACGAGCCGGCCTTCCAGCTGGAACTGATCCCGGAGCAGACACCCGACCTGCTGGACACCCTGCAGCGCTTGGCCCGACTCAAGCTGGTGGATCCGGACGACATCGAGCCCCTGCGCCGCATCATCCGTTCGCGCCGCGTCTTTGACAGCGTGCCGATCAAGCTGCGGCTCTCCGACGAGGAGATCGGGCGCTTTGCCGTGCATCGCTACGAGTTCCAGGGTGTGGAACTGCGCGCCCGGCAGACCCGTCATTACCCCTACGGCGAGCTGGGAGTGCATGCCTTGGGATACGTCGCGGCCGTCAGCGAAGACGACCTCGATCGCATCGACAAGCCCGGTTATGCCGGTACCACGCTGATCGGCAAGCTGGGTGTCGAGAGCGCCTACGAAACGCGGCTCCACGGCCTCAACGGCTATCAACAGATACTCGTCAATGCCCAGGGGCGCTCGGTCAAGTTTCAGGGCGCCTATCAACCGGACCTGCAAGCCTCGGCGCCGGTGCCCGGCACCGATCTGCTCTTGGCGATCGACCTGCGCGCTCAACAGGCCGCGGAAGCGGCGCTCGGCGAGCGTCGCGGCGCGGTAGTGGCGATAGATCCGGCCAACGGCGACATACTGGCGCTGGTCAGTCACCCAGGGTTTGATCCGACACTGTTCAGCCGCGGCTTGACGCGCGCCGAGTACGCGGTATTGATCAACAACGAGGATAAGCCGCTCCTCAATCGCGCGTTGCGCGGCACCTATCCGTCGGGTTCGACCATCAAACCGATGATGGCGCTGGCCGGACTCACCTATAACGTCGTCGACCCGGCGCAGCGGGAATTCTGCAATGGCACTTTTCATCTGCCCGGGAGCACCCGCCAGTTCCGCGAAGGCAAGGGCGGAAAACACGGCGCAGTCAATCTAGTCGACGCCGTTGCTCGCTCCTGCGACGTCTATTTTTATGGCCTGGCCTCGCGGCTGGGCGTGGATCGAATCGCCGCCTTCGCCACTCAGTTCGGAATCGGTTCGCTGACCGGCATCGACATCAGCGGCGAGAAGCCGGGACTGCTGCCCACGCCGGCCTGGAAGAAGCAGGTCTTCAAGCGCCCCGAAGATCAGATATGGTTTCCCGGCGAGACCGTCAATTTCGGCGTCGGCCAGGGCTACCTGCTGGTGACACCGCTGCAGCTCGCGCACATGGCCGCGGTGCTGGCCGAGCGCGGCAAGAGCTTCCAGCCGCGCGTCGTCATGGGAGTGCGTGATGCCGCAGGCCGCGTCATCCGCAACTCGCCGGTGGCGGCGCCGGGCCCCAAGGGCATCAGCGACGCGAGCTGGGGGTTGGTCCTCCAGGGCATGATCGGCGCCACCACTTACGGCACCGCCGCGGTCATTAGCAAGGATGCGCACTACACCATTGCCGGCAAGACCGGCACGGCTCAGGTGTTTACGGTCGCACAAAACGCCAAGTACAACGCCAACACCGTCGCCGAGCGATTGCGAGACCACGCCTGGTTCATCGCCTTTGCGCCGGCCGAGGCACCGCGCATCGCTCTGTGCGTGCTGGTGGAAAACGGCGGCTTCGGCGCCACGGCCGCCGCGCCGATCGCCCGCGCCGTCATGGACGCCTATCTGCTCGAGGAACCGCCGGCCACCGCGGCACCGGTCAAGTCCAAGGAAGCCGAGGCTCCACCATGATTGTGGATGACAATCGTGACTCGCCGGCGCGCCGGACCTTCTCCGCGACCGCGCGACTGTTGTCGGCGCTCAAGCTCGATGGCCCGCTGCTGGTGGGGTTGAGCCTGCTGGCCATCTATGCGCTGGTCGTGCAATACAGCGCCTCCGGGCAGAGCCTCGAGACGATACTGCGCACGTTGATGCGCATCGGTATCGGCACGGTCGCGATGATCGCCCTGGCGCAAAGCAGCCCGAACTTCCTGCGCAGCCTTGCTCCCTGGCTGTACGGGGTGGGCGTTATTCTGCTGCTGGTGGTGGATGCCATCGGCTACGTAGGCAAAGGGGCGCAGCGCTGGCTCGACGTCGGCCTGATCCGCTTTCAGCCTTCGGAAATCATGAAGCTCGCCGTGCCCATGCTGGCCGCTTCGTTCATGCACGAGCGCCGCCTGCCGCCGGACTGGCGAGATCTGCTGATGCTGGCAGGAATCATCCTGCTGCCGGTCGCACTGGTCGCAATGCAGCCGGACCTCGGCACCGCCGTGCTGATCTTCGCCGCCGGCGCGCTGGTGATCCTGATGGCCGGTCTGCAATGGCAGGTGATCGGTGGCCTGGCACTCGCCGCCGCTGGCGCGGCGGTGGTCGGCTGGAATTTCCTGCACGACTACCAGCGCCAGCGGATACGCATCTTCCTCGACCCGCAGTCGGACCCGCTCGGTTCGGGTTACCACATCATTCAATCGCAGATCGCCATCGGCTCCGGAGGCCTGTTCGGCAAGGGCTGGATGAACGGCAGCCAGGCGCAGCTCAATTTTCTGCCGGAACGTTCCACCGATTTTATTTTCGCCGTGATCGGCGAGGAATTCGGACTGCTCGGGCTGGTGGTGTTGCTGCTGTTGTATCTGGCCATCGTCTCGCGTGCGGTGTTCCTGGCGACGCAGGCCAGCGGCACATTTGCCCGGCTACTGGGTTCGAGCCTGGCGTTGACGTTTTTTGTGTACGTGTTCATCAATGCCGGCATGGTCAGCGGCCTTGTGCCTGTGGTCGGCGTGCCACTGCCATTGATCAGCTACGGGGGTACCTCGGTCGTGACGCTGCTGGCGGGCTTCGGTATTCTGATGGGCCTGTACTCGCACCGGAAGCTCGTTAACTCGTGATAGCGCGCGGCCTGTTACTGCTCCTGGCATTGCTCCCTGCGCTGACGCTCGCACTGCCTAACGTGTCAGTCGATGCACAGTCGGAGCCGACCACGACGCTGGAGCTCTCGCTGCCCGGGATCACCCGCTTCGATCTTGAACGCGCCGATATTTCCGCTTTCGTCGAGCACATGGTCACGCTGGGCATGAGCCGCGATGCAGTCAACGCCGTGCTCGCCAAGGCCGAGCCGCAGCCAAAAATTATCGATGCCATGAACAAGCCCGCCGAAAAATCGCTGGCATGGTGGGAATACCGGGCGCGCTTCCTGGACAACGCGCGCATTGACGCCGGCGCGCGGCTGTGGCGGGAACATCGCGAATTGCTGGACGAAATCGCCATGGAGCGCCACGTGCAGCCCGAGTACGTGCTCGGCATCCTCGGCGTCGAGACCTATTTTGGCCGCCGTATGGGCCATTATCGCGTGCTCGATGCGCTCGCGACGCTGGCCTTCGATTACCCGACTCGCGGGGACTACTTCCGTCGCGAGCTGGAGCAGTTTCTGCTCCTTACCCGCGACGGTGAGCTCGATCCCCTGACGGCGCTCGGATCCTACGCCGGAGCAATGGGCGCGGCGCAGTTTATGCCCTCGAGCTTTCAGCACTTTGCCGTCGATGAGGACGCTGCGGGACAGCGCAACCTGTGGACTGACTGGGCCGATATCTTTGGCAGCGTCGCCAACTACCTGCAACAGCACGGCTGGGAATACGGCCAACCGGTGATGGCCGAGGCAACGCTCGGCACGGCCCCCGCCCCCAACATGCCCTCGGCCGTCACCCTCGACACCACGCTCGGCGAATTGCGCGCGCGTGGCATGACCGTTGCCAGCCCGCTCGAGGACGCGACCGCCTGCCTGGTCATCCCCGCCGTACTGAACTCGGGGATCAGCTACCGCGTGGGCTTCCGCAATTTCTACGTGATCACACGTTATAACCGCAGCCCCCTGTACGCGATGGCGGTCAACGACCTGGCTGAAGCCATCGCGGCGCGCGTTCTGGCGCCGGACGCGCCCTGATGCGCGCGGCGCGCCTCGCTCTGGCCGCAGGGCTGGGCATGTTGCTTGCGGCCTGCTCAAGCACGCCGCGACGGGGCGGTGAACACGTCAAGTCGTTGCCCGCCCCGGGCAACGTGGCTGATGCCGTGCCGCGCTCCGAACCGCGCAGCACCCACGGCAATCCGCCTTTTTACGACGTGAACGGCCAACGCTATACGGTATTGGCCAGCGCCGACAACTACGTGGAGCGGGGGGTGGCTTCCTGGTACGGCCCGGATTTTCAGGGCCACAACACCTCAAGCGGCGAGCGCTATGACATGTACGGCATGACGGCGGCGCACAAGACACTGCCGATCCCCTGTTATGCACGCATCACCAACCTGAGCAACGGCCGCAGCGTGGTGGTGCGGATCAACGACCGAGGGCCATTCGTCGGTAACCGCATTGTCGATCTTTCGTACTCCGCCGCCACGCGCCTCGACATCGTGCGCACCGGCACCGCCTTCGTCGAGCTGCGCACCGTGGGTCCAGAAGCGCCCGGCGCGGCGCCGACCACGCCCATCCTTGCGGCCGCAGCGCCCAGCCCCTCAAGTGCGCCGGCAATCCTGCCCACCGCGTCAGTCGTTGCGGCCCCCGCAGCGCCCGCTCCGCCCACTGCGCCGCCAATCATGCCCGCCGCGTCGGTCATTGCGGACCCAGCAGCGCCCGAAGCGGTTTCCCCGGCGCTCCCGCAGCCATCGGATTCCGAAGACTCGGAACCGGTCGCCGCGCCCGTGGCGCTGTACATCCAGGTAGGGGCCTTCGCCGACGAAGGCAACGCGCAACGCCTGGTGCAAAGACTGCAGAGTGTTGGAATTTCCCCGGTGTTTTCCTTGGCCAGCGCCGACTCAGGCCGCGTGCTGCGGCGGGTACGGATCGGCCCGATCGCGAGCGTCGAGGAATTCGATCGCTTGGCGGCGCAGTTGGCGACGCTAGGATACCGTGAGGCAAGGCTCGCCACCGACTGAGCCATGCCGCTACACTGCCGCCCGCTGCACACCTAATGCCAGCCCGTGCCCTACCCGGAGATCCGCTGATGAAGTCGAGCCTGCCCCTGGTTTTTGCGATCACCATCACGCTTGGTGCCAGCGCCGCGCTGTGGGCAGCCACGCCGCATCACAAGCGGCCCGCTGCGGCGCCGCCGGCGGCGGCGGCAGCGGCAGCCGTGGCCGCGCCGATGGCGGGCCCGCCGGTGGTTCCGGCGCGCACCTGGGTGCTGATTGATTACGGTTCCGGGCAGGTGCTGGCCGATCACAACGCGGACCAACGCATTGAACCGGCGAGCCTCACCAAACTGATGTGCGCTTACGCCGTATTCAGCGCGCTACGCGATGGCCGCCTGAAGATGAACGAGTCAGTGTTGATCAGCGAACATGCCTGGCGCGCCGAAGGCTCGCGCACCTTTGTGCAGGTCGGCACGCGCGTACCCGTCGACGTGCTGATCAAAGGCATGATCATCCAGTCCGGCAACGATGCCACCATTGCACTGGCCGAACGCATCGCCGGCAGCGAAGCGGCGTTCGTGCAGATGATGAATGGCTACGCCCAGCGGCTCGGCATGCACGGCACGCATTTTGAGGATTCGAGCGGGCTGCCCAACGCCAACCACTACAGCACGGCAGGCGACCTGGCCACGCTGTCACGCGCGATCATCCGCGATTTTCCGCAATACTACGGCACATTTGCGATCCGTGAATTCACCTGGAACAACATCCGCCAGGAAAACCGCAACGGCCTGCTCGAGCGCGACCCAAGCGTCGATGGGATCAAGACCGGCCACACCGACACCGCTGGCTACTGCCTCATCAGCTCGGCGCTTCGTTCCGGCATGCGCCTGATCTCGGTGGTACTAGGCTCGCCGAGTGTGCAGGCGCGGGAATCGGGCAGCGCCGCGTTGCTGAACTATGGATTTAACTTTTACGAAACCGTGCCGCTCAAGAAGGCCGGCGAGGCGGTGTTGAAGCCACGCGTCTACAAAGGCTCCGAGCAATACATCGCCGTGGTTCCGGCCACTGCCGTGCAGGTGACCGTGCCGCGCGGCCAGGCGGGCACCGTCTCGGTGCGCAGCGAGGTGCACCAACCCTTGATCGCGCCCCTGGCGGCCAATGCGGCGGTTGGGCAAATGCAGGTGTCGGTGGCCGGAAAGCTCGTCGCCACGGTGCCGCTCTACCCGGCAGCGGCAGTAGCCGAGGGTGGCCTATGGCGACGCCTGGTTGACACCATCATCCTCTGGTTCTAGGCCAGCGCGGGAGTCTGCATGGCCGAACCACTCCCCGTCTGTTACCTCAATGGTGCGCTCATGCCGCTGCGCGAGGCGCGGATTTCACCGTTGGACCGCAGCTTCCTGTTTGGGGACGGCATTTACGAGGTCATCGCCGTGCACGCCGGCTACGCCTCGAGACTGCCGGCCAATATCGCGCGCCTGCGGCGCAGCCTGGGCGAATTGCGAATCCGCAATCCGCACAGCGATGCGCAGTGGGCAGAACTCGTGCACAAGCTGGCGGCCGCCAACGGTAACGGCGATCTCTACGTGTACCTGCAGGTGTCACGTGGCGCGGAGTTTGGCCGCAACCATGCACCACTGCCCGAGGTCGAACCGACGATCTTTGGATTCTGCTCGCCCTTGCCCACGGTGTCGGCCGAGGTACTTGAAAACGGCGTGGCGTGCATCACGGCTGCGGACACGCGCTGGGCGCGCTGTGATATCAAGTCGGTGGCCCTGCTGGCCAACGTGTTGCTGCGACAGCTGGCGGTCGAGGCCGAAGCGGCCGAGACCATTTTGTTGCGCGATGGGTGGCTTACCGACGCGAGCGCCTCGGCTGTGCACGTGGTGGTGAGCGGCGAGATACTCACGCCGCCGCGTAGCCACCAATTACTGCCCGGCACCACGCGCGGGCTGATTGAGGAGCTTGCCGCCCGTGAGCAGCTGCCGTGCCGTTCGGTTCCGGTCAGTGAAGCGACGCTGCGCGGTGCCGAGGAAATCTGGCTCAGTGCCGCCACGCGCGGGGTCATACCCGTGACCCGCCTGGATGGCGCCAACGTGGGCGGCGGGCGCCCCGGAGCGCTGTGGCGGCGTATGCATGCTTTGGTGGTGGCCAGTTGGAAGCGGCCCTGAAAAGCCCGCCGCCGGCCGGCCCGGCTCGTGCTGAGGGTCGAGGGCGGACTAACCCGGGAACACTCGCTGCCAGTAGCCTACGTCGACCCAGCGGCCGAACTTGAATCCGACCTCGGCGAAGTGTGCCACCTTTCGCATGCCAAGTTTCTCGTGCAGGGCGACACTGGCCTCGTTGGGCAATGCGATGCCGCCGATGACGGCGTGGCAACCCAGCTGCTGTAGCCGCTCCAACAGCCTCGAGTACAGCGCCCTGCCCAGTCCCCGGCCGACGGCGGCCGGGTCCAGGTAGACGGTCGACTCGACCGAGTAGCGATAGGCGCAGCGCCCTTTCCAGCGGCTGGCATAAGCAAAACCGCTCACGCCGGCTGGGGACTGCGCCACCAGCCAGGGCAGTCCGGCGGCGCCGATTTCGGCCACGCGAGCGCTCATGTCGGCAGCACTCAGCGCCGCCTCTTCGAAAGTCACGATGGTATTGGCGATGTAGTGGTTGTATATCGCTGCCAGCGCCGCGCCGTCCTCGGTGACGGCCGTCCGAATTGCCGCGTCGGATAGCACGGCTTATTTCCGGAACATGAAATAGACGGCGCCGCACATGCACAGCGCCGCCCACAGGTAGTTGAGCCTGACCGGCTCCTTCATGTAGATCCAGGCGAAGGGCACGAACACCGTCAGCGTGATGACTTCCTGGAGGATCTTGAGCTGACCGAGCGACAGCTCGCTGTGGCCCACCCGGTTGGCTGGAACCTGGAACAGGTATTCGAACAGCGCGATACCCCAGCTGGCCAGCGCGGCGATCAGCCACGGCCGCTGGGCCAGATTGCGCAGATGCGCATACCAGGCAAAGGTCATGAACAGGTTTGAGATCAGCAGCAGCGCGACGGTCTTGGCAATGACGGGCATGAGACTATTCTGCCCGGTTTACAGCGCTTCCGCGATGCGCCCAAGAAGGCGGCGGTGGCTCACGGGCGCGGGTTAGCGTTATGCTGGCCACTATGACCACGCCCGAATTACTGACCTTCCCGTGCGCATACCCGATCAAGGTAATGATGCGTGCCGGCGCCGAGCCGCGCGCCAAAGTCGACGCCGTATTCGGGCGGCATGCAGGCGCTGCCGTTGCCGCTGCGGCCACCGAGCGCTCCTCGGCGCAGGGAAACTTCCGCGCCGTGACCTACACCATCCAGGCGCGTGACGCCCAGCAAATCGCCGAACTTTTTGCCGACATCAAGGATATTCCGGGCGTCTTGATGGTGCTGTAATCACCCGCCGCCAAAGCCGCTGGCCTCGGCCTCGGCGCTGCGACCCAGGTGCCGGAGCAGAAGCGGCACGAACGCTTGGGCTGTCTGTCGGACATCGCCCGGGCCACCGAGCGCCGCGAGCTGCGTCATCTCCAACCCCGCGTAGCCACAGGGATTGATGCGTCGGAACGGCGCGAGGTCCATATTTACGTTGAGCGCCAGGCCGTGATAACTGCCGCCGCGCCGTATTCGCAGGCCGACACTGGCGAGCTTGCATTCGTTCACATACACACCCGGCGCCCGCTCGCGGCAGACCGCGGCGATTCGATGGCGGGCGGCGAGCTCGATTACGGCCCGCTCGAGCGCAGTGACGAGGTCGCGGACCCCGAGATTCGCGCGCCGCATGTCGATCAGCGGGTAGACCACCAGCTGACCTGGACCGTGGTAGGTCACCTGGCCGCCCCGATCGATGCGCACGACCGGAATCTCGCCGGGATCCAGCACGTGCCCGGCGTCGGCATTGAGGCCCAGCGTGTATACCGGATCATGCTCGAGCAACCATAATTCATCGGCGGTCGCGGCATCGCGCCGGTCGGTGAAGTGCTGCATCGCGCGCCACGTCGGCTCGTACGGGACTCGTCCGAGCCACCTGACGTGCATGCGCGAGGCATTGGACTGGAGTACCGCGTTCACGTGGCGCGCGCGGCCGTGCCGTCATGCAAGCCGGCATTGTTGCCGGCCAGCGCCTGCTCCGCGCGGTAGCTGGAGCGCACCAGCGGACCGGCCACGCATTCGCGAAATCCGCGCGCTAATCCCCATTGCCGGTAACGCAGGAACTGCTCGGGCGGTACGAAGCGCTCGACCGGAAGATGGTGGAGGGTGGGCCGCAAGTACTGGCCGAGAGTCAGAATGTCGACGCCGGCGGCGCGCAGATCATCCATGCACTCGAGGATCTCGGTGTCCGATTCGCCCAGACCGAGCATCAGGCTGCTCTTGGAAAGGATGGTCGGCCGGTGGGCCTTGGCGTGCGCGAGTACTGCCAGGGTCTGCTCGTAGCTGGCGCGTGCATCACGCACCGGATGCGTCAGGCGCCGCACAGTTTCGATATTCTGCGCGTATACGTCGAGACCTGAATCCACCACCTGCTCGACGTCGCGCAGCACACCCTGAAAATCCGGTGTCAGTGCTTCCACTGCGGTGGCGGGGGTGCGCGCTTTGATGGCGCGCACGCAGGCGGCATAATGCGCCGCCCCGCCGTCAGCGAGATCGTCGCGATCGACGGACGTGAGCACCACGTACTTGAGCTGCATAAGCGCGACGCTCGCGGCAACATTCGCCGGCTCGTCCGCATCCAGCCATCCGTGAGGATTGCCGGTATCGACGGCGCAGAACCGGCAGGCGCGGGTGCAGACTTTGCCCATGACCATGATGGTGGCGGTGCCGGCATTCCAGCACTCGCCGATGTTCGGGCATTTGGCCTCTTCGCACACCGTAGCCAGGCGATGTTCGCGCACGGTTTGGCGTACGGCGTCATAACCAGCGCCTGCCGCCAGCGGTGCCTTGAGCCAGTGAGGCTTGCCGGTTAGCCCGCGTCGCTCCGGTTCGCCACGCGCGCGCACGCCATCCTTGATGGCCGTATAGCCCTGCGGCGTCAGGTATTTCTCACCGCTGCGCGGTGCCGGCGCTATGACCGGGATGTTCTTGAATTCAGGCATGAGCTACGGCTCGCGCACCTCGGGTTGCGAATTGTTCAGTGCCGCCAGGCGCTGCACCGATCCCACGTCGGTCCACCGCCCATCATACCGCTCGCCGCTCAGTCGGCGCTCCGCGATTGCCTCCCGTAGCACCGGTAATAGCGGGAAGCGCCCTGCGCTGCAACTTGCAAACAGTTCCGGACGATAGACGCCGATGCCGGAATAAGTCAGTCGCGGCGCAGCGCCGCTCGACACCTCGCGCCCCTGCAGTACAAAGTCGCCGCCCGGATGGTGCTCAGGGTTGGGCACCAGCACCAGGTGTGCGAGCGCCGCGGGCGCGATAGCAAGCGTCGCAAAGTCCAGGTCCGTGAAGGTATCGCCATTGACAACGATAAATGGTGCCGTGCCCAGCAACGGCAGCGCCCGGAAAATGCCCCCGCCTACCTCAAGTGCACCCTCGGGTTCCTCGCTGTACTGAATTTGCAGGCCGAACTGCTCGCCGCCACCGAGCGCCTGACGTATCGACGCGCCGAGCCATGAAAGATTGATTACCACCTCGCGAACTCCGGCGCGCGCCAACCTTTCCAGGTGCCAGACGATCAGCGGTTTGCCACGCACCATCAACAAGGGCTTGGGTGTGTGGTCGGTGAGCGGCCGCAGCCGCTCGCCCCGTCCGGCAGCGAGTACCATGGCCCTCAAGCGGGCACGCTCGCCGCCGTCCGAGCATTCGCCGCGTCGAGTCCCGGGACCAGGACTTTTTCGACCCAGGCACTGAAGCGTCCTAACTCCGCGTAGCGCGCGGCAACCTCGCGCACGTAGCGCAGCGTCAGCGGCAAATCAGCCAGATACTCGCGCTTGCCGTCGCGATACCACAGGCGCGAGAAGATGCCGAGCACCTTGAGGTGTCGCTGCAGGCCGGCAAGCTCGAACCAGCGCAGAAACTCGCCGTGGTCGGCGCCCACGTTGGCGCCCGCCGCGCCCAGGCGCGCCCGGTAGTCCTCCAGCCATGCGACGACACGCGCTTGTGGCCAGCAAACGTAACAATCCTTGAGGAGCGAGACTAGGTCGTAGCCAATCGGTCCGGCGAGCGCATCCTGAAAATCGATCACCCCGGGACTGCGTTCGGCCGTGATCATGAGATTGCGCGAGTGGTAATCCCGGTGCACGAACACCACCGGCTGCGCCAACGCTTCGCGGATCAGGAAATTAAAGGTCTCGGAGAGCAAGGCGGTGTCCTCGGCACTCAGCGTGAGCCGCAGATGCCGCTCGCAGAACCAGCTGGGCAGGAGCCGCATTTCGCGCTCCAGGACTTCCGCACCGTAAGGCGGCAGTTCCCGGGCGGCCGTTTGACCGCGCAGCTGTATCAATGCCAGCGCTGCGAGCGCTTCGTCGTACAGCGGCCCCGGCGCGCCGCCAGCGTTCAAGCGTGCCAGCATGTGAGTACTGCCCAGATCCTCAAGCAGCAGGAAGCCGCGCGCCGTATCGGCGGCCTCGACTTCCGGGACGTGCACGCCACAGGCGCGCAGCAATCTGCCCACCTGCAGGTATGGAGCGGTATCTTCCTTATCCGGCGGTGCGTCCATGACCACGGCGGTCGATCCGGATGCGCGCCAGACCCGGAAATAGCGCCGAAAACTGGCGTCCGCCGAGGCCGGCTCGAGCCTCACGTCGTGTGGCCAGCCGAGCTCGCTTGCCAGCCAGTCCCGAATCAGTGCAATCCGCACATCGCCCATCGATCGATCACCCGATACAGAGTTTGCATGCCCGGCGTGATTGCCTGGGCTTAGGCGCAATAACGACCATTATAATAGCCGCGCCCATGAATGCCCTCCCGCACTATCGCGGCTGCCTGATAACCGTGCTGGTGGTGTGCGCGCTCGCCGGCCATGCGCGCGCCGCGGAGCCGGAATGTCCACCCGCCCCTGCCTCCGAGCTCGTGCCGGCGACCGCCGAGGCGCCGGGCACCATACATTGGTCAGGATGCCGCATGACGGTCGAGGCGAACGGCGACACCGAACTGGCCGGCGACGTCGCCGTCAGTATCGACGGCAAGGAGCTGCACTGCGATCACCTGAATTACCTGGCTGCGACGCAGGAGCTTAAGATGGCGGGCACCGTGCGCCTCGAGGACGCGGCGGTGCGGATCATCGGCGACGCCGGCAACTACAGCAACACCGGCGCGCAACTCACGCACGCGCAGTTTGAACTGCTTCAGCACCCGGGCCGCGGCGAGGCGGACGCGGTTTCAACGGTACAGCCCGATGTGTTCGAACTCACCAACGTCAGTTACACCACCTGCCCGAAGGGCGTCACGGATTGGCAGCTGCGGGCGCGCAGCATTACCCTCGACACCAAGACGCTGCGCGGCGTGGGTCGCCACACGGTCGTGGTCTTCAAGGATGTACCGATACTCTACCTGCCGTGGATATCCTTCCCGCTGAGCAGTGCGCGCCAGTCCGGGTTCCTGTATCCCACGCTGGGCAGCTCCTCGCGCAGCGGCGCCATATTCTCCATACCCTGGTACTGGAATATCGCCCCGAACCAGGACCTGACCGCTACCCCGACCGTGTATACGCGCCGCGGCGTGGATCTTGGGGCTGAGTACCGCTTGCTCGAGCGCCACGGACAGGGCACGCTGCGAATCAATTACTTGCCCAGTGACCAGCTCGCGAACACGAATCGCAGCTGGCAGCGCTTGGACGCGGTCGACGACATCGCGGACCAGTGGCGCGCGCGGGCCAACGTGCAGAACGTCAGCGATTCGCATTATTTCGAGGACTTCGGCAACGGTCCTCTGGCCAGCAGTACGGTGTACCTGCCGCGCGACCTGCGGCTGACGCGGCGCGATGACGTTTGGCAGTTGGGCGCGCAAGTGCTGACCTTTCAGACACTCGATGACCAGCTCATCGCGGCCGATCGCCCGTATTCGCAGCTGCCGCGTCTCACGGCCCTGGGCCGCTGGCAAGCCAATTCAGGCCTGAACAGCGATCTGGAAAGCGAACTGATCGACTTCCAACGCGATACCGGCACCACCGGCTGGCGGGGCTGGGCACAACCGGGGGTCGGCTACAACTACGTGCGCCCAGGCTTTTACCTGCGGCCGCACGCATCCTGGAATTTCACCGCCTACGACCTGCATGACGCTCCCACGGGTGACGCGACGCCCACCCGCAGCCTGCCCATACTGACGCTCGACAGCGCCTTACAGCTCGAGCGCAGCGCCGGCGCCGACGACGCGCGCCGCGTGACGCTCGAGCCGCGTATTAAATATGTGTACATCCCGTATCGCGACCAGTCCACATTGCCGGTATTCGACACCGATGTGCCCGATCCCAATTTTGTATCGCTGTTCCGGGACAACCGTTATGTAGGTCCCGACCGCATCGGTGACGCCAACGAAGTGACCATGGGCGTGACCGCCCGCATGCTGCAGGCCAGCACCGGCCAGCAGTTCCTGAGCGCCACCGTGGGTCAGACCCTTCACTTTACCGAATCGCGCGTCACCCTACCGGACGAGCCGGCGAGCACCAGCAAACGATCCGACCTGATCGCGGACATTGACCTGACGGCCTACCGGCACTGGAATTTGCATTACGATTTGGCCTGGAATCCGGAATTGTCGCAGACCGAGAAATCGCTGCTGACTCTCCAGTACCTGCGCTCCGGCACCCAGGTCATCAACCTCGGCTACCGCTTCACGCGCGGCAGCGTGGATCAGGTAGACGCCTCATCCGCCTGGCCGGTCGGCCGACACTGGGACCTGTACGGGCGCAGCGTCTACTCCTTTCTGGACAAGCAGTTCGTCGAGAGTTTCGCCGGCTTCCAGTACCACGAAAGCTGCTGGGGATTGCGCTTTGTGGTACGCGATGCCGTCACCAACCGTTCCGGCTCTCGAGAGACCGGCTGGTATCTGCAATTGGAACTCAGGGGCCTTTCCAATGTCGGATCAGGGGCCGACTCTTTCCTGCACGCGTCGATTCAGGGATACTCGCCGCAATGACATCACGCACAATTTCCCGGCTGGCGGTGGCGGCCCTGGCCTGGAGCACATGGGTGGCGGCCGCAGACGTGCCGACGCCGCGCGCGCACCCCAGCCACGGTAGCCCGCTGGAGCGAATCGTTGCGGTCGTTAACGACGGCGTGGTCACCGAAAGCGAGCTCGACGCCGAAGTCACCCAGGTCACGCAGCGCCTGCGCGCGCAAAATGTGTCACTGCCAGCTCCCGACGTGATGCGCAGTCAGGTGCTGGAGCGCCTGGTGCTCGAAACGATACAGGAGCAGCGCGCGGATCACGCCGGCATCAGCGTCTCGGATGAACAAGTCAACTCGGCCCTGCAGGACATCGCGGCGCGCAACAAAGTCAGCTTTGACCAGTTGCCGGAGAAACTCGCCGCCGAAGGCCTCGTTTATTCGGATTACCGCAAGACCCTGCGGCGCGAGATTCAGCGACAGATGCTGCGCTCGCGGGACGTTGTGCAGCGAATCAACATCTCGCCGCGTGAGCTTGATCGCTATATGGAACGCATGCGCAGCACGGCCTCGGCGACCAACGAATACAACGTGTCCCATATCCTGATCGCGGTGGCGCAGGATGCCAGCCCCACACAACTGGCGCTGGCCCGAAAGAAGGTCGAGGACGTGGCGGCGCGCGCCGCGAAGGGTGAGGCTTTCGATCAGCTGGCGGTGAGTTATTCGGACAGTCAGACGGCGCTGGAAGGCGGCGCCTTGGGCTGGCTCAAGGGTCCCTCGCTCCCCACCTTTCTGGCCGAAGTTGTGCCGCGCATGAAAGCCGGCCAGGTCAGTGACATTCTGCAGACCGGAAGCGGCTTTCACCTGGTCAAGCTCAACGAGGTCCGGTCCGCAACCGGCACCCAGATCATAAAGCAGACGCATCTGCGCCATATCCTCCTCAAGACCAGCGAGGTGGAGGACGACGCCACCGTAAGGCAAAAACTCGAGGAGATGCGTGCCCAAATCCTGGCAGGGGCCGACTTCGCGGTCCTGGCCAAGGCCAGTTCCGCCGACCCGGGATCGGCTATCGACGGTGGCGATCTGGGCTGGACCACGCTGGACACTTTTACGCCGGAGTTCGCCAAGCAGGCGGAAAACCTGAAAGACATGGAAATCAGCGAGCCATTCAAGACGCAGTTCGGCTGGCACATCGTGCAGGTGCTGGGCCATCGCGATTTCGACAACACCGCCACCGCGGAACGTGAGCAGGCGTACGCGCAACTGCGTGAAAGCCGGGTCGATGAGGCCACGGACGTCTGGCTGCAGCAGCTGCGCGACGAGGCTTACGTCGAATTGCGGCTCTAGGGCCGCTTCCTGCGACTCCCTTGAGCGACCCGCCGCCCATCGCCCTGACCTGCGGGGAAAGCGCCGGTATTGGCCCCGACCTGTGCGTCGCAGCCGCGCAGCGGGCGCGCGATTATTCCTTGGTATGTCTGGCGGACCAGACCATGCTGCGCGAGCGCGCCGAGCGGCTCGGGCTCCCCTGCGTGATCCGGGAGTATGCACGCGGCGTCACGCCGAGTAGCGCGGCGGGAGAACTCACGGTGCTGCACCAGCCACTGCCCGGGCCGGCGGTTCCGGGGCAGGTGGACCTGCGCAATGCGCCCGCCACGCTGCGGCTGATCGATCGGGCAGTGCTGGGCTGCCAGCGGCGCGAATTCTCTGCCATGGTCACTGCGCCGCTGCACAAGAGCGTGATCAACGATGCCGGCATACCTTTTACCGGGCACACCGAATACATCGCGGCGCTCTGCAAGGTGCCACTACCGGTCATGCTGCTGGTGGCTGGCAAGTTGCGCATCGCGCTGGCCACCACCCATCTGGCCCTGCGGGCCGTGCCCGATGCGATTACCCACGACGGCCTGCTTGCCGTGCTGCGGGTGCTCAGTGCCGGTCTGCAGCAACTCTTCGGGATCGCGCGACCACGCATTGCCGTGTGCGGGCTCAACCCGCACGCCGGTGAGAGCGGTCATCTGGGTACCGAGGAGCAACGGATCATCAAGCCGGCATTGAATTCCGCGCGCGAGCTTAAGCTCGACGTGCATGGCCCCTATCCTGCCGACACGCTGTTTGTGGCGCGCAACCTGGAGATGTACGACGCCGTGCTGGCGATGTATCACGACCAGGGTCTGCCGGTGCTCAAGCACGCCGGCTTCGGGGCGGCCGTCAATGTGACGCTCGGATTGCCGATTATTCGCACTTCCGTGGATCACGGCACCGCGCTCGATCTGGCGGGCACGGGGCGTGCCGACGCGGGCAGCCTGCTCGCCGCGATCCGCCTGGCCGCGACCCTGAGCGAGCGGGAACGCTGAGGCGCTGCGCGCCAGCCCGCACATGCGCGCCCGCAAGCGATTCGGCCAGCACTTCCTGCATGATCCGCAGATTATCGAGCGCATCGTTGCCTGCATTGCCGCGCGCCCTGGCGAGGCCGTGGTGGAGATCGGCCCCGGCCAGGGCGCTCTGACCGCGCCGCTCCTGAGCGCCGCCGGCGAGCTCGACGTGGTGGAAATCGACCGTGACCTGGCGGCGGCGCTGCGCCGGCAGCACGCCGAGCAGCCGGCGCTGCGCATCCATACCGCGGACGCACTCGAATTCGACTACGGCGCGCTTGCCCGCGAGCGTGCACGGCCACTGCGCGTGGTCGGCAATCTTCCCTACAACATCTCCACTCCGCTGCTGTTTCGCTTGCTCGCCCACAGCGGCTCGATACGTGACATGCACTTCATGCTGCAAAAGGAGGTCGTCGAACGGATCGTGGCGGCGGCCGGCAGCAAGCAGTACGGACGGCTCGGCGTCATGCTGGCGCCTCGGTTGCGCGCGACCCGACTGATGGAGATTGGTCCCGGCGCGTTTCGTCCCGCGCCCCGCGTCTGGTCGGCCGTCGTTCGCCTCGAGGTGCGTCCTGAACTGCCACCGTGGGCTGCGGAGCCCCATTTCGGTGCGGTGGTAGGCGCCGCATTCGGTCAACGCCGCAAGACGCTGCGCAACGCCCTCGCCGGCCTGCTCAGCGCAGCTCAGATCCGTGCCGCAGGTATAGACCCGGGAGCCCGCGCGGAGACCCTCGAGGCCGAGCAATTCGGGCAACTGGCGTTGGCAGTAGCCTCAGGCGCGCGGCTGTGATTCACTACGGGTTGAAGTGCTACGCGGGATCGGACCCATGTCCAATTATCGTCAACTGCTGGTGGCCATCGATCTTAGCGATCAGAGTCGTGCCATCGCGGCGAAAAGCGTGGAACTCGCGCGCCAATGGCAGGCGCAGGTGCGGCTGTTGCACGTCATTGAGTTCGTGCCGGTCGAACCGATGAGCGATGCGCTAGTGCCGGTGGTGCAGATTGATGATCGAGTCGTGGCGCGCGCCAAGGAGCAGATGATGGCGTTGGCGAGCGCGCTGGGCGTGGCCGCCGATTGCTGCCGGGTGTCGACCGGCAACGTCAAGGGCGAGATTCTGCGCCAGGCCCGCGACGCGGGCGCCGACCTGATCGTGCTCGGCTGCCGCGAACGCCATGGTCTCTCGATCCTGATCAACCTTACCGAAGATACCGTGCTGCACGGCGCTCCCTGTGACGTGCTGGCCATGCGAGTACGCTAGGACGGCAATATGAATGACCGACACCAGATCCAGGTCGATGTGGAGACGGCCTATCTCGAGGAACAATCCGAGCCGGCCGAGCATCGCTTTGTATTCGCCTACACCATCACGCTGCGCAACGCCGGCCAGGTGCCCGCGAAACTGCTGACGCGCCACTGGATCATCACCGACGCCAACGGGCGCGTCCAGGAAGTGCGCGGCGAGGGCGTGGTAGGCGAGCAGCCGCACCTGCAGCCCGGCCAAGGCTTCCGCTATTCCAGCGGTGCGGTGCTTGAGACCCCGGTGGGCTCCATGCACGGGAGCTATCAGATGCTGGCGGATGACGGCCAGGCGTTCGACGCACCGATCGCCGCGTTCCGGCTGGCCAAGCCAGGACTACTGCACTGATCGCCGGCGACCCATCGCCCATATGACCCGCTGGGCCATCGGCGACGTCCAGGGCTGCTATGCAGAACTCGATGAGCTCTTGCAGCGCATTCGCTTCAACGCGGATCGCGACCTGCTGCTGTTTACCGGCGATCTGGTCAACCGCGGTCCGCAATCGCTCGCGACCCTGCGTCGGGTACGCAACCTGGCGGCCAACGCGATCGTGGTGCTGGGCAACCACGACCTGCATCTGCTGGCGGTGGCCTTCGTGCCGAATCATCGGCTGCGGCGCAGCGACACGCTCGATGAGGTGTTGGACGCCAGCGACCGCGACTCCCTGCTGGCCTGGCTGCTAGAGCGTCCGCTCGCCCACTACGACGGCGCGCATCACGACCTGCTGGTACATGCCGGGCTGGTACCCCAGTGGCATGCACAGCAGGCGGCACAGCTCGCCGGCGAGGTCGAGAGCGCGCTGCGCCGCGACCCGCGCGCGTTGCTCTCGGCGATGTACGGCGACGAACCGGATCGCTGGGACGAATCGCTGAGCGGCGAAGACCGCCTGCGCTTCATCATCAACGTGCTCACTCGGGTGCGGGTTTGCACCGCCCAGGGTCGCGTGGACTTGCGGCAGAAGGGACCGCCCGAGGATAGCCGCGCGCCCTGGATGCCGTGGTTCAAGGTCAAAGAGCGCGCCAGTGCCGCGGTGCGGGTCATCTTCGGCCACTGGTCGACGCTCGGCTTTCATCGCGGCGACGGCGTGCTGGCCCTGGACACGGGCTGCGTTTGGGGCGGGGCGCTCACCGGCGTGAACCTGGACGACCCCGACGTTCCGCCGGTGGCCGTCCAGGCCCGCCGCAACGCGGCCGCTAGCTAGCGGCGCCCTCCCCGTCAGTACCTGGCGCGCACGCCGATGGCATAGCGCGTTTCGAACTGCGTGGTATTCAGCCTCAGATCGGGCCAGACAAGGTAATACCGCTCCGACTCCTCGGTGAGGTTCGAACCTTCGGCAAATACCGTCCAGTGCGGCGTAAACGCGTAGCTTGCCGAGGCGTCCACGTAGAACGTCGAATCCTGGTATTCCTCGAAGCCGGTGATGCCGCCGTAGTCCTGAGCCACCGCGCGCTCCGAGCGATAATTTCCGGCGACGCGCAGCTCCAGTTTCTTGTCCTGGTACCAAAGAATGACGTTCGCCTGTTCCTTGGAATTTTCCTGGAACGGTATGGTGTGCCCGGCGATATCCTTGCCCACATCGCTCGGCGAGTAGGTGAAGTTGGCGTCGATGCCCAGATTTGCGAATTTGCCCGGCAGGAAATCAAACGCCTGCTTGATACCAAACTCCAATCCATGCAGCGACTTGCCGGTCCCCTGGCTGGGTCCGCTGATGCCCACGCAACGACGCACCACGCCATCCTGATCGGGCAAATCGCAGCGTGTCGAACCTTGTTGGACGATGAAACTCGCCACGTCGACATAAAAGGCCGCGAGGCTGATCATGCTCGAGCGGCTTATGTAGTA
This sequence comes from uncultured Gammaproteobacteria bacterium, assembly GCA_963699955.1. Lineage (GTDB taxonomy): Bacteria > Pseudomonadota > Gammaproteobacteria > Steroidobacterales > Steroidobacteraceae > FEN-1191. Next base: position 695,459 of record CAVOVV010000006.1, read on the forward strand.
CTCCAGCGACATGTCGTAGTTGGTGGAACGCCATGGATCGAGATCGGGATTGCCTGCCTGCTGGCCGCCATACACCGCGAATACGGCCGGCGGCCCTGCGGTATAGGCATAATCGAGCGTCAAGCCACCGCCCCATTGGTCCAGATCCAGCAACTGCATGTTCTTGGAGTACGCCAGGCGCAGCCGCAGATTGTTGCGCAGGTCGAAATAAATATTGGCGACCGGCAGGGTGTCGGTGAAATTCCGGTCGGTTTGCACGACGCCCCCGTCATGGGGATTGACGTAATAGGCGACCGGCACCGGGCTGACGCTGTGTTGATCGATACTCAGATCGGTCTTGATGAACTTCACACCGACGTTGCCGCCAAAGGGAACAATCGCGGTGCCCTGGAAGTTGGCCTGGAGGTAGCCCGTGGTCTGATTGACGTCCACCCGCCAGGTGCCGGCCGGGTCATGGTCGCGAACCTCTCCCGGGTACATGGCGTTCTGAAACGCCAGGACGTCGTCCATGATTTTTGGATCCAGCGCGTAAATACTCACGCCCTGCACTCCGGCGAGATGGTTATACAGCTTGGTGTTATTCGCAATCATCGTGCCCAGCTGGGCCGGGTTGAGGCCCACCAATGGATTGGCGCGATAGAAGCCGGTCACCGGATCGCCGGCTTTGCAGGCCCCGGGAATCCCCTGCCCGTCAAGGACAATGTCCGCGGCCTTGTAGTGCTGGTAACAACCGCCCGGCACGGGAATCCGGGTGGACAAGTCCTCTTCACCTGTCACCGGATCGATGACCGGGTTGTAGTACGCCTGGCCGGCATAGACCGGCGCAATGAGCGAGAAATTCTCGTTGTCGGCGCTGCGATTGCCCTGCCGCACGCCAAAATCGAGGCTTAACCCGTGATCGCTGAACTTGTAGTGCCCGTCGGCGCGCAGCGCCTGCATGCTGGCGCTGCGGTCATAATCACCTTCGGAAGCGACCGTCTTGAGTGCAAAGGCACTGCGGTCACCGAGCGCCGTGAGTATCGAGCCCGGCAGCGTGATCCCCATGTGATCGCCCAACAGGTTCAGGGTCGCGGGTGTCAGGTTGGGCGCAAAGCCGTAGGGGTTGAACACGCGCGATCCGCCCGGAACCACGTAGGCATAGGTAGCCGGGGGCACCGGAGGGGGCAATGCATCGGTCGGGCTATTCTTCCAGATGGAACCGTCCGAGACCGCATACTGCAGGTAACTTTCCATGTGCAGCTGGCTCGCGTTAGCGTATATGCCGCGCAATTCGCCGGTGAAATTTCCGCCGTTGTCGTAGGCAAGCTCGAGGTTGAAGTTCCTCGAGGTCGAATTGGTTACGTTGTCGTCCGAGTAGGTCTCGATATCGCCCAGGTAGAACTGGCGCTGCGGCGCGACGTAGAAGTCGTTCAGCGGCGCGCCGCCGTCGGCGCCGTTGTAGCCGTTGTAGACCTGGACGCCGGTATTGCGGGCGTTGATCGGGATGAACGTGGCGCCGTCCCAATTGGCGGAATTGAGCTGGTAGCCGGTCTGGCGATCGTAGCTGTCTTGTTTGGTATAGAAAAAGTCACCCAGCAGCTTTAGGCCACCGCCGAGTTCGCCCTGCAATGAAGCGTTGAAGCCCAGGCGCTTTTTCTCCAGCTGTTCATCGATGGCGGCATAATCGGCGGTGTTGTAGTACACGCCGTTGGCCTTGCCGTCGCCGTTGACGTCGACGTTGCAGCCCGTGCCGTCTGAAGACGTGTCCAGATAATGGGTCGGGTCCCCAGGATCACCGCCGTACACGCACTGCGACGGGTTGAGCATTCTCACGCCCGGCGGGATCGGCGCGCCGTTGTAGGCGCCCAGAAAGCCGACATCCGCGACCGTATTGTCGGAAGTCTCGCCGACCAATTCTCCGGAGTACTGGCCCTGGCCGTCGAACGAGTGCTCCAGGGTGGCATCGGAATAGGCGGCCGAAGCCACGAAACCCCACCGTTCGCTGTGGTAACCGAGCAAGGCATCGAGTTCCGGCTGGTCCTTGTTGGTCTGCTGGCCGTGCAGGACCGCGGCGGAAACTGCGGTGGTCCAGCCCGGCTGAAGATCGAAGGGCCGGTAGGTCTTCAGGTTGATCGTGCCGGTGATTCCGGCGTTGAGTAAATTTGCCGTCGGCGACTTGATGACGTCGGCCCCGGAAAACAACTGCGAGGGTATGTCGCTGAAATCGGGCTGTACGCTCACGATCGAGCCGGCCGTGAGGAAAGCCTCGCCGTTGAGCATCGTCCCCACCTGCGGCAGACCGCGAATGTTAACCGTCGTCCCCTCGCCGCCTTCGCGATTGATCTGGACGCCCGTAATACGTTGCAATGAATCGGCGATGGTCCGGTCCGGGAGCTTCCCTATGTCTTCGGCGGCAATGCTGTCCTGGATCGACGCCGCGTCGCGCTTGAGTTCGACCGACTGTTGTTCCGAGGCGCGCACGCCGGTAACGACCACCTCTTCGAGACTGGCCTGGTCTGTGGTCACTGGCGTCTGGGCGCATAGGCCTGAACTGGCCGTCAGCAGCACCATGGCAGTACAAAGATTTCTGTTGGTGAACATGAACTTCTCCCTCCCTTGCTAATTGGGCAATGGCGTGCTCAGCACTTCCATCTGCCATTTATCTGTCGCGTGATCGAGGCGGCTCTGGTAGCCGTAGAACTTGCCATTGAAGACATGCTGGAAGAGACAGGCGCGCTCGCCGCTCTGCACCGGATTGCCGGACGCGGGCTGGAACGGCCCGTCCGCGGCGCTCGCGTAAAACACCTTGACCTGCCACTCACCGCGTTGCTTGTCGTTGTAGCGATTGGGATAGATTTCCGTGGCCAGGAAATAAATGCCCTGTTTATCGGCACCGCCCTTGGGCACGTACAGTAAATTTGGAGCGGCGACGGTCTCCGTCGTGTGCATCAGTATTTTCTCCGGCGCCCGGTCGAGTTCCCCGACGCTGCTGGCGTTCCTGCTGACGATGTAGAAATCGTTCTCGTCGTTACCGCGGTAGAACGTCAGGAAATAGCGCTGCGTGATCGGGTCGCGGAACAGGTTGGGGTTCTGGTTGCGCTGATTTGCTACCGGGGCCACGAGATTCTTGACTTCCGTCAGCTTCATGCCGTCCTCGGAGCTTGCCAGGACGATGCGGCTGCTGGGGGTGTCGTAATCGCGCGTAATCGCGAAATACAGCGTGTGCGGGTGCGCCGCGTCGCCTCCCTGCAGCCCCGAAGGCCAGCGCGCATTCAGCCACAGCGGGTTGTGCTCGAACTTGGTCCAGTGAATCAGATCGTTGCTGCGCATCAGGCCCACGCCGCGCCCGTTATTGAGTCCATACCACGCCCAGTAGCGGTACCCGCCCCGGTTCATTTCCAGCACCGACATGGTGTGCGGCTGCTGATCACCCTCCCATGCCTGCGGCGGCAGGGTGAGCAGTTGCGGCGCCGGCAGCTGCAGATAGGCGCGCGGCGCGTCCGGCGCAGGGCCTGCCAGGGCAACGCCGGCCGCCAGTGCGGCCGGCAGCAAATTCGAGAGCAGCAGGCGAGCGCTATGGAGCACTCGGATGCCGATGCGGTGCCTACCGGCAGGCGGGCTAAGGGTCATGCTTTCGCTCCGAATAGCGCGTTGTTGATAAGTGGCCGGGCCCAGAACCCCACGCTTAGGACGCAGCCGAAGGTCAGATACAGCAGCAACATGCCGGTGCGCAGGCCGTAGTGGTCACCGACGCTGCCGATCAGCAGTGGAATGACCGCCCCGCCCATGATCCCGGTGCACAGAATTCCGGCGAAGGGACCGTGATGGGCCGGCACCGAATTGAGCGCCAGCGAGACCAGCGTCGGCCACATGATCGAGGCAAACAGTCCAATACACGGAAACGCAAACAGCGACACCTGCGCCGGACCGAATAGCGCCAAGGTGAGCATCGCCAGTGCGCCGAGCGAAAAACCGATAAGCACCCTGCGACTGTCGTACAGCTTGAGTAGCAGCATACCGACCAGGCAGCCGGCGGTCAGCAATCCCCAGAAGTAGGACACTGCCGAGGCGCCCTGCGAGTGTGGATCGAATCCGTGATAGCGATAGAGGAACTGCGACATCCAGTCGGCACTGCCCTGCTCACAGCCGACGTAGGCGACGATCGACAGGAAATAAAGCCAGGTCACCGGGTTGCGCAGCAATACGCCGTACATCTCCAGGCTGCCCGCCGATTCCTCCGCCGAGCGTTCAACGCTGGGCAGTTTCAGCGTCGCCACATAGCAGGCCATCGCGATCGTGGCGAACGCGAACAGCCAGTAGATGGACACCCAGGGAAGCGCGGCCGGAGTGACGCTGGCAAGCAATCCGAGCAACCCTGCCGACGGCCGGTTGCCGGCGCCGAGCCGGGTAACGAGGTAGGCGTAGACCAGCGGGCTCAAGAATGAAGCGGCGCCAAACACCAATTGTGCAAATGCGGAGTTGAACGCGAAGTGCGCCTCGCCCCCGGCCACGCGCAACAGTGGGTTGATGGCCACTTGCAGCGCCGCCATTCCGGCGCCCATGACAAACAGCGAGAGTATCGCCACCTGGTAACTGGGGTATAACGCAAAGCTGAGCGCTCCGGCGGTGCCGCACAGAAACGATACGATGATCAGGGTTTTTTCGCCCCAGCGCTCCACCAGGAAGCCCGCGGGAATAGACATTACGCCGTAGGCGATGAAGAACGAGAACGGCAGTACCGCTGCCATCGCCAACGAAACCCGAAAACCGCTGATGATGTCGGGCACCAGCGGTCCCAGAATGTTGGTCAGGAAGGAGATCACGAAAAATATCAGGAACACCAGCCAGACGATGAATCGGCTGGAGCTCGCGGTCCTTTGCTGACGCTGAATCTCTGGCATCACTCGGTCCCCGTGATCTTGGTGGCTTGCTCGAAATAGCCTGCTTCCCGGCCGGCCAGACCCGCGAGCGCCAGCGTCATCATCTGCACCGGCAGGATCTCGAGTATCGGGCGCACCGCCGGCGTGCATTGCGCAAGGCGGAACGCGGGTAGGCTTGACTCGGTCCCGATCTCGTAGCAATGCGCGCCCCTGGCGAGCAGGTCACGCGCCAGGCGGTGATTGAGTTCGCCGGTGCGATCATCGCCCCGGAACACAGAGATCAGCATGTCCGCCCGCAGCATTTCGATCGGGCCGTGACGAAAGGCCGCACTGCTCATGCCTTCGGCATGCACACGCGCCGCCTCCTTGATGATCAGCGCGCCGGTGCCCACGGCACTCAATGAGCAGCCGCGCCCGGTAAGAAACAGATGGCGCATGCCCCGCAACTTGTCGGTCAGCACTTCGCTGTTGGCTCGCCAGCCCTGCAGATAATCCGCCACCAGATCGGGCGCGGCTTCGAGCTGCCCCAGGCACTGCGCTTCATCGCGCCCAGCCAGCAGCGCTGCCAGCCATTGAAGGGTCAGCATGTTCGCGACATAGGTCTTGCACGACACCGAGAATTCCGGCCCGGCCTGGGCGAGCAGCGCGAGATCGGCGCGTTGCGCCAGGGCACTGCCCGCGGTATTGGTCACACCGAGCAGCGGGGCACGCCCGTGGAGCTCCAGCAGGCGGACCGTCTCAGCGCTGCCGCCGGACTGGGAGACGGCAATGATCAGCGTCTGCTCGCCCAGCAAAGGAAGCCCGTAATGCACCAGCTCGGAGGTCTCCATCATGATGGGATTGAGGCCGGCCTCTATCAGCGCCAGGTTGATCGGGTGCAGTGTGTGGAACGAGGAACCCATGCCCGTGAGCACAACCCTCTGCCAGCCACGAGCCCCTACAAACTTACGTGCCGCCTCCCAGCGACCCGCGCTGCTCAGCCACGCGAGCGTCGCTCGCAGCGCCTGCGGCTGCGCCATGAGATCGTGAAAGTATTGTCCCTCGATGATTTTTGCCGTGCTGCTCACTGGGCTCTCTCAATGCCTGCCGAACCGGTGCGTCCACACCGCGCCCGCGCCGATCAGTGGCGCATCGTTACCCAGGGCCGCGGGCGATAATTCGACGCGGGCGGCCGGCACCAGACCGCAGCTGCGCAGCACGACGGCGCGGATGGTCGGCATGAACAGGTCAGCGTGGTTCATCACGCTGCCTGACAGGGCGATGACTTCGGGGGCGAACAGGGTGACTAGATTGGCTATCCCGACGCCAAGGTAGTGGCCCTCGCGCTCGATCTCGAGTTGCGCGCGCGCGTCGCCTTGACGAGCCAGCTCGCAGACACCGCGAGCGCCGAGGCGGCCGTGGCTTGGATCGTCGGACTGTGCGTCCCGCGCATAACGCGCGGCAATCGCCGGCCCGCGCGCGAGCACCTCCCAGCAACCATGGGAACCGCAGTAGCATACCGGTCCGGACGCCTCGATAACGTGATGCCCGATCTCCGGGTGCGCGCCGTCCACGCCGCGGTAGAGCGCGCCGTTGAGGACAATACCGCCGCCGATACCGGTGCCCACGGTCACGCAGATCAAGTGGCGCTTGCCGCGACCCGCGCCCCATTGCAATTCGCCGAGCGCGGCCGCGTCGGCGTCGTTTTCCATCGCTACCGTCAGGCCAAAATGACTGGCCAGCCGCTCGACCGGATTGCATCCGCGCCATTCCGCGAGGAATTCCACCGAGCCGATCTCCCCGCTCAACGGGTTGACCGGGCCCGTGCAGCCGATACCGATCCCGCATAATTCGACGCCAGCGCGTGCGCTCACCGCCTCGAGCATCCCCGTTACGCGCTGCATGGCGGCATCGAATCCCCCGGCCGGCTCGGTCGCGTGCACTTCCTTGGCGAGCACTTTGCCCGACGCCTCGATGGCACCGACCGCAATCTTGGTGCCGCCGATGTCGACGGCGCCGACCACGGAGTTCTGTGCACCCATGGTCAGGGTTGCCGCCATTCCAGGATGGCGCCCCCGTAGGCAGGCAACTCGATGCTCCACCCGTCCTTATCGCCCTGCAGCGCAGTGGCGCCCTGGGTATCCAGCCGTCTGAGCTCGTGCAGTGGCGATGCTGTGACCACCCGCGTCTTGAGCGTCTCGCCGCTGTGATTGGCAAGCACGATGTAACCGTGGGAGCGCCCGGTTAGCGCGGAAGCCTCCACCGAGGGCTGGTCGGTGGAGACACGCGGGCGCACGCCGCTCCACTCGCGCAGCGCACGGTACAACCGGTGTGCGGTCTCATGGTTCTCGAAGGCTTCCGGCTGACTGCCGAGCCAAGCCTCGAGCGGATAGGCCGACAGCAGCGTGCGGCCTTTGCCCAGCTGGTGCGCGACCAGCGCGGGACGCTGGTTTGCATCGACCGCGATGACTTCGCCCCCGTCCACTTCCAGCCCGGTGCCCCAGTATTTGGCGGTCGCGCCGGGCGCGGTAAAGTGAAAGGTATCGCCCGGAACCAAATCACCCAGCGGCTTGACGATCTTCAGCGTCAATTCGCTCACCACCACCGTATCCGTCATGCGGGCGCCGAACAGCGCCGCCATGTCCGGGATCGCGGCGTTGGCCGCGAGCGAGGCGTAGAGCGCACCGCCATTCTTCACGTACGAGCTCGCCCGCTCCCAGAAATCGGTGTGTAGGTGCACGAAGATGGGATCGGTCGCCGTGAGTGGCGACGGCAGCAGCACGAGCGGGTAGCGTCCCCAGTCATCGGCTTCACGCGGCAGCGCCGGCTGCAGGCCCGCGCGATGCGCAAGAATGAACGCGGACAGCACCGAACTCATCACCCACTGATTACCATCGTAGGGTGCGGCGGCCTGGCCGTTGACCGCGCCGCCCTCACTGACCGACACGTAGGGAATCACTTCCGGTCCGGTCAGACCGAAGCGGGAATAATCGCCGCGGGTGCGGGCCCACTCTTCGGGAATCACAATCGCGGCGTCGCCGGCGGGCACCGTAAGGTCGTCGAGATTCATGCGCGCGACGGTCTGCTCGAACGCCTCGAACGACAGGCCCTGCGGGCGCATGTGGCGATCCCAGGTGGTCAGGCCGAATTGGGTCTCGTGGGGCGAGCGCAGGTACGGCACCTTGCGGTACTGCGCCGGCGCGGCGTCGGTGTAGCACCACAACAGGAAGCCGTTCGCGCCGGCGCCGAGTGCCGAGTAGAGGCTGACGCGATCAAAATCGCTGATTTTCTCGGGCGTGTACTGCGCCGAAGAGGCGCCCATCTCCTGCACCATGACCGGCCGGCCGGCGCCGCGACTTAAGGTGGTCTCGAAGGCCGCGCCGTAGGTACTACGTTCCGAGACCATCGGATCGGGAAACAAATCCGGGGTGTAGATCGTGTAGGGGTGCACACTGAGGAAGTCAACGTCCGCGGCAATGGTGTCGGGCCGAAACGGGCCGTGCTCCATGTCCTGGGTGCTGACGCCGGCCACAATCGGGTGCAGCTTGTCGTACTTACGCAATCCTCCGGCAATCAGGCGTGTCCAGTTCACGGCCATGGCGTCGCTGGTATCAGCGGCGATCCAGAACGGCGGCTCGTCCGTCAGGTCCCAGGCGAGTATGGCCGCCTCGCGCCCATAGCGGCGCCCGAATTCCTGGGCATGGTTGGTTTCGAGCCGCAGCATTTCCGGATCCGCCTGCGGGTTGCGGCCCAGCCGCCACGGCACGTCCCAGTAGGCTTCCCCCACCTCGCCGCCCACAAACAGCGTCGGGTGCAGGTAGATGTGATGCTTGTGCGCCAGAGCAATGAGCTGATCGAACTGTTCGAAGGCCTGGGGATTGTAGTTTCCAGGGCGCGGCTCGAACCAGGCCCACATCAGGTCAAGGCGCACGGTGTTGAATCCCATGCGCTCCATCTGCGCGAAGTCCGCCGCAATATCCTGCGGATCCCACTGCAAAGGCCATTGCATCGCGGCCTTGGCCGGCACCCAGTGCGCGCCCACCACCAGAAAGCGGTGGCCATCGCGGCTGAAGTAGTTACCATCGAGCTGTACGGGGGAAAGCGCGGCGGCTTGCGCCGAGGCACCCGACGCCGGTGCGGCCAGTCCGCAGGCCAGCCACGGCAGGGAGAGCGACATGACCCATGCCATCGTGGAGAGTCTTCGGACTTGTTGCGCCCTGGCTTGCAATCTTTTGGCTCTCCCGGCTCGCCGCAGAGACGCACTCCGCTACGCCCCTAGTACCGGCCCCCCTAAAGTGGCATCATATTATCATATGTAGTATTGAGCAATCCTTGGGACGCGGCGAGGATCAGCAGCCTATGCGCGGCAACAGCAGCGAAAAGACGGCAGGCACTGTGCCGCTGGACCTGCACGTCGACACCGACAGCTTCGTCCCGTATTACCAGCAGGTGGTTGAGCAGATCCGCGCGCTGGTCAAGTCCGCAACGCTGCGCGAGGGCGACGTCTTTTACTCAGAAGGCGATATCGCCGCCCTTCTGGGCATCAGCAAGATGCCGGTGCGGCAGGCGTTTCTGAAACTTCGATCCGAAGGGCTGTTGATCATCGAGAAGGGCAAGCGGCCGGTGGTGGGCTCGAGCCAGGTGCCGTGGAATTTTCAGCAGCTGCGCGGATTCAGCGAGGAGATGCGGCGGCGCGGCTTGGTGCCGTCTGCAAAGGTGCTGAGCCTGAAACGCGCCGCTGCCGGCGCCGACGTTGCCCACGCCCTGCATCTGGCCGCGGGCGATCCGGTCTTTGCGCTGCGGCGGCTGCGCTACGTCAACAATGAGCCGGTGGCGCTGGTGACCAGCTACTTGCCGGTAGCGCTGTTTCCCGACCTCGATCGCCAGGACCTGGGCACATCGCTCTATGCGGTATTCGAGAAGATCTATAAGCGCAAGCTGAATTGGGCGGAAGAGGAGATTGGCGCGGTAAGCGCCAGCCGGGAAGTGGCCCGCATTCTGGGTACGACGGTCGGCAAGGCGTTACTGTTCGTGCGCGAGACCACCTATGACTTGCGGCGCATCGCCATCGAGCACAGCCATTCGTTGCTGCGCGCCGATCGCTACAAGGCCACGGTGGTCTCAGTCCGCAAGCGCTGAGCCGCCTCATCAGGGCCCGTAGTGCACCCTCAGCTCCATGGTCGCCGGGGCGTACAGACCCTGGGGCACGGACAATACCGACACCGGGCCGGCCTCAGGTACGCTCAAGACCACGCGCTGCTCGCCACGTACTTCGAGGTGCTTGAACGAGCCGGGCCGCACCGCAAACTCGAGTCGGATCGGCCACTCGTGGCCCTGCGCGGGCCGTAACGTCAACTCGCCCTCGCCGGCCAGACCGGTCAGATCGACGCGCAGGGCATTGCGATCCCAGGTCTGGGGGAGCACCGGGGCCGTGGCACCCGGCGCTGCAACCACCACCAGTTCGTTGGTCGCGGGCTCGGGCGCGGCCGGTGCGTGATGCCACGGCCAGAGTTTTTGCATGTGGCTGCAACCGCCCAGTCCCACCGCGAGGGCGATCAGGGCCAGGCAGGCTGCGGCGCGCGGCCGTGGATTCCAAGTCTCTGTAATCACGACAGTATCCTTGCCCGGGTTGAGCTTGACGGTCCGAACAGTCGCGAGGTACGCCCGGGTTTGCGTACCATACGCGAGCTTCGAGTGATTTATCAGCTGCAGGGTTTCGTCGACATAATATAGGCGCATGCAGACTCTACAACCCCTGAATTTGCGCCGCTGGATCGATGAGCACCGTTCAGAGCTCAAGCCGCCCGTGGGCAATAAGCTCATCTACCAGGACAGTGAGTTTATCGTGATGGCGGTCGGTGGCCCGAACGTGCGCCGCGATTTCCACGTCGATCCGGCCGAAGAGTTCTTCCACCAGCTCGAAGGCGACATGGTGCTGCGAGTGGCCGAGGGCGGCAAGATCCGCGAGCTGCCGATTCGCGCCGGCGAAATTCTACTGCTCCCACCGCGAATTCCGCATTCGCCTCAGCGTCCGGCCAACTCGGTGGGTCTGGTCATCGAGCGCCGAAGACGCCCCGGGGAGCTCGACGGCCTGCAGTGGTACTGTGAGCAGTGCTCAAACCTGCTCTACGAAGAGTACCTGGAGCTCACCGACATCGAGACCCAGTTTCCACCGGTCTTCGATCGCTTTTACGCCAGCCTTGATCATCGCCGTTGCCAGCGCTGCGGCGCGGTCTGTCCGCCGCCGGCATTGCCTGCCGCCGGAACCTGAGCCGGGCGATGGCAAACACGCAAGCGCTGCAGACGGCCGCCGTGAGCATCGACGGCGCGCGCTACACGGTGGATCTTCGCAACCCCCATGACCTGGCCATCGCGCTCGATTTCAACGACGCGCAACCGCGTTGGTTCGGCGCCGCGGCGGCGCACAGTTCACCGCTGGTGAGCGGTGAATTCACCGGTCGTGTGCAGACCGGCGCCAGTTGCAATTGCAGCACCGTGACGCTCACGCCGCACCTGGACGGTACCCACACGGAATGCGCCGGGCACCTTACGCTCGAGAAGCTGGACGCTCGCCGGGTCGTGCCGGTGGGACTATTAAAGGCGCTGCTGGTCAGCGTGACGCCTACCGCGGCCGGTCGCACCGAGGAAAGCAGCCGGCCGGCGCCGCGCGGCGAGGATCTGCTGATCACCGCTGCCGCGCTCACGCACGCCTGGCCGGCCGAGCCGGCGTTTGCGCCGCAGGCGCTCATCGTACGCACGCTGCCGAACAGCCATCTCAAACGAACACGCGATTATCGATCCGAGCCCGCGGCGTTCCTGTCGTTGGCGGCCGCCGCTTTGCTGGTGGCGCGCGGCATCGAGCATCTGGTGCTGGACGTGCCCTCCGCCGACCGGGCCGACGACGGCGGCCAGCTCAGTGCGCACCGTGAATTCTTCGGTCTGGCCGCCGGCAGCGTGTCATTGGCGGCCGTGCGCAGACCGCAGTGCACGATTACTGAATTGGCCTACGTAGATGACACGGTGGCCGACGGAGTCTATCTGCTCAACCTGCAAATTCCCGCGCTCGGCGGGGACGCGGTGCCGTCGCGTCCGCTGTTGTTTCCGGTGCGTGCCGCGTGACTGCTGCGCCCTCCCCCGCGCCGAGCCGCTCGCAGGCCGGCGAACTCGATGCCGCCGACCCGCTCCGATCGTGGCGCGCGCGCTTTGCACTGCCGCGCGACCAGAGCGGCCGCGAACTTATCTATCTGTGCGGGCACTCTTTGGGGTTGGCCCCAATCGGGGCGCGCGCCCGGGTGCTTGAGGAACTCGAGGATTGGGAGCGGCTCGGGGTTCTGGGCCACGAACAGGCACGCCGAGCCTGGATTGGGTACGCGGAGCGGCTGGCGCCGGGTCTGGCACAACTGGCCGGCGCCGGGCCCTCGGAAGTGGTGGCGATGAATTCGCTCACCGTCAATCTGCACCTGCTGCTGGCCAGTTTTTACCGACCCACATCGACCCGCCACCGCATACTGATCGAGGCCGGCGCGTTTTCGTCCGATCGCCACGCGCTTAGCTCTCAGATCCGCTGGCACGGCTTTGATCCTGCCAGCGCGCTGATCGAGGTCGCTCCGCGGGCGGGTGAAGAGTTGCTGCGGCCAGAGGACATCGAGGCGCGCATCGCTGCGGAGGGCGCGGCCCTCGCGCTGGTGCTTTGGCCGGGGGTGCAGTACCGCACCGGCCAGGCGTTCGATCTGGCGCACTTGGTGCACAGCGCGCATCACGTCGGTGCGGCCGCGGGGCTTGATCTGGCGCACGCGATAGGCAATGTGCCGCTCGCACTTCATGACAGCGACGCCGACTTTGCCGTCTGGTGCAGTTACAAATATCTGAACGGTGGGCCGGGAGCCATTGGTGGGGCGTTCGTCCACCAACGCCACGCGCTCGACGTACAACTGCCACGACTGGCGGGCTGGTGGGGCAGCAATCCGGCCACGCGCTTTGAGATGAAGGACGAATTCGAGATGTCGGCCGGCGCGGCCGGCTGGCAGGTCAGCAACCCGCCGGTGCTGTCGGCGGCCCCATTGTACGAATCACTGCAGATGTTTGCGGCGGCCGGGCCGGCGGCACTGCGCGCGAAGTCCGAGCGCCTTACCGGTTTTTTGCATGCCGCACTGCTAAGCCAGTGTCAGGAGAAAATTGAGGTGATCACCGGTACTGACCCGCGTCGGCGCGGCTGCCAGCTTTCAGTCCGCGTCCGCAGCGGCACCGACCAGGCGCGGCGCGTATACCAGTCGCTGGCAAAGCGGCGCGTGGTCGCGGACTGGCGCGAACCCGACACCATTCGGTTGGCGCCAGTGCCTTTTTACAATACATTCACAGACGCCTGGTATGCGGCAGAACAGTTCGCCGGAGCCTTGAGCGAACCGTGAATGCATTCCGATCGCGAGTCGCGGGTGTGAGTTAAGTGAGCCCGGTTGGCGGGGGCGCGGCGGGCGATGTATTTATCGTCGGCGGCGGGCCGGTGGGTTGTTTGCTCGCCATTTTGCTGGCGCGCAACGGCCACCGTGTACGAGTACTGGAGCGGCGCTCCGATCCACGCGCACAGCAAACGGAGCACGGCCGCTCCATCAATCTGGCTCTTGCCGCACGCGGCCTGCTCGCGCTCGAGCGTGCCGAAGTGCTCGCAGTTGTCCGGCCTGAGATGGTCGAGATGCGCGGCCGGCGCCTGCACGACCTGGCGGGAAACGGTCCATTGCTGCACTACGGGCAGCACGCGGGAGAAGTAATCCACGCGATCGGTCGCTCGCGGCTCAACGTGGCCTTGATCGAGGCCGCGGCGGCGTCACCCGCAATCGACTTGTGCTTTGGGCAACGCGCCATAGACATCGATCCGCACTCGGGCGTGCTGCGATGGCGCGATGAGAATGACCGCAGCATGCATGAGGCTTCAGCCCGTCTGGTGGTTGCTGCTGACGGAGCCGGATCCGCGATGCGCAATGCGTTGCACGATCGGGGGCTGGTGCAGTCCACCGAAGACGTGCTCGCACACGACTACAAGGAGCTGCACATCCCCGCCGCGAGCTCAGGCGGCTGGGCCCTGGAACCGCACGCGCTGCACGTCTGGCCACGCGGCGGGTACATGCTCATCGCGCTTCCTAACCCCGACGGTTCATTCACGGCCACTTTGTTCTTACCCGCCCGCGGCGCGCCCGGGTTCGATTCACTGGCCCAGCCAGCGCAGGCGCGCGCGTTCTTCGCCGCCGAGTTTCCCGACGCACTCGCGCTGATCCCGGATTTTGACCAGCAGTTCAGCCAGCACCCGCAAGGAAAGCTGGCCACGCTCTACTGCTGGCCCTGGCATGTGCAGCGCCTGTTGCTCATCGGCGATGCCGCTCACGCGATCGTGCCGTTCCACGGCCAGGGACTGAACTGCGGGTTCGAAGACTGTGTGCTGCTCGCTGATTTGCTGGGCCGCCACGACAATGCCGATGCCGCCTGCGCGGAGTTTGAGCGCTTGCGCCGCCCCAACACCGATGCGATCGCTACCATGGCGATCGAGAACTACCAGGAGATGCGGGCCAGCGTCCTGGCGCCGGACTTTGCAGTCCGCAAACAGCTTGCGCTGGATCTAGAGCGGCGCTTCCCGCAACGCTTTATTCCGCGCTACTCGATGGTGATGTTTCACGCCGACATCCCGTATGCCGAAGCGCTGCGTCGCGGTGCCTTGCAAGACAGCATCATCGATTCACTGCTCGCCGCGGGCGCTGGCGCGGCATCTGCGCTCGCAGCACAGCTCCTCGACAGCGCAGGCCTGTGAATCGCGGCAGCTGAGGGCAGTGCCCGCCTGAGTTAATAGGCTCTGCACGGCACTGCCCGTGACCCGCGGGGCATTCACTTCCTATCGAGCGTCAGGAACGTCATCGCACAGGCGTGGCGGTCGTCGGCGGCGTGTTCGATTCGCGAGACTTCGCGCCACTGCTCCGACCGAAAATCTGGAAAACTCACGTCGCCGTCGAATTGGGCGTGGACAAGTGTCAATTCCAGCCGATCGGCCTGCGGCAGCGTCTCTCGGAAGACATCCGCGCCGCCGATAACGCACAACTCGGGATCTGTCGCGCAGGCTTCCAACGCCGAGGCGAGGCTCGTGACCGCTTGGACGCCCGCTGGTAATGGCGGCGCCCCCCGCGTGAGCACCAGATTGCGCCGTCCCGGCAACGGCCGGCCGATCGACTCAAAGGTCCGGCGGCCCATCAGGATCGGTCGTCCCATGGTCAGCGACTTGAAGCGCCGCAGATCGTCAGGCAGGTGCCAGGGCAGTGAGCCTGCGCGACCGATCACGCCATTGTCGGCGAGTGCGGCAATTATCGTCAGCCTCAAAGTTCGACCTGGGTAGCCAAAACGATCACGCGCCTGTCGGGCATGCGGAAGAACTCGACCGCCTGGGTGCTGCGCCGCTGCATCCAGGCAAACATCCTGCGGCGGATGCCCTCATAGCCGCCGCGCGGCCGGGGCCGCACCAGATGCCAGCCGAGGAAGAATGAGCAGTCCTGGCCGAACAGCTTCAGGCCGCGCACGCGGCATTGCTTCAGGGCCGCGCTCACATCCGGGGTTTCCATAAAGCCAAACCGCGCGGTGACCAGGTGTACGTTCTCGAGCAAGGTATCAATTCGCACCCGGTCGTTCGGGTCCTGGCGCGGCGTGCGCACGAACTCCATGTTGAGAAATACCACCCGTTCGTGCACCACATGATAATGCTCGAGACTGCGTAGCAACGCGGTCGGCACGAAGCGCGGTTCACTTACCAGAAAAACCGCAGTTCCGGGCACACGCGTGACGTTATTGAGCATCTGGGGCAGGTCCTTGAGGGGCACCGCGACATCGCGCAGCGCCGTTCGCAGTAGGCGCCGGCCGGAACGCCAGGTCATGAACACGCCGTACAGCAGGGTGGCGAATAGCAACGGCACCCAGGCGCCCTGCGCAAACTTAGTGAGGTTGGCGATACCGTAGGTCAAATCGATGATCAGCAGCGGCCCAAATGCGAGCGCCACCTTCCATGACGCCCAACGCCAACGCGAGGACGCCAGCACCATGCCCAGGATTGTGGTAATCGCCATGGTGCCCGCCACCGCAGCCCCATAGGCACTGCCGAGCGCATCCGAGGATCCGAATCCGACCACAAAAATGGCCACGGCGATAAATACCAACACGTTCACCACTGGCACAAAAATCTGCCCGTGTTCGTGCGCCGAGGTCTGCAATATCCGCATGCGCGGCAGCAAATCGAGCTGCACGGCCTGGCGGGTGACCGAAAACGCGCCGGTAATCGTGGCTTGCGAGGCGATGATGGCGGCCAGCGTGGCGAGCAATACCATCCACGGGAGCACCATCACCGGCACCAGCGCAAACAATGGCTTGTGCGCCGCCGCGGGATCGGTCAGCACCAGAGCCCCCTGTCCGAAGTAGCTCAACAACAAGGCCGGCCATACCAGACCGAACCACGCCAGGCGCACCGGTCCTTTGCCGAAGGAACCCATGTCCGCATAGAGCGCTTCGCCGCCGGTCACGGTCAGAAACACGCCTCCCAGAATCGCCAGCGATACGCCCTGATGATGCGCCAGCAGCATGAGGCCGTAGTAGGGATTGACCGCCGCCAGCACCCGCGGATTGTGCACAATGGCAATCGCACCGGTATAGGCCAGCACCGCGAACCACAGCACCATGATCGGCGCGAACAAGCGCCCCACTTTTTCAGTGCCGCGATGCTGGATGGCGAACAACATCGCAATGATCACCAGAGTCACGGGAACCACCACCCGCGCCATGTCTGGGTTGAGAAGTTCCAGGCCCTCCACCGCACCGAGCACCGAGATGGCCGGCGTGATCAGCGCGTCACAATAGAAAAGGGCCGCGCCCATAACGGCCAGCGCAATGAGCGCCTGACCCCAGCGCGGCGTCTCCTCCAACCAGTGCTGCACCAGGGCAAACAAAGAGAGAATCCCGCCTTCGCCCTCGTTGTCAGCACGCATGATCAGCATGACGTACTTGAGAGTTACGATGGCCAACAGGCTCCAGAACATGAGTGACAGGACACCCAGCACCGCCGCGGGCGAATGCATGTCGGAACCGGTGGCATTGAGCGACTGTTCCAGTGCGTACAGCGGGCTGGTGCCAATGTCGCCGTAGACGACGCCGATCGCTCCCAATGTCGCGCCCAGTGAAATATGCCGTCGTTTCATCGCGCCGAGCTCAAAGCTCGACCTGGGTAGCCAAAACGATCACGCGCCTGTCGGGCATGCGGAAGAACTCGACCGCCTGGGTGCTGCGCCGCTGCATCCAGGCAAACATCCTGCGGCGGATGCCCTCATAGCCGCCGCGCGGCCGGGGCCGCACCAGGTGCCAGCCGAGGAAGAATGAGCAGTCCTGGCCGAACAGCTTCAGGCCGCGCACGCGGCATTGCTTCAGGGCCGCGCTCACATCCGGGGTTTCCATAAAGCCAAACCGCGCGGTGACCAGGTGTACGTTCTCGAGCAAGGTATCAATTCGCACCCGGTCGTTCGGATCCTGGCGCGGCGTGCGCACGAACTCCATGTTGAGAAACACAATACGCTCGTGCACGACGTGATTGTGCTCAAGATTGCGTAATAGTGCGGTGGGTACGTAGTTCGGCTCACTGACCAGAAAAATCGCGGTACCGGGCACGCGCGTTGCGCTGGCCAGCAGCTTCGGCAACTCCTTGAGAGGTACTGCAACGGCCCGGAGCGCCGCGTGCAGCAGCCTGCGCCCGGAACGCCAGGTCGTGAACACGCCGAACAGGAGCGTGGCGAACAGCAGCGGCACCCAGGCACCGCGCGCGAACTTTGCGAGATTCGCCACGCTGTACATGATATCAAAAGCCAGCAGCACTCCGAAGGTTGCGACTAATCTCCAGATTGGCCAGCGCCAGCGCGCAAAGGCCAAGACCACGATCAGCACGGTGTCAATGCACATGGTGCACGCCACGGCGGCGCCGTAGGTGCCGCCGAGCGCGTCGGACGAGCCAAAACCAACGACGAACACGCACACCGCGCAGAACACCAGCACATTGACGACCGGCACGAAGACCTGGCCGTGTTCGTGCGCGGAAGTCTGCAATATCCGCATTCTCGGCAGTAGATCGAGCTGCACGGCCTGACGGGTGACCGAGAACGCGCCGGTAATCGTGGCTTGCGAGGCGATGATGGCGGCGAGCGTGGCGAGCAGTACCATCCAGGGCAGCATGATCGCCGGCACCAGCGCAAACAGCGGTTTGTGGGCCGCAGCCGCATTGGTCAGCACCAGGGCACCTTGGCCAAAATAGCTCAACAGCAGCGACGGCCACACCAGACCGAACCACGCCAGGCGCACCGGTCCCTTGCCGAAGGAACCCATGTCCGCATAGAGCGCTTCGCCGCCGGTGACGGTCAGAAACACGCCGCCCAGGATCATCAGCGCTACCAGCTGATGTTTAGCGAGTAATGCGAACCCGTAGTACGGGTTGACCGCGGCTAGCACCTGGGGGTTATGCGCGATCGACATGGTGCCGGTCACGGCCAGCACTGCAAACCAAAGCAGCATGATCGGTGAAAACAGGCGCCCGACCCGCTCGGTCCCGCGGCGCTGTATGGCGAACAATATCGCAATGATTACCAGAGTCACCGGAACCACCATCCGCGCCATGTCTGGGTTGAGAAGTTCCAGGCCCTCCACCGCACCGAGCACCGAGATGGCCGGCGTGATCAGCGCGTCGCAGTAGAAGAGAGCGGCTCCCATTACCGCCAGTGCGATGATGGCCCTGCCCCAGCGTGGTGTCTCTTCCAGCCAGCGCTGCACCAAAGCGAACAGCGAGAGGATGCCGCCCTCGCCCGCGTTGTCCGCGCGCATGATCAGGATTACGTACTTGACGGTGACAACGATCAACAGGCTCCAGAAGATCAGCGACAGCACGCCGAGGACCACCGCCGGGGAATGCTGATCGGCGCCGGTGGCATTGAGCGACTGCTCAAGCGCGTACAACGGACTGGTGCCGATGTCACCGAAGACCACGCCGACAGCCCCGACGGTCGCCCGCAATGACAGGCGCTTGGGCTTCATCCGCTTGGCGCCGAGTGCCGGTCGACCTGGCTAGCCACCTTGCTCGCGGGACGCGGTCGGCGCCGCCTCGGCTTGGGCCGCTGCGCCGGCCACAACATGGTGCCACGACACTGCTCTACGCCGCAGTGGCAGGCAAATACCTCATCGACATTCGCGGGATCGTCGCGGTCCCGGGGGATTGAGTAGTCGTATTTGAGTTCCTCCCCTGGGTGAATGGTGCGCACGGCATCGATGAACACCCGGCGATCCTCGATGACCGACTCGCAGTTTGGATCGCAGCCATGGTTGATAAACCGCGCGTCGTTACCTTCCGTACCCGCGTCAATGACGATGCCGCGATCGACGACGAACAGGAAGGTATGGTTGTCGTTTGGCGCTTTCTCAGCGTAGCGCCGGTTGGCCTCCCGGTGCCCGATGCGCTCACCGAGGTACTCGATAATGCGCGTTCCCTTGGCAATACGCCGGGTGGCGAACGCACCCATGCCGTGCACGGCCGAGCGGCGTACCTGAAACATCTGCGCCTTGGCGGTTTTCATACGGCAATCGGCGCACTGATCGGGGGATGGTATTGGTAGTTCACGAACTCAAAATCCTCGTAGCGGTAGTCGAAGACGCTGGGCGCCCGCCGCAACGCCAGACGCGGCAGCGGATACGGAGTGCGGCTGAGCTGCAGCTCCGCTTGCTCGAAATGGTTCAGATATAGGTGGCAGTCGCCGCCGGTCCAGATGAACTCGCCGGGTTGCAGATCACACTGCTGAGCGAGCATATGCGTGAGCAGGGCGTACGAGGCAATATTAAAGGGCACGCCCAGGAAGACATCGGCGCTGCGCTGGTACAGCTGGCAGGAAAGCTTGCCTTCGGCGACAAAGAACTGGAACAGGGCGTGGCACGGTTGCAGGGCCATCTGCTCAAGCTCACCCACATTCCAGGCGCTGACGATTATGCGCCGCGAGTCCGGATTACGGCGCAACATCGACACTGCCGCGCTGATCTGATCAATCTGGCGGCCGTCCGCAGTGCCCCAGCTGCGCCATTGCCGACCGTAGACCGGACCGAGCTCACCCTGCGCGTCGGCCCATTCATCCCAGATAGTGACGCCGTGCTCGCGCAGATAACGCGTATTTGTGTCGCCGCGCAGAAACCATAGCAATTCGTGGACTACCGCAGGCAGATGGATCTTCTTCGTGGTCACCAGCGGGAAGCCCGCCGCCAGATCGAAGCGCATCTGGTAGCCAAACAGCGCCCGCGTGCCGGTCCCGGTGCGGTCAGCTTTGGGCACACCATGGAAGCGCACCTGACGCAGCAGCTCGAGATAAGCCTTCATTTTTGAATCGTGAAATTTCCCGAAGGCTGCCGCCACTTGGGCGGCAGATTCAGCAGCAGCAAGCCCGCTAAGAACATCGGCACAGAGAGCACCTGGCCCATCGTCAACCAACCGCCGGCGAGGTATCCGATCTGTACGTCAGGCATGCGCACAAATTCCACCAGGATGCGGGCGCTGGAATAGCACAGCAGGAACACGGCCGCAGGCATGTAGCGCGCCCGCGGCTTGCGTGTGTACAGCCAGACGATGGTAAACAGCAGCAGGCCTTCCAGCGCCGCCTCGTACAACTGCGAGGGATGGCGGGCGATCAACGGCCCTCCCGGCGGGTCACTCACGCGCATGCCCCACCAGCCGTTGGTCGGTCGGCCCCAGAGTTCACCGTTGATGAAATTGCCGATGCGTACCGCAAAGATACCGATGCCGGGAAGCGGGGCCGCAAAATCAAACACGTCCCAGATGTTCCGGCCGCGCTGGTACGCAAATATCGCGCACGCCGTCACCACACCAAGGAATCCGCCATGGAAAGACATGCCGCCTTCCCAGAGCTTGAGCGGATACCACGGATCGCCGTGCCACATGCTTAGCCCGTAGAACAGGACGTAGCCGACGCGACCGCCGATGATCGTGCCAATCATGGCGTAAAAGATGAAGTCGTCGACATCGCGTGCCGACCAGTTGCAAGGCGGCTGCGCCGCACGCCGCCGCGCCAGGATCCAGGCGGCCCCAAATGCCACCAAATACATGATCCCGTACCAGTGAATGCGTAGCGGTCCGATCTGCAGCGCGATCGGATTGATGTGTGGATAGGTCAGCATCGGGTGGGCAATTCTAACCTCAATGAGCCTGCGATAACCCTAGGCATGCGTGACGCGGCAAAAAAATGCCTTCAAATAGCGCGTTTCCGGGATCGCCGGGTGCACCGGGTGATCGCTGGCCTGGCCCCCCACGCTCAGTATCTGCGCGAGCCGGCTGTTATGGCGCGCGGCGGCCTGAATCAGTGCCACCAACTCATCGGCCGCCAGATGAAATGAACACGAACAGCTCACCAGCAGCGCGTCGCGCTCCAGCAGGCGCATGGCGAGCTGATTGAGTTTGCGGTACGCGGCCTCGCCGCGCGGCAGGTCCTTGCGACGCTTGATGAAGGCCGGCGGATCGAGCACCACGACGTCGAACCGCTCGCCTTCGCCCTGCAATTGCTCGAGCACCTCAAAGGCGTCGCCACGTCGGACCTGGACCGCCACCCCGTTGGCCGCCGCGTTGCTTTCGGCGACCGACAGGGCGCTCGCCGAGGAATCGATGCACAGCGCCTCGCGCGCGCCGCAGCGCAGTGCCGTAATCGCCCAGGCTCCGGCATAGCTGCAGACGTCGAGCACCCTCACCCCGGGCCACAGCAGACGCCGGAACAGCTCGCGGTTGGCGGCCTGATCGTAGAACCAGCCCGTCTTTTGCGCCCCTGTCATTGGCACCCGGAACCGGAGCGGGCCCTCGACAATCTGCAATTCCTCCGGCATTGGGCCGTGGGCGCTGATCAGTTGCCTGGGCAATTGCTCCAGGTCACGTGCGCCGCCGTCGTTTTTCCAGACCAGCGCCTGCGGAGTCAACACCTTTTTCACCGTCGCCTCGACGTCGGCGCGCAGTGCCTCCATGCCGGCGGTGGCAATCTGGCCAATGATCACCTCACCGTAACGATCAAGCACCAGTCCGGGCAAGCCGTCGCTTTCGCCAAACACCAAGCGGTAATAGGGCGCCGGATAGTGGCGCTCGCGCAGCGCCAGCGCCACCTTGAGGCGGTGCACCAGTAGCGACCGATCGATGGGATGCGCGGGGTTGCGACTGAGAATGCGGGCGCAGATCAGCGCGTGGGGATTCACGTAGGCATAGCCCAGAAACTGGTTTCGATGATCGTGCACGCGGGCGTGCGCGCCGGGCGCAAATCCCACCAATGGCGTGGCGGCGATGTCCACTTCGTTGGAAAAAATCCAGAGATGGCCGGCGCGCAGGCGGCGGTCCTCGCCCCGCTTCAGTCGCAGGACGGGCAGCTGCGCCTCGGCAGAGTGCGCCGCGGACTTATTTTCAGCAACGCCCGACGGCTGGTCAGCAATCATGGGATTCGGGTCTTAAGGTATAGTGGCGCGCATTCTACTCAATAGTGCGGCAGGCACTTACGGACTATGCAAAGGGGCAGCCACCGCAATCGGCTGGCGGCGGAAACCAGCCCCTACCTGCGACAGCACGCCGCCAATCCGGTGGACTGGTATCCGTGGGGTGCAGAGGCGCTGCGCCTGGCGCAGCACACCGGCCGACCGATACTGCTGTCGATCGGTTACACCGCCTGCCATTGGTGCCATGTGATGGCGCACGAATCCTTCGAGTCAGAGCCGACTGCGGCGCTCATGAACGCCCACTTTGTAAATATCAAGGTGGATCGCGAGGAACGCCCGGACCTTGATCGCGTGTATCAGCTCGCCCAGCAGCTACTGACCGGACGCGGCGGCGGCTGGCCGTTGACGATGTTTCTGACGCACGATGATCAGCGGCCCTTCTTCGGCGGCACGTATTTCCCGCCGGAACCGCGCTACGGCATGCCTTCATTCGCGCAGCTGCTCACGCACGTGGCCGAGTATTACCGCGACCATCTCGAACAGTTGCGAACCAGCGCGGGCGCCGTGGTGCAGGCGTTGGGGCAGTTGGAGCCGCCCCCGGCGGACGCGCTCGCGCTGGACGGGGAGCCACTGCGCAAATGCCGCGTGCAGCTGGCACGCAGTTTTGACGGCGAATGGGGCGGATTCGGTGGTGCGCCCAAATTTCCACACGCGCCGCTGGTGCAACGGACGCTGCGTGACTGGCACGCCAGCGCCGCCCGCGACGCGCCCGACCTGCATGCCCTGTATATGGCGACGCTCACGCTGACGCGGATGGCCGAGGGCGGCCTCTTTGACCAGCTCGGGGGCGGCTTCTACCGCTACAGCGTCGATGGGCAGTGGGCGATTCCGCATTTCGAAAAGATGCTCTACGACAACGCCGCACTGCTCGGGGCCTACGCCGAGGCGGCCTGCGCCACGGGTGAAGGGCTATTTGCCCAAGTGGCGCACCGCACCGCCGACTGGCTGCTCGCCGAGTTGCGCTCCCCGGGCGGCGGGTTCTACTCGAGCCTGGATGCCGACGCCGCCGGCGTCGAGGGCAGCTACTACGTCTGGGATGTACAGGCCGTGCGAGCGGCGCTGTCGGAGGATGAGTACGGCGTATTTGCGATGCGCTACGGATTGGATAGGCCGCCGAACTTCGAGGGACGCGAGCATCATCTGATCGTGTGCGCCGCCGTGGATGACATTGCCACGGCGCGGACCATGGGCGCCGCCGCGGTCGGCCAACTGCTGCAGTCCGCGAGTGCCAAACTGCTGCAGCTGCGGGCGCACCGCGTGCGCCCGGAACGTGACGAAAAGATTCTCACCAGCTGGAACGCGCTGGCGATTCGTGGGCTCGCGACCGCGGCCCGAGTCCTAGGGCGCGACGATCTGACCCAGGCGGCCACGGCCGCGCTCACTTTCCTGCGCAACCACCACTGGCGCGACGGTCGATTGCTCGTGACCAGCGCGGGTGCGGATGCCCGACTCAACGCCTATCTGGACGATTATGTCTTTCTGGCCGACGCCGTGCTGGAGCTGGCTACCCTGCGGGTGGACGCCGCCGAGTTGAATTTTGCCGTTGCACTGCTCGAGGTGGTGCTTAAATCGTACGCGGACAATCCGCGCGGCGGTTTCTACTTCACGTCTGACGACCACGAGACCCTTTTCAGTCGTCCCAAGTCCTTTGGCGACGAGGCGCTGCCGGCGGGCAACGGCATCGCCGCGGTTGTGCTGCAGCGCTACGGCTATCTGCTCGGCGAATCGCGCTACCTGGTGGCCGCGGAGCGAACCCTGCGGGCCGCGTGGCCTTCAATACAAGAGTATCCGAGTGGGCACGCGACGCTGTTGCAGGCGCTGGAGGAGATGCTGCAACCGCCGGTCATCGTGATCTTGCGCGGGCCGCGAGCGGTCATTGAACCGTGGCGCTCCGAGCTTGCCGCCGTCTATGCGCCGGCGCGAATAGTTCTGGCAATACCTTCGGACCCCGGCGAATCGACACAGTTAAGCGCCCTGCCCGAATCACTGGGTGCCAAGCCCGCACTACCGGGCGGCGCCGCGTATGTCTGCCGTGGCAGCCAGTGCACCGCGGCCTTGACCAGTCTGGCGGATTTGATCGCGGAACTGCGCCGCTAGCCGGGCGCGCCACGAGCTGGCGGACGCCGCGGTTAGGAGGGCACTATCGGGTGCTGGGGCGCGCTCCTGCCAAAGGTCCATAGCCACTGCGCCTCCTGCACAAGTACCCCCAACCGGCTTCCCGTGGCGCCCTCATTTAATGCCCTTCAAGCCTTAGATGAGCCGACAGGTCCCTCTATTGCGAATGGTTCTCATTCGCGTTAGTATTTTGGCCCCTCTGGAAATCGGTCCGGCGCGCAGAGCTCAAGACTCTGAGGGCTCGCACGACGCAATGCACAAAACACGACCGCCCTCCGAACCACCCTGTGTTGGTCACCGTGCCGCAGCAATGCCAAACGGTCGTCCGTGCCGTCGTCACGGCGCGAGGCCGAGGAACCCCTAACCATGAATGTCGGAAAGAACAAAGGCCTTCCCGTTGCACTGGCGCTGGCCTGCCTGGTGGCGCACAACGTCCGCGCTGCCGACGCGCCGCAACCCGTCAACGAGGAACGACTCGAACAGCAGATCACGGAGTTGCAGCAGCAGCTTGATCTTTTGAAGGCGCAGCAGCAGCAACTCAAGGCGCAGAACGAGGCGCTCGCGGCGCAGCAGCAGCAGCAGGCCGCTCAAGCCCAAGCGGCGAGCGCGGCAGCGCCGCAGAGCGGGATATCCCCGGACTTGAGCCTGTGGGGCTACGGCGAAATCTACTACACGCGGCCCATACACGACTCCAGCCTGACGGAGTTTGATCTGGCACGCGCGGTTTTCGGAATCGGCTACCGATTCGACGACCGCACCGTGTTCAACTCCGAATTCGAAATCGAACACGCCGTCGCGTCGGCCGATGACGCCGGCGAGTTCGAGGTCGAACAGTTCTATGTCGATCACCAGCTCGCCGACTGGGCGAGCGTCAAGGCCGGCCTGTTCCTGATGCCTTTCGGTCTGCTCAACGAACACCACGAGCCCACGAACTTCTACGGTGTGCAGCGCAATTTTGTGGAAACGCTGATTATTCCGAGCACCTGGCGCGAGGGTGGAGTGGGCTTTCACGGCACCACCGCCGGGGGACTCACGTGGGACGTGGGTTTGACTTCCGGCGTGAACATGAACGGATGGGACAACAACCCGGAAGATCCGCAATACCGGACCGCTCTGCAATTGGGGATCAACGGCGTTGGGCCGTTGGCCGCCACGCACCAGGAGTTATCGCTCGCCAATGGCCAGAACCTGTCCCAGTACCTCGCGCTCAATTACAGCGGCGTGCCGGGACTGCTGCTGGGTGCGGCCGTGTCGACGGGTCTGGCGGTGGTGCCTGCGGTGCCGGCCGGGTTGCCGGATGAGCGCGTCACTCTGTGGGAAGGACATGCACGCTGGACGCCGGGCGCTGCCGACTTGTCCGCTGTCTATGCACGCGGCACCATTTCCAACACCGCCCCGTACAACCTGGCCAATCCGGGCGTATCCAATCCGCTCCCGTCGGCATTTCTGGGTTACTACCTGCAGGGCGCGTACACCGTCTGGCAGCGCGGTGGGCGTCGGCTCAGTCCGTTTGCCCGCTGGGAGCACTACGATATGGGCGCCTCCTATGAGGGCATACCGCCGGGCTACTCCACCGTTCCGGCGGGCCTGGCTGCCGACGGCCAGCCCTGGCCGCAACCGCACGATCGTGTCTGGACCTTTGGGGCAAATTTCTATATCAATCCGCACGTCGTTTTCAAAGCCGACTACCAGAGCTTCGATGTCAACAGCGACCTGTCGCGCTTTGATCTGGGGATGGGTCTTAATTTCTGAGCGCCGGAGGCGTCAATGAACCCTGGCACCCGCATCCTGCTCATGCCGCTGGCCGCAGTCAGCGTCTGCCTGCCTGCGCATGCGATGGTGTATCTGAGCGTCGAGCAGGCGCAGCAATTGATGTTTGGCGCGCGGCCGCTCACCCCCTTGCCCATCGTGCTCAGCGCAGCCGACGTCGCCGCGATCGAGCGGGACTCGGGTGTGAAGGTTTACGCCGGCTCGCTGCGGGGCTGGAAGGCCGAGGACGGCTACTTCTTCGTCGACGCGGTGGTCGGTAAACACGACCTGATCGATTATGCGGTGGCGCTGACCGCCGACGGCCACGTCCGGCAGGTCGAGGTCCTCGAATACCGCGAAGCCTACGGCGGCGAAGTCCGCAACTCTCATTGGCGCGCGCAATTTATCGGCCGTCACCACGGCGACCCGATCCAGATTGGCCGGGACATCCAGAACATCAGCGGCGCCACCCTTTCCTGCCAGCACCTGACCGACGGGATCCGTCGCCTGCTGGCTACTTATGCCATCGCCATCGCTGGCCGCTGAGCGACGCCGAGCGTGCGCGCGCGGGCGCATCGCCCACGAGGTGCGCCGGGCACGCCCGCTACTGGGCACCCTGGTGGAGATTCGCGCCGCAGGTCCACATACGCCAGAGCGGCTCCATGCGGCAATCGACGCGGCGTTTGCGGCGGTCGAACGCGTGCAAGCACTGATGAGCTACCACGATCCGGCCAGCGAATTGTCGCGGATCAATCGCGACGCGGCCTGCACTGAGCAGCGGATCGATGCCCAGACCTACGCGGTCCTCGAGGTCGCGCTGCGCATGGCGGCACTCAGTAACGGCGCCTTCGATCCGTGCGTCGGTGAACATCTCGAGCGCTGGGGATATCTGCCGTCCGCCGCCCCGCCCCCGGCTCCTCGCGCGTGTCCGGCGGGTCATGGCGGGACGTGCAACTCATCGACTCCGACCGCGTGCGGTGCGCGCGGCCCCTGCGCCTGGACCTCGGGGGCATCGCCAAGGGCTACGCGGTGGATTGCGCCGTGCATGCGCTGCAACGGACCGGCATCGAGAAGATCCTGGTCAACGCCGGCGGCGATCTTCGGATCGCGGGCCCCTGGGAGCAGCGCGTACGGCTGCGTCATCCACAGGCCCCGCACCTCGCTGCCGGGGTGCTGACCCTGCGCGATGCAGCGCTGGCCACCTCAGCCGCCTATTATTCGCGGCGCCTCCTGGGATCGGGCGAGGTCTCGGCGTTGCTCGACCCACGCCGTGCGCTGCCCTACCTCGGGCACCACAGCGTGAGCGTGCGCGCCCCCGACTGCATGAGCGCCGACGCCCTGACCAAGGTGGTGCTGTTCGCGCCCCCGAAGTGCGCGGAGCAGGCGCTCGCCGCCTGCAGCGCGCAGGCCTGCGTGCTCGCGCCCGCGGCGGCTACCGGCTAGGTCGGCCCGGCGGGAATCTCGCCGACCGGCGCTTCGCCACGGGAGCGCACGCGGTGCACCGGGCCTGGGTCGGTGGGGCCGGGCCTCCATCCGCCGTGCGCGGGCCCGCGCGGCCAAGCGCTTGCCCAACACCACGTGCAGCAGCAGCGCTGCGCAAGCCACCAGGCCGGTCACCCAATGCAGGGCGCTGGTCACCGTGCGCTGCTGGTCGTCGACAAGGTAATACAACCCATAACCGCTCAGCGCCAGCAGACTGACAACGATCACCATCGTCAGGCCGCTGTAACGGTTGGCGCGCTGCCGCCAGTTCTGAACGATGTGCCCCGGCAGCAGCGCACCGAAGGCCACCAAAAATCCGATGACGGCGGCGCCGTGCAGACGCATCCACCAGGCCTCCGACGGATGCGGCCCTAAGGTCGGCATGCCCGGCGTCCGCAGCAGGTAGTGGTCAATGAGCCAGGCCACCCCGGAGACCGCCAGCAGCGTGCCGGTCAGGTACAGGTAGCGTTCATGGCGGCGGCTGAGCCGCTGCTGCATTCGCGCATGTCCGTGGCGACGCCTCATGGATGCAGTACTTCCGGGGCGGCCGCGCCGCAGCTGTCAAAGGTGTAAATGGTACGCATTCGCATTTTCACACGATGGGAAACGCTCTGTCACCCGGGGTCCCGGACGATGGCCAGCAGCCGGACTGCGCGCCGCAGCCGCGATACCGGCGGAATCCGCGGCGAGCGGGGCGTTATAACTAAGGCCGGCCGGAGCCGCAGCGGCGCGGCACTCGCGGGCAGGCACCGCTGCGCGGACAAATGACCCCGGCGGGCGTGTCCAGCGCATCGTGGATCCAATGGATATTAAGCACCTGAGACACCGACTCCAGGGCTGCGCGCGCCGCGGAGGGAATCGGTGCATCGCCGCCGCCGCGACGGCATGCCTCGGACACCGAAGCGACGATGCCGGCGCCATCGTAGCCCTGCGCATCGAGCGCCGGCACCAGATCGACGCCCACCGACTGGACGTGCACGGCGCGCGCGGCATCGCGCGTGAGTATCGAATGACAGCAGTACAGGCGGGCGCGTTTGCCGTCCTGCATGACGGAAATCTGTGACATGGGCTGATGCGCACCGTGCTTCGGCTGCGGCGGCTGCTCCAGCAACCGGAACACGGCCCAGCGCGGACAAGGGTCCGACACCAGACTCATGTTTCCCCACGGCAGCGGGATGCCGTTGCCGCGGTACACGGCGCGCAGAAACCCCGGGGGATAGGCATCGAAGTAATGCCAGTACCGATAGGGCGAGACCGCGGTCATGCGCCGCATGACCACTGCGGTCGTCACCCCCAGCTTGCGGCCCGCGGACAGGCGATGCGCTTCGCGCACCAGAAAGCGCCGGAACGGAACGCGCGCGCACAGCAACGCGCCGGCGAAAAAACTGCACTCGAAATCGCGCCACGCGTAGAGCACATCCTGCGCGCCCATGCCAGCGCTGCCCGCCGCGGTCGCCTGCAATTCCGCGTCCGAGGACCAGCTGGCCTCGTGGGCCGAGACCAGGCCATCGCCGTTGTGCAACAGGCGATGGCCTATAAAATACGCCAGGTCGTAGCGCAGGCGCTCCTCTTGGTCGCGTAGGTTGCGATTGATCAGCACCGTGTCGGGCGCCTCGAAGCGCGCCCGCAGCCTCCCGGCCGCGCCCGCGGCGCGCTCGGGATCGACCCAGCGAATGTGCAAGCCGAGGTGCTTGCAGATTCCATGCAGGCGATCAAGGGACAGCGGCAACTCACGCCGACCGACCGACTCGGCCGCGCGTTCAATATCGGGGAAATCGTTATGGTGGGTTTCCTGCCATACGCGAATCAGCAATTGCGCGAACTGCCGGCCGCTGGTGCCGGTTTGGGATAGCAGCTCCGGCAGCGCATTCTGCAACAGCTGGTGCGAGAACAAGAACGCCGGTTCAAGCGGCATCGCCTCAAGGCCGCCGCGCTCGCGGCGCGCAGGAACCGGCTCGACGGCGGTGTTCTCATCGAGGAACCAGCGCGCTTCCTTCCCGAACAGTCGCGCCAGCATGTCCAGCAAATCAGCCGACGGCATGCGCTTGCCGTTCTCGATCATGCTCAGGTACGAGACCGAGGGCGCGGCGCTCGGGTCGAGCTGCACGCAGCGTGCCGAGAGCTCATCCAGCGTCAAACCGTTGCGCTTGCGCAGCGTCTTAAGTTTAGTGCCGAGGAAGTGTCCTTGGCGCAACAATCCGCTCATTTGTGAAATTCACATTGTGAAATTTCTATTGTGTAAATCCTCCGCTTACATACGTAGGCTGTCAATCAACCGTTACCGAAATCAGCCAGGAGTCGCAAATTATGCCAACCGCCGACGCGCAAGCCGCCCGCCTCAGCGCCGACTGGAGCGCCAATCCCCGCTGGCGGGGCGTGACCCGCCCGTACGCGCCCGCGGATGTGGTGCGATTGCGCGGCTCGGTGCACATCGAGCACACACTGGCGCGCCTGGGCGCCGAAAAGTTCTGGGGCCTGCTGCACAGTGAACCGGTCATCGGCGCGCTGGGATGCATGAGCGGCAACCAGGCGGTGCAGGCGATCCAGGCCGGACTGAAAGCCATCTACTGCTCCGGATGGCAGGTGGCCGGGGACGGGAACTCCGCGGGCCAAATGTACCCCGACCAGAGCCTGTATCCGGTCGATTCAGTGCCCAAAATGGTCGAGCGCATCAATAACGCGCTGCTGCGCACTGACCAAATTCATCACCTCGAGGGGCGGACGGATCATGACTGGCTGGCGCCCATTGTCGCCGACGCTGAGGCCGGATTCGGCGGCAACCTCAACGCCTTCGAACTCACCAAGGCACTGATTGCGGCCGGTGCCGCCGCGGTGCACTTCGAGGATCAGCTCTCTTCGGCCAAAAAGTGCGGCCACATGGGTGGCAAGGTGTTGGTGTCGACCGAAGAGGCAGTCCAAAAGCTGGTGGCGGCGCGCCTCGCCGCGGATGTCACCGGCGTGCCCACCGTGCTGATCGCGCGCACCGACGCCGACGCGGCTACCCTGCTGCTCTCCAATCACGACCCACGCGACGCGCGTTTCCTGACCGGCGAACGCTCCAGCGAGGGTTTTTTCCATGTCAGGGCCGGCATAGAGCAGGCCATCGATCGGGGGCTCGCGTACGCACCGTACGCGGACCTGGTGTGGTGCGAAACCTCAAAGCCCGACATCGCGCAGGCGCGTCGCTTTGCCGAGGCCATACACGCCCGGTATCCGGATCAGCTGCTGGCCTACAACTGCTCGCCGTCTTTCAATTGGCAGAAGAACGTCGATGCCGCGACGATGCGCCGCTGGCGCGAGGAGCTGGCGGCGATGGGCTACCGCTTCCAGTTCATTACGCTGGCCGGTTGGCACGCGCTGAACCTGTCGATGTTCGAGCTGGCCAGCGCGTATCGCGATGAGGGCATGTTCGGCTACTCGCAACTCCAGCAGCGCGAGTTCGCCCAGGAGAGCGCGGGCTACCGGGCCGCCAAGCACCAGGCCTTCGTCGGCACCGGCTACTTCGATGCGGTACAGACCGCGGTCACCGCCGGTCAATTCTCGACCGGCGCCATGACGGGCAGTACCGAAGACGAGCAGTTCACGGCCGCGCAACCTGCGCTCGCTGTGGCCCGGTGAGCGGGCACCGCCGATGAACGCACTCGCCGTGATTCCCGCCAGCGCGATGCGCCGCAGCGCAAGCGTCGCCACGCCGCAGGATGCGGCGGCGTTAATCATGGCGCACTTTCGCGCCTACAACGAAGAATTTGGCCGCCTGACCCGCCGTGCCGCCGAGCACTTTCTCAGTGGCGACGGCGCAGCCAGGGAGCGCGATGCCGTGGCGCGCATCGAGCTCTACGAGCAGCGCGTCGCGCAAGCGCTGCGTGCGCTGCGCAGCACCGCGGTCGGCAGCGTGGATCTCGACTCGGCCGCGGTTTCGGAATTCTGGGTGGGCGCGACCGCTGCCTACGCCGCCCTGATCGAGCGCGTACCCGACAGCGACTTCTACCGCACGTTCTATAACTCGGTGACCCGTGACCTGTTTGGCACGGTCGGCGTCAATCCGGGTGTCGAGTTTTGCGCCACCCACAGCGGGCGCGCCTCGGGCTCGGTGCCGATCCGGGTGTATCCGGCAGCCGGCTCGCTGCAATCCGCAGTCGCGGATGTGCTGGCCGACCTGCCGTTTGCCGAGGCACTGGCGACGCCGGACCTGGCCGTGCGTCGCGTCACCACCGAACTGGGCCGCCATTTTGAGACGCGGCCGGCCAGCGCGGCGCCCGAATCAATCGAGATGATTGAACCGGTGTTTTACCGCGCCGGTGAAGCATTTCTGGTCGGGCGGCTGATCGGCGACAGCGCGGTGACGCCGCTGATCATCTCGTTCCGTCACGGCCCGGATGGCATACAGGTTGGATCCGTGCTGCTGTCGCGCAACGACATCAGCTCACAGTTTGGCTATGCCAACTCTTACTTCCATGTCGATCTGCCGGTGGTCGGCGCCGCGGTCACGCTGCTGCGCTCATTTATGCCGCGCAAGCCCGTCGACGAGCTCTACACCGTGCTGGGACGCGCCAAACAAGGCAAGACGGAGCGCTATTTCGCGCTGCGGCGCCACCTCGACAGCTCGATCGATGCCTTCGTGCACGCGCCGGGCGAGCGCGGCCTGGTCATGATTGTGTTCACTTTGCCCTCGCACGACCTGGTATTTAAGGTGATTCGCGATCAGTTTGGGGCGCCCAAGCACGCCACGCGCGCCGACGTCATGGAACGCTACCGCTTTGTATTCCGTCACGATCGCGCGGGCCGCATGGTGGACGCGCAGGAATTCAAGCGCCTGAGCCTGCCGCTGGCCCGCTTCATGCCGGTGCTGGCCGAGGAGCTGCTGCGCGAAGCCAGCCAGAGCTGCCGGCTCGATGGCGAGGAACTGATCATCGAACATTGTTACATCGAGCGCCGGCTGCGGCCGCTGAACCTGTTCGTACGTGAGGCCGAGCCGGCCGCGGCCGAGGCGGCGATCGTCGACTATGGGAACGCCCTGCGCGACATGGCCTCAACCAACATATTCGCCGGCGACCTGCTGCTGAAGAATTTCGGCGTCACCCGCCACGGCCGGGTCATATTCTACGATTACGACGAAGTCTCGCTGCTCGGCGACTGCGAATTCCGCGACTTGCCCACGGCGAGTACTGATGAGGAAGAGACCGCCGGCGAACCCTGGTTCTACGTGGGTCCGCGCGATGTATTTCCCGAGCAGTGGCTGCCCTTCCTGGCCATGCCACCGTCGCTGCGCGAGGTCTTTCTGGCGCGCCACGCCGAGCTGCTGAGCGCGCGCTGGTGGCGGGAACGGCAGGCTGCGCTCGCGGCGCCCGGCACGGCGGGCGCGACGGCGCCCGTCGAGCGCGCGCCGAGCTAATCGCGGAAATTCTCGAACTGCAGCGGCAGCTCGGTGCTGCCCTTGCGCAGCAGCGCCATTGCCGCCTGCAGGTCATCGCGCTTCTTGCCGGTCACGCGGAGCTTATTGTCATTGATCTGCGCCTCGACCTTGAGCTTGGCCTCCTTAAGCGCGGCGATGAGTTTTTTGGCGACCGGATGATCAATGCCCTGCTTGATGGTGATGGTGCGGCGTGCCTCGGCCAGATTGACCTGCACCTCGCCGAGTTCGATGCAGCGGGCATCTATGCCGCGCGCACCCAGGCGCAGGCGCAGAATATCCAGCAGCTGGCTGAGCTGGAATTCGCTCTGCGCGTATTGGGTAATCAGGTAATCCTGGAGCACGAAGCGGGCGCCGGTACCGCGCAGGTCATAGCGCTTGTCCAGTTCGCGAACCGCCTGGTCCACCGCATTGCTGAGCTCGTGGGGGTCCACCTTGGAGACCACGTCGAAGGAAGGCATCGAGCGGCAAATCCTCTAGCAAGCCTGGGGGCAAGCCGATAATTATACGCCTCCCAGATCGCCCGGTCGGCGATTGGCAACCACCACTGCTGCCTTGGGAAAGAAGTTGAAGTTGGAGGCGCAGGCCCAGGTGTAAGCACCCATCTGGCGGCCGATGATCAGATCACCCGCCCGCAGCAGTGGCAATTGCAATTTTTCCGCAATGACGTCGATGCTGTCGCACGTCGGGCCCGACAGCACCGAGGGCAGCAATGGTCCGGTGCGCAGTGCACTGAGCGGATAACGGGCGTGATCGTAGTGCTGGCCGCTGTAGGAACCGTAAACGCCGTCGTCCAGGTAGTACCACCAGTGGCCTTCGCGCTGCGCTCGCCCCATCACCGTGGCCACCCCGATCGCCGCCGGCCCAACGATGAAACGCCCGGGTTCGGCAATCACTCGAACTCGCCGCGGCAATTGCGCCAGCGCGCGGCGGATGGGCGCGCACAGCCGTTTGATGTCGAGCGCGCGCTCGGTGTAGTCAATCGGAAAGCCGCCGCCAATGTCCAGTGTGTTGCAGGCGCCGAGTCGCTCACGGCGCGCCGCGGCCAGAAGTCGCGCGCAAACGCCGATCGCCTCCACGTATTTGGCTGCGTCGGCGACCTGCGAGCCGACGTGAAATGAGTAGCCGCATACGTCGATGCCGAGGCCGGCCGCCAGCCGCGCCAGATCCAGCGCGGCTTCCGGATCGCAGCCGAATTTCCGCGACAGATCGCAGACGGCGCCGGGGCTGCGGAAGGAAACCCGCAACAACAAGCTCGCGCGCCCGGCGGCCACTCGAAATTTGCGCACCTCGTCCGGGTTGTCGGCAACGAAGGTGGTGACGCCATACTCAAGGGCGTTGCGAATGTCGCTTTCCCGCTTGATCGGGTGCGTATGGATGCAGCGCGCGGCATCGACGCCCAGGCGCTGGACCAGCTGCACTTCGCCGCTGGTGGCCAGGTCCAGCCAGCCGCCCTGCCCGATCACGGCCTGAATGACGGCGGCGTGCGGCAGGGGCTTGAGCGCGTAGTGCAGATCCACCCCCGGCAGCGCCCGCTGCAGCCTGCGGTATTGCTGGCGCACGCGCGCGCAGTCGAGGATCAGCAGCGGCGAGCCGAACTCGTTGACCAGGCGACGTACATGTTGTGGCTCAAACGGGTCGATGTAGCGCTTGCCAGTCAGGGCATGTCTCCGAGCTCGGGAACCGTGGCCGCGGCCGCGCGAGTCAAGCGGTCACGCACCGCGTCCCAGCGTTCGTCCTTAGGGACCTCCTGCACCAGCAGGCACGAAGCGCCTGCCTTATCGAGCGTGCGCAGGTTCGCGTACAGATCATGGGCGTAACTGTCAGGACGCGTGCCGGCGTTAACCCAGGTCACGTACCGGAAACTGCCCAGCGGCGATCGCTGCGCCAGCACGCCAATGCGGGTGCCGCCACGGGACAGCTCCGCCGCCCGGCGTTCAATCTGCCCGTCCACCACCAACCGGAGCGGCGTCGCGGGCGCGTAGTGCGCCTGCAACGATCCGGGCACACGCGGCGCCTGGTCGCCGCCCGCAGCGGCCAGTTCACCGACCTCGTGGCGCAACTGGGCGAGGGTGATCTGTCCCGGCCGCAGTAACCGCACTTCCCCGCCCAGGCAGGAGACGATGGTCGATTCAAGACCGACCTGACACTCGCCACCGTCGAGCACTACCGGCACGGCGGCGCCAAATTCCTCGCGCACGTGCTCGGCGCGCGTCGGGCTGACGTGTCCGAAGCGATTCGCGGAAGGCGCGGCGATCCCGCCACCGAAGGCCCGCAGGAGCTGCTGAGCCATCGGATGAGCGGGTACCCTTACCGCGACCGAATCCTGCCCCCCGGTGACCAGATCGAGCACGTTCACGGCGCGCGGCAATACCAGCGTCAGCGGACCTGGCCAGAAGCGCTCGGCCAGCCGTGCGGCAGCGGCGGGCACCTCGCGCGCCCAGCGGTGCAGGAAGCGCGCGCTGTCGAGATGCACGATCAGCGGGTGGGCGGCCGGACGGCCCTTGAGCGTAAAGATCTTTTGCACGGCGGCCGCATGCTGCGCGTTGGCGCCCAGTCCGTAGACCGTTTCGGTCGGAAAGGCCACGACTTCCCCGCCGCGCAGGGCTTGCACGGCCGCATCCAGTTCCAGTGGTGTCGCCCTGATCGCTCTGGCCATGCCGTCAATATTAGTCGAGAGCGCCGCTATTCGAGCGAGGTGCGTTCCCAGCTGTCGTCGATACGCCGCAGCTCGTAGGCCGGCCAGTAGTGCTTATCGAGCTTGAGCGTAATCATCTCCGGAGCACCGTTGAGGGCCAGGGTCTTCATCCGCAACGAGGTGCGGTCCGCGCGCCCGGTGACTTGCTTCAGAAACGCGTCCAGATCCGGCGTCGGCTCGCCATCGACCTCGACGATCCGGCGACCCGGTACCAGTCCGTAGCGGCTGGCGGGCGAACCGTAGGCAAAGTAGGCCACGTACACGCCGACCGGTCCGATGCCGCGCTGGGCACTGATGGCCCGGTGCGGCGCCTGCAACGTGGCCCCGGCCCACAGCACCACGCGATCGAGGTCTACGCCCGTGAGGGCCGCGGTATGGACCGCCAGCGTCAGCTCATCGCTGGCCCGCCAGATCGTGGCCTGTACGCTCTCCTTGCTCGCCACCAATCGCTCGACGTCGCGAAACTCGGTCACCGGATGCCCATCGATGGCGAGCAGAATGTCGCCGGGCTGCAGCAGCTCCGCGGCGCTCGAGCCGCCCACCAGTCTCGCGACGCTGAGCACCTGACGTTTGGCGGGGTTGGCCTTCTCGATACGCTTGATCCATTTCTCGCTCAAACCCAGTCCGCGCGCCGCGGCCAGGGTCTGCGTGACAAACTCCACTTCCAGCGAATGCAGCGGCACGGCGCGGCGTGCATGCTCCAGGGTTTCGGCGATCAGGTCGGCGTTGATTCCGCGGTTCTGCTGGACCAGCTCGCGACCGTTGTCGAAGGCAAAGCTCGCCCACAGCCCGCGCACCTGCCCTTCATGATCGGCCAGCACGCCCACCAGGTCATCGGGCGGATTGACCAGCGAGGCCACCGAGATGTTGCTGTCGCGGAAGGCCACGGATCGCGACAGTGGCAGCAGCAACGGGTCGATTTCGGAGACCGCCGTGGAACGGGTCTTGAGCGTGCCGCTCGGATCGAGGCCGACCACCACGACATTCTCGCCGGCGCGCAAGGGCTCTTTGGTGAGCGTCGCCGCCTGGATCTGCGTACCCTTGAGCAGCGCCGGATCATATTGCACCACCGCCAGGTTGTGGAGCGGGTGGATGTAGATCACCTTGGCCGGAATCTCCAGGGTATCGGAGAAGGTCAGGCGCACGTCGCCGATCGAAACCGGCACGGTGTTGCGGTCGGTAATCACGAGTCCGCGCTTTGCGTCCACGATTAATCCCGTGCCGCGATAGTTGCGCTCGTTCACGCCCGAAAGCGGGTACGGCATGTCAAAGGACATGCCGACCAGCGAGCGCGCCAGCAGGCGGGCGGTCGGATCCTCGGTTTCTGGCGGCGGCACGACACCGCCCGTGGGTTCCTCGGCCGCCTGGCCTACCGGCAGATTGAAACAGTCCCAGTAACCGCTGGCGTCATTACGGGCACACTGGCGTGCGGGAAACCAGCGCCGGTCCATGTACACGGAGCGCAGTTCGGTGCGATTCGGGTCATCGAGTGTCACATAGCGCACCGTGAAGCGCGCTCCGTCGCGCAACGTCGCGACCTCGGTCTGAAAGTCGGCCAGTGTAGCCACCGGCTTGGAATCGACCGACGTGATGACCGCCCCGCGCGGCACACCGGCGGCGTCGAGGCTATAGCCGGAGGCGGCCACAAACACGCCGCTGACCGGCAAGTGGAAGTGGCGGGCCTCCTGGTAGGAGAGCGTATGCACGACGGCGTCGCCAAACTCCAGGAAACTGGCGGGCGTTATGGCCTGCAGATCCTGCACCGCCACCTGGACCTTGAAGGGTTTCCCGCCGCGCTCGAGTTCCAGCTCCACCTTGCCACCGACGGTGTCATCCAGCACCGCCTCGAGCGGCTCGAAGCCGGTGACCAAGGTGCCGTTGAGCCGCACCAGCACATCGCCGGGCGCAAGCACCTTGTCGGCGCTCAAACCGGGCTGCACCCGTTCCACCACCAACATGCCCGTGTTGATGGGCTGCGCGGCACGCGCCGCGGTTTCGGTCTCCGTGCGCAGGCCGAGTCGCCGCAGTTCGTCGTAGGGGCGGTAGCGGAATTCCGTGCCAATCGTGCCACGCGTGATTGGCTTGCTCTGCTGTATCAGCCGCACCGCGCGCTGCACCCGCCCCAGCGGCAGATAAAAACTGGTCGCCGAGCCGGTCGAACCCCCGGCATTGAGCGCCAGTACGCGGCCCTGCACGTCGATCACCGGCGAGCCCGAGGAACCTCCCGAGGTGCTCGAGGCCGCCTGGATGTAAAAAGTGTTGAAGTCGTTGTAGCGGCCTAGGCCGTACTCGGGCGCCTCCCGGTCCAGGCGCGCGAGCGTACCGGCAAGTATCGACAGCTGTTCGCCGGCGTCATTGCCCACCACCCGGATCTCGCGGCCGACTTGGGCTTCTTCAGGCGCCAGGGCCAACGCCGCGGGCTTCATGAACCGCAGTTTGGCCGGGTCATAGTGATAGATGCCAAAGTCATGGACCGGATCGCGGTACACCGCGCGCAGCTCGACCTCCTCGTGATTGAGGAAAATCGCTTCGGCAATGACAGGTCCAGGCGTGACGACGTGGCGATTGGTCAATATCAGGCCGCGATCGGCGTCGATCACGAACCCGGTGGCCTGCGCGGTTACGTTGCGTTCGGTGTCGAAAGAGCGCGTCTGGTCGATCTGGATCGAGACCACGCTGCTGGCGATCCGCTCCAGCGTCCGTGCCCAGTCGGCCGGGGGCGCCACGACCGCCGCCACCGGCACCGGAGGGGCCTGAACGATGACGGGGGGCGGAGGTCGGCGGACAGCCGCGCAAGCCACGAGCGACATGGCCAGCAGCATGGCGGCGAGCGCATT
Source organism: uncultured Gammaproteobacteria bacterium (assembly GCA_963699955.1). Lineage (GTDB taxonomy): Bacteria > Pseudomonadota > Gammaproteobacteria > Steroidobacterales > Steroidobacteraceae > FEN-1191. The sequence goes on from CAVOVV010000006.1 coordinate 734,162, forward strand.
GAGCCTTCCTGCGGTGCGAGGCTTTCCGTTCATAACGTGAATCCGAAGTTCTGGTGAAATCGTGCCGTAAAGGTGGCCCAGTCATAGTGGTGCTGCTGGGTACCGTGGTGTTCCATTTTTATGGCGCCTGCCAGCGAAGCCACCCGTCCGGTGGTCGGCCAGTCGAGCCCGCGCTGCAGGCCGAACAACAGGCCCGCCCGGTAGGCATCGCCGCAACCCGTCGGGTCGGCGAGCTGCGCCGCCTTGGCGGGCGGAATTTCCTGGCGCTGGCCGTCCGTGTAGATCCACGAACCCGCGCCTCCGCGCGTCACGATGAGCGCCTTGACCCGTGAGGCAATGGCTTCAGCGGACCAACCCGTGCGCTCGCTCAGCAGGCTGGCTTCATAATCATTGACCGCGACCCATGACGCCCGGGTCACGAAGGCCCGCAACTCCTCGCCATCGAACATCGGCAGTCCCTGGCCCGGGTCGAACAGGTACGGGATGCCGGCGCTGGCAAATTGCTCGGCGTGATCGAGCATGCCCTGCCGGCCATCGGGCGCAACGATGCCCAACTTCACGCCCGGCGCGGCGCCCACCCGGTTGAGATGCGCATGGTTCATCGCGCCGGGATGAAAGGCGGTGATCTGGTTGTCGTCCAGATCGGTGGTGATGAAGGCCTGGGCGGTAAATTCGCTCGGCACTTTGCGCACGTGCGTGAGGGTGATGCCCCGCTCGGCGAGCCAGCTCTCATAGGGCGCAAAGTCATGGCCCACCGTGGCCATCATCAGGCCCTCACCGCCGAGCAGCTTAAGGTTATAGGCAATGTTGCCGGCACAACCGCCAAAATTTCGTCGCATCGCGGGCACCAGGAACGAGACGTTCAGCATGTGTATGCGGTCGGGCAGGATGTGCTCGCGGAAACGACCCTCGAAGACCATCACGGTATCGTAGGCCAGTGAACCGCAAATCAGTGCAGCCATCAATTCACTCCGGCAACCATCAGCGGTACAGCAATACCAGGGCCCAAACCACCGCGCACAATATCAAGCTCAGCAGCACAGCGGCGGAGCCAATGTCCTTGGCCAGTCCGGCCAACTCGTGGCGCTCCGGACCGACCCGGTCCACGACCGCCTCGATCGCGCTGTTGACAAGTTCCACGATCAGCACCAGCAACACGGGCGCCACCAGCAACGCGCGCTCCACGCCGCTGTGCCCGAGCCACAATCCCAGCGGCACGGCACCGACCGCCAGCAGCAGTTCCTGACGGAAGGCGGCCTCCTCCCGGTACGCGCCGATCAGCCCCTTGCGGCTGGCACCACAGGCCCGGAACAGTCTAGTTAAGCCGCGCGGCTTGTCGCGAGCGATCAAGTCCCGCGACCCATCAGGCGGCGCCCGGCTGGTACGCCAGATCGAGCTCGCGCGCCGCGCGCACGTCGTCGAGTCGGCGCACCGGCATGCGATGCGGCGCGGCCCGCAGAGTCTCCGGATCCTTGTCCGCCTCGCGCAGAATTTCCGTCATGGCGCCCACGAAGGCATCGAGCGTGTCCTTGCTCTCGGTTTCGGTCGGCTCGATCAGCAGACACTCGGGCACCAGCAGCGGGAAGTAGGTGGTGGGCGCGTGGAAGCCAAAGTCGAGCAGTCGCTTGGCCACATCCATCGCCGTGATGTGCTGCTGCTGCGCAAGCAACTTGAGCGTCAGGATGAATTCATGGCTGGCGCGCCGCCGCGGATAGGCGGCGACATAGCCGGCCTGCTGCAGACGGGCGAGCAGGTAGTTCGAATTCAGGGTCGCAAAATCGCCCACCCGACTCATGCCTTCGCGGCCCAGCATGCGCATGTAGACGTAGGCGCGCAACAGTACCCCGGCGTTGCCGTTAAAGCCCGTGAGCCGGCCGATGGATTGCGGCAGGTCCGGCTCGCTCAGCCAGCGGTAGCGTGCGCCCTCGCCCTCGCCGCTGCGCGCCACCACCGGCAGGGGCATGAACGGCAGCAAGCGCGGGCCGACACCCACCGCACCGGCACCCGGGCCGCCGCCACCGTGCGGCGTCGAGAAGGTCTTGTGCAGGTTCATGTGCATGACGTCGAATTCCATGTCTCCGGGGCGCACCTTGCCCAGAATCGCATTGAGATTCGCGCCGTCGTAATACAGCAGACCGCCCGCGGCGTGCACGATACGGGCCACTTCGACGATCTGGCGCTCAAACACGCCTAAGGTCGAGGGATTCGTGAGCATGATGCCGGCTGTTTTTGGGCCCACCGTCGCGCGCAGGGCATCGAGGTCCACGTCGCCCTCCGCGTCCACTCCCACTTCGCGCGCCACGCAGCCGCACATGGTGGCGGTGGCAGGATTGGTGCCGTGCGCCGCCGTAGGCACGATGATCTCGTTGCGCTCCAGGTCCCCGCGCGCGCGGTGATAGGCGCGGATCATGGCGACCCCGGCAAATTCACCGTGCGCACCCGCCATCGGGGTCAGCGCCACACCGCGCATGCCGGTGACGGCCTTGAGCATCTCCTGCAATTCGTACATGCACCCGAGGAAACCCTGGCTGTGGCGCGCGCTGGCCAGCGGATGGCGGCCCAGAAATTCGGGGAGCAGAGCGGCAGCATTGCAGGCCCGCGGGTTGTACTTCATGGTGCACGAACCAAGCGGATAGAAATGCGTGTCGATCGAGAAATTGAGCTGCGAAAGCCGCGTGTAGTGCCTGACCACGTCCAGTTCACTCACCTCGGGCAGGGCCGCGCGCCGTGCGCGGCGCAGCTTCTCTGGCACGGCCGGGATCGCGGTGGGCGCCGCGGGCCACTGACCCCGCGCGCCACGACCGGCGCGCCCGTATTGGAATATCAGCGGCTCGCACATCGGCAAACTCACGCGCGGCACCTCGCTGGCTTGTCAGCGCGCGCCGACAGACGTGCGGGAACTTGAAACACGGCCGGCCCGACGGGGTTGCGACCAGCCTGGGTAGACCATGCGTCTGCATGTCCCGTGGCAGGATAGGTGCCGGAATCCACGGGATGGTAGCCTCCTGTGATCATGTCCGGCTCAGGCCACGCGCACTGATTTAAGCACTTCGGCCAGCGCCGCGGCATAAGCCGCGAGATCCTCGGCCGTGTGCACCTCCGTGGCACAGACCAGTAAGGCCGGTCCGAGTTCCGGGTAGTAACCGGAAAGATCAAAGCCGGCCTCGATGCCGCGCGCTGCCAGGGCCTCGAGCACCGGAGCCACGGGGCGATTCAGCAATAACACCGCCTCGTGAAAGCGCGCGCCAGTAAATGCACTGCGCACCCCGGGCACGCGCGTCAGCGCCGCCACCAGCTCGGCGGTGCGGCTCATGCACGCGTAGGCCACGCGCTCCAGGCCCTCGGCGCCCATGAGGGCCATATAGATGGTGCCGGCAATCATCAGCAGGCCCTGGTTGGTGCAGATATTCGAGGTGGCCTTGCCGCGGCGAATGTGTTGCTCGCGCGCCTGCAGTGTGAGCGTAAACCCCGGTCGGCCGTCCAGATCGACGGTGCGCCCGACGATGCGCCCGGGCATCTGCCGTACGTAGTCCATGCGGGTCGCCATGAAGCCAAAATACGGGCCGCCCGAAGACAACGGGCAGCCGAGTGGTTGGCCGTCGCCCACGACAATGTCAGCGCCACGCGTGCCCCACTGTCCCGGCGCCTTAAGCACCGCGAGCGAGGTCGGGTTCACGACCGCGATCACCAGCGCGCCGCGCGCATGAGCCCAATCGGTGAGCGCGTCCACTTCTTCCAGCACTCCGAAGAAATTCGGCTGCTGGATGACCAGCGCCGTGACATCCTGGCCTTCGTAGGGCGCAAGCGCCTCCAGGTCCGTCTGGCCGCTGGCACGCAGGTAGGCCGGCGCCTTGAGGTCAAGCCCCTGGCCGCTGGTCGAAGCCTGCGTGACGGCCCGATAGTGAGGATGTACCGTGGTCGGCATGAGGACGCGCGCGGAGTGCGATTTGCGATTGGCGCGCACGGCCATCAGACAGGCTTCGGAGACCGCGGTGGCCCCATCGTACATCGAAGCATTGGCCACCTGCATGCCGGTCAGTGCGGTGATCATGGACTGATATTCGTAGATGGTCTGCAGCGTTCCCTGGCTGGCCTCGGCCTGGTAGGGCGTGTACGCGCTGTAGAACTCGCCGCGCGACACCAGTGCCCACACGGCCGCCGGGATGTGATGCGGGTAGGCGCCGGCGCCGATGAAATTCAGCGGCAAACCGTCCTGGCGCGCGCGCTCTTGCATCAGGCGCATGACCTGCTGTTCATTCAGGCCTGCGGGCACTCCGGCAAGTTCGCGCACCCGCAGCGCGGCCGGTATCTCCGCGAACAGCGACTCCATGTCGGGCGCGCCGATGGCGCCCAGCATTTCGGCAACATCGGCCTCAGTGTGTGGAATGAATGGCATAGCAACTCCTTAGCAATTAAGGGGTCGGCGCGGCACTCAACCCGCCTCGGCGAGCGTGGCGTACGCTTCGGCATTGAGCAGATCCGCCGCCGCCAGCGCCGCACTCGGTTTGAGCCGCATGATCCAGCCGCCGCCATAGGGATCCTGATTGACGAGCTCGGGGGCCTGCGAAAGCGCTTCATTCACGGCCACCACCGTGCCCGCCACCGGCGCGTACACGTCGGAAGCGGCCTTGACCGACTCGACGACCGCACAGGCCTCGCCCTGCTCGAGTGTACGGCCGACCTCGGGCACCTCGACAAACACCAGGTCCCCGAGCGAGTGCTGCGCGTGGTCGCTGATGCCGACTTCTACGGTGCCATCGGGCTGCTCACGCGCCCATTCGTGGCTGCGGGCGTACTTGCGATCCGTCGGTACATTGCTCATCGCCTCGACTCTCCCTATTGCTGCGTAAGTTTGCTGGCGAGCTTACAGGTCCACCAGCGCGCGGCCCAGGCGCACGAACGGCGGCTTCACCACCCGCGCGTTCAGGAATTTGCCGCGTATGTCGACCTGCACCGTCCCGCCGACCCCCGGCGCGGCGCCTGGCACGCGCGCCAGCGCAATCGAACGGCCAAGCGTCGGTGAAAAGGTGCCGCTGGTCACCGCACCCTCACCCGCTGCGGTGAGCACACGCTGATGTGAACGCATTACCGCGCGGTCCTCCAGCAGCAGACCCACCAGCTTGCGCCCCGTACCCGCAACGCGCGCGCGCTCGAGCGGCGCGCGGCCAATGAACCCCCGCTCGGCAGGCTCGAAGGCCACGGTCCACTCCAGCCCCGATTCCAGCGGATTGGTGCTGCTGTCCATATCATTGCCGTACAGATTCATGCCGGCCTCGAGCCGCAGGGTATCGCGGGCTCCCAGCCCGCACGACTGGACGCCTAGCTCGTTGAGCTGATTCCACAGTTCGACCGCGCCGTCGGCCGGCAGCATGACTTCAAATCCATCCTCGCCCGTGTAACCGGTGCGCGCCACGAACCACGCACCGAGCTGCACCCCGAAAAACGTCGGCAACGCAAGGGCGCTCTGCGCATCGGGCGGAGTCAGCAGCGTGCTCAGGCGCGCTCGCGCCTCCGGGCCTTGCACGGCGAGCATGGCCAGGTCGCGTCGTTCCTGCACGTCGAGGTCGAACCGGGCGGCATGCGCGCGAATCCAAGCGAGATCGGAATTGCGGGTGCCGGCGTTTACGACGATGCGATACCAGTGCGGATCGAGAAAATAGACGATCAGGTCGTCCAGAATCCCGCCGTCTTCTCCGAGCATGCAGCTGTACAGCGCCTTGCCCGGCCGGCGGAGACGGGCGACATCATTGGCCAGCAGACCGCGCAGAAATTCGCCCGCGCGAGTGCCGTGCACGTCAATGACACACATGTGCGAGACGTCGAATACACCCGCGGATCGGCGCACTGCGTGGTGCTCCTCGATCTGCGATCCGTAGTGGACCGGCATGTCCCAGCCGCCGAAGTCGACCATGCGCGCGCCGAGCGCGACGTGTTGGTCATAGAGAGGAGTGCGTAAACCCAATGTAACTCCAGCCCGCGGAATCCGGTCATAAAAAAAGGCGGCAGGGGCACGCTCATGGCCGTGCTCCTGCCGCCCCTCTGTCCTTCATACCTGAGAGATCGGGCAAACCGGCCTTCAGGCCCGCCGCCGCACCCCTTCGGTGGGCGGGTCTGCCTACAGGCGCCGCCGCTCTCCAGAGCCCATCCTTGACCTGCCGTTCCTGGTGCCTGAGCGTTTCCGGGCGGAATTGCGCCTTCGGCGTCCGGGCTCGGGCCTAGCGCCCGGTTCCGAATCTCTTCGAACAGATCTTTTTGACGGAACCTGAATCATAGCAGTTACGGCACCCGCCCCTCTACAATTGCCTATCGTGAACACCGCCTCAGCCCACCGCCCCCGTCATTCCACCTTGGCCGTGGACATCGCCGGCGTGCTCGTGGGCGGTAACGCCCCGATCGTGGTGCAATCCATGACCAACACCGACACGGCCGACGTCGCCGCTACGGTCAGGCAGGTGCGCGAATTGGCCGACGCCGGCTCCGAGCTGGTACGCATCACCGTCAATACCGATGCCGCCGCCGCTGCGGTCGCGCCCATCCGCGAGGCGCTCGCGGCGCAGGGCTGTACGGTGCCACTGATCGGTGATTTCCATTTCAACGGTCATAAGCTCCTCAAGGACAATCCCGCCTGTGCCGAGGCGCTGGCCAAATACCGCATCAACCCCGGTAACGTGGGCCGCGGCGCCAAGCGCGATCCGCAGTTTGCCGAGCTGATCGATTTCGCCTGCCGTTACCAAAAGCCGGTACGCATCGGCGTGAACTGGGGGAGCCTCGATCAGGACCTGCTGGCACGCCTGATGGATGCCAACAGCGCCTTGCCGGAACCCGCCTCGGCGCAGCAGGTCATGCGCGAGGCCCTGGTGCGCTCGGCTGTCGACAGCGCCCTGCGCGCCGTGGAGCTTGGTCTGGGCGCGGACCGCATCATCCTGTCGGCCAAGGTCTCAACGGTCCAGGATTTGATTGCCGTGTACCGCGAACTGGCGGCGCGCACCCGCCATCCGCTGCATCTGGGGCTCACCGAGGCCGGCATGGGCTCAAAGGGCATCGTCGCCTCGAGTGCCGCGCTCGCGGTCCTGTTGCAGGAGGGCATCGGCGACACCATCCGCATCTCGCTCACTCCGGAGCCCAGCGGCGCCCGCACGCGTGAAGTCATCGTCGCGCAGGAGTTGCTGCAGACCATGGGGCTGCGCAGTTTTACGCCGCTGGTGACGGCCTGCCCGGGCTGCGGGCGCACCACCAGCACTTTTTTCCAGTCGCTGGCGCAAAGTATTCAGGAACACTTGCGCCGGCGTATGCCGGAGTGGCGCCGGGCGCACATTGGCGTTGAGAATCTTTCGGTGGCGGTGATGGGCTGCGTGGTCAACGGCCCGGGCGAGAGCAAGCAGGCCAACATCGGCATCAGTCTGCCCGGGACCGGTGAGCGTCCTGTGGCGCCGGTCTATGAAGATGGGGCGAAGACCGTGACGCTCAAGGGCGAGCACATCGCTGAGGAATTCCAGCAGCTGGTCGAGCGGTACGTCGAGCGCAGTTACCCCAAGCGCAGCATGCAATAACTTGCGCCCGAGGCGCATCGGACACCCCATGGACAATCTCACTGCCAAGCGTTGCAAGCCCTGCGAAGGCGGAGTGCCCGCGCTGAGCCGGGCCGAGGCGGAAGCGCAGCGGCGTCAGCTGGCCGGCGACTGGCAGATGAGCGCGGATGCCAAGAGCCTGACGCGCGAATTCCGCTTCGTGGATTTCTATCGCACCATGAGTTTCGTCAATGCGCTGGCCCACATCGCCAACATCGAGGACCATCACCCTGATCTCGAGGTTGGCTATGGCTACTGCCGGGTGCGCTACACCACGCACTCAATTGGCGGGCTCTCCGACAACGACTTCATCTGTGCCGCGAAGATCGACCTGCTCGCCACGAAATAGATACGCGGCGGGCTCGGCCTGCGAGCGCCGCGTTTGCCGGCAGAATTACGGCTGGGTCGACAGGCGCAGCCGCACTTGGCGTAACGCCAGCGTGCCGCTCAGCAGCGCCTGCAGCGTTACCGAAGCGACCGAGACCATCCAGATCTGGGTAATGGAAAAGCCCGGCCGCGTCGACAGCCACCAGACCGGCGTAATAAATGTCACCAGGCGCGAGGCCGAACTCCATAGCGCCGGCCAGGTGTTGCCGAGCCCCTGCAACACACCCGAGCATACGAACACAAAGCCGCTGGCAACACAGTTCCAGGACACAAACCGCAGGTAATCGGAGCCGACGCGGATCGCCTCCGGCTCGGACGTAAAGGCACCGATCAGCAGCGCGGGGCGTCCTAAGCACACGACCATGACCACAAGCATCAGCACCGCGCTCATCAATGCCGCGGAGCGGAAGGTCTGACGTACCCGCGCCTTGAGCCTGGCGCCAAAGTTCTGACCGACGATCGGCGCCACGGCGAAGGCGACTGCCATCGCGGGCAGGAAAATCGCCTGCATGACGCGCGTACCGACGCCAAATCCGGCCTGCGCCGAGGCGCCGAACGGACGAATCACGAAATAGATGAATGAAAAAATCACGAACATGATCACGAACTCGCCGCCCGCGGGCAGTCCTATGGCCAGTATCTGCCGCCAGACATCGAGCCGTGGCCGCCAGTCGGCTCGCACGAAACCGACGTAGTGCTCGAGCCGCAGGAAATACACCCACATCAGCAGCACTCCGACGCTGATCGCGATCGAGCTGGCCAGGCCGGCGCCGGCCACGCCCAGCGGCCGGCCCGTGCCCCAACCGCCGATCAGCACCGGCGCGAGAATCACGTTGATCACCACGGTCAGCATCTGTGCGGTCATTGCCGGTTTGACTATGCCCGTGCCCCGCAGGGCCGAGGCCATCGCCACCATCGCAAATTGCAGGGCCAGGCCCGGCAGATACCAGCGCAGGTACGTGGCGCCGGCCTCGCGCGTGGCCTCATCCGACCCCAGCGCACCGGCAAAGTGCACCGCAAACAGGTAGCCCAGGATCAGGCAGGTCAGCAGCGCGGCCATGGCCAGCACCGAAGACTGGTTGAACACCAAATTGGCGCGCGGCTGGTCCTTGCGACCCACCGCCTGAGCGATCAGCGCGACCGTGCCGACCCCCAGCACTTGCGTCAGAGCCATCACCAGGAAGGCCAGATTTCCGGCCGAGCCCACCCCGGCGATAGCCGCACCGCCGAGCCGGCCCACGAAATACAGGTCGACCAGGAAATACAGGGTCTGGAAGATCATGCCGGCCGCGATCGGCGTCGCCATGGCCACCAGGTGCCGATCAATCGAGCCTTCGGTGAGATCACGCATCGTTCTATGCTAGTGGAAAGCCAGCGAGATTGCCCGCTGCCAGGCGCGCGGATCGGTGCACGCCACAAACACCAGTCCGGCGATTGCGCCGCCAAAATGCGCGTCGTGATTGACGCGACCGCGCAGGAACCGGGCGGCGTACCAGGTGTAGGCCAGATAACCCACGGCGAACCATACCGCCGGAATCGGCACGGGCAGCGGCAGGATATAAAGTGACTGGGTCGGGTAATACACGACCGAGGCGAACAGCACCGCAAGAATCGCGCCCGACGCGCCGAGCGAAGCGTAGGCCGGATCAGCGCGGTGCTTGATCCAGGTTCCGGCATCGCTCACCAGCAGACCGAGCGTGTACAGGAGCAGAAATCGCGCCGGGCCTATGGTCGCCTCGAGCGCGCGGCCGAATGACCAGAGGGTAAAGGCATTGAACAGCAAATGCGCGACATTGGCGTGCATAAACCCATTGCTGATGAGGGTTGTGTACTGACGTTTCGGCACCAGCCAGTAGGGTCGAAACAGCGAGCGCTCCAGAAGAGCGGGCGCGAAACTAAGGCCGGCGACACTGGCCGCCACGATCAGTCCAAGAATGATTACCGTGACGCTCACGATTCAGAACCAGGCATAGTTGAAACTAACGCTGATCCTTTCGCCGCGCGCCAGATTGGGCGGCACCTCGTGGCGCAACCAGCTTTCAAACAGCACCACGCGCCCGGCGCGCACCGGCAGCGTTACCCAGACCCGATTCCTCGCGCGGGCGCGCGCGCGGCGCGGCGGTGCGGCCATGAAGCGCTCCAGCCGCGGATCTTCGAACTTCAGTCCCGCGCTGCCGCGCGGAACGCGCACGAAATAGGTGCCGCTGATCGTCGACAGCGGGTGCAGATGCGGCCCGTGCGCAGCGCGGTGACGCATGATGTTGGCCCAGCAGTCGGTCATCTCCAGCCGCTTGCCGCGCAGGTCGAAGTCCAGCGATTTCGCGAAGCGCCGGACATGCCGGTCGATGCAGCGCTGAAGTTTGGCGAAGCTGGGTGACACCCGGTGCAGCCGGCTTCGCGAATTATAGGAAGTGTAGCCGCCCGGATAGTTGCGCGCCGACCAGACGCGCCCGGCGCGATCATCGTGGCGTAGCTGCAGGCATTCGCGCAGCAGCCGCCGGTTCAGCTGCGCCGAAGTGGCCGGTTCAAGGGACGCCGCATAGACCGGCGTCTGGAACAGATATTGGATCGGCACGCGGCCAGCATAACCGATGCGCAGCATCCGCAGCTTCGGGTAGATTAGGCCATTGGCCACGGCGGGACTTGAGGGGCAAGCATGACGCAGACCAGACGCTCGTTTGCGAGCGACAACGTGGCACCCGCCGCCCCCGAGGTCATGAGCGCCATTGCCGCGATCAACCATGGCACGGTGCATTCCTACGGTGATGACGCCGAGACCCGGCGCCTCACGACCCTGGCGCAGGAAGTCTTCGAATGTGAGCTGGTTATCCATCCCGTGGCCACTGGCACGGCGGCCAACGCGCTGGCGCTGGCCACGCTGGCGCCGCCGTTTGGCGGCGTCTATTGCCACGAGATCGCCCACATCAACACCGACGAATGCGGCGCGCCTGAGTTCTTCAGCGGCGGTGCCAAGCTGCTGGCGCTGCCCTCGCCAGACGGCAAGCTATCCGCCGAGCAGCTGGCGGCGCCCGTGGCGCACGCGCGCGAGATGGGTGTGCATCATGTCCTGCCTGCGGCGGTCAGCGTGTCGCAGGCGACCGAATGGGGAACGGTGTACCGGCCCGAGGAGCTCACCAAGCTCGCGGCGGCGGCCCACGGCTACGGCCTGAGGGTGCACATGGACGGCGCGCGCTTCGCTAATGCCGTCGCGCACCTCGCGTGCACGCCGGCCGAGGCGAGCTGGAAATGCGGCATCGACGTGCTGTCATTCGGCGCGACCAAGAACGGGGCATTGGCGGCGGAGGCGGTGATATTTTTCCAGCCCGAGCTGGCGCGCGAGTTCGAGATGCGCCGCAAACGCGCAGGCCACTTGTGGTCGAAAATGCGCTTTCTCAGTGCCCAACTGACCGCGTGCCTGGACAATGAACTCTGGCTGAGGCACGGCCGGCACGCGAATGCACTGGCGACGCGGCTTGCGCAGGGTCTGCGGCAACGCGGCTATTCGCTGCTGCAGCCGGTCGAGGCCAACGAGGTATTCGCGGCACTGCCGCAGACACTGATAGACGCGCTGCGCGCGCAGGGCTTTGAATTTTACGAGTGGCCCGTGCCACCGGGCGTGGGTTCGCCCGTCGTGCGGCTGGTCACGGCCTACGACATGGCGACCGCCGACATCGACGCACTGCTCGCGGCGACTGCGCCTAAGCGGGCATGACCACCGTGGTCTGAGTATCCGATTCTTCGTTTCCGGTACCCTTCAAGTTCAGCGTCACCGTCGCGGCCGTCAGCATCAATACCGTTGTCACTGCAAATGCCCATACGGCCACGCGCCAGCTGCGCCGGGAGGCGCGTTCGGTTTTGGATTCCCCACAGATCAGCGCGGCGACAATCGACAGCAGTCCCGCCAGTACTGCGGCGGCAATCAAGCGCATGGCGCCATCGGTGATCGGCGCATCGACGTAAGCAAACCAGGCAAAGCCCGCGCCCAGAACCGACAGGTCCAGGCGCAGCAATCCGCGTGCGGAGCGCCGCCGCTTTTTATCCGATGCGTGGGGCGGCCCGGCCTCTGTTTCGCTCATAGGTCATCCATCCATCGCTCCATGAGGCGCTGTACCACCGCCAGCAGCATCGGCCCGACAAATATGCCGGTCACGCCGAAGGCCAGCAGGCCGCCGACGACACCCACCAGCACCAGCATGAAAGGCAGCTTGGCGCCGCGCTGAATCAGCCACGGCCGCAGGATCCCATCGCCTATGCTCATTGTCAGTGCCCAGATCGCGAGCGCAATTCCCCAGCCGAGGTGCTGCTGGAACACCAACCACAGCGCCGCCGGGATCAACACCGGCATCGGCCCGATCTGCATGACGCACAGCATGAAAATGATCGAGGTCAGCACGCCGGCCGCGGGGATTCCCACCAACCATAGGCCAAGGCCGCTCAGTACCGCCTCGACCAGCGCCGTCAGCACGACGCCCGCGGCAATCGCCCGCATGGCCTGCCCGGCCAGCATCGTGCTTTCCACGCCACGCGCTCCGCCCACGCGCTTGGCAAGGCGCAGCGTCCACTTCGCCAGCGCTTCGCCATACAGATAGAACACCACCACCAGGATTAGCGTCAGCAGAAAATCGATCGTTACCCCACCGAGCGTGCCGACGTGCTGACTCAGCCACACCGCCAACCTCGCCAGGTAGGGTTTGACGGCGCCGGCCCAATATTCGGGGCTCTGTGTGGCGGCCTGTTGCCATTGCGCGCTCAGCTGTGTGCCGTAGGGCATGCGCTCGAGCCACGCGGGCGGCCCCGGCCAGGGGCCGGCAAACAGACGCGCGCCCACGTCGCGCAGTTCCGGGAGCCGCGTGACCAGCGTGCCGAGCAGCAGCGCCACGGGCCCGACGACTGCAACAAACAACCCCGAAGTCATCGCCGCCACCGCCAGGCTGCGATGCCCGCCACACAAGCGCTGCACCCGCAACATGATCGGCCAGGTCGCCACCACGATGATCGCCGCCCAGATGATCGCCGACAGGAACGGGCGCAGCACCGCCAGCACGCCGAGCAGCAATGCGCTCAAGCACGCCAGTACGATCGCGTTACTGATCAGCTGTGAGCGCTGTCCGTTCATCGAGTCCTGCCGTCCAGACCGTGCCGTGGAAGGTCCGCCGGTCAGCGCGCGCGGCGGACGATGTTCGCGTAGGGCGTGCCGTCTCGATGCGTGAAATTTGCCGGTACGCCGCCGGCCGGAGCCAGCATATCGAGCCCAGGATAGGTCGTGACGTCCTGTGCCGGTAACCGCGAGCCCACCTCCAACACCAGTGCCTCGCCCGCCGAGCGGTTCTGCAGGGTATGACCGTCCCGGTCGCCGGCCCGGAAACCTGCCGCATCCCCGGCGTGCAAGAGCTCGGTGCCGGCGTCGGTGTGCAGCGTCACCTCGCCGGAGAGCACGTAGACGAACTCGTCCTCATGGCTGTGCCAGTGGCGCTGGCTGGACCAGGAGCCGGGCGGGAGACGCAGCAGGTTTACTCCGAACTGCTGCAACCCCGCGGCGTCGCCCAGCCTGCGCCGCTCGCGGTTCCGGCACGGCTCGTCGAAGGGGGGTGGATATAGGCTGCCGATGACCGCTTCCACGGCGGCAACGTCGATGCGTTTACTCACGGTCGATCCTTACTCTGTCGGCCAGTCAGGCCCGACAGGATACTCTCAACCGGGCTCTGCGATCGGCGGGCGGGTGTCAGGGGAGCGATGCCGCCAGCGCGCCGGGCAGCGCGGGCAGCGCGGGCAGCATGGCCACGGACCAGGAGCCGACCCGATTGGTAGGCGCCAATCGTCCGTGGCTGATGTCCCAGGTGACGCGCGGGCCAAATTGCATTCGCGGGCCAGCGCCACGCGCAAACTGCAGGTCGATCAGTGAACGGTGGGCGAGCGGTGCGCAAAAACGTGCCGCCGGGTCGCTCGACGCCGGCGAGGATCGCTCATATCGAAAGCCGAAAGCCTCAGGGTGCTTGCCTTGGGCCGCAAAAGACCAGCTGACATAGAGCATGACCTGCGCGCCCGAGTACGAGGGAACGAACCCCAGGTCGCCGGCCTGGGCAGGGGCAACGCCGCAGCAGGTCGCGACAGCAATCATGGCTATCGCCCAATCCCGCTTACTAGCGAGCCTACCCACGGGTTGACTCCTCGATTTATCGCCTAAGCCCTAAGCTCCAATGTCGTTCAGCGCCCGGTGCAAGTCTATACCCTCAGAACCCCATTCTGTGCGCTGAATCACGAATTCGACTGTCCGGGGCGCATTTATGGAAAAGCCGGAGGCGGTCGCAGCTCACAAAATGCACAGCCCGCCTGCCGCGCTTTACTTAAGAAGGCGGATGATCGCCATCGCCTGCGGCGGGCGTGCGGCCGCTGAGCACCTGCAGAAACCGCGTGCGCTCGATATTGCCGCCGGTCAGGACCACGCCAACGCGGCGGCCCGCCAGACTGGCACGCTCGCGCAGCAGCGCCGCCAGCGGCGCTGCGCCGGCCCCTTCGGCCACCTGGTGAGTGTCATCAAAGTAGGCGCGCATTGCCTCGGCGATCTCATCCTCGCTCAATTCCACGAAGCGCGCCGCGCCGCGGCAGATCGCCTCCACGGCCTCCGCCTGAGGCTCGCGGGTGGCAATGCCGTCGGCAAAAGTGCGCGCGGTGGCCGTCGTGACCGGACGGCCCGCGGCGTACGAGCGCGCGCTCGCGGGCGCGTTGGCGGCGGAGACTCCGACGATCTTGGTCTTAAGTCCGAGCAGGTCGCGCACCGCGATCAGGCCGCAAATCCCCGAGCCCATGCCCACGCCGACATACACCGTATCGAGATCGGCCACCGCACCGAGGAACTCCAAGGCATAGGTCGCCACGCCGACCACCAGGTCGCGGTGAAACGAGGGCACGAAGTGCAGCCCGCGCTGGGCCGCGACGCGGTGCGCTTCGTGCTTGGCTTCGTCGAAATCCACGCCGAATTCCACCACCGTCGCCCCAAACTCGCGCATCGCCGAATTCTGATCAGGCGAGTTTCCCTTGGGCACAAAAATGGTCGCCGGCACGCCGCTGCGCGCCGCGGCGAAGGCGATTGACTGGCCGTGATTGCCGCGGGTCGCGCTCACCACCCCGCGCACGTCGGGTTGTTCGCGCAGCAGCCGGTTGAGGTAAATCAGCCCGCCGCGCACCTTGAACGCACCGGTGGGCGTGTGGTTCTCGTGCTTGACCCACACCTCACAACCCGTGCGCTGCCGCAGCTTTGGCCAGGCGTATTGCGGCGTGGGCGGGACGACTTTGCGCAGCAGCTGCGCGGCGCTTTCCAGTTCCTCGAGCGTCACTGACAGCATCGCTGCATCCTCGCCGCGCGTGTAGCCCCGGATCAGCGCAGGCGACGATCCGTACCCCGAGCCGCTCCGCCCCTTGGGGCGTCGAGCTCGGCTCAGTCGTCCCGTTCCTCGTAGCGCCGATCGACGCGGCGTGCCGGCCATACGCCGGTCGATCCCGGCTCGCGCATCGACGGTCCGCCTACGCCCCAGTTGCCGGTCTGGTCAGTGCCGTCCGGCGGCGCGCTGGGGCGCTCCGCGTTCGGGTCCGCGGGCCGCCAATACAAGCCAATGAGGCGTGCGCCTAGCAGCAGCAACAGCAGCGGCGCCATGGCCAGGAACGCGGCGCGCAGCGGATGCCCCTGGTTGAACAGGGCGCTGATCCCCATCACCGACAAGGCGCCGAGCACGGCCAGGCCCACCAGTCCGCAACTCACCAGAATCAAATGCACACCACGCGGGCCGACCAATCGGGACGCCGAGCGAGATTCTTTGCTCATGACGTATGTCCTCCCGTTAACCGCAGCAGGGCCGCGGATAGACTGGACAATGGTCCCTAGCATGCGACCGGACTCGCGCCCTGCGCAAGTGCCCAGGATCCCGCCTAGTTGCGAGCCGCGCCCGCCGCGACGCTAGGCGCGCCGTTTGCGGCGTTTGTCACCACCGGCGCGCGCCGCGCTGAGTGCGCGCCGCAACCATACCGCCAACTCCTCCGCGTCGTCATACAGGCGCGCCGGCAGCGTGTAGTAATTCATCGATTTTGTGCCCGGGCCCAGCGGGGCAAACGCCTGCAGGCCTTCGGCCTCGTAGTCGGGGCGGCTGGTCTCATCGACCCGGAAATAGAGCACGTCGTCATCGGCGATCGCGAAAAATAACCCGTCCGCGTAGTAGCCGACGCCACCGAACATGCGCCGGGCCGTCACGGGGCGCACCGCGCCTAGCAGATCGAGCACAAAGGCATTGAACTGCGCGCTCACGGCCATGCACGATGGTAGCCCGGATTCGCCGACGCCGGAGAGTGCGTGCCTTTAAGTTCCCTGTGCGCCGTTCTGCTCGCGGCGTTATGTCACGCGATCTGGAATTTGGAGGCCAAGCGCGCCGCAAACTCGCGCCATTTTGTGTGGCTGTATTCGGCGGTGTCGCTGCTGCTGTGGGCACCGGCAGTTACGTACGTAGTGTTGCAGCCCCGCCTGCCTTACGGCCTCTGGCAGTACCTCGCCCTGGCCGGCACCGCGGTACTGCATCTGCTGTACTCGCAGGCCCTGCAGGCCGGCTACCGCGTGGCCGACCTGTCGCTGGTGTATCCGGTGGCGCGCGGCAGCGGGCCGCTCCTGTCCTTTGCCGGCGCGGCGCTGCTGTTTGGGGAACGGCCCGGGCCGCTGGCGCTGGCGGGTCTGCTGTTGATCATCGCGGGCATTGTGCTGATAGCCGATCTGCACCACAGCTTGCGGCGCGGCGCGCTGCCCGGCCTGGCGTGGGGCGCGCTCACCGGCGCCTGCATCGCCGGCTACACGCTCAATGACGGCTGGGCAGTGAAGATGCTGGGAATCTCGCCGTTCGTCATTGACTTCGCCGGCAACAGTTTCCGGGTCATGGTGCTATCGCGACAGGCTCTGAGCGACCGGCCCGAGCTGCGGCGCGAATGGCGCGCCTACCGGCGACCGGTCCTGACCGTGGCCGCGCTCGGGCCCTTAGGATACCTGCTGGTGTTGTTTGCGATGCGCCGTGCGCCCATTAGCCACGTGGCGCCAGCGCGCGAGCTGGCGACGCTGGTGGGCACTTGGTTCGGTGCCCGTCTGCTGGGCGAGCGGGCGGCCGCGCAGCGCCTCGCCGGCGCGCTGTGCATCGTCGCGGGCGTGGTGAGCCTGGCGCTTTCCGGTTAAGGCCTCAGTGCGGCGCGGTGCTCAATCCGCGCGCACGTGGTCCTGCTCGCGATAGAGCATCGCGACGCCTATAAACACCACGCCAAAGGCCGCCATCCAGTAGGCAAAGAAATTGAAGTACTGCGGTCCCACCAATTTGTAAGTCGACACCGCGCCCGCCGCCGGATTCCAATCGCCGCTGGTCGCCACCGCCTGGCGGTGCTCGTTGTCCATCAGCCGCACCATGTTGCCGCGAGCTTCGGCGACCAGGAAGGTGCCCGCCAGTGGCGAGTCCTTGCCGTCACTGGTGTGTACGGTGAGGCCGGTCTGATCGTTGAAATCGATCTTCTGGCCCGTGATCATGCGGGTGCCGGCCGGCAGCGTGACCCAGGTCTGCGCACCGCTCATGGCCGTGGCGCCCGGAAGTTGGTGGACCATGAAATTGTTGACCGCGGCGGTCATCAGATTGCCGACGCTGGTCGACAACAGGAATAGCGCCATGATGAAGCTCTTCATGCGCAGCGGCGCCTGCTTGTAGGAAAACTCGAGGGCCGTGATCGAGACCAGCACCTCGGAAGCCGAGAGCACCACGTAGGCCAGGATCTGCCACCAGGCCGAGACACTGTGACCGGTCTGGATGCGCTTCTCGATCCAGCTGACGATCAGGAAGGATGCGGCGACCAGAAACAGCCCCACGGAAATTTTACGCAGCGGCGTGACCTTCACGAAGCGGCTGCAAATCGGATAGATCCCGAAGGTAAAGATCGGCACCATGATCAGGATCAGCAATCCGTTGACGACCTGAATCTGCGCCGGCAACAACACCAGCCCGAAACCCATGTGCTTGTCCATGAGATCCGAGGTCGCCTGCAGGGTCCAGGTCTGGCCGTTGCTCTGGTCCCACAGCGCCCAGAACATCGCGACAAACAGGTACACAATCAGCAAGTTGCCGATGAGTTTCAGACCGGCGGGGGACAGTATGTCCTTCAGCCACTGCTTTCCTGCCGGGGGCACCACCGCGAAACGACTGCGACCGAGGTAAAAAACAACCGTGGCCAGCGCCATCATCGCCGCGGGCACCCCAAAGGCCACCTTGGGTCCGTAGGTGTTCAGCCATTCGGGGCATTTGTAGATCGAAAAGGAAGAGCCGAGATTTATCGACAGATAAAAGTAGCTGAAGGCGCGCTCAATCAGGTGTTTGTTGCGACTGGTGAATTGGTCGCCCACGTTCGTCGACACGCACGGCTTGACCCCGCCGGTGCCGAAGGCCATGAAGCCCAGGCCGACCGCGAGATTGAGTGGCGTCGCCGGCCCCAGCGCCAGGATGGTGCAGCCCAAAACGTACACCACCGAGAACGTGATGATGGTGCGGTACTTGCCCCAAAACACGTCGGAGACCACCGCACCGAGCAACGGGAAAAAATACGCCCCCGCCTTGAACAGGCTCTGCCAGCTGGTGGCGCGCGCCTGCCCGAAGTGCAGGGTGGTGGTCATGTAGATGGCGAGAATCGCGTTGATGCCGTAGTAGCAGAAGCGCTCGGCGAACTCGTTGGCGATGATGAAGGGGATGCCCTTGGGCATCTTGTTGGATTCCATCGGCTATCCTTTGAGAGTGATGCGAGCGGGCCGGGCTTAGAATGGGTTGGCGTGCAGTTGCGGCGTGAAGTGCATGTAGCCGAGGTCGATCCCCTCGCGCCAGCCCACGCCAAATCGCACCGGGGCAATGACGATGGGGCCGCGCTGCAGATAATTCACTCCAAATCCGCCGACGAAATACAGACTCCCCTCGGCACTTGGAAAGCGCTGGAACAGCGATTTGGTATCTGGCAGGGCGTAGACCAGCGCAAATACCTTGACCGCATCGGCGCCGAGGTCAAGGCCCAGCGACGGTCCCTGCCAGTACACTTTTATTCCGGGGGCGCCCTTGTAGATCAATTCGCCGTGGCCGTAGCGCACGCCGACCGCGACCGCACCGCCCGCCTCCTCGCCGCGGATAATGGCGATCGGGTGACCCTTTTCCTTGAGGACCTTGGCCAGCACCTTGCCCAGGCTCTCGGCACCGCTCTTAAAGAACTCGTTGGCTTCCCGAGTCACCTCGTCATCGGTGTAGGCCGAGTGTTTCGCCGCGACCGGCGTCGGAGCGGCGGTGGCCACCGCCGACGCGCCCAGGCACTGAGCGAGCAGTGACAGCGCCAGCCATGGCCCCATTCTGGTCGGTCGACTCATCGGACGGTTTCCCCCCATTAGCCTCGGCGCCGCGCGCCGCCCAACAGCCGGGCCGGCAAGGTCACGATCGCCCTCAGCAACTCAAACACGCCCTCGAAGGCGATCCCTAGAATACGAAACGGGAGCGAGATAACCCAGACGACCGGCCACAAAACCAGCGCCAGGAACGCCAGTGGCCAGGACAGTGCCAGCAACAGCAACCACAGCAGCAGTTTTAGCATCGGGCCGCCGTTGCCCGTGGCGCAACCTGCACCGCGCGTGCCAGGGACGGAATCTCACCGCTCAGCCCGAGTGCCCGCCGCGCAAACGTGCGGCGCGCGATGCCGGTCGCGCCGGCCAAGCCCAGGAGCCGCGCCGCGAGCCAGCCGCCCGGGCCGCTGCCACGCGAGAACAGCTCGTTGAACGCGCTCATCGACCAGCTCATCAGGGTGTCGTGCGTCAGGCGCAGTTGTTCGTAGCGAGTGAGGAGTCGTGCGGCGCCCGGATCTTCACGTTCGGCCATTCCGGCGGCCAGCACGCCGCACAGCACCGCCGCATCGAGGAACCCCAGGTTCACGCCCTGTCCGGCCAGGGGATGCACCACGTGCGCCGCGTCCCCGACCAGCGCGGTGCGCTCACCGATCATGGTGAGCGCCGTCGCACGCCGCAGCGGCACGATCAAGCGCTGGCTGAGCAGCCGCGTGGCGCCCAGCACCCCATCGCTGGCGGCATCAAGCCGCCGCGCAAACTCCTGGGCCGGCAGCGCCGTCAGCTCTTCGGCCAGCGGCTGGTCCGCGGACCAGACAATGGAACTGCAGCCATTAAAGAGTGGCAGCAGCGCGAGCGGTCCGGAGCCGAGAAACCGCTGCCAAGCGGTGTGTTGGTGGGGCCGCGTGCCCTCGATGTTCGCCACCACCGCACTCTGGCGGTAATCGTGGGTGCGGAGCGGGATTTTCAGGAACTCACGCACCTGGGAATGCGCACCGTCCGCTCCGATCACCAGCCGGGCCGTCACCTCGCCCTCGCCGGTCCGCAGGCGCACCGCCTCCTCCTCCAGCTGCAGTCCGCCGATGCGCGCGCCCAAGACCTGCCCGCCCTGGGCGACAAAACTCGCCACCCCTGCGGCCGACAGCGAGCGATTCTCGATGATGTATCCCAGGTTAGGCTCGCCCACTTCGGCGGCGCTGAACATCAATACTTCCGGGCCGTCACTGGGCACCGATTCATGCCAGACCCGCATGCGCTGGTACGCGCACACCCGCTCCGCGGGCAAACGCGACCAGGCGTCGGCGTTGTGCAGCACCATTTCGCTGGCACGCGATATCGCGGCCACGCGCATGGCCGCTGGCAGCGCATCGGGCGCTTGGCCGGTGAGGGCGTCGGGGGTTGCGGCAGCTTTGGCATCCGCGGCGAGCTCAGGCGCGATCAGCGCGATGCGCGCTGCCGCAATGCCGCTGTAGCGCGCCAGCAGTGCTGCGGCAATCGCGCCGTTGGGCCCGCCGCCGACGATGGCCAGTTCGAAGTCGGTATCTATGGCGTGTTCCTGCACATCAGGCCACCGGCAGACCGCGCATCAGACGCGGCGTATCGCCGCCAAAGCCCCAGCTCAGCCGCGACAGGGCGCTCTTGGCTCCCGGGGTCACGTCAAACAGCAGCAGACCAAGATTGCGTGCCGCCGCCAGCAGCGGCCGCTCGCTGGCGAAGAGTTTGACCAGGCCATCCGTGAAACCGATCATGCCGCGGCGATCGGCGTGGCGGCGCCGCTCGAAGTTCTCGAGCACGGCGGGCGCGCCCGGATCGGGAGCGGCCGCGATGATCTCAGCGAGCAGCGCCGCGTCGCGCAGTCCGAGATTAAAGCCCTGCCCGGCCACCGGGTGCAGGGCCTGCGCGGCGTTGCCGACCAGCACGGCGCGTCGGCCCGTCAGTGCCTCGGCGCGACTGAGCTGCAATGGATAGGACGCGCGCGCCCCGACCTGCTGCACGCGGCCGATGCGCCAGCCAAAGCTGCGCTGCAGTTCCGCCACAAAGGCCGCATCGTCAAGCGCCAGAACTTCGCTCGCGCGTTCGGGGCTTAGCGTCCACACCACGGTGTAGCGCCCGTCCACCAGCGGCAGCACTGCCAGCGGACCCGTCGTGGTAAAGCGTTCGTAGGCCACGCCCGTTGCGGGCTGATCGGTGCCCACGTGGACCACGACGGCGACCTGCTGGTAGTCCTCCACCAGCGCGGCGATGCCGGCCGCCGCGCGCACCAGCGAGTGGGCACCATCGGCAGCGACCACCAAGCGGGCGGCCAGCCGTTCCGGGGCCGGGTTTGAAGGGGCCCGCGGCGGTTGCGTGTCCACTTCCAGCTGCACCCCATCGGTCTCCAACCGAACCTCGCGCACGCGCGCCGGACAGCGGATGTGCAATTCCGGATGCGCGGCGAGCTCCTTCCACAGCGCCGCACCGAGGTGCCGGTTCGAGACCACGAAACCCAGCGCCTCGAGACCGTGGTCGGCCGCGCGCAGCCGCGCGGCGCCGATGCGTCCCGCCTCGGTCACGCGGATCTCACGCACCGCTCCGGCCTGGGCGGAAAGATGAGGCCACACGCCGAGCGTCTCGAAAATGCGCCGGCTGCCATTGCCGAGCGCGCTGGTGCGATCGTCAAAACTCGGTTGTGCGGCCGCGTCGGCTAGGAACGCCTCAATCAGCGCAATCCGCCTGCCGGTGCCGCACAGCGCCAGCGCCAGGCTGGCTCCGACCAGGCCACCGCCGACGATGGCCACATCGACTTCGGTCGACATAGTGCTACTCACGCCGCGGCCATCAGCTTCTCGATCAGGTCCGGGTCGGTCGGCGCCCCGGCGCTGAGCACTTCGTGCCCCTGGGCGGTAACGGCGACGTCATCTTCAATGCGGATGCCGATATTCCAGTAGCGCTTTGGGACACCCTTGGTGCCGGCAGGGATGTAGATGCCCGGCTCTACCGTCAGCACCATGCCCGGTTCAAACACGCGCCATTGCTCACCGACCTTATAGTCACCCACGTCGTGCACGTCGATGCCGAGCCAGTGCCCGGTCCGGTGCATGAAGAATTTTCGGTAGGCTCCGTCTTTGATCAGACTGGCCACCGGGCCCTTCAGCAGGCCGAGGCGTACCAGCCCCTGGGTGATTGCCCGCACCGCCGCATCATGGGGCTCGTTCCAGTGATTGCCGGGGAGCACCTTGGCGACGGCCGCGCGCTGTGCCGCCAGCACCACACGGTAGACCGCGCGCTGCGCGGGGCTGAAACGCCCGTTGACCGGAAAAGTACGGGTGATGTCCGAGGCGTAGTATTCATGCTCGCAGCCCGCGTCGATCAACAACAAATCCCCGTCCTTGAGCGGCTGGTTGTTGTCCCGGTAATGCAACACGCAGGAATTCGCACCGCCCCCTACGATCGGATGGTAAGAGACCTCGGCGCCTTGGCGGCCGAACTCGTGCACCAGTTCGGCGCACACCTCGTATTCGGTGCGGCCCGGCCGGCAAAAGCGCATGGCCCGCACATGCGCGCCGGCACCGATCGCGCCGGCCCTGCGCATGATCGAGAGTTCTTTGCGGCTCTTGAACAGGCGCATGTCGTGCAGCACGTGATCAAGGGCCACGAATTCAAGCGGCGGATGGGGGCCCGAGCGCGCCTCGGCGCGCAGCGCATTCACCCAGCCCACCACGCGCTGGTCGAAGTCGTGGTACTTGCCCATCGTGTGGTACACGCGCGCCCGGCTCTCGAGCAGTCCCGGCAGGATGTCGTCCAGATCGCCGATCGGGAAGGCGTCGTCGGCGCCGTAGCGGCGACGCGCACCGGCCGGTCCGGCGCGCCTGCCATCCCAGATTTCGCGCTCGTCATTGCGATCGCGCACGAACATCACAAATTCGCCTTGCGGCCGCCCCGGTATCAGCACCGCGACCGAGTCCGGCTCGGCAAACCCCGTCAGGTAGTGAAAGTCGCTGTCCTGCCGATAGTTGTAGTACACATCGCTGTTGCGTGTGCGTTCGGGAGCGGCCGGCAGTACCGCGATCGCGTCCCGGCCCATCAGCCGCATCAGCTGGCGGCGGCGGCGTGCGAACTCTTCGTTCATTTTCTCGGGCATGTGCGGGCCCTAGTGCAACGAGCGGCGGCGCGGCCGTGCGGGCAGTGAGTGGCGCAGCGCGCCGAGTTCTTCAAACACGACCTGCACCCCGACTCGGACAAACTCCACCAGTTCGGCAAGCGCCAGCTCGTTGGCCTCGACGCCTTCGCGCTCGTCGACTCCGGCACGCATGATCTGTGCCAGGTCGCGGACGATCTCAGCGGCGTCGCCGGGCAATTGCTCGGGATCCGGGGCGCCGCCCGAGCCGAGGCCATAGACAAAGCCGTTGCACCATAAGGTGAGCGCCTCGGCGCGCAGTTCGATCGGCGCGTCATCGTCGGGCATCAGCAGATCGAACTGCATCTGTGTGCCGGTGAGTGCGGCGCGGGTGGCCTCGTACAGGCCGCGCAGGCTCGAAACGGCCGTCTCCTCCGGCACCGCACCTTCGGGCAGGATCTCCGCCAGCCAGTCGTCAACCCCGTAACCGTCCGTGGCGCACAATGCGCCCGCCAGCGACCCGTGTGCCTCGGCAGGCTCGGTCACGGCGCGGCATTCGGACATCAGGCGCTGAATTTGCGCGTAATTGCTATGGCGGCCCACTTGGTTCCGACGGCAGGGAGCGACCGCTGGCATGGTAGAGCGCACCCTTGTAGCGTGCAACACCCGCCTACAGCATCACCCCACTGTTTTTCGGTTGACCGCGCTCGTCACACGGCACTATAGTTTTGCATGGCCGAAAGCAGCAAAAACAGCAGTCTCGACGTCGAATTCAAACGCTTGGAAAAACGCCTTGAGGAGTTGGTGTCCACCGTGCACCGTCTCAAGGACGAAAATCGTGCGCTGCGCGCGCGCCAGGACAGCCTGGCGGCCGAGAAGACTACGGTGATGAACCGCAGCGAGCAGGTGCGAGCCAGGGTGGAAGCGATGATTGGCCGACTCAAGGCCATGGAACGCACGGCGTGAGCGAAGCGGACGGCACCCGCGTCAGCGTGCGCATCCTGGACAAGGATTATTTCGTCGCCTGCCCGAAGGAGGAGCGGAATGATCTCATCGACAGCGCCGCATTCCTTAACGCCCGGATGAAAGAGATTCGCGACACCGGCAAAGTGGTCGGCGCCGACCGCATCGCGGTTATGGCCGCACTCAACATTGCCAATGAAATGCTGCGCCAGCGTGAACACGGTCACGGTTCGCAAGCCGAACTCGGTGCCCGCATCAAATTGCTGCGCGAACGTGTCGAGAGTGCGCTGCAGAAAGGACAGCAGCTCGATCTTTAGTGTAGAGTCGGCCTGGCGTCGCCTGCGGTGCTCGACAAGTGGGCTCGGTTACCTCTCGACCCTAAGTTGAAACACCCCGGGACCTGACCTTGCTGGCAGCATTGTGCAAGTCTGCCCCGAGCAGAAAGCCTTACCTGCCACAGGAAGTCCCACCTGTTGCTCTGGTCGAGAGCAAGAGTTCGCACCGGCATTGCGGGTGACGCTTCTAATTTCCGCAGGCGCACAACCGTGAGTCCAATTGCCGGCGACTCTGCCATGTCGCGCCCTGCGCTGCGCCGCGCGTTGTGGCAAAGCCGCGATGCGATGTCGCGCGCCGCCCGCACCGCCGCCGAGCGACTCATCCGCGACTCTCTGGCCCGCAGTCCCTGGCTTAGGCCCGGGACCGCCATTGGCTTGTACGTGTCGCGGGGTACCGAAGTCAGCACCGGCCCGCTGCGCGCGCTGGCCCGGCGGCGCGGTTGCCGGGTGTACCTGCCACGCATCACCGATTTCGGTGCCCGACGCATGGCGTTTCTCCCCGATCGGGGCGCACCCATGCGCCTGAATCGTTACCGGATCGCCGAGCCGGTCGGCGGACCATTGATTACGCCGCAGGCCTTGGCCGTGGTATTGATGCCTCTGGTCGGTTTCGACGAGTCCGGCAACCGACTGGGCAACGGCGCGGGATTTTACGACCGCTTCCTGGCCGGCCGGCACGGAACGCGCGCTGCGCCGGTGTTGGTGGGCATCGCCTTCGAGTGCCAGCGCTGCCAGCGGCTGCCGGCCGCCGCGCACGACGTGCCACTCGATGCGGTCGTCACCGAACGTGGCATTCAAATCTTCAAAAGGACGCGCTGAACCATGGCTCACTGGCTGCTCAAGACCGAACCGGAGAGCTTTGGGATCGACCAGCTGGCCAAGCTCCCGAAACGCCGTTCCACCTGGGACGGGGTGCGCAACTACCAGGCGCGAAACTTCCTGCGCGACCGCGTAAAGCGCGGTGATCTTGCCTTCCTGTACCACTCGAGCTGCGCGGTCCCGGGGCTGGTCGGTACGCTGAAGGTCGTGCGCGCCGCATATCCCGATGTCACCGCATTCGATCGGCGCAACGAGCACTATGACCCTGGCAGTGATCCGGCCGCGCCGCGCTGGTTCACCATCGACGTGCAATTGCAGCGCCGCTTCAAACGCGTGATCACACTCGATGAGCTGCGCGCACATGCCGACGGGAAATTGCGCGGCATGACCCTGCTCCAACGCGGCTCTCGACTCTCGGTGATGCCGGTCGACGACGCTCATTGGCGGTTCATCCTGTCGCTCGAGTGAGTGTGAGTGAGTTCACATCTAGTGGCGTGTGACACACACGCTTGTTTTTTTATGTCTCGTGTATATACTCGGTCCCCGGACTAACCTGATATATGGAGATCATTCATGGCTAAGGCAAAGAAGAAGGCCAAGAAGAAAGCTGCGAAGAAGAAGTAAAGGCCTTTACTTCAAGGTGAGTGAGGATCAAACCTCGCGAGCCTGATTCAAAGCTGAGACTGTGCCCGCGCAAGCGGGCACAGTCACGTCTGGAGGCTGTAAAACATGGCACTTTCAGCTGAGGAGAAGAAGCGACAGGTAGCCACCGCGGCGCTCGGCATGCTGCGCGATGGCATGGTGCTGGGAGTCGGCACCGGCTCCACCGTCAATGCCCTGATTGACCTGCTGGCACCCTGGAAGACGCGCCTGCGCGGTGCCGTTTCCAGTTCTTCCGCCAGCACCGCACGCCTTCAATCCCTCGGTATCCCGGTGCTCGACCTGAACGAAGTCCCCGAGCTCGGCATCTACATCGACGGTGCCGACGAGGCCAACCCCAGGCGCGAGCTGATCAAGGGCGGCGGTGCCGCACTGACGCGTGAAAAGATCATCGCCGCGGCCGCGCGCACCTTTGTGTGCATCATCGATGACAGCAAGCTGGTGGAGGTGCTGGGTCGCTTCCCGTTACCAGTGGAAGTGATCCCGATGGCCCGCGAACTCGTGGTACGCCAACTTGCGGCGCTGGGGGGCAAACCGGTCTGGCGCGCCGGCGTGGTCACCGACAACGGCAATCAGATCATCGACGTGCACGGCTTGCACATCTCCGAGCCACGGGTGTTGGAAACGAGCATCAACCAGCTTGCTGGCGTGGTTTCGGTCGGCTTGTTTGCCACGCGGCCCGCCGACGTGCTGATCATCGGCACTGACGCGGGCACGCGCTCGATCTAGCGCCTAGTTGCCGGCGCCTTCCACACCCAGACCCTGAGCGTGCCATTGCAGCATGCCACCGGCCAGGTTTGCGACCTTCGTGAACCCGGCACGCTGCAGCATCAGGGTGGCCTGCGCCGAGCGGCCACCCGCGCGGCACACAGTCACTACGGGCCGGTCACGATCGAAAGGGCCGAGGCCGCTCGCCAGCGTGCCCAGCGGCACCAGTCGTGCGCCGGCGATGTGCCCCAGTGGACCGTCAAATTCGGCGGGCTCGCGCACGTCGATCAGCTGTAGGCTCTGCAGATGCTCCTCCACCCAGTGTGCGGGGACTTCCCAGAATCCGGCATAAGTGAAGGCCAGCGGGCCCCAGGACGGATTGGTATCGGCCGTTTCGGGCACGGCGGCGTAGCCGCATTTGCGATTCGCGGGCACGGCCACGTCGATCTGCTTCGGGTGCGGGAGCCCGAGATTGTCCATGTAGCCCACGAAGTCGGACTCGCTGAGTTGGCCACCGAGGCGCGGGTTGAAGGCACGCTCTTCGGCAACCGAGGTGACGGTGTTGCCACGGTAATCGTGGCCCGGGTAGAGAAGACAGGCGTCGGGCAGCGTGAAGATCTGCTCGTGGATCGAGCGGTACAGGGCGTGCGCGTCGCCGCCCTGAAAATCGGTCCGGCCGCAGCCGCGCACCAGCAGGCAATCGCCCGTGAACGCCATGCTCCGATCATCCAATACCAGCGTGATACATCCGGCGGTGTGGCCGGGCGTGTCTCGCACGGCGATGGAGCGCGAGCCAAAGCGAAGAGTCTCGCCATGCGCGAGGTAGCGGTCGGCGCCTTGCGCCTCGGAGTGCGCGCCCACGACGATCTGGCTGCCCAGCTCCTGCTTGAGTCGCCAGGCGGCGGTGACGTGATCCGCGTGCACGTGGCTCTCTACGGTGCAGCGCAGCGTAAGGCCCAATTCACGAATCAACGCCGTGTCGCGCCGCGCCTGCTCGTACACAGGATCGATCAGCACCGCCTCGCGCGACTCGGCGTCTGCGAGCAGGTAGCTGTAGGTTGAGGATAGGGGATCAAATAGCTGCCGGAACACAGGGAAGCTCCCTCCACGGGAAGTGGCTGGGGGACTAGGATTCGAACCTAGGTTAGCGGAGTCAGAGTCCGCGGTCCTACCACTAGACGATCCCCCACCCGTACACCCACACCCAAGAGCGCGGTCGCGTCGAGCCGTGCCGTGCCGTGCCGGCGAAGGTTTGACTCGACCTAAGCGCGCGAATCAGCGCTTGGAGTACTGCGGGCCGCGGCGCGCCTTGCGCCGGCCGACCTTCTTGCGTTCCACCTCGCGGGCGTCGCGTGTGACGAAGCCGGCCTGGCGCAGCGGCTGGCGCAGCTTCGCGTCGTACTTCATCAATGCGCGCGCGATGCCGTGTCGAATTGCCCCGGCCTGGCCGGTGATGCCACCGCCGGTGACCTGCACGGTGATATCGAGCTTGCCCGTCAGCTGCACCAACTCGAGCGGCTGGCGCACGATCATGCGGCCGGTCTCGCGCCCGAAAAACTCATCGAGCGGCCGATCGTTGACCGTGATGCGACCGGTGCCGGCCTGCATGTACACGCGGGCGGTGGACGTCTTGCGGCGACCGGTGCCGTAATCTGGGGAAGCTGCCATGAGGGGTGATCCTGAAGCTGTTTACAGCGCGAGTTGTTTGGGTTGCTGTGCCGAGTGCGGGTGCTCAGCGCCGGCAAACACGTGGAGCTTGCGGTACATGTTGCGACCCAAAGTATTCTTGGGGAGCATGCCCTTGATCGCGAACTGCAAGGCGCGCTCCGGGTGCTCCTTGAGGAGCTTGCCCAACGCGATCGTCTTGAGGTTGCCCATGTATCCGGTGTGATGGTGGTACAGCTTGTCGTCAAGCTTGTTGCCCGTGACCGCAATCTTCTCGGCGTGCAACACCACGATGTGATCACCCATGTTCACGTGCGGGCTGTAGTTTGCCTTGTGCTTGCCCTTGAGGCGGTGCGCGATCTGCGAAGCCAGGCGTCCCAAGGTCTTGCCCGTGGCGTCGACCACGTACCAGTCGCCGCGCGCGGTGGCGGAATTGGCGAATATCGTCTTCATGCTGCGAGTCGGGCTCCAAAGTGAACCGGAAAAGCCGGGCGGCGGATCGCCCGCGGCGCCTCTTGGGCTTCCGGAAAAATGGCGCGGAAGTGTACTGAAGCCCCCTCCGCTTTGCAAAGCAGGCTTGGCGAGCCCGGGAGGGGGCCCTAAGACCCGCCCAGCGGTCCCTCCGGGGCCGGCCAGGCACCCCGGTGCAGGCGCCATTCTATAATGAGGGGATGGCGAGCCCCTTACCCCCCAGTCTTACGGTCGATTCCCTGCTCCAGGCGGCCGATAGCGCCCTGCGGGCCCTGTTTGTCCCGGCCCAGGCAGCGCGTAGCCCTGCGGACTTGCCGGAGGCCCCCACCTTGACCGAGACCGAGCGCCGCCACGTGGCCGGATTGATGAGGGTCAACCATGCCGGCGAGGTATCGGCCCAAGCCCTGTACCACGGCCAGGCCCTCATGGCCCGCACGGCGGCAACCCGGGACTACCTGCTGCAGGCCGCCGCCGAGGAAGGCGACCACCTGGCATGGTGCGAGCAGCGGCTCAAGGAGCTCAAGGCAAATACCAGCCTGCTCAATCCCTTTTGGTATGCCGGGTCGTTCGCGATTGGTGCCGCCGCGGCGGCTTTTAGCGATGCCTTGAGCCTAGGGTTCCTCACCGAGACCGAGCGCCAGGTCGAAAGCCATCTGGCCGAGCACCTCGGGCAGCTTCCGGCCGATGACCGGCGGAGCCGGCGCATCCTGGAAACGATGCAGAGTGACGAGGTCAGACATGCGAACAGCGCTGACGCGCGGGGAGCTGCCGAACTGCCGCCGTGGGCGCGCTTGGGCATGGCTCTGGCCTCCAAGGTGATGACCCGGCTCGCCTATTGGATATGAGTTTTCACAAAAACCTTGCGGCTAGATACACTTATGTAATAAAAAGCGAAGATGAATAATCTTTCACGCGACCAAAGCACACGCCCTATGGAAGAGAATGTCAGAGCATTGAGCGACATTCCGGCAATCAATCGCTTCTTGAGTTATTGCCGGGTGCGAACCGTTCCATCCAAGACCGTGCTGATCCACGCCGGGGACTTGCCCGACGTGCTCTACTACGTGATCAGTGGCTCGGTCGAAGTCATGATCGAGGATGAGGAAGGCAACGAGATGGTGCTGGCCTATTTGAACAAAGGCCAGTTCTTCGGCGAGATGGGTCTGTTCTACGAGCAACCCACACGCAGCGCCTGGGTGCGCACCCGCAGCGCCTGCGAACTTGCCGAAATGACCTATCCGCGCTTCCGGCAGGTGGCGACCGAAAGCCCCGGCCTGATCTTCGAACTGGCGACCCAGCTCGCAACGCGCCTCGATCGCACCAACCGCAAGCTCGGCGACCTGGCCTTTGTGGACGTCACCGGCCGCGTCGCGCACGCCATCATGGATCTGTGTGGGGAGCCGGACGCGATGACGCATCCGGAAGGCATGCAGATCAAGGTGTCCCGACAGGAGCTCTCACGGCTCATCGGCTGTTCCCGGGAGATGGCGGGCCGCGTACTCAAGGTGCTCGAGGAGCAAGGCTTGCTGCGTGCCACCGGCAAGACCATCGTGGTGTTTAACGCACGGCCGAAGATGAAGACGCGACCGGTGGTCATTCCGGCGCGCAGTGCCGGCAGCGCCTCGGCCAGGCCGATGGCTGCCAGCGCTCACACCGATGATGACACGGACGAGGACGAGGACGAGTAGCGCTTAAGGGAGCGCGCGACTAGGGGGCGGCCTTTCGATCCTTAGCGGCAGCGACGACGCTGCCCGCGGCGATTCCTGCACGCAACGCGCGAATGGTGGCCGCGTAATCCGGGCTGCCGAATATCGCCGAGCCGGCCACGAAGGTGTCCGCGCCCGCGCGCGCCACGGCCGCGATCAGCTCCGGCTTGATGCCACCGTCCACTTCAACGCGAATCTCGCGCCCGGTGGCCTGTACGCGCCGGCGCACTTCGGCAATCTTGGGCAGCACGCCGGGAATGAACTGCTGGCCGCCAAAGCCCGGATTGACCGACATCAGCAGCACCAGATCGATCTTTTCGAGCGTGTAGTCAAGCCAGTCGAGCGGAGTGGCCGGATTGAACGCCAGCCCCGGATGGCACCCGTGCTCGCGAATCAGCGCGATGGTGCGATCGACGTGTTCGCTCGCCTCGGGGTGGAAGCTTATGTAGCTGGCGCCGGCGCGCGCAAAATCCGGCACGATGCGGTCCACCGGCCGCACCATCAGGTGCACATCGATGGGGGCGCTGACCCCGTGTTTGCGCAGTGCCGCGCACACCTGCGGGCCGATCGTGAGGTTGGGTACGTAGTGGTTGTCCATGACATCGAAGTGCACCAGGTCGGCGCCGGCGGCCACCACGGCGTCCACCTCGGCCCCGAGTCGCGCAAAGTCCGCGGACAATATCGACGGCGCAATCCAGGGAGTTGCCATGGGCTTTAGTCTACGTGAGGGCCGCGCTCAGCGCATGCCGCGCGCCGTGCGCACCAACTCGTAGGCCGCCTGGATCTGCTGCGTGCGTTCCTTGGCACGCTCCAGCATCGATTCGGGCAGCCCATTGGCCTGGAGCTTGTCCGGATGATTGCGGCTCATCTGCCGGCGGTACGCCTTGACCACTTGCTCGTCCGAGGCACCGGCAGCCGTTTCCAGCAGCGCGTAGGCCTGCCGGAGCCGGTCCGCCTCACTCGGTCCGCGCTCGGGACCGAATTCGGCACCGCCACCCATGCGCCAGCGCATCAGGGCCTCGAGCCGCCCGAAATCGTCGCTCGTCAGCCCGAGGGTGTTCGCCGTACGCAGCAGGCGCGCCCGCGGCCTCGGTCCGAGTCCGTTGCCGGCGAGCGATGCCTGCAATTGAATCTCGATGAAAAACTGCGCCAGCTGCGGGTAGGCGCGCAGCAGTGGCCGCAGCTCGGCGAGTTCCGCATCGAGGGCGAAATCGGGCCGTTTGCCCTCGCCAAAATAACCAATGGCCAGCCGCACCTGTTCGGGATTGAGCCGCAGAGCCGCCATCACACCGCGCGCGGCCGCAATTTCCTGCTCCGAGACCCGGCCGTCCGCCTTGGCCACGTGACCCATGACGCGGAATACCGCCGGGAAATACAACGCGTGCACGCGCGCGGCACTCTCGGGCCCGGGCTCCGCGGCGCCCGCGTCGCCGACGTCGAACTGATGGCCGACCAGCAGGCCGAGCGCGGCCCCGACCGGACCGCCAATCCACATGCCTATGGCCGCACCAATGACCTTGCCGTTCCAGCCCATGCTTCACTTCGCTTGACCACGCCGCCGAGCGGGCGGCAAGATGCGCGCCCCGCGCTTCGCCCGTATGG
Organism: uncultured Gammaproteobacteria bacterium; assembly: GCA_963699955.1. Lineage (GTDB taxonomy): Bacteria > Pseudomonadota > Gammaproteobacteria > Steroidobacterales > Steroidobacteraceae > FEN-1191. Next base: position 766,516 of record CAVOVV010000006.1, read on the forward strand.
TAACCGAGCTTGGCCACCGCCCCCGCCGCCGTCTACGAGACCGCGCTAAAGACGCTGCCGCTGCTGCACCGTGGCAAGGTGCGCGACGTCTACGCCGTGGATGCCGAGCACTTATTGATCGTCACCACCGATCGGCTCAGTGCCTTCGATGTCGTGATGCCCAATCCAATTCCCGGCAAGGGCCGCGTGCTGCATCGGATTTCGGAATTCTGGTTTGACCAGACCGCCGGCATCGTCCCTAACCATCGCAGCCCGCGGCGCCTCGCCGAGGTAATCAGTGACCCTCTGGAACTCGCGATGCTGGAGGGGCGCGCCTCGATCGTCAGGCGTCTGCGCGCGTTGCCCATCGAGGCGGTGGTTCGCGGCTACCTGTCCGGATCGGGCTGGAAGGACTACCAGAAGACCGGTGCGGTCTGCGGGCACACACTGCCCGCCGGCCTGCGGCTCGCCGATGCGCTGCCTGAGCCGATCTTTACCCCCGCCACCAAAGCGGCCGCCGGCTCGCATGATGAGAACATCGACTTTGCGGCCGTCACCGGGCTGATCGGCGCGGAGCGTGCGCGCGCCGTGCGCGACGCGGCCATTGCCCTCTACCGCCACGCCTCAGAGCACGCGCGAGCGCGCGGCATCATCATCGCCGATACCAAATTCGAATTCGGCGTCGATGAGCGCGGCGCGTTGCTGTTGATCGACGAGGTTCTGACCCCCGACTCGAGCCGGTTCTGGCCGGCGGCCACGTGGCAACCGGGCGTGAGCCCGCCGTCCTTCGACAAGCAATACGTGCGCGATTACCTGGAGTCCCTGGACTGGGACAAGCGCGCTCCGGGACCGAACCTACCCGCCGAGGTCATTGCCCGCACCGCCGAGAAGTACGCCGAGGCGCTCGCGCGCCTGACCGGCCCGCCGCTCGCCTCCGGGCCCGGGTCGTGCTGATCTGGGAGCGCCTCCGCGCTCACTTCGAGCACTGGCTGTTCGCCCCGGTGAGCGATGGCGGGCGGCGCGAGCGCGTACGCCGGGCCGTGCAATACCCCTACGCGCTGCTGCGCGACCTGTTCAGCGGCCAGCTCAACATTCACGCCAACGGGCTGGTGTTTGCGACCATGCTGGCGCTGGTGCCCTTGATCGCCTTTAGCTTCGCACTGCTGCGCGGATTCGGTGCGCAGCGCGAGCTTGAACCGCTGGTCTATCAATTCTTCCAGCCGATGGGAAGCGCCGCAGGCGAGATCACGCAGAAGGTCATGAACTTCGCCGACCGGGTGCGCGGCGGCCTGCTGGGCTCGGTGGGCCTGACTTTCTTGCTCTGGACCTTGATCGGCACGGTCAAGCGGGTGGAAGACAGCCTGAATTTCGTCTGGCACGTCGAACAACCCCGCAGCTTTATGCGCCGCATCGCCGAGTACTTCGCGCTGCTGGTGATCGCGCCGGTGCTGATCGGCGCACTGGTGGGCATGGCCAAGCTGACATCGACCAGCAGCTCGGTGCAGATGGTTGCGCACCTGCCACTGCTGGGCAGCCTGGCGCGCGGGCTGCTGGCACTGATCCCTGTGGTCGTCGTCAGCGCCGTGTTCGCGGTGATCTACGCGCTCATACCCAACACCCGCGTGCAGCATGTCCCGGCATTGATCGGCGGCCTCACGGCCGGCATTCTCTGGACCGCCATCGGCCGGATCTTTACCGGGTTCATCCAGGTGTCCACTCAGCTGACGGTCGTGTATGCCGGCTTTGCCATCTTGATTGCCGCGCTGGTATGGATCTACTTCAGCTGGCTGATACTGCTGCTCGGCGCGCAACTGTCCTTCTACGTGCAAAATCCCAGTTACCTGCGCATCGGCCTGCGCGAGCCGCGGCTGTCCAACGCCGAGAACGAGCAGCTGGCGCTCAGCAGCATGTACTTGATCGCCCGCAGCCACCTGCAGGCCGGCACGCGCTGGAGCGTCGACTCGCTCGCCTCCGAACTCGCCGTGCCGGGCGTGGCGGTGGCGCGCATGATCCGTGCGCTCGAGTCCGCCGGGTTGCTCGTGACCACCGAGCATGAAACCCTGCTGCCGGGACGCGATGCCGGGCGCATTGCCTTGCAGGAAATCCTCGCCGTCGCGCGCGCCGCCAACAGCGTGCATGGCGACGATCGCTCGCTGGCTCCGGCGCCGGTCATGAAATTGTGCAACGAACTCGAGAGCGTGTGGCGCGAGCGCCTGAATTCGCGAACCCTGGAAGCGTGGGTGACGAGCTCCGGCTAGGGGGAGTTCATTCCCCGGCGATGGTCATGCCTTCGACCACCACCGAACCGCACCGTACCGCGCCCTGGATGTCCACGTCGCTGCCCACGGCGGCGATGCCCCGATACATATCGCGCAGATTGCCGGCAATGGTGATCTCGTGCACCGGATAGGCGATGGCCCCGTTCTCGACCCAGAACCCGCTTGCGCCGCGTGAGTAATCGCCGGTCACGCCGTTGACCCCCTGACCCATAAGTTCGGTCACATACAGCCCGGTGCCCATGTGTGCGAGCAGGCCCGCGAAGTCGTAGCTGCCCCGCGATGCGCTGACCAGCAGGTTGTGCACCCCACCGGCGTTGCCGGTGGTCTTCAGACCCAATTTGCGCGCCGAATAGCTGCCCAGCACATAGCCGTCGAGCACGCCATCGCGGACCAGATCGCGATCGCGGGTGGCGACGCCCTCCGCATCGAAGCTGCCGCTGGCCAGAGCCCGCGGCAAATGCGGGCGCTCCTGCATGTGCAGAAACGACGGCAACACCTGCTGGCCCGCGGCATCGAGCAGGAACGAAGCGCGCCGGTACTGGCTGGTGCCGCGAATCGCGGCGATCAGGTGCGCGTACAGGCCGCGCGCCATCTCGGGTGAGAACAATACCGAAGCGCGGCGCGTGCCAAGCCGCCGGGCGCCAAGACGCGCCACCGCGCGTTCGCCCGCGCGCCGCCCGATCGCAGGCCCGGGCTGCAACTCGGTGGCGTCACGCCCGACCGAGTACCAGTAATCGCGCTGCATGTCGGAGCCTGCCTGCGCGAGCAGTGCGCAGCTGAGCGAATGGCTGGTACTGGGGTAGCCGGCCAGAAAGCCGTGGCTGTTCCCATACACGCGCACCCCGCGGTGCGTGCTGAGCGAGGCGCCCTCCGAGTTGGTAAGGCGTGGATCGACCGCCAGACCCGCCGCTTCGCACGCGCGCGCAATCTCCACGGCCTGCTCGGGCTCGAGCCCCCAGGGATGATCGAGATCCAGATCCGGAAACTCGCGCGCCATGGCCTCCGCGTCGGCAAGGCCTGCACATTCGTCGCTGGCGGTGTGGCGCGCAATCGCGCAGGCCTTGGCTACGGTCAGCTGCACGGCGGCAGCGCGCAAATCTGCGGTGCTGGCCGAGCCCTTGCGGTGTCCGAAATACACGGTGACTGCCATGCCGCGGTCGCGGTGATATTCGATGGTGTCGACCTCGCCGAGGCGCACCGTGACGGTCAGTCCCTTCTGGACGCTGGCGTCGGCGTCGGCGGCCGAGGCACCGGCGGCCTGGGCCAGGGCCAGCGCGCTGCTGACGACCTGCTGCAATTCCGGAATACGCGTCGCGTCGACTTCGTTAGACATGGCAGAATTGTAGCAGTGCGCGGGGCTGTGCCCCCGCCGGATCCGAGCTATGACTGACGCTGAACAGTTGGACGAAGAGGGCGAGTTTCTCGAGCGCCCCTCGCGCACGGCACGCAAGCGTGCCGCCGAACACGCGCAGAAACTCGGGGTGAGGCTGTGCGGCTTGCGGGACCAGCAGCTATTGTCGCTGGACTTGCCCGCCGAACTGCTCGACGCCCTGCACGAAGCCCGGCGGCTGCGCGGCCATTCGGCACTTGCGCGCCAGTATCAGTATATCGGCAGGTTGATGCGCGGGCTTGACCTGGAACCCATTGAACGAGCGCTCGAACGGGCCGCCGGCCCGGACGGCGCGCGTGGTAAAGTGCGCCGATGAAGCCATTGGTCGGCGTCATTATGGGCTCGGCTTCCGACTGGGAGAGCCTGCGTCCCGCCACGGAAATGCTCGACAAACTGGGCATCGCCCACGAGGTGCGCGTCGTCTCGGCCCATCGCACACCCGACCTGGTGTTCGAATACGCAAGCAGTGCGGCCGAGCGCGGCCTGGAGGTGCTGATCGCCGGCGCCGGCGGCGCGGCGCACCTGCCCGGCATGACCGCGGCCAAGACGACGTTGCCGGTGTTGGGCGTGCCGGTGCAGTCGCGCGCGCTCAACGGCCTCGATTCGCTGTTGTCCATCGTGCAGATGCCCGCGGGCATTCCCGTGGCCACCTTTGCGATCGGCGCCGCCGGGGCCACCAACGCGGCGTTGTTCGCCGCCGCGATACTGGCCGGACGCCATCCGAGTGTCGCGGAAGCCCTGGCGCAGCAGCGACGCCGTCAAACCGAAGCCATTCTCGCTCACCCCGATCCGCGGACTCCGGCCGCATGACCGTCGGCATCGTGGGTGCGGGCCAGCTCGGCCGCATGCTCGCGCTCGCCGGCTACCCACTGGGCCTGGATTTCCTTTTCCTGGACCGCCACGCGGATGTGCCGGCAGCGCCACTGGCCCCGACCCTGGTGGGGGAATTTACCGATCGCGCACTGCTGCGCACCTTGGCCCGGCGCTGCGAAGTCATAAGTTTTGATTGGGAGAATATTTCCGTGCCGGCGCTGCGCTCGGCGACCCGTGGCCTGCGGACCCGCATCGCACCGCCCCTGCGAGCGTTGGCAACGGGCCAGGATCGACTCGCGGAGAAACGGCTGTTTGAACGCCTCGGCGTGCGCACTACTCGCTACGCGGCGGTCGCAAGCCGTGCCGATCTGGAGCGCGCGTGCCAGCGGATCGGCGTCCCCGGCATGCTCAAGACCCGACACATGGGCTACGACGGCAAGGGCCAAGTGATGATCCGCGATGGCGCCGGAATCGGCGCCGCCTGGAACGCACTGGGCGGTGCACCCTTGCTCTATGAGGAGCTGGTGGATTTCGAAGCCGAGGTCTCGGCGCTTGCGGTCCGCGCGCGCGACGGTGCGGAAGCTCATTATCCACTGACGCGCAATTGGCACGCCGCGGGCATGCTGCGCCTGAGCGTGGCGCCCTGGGAAGCCCCGGCGCTGCAACGCCAGGCGCGCGCGTACATGCGCGCCGTGTTACGGGAATTTAATTATGTGGGCGTATTGGCGATCGAATTCTTTGTGCGCGACCAACGTCTGATTGCCAATGAACTGGCGCCGCGCGTGCACAATTCCGGGCACTGGACGATTGAGGGTTCGCTCACCAGCCAGTTCGAAAATCACCTCCGCGCCATCGCCGGCCTGCCCCTGGGCCGGACCAGCGCCGTGGGACACGCGGCCATGGTGAATCTGATCGGGCGCATGCCGCCGCGTGCGGCCGTGCTGGCGCAGCCCGGGGTACATCTGCACGACTATGGCAAAAGTGCGCGGCCGGGGCGCAAACTTGGCCACTGCACGCTGGTGGCACCGACGGCCCGCGAGCGGGACCTGCGCACCCGCAAGCTGTTGCGTGGCCTGACCCGCGCCCTCGGCGGCGCGCCCGGCAATACGCGCTACACTGGGCATCGTTAGCGGCCGCAGAGCCGGCCTTATGGCAGCGAGAGACGGAATGTACCTGAGTACCTTCAAACTTAAGGAAGCCCCGTTCGAGGCGCGTCCGGACCCGCATTACCTGTATCTGAGCAAGGCCCACGCGCGCGCCAAGGCGTATCTGGAGTCGGCGGTCTCCTCCGCCGACGACTTCGTGGTGATCACGGGGGAGCGCGGTTCAGGCAAGACCATGCTCGTCAACGACTTCCGGGCCGAGCTCGACAAAAGCATAGTGGTCGCGCACCTCGCCCAGGCCCCGATATCGACCAACGAGTTCCTGCAGGCGCTGCTGGAACAATTTGGCTACATACCGTTTCGTGGCAACCGAGCGGCGCTGCTGGGCACGGTCAACGCCTACCTGGCGGAACAGCGCAAGACCCGTCGCCGGGTGCTGCTGCTCATCGATGAAGCACAGAACCTGGCGCCGCCGTTGCTCGAATCGCTCCGGGCGCTGATGGGCGCCGAGTCGGCCCGCGAGAGCCCGCTGCGCGTCATTCTCGTCGGACAACCGTCACTGAACCAGCTGCTGGATACCGAGTTGCGGCAACTCGGAGAGCGCGCGCGCTTGCGGTTTCATCTGACGGCGCTGAGCCCCGATCAGACGCACGGCTACGTCGTGCATCGCCTGGCGATCGCGGGCTCACAGGGCCGCGAGATATTTCAGCCCGGATGCTTTGCGCTGATCGAGTGCTACACCGGCGGGGGCGCCGCGGCTGATCAATACGCTGTGCGACGCCGCGTTGCGCATTGCCGCCGACGCTGGGCGTGATCAGGTGCTGCCGGAGGACGTGGAGGCGGCCGCGCTGCAACGGCAGTTGCCGCCACTCACCGAGCGCCCCGCCACGCCAGACACGCCGCCCGCTCCGCCAGCGGCGCCTCCCGTGGAGGCCGAAGCGCCGCCTGCACCCAGCCCCCCGCCCAGCCCCGCAGCCCTGCCGAAGGACCTGGCGGGGCCGCGCATCGCGCGCCTGCGAGTCATGAGCGATGGCAAGCTGCTCATCGAACATGGATTGCGCACCGGACGGATGATGATTGGCCGCGCCGCGGATTCCGACCTGCAGATCGATGATCGCACCATCAGCCGCCATCATTGCCAGATCATCAGCAACGAATTTCTCAGCGTGATCCAGGACCTCAACAGTACCAACGGCATGTACGTCAGGGATAGGCGCGTCCGCCGCCACAATCTCTGCGACGGCGACGTGGTGGTGCTCGGTTCATTCCAAGTCACGTATCTCGACGAGCGCGAGGGTGAACAACCCGACTACCAGGGCGAATTCGCCGAGCCACTGCCAAGGCGCCTCCGCGAATCCGACGGCGAAATCACCCAGAACTAGCGGCGCGCCGCACTACCGTTCAGGGCGGATCGTCGCCCGATTCCCCTACCGGGCGGCCGCGTTGCATGTAATCGGCACCGGTCGCGCGGTAGTCACGGCGCCGCATCCACACCACCAGCCCTGCCACCAGCCCCAGAAGCCCCGCCACGGCGCATAGCGTGCTCCATCCGCTGCCCCGGTAGCGGTAGCTGGTCCACAGCAGCGTGGCGCCCAAGCCGGCATATACCACCGGGAGGCTCTCGTAGAGGGTTTTGTTCAGATGGCGCACCCGCGCATGCTAGCGCGCCGGCGCCGGCCGGTCGAACCGCCGTGTGGAGCGGGCGATGCGGGCGGCGCTGGCGGGCCGTTAGGCGGTACCGCCCACGGTCAGAGCATCCACCCGGAGCGTGGGCTGGCCCACGCCCACGGGCACACTCTGACCTTCCTTTCCGCAGGTGCCTACGCCGGCGTCGAGCTTCAGGTCATTGCCGACCATGGCCACGCGCGTGAGCACGTCGGGGCCGTTGCCGATCAGCGTCGCCCCTTTGATCGGCGCGCCCAGCTTGCCATTCTCGATCAGATACGCCTCGCTCACGGAGAACACGAATTTTCCGGACGTTATGTCCACCTGACCGCCACCGAAATTCACGGCATAGATGCCGCGATCCACGGAACGGATTATTTCCTCCGGGGCGTAGGGACCCGCGAGCATGTAGGTGTTGGTCATGCGCGGCAGGGTCAGGTGCGCGAATGATTCGCGCCGGCCATTGCCGGTGGGCTGCGCACCCATCAGGCGCGCGTTGAGTCGATCCTGGATGTAACCACGCAGGATTCCATCTTCGATCAGCGTCGTGCACTGGGTCGGCGTTCCCTCATCATCGATGTTGAGCGAACCTCGCCGGCCAGCGAGCGTTCCGTCATCGACCACCGTGCAACCCGGGCTGGCCACGCGCTGGCCGATACGGCCGCTAAAGGCCGAGGTTCCCTTGCGATTGAAGTCGCCTTCCAGCCCATGGCCGATCGCCTCGTGCAGCAGTATGCCGGGCCAGCCGGGGCCGAGTACCACGGTCATGGTGCCGGCCGGCGCATTTACGGCGTCAAGGTTTACCAGCGCCTGACGCGCGGCCTCGCGCGCCAGTTCCATGGGCCGGTCATTGGCGACCAGTTCGGCGAGCGTGTAGCGTCCGCCGGCACCGCAGTAGCCCTGCTCGCGCCGTCCGTCCTGTTCCACCAGGACCGACACATTCATGCGCACCAGCGGTCGCACGTCGGCCGCCAATGCGCCATCGCTGGTGGCAATGAGGATCAGCTCGTGCACGGCGTGCACGCTGGCCATGACCCGCACGATGCGCGGGTCGAGCTTGCGGGCTTCGCGATCGACGCGCTCGAGCCACGCGACTTTCTGTTCGTCTGACAGCGTGACGATCGGATCTACCGGCTGATAGAGGCTCCGGCCGTTGACGCGATGCCAGGCCTGCATCGAACCGCTCCGGCCCCGTCCGGCGATCGCCCGCGCCGCGCGGGCCGCTTCCTCGAGAGCCTGGGGCTGGATCTCGTCAGAGTAGGCAAGGCCGGTGCGCTCGCCCGCCATGGCGCGCACTCCAACCCCCTGCTCGATGCTGGCACTCCCCTCCTTCACGATGCCGTCTTCCAGGGACCAGGATTCTTCCTGCGACACCTGAAAATACAAGTCGGCCGCGTCGACCTTGGCCCCGAGCACCAGGTCGAGCGCCTGGCCGAGTCTGGCCGCATCAAGGCCGGCGGGCTCCAGCAGGCTCTGCTGCGCCAGTTGCATCGCCTCGGGCGCACTCGCGTTTGCGGCCGTTGTCATGGCTGCCTTTATACCCTAGCCGGCCAGCTGCGCAACGCGATGCGCAAGCGCCGGAAATTTGCGCCGCGCCGCGGCCTGCGCGTCCCGGTCAATGGCGGCGGTGATCACGCCCTCGCCTTCGGCCAACTGCGTAAGCACCCGTCCCCAATAATCCACAATGAGGCTGTGGCCCCAGGTCTGCCGGCCGTTGGGATGAGTGCCCCACTGCGCACTCGCCACCACGTAGCACAGATTCTCAATGGCCCGCGCCCGCAACAGCGTCTCCCAGTGCGCGGCCCCGGTGGTCGCGGTGAACGCCGCCGGCACGATCAGCCACTGGGCGCCGGCGGCCTCCAGGCGGCGGTACAGCTCCGGGAAGCGCACGTCGTAGCAAATCGACAGGCCGAGCCGACCGGCCGGCGTATCGACCGTCACCACCTGATTTCCAGGCGCCATGTGCGCAGACTCGCGATAACTCTCCGAGCGGTCTGGCAGGTCGACGTCAAACATATGAATCTTGTCGTAGCGCGCGGCCCGAGCGCCCTTGGCGTTGTAGACCAGGCAGGCCTGAGCACTGCGCTCGCCGCTCGCCTGCGTGAGCGGCACCGAGCCGGCGATAATCCAGATGCCAAGTCGCATTGCCGTGCGGGCAAGAAAGTCCTGCACCGGGCCGCTGCCGTCGGCCTCCGCGTGCGCGCGCCGTTCCACATCGCGCACCGGCATCAAGGAGAAATTCTCCGGCAATACGGCGATGCGCGCACCACGCGAGGCGGCGCTCTGCAGCAGCCGTTCGGCCGTTGCCAGGTTGGCGTCGCGATCGTTGCCCGAGGTCATCTGCACGGCCGCAACGATGCTCGCGTTCTCGCTCGGTTCGGTGGGGGGCACGCTGTCCATTCGCTTAGGCTAACACGATGTCGTATTGCTCAACGCTGTAGAGCGCCTCGGTCTGTAGGCGAATCGGCTTGCCCACCCTTTGTTCCAAATCAGCCAGCACCAGCGCTTCCTCATCGAGCATGCGTTCGACCACTTCCGGGTGCGCCAGGATCACGAGCTCGCGCACCTGGAACTGGGCGCTCTGCCGCAATGCCTCGCGGTAGATGTCATGACAGACGGTCTCGACGCTGCGCACAAATCCGCGCCCCTGGCAGGTCTGACAGGGCTCGCACAACAGGTGTTCCAGGCTCTCGCGGGTGCGCTTGCGCGTCATGGCGATGAGTCCCAGCGGGGCGCCGGAGGCCAGCTGCGTCTGGGCACGATCGGCGCTCAACGCGCTCTGCAGGGCGGCCAGCAGCTGCTCGCGGTGCACGGCGTCCTGCATGTCGATGAAGTCGATCACGATAATGCCGCCCAGATTACGCAGGCGCAGCTGGCGGGCGATGGTCACCGCGGCCTCGAGGTTGGTGCGAAACACCGTATCCTCGGGATTGCGCGTGCCGACAAAGCCGCCGGTGTTGACATCGATCGTGGTCATGGACTCAGTCTGGTCGATGACGATGTAGCCCCCCGATTGCAGCTGCACCTGACGATCCAGGGCCCGGGAAATCTCGGCTTCGACCCCGTGCAGCTCGAACAGCGGCCGCGCGCCGCTGTAGTGCTCGATACGCTCGACCGCCTCGGGCATGAAGGCGCTGGCGAACTGGCGCAGGCGAGCAAATTCCTCCGCATCGTCGACCGCTACCCGGCGCACTTCCGGACTGAGTTCATCGCGCAGCATGCGCGCGCCGAGGGGCAGATCGGCGTGCACCAGCGAGCCGCTGGAGACTCGCAACAGCTCCTGGCGCACGTGTTCCCACAGGCGGGCGAGGTACAGCATGTCGGCGTGCAGCGCTTCGGGCGGTGCCCGCTGTGCCGCGGTACGCACGATGTAACCGCCACCGCTGCCGGCGGGCACGCCGGTGGGCGGCGCGAGGCTGTCAGCCAGGTCGCGCACCAGGTTGCGCAGCTGCTCACGGCCCTGCGGGTCATCGATACGCGCCGATACTCCGATCCCGCGGCCGAACGGCAGGTACACCAGGAACCGCGAAGGCAGCGAGACTACCGTGGACAGCCGCGCACCCTTGGTGCCGAGCGGATCCTTCAGCACTTGCACCAGCAGGTCCTGACCCGGCAGCACCAGGCTGGCGATATCCGCCACGGGGGGCGCGGGACTGTCGGAATCCGCCGGCGCAGCGCGCGCGAAATCGCCCGCGTGCAGAAACGCGGTGCGCGCGAGCCCGATGTCGACAAAGGCGGCCTGCATGCCCGGCAGCACGCGCGACACCCGCCCCTTGTATAAGTTGCCGACCAGACCGCGGCGCCCGGCGCGCTCGATGTACAGCTCCTGCGCGCTGCCGTTCTCCACCAGCACGGCGCGGGTTTCGCGCGGCGTCACGTTGACAAAAATTTCGCGCATTAGCGGCCCGCCCCGGCCAGCGCACTACCCGCCGCCCCCGGGCCATGCTGCCAGCGCGGCACGCCGGCGGCATCGAGCAGTGCGGCAGTCTCACACAGCGGCAGACCCATCACGCCCGAGAAACTGCCGAGCAGGCGGCTGACGAACACTGCGCCCAGCCCCTGGATGGCGTAGCCTCCGGCCTTGTCGCGCGGCTCACCGCTGTCCCAGTAGCGCGCGCACTCGGCCGCCGTCAGCGTGCGGAACTGGACTTCGCTCTCACTCAAGCGCACCTCGCTGCCGCGCCCGTCCACGAGCGCCACCGCGGTCAGCACCTGATGGTTGCGGCCCGACAGGCGCGTCAACATGGACAGCGCGCTGGAGCGGTCGCGCGGTTTGCCGAGCAATTCCCCATCGAGCACCACCGCCGTGTCGGCACCCAGCACCGGCAGGCCCACGGTCCATACCTTTTTTGCCTTGGCGAGCGCCAGCCGCCGGACGCAGTCGGCCGCCGATTCAGCGGCGCGCGGGGTTTCATCGACGCCGGCGACCGCGATCCGGTGCGCGACACCGATCTGCCACAGCAGTTCCCGGCGCCGCGGCGATGCCGACGCCAGCACCAGCACGGGCGGTGGCTCTTGCGGACGGTCGGCGGGCTCGTCGGAGAGGCTCATGGCTAAGCGCGATGGTACGGGTGTCCGGCCAGCAGCGTCGAGGCACGATAGAGCTGTTCGCTGAGCAAGACGCGCACCAGCGCATGCGGGAAGGTGAGCGCCGAGAGCGACCATTGCAGCTGTGCACGGGCGAGCACCGCCCTATCGAGACCGTCCGGACCGCCGATAACGAAACTCAAGGGGACACCCTGGGCGCGGCGCTCGGCCAGCCAACGGCTCAATTGCAGCGTCGTGAATGAGCGCCCGCGCTCATCGAGCGCCACCACAAACTCCCGCGGCTCGAGCTGGGCCAGAATGCGCTCCGCCTCCCGCTTGAGGGCGCGACCGACGTCCCCTTCGCCGTGGCGTCGGGCCACGGGGATTTCCAGCAGCTCGATGGCGTCGGCGCCGCGCTGGCGGCGCAGATAGTCGTGGCAGGCGGCATCCACCCAGGGGCTCATTCGCGTGCCCACTGCAATCACACGCAGACGCATGTCACTTGGACCGCGGGCCGAGCACGCCCTAGCGTCCGGGCGGCGCTCCGGCACGGCGTCGCCGTTGCGCCTGCGGCGCTTCCCAGAGCTGCTCGAGCGCGTAGAACTCGCGAACCCGCGGCAGCATGACGTGCACCAGCACATCCTGCAGGTCGACCAGCACCCATTCGCCGTCCGGCTTGCCTTCGGTGCCCATCGGGCGGCGCCCGCCCGCCTTGGCTTGCGCGATGACGCTTTCGGCTATGGCACGCACATGCCGATCCGAGGTGCCCGAGGCCACGATCATCGTATCGGCCACGTCGGTGAGTCCGCGTACGTCGAGCACCTTGATGTTGACCGCCTTAAGGTCCTCGAGCGCCCGGAGCACCAGTTTCTCCAGCGCGACCAGTTCGCTGCTGCGGGGAATCTTGGCGGGTCGCACGGCCGGTGCCGGGTTCGAGAGGGACTTGGATTTGGGCTTGGGCTTGGGCTTGGACGTACGCCGGCCCGGGGCGGAGGCTGAGTCGGGAGCGAGCCGGCGCGGACGCGGGCTGCGGCGGGATGTGCTCATGCGTATTGGATCACCTCTATTGTTGAGCATAGCACCCGGTTGTGAGGATGAGCTCGCGGACCGCGTCGGGCACCAGGTAGCGCAGGTCGCGATTGGCGTAGATCAGCTGGCGCAGGTCGGTCGATGAGATCTCCAGCTGCGTGACGGCGAGGACGTAGATCCGCCCGGCCTTGTTCTGGTGCAGGTCGCGCACGCTGCCGGTTCCGCGATCGACCATGACCTCACCGAGCGGCCCGGTGATCGGCGCCTTCCACCCGGGGCGATGCGCCACCACGACGTGCGCTAAGTCAAATATCTCGCGCCAGCGGTGCCAGTTGGGCATGCCGAGAAACGCGTCCATGCCCAGCAACAGGCACAGCGAACGGTCCGAAAACTCGCGCCGCAGGTCAAGCAAGGTGTCGACCGAATAGGACACGCCGCTGCGGCGCATTTCCCGATCATCGACCACGAACGCGCTTTGCCCCGCCACCGCGGCGCGCACCATTTGCAGGCGCAACTCAGGGGGCGCCTGCGTCGGTTCGCGGTGCGGTGGATCGCCGGTGGGCAGGAACCGGACCTGCGCGAGCCGCAGCGCCTGCCACAGTTCGAAGGCGGTGCGCAGATGTCCGTAGTGGATCGGGTCGAAAGTGCCCCCGAACAGGCCGATCGGTTCGCTCATGCGCGCGCGCGCTCCCAAACCCCCGCAAATCGCGGCAGTGGCAGTGTACGCTTGCCGCACATTTCCACGACCAGCAGCGCCAGCTCGTCCCACGCATCGCCGTGTGCCTGGCCCTTGGCGACACGATCGACGCGGGCCGCACGCGCCACCAGCCGCGCGCTCGGCAGGCGGCGCGGCCCGTCGGGCTGGGCGCGCAGCGCGCGCACCAACCACCACAGCACGCGTACCGGCTCGTCGCCCTCCGCGCGCAGGCCGGCCAGGATCCGCAACGCGCGCGCCGCCTCCCCGGCATTGGTCGCCTCGGTGAGCTGCAGTACCTGAAAGCGGGCGCTGTCTGCAAAGGCGTCGCTCAATTCTTGTCGGCCCAGTCGCACACCGGAGCCGAAGCGCAGGCGCAACTTGTCGATTTCCTGCTGGGCGGCCAGCAGATTACCCTCGGTTGCCTCGGCCAGCAGCGTGACCGCGTCGGCGGACACTTCGAGCCCGGCGGCTCGCAGCCGCCGCTCCAACCAGTCCGGAAACTGCGCGCTCGCCGGCGGCCACAGTGCCAACCATGCGCCGCGCTCCTGGACCGCGCGCACCCAAGCAGCGCCTTGCGCATCCCGATCGAGTCTGCCGGTCACAATCAGCAGCAACAGTTCATCCCCCGCCGCGGCGATAAGTTTGAGCAGGGTCGGAGCACCAAAGCCTGGTTTCCCATTGGCCATGCGGATCTCAAGGATGCGTCGGCTGGCAAACAGGGAGCGGCTGTAGGTGGCTGCGAGGGCGTGCTCCCACACCGCGGCACTGCGCTCGATGAATACCTGCTCGCGCTCCTCGAATCCCAAAGCCGACGCGCGCGCACGGATGGCAGCGAGCGCCTCGCCCGCCAGCAGCGGTTCGTCGCCGGACACCAGGTAGACCGGCAGCAGGCGGTCAGCAAGCTGCCGGGTGAGATTGTCGAGGGTGAGTTTCAAGGGCGGTCCTTCGGACGTGCAGATTAACTGAATCCGCGCCCGACGCGCGACTTGCCGCAGGCCCCGGGAAGCGTCTAGGCTGCATGCATGCCGACCCTGTTTGAACGCATCATTTCCGGCGAACTGCCCGCCGATATCGTCTATCGTGACGAGCGCGTGACGGCCTTCCGGGACATCCATCCGCGCGCGCCGGTGCATATTCTCATCGTGCCCAACAAGCCGATCGCCACCGCTAACGATATCGAGGATGCCGACGAGGCGCTGATCGGCCACATGTACACCGTGGCACGCGACCTGGCGCAACGCGAAGGGATCGCGGCTGACGGCTATCGGTTGATCATCAACTGCAACGCGCACGGCGGCCAGGAGGTTTACCACCTGCACGTGCACCTGCTCGGCGGACGCCCGCTCGGGGCGATGGTACAAACATGACCACGGCGAGCGCGCTCTACCCGCCCATCAGCCCTTATCGTCGCGGACGGCTGCGCGTGTCGGCGCCGCACGATTTGTACTTCGAGGAAAGTGGCAATCCCAGCGGCAAGCCGGTGGTATTCCTGCACGGCGGGCCGGGCGGCGGCACCAGCCCGGCCATGCGTCGCTTTTTCAATCCGCGGCGCTATCGCATCGTGCTCTTCGACCAACGCGGTTGTGGCAAGAGCCGTCCGCATGCCTCGCTGGTCGCTAACACGACCTGGGACCTGGTGGCCGACATCGAGCGGCTGCGCGAGCATCTGCAGATTGGGCGCTGGCAGGTATTCGGGGGCTCCTGGGGCTCCACCCTGGCGCTGGCTTACGCGCAGAGCCATCCGCGGCGCGTCACGGAACTGGTGCTGCGCGGGATCTTCTTGCTGCGACGTTCGGAGCTCGACTGGTTCTACCAGGATGAACTGGGCGCGGCGTCGATGTTTCCGGATCTGTGGGAAAAATACGTGGCGCTGATCCCGCCGCGCGAACGCGGCAATATGATGCGCGCCTACTATCGCCGGCTCACCTCGAAGAATGCCAAGGTACGCGCACGCGCCGCTTACGCCTGGTCGATATGGGAGGGCGCGACCAGTTATCTGCGGGCCAAGGATCAGGACCTCGCGCAGTTCTCCAATCCGGAGATCGCCGCCGCCTTCGCCCGGATCGAATGCCACTATTTTGTGCACCGCGGCTTTATGCAGCGCGAGGATCAGCTGCTGCGCGGAGTGCGCAAGATCCGGCACATACCCGCGGTCATCGTGCAGGGTCGCTACGATGTGGTTTGCCCCATGCGCAGCGCCTGGGCATTGCATCGCGCCTGGCCGGAAGCGGATTTGCAGATTTCTGCCGACGCCGGCCACTCCGCGTTTGAGCCGGGCAACGCGCGCGCCTTGGTCGCCGCCACCGACCGATTCGCGGGCCGCAAGGCGCGCTAACGGTCGCGCAGGCGCCCGGTAAGCTTCTCGGCCGCGTCGATAATCCCCGCCGTCTGCAGCCAGGCGCGGGCGTCGCCGGCGTCCTGCTCGAACCAGGCACGCGCACTGCCGAGTCTGAAGCTATATCCCCATTCGTCCATGTCGCGCCACGCGCTCGCCCGATCGCAGCCACGAATCTGCTCGGCCAGCAGCACCTGCAAATAACATACCGCGTTTTCCTCGGCGTCATCGCCGCCGGCGTCGCGCTCGAGTCCCACCCGCCGCTCCGGACTCATGCACATGTAGTGCGCCGTCTCATGAAAAATGGAATGCAGCGGCGTATCCAGGCGTGCCAGCAGCGTGCCGCCGCGCAGCCCCGCTTCGCTCCCGCCCCAGTAGGAACCGGGAATGTCTGCGCCCGGATCGCTCAGGCGCAGATCCAGCCCGAACTTCGCCAGCAGCCCCGACACAGCGCTGTGGTCGGCCTCGCCCAGGCGCAGCATGGCACTACAATGCCGCCAGCCGATGCATGACCAGCGCGGCCAGATCGTCGGCCAGAGCCTGTCTGAGGATGTCGCTCTCGCGCTGCTTGGCGAGCAGCTGCGTTTCGTCGAAGCTGTACTCGCGGCTCAGCGCGTGCTCTTCGGCCGGCAGCAGTTCGTGGCCCTGGTATTCCACCGCCACCTTGATACGGTAGCTGAGCACGAATGCCGTCGGGGTGTTGCGCGCCGATACCGTCAATATCCGTTCCGAGGTACTGTCTTCGAGGATGCGCACGGTCGCCGCATCCGTTGTCGACCCGTCCAGCTGCGCGCCCGCCGCACGCAGCGCGGCGCGCAGTGAACTGTAGAAATCGGACTGCTGGTCCGTGGCTTCGATGTGCGCACTGGCGAGCGAGCGCGGCAGCTCGGTGCGCCCCTGCATGTGAAAACCACAACCGGCCAGCCACAACAGCGGCGCCAGCGCCCACAGTGGCCGGCGCGAACTACGCACTGCACACGGCGCGCGCATCAGACGACAATGTTGACAAGCTTGCCGGGCACATAGATCACGCGCCGCGGCGGGGTTTCGCCTACGAACCGCCGCACCGCGGCATCGCCAAGTGCGGCGGCGCGCGCGCTGCTCTCGTCCGCGCCCGCCAGCACCCGCACGCGACCGCGGAGCTTGCCGTTGACCTGCACGACCAGTTCCACCGTATCCTGCACCAGCGCCTGAGGGTCCGGCTGCGGCCAGAGTTCGTCGATCAGCGCTCGCTCGTGGCCAAGCGAGAGCCACAGCACGTGGCAGACGTGCGGCACCATGGGCGAGAGGCAGATGACCGCGATCTCCAGTGCCTCGTGGCGCAGCGCGCGCGCCATCTCCCCTGGCTCCTCATAGCGCGCCACCGCGTTGAGCAACTCCATGACCGCCGCGATCGCGGTGTTGAATACCCGCCGCCGCGCGATGTCATCGCTTACCCGCTGCAGCGTCTGGTGCGTCAGGCGGCGCATATCCGCCGCCGCGCCCTGCAGCGGCCCCCATTGCGGACGCTTGGGCAGCGGGCCGGCGACGCTGTGGTCGTACACCGCCTTCCACAGGCGCCGCAGGAACCGATACTGGCCCTGTGCACCCTCGTCGGACCATTCGAGCGTCTGCTCGGGGGGCGACGCGAAAAGCATGAACAGCCGGGCGGTATCCGCGCCGTACTTTTCCACCAGAGTCTGCGGGTCGACGCCGTTGTTCTTGGACTTGGACATGGTGCCCAGGCCCGCGTACTCCACCGGCTGGCCGTCGCCCAGCAGCGTCGCGCCCGTGCGCTTGCCGGCGGCGTCGTGGCGCACCACGACTTCGGCCGGATTGAAATACACGCGCCGCCCGGCGGTCGGCTGGCGGTAATAAATCTGGTTGAGCACCATGCCCTGCGTGAGCAACTTGCTGAAGGGCTCGGCCAGCGCCACCAAGCCCATGTCGCGCATCACGCGCGTCCAGAAGCGCGAATACAGCAGATGCAGGATGGCATGTTCAATGCCACCGATGTACTGATCGACCGGCAGCCAGTACTGCGCGCGCCCATCGACCGGGGCGTTCGCCTGATCCGAGCTGGCGAAGCGCAAGAAATACCACGAGGAATCGACGAACGTGTCCATGGTGTCGGTCTCGCGGCGCGCGTCCTGCCCACACCGCGGACAGGCACAGCGCACAAAGGCCTCGCACTTGGCCAGCGGATTGCCCGAGCCATCGGGCAGCAAATCTTCCGGCAGCCTGACCGGCAGCTCGGCGTCGGGTACCGGGACCTCGCCGCAGCGTTCGCAATGAATCAGCGGGATCGGGCAGCCCCAATAGCGCTGACGCGATATTCCCCAATCGCGCAGCCGCCACTGCACGCGCTTTGCCCCCAGGCTCCGCTGTTCGAGCGCGGCGGTGATCGCCGCCGTCGCGACCGCGGACTCCAGGCCCGAGAACTCCCCTGAATTGACGGTAACCCCGGCACTGGCCAGCTCGGGCGCCCATTCGGCGCCGAGGCCGGCGGCCACGCCCGCGGGCTGTACCACCCTGCGCATCGCGATCTTGTGGCGCCGTGCGAATTCAAAGTCGCGCTCATCGTGTGCCGGCACACCCATGACCGCGCCTTCGCCGTAACTCATCAGCACGTAATTCGCGACCCAAATTCCGATGGGTTCCCCGGTCAGCGGATGGCGCACGTGCAGTCCGGTGTCCAACCCGCGCTTCTCGGCCGTCGCGACGTCGGCCTCCATGGTGCTGCCGCGACGGCACTCTTCCACAAACTCAGCCAGCGCGGGATTGCCGGCGGCGGCCGCGGCGGCCAGCGGATGTTCGGCCGAAATGGCCATGAAGGTCACGCCAAAGAGCGTATCGACGCGCGTGGTAAAGACCTTCAGGCCCGCGCTGCCAGCGCGCGCGGCGTCCCCGAGCACCGCCAGCGTCTCCGCGGCATAGGGAAAGGTCACGTCGCACCCTTCGCTCCGGCCGATCCAGTTCGCCTGCATGGTGCGCACGCGCTCGGGCCACTCCGTGAGGCCGGCCAGGGCCTCGAGCAATTCCTCGGCGTACTCAGTGATGCGCAGGTAGTACATCGGGATCTCGCGCTTTTGGATCAGCGCGCCGGTGCGCCAGCCGTGCCCATCGATGACCTGTTCATTGGCAAGCACGGTCTGGTCGACCGGATCCCAGTTGACGATCCCGGTCTTCTTGTAGGCGATGCCACGCTCGCGCATGCGCAGGAACAGCCACTGGTTCCAGCGGTAGTAGTCCGGATCGCAGGTGGCCAGTTCGCGGCTCCAGTCGAGGCCGAATCCCAGGGCCTGCAGCTGGTTCTTCATGTAGGCGATGTTCTCGCGCGTCCAGCGCGCCGGTGGCACGCCGTTGGCGATGGCGGCGTTCTCGGCCGGCAGGCCGAAGGCGTCCCAGCCCATGGGCTGCAGGACGTTCAGGCCCTGCATGCGCATGTAGCGCGCCAGTGCATCACCGATGGCGTAGTTGCGCACATGGCCCATGTGCAGACGGCCGGAGGGATAGGGAAACATCGACAAGCAGTAGAACTTGCGACGCCCAGCCTCCTCACGGGCCGCAAAGCTGGCGTGGGTATTCCAATAGTCCTGAGCGGCTCGCTCGACGGCGGCCGGTTCGTATCGTTCTTGCATGGGCGGGCAATCGGACAATGCCGGGCAACAGTGGATCCGCCCTAGGATACACGAAGCGGCCGGCTGCTCCTGCGCTCAGAGGAGCCGGCCGCCGCCCAGTTAGTCGAGCTGCACGGTCACGATGCGCTGCTGGCTAACGCCCTGCGAAGGATCGTAGCTCTGCACGAGCAGCGTGATCGAGCGTCCGGCCGCGCGCACCACATTGCGCAATTCGCTGACCGAATTCACCCGCGTCCGGTTTGCGCCCAGGATGACCTCGCCGCTGCGCAGACCCGCCTCCGCCGAGGGGCCGTCGGTGTCGGTAATGACGACCGAGCCGGTGGTGTGCAGCTGGGACTTCTCGGCAGCGCTGAGCTCGCGCACGCTCAAGCCCAGGGCGTCGAGTTTGTCGCTGTTCTTCCCGCCCTCGGTATTTCGCGCCATGCTGCCCTTGTCCTTGAGCTCCTCGACCGTGACGTTAATGTGCTTGACACCCTGGCCGCGCCAGACCTCGAGATCCGCCACGCTTCCGGGCTTAATCGCTGCGATCAGCCCCGGCAGCTCCGAGGACTGCTCGATCTTGTGACCGTTGACGCTGAGAATGATGTCCTCGGGCTTCAGTCCGGCCTTATCCGCCGGGCCGCCGGCATCGACCGAACTCACGGCCGCGCCGCGGGGGCGATCGAGTCCAAAGCTCTCGGCAAGCGCGGCGGTGACCTGCTGAATGCTCACGCCGATGCGCCCGCGCGTAACGTGGCCGGTGGCAATGAGCTGGCCACGCACGTTGTTGGCGATGTCGATCGGGATCGCAAAAGACAGGCCGGCGTAGCTCCCGGTGTTGCTGTAGATCTGGGAGTTGATGCCGACGACCTCGCCATTCATGTTGAACAGCGGTCCGCCCGAGTTGCCGGGATTGACCGCCACGTCGGTCTGAATGAAATTCACGTAGTTGTAGGCCGAGCCGCCACGCACCTCGCGGCCCAGCGCGCTGACGATGCCTGCGGTCACGCTGTTCTGGAAGTTGAACGGCGAGCCGATCGCCACCACCCACTCGCCCGGACGCAACTTGCTCGGATCGCCGATGCGCACCGTCGGCAGGTTCTTGGCATCGATCTTGAGCAAGGCCACGTCGGACTTGTCATCGCTTCCGATCACCTTGGCCTGGAATTCGCGCCGGTCCGTGAGCCGCACGGTCACGCGCGTGGCCTGGTCGACGACGTGGGTATTGGTAAGGATGTAACCGTCGGAACTGACAATAAACCCTGAGCCCACGCCTTCTTCCGGCGGCAGTTCGCGCGGCTGCTGGTTCTGGAACTGGCGGAAAAAGTCGCTGAAGGGATCATTGTCCGAGAACGGATTGCCGCCGCCGGCCAGCGGGTTGCGCTGGCGCTTCTCGACGACGGTGACGTTGACCACCGCCGGGCCGACCTGTTCGACCAGGCTGGCAAAATCGGGAAGGCCACGCACCAGCGGCGCGGCCGGCACGCTATTGGCGGCGGGTGCCGCTGCCGGCGCGGCGGCGGGCGCCGCGGTCGAAGCCTGCGGCGTGCACGCCGACAGGAAGGCGGCCACCAGGACCAGCCCCACCGTGCGGGGGGCGATTGACTCATTTGCCATATCTAAATTGCTCCAGCTCCAATTGTAAGTCCTAATGGGCATGGGTGCGGCGTCCGCGGTACCACGCCGCGGCGAGAGCGCCCAGCGCCAAGCACACCACGGCCCAATTGCCGACCCGGGTATACGGGGGTAGACCGCTGCGGGCCGCGACGGTTCCACGCAAAACCGCCCTCTGGTACTCCGGCGCGACGGCCAGCAACTCGCCCCGCGGGCCGATGATCGCCGATACGCCATCATTGCCCGCACGCAGCAGATAACGGCCCGCCTCGAGGGCCCGCATGCGACTGATCTGCAGGTGCTGATAGCGCGCCGGGGAGCGCCCGAACCAGGCATCGTTGGTGACGTTGACCAGCAAGTCCGAGTGCCTGACCAAAGCGAGCTGTGCGCTGCCAAAGGCATCCTCGTAGCAGATTGACGGCGCCAGATGCATGCCGCCGGCTGCCAGCGGCACCTGGTGCTCGGAGCCCGGCGCAAAATCGGAATACGGCAGATTGAGCAGCCGCAGCCAGCTGCGCACGAACGCCGGCACTGGAAAGGTCTCCGCAAACATGACCAGATGGCGCTTGTCGTAAAAGGCCACGCCCCCGGTAAGCGCAATGATTGAATTGTAGTAGTCGACGCCGTTGTCGCCCAGGCGGACCACGCCCATCACGACGTCGCTCCCGCGGCTGCGCGCGCGCCCCTGGATCTCGGCCAGGTAGCGCGCAATCTCATTCGCCAGCTCGGGGACCGCCGCTTCCGGCCACACGATCAGGCGGGCTCCGAGGGCCTGATCGTTGAGCTGCCGGTAGAGCTCCTTGGTCGGCTCGCGGTTTTCCTCCTGCCATTTCTCGTCCTGCGGAATCGCGCCCTGCAAAATCGCGACCGGCACGGCGGCACCGGTCGGTCGTGTCCAGCTCACGCGCCCCAGACCCCAGCCACCCGCCCATACCGCGGCGAGCAGCGCCACCGTGATCCAGACCGACCGGCCCCGCATCGGCCATAGCGCCGCCACCGCTCCGGCCTGCAACAGCAACAGCGCCGACACACCGTACATACCGACCACCGGCGCGTAGGCCGACAACCAGGTGTCGGTCTGCGAGTACCCCAGAGAGAACCAGGGAAAGCCGGACAGGAACCAGCCCCGCCACCACTCACACAGCAGCCACAGCGCCGGCAGCCCCACGTACCAGCGCCACACGCCCTGTTCGGGCAGAAATTTCACCGCCAACCCGCCGAGCAGTGCGTAGTAGCTCGCCATGAGCAGCACCAGCACCACAATAAGGGCCACGGCCAGCCAGATCGGCGCACCACCAAAACCGCGGATCGAGATGTACAGCCACCAGGTGCCGGCGCCAAAGGTGCCGGCGCCGAATGCAAAGCCCAGCAGGGCCGCGCGCCGCGCGCTCGTTCCCGACCAGAGCCGCATCAGCACGGCCGGGCACAGGATGGCCAGCGGCCAGCACTCGAAGGGCGCGAAGGCGAAGGGCAGCAGCGCGCCGGCGAGCAGCGCCAGCGCCAGCGGCCACCAGGGTTGCGCGCGCGCCCCGCGCGTCCAGACGGTCACGATGCTGACTGCGCGGTGCGCGCCGCAGTGACGCGCAGGCTGTCGATGCGCCGTCGATCGGTGCGCAGCACGCGAAACTCGAACACGCCGATGTTCACTGTCTCACCGCGCCGTGGCACACGCCCGAGCTGACGCATGACCAGACCGCCGACGGTGTCGAATTCGGCGTCGTCAAAGGCGCTGCCAAAGTGCTCGTTGAATTCCGCGATGCGCGTGGCACCGCGCACCACGAATTGCTGCTCGCCCTCGGCGCGTATGTTCTGGTCATCCTCGACGTCAAACTCGTCGTCAATCTCGCCGATGATCTGCTCGATCACGTCTTCGATGGTGATGAGCCCGGCGACGCCCCCGTATTCGTCGACCACGATCGCCATGTGATTGCGGTTGCCGCGAAATTCCTTGAGCAGGGCGTCGAGCCGCTTGGCCTCCGGCACAAACACCGCCGGCCGCAGGAACTCACGCATGTCGAACTTCGCGGAACTTGCGGCGCTGGCCGCGCGCAACAGGTCCTTGGCCAGCAGGATGCCGACCACGTCGTCGCGATCGCCGTCCACCACCGGGAACCGGGAATGGCCCGAGTCCACGACCGCCGAAAGAATGCGCGCCAACGGATCCCCCCGCCGTATGCACACCATCTCCGCGCGCGCCACCATCAGATCCCGAGCCTGCAGCTCGGCCATGGTCAGGGCCCCCTCCACCATCGCCATGGCATCGCCGTCGAGCAGGCCACGCTTGGCCGCCTCGCGCAGCAACTCCAGCAACTGGGCCCGCTCGCGCAGGCCGCCCGCCAGGGTTCGGGTCAGGCGCCCGCGCCAACCCCCGGATGCGCTTTTATTTTTGTTCTTCGCCTTCGCCATGCTCTTAGAGGCTCCGGTAGGGATTCGTCACACCCAGGGTCCGCAGGAGCCGCACTTCCCTGCGCTCCATGCGCCGCGCGTCCGAGGGCCGGGCGTGATCGTAGCCGACCAGGTGCAGAGCACCGTGAATCACCAGATGCGTCCAGTGGGCGCGCATCGCCTTGCCCTGCGCGCGCGCCTCGCGCCTCAGGACTTCGGGACAAATGACCAGGTCGCCCAGCAGCGGGCCGGGAGCCGCCGGCGCAAATGACAGCACGTTGGTGGGGTAATTCCGGTGTCGATAGCGCCGATTCAAGCTGCGGCTGCGGGCCGAGCCGACCACCAATACCGACAGCTCACGACCACGCGCCCGGCGGCCCAGGGCGAGGGTTGCCCAGCGACTCAGCGCCGCGGTGGCGGGCACCCAGCCGCGCCGGGTGGCGCGGCGCAGGTGAATCGTGACCTCACCAGCACGGGCGCTGCCCGCGCCTGTCGTGCCGCGGCGTAAGCCTAGCCCCGCGGCTCACGGGGCTCACCCGGGGTTGAGGAGGAGGTGTGGGCCTCGTAGGCCTGCACAATGCGCTGTACCAGCGGGTGGCGCACCACGTCGCCCGCATCGAAATGATTGAATGCCACCCCGCGGACTTCGCGCAGCACCTTCAGCGCGTGACGCAGGCCCGAAGTGCGACCGGCCGGCAGGTCGGTCTGCGTGATGTCGCCCGTGACCACGGCGCGCGAACCAAAACCGATGCGCGTCAGGAACATTTTCATCTGCTCGACGGTGGTGTTCTGGGCTTCGTCGAGAATGATGAACGAATCGTTGAGCGAGCGGCCGCGCATAAAGGCGAGCGGCGCAACCTCGATAACCGCGCGCTCGATAAATCGCGCCACCTGATCAAAGCCGAGCATTTCGTACAGCGCGTCGTAGATGGGTCGCAAGTAGGGATCGACCTTTTGCGCCAGATCGCCCGGCAGGAACCCGAGGCGCTCGCCCGCTTCCACCGCGGGACGCACCAGCACCAGACGGCGCACGCGCTCTGCAGACAGCGCCTCCACCGCGCAAGCCACGGCCAGGTACGTCTTGCCGGTTCCGGCCGGTCCGATGCCGAAGGTCAGATCGCGGGCGCGGATGCTCGCCAGATACGCCTGCTGGTGCGCACCGCGCGCACGAATCAGCCCGCGCGGCGTACGCACCACCGGGGCATCGGGGTTCGACGCCTCGCCGTTCTCTTGCGGCGCGGCGCGCGGCAGTCCTTGCTCGACAATGCACAGGTGCACCTGTTCCGGGCTGACTTCGCCGGTCAGAGCCTGGCCGTGCAAGTCACGCAGCGCCCGCTCGGCCGCCTCGGCCCGCGAACCCTGCACCCGAAAGCCGTGGCCGCGGCGACGGATCTGAACTTCCAGGCGCGACTCTATCAGCCGCAGGTTGGCATCCAGCGGACCGCACAGGCTGGCCAGCCGGGCGTTGTCGGCAGGCTCCAGCTCAAATTCACGCGCAATGGCCACGGTGGATGGAGGCAGGTTTAGGCCCTCGCAGCGGCGAATTCGCCCTGGGTATTGGCAATCGTGCGCGGCACCGCCGCGTGCAGGCGCCCGCGCAATGAGTGCGGGCGGGCTTCAGTGATGGTCACGTCCACAAAGCGCTGCAGCAGAGTCGCCGGGCCGCTGAAATTGACCCAGCGGTTGCATTCGGTCCGACCGGCCAGCTCACGGGAATCCTTCTTGGCATGGCGCTCGACCAGGACTCGCTGGACCGTGCCTACCAGGCTGCGGCTCATCTGCAGACTCTGCGCGTCGAACTGCGCCTGCAGGCGCGCTAGGCGCTGCTGTTTGACTTCCAGCGACACCTCATCGGCGAGCGCGGCGGCCGGCGTGCCGGGTCGTGCGCTGTAGATGAAGCAAAAGGATTGATCGAGGCGCGTCTCCGCGACCAGCCGCAGCGTCGCTTCAAAATCGCGTTCAGTCTCGCCCGGAAAGCCGACGATGATGTCGGTGGACACCGCGATGTCTGGCCGCACCGCCCGCAGGCGGCGCAATCGGTCCTTGTACTCCAGTGCCGTGTAACCGCGCTTCATCAACGCCAGGATGCGGTCCGAGCCGCTTTGGACCGGCAGATGCAGATGGTTGGCGAGTTGGGGCACGTTGGCATAGGCCTCGATCAGGCTGTCGGTGAATTCGAGCGGGTGCGAGGTCGTAAAGCGAATCCGTTCGATGCCGGGGAGGCGCGCCACGTGATGGATAAGCGAGGCCAGATCGCCGGTGCCGCCCCCGTCCAGAGCTCCGGCGTAGGCATTGACGTTCTGGCCGAGGAGCGTGATCTCAGCGACTCCCTGGGATGCCAGCGTTTGCGCCTCAGCCAGCACCTGTGCGAAAGGCCGGCTCATCTCGTCGCCGCGCGTATAGGGCACCACACAGAAGCTGCAGTACTTGCTGCAGCCCTCCATGATCGACAGGTAAGCGCGCGCACCCTCGGCGCGCGGGGCCGGCAGTCGATCGAATTTCTCGATCTCCGGGAAGCTGACGTCCACCACCGGCCGTCCGCGCGACCGCCGTTCGCTGAGCAGCTCGGGCAATCGATGAATGGTCTGAGGTCCAAACACCAAATCGACAAACGGAGCACGCGAGGCGATGGCCTCGCCTTCCTGGCTGGCTACGCATCCGCCGACCCCGATCAACACGTGCGGCCGCCGTTGCTTGTGTGCGCGCCACTCTCCGAGCAGCGAGTAGACCTTCTCCTGCGCCTTCTCGCGCACCGAGCAGGTGTTCATCAGCAGCACGTCGGCGCTGGCCGGGTCATCCGTAGGTGTGAGACCCGCGGCCGCGCGCAGCACGTCCGCCATGCGCGCGGAATCGTACTCATTCATCTGGCAGCCGAAGGTCTTGATGTAGTAGAAACCGCTCATGCATCAAAACGGAATGTCGTCGTCGAACCCTTCGGCACTGGCCCCGGCCGGTGCCGGTTCGGCCGACGCAGGCCGCTCGCGCGTTTCGTAACTTCCGGTGCCGCCACCGCTCCCGCCGCCACTGCCGCCGGCTCCGCGGCCTCCGATCATTTGCATATCGTTGGCAATGACCTCGGTGGTATAGCGATCGCGGCCTTCCTTATCCTGCCACTTGCGGGTTCGCAGCGAGCCTTCGATATAGACCTGTGCACCCTTGCGCAGATACTCGCCCGCGATCTCGCCCAGGCGTCCAAACAGCGCCACGTTGTGCCATTCGGTTCTTTCCTTCTGCTCGCCGGACTGTTTGTCCTTCCAGCTCTCGCTGGTCGCAATGCGAATGTTGGCCACCGTCATGCCCGAAGGCATGGAGCGCGTCTCCGGGTCCGCCCCCAAATTGCCTATGAGTATGACTTTGTTGACTCCGCGCGCCATGGCTGATCCCTCTTGCAATCACTAGACGTCCAGGAGCCCTATTGTAGTCGCCGCAGCCCCTCGCGGCGGGGGCTGTTTCGGGCGTGTTTGTGGTCCAAACGGACCCGTTGTGGGTCCCGGGGCGCCCTGTAACGCCCTACAACCCCTTATGGGCGGGGATCTTCCGGGGTAGGCGCCCACCGCAGGCACCGCGGGCGCCCGTGCCAAGGGGTGTAGAATGGCCGCGGTGCTATGCCTCCTTACAGCGACTCGAAACCCCAGACCATGAAGACCATCCGCGTGCGCGGTGCGCGCACCCACAATCTGAAGGGCATCGACCTGGATCTGCCCCGGGAGCAGCTGATCGTGCTCACCGGGCTGTCCGGGTCAGGCAAGTCGTCCCTGGCCTTCGACACCTTGTACGCCGAAGGTCAGCGTCGGTACGTGGAGTCGCTCTCGGCCTACGCGCGCCAGTTTCTGTCCATGATGGACAAGCCGGATGTCGACAGTATCGAGGGCCTCTCGCCGGCCATTGCCATCGAGCAAAAGGCCGGCTCCCACAACCCGCGCTCTACGGTGGGCACGGTCACCGAGATCTACGATTACCTGCGTTTGCTGTATGCGCGTGCCGGCCTGCCGCGCTGCCCAATCCACGGCATAGATCTGGCCGCGCAGAGCGTGGGCCAAATGGTCGATCAGGTGCTCCAGGGATACCCGGAGCAACCCGCCCTGTTGCTGGCGCCGCTGGTCACCGACCGCAAAGGCGAGCATGCGCAGCTGATCGGGGAGCTTGCCGGCCAGGGCTTCGCGCGCGTGCGCATCGATGGCACGGTGTACGAGCTCGACCAGGTCCCGGCGCTGCAGCCGCGGCGCAAACACACGATCGAGGCCGTCGTCGACCGGTTCCGCGTCCGACCCGAGCTCGCGCAGCGTCTGGCCGAATCCTTCGAGACGGCCCTCAAGCTCAGCAACGGTACGGCGCGGGTCGTATTCGGGGAGAAGGCCGATGCGGCGCCGCTGGCGTTTTCCAGCCGCCACGCCTGCCCCGAATGCGGCTTCTCGGTGCCGAACCTGGAACCGCGCATGTTCTCGTTCAACAACCCGGCCGGGGCCTGCCCGGCGTGCGATGGCCTCGGAGTGCAGCCATTCTTCGACCCGCAACGGGTCATTTCGCAGCCGCAGCTGTCGCTCGCGGCCGGTGCGGTGCGCGGCTGGGACCGGCACAACAAGCATTATTTCCAGCTGTTGCAGGGTCTGGCGCGTCACTACGAATTCGACATCGATACGCCGTGGTCGGAATTGTCCGACACTGTGCGTGAACACTTGCTGTACGGCAGCGGCGGGGCCGAGATCGAGTTTCGCTACAACGACGCCCGCGGCAGCGTCCAGCGCCGCCGCCATGCATTCGAGGGGATCATGCCCAACCTCGAGCGCCGCTGGCGCGAGAGCGATTCGGGCGCGGTGCGCGAAGAACTCGGACGCTACCGTGGCACCCGGCCCTGCCCGGTCTGCAAAGGCACGCGGCTGAACGAGCTCGCGCGTGCCGTCCTGATCCAGGGCCGCAATATCGCCGAGATCACTGAACTCACGGTCGGCCAGGCCGTGGCGCACTTTGCTACCCTGCAACTGCCCGGCTGGCGCGCGGCGGTTGCCGACCGAATCGTGCGCGAAGTCAGCGAACGGTTGCGCTTCTTGGCCGACGTGGGCCTTGACTATCTCGGACTCAATCGCGCCGCCGACACGCTTTCGGGCGGCGAGACGCAGCGTATCCGGCTCGCGAGCCAGGTGGGATCGGGTCTGACGGGCGTGATGTACATCCTGGATGAGCCCTCGATCGGATTGCATCAACGTGACAACGCCCGCCTACTGGCCACGCTCAAGCGCCTGCGCGACCTGGGAAACACCGTCATCGTCGTGGAGCATGACGAAGAGGCGATCAGAACCGCAGACCACGTGGTCGATCTCGGTCCGGGCGCCGGCATACACGGCGGCGAGGTGGTCGCACAGGGGCGGCCTGAACAGATTGCCGCCAACCCGCAGTCACTGACCGGCCGCTATCTGGCGGGCGTGGATGTCATTCCGGTTCCCCGCCAACGGCGAAAGCGCGGTGCGGCGCGCATCAGCATCGTCGATGCCGCCGGTAATAATCTGCGCCACCTCGACGTGACTATTCCGATTGGCCTGTTCACCTGCGTCACCGGTGTCTCCGGCTCTGGCAAGTCCACCTTGATCAATGACACGTTGTTCCGCTACGCCGCGGCACGGCTCAGCGATGTCGACATGCTCGGCGCGGCCCCATGCCGCGAGATCAGCGGGTTGGAGCGCTTCGAGCGCGTCGTCGACATCGACCAGAATCCGATTGGTCGTACGCCGCGCTCGAATCCGGCGACCTATACCGGATTGTTTTCGGTGATTCGGGAGCTGTACGCGCAGGTGCCGGAGGCACGGGCGCGCGGCTACGACGCCGGGCGCTTTAGCTTCAACGTCCGCGGTGGCCGCTGTGAGGCCTGCCAGGGCGACGGGGTCCTGCGCGTCGAGATGCATTTTCTGCCCGACGTTTACGTGCCCTGCGACGTATGTCGCGGTCGGCGCTACAACCGCGAGACCCTGGAAGTGCGCTACCGGGGCCGCAACATTCACGAGGTGCTCGAACTCACGGTCGAGGATGCCGCCGCGCTGTTCGCCAACGTTCCGGCGGCTGCCAACCGCTTGCGCACGCTTCTCGACGTCGGGCTGCAATACGTGCGCCTCGGCCAGAGCGCGACGACTCTTTCGGGCGGTGAAGCGCAGCGCGTCAAGCTGGCCCGGGAGCTCGCCAAACGCACCGCCGGACGTACGCTGTACATACTCGATGAACCCACGACCGGCCTGCATTTTCACGACGTCGCACAGCTTCTGGGGGTGCTGCAGCAGCTCGTGGACGCCGGCAACACTATGGTCGTGATCGAACACAACCTCGACGTGATCAAGTCAGCCGACTGGATCATCGATCTGGGGCCCGGCGGCGGCGAGAACGGCGGCCGCGTGCTCGCCGAGGGCACGCCCGAAGCAATCGCCGCGCACCGCGATTCCCTGACCGGGCAGTACCTGG
Organism: uncultured Gammaproteobacteria bacterium; assembly: GCA_963699955.1. Taxonomy (GTDB): domain Bacteria; phylum Pseudomonadota; class Gammaproteobacteria; order Steroidobacterales; family Steroidobacteraceae; genus FEN-1191. The sequence continues at coordinate 796,375 of CAVOVV010000006.1, forward strand.
CGCCGCTCCTGGCACACGCGCCACGCGCAGCGCGCAGGGCTTAGGGGGAGCGGCGGCCCGTCCCACCGTGGGCGAATGTGCGTCCCGGCACCTCAGTCAGTGCGCGCGCTGCGGCCCGGACTGAAAATACTGGTGGATCTCGCCATTCTCGGCGCGCTCCTGGAATTGCCCGCGAGTGTATTCGCTCACCACGCGGCGCCAGAAGGCGACCGCCTGCGGATTTCGCAGGTACTCCATAATGTGCCAGCGACCCGAGAATCGGTCGAGAATTAATCGCACGGCTTCCTGGCCGATGCCGCGACGGCGCCAGGAGCGCGACACGAAAAACTCGGCCATGGAGAAATCCGCCGCTCCGCGGCCGGCAATGACCTGACCGGTGCGAACCACGGCAAAACCGACTGGCTCATGGTCCTTGAGGACGGTCAGCAAATGGGCGCTCGAATCGGCATACCAGCTGGTGAGCTGGTCATCTTCCCGGTGACCAAACTCGGGCAGCACCGGGAACATGCCGGTGCTCAGCGGCGCTAGATCATTCAGGTACTCGTGATAGGCCGACTCGAGCCATTGCCGGTCACTGCGCGAGCGGCGCAGGTCGCGAACGCTGATGGTCATACCACAGAAACACGAAAACCCGCGCAGACCGGAGTGCGGTCCGCGCGGGCTTTCATGCCGGATCCGGTTGGATCAGTTCGGCGGGTTAGCCGGCGGAGCCGCCGGTGCAGCCGCGTCAGCCGGCGGAGCCGCTGGTGCGTTCGCGTCAGCCGCCGGAGCAGCCGGAGCATTCGCGTCAGCAGGCGCAGCGGCAGCAGGAGCGGCCGAGTCGGCAGCCGGAGCGGCGGCCGGAGCAGCGGGTTCCTGGTTGCTGCAAGCGACCAGCGCGAGCGCTGCGACAGCAGCGCCAAGAGCGAGCTTAATATTCATCGATGAATCCCCAGATAATCAGAAGTTATAAGCAACAATCAAACTAGTTTAATTAGCGACATCCCATCGCAGTTGCCGATTCTATAGTAGCTGCGGCGCAATTCAATCTGTAGCCAAAAATAAACCCCCGGATTACGCGCCCGGCACCCTAATTTCAGCGTTTTGCCAGCAAATTGCGGATTTCTTCCAGCAGTACTTCCTGCCTCGGAGGAGCCGCTGCGGGGGCCGCTGCGGCGGGTGGTTTCTTGAGCCGGTTGATCGCCCGAATGGCCAAAAACAGCACGAAAGCGATGATTACGAAGTCCAATACGGTCTGTAGGAAGAGGCCGTATTTTAGCAGCACCGCCTTGCCATCGGGTCCGGTGCCCAGAACGACCCCGAGGTCCGCGAAATTGATGCCGGAGAGCGCCATGCCAAGCGGCGGCATGATGATGTTCTCGACCAGCGACGAGATGATTTTGCCAAACGCGGCGCCGACAACGAAACCGACCGCCATGTCGATGACGTTGCCCTTCATGGCGAATTCTTTGAAATCAGCCCCCATGCCCATATCGCACCTCCTGAGCGCCGCCTAGGCGGCTTTACTTCTTTGTAGTCTTTCCCCCGGATTTCTTGCCGTCCGATTTCTTGGCTCCGCGCGTTGGCTTGTCAGCGGCTGCCTTGGCGGACTCGGCCTTGGCGCTCTTGGCAGCCTTGGTCTTGGCCGGCTTTGCCTTGGGCGCGGCGCGCTCGGTTGGCTTTTTCTCAGCCGACTTGGCCGGCGCCGACTTCGCACCACGCGCCTGCTTGGCACCCGCGCCATCGCCGCTCGCCACCGCCTCGGGCGCTGGCCGCTCGACCAACTGCATCAGCGCCATTGGCGCATTGTCTCCAGCGCGCGGCACCATCCGCAGTATGCGCGTATAGCCACCGGGGCGAGTGCGGAAGCGCGGGCCCAAATCCACAAACAGCTTGCTTACGATGTCATTGTCGCGCAGGCGTGAAAACGCCAGGCGGCGATTGGCCTCGGAGTCGCTCTTGCCAAGCGTGATGAGCGGCTCGACCACGCGGCGCAGTTCCTTGGCCTTCGGCAGCGTGGTGTGGATGGTCTCGTGGCGCAGCAGCGAGCCCGCCATATTGCGTAGCAGCGCATGGCGATGCGGGCTATTGCGCGAGAGTTGCCGGCCAGAAAGTTTATGACGCATGAAATTCTCTTGGGATCGTTAGCTCAGATCAAGCCGCTCTCTTCGTCACGGCGCAGACCGGCGGGCGGCCAGCCATCCAGGCGCATGCCGAGCATCAGACCGTGGCTCTGCAGGACTTCCTTGATCTCGGTCAGCGACTTCTTGCCGAGGTTCGGGGTACGCAGCAGCTCAACTTCCGTGCGCTGCACCAGATCACCGATGTAGTGAATGTTCTCGGCCTTCAGGCAATTGGCACTGCGCACCGTGAGTTCAAGCTCATCGACGGGTCGGAGCAGGATCGGATCAAACTGCATCTCGGTGATTTTCGCGACCGCCTCGTCCTCGCCCTGCAGGTCGACGAATACCGACAGCTGGTCTTTGAGGATTCCGCCGGCCCGGCGAATGGCCTCTTCGGGCTCGATCGTGCCATTGGTCTCGATGTCGATGATCAGCTTATCCAGGTCGGTGCGCTGCTCAACGCGCGCGGCTTCCACGGAATAGGTTACGCGACGCACCGGCGAAAACGAGGCGTCGAGCAGCAGCCGGCCGATCGGCCGGGTCTGTTCCTCGAATGCCACGCGCTGCACGGCGGGACGATACCCGCGGCCGCGCTCGATTTTCATCTGCATGTTCAGTTCGCCGGCCTTTGTGAGGTTCGCGATGACCAGCTCCGGATTCACGACCTCGACGTCATGATCGGTCTGAATGTCACCCGCGGTCACGGGCCCCGGGCCCTTCTTATGCAGGCGCAGCTCTGCGGTACTGCGCGCGTGCATGCGCAGCGCCACCAGTTTGAGATTGAGCAGCACGTCAACGACGTCTTCCTGCACACCTTCGATGCTCGTGTACTCGTGCAGCACACCATCGATTTCCACCTCGGTGATCGCTGCACCGGGCATGGAGGAGAGCAGCACGCGCCGCAACGCGTTGCCGAGCGTATGGCCGAAGCCGCGCTCGAACGGTTCGATGACCACCCGCGCCTGACGCGGGGCGATCGGCTGCACCTTGACCACACGGGGCTTGAGGAACTCGCTTACTGACGATTGCATAGCTGCTTACCTTTACTTCGAATACAACTCGACGACCAGGTTCTCGTTGACGTCCGGAAGGACGTCCTCGCGAGCCGGGACCGCCTTGAATACGCCGCGCATTTCCTTGTCGTTTACCTCGACCCACTCGGGAAGGCCCGCCTGGGTCGCCGAGGCCAATGCACCCTGGATACGCAATTGCTTGCGTGCGCGCTCGCGCACCTGCACCACATCGCCCGGACGGCATTGATACGAAGCGATCGAGACAATGCCGGAATTGACTTCGATGGCCTTGTGGCTGACGAGCTGGCGCGCCTCGGACCGCGTGGCCGCGAAACCCATGCGGTAGACCACATTGTCGAGACGCGACTCCAGCAGCTTGAGGAGCTGTTCACCGGTGGCGCCGGTGCGGCGCGCCGCTTGCTGGTAATAGCCCCGGAACTGGCGTTCCAGCACGCCGTACATGCGCCGCAACTTCTGCTTCTCGCGCAGCTGCAGGCCGTAGTCCGACAGGCGCTGGCGGCGCTCGCTCTTGATGCCGCCCGGCGGCACTTGAAACTTGCACTTCGACTCGAGCGGCTTGGCGCCGCTCTTGAGAAACAGATCCGTGCCCTCGCGGCGAGCGAGTTTGCAGGTGGGACCGAGATATCGCGCCATGTGTTCCTTCCTTAGTCAGTGCGCGTCAGACGCGGCGCTTTTTGGGAGGGCGGCAGCCGTTGTGCGGAATCGGCGTGACGTCCTCGATACTGGTGATCTTCAATCCGCAACCGTTCAGCGCACGCACCGCGGATTCTCTGCCCGGGCCAGGTCCACCGACCCGCACCTCAACATTCCTCACGCCATGCTCCTGGGCGGCAACACCGGCCTTTTCAGCCGCCACCTGCGCCGCAAACGGCGTGCTCTTGCGCGAACCACGGAACCCGCACCCGCCCGAAGTCGCCCATGAGAGCGTGTTGCCCTGGCGGTCGGTGATCGTAATGATCGTGTTGTTAAAGGAAGCGTGCACATGCGCAATCGCGTCGAGGACGTTCTTGCGCGCCTTCTTGGGCTTCTTGGCGCCGCCCGTTTGTGTGCCTGCGGCCGCTGTGGTCGCGGATTGCTGTGTTTTCTGCTCAGCCATATAAGTTCGTGCCTGTTAACGAATCGTGGTGCAAGACCTGCCGATCAAACCTTGCCCGGCGGGGCGTTCAGCTTTACGGCCTGCTTGCGCGGGCCCTTGCGGGTGCGTGCATTGGTGCGCGTACGCTGACCGCGAACCGGCAGACCTTTGCGGTGGCGCATGCCACGCCAGGTACCGAGGTCCATCAAGCGCTTGATGTTCATCGATACTTCGCGCCGCAAGTCACCCTCGAGCGGATAACGGGACAACTGCGCCCGCAGCGCAGTGACCTCGGCCTCCGTCAGATCCTTGACCTTGGTGGTCGGATCGACGCCCGCCGCGGCGCAGCTCTCTTTTGCGCGCGCGCGACCGATGCCGTAAATGTGCGTCAGGCCGATCCCGATATGCTTGTTCATCGGGATGTTGATGCCGGATATGCGTGCCATGCTGCTACCTCTATCCTTGCCGCTGCTTGTGCCGCGCGTCGGAACAGATCACGTATATGACGCCGCGACGGCGCACGATCTTGCAGTTTTTGCAGATCTTCTTAACTGATGGACGTACTTTCATTTCTCACCTGCAGCCGCCGAGTTGCGGCTGGTACCGAGCAAATTGGCCTTCTTCATCAACCCGGGATAATGATGCGACATCATGTGTGCCTGCAGCTGCGCCATGAAATCCATCACCACCACGACGACGATCAGGAGCGAGGTGCCCCCGAATTGAAACGGGACGCCCTGCGACGACACCAGCACTTCGGGCAGCAGGCACACCGCCATGATGTAGGCAGCACCCCACAGGGTCAGGCGCGTCAGTACCTTGTCGATGTATTCGCCGGTCTGCTGGCCAGGACGAATCCCAGGAATAAAGGCGCCGGATTTCTTCAGATTGTCCGCAGTCTCGCGGGCATTGAACACCAGCGCGGTGTAGAAAAAGGTGAAGCCGAGAATCAGCCCGGCGTACAACACCAGATGCAATGGCTGTCCGTAATTGAGAGAGGCCTGAATCCTCTGCAGCACCAGACTCATCTTGGTATCCGAGCCGGTGGCAAAGAAGCTCGCCATCGTCGCCGGGAACAGCAACAGGCTCGAGGCAAAAATCGGCGGAATTACTCCCGACATGTTGAGCTTGAACGGCAGGTGGCTGCTCTGGCCGGCATACAGGCGGCGGCCCACTTGCCGTTTGGCGTAATGCACGGCGATGCGGCGCTGCGCACGCTCAACGAACACGCAGAACCCCGTCACACCCAGCACTATGGCGACCAGCGCAATTGCGAACATTGGCTGCATTTCGCCGTTGCTGACCGATTCGAATGTGCGGCTGAGCGCGCCCGGGAGTCCGGCAACGATGCCGGACAGGATGATCATTGAGATTCCGTTGCCGACGCCGCGCTCGGTAATCTGCTCGCCAAGCCACATCAGAAACATCGTACCCGTGGTCATCGTCACCGTTGCGACCAGCAACCACTGCGGGCCGCCGTTCAACACCATGCCGCCGTTTTGCAGCGCTATGGCTGCACCGAACGACTGGAACACCGCCAGGCCGACGGTACAGTAACGGGTCAACTGGGTGGTCTTGCGCCGCCCGGCCTCGCCTTCCTTGCGGTACTCCATCAAGGTCGGCACGACCATGCCAAGCATCTGAATGATGATCGACGCGGAAATGTAGGGCATCACGCCCATCGCGAAGATCGACATGCGCTGCAGCGCGCCGCCGCTGAAACTATTGACGACTCCGAGGATGCTGTTCGACTGATCGGTGAAATAGCGCAGCACCTGCGCCTGATCGATGCCCGGCACCTGAATGAAGGTGCCGATGCGGTACACCACCAGCGCGCCCAGCAGGAACAGCAGGCGCGTGCGAATCTCGCCCGTCCTGCCCGCTTCGGCCAGAGTCGCCGCTGGATTGGTGAGTGTCGCGTTGGCCATCAGTCCTCGACCTTGCCGCCGGCGGCCTCGATCGCCGCACGCGCACCCTTGGTGGTGCCAATGCCTTTCAAACGCACCGCCTTCTTCAACTCGCCCGACAGGATGACCTTGGCGCTCATCGCGAACACGGATACGATCTGCGCCGCCTTGAGCGCCGCCAGGTCGATCAGCTCGGCCTCAACCGCAGCCAATTCGTGCAGGCGCACTTCGCCGCGCTGCGCCTTGAGCGCCGAGCGGAAGCCCACCTTCGGCATGCGGCGCTGCAACGGCATCTGGCCGCCCTCGAAGCCGACCTTGTGATAGCCGCCCTTACGCGCGCGCTGTCCCTTGACGCCGCGGCCGCAGGTCTTGCCTTGGCCCGCCGACGCGCCGCGCCCGACCCGCAACCGCGGACGGCGCGACCCTTCGACCGGCTTGATGGTATTCAGTCGCATGTTAATTACGCTCCACCTTAAGCATGTGGCAGGCTGCGTTGATCATCCCGCGGTTCTCCGCGGTATCAGCGACCGTCACGCTCTGATGCCGGCGACGCAGCCCGAGGCCGCGCACCGAACAGCTGATGTGCTTGAGCTGCCCATACAGGCTCTTCACCAATGTCACCTTCACTTTTGCGCCCGTCGCCATGATCTCACCCGAGTATGTCTTCGAGGGTCTTACCGCGCTTGGCGGCGATGTCATCCGGCGAACGCACGCTCGCCAGCGCCTTGACCGTCGCCCGCACGACGTTGATCGGATTGCGCGATCCGTAGCTCTTGGCGAGCACGTTGCGCACGCCCGCACACTCCAGGACGGCGCGCATTCCGCCGCCGGCAATGACGCCGGTACCGCTGGACGCGGGCTGCATGAATATGCGCGTCGCGCCATGTTCGCCCTTGACCGCATAGTGCAGCGTGTCGTTGGCGAGGCTGACGTTGACCAGGCTCTTGCGCGCCTGCGCCATCGCCTTGGAGATCGCCACCGGCACCTCACGCGCCTTGCCGAAGCCAAAGCCCACGCGCCCGGCACCATCGCCAACCACTGTCAACGCGGTAAAGCCGAACTGCCGGCCGCCCTTGACCACCTTAGCGGTGCGGTTGACCGCGACCAGCTTCTCCAGCAGGTCATCGGCGCTTTGGGTCTTTTCCATTCTTGCCATAATTTCTATATCCCGGCGCAGCGCTAGAATTCAAGCCCGGATTCGCGGGCGGCGTCGGCCAGCGCTTTGACGCGGCCGTGATACTGAAACCCCGAACGATCAAACGCGGCCTTGGCAATCCCTGCGGCCTTGGCGCGCTCAGCAATGGCACGCCCGACGGCGCGCGCCGCCTCGATGTTGCCCGTGTACTTGAGGTCCTTGGCCACAGCCTTTTGGACCGTGGATGCCGTCGCCAGCACCATTGAGCCGTCGGCCGCAAACAACTGCGCGTAGATATGGCGCGGGGTGCGGTGAATCGTCAGCCGCGGCGTACCCAACTCGCGTATTTTGGCGCGGGTCTTAATGGCGCGCCGCGCACGGCGCTCTTTTTTGGTGATATTCATTGCCAGTGTTCCTTCGCGCTACTTCTTCTTCCCTTCCTTGAGGGAAATGACTTCGTCGGAATAGCGCACGCCCTTGCCCTTGTACGGTTCCGGCGGGCGGATGCCGCGAATCTCGGCGGCCGTCTGGCCGACGCGCTGCCGGTCGGCGCCCTTGATCAGGATCTCGGTCGGACTCGGCGTCTCGACGCTAATGCCCTCTGGAATCGCGTAGCTCACCGGGTGCGAAAAGCCCAGCGTCAGGTTCAGCGCCTTGCCGGCGACCGCGGCGCGAAAGCCGACGCCCACCAGCTCGAGCTTGCGGTCGTAGCCACGTGTCACGCCGACCACCATGTTCGCGAGGTGAGCGCGGGTGGCGCCGGCACGAGTGCGCGCTTCGCCCGCGTCGGCGTAGCTCACCTGCAGCTGCTTGTTTTCCTGCGCCACCGAAACGCCCGCACTGACCGGCAGCGTCAAGGTCCCTTTGGCTCCCTTGACAGTGACCAAGTCGGCAGCAACCGTGATGGTCACGCCGGAGGGTATGTCGATGACTTGCTTTGCGACTCTGGACATATTCGAAATTCCGTGTACTTGGCCTTAGGTGCCCCTAGGCAACGATACAAATCACTTCGCCACCCTGGCCTATGGCGCGCGCGGCCCGGTCGGTCATTACGCCCTTCGGAGTGGACACGATCACCGTGCCCATGCCGCCCAACACGCGCGGCAGGTCTTCCTTGCCACGGTAAATGCGCAGCCCCGGGCGGCTGACCCGCTCAATGCGGTCGATCACCGGCCGGCCGTCGAAATACTTCAGGTCGACGGTCAACAAGGGCTTACCCGCTTGGTCGCCCACCGAAAAATCGGCGATGAAACCTTCGGACTTCAGCACCCGTAAAATGGCAGTCTTCAGCTTCGAAGAAGCCATCGTCACGGTGGTCTTGCGCGCACTCTGCCCGTTACGAATTCGGGTCAGCAGGTCGGCAACCGGATCAGTCATGCTCATCGTTGTGGCTCCTACCAGCTCGCCTTGGCAAGCCCGGGAATCTCGCCGCGCGCGGCGACCTCGCGAATCTTGGTGCGCGCCAGCCCAAATTTGCTGTACACACCACGCGAGCGTCCGGTAATCGCGCAGCGATTTCGCTGCCGAGTCGGGCTCGCATCTCTGGGCAGGGCCTGCAGTTTCGCCTGCGCAGCCTGGCGCTCGTCCGGAGACGATTTGGGACTCCGAATCTTCTCCTTCAGGCTCGCGCGCAGCACGGCGTATTTCTTCGCCGCCAGTACCCGGCGCTTGTCGCGTTCGATCATGTTGGTCTTGGCCATGCCAAATCCTCGGGGGAGCTCAGTCGCTCACTTACGGAACGGAAAATTAAAGGCAGCCAGCAACGCGCGGCCCTGGGTATTGTCGCGCGCAGTGGTGGTGATCGTGATGTCCATGCCGCGCACCTGGTCGATGGCGTCATACTGGATCTCAGGGAAAATGATCTGCTCGCGTACGCCGAGCGTGTAGTTGCCGCGGCCGTCAAAGGCGCGCGGCGATACGCCCCGAAAATCGCGGATGCGCGGCATCGCCACGCTGATCAGGCGGTCGAGAAATTCATACATGCGCGCACCGCGCAGCGTGACCTTGCAGCCGATCGCCAGACCCTGGCGCAGCTTAAAGGCCGCAATGGCCTTCTTGGACTTGCAGATCAGCGGCTTCTGGCCGGTAATCTTGGTGAGGTCAGCTACCGCGGCGTCCATTAGCTTGCGGTCGGCCACGGCCTCGCCCACGCCCATGTTGACCGTGATCTTGGTGATCTTCGGAACCTGCATGGGATTCTTCAGCCCCAGATCGCTGATCAGCTGCGGGACGATCCGCTCGCGATAATCTTGTTGGAGTCTTGCCATATTTAACCTGCGCCTATCCTTAGAATCAGGCGTCGATGACTTCGCCGCTCGACTTGAAGAAACGCACCTTCTTGCCGTCGGCCAGTGTCTTGATGCCCACTCGGTCGCCCTTCTTGGCGCCCGGGTTCCACAGCGCGACCTTGGAAAGCGCCAGCGGCATTTCCTTCTCGATGATGCCGCCCGGCTGGTTGGCCTGCGGATTCGGCTTGGTATGCCGCTTCACGCGGTTCAGGCTCTCGACCAGCACCGCACCCTCGGCCAATACTTGCAGCACCGCGCCGCGCCGGCCCTTGTCTCGGCCCGACAGCACTACCACCTGGTCGCCTTTCCTGATTTTTTCCATGGTTCTGCCGCTTCTTCCCTAATCGCTCACAGCACTTCCGGTGCCAGCGAAATAATCTTCATGAACTGCACAGTCCGCAGCTCGCGCGTCACCGGCCCAAAGATGCGGGTGCCGATGGGCTCCAGCTTCGGCGTCAACAGCACCGCCGCGTTGCCGTCGAATTTGATCAGCGACCCGTCCGCGCGGCGCACTCCAAAGCGGGTGCGCACCACCACCGCGTCGTACACTTCGCCTTTCTTGACCTTGCCGCGCGGTATCGCATCCTTGATGCTGACCTTGATCACATCGCCGACCGTCGCATAGCGCCGGCGGCTTCCGCCCAATACCTTGATGCACATCACGGTCCGGGCGCCGCTGTTGTCGGCGGCATTGAGCATTGTGCGCATCTGAATCATGACATCGCTTCCGTTATTGGCCTGGCCGCTCTGATCACTGGGCCGCGCGTTCGATGACGGCCAGCAGGCGCCATGACTTGCGTCGCGACAACGGCCGGCACGGCGTAATTGTCACCGTGTCGCCCTCGTGCGCGGTATTGCTCTCATCGTGCGCCAGCAGCTTGGTGCTGCGGCGCAGGTATTTGCCGTAGGTCTCGTGTCGCACCACGCGCTCCACCAGCACCGTGATGGTCTTGTCCATCTTTTCGCTGACCACTCGCCCGGTCAGGACGCGCTCGCCACGCGCCTCGACGGGCCGGGTAGTTTCGCCGTCATTAACTGGCGGGCTCGCTGCTGGGCTCATGATTTCTCTCCGCTAACCTTGGCCGAGGCGGCCGCTTGCCCGAGGGCTTGGGCACGCATCGCCGTCTTCAGCCGCGCAATGTTCTTGCGCACCTTGCCGAATTGATCGGGCTTGACCGTCTGGCCGGTGGCGCGCTGCAGGCGCAGCGCAAACTGCTCCTTCCGGAGTTTCAGCAATTCGGTGCGCTGGGCGGCAGCCGACTTGTCACGTGATTCACTCGCTTTCATCACCGCACCTGCCGCTTGACGAAGGCCGTGGTCACCGAAAGCTTCGCGCCCGCGAGACGGAAAGCCTCGCGCGCAATCTCCTCGGTCACCCCTTCCATCTCGAACAACACCTTGCCGGGCTTAACCTTGGCGATCCAGTACTCGACGTTGCCCTTGCCGCTGCCCATGCGCACCTCGAGGGGCTTCTTGGTGATGGGCACGTCGGGAAACACGCGGATCCAGATCTGACCGCCGCGTTTGACGTGACGGGCCATGGCGCGACGTGCCGCCTCGATTTCGCGCGCCGTCATGCGGGCCCGCTCGGTCGCCTTCAGGCCAAAGTCGCCGAAGGCCACACTGCTGCCGCGAGTTGCCAGGCCGTAGTTCTTGCCCTTGAACTGCTTGCGATACTTGGTGCGTTTGGGTTGCAGCATTGACTTAAATTCCTAGCGGACTCCTTCAGGTTCGCTCAAACCGCTGCCGGGGCGGCCGCAGGAGCGGCGGCAGGCGCGGTGGCCGCGGGAGCCGCGGGAGTCGCGGCGGCGGCGGCGGCAGCGGCGGCAGCGGCGGCCGCTTCGGCACCGGCCTGGGCATTACGCTCCAGCTCCGCCTGATCAAATACCTCGCCCTTGAAGATCCATACCTTGACGCCGATCACCCCATAGGTGGTGTGCGATTCGGCCACGCCGTAATCGATGTCGGCGCGAAAGGTGTGCAGCGGCACTCGGCCCTCGCGCACCCACTCGGTGCGCGCGATCTCGGCGCCATTGAGGCGGCCGGACATGCGCACCTTCATGCCAAGCGCGCCACTGCGCATGGTGCTCATCACCGCACGCTTCATGGCGCGGCGGAACATCACGCGCTTTTCAATTTGCTGGGCAATGCCCTCGGCGACCAATTGGGCGTCGAGTTCGGGCTTGCGGATCTCGGCAATGTTGAGACGCACGTCGGCCACCGGCATGCCCAGCAACTTCGCGGTCTCGGCGCGCAGCTTGTCGATATCCTCGCCCTTCTTGCCGATCACGATGCCCGGACGTGCCGTCTGGATCGTGATACTGACCTTCTTGGCGGCGCGCTCGATCAGAATGCGGCTCACCGAGGCCTCGGCGAGCTTCTTCTTCAGAAACTCGCGCACCCTAAAATCGGTGTGCACCAGCAACGGGAACTGCTTCTTGCTCGCGTACCACTTGGACACCCAATCGCGGGTGATCCCCAAGCGTATACCCAGCGGATTGACCTTCTGGCCCATCGGTTAGTCCTTCCTGCCGTCGCTGACCTGGACGGTGATATGACTGTTGCGTTTGACGATGCGATTGCCGCGCCCTTTGGCGCGCGCTGCAAATCGCTTCAGTACCGGCGCTTCGTCGATTTCGACGCGCGCCACCTTCAGTTGATCGATGTCGGCGCCCAGATTGTGCTCAGCATTGGCGATCGCCGACTCCAGAACCTTGAGCACCAGCGCCGCGCCCTTTTGCGGCGTGAACTTGAGCAGGCCCAGCGCACTGCCCACCGGCCGGCCACGCACCAGATCGGCCACCAGGCGGCATTTCTGCGGGGAGATGCGCGCGTAGCGCAGTTTCGCGGATACCTGCATAAAGTTACTCCGCGGTCGCCACTTTGCGATCGCCGCCGTGCGCCTTGAACACGCGGGTCGGCGCAAACTCGCCGAGCTTGTGACCGACCATGTTCTCGGTCATCAGGACCGGCAGGTGCTGTTTGCCGTTATGGATCGCGATCGTCAGCCCGACCATTTCGGGAATGACCATCGAGCGCCGTGACCAGGTCTTGATCGGGCGCCGATCGTTCTTGGCGGCGGCAGTCTGCACCTTCTTGGCCAGGTGCAAGTCGACGAACGGACCTTTCTTGAGGGAACGCGGCACGCTTACTTCCTCCGCTGCACAATCATGTTGCGCGTACGCTTGTTGCGCCGCGTCTTCTTGCCCTTGGTCTGCAATCCCCACGGCGAGACCGGGTGCGGGTTGCCCTGGCCGGGCTTGCCCTCACCGCCGCCGTGCGGATGGTCGACCGGGTTCATCGCCACGCCGCGCACCGTCGGGCGAATGCCGCGCCAGCGCTTGGCGCCCGCCTTCCCGTAGGTCCGCAGGTTGTGTTCGTCATTGCCGACCTCGCCCAGGGTGGCGCGGCAATCGATATGGACCTTGCGGGTCTCGCCCGACTTGAGGCGCACGATCGCATGCGTGCCCTCGCGCGAGGTGTATTGCGCGGCATTGCCGGCGCTGCGCGAGAGCTGCCCGCCGCGGCCGGGCTTGAGTTCGATGTTGTGCACCAGCGATCCCACCGGGATATGGCGCAGCGCCATGGCGTTGCCGGGCTTGATCGGTGCCTCGCTCCCCGAGCGCACTTCGTCGCCATCCTTGAGGCCCTTGGGCGCGAGGATGTAGCGGCGCTCGCCGTCGGCGTAGCAGATCAGCGCAATGTGCGCGGTGCGGTTGGGATCGTACTCGAGCCGCTCCACTACGCCCTTGATGCCATCCTTGTCACGCCGGAAGTCGATCAGGCGATACTTCTGTCGTGAGCCGCCGCCAATGTGCCGCGTGGTAATGCGGCCGGAATGATTGCGCGCACCGGTCTTGTTCTGGTGCACGGTCAGCGCCTCGAACGGGCCGCCCTTGTGCAGGTGGCCGCGGGCCACTCGCACCACAAAGCGCGTTCCCGGAGACGTAGGTTTGAGCTTGATCAGCGCCATGGACGTACCTTTAGACCTTACCTGCCGCCGCTTCGTAGTCGATGCTGTGGCCTTCCGCCAGTCGGACGTAGGCCTTCTTCCAATCCTGGGTGCGACCCGGGGTCTTGCCGAAGCGACGCGCCTTGCCGGGCTCGTTGACCACCTGTACGGCCGCGACCTTCACGTCGAACATGAGTTCGACGGCGGCTCGCACTTCGAAACGCGACGCGTCGCGCCGGACCTTGAACGTGTACTGATTGCGCAGCTGCAGGGCCTGCGTCGTCTTCTCGGTGACGTGCGGGGCCATCAGCACGCTCATCAGCCGCTCCTGCCCGAATTTTCCTGCAGGCGCGTGCACCTTGTAGTTCATTGCAGACGCTCCTCGATCAACTTCACGGCGCCGACGGTGGCCAGTACCTTGTCGTGCGCGGCCAGGCTCACCGGATTGACCGCGGCCACCGCCACGACTTCGACACCCGGCAGATTGCGCGCGGCGAGGAACAGCTTTTCATCCAGCGCCTCGACGATTATCAGGACGTTATCGAGCGCCAACGACTTGAGGTGATTGGCCAGCAACCGGGTCTTCGGCGCTTCGAGCGCGATGCCGTCGGTGACCAGCAGGCGCTCCTGGCGCACCAACTCGGAGAACATCGAGCGCAGCGCGCCGCGATACATCTTGCGATTGACCTTCTGGCTGAAGTCGCGCGGCTTGGCCGCGAAGGCGCGGCCGCCGCCGACCCAGATCGGGCTGCGGATCGAACCGGCGCGTGCCGAGCCCGTGCCTTTTTGCGCGTGCGGCTTGCGTCCGCCGCCACGCACCTCGGCGCGTGACTTCTGCGCCTTGGTGCCGGCACGCCCGGCCGCGCGGTAGGCGTTGACCACCTGAAAGACCAGCGCCTGGTTATAGGCGTGGCCGAAGGCGGCGTCGGACACCTGCAATTCACTGCTGCCGTTGGCGACTTTGAGCTTCATGATTGCTGCTTGCTACTTGGTCTTGGCCGCGGCCGGTTTGGCCGGAGCGGGTTTGCCGGCGGCCGGCTTGGCCGCGGCGGCTTTGGTAGGCGCGATGCTCTTGCGTCGGGCCAGCCGCGCCGCCTTGACCGAGGGTCGCACCAGGACCTGGCCACCCTCGGATCCGGGTACCGCGCCGCTGATCAGCAGCAGGTTGCGGGCCGTATCAACGCTGATCACGGTCAGGTTTTCCGTCGTCCGCCGTACCACACCCATGTGGCCGGACATGCGCTTGCCGGGGAACACCCGGCCCGGGGTCTGGCGTTGGCCGATCGAGCCAGGTACGCGGTGCGAGACCGAATGACCATGCGAGGCATAGCCGCCGGCGAAGTTATGGCGCTTCATGACGCCGGCAAAGCCCTTGCCCTTGGTCACGCCGGTGACGTCCACGCGCTGGCCCGCCGCGAAGCGGTCGACCTTGAGCTCGGCGCCGGCCTTCAGGTCGGCATCGTCCGCGGTGCGCAGCCGGAACTCGATCAAGGCGCGCCCCGGGGCCACGTTGGCCTTGGCATAGTGGCCGGCCACGGCTTTCGACAGCAATTGCGGGCGGCGCTCGCCGTAGGTGACCTGAACCGCGCGATACCCGTCGCGCTCGTCAGTCTTGACTTGCGTGACGCGGTTCGGAAGCAGCTCAACCACCGTGACCGGCACCGAATCTCCGGCGTCGGTGAACACGCGAGTCATCCCGCACTTGCGGCCGACCAGCCCAATTGCCATCTGTCGTTCCTCATCAAAGGACGTGCACTGCGATTGGTGCACGTCGCAAAAAAAATGGAGGTGAGACTACTGGAGGTCAGCGAGTCGCTCGCTGATGCTCTCGAGTGGTCTTGGCCGAATCCGCCTTCTAAGGACTCCAGCCAACCTCGCCCGATGCCGCTGTAGCGCGGTGTACCTGTTGTTATACAGGCGCCAAAAGGCCGCCTAGTATAGCAGTCAAAATCCCCGGATCAACCGGTTAATTCAGCTTAATTTGGACGTCCACGCCCGCCGGCAGCTCGAGGCGCATCAGCGCATCGACCGTCTTGTCGGTCGGGTTGACGATGTCCATCAGCCGCTTGTGGGTGCGCAGCTCAAACTGGTCGCGGGCGTCCTTGTCGGCATGGGGCGAGACCAGCAGCGTAAAACGCTCCATTTTGGTGGGCAGCGGCACCGGACCGCGCACCGTGGCCCCGGTACGCCGGGCGGTGTCGACGATTTCCCGCGCCGAGTTGTCGATCAGGCGATGGTCGAATGCCTTCAACCGGATGCGTATGTTCTGACTAGCCATATATTCCGTCCTTGCCCTCGCCGCCCGTTACCGCCGCCGCTCGTTCCCGGGGCCCGCCTGGGGGTCCAAAGCGGTGTCGGGGAGGCGGCAGCGCGGCCAGCTGTTGCGATCTACTTTAGTACCTTCGAAACCACTCCGGCGCCCACGGTGCGACCGCCCTCGCGGATGGCGAAGCGCAGGCCTTCCTCCATCGCGATCGGGGCGATCAGCTCGACGTTCATCTTGATGTTGTCCCCCGGCATCACCATCTCGGTGTTGGCCGGCAACTCGATCAATCCGGTCACGTCGGTGGTGCGAAAGTAAAACTGCGGCCGGTAACCCTTGAAAAACGGCGTGTGCCGCCCGCCCTCTTCCTTGGTCAGCACGTACACCTCGCACTCAAACTGCGTGTGCGGGGTGATGCTGCCCGGCTTGGCCAGCACCTGGCCGCGTTCGACCTCTTCGCGCTTCGTGCCGCGCAGCAGCACGCCCACGTTGTCCCCCGCCCGCCCCTCATCCAGGAGCTTGCGGAACATCTCCACGCCCGTGCAGATCGTCTTCTGCGTCGCCTTGAGCCCGATGATCTCCACCTCGTCGTTCACCTTGACGATCCCGCGCTCAATGCGCCCGGTCACCACCGTGCCGCGCCCCGAGATCGAGAACACGTCTTCCACCGGCATCAAAAACGGCTTCTCAATGTCGCGCTTGGGCACCGGAAAATACTTGTCCATCTCCTCGACCAGCTTGACCACCGAGGGCACCCCAATCTCGCTCTTGTCCCCTTCCAGCGCCTTGAGGGCCGAGCCAATGATGATCGGGGTCTTCTCGCCCGGAAACTTGTACACCGACAGCAGCTCCCGTACCTCCATCTCCACCAGCTCGAGCAGCTCCTTGTCATCCACCATGTCGGCCTTGTTCATGTACACCACGATGTAGGGCACGCCCACCTGGCGGGCCAGCAAAATGTGCTCGCGCGTCTGGGGCATGGGCCCATCGGCGGCCGAAACCACCAAAATCGCCCCGTCCATCTGCGCCGCTCCGGTGATCATGTTCTTCACGTAATCGGCGTGTCCCGGGCAATCCACGTGCGCGTAGTGCCGCTCCTTGCTCTGGTACTCCACGTGCGCCGTGCTGATCGTGATCCCGCGCGCCTTCTCCTCGGGTGCCTTGTCAATCTGGTCATAGGCCATGAACTGGCCCCCGTGCGTCTCGGCCATCACCTTCGTCAGCGCCGCCGTCAGGGTCGTCTTGCCATGATCCACATGGCCAATCGTCCCCACGTTAATGTGCGGCTTGGTGCGCTCGAATTTTTCTTTGGACATTACCCGACCCTCAATTACTTCTTGATGATGCCTTCGGCGATATGCGTGGGCACTTCCACGTACTTGCCAAACTCCATGGTAAAGGTTGCGCGGCCCTGGCTCATCGAGCGCACGGTAGTCGCGTAGCCAAACATCTCCGACAGCGGCACGTCGGCGGTGATGACCTTGCCCGAAAGCGAGTCATCCATGCCGGTAATCTGGCCGCGGCGCCGATTCAGGTCGCCGATGACATCACCGGAATAGTCTTCGGGTGTCACCACCTCGACCTTCATGATCGGCTCGAGCAACACGGGTTTGGCGCGCCGGAAGCCGTCCTTGAAGCCCATGCTGCCGGCGATCTTGAACGCCATTTCGTTGGAATCGACGTCATGGTAGGAGCCGTCGAACAGCGTCACTTTGACGTCGACCACCGGGTAGCCGGCCACCACGCCGGTCTCGACCGCTTCCTTGATGCCCTTGTCGACCGCCGGTATGTATTCACGCGGCACGCTTCCGCCGACAATGCCGTTGATGAACTCGTAGCCCTTGCCCTGCTCGTTCGGCTCGATCTTCAGCCATACATGGCCGTATTGGCCGCGACCGCCGGACTGGCGCACAAACTTGCCTTCGGATTCCACCTTCGCGCGTATGGTCTCGCGGTAGGCGACCTGCGGCTTGCCGACGTTGGCTTCGACCTTGAATTCGCGCTTCATGCGGTCGACGATGATTTCCAGGTGCAGTTCGCCCATCCCCGAAATGATCGTCTGCCCCGACTCCTCGTCGGTGTGCACGCGGAACGAAGGGTCTTCCTTGGCGAGGCGTTGCAGCGCCACGCCCATCTTTTCCTGGTCGACCTTGGTCTTCGGCTCGACCGCGACCGAGATGACGGGCTCCGGGAATACCATCTTCTCGAGCGTGATGATCTTTTCTTCATCGCACAGCGTATCGCCGGTGATGACGTCCTTGAGGCCCACGGCCGCGGCGATGTCCCCGGCGCGCACCTCCTTGATCTCGGTGCGTTCGCTGGCGTGCATCTGCAACAGGCGGCCAATGCGCTCGGTCTTGTCTTTGGTCGGCACATACACCGAATCGCCCGAGTTGAGCGTACCGGAATAGACCCGGAAAAACGTCAGGTTGCCGACGAAGGGATCGTTCAGGATCTTGAAGGCCAGCGCCGAGAAGGGCTGGTCGTCGTCCGCCTTGCGCGTGTCGGGTTCGCCGTCGTCATTGGTACCCTTGACGTCCGGCATCTCGACCGGCGAGGGCATGTATTCGATGACCGCGTCGAGCAGCGCCTGGACGCCCTTGTTCTTGAAAGCCGTACCGCACATGCAGATCACGATCTCATTGCGGAACGAGCGCTGGCGCAGCCCCTGACGAATCTCGTCGTCGCTCAGCTCGCTGCTCTCCAGGTATTTATGCAGCAGCTCTTCACTGCCTTCGGCCGCCGCCTCGATCATCTTGTGGCGGTACTCCTCGGCTTGAGCGCGCAGCGGTGCCGGGATTTCGCGGTACTCGAACTTCATCCCCTGCGTTTCCATGTCCCAGTAGATGGCCTTCATCTTGACCAGGTCGATGACGCCCTCGAAATCCTCTTCGGCGCCGATCGGCAGCTGGATCGGCACCGGATTGGCGCGCAGGCGGGTGCGGATCATGTCCACGCAACGCAGGAAGTTTGCGCCGGCGCGATCCATCTTGTTGACGAAGGCGATGCGGGGCACGCCATAGCGGTTCATCTGCCGCCAGACGGTCTCGGACTGCGGTTGCACGCCGGCCACCGAGTCGAACAGCGCCACCGCACTGTCGAGGACGCGCAAACTGCGCTCGACCTCGATCGTAAAATCGACGTGGCCCGGCGTATCGATGATGTTGATGCGATGCTCGGGAAAGTTCTTTTCCATTCCCTGCCAGAAGCAGGTGGTCGCCGCGGAGGTGATGGTGATACCACGCTCCTGCTCCTGCTCCATGTAATCCATGACGGCAGCGCCGTCGTGCACTTCGCCTATCTTGTGCGAGACGCCGGTGTAAAACAGGATGCGCTCGGTCGTCGTCGTCTTGCCGGCGTCGATGTGCGCCGAGATGCCGATATTTCGATAACGCTCAATGGGCGTCACACGTGCCACAATGAATTCCTCTCACCAACGATAGTGGGCGAAGGCCTTGTTCGCCTCCGCCATGCGATGCGTATCTTCGCGCTTGCGCACCGCATTGCCCCGATTCTCCGCCGCATCCAGCAGCTCGTGCGCCAGCCGGTGCGCCATCGACTTCTCGCTCCGTGCGCGCGCCGCCTCGATGACCCAGCGCATGGCCAGCGCCTGGCGGCGGCTGGCGCGCACTTCGATGGGCACCTGATAGGTGGCCCCACCGACGCGCCGGCTCTTGACCTCGACGGTCGGCTTGACGTTTTCGAGAGCCGTCGAGAGCACTTCGAGCGCCTCGGACCCGCCGCGCCCCGTCTTCTCGGTAATGCGATCCAGCGCGCCGTAGATGATGCGCTCGGCGGCAGACTTCTTGCCGCTCTCCATCACGACGTTCATGAATTTCGCGAGCATATCGCTCTTGAATTTCGGGTCCGGAAGGATCGTCCGGCTGGGCGCTGCTGCGCGACGCGACATGGCTGATACCTCTAATTATTTCTTCGGGCGCTTGGCGCCGTACTTGGAACGGCTCTGCCGACGATTGCCGACACCGGCGCAATCGAGCGTGCCGCGCACCGTGTGGTAACGCACGCCCGGAAGGTCCTTGACGCGGCCGCCGCGGATCAGCACCACCGAGTGCTCCTGCAGGTTGTGGCCCTCGCCACCGATGTAACTGGTGACTTCGTAGCCATTGGTCAGCCGCACGCGGCAGACCTTGCGCAACGCCGAGTTCGGCTTCTTGGGGGTCGTGGTGTACACGCGCGTGCAGACTCCGCGCTTCTGCGGCGAGGCCCCGAGGGCCGGTACCTTGGTCTTCTCCGCCCGCACGCGGCGCGGCTGGCGAATTAGCTGACCCGTTGTGGCCATGTAAACTCCAAGAAAATCAAACGTTTAACGCGAAAGAGACAAGTCGGGCCGCCTAGGCAGGCGGCCCGACACTGCGATGCATTGTTTTGGGGCACGGCGAGCAACTGGCCGGGCCTGCAAAGGCCGGCGATTCTAGGTACCGGGGGGTCTCAAGTCAACGGCTTGCTGCCCTGCCGCAGGGTCCGGCGAGCGGCCCGGGCCCGATCGCGCCAGGCCCCTCAGGAGCTAATGCGCGTGCGCGCTGGCCAGATCCCTGACGAGCCGGTACCAGAAATCCAGATAGTCGTAGAACGACTTGACCGGTACACGCTCGTTCAGGCCGTGCATGTAATTGTCGCTGTCCTTAATAAAGCCTGAGCCGACCCCGTACGTGGCGATGCCGATGCCGCGGGTATACACCGCGTCGGACAAACCCGGCTCCTGCATAGGCACGATGGGCAGGCCCGGATAGCGCACATGCAGCGCCTTGGTCACCGCCTCCAGCACGTCGGCACGCAGCGGAGAGGCATTGCTCCAGGCCGGAACACCCACGGCCGCCACCTTGACCTTGGGCCCGACGATCCCCTCGAGGGTCGCTTTGACGGCGCTCGGATCGACACCCGGGAAGATGCGGCAGTTGATGGTCACCGTGGCCGATTCCGGCAAAGCATTCTCGGCATGGCCGCCCCGCAGCAGGGTCGGTACGCAAGTCGTGCGCGTCATGCCCACATAGCTGGGACTCTCGGCCAGCAACGCCGCGGCCTTCTGATCGTGTGGATCGGCGCCAAACTGCTGCATCGCCTGGCCCAGCGGCCCGGGCGTCAGCTTGCCTATGCCCTTGAAGTAGCCGAGCGTGGTGTCGTTCCACATGATCGGAAACTGATAGGCCTGCACCTTCTTGAGGGTATCGGCGAGCTCGTAGATGGCGTTATCGGCCCGCGGCAACGAGCTGTGGCCCCCGGGGTTGGTCACGGTCAGGTCGTAACTCGCGTAGGACTTTTCGGCAGTGCCGAGGCTGAAAAACAACGGCCTTCCGCTGCTCTCATCGAGCGTCGCATTGCCGGCATCGGCGTTCAAGGCGAAGTCCGCCTCGATCAGGTCACGGTGGTTTTTCACCAGGTCCGCGGTGGTGTTCTCGGTGGTCTCCTCATCGCCCGTAAACATGAGGATCAGGTCGCGGGTTGGCACGAATCCCTCGGCCTTGAGCCGCAGGAAGGTCGCCACCTCGCAGGTCAGGCCGCCCTTGATATCAAACGTGCCGCGGCCAAAGAAAAAGCCCTTCTCCTCCACCAGCGTGAACGGGTCGCGCTGCCACTCCTCGCGCTTGGCGGTCACGACATCCATGTGCGCCATCAGCAGTATGGGTTTGCCGTCGCTCCCGTCACCGCGATAGCGCACCACCATCGATGCGGTCTCGCCCAGCGGGAAGATATGGATGTCGGCCTCTGGAAACCCGGCGGCTCGAAATTCATCGGCCAGGTAGGCGGCCATGACCGGCACCTGCCCCAAGCCTACCGAAGTCTTAAAGGCGATCACACGCTCGAAGATCGCCCGGGCCTTGACCTCGGGAGCCGTGAGCGTCGTGGGGGCGCCCTGCGCGTTGCACATCGAAGCCGCGAGCGCAGCGACGAGCGCGCCGGATAGCGTTTTTCGCATGATGGGCCCTAATCTAGCACGCCGCGCCCCGAGCGACGGCGGCGCTCACTTGATCGAGGCAATCAGCTCATCCGGGTTGTACACCTTGCCCGCGCGCACCACTCTATAGATGCGGCTGACCTTGGAAATGTCGACCGTCGGATCGGCATCGAGCAATACGAGGTCCGCCGCCCGACCGACGGCGATGACCCCGGCCACGTCTTCCCGCCGCGCCGCGCGCGCGCCCACCGTGGTCGCCGCCCGCAAGATCTGGACCGGCGTCAGGCCGGCCTGCTGCATCAGGGCCATTTCCCGGAACACGGAGGGCCCGTGCAGCGTGCCGATATTACCGGCGTCGGTACCCATGACCACCGGGATGCCGGCGTCGTAAACGGTCTTGAGATTGTGAAGCAGTGTCGTCACCGGTGGCGGCTCCTTGCCTGACGCGCGCCGACGGCTCAAGCGCTCGGGAACCTTGTCGTCAGGGAGCGTCCGCATGTCGTTCATGCTCGCCAGGACCTGCGGGTCGGCGAGCCGCCGCTCCGCGTCGGTGGGGCGCCACAACCCGGCAAACATGTAGTCGTAGCCGGGCCCCACCCAGAGGGTGGGGCAGTAGAGCGCCTTGTTGTGCTTCATTAACGCCAGGAAATCGGCGTCCACGGGCACGTCTTCGACCGAGTGCACCAGATAATCCGCGCCGGCGCGCAATGCCGCCTTGGCCGTTTCCAATTCGGTCGCGTGCACGGCGAGCGGCACTCCGGCGTGGTGGGCGTCATCGGCGACCGCGCGCACGATCGCCTCCTGCGCGGCCAGATCGGTGCCAGGCTCGTGAATGAACCACACCTTGATGTAATCAGGATGACGGGCGAGCTCGCGGTCCACCAGCGCCGTGGCCTCGGCCGCCGTTGAGCAACGGATGATCGGCGGGTCATCGAGTTCCAGGGGCGGATCGGCAATCATCGAAATCAGCGGGCCGGCGACCGCGACCGCAGGTGCAATGGGCGCGCTTCGGGCCGCATCGCGCACGTCAAAATTCCACATCGGCCCGCCGACATCCACGACCGAAGTCACCCCGCTGGCTATCCAGACCTTGAAGGTCGCCGACAGGCGCGCCTTGTTGCGCGCGACTTCGGACGCATAAGGCACGACCGCCGTCAGATCCACCGCGTCCGGGCGGGTATAGGGGTTTCCGGATTGGAAGAAATGTACGTGCCCGTCGATCAGGCCAGGAATCAGCCACTTTCCGGAGCCGTCGATCACCTGGGCACCCTTCGGCACGGGCGTGGAGGCGGAGGGTCCAAGGCTCTCGATGCGGTCGCCCCTGAGCACCACCGTCTGGTCAGGATCCACCACCTTGCCGCTCTCGCGCTCCGGGTGCACCACCGCAATATGAGTGAGCGCGACCGGTGCGCCCGCGGGCGCGGCCTCGGCAGCCATGGCGGTGGACGCGCCGCCCAGCAGGCTGGCGATCATCAGGCCCAGAAGTTGCTTTTTCACTTTATTCTCCCTTGTGCAAATCGTTCAGGGCTGCTTGGCGATGCGGCCCGATGCCATGACGAAGCTGACCTGGTACATGGCCGTGATGTCAGACAACGGATCGGAATCCACTCGTCGCTCGCACCGGCCGGGGCGGCGTAAACCGTCACCCACGGCACGCACGCCGCGGCGAGCGCTGCCAGCAACGTGGCCCGGATTGTCATCTGCTTCTCGGCGTGCTCAGGGATATTGATGGGCGACGACCGGGCGCACAGGGTGCGTGTCGTACACCAATACGATCGATTGGATCCTGCCGGTGCTTGGATCGAAGTTGAAAACGTCCGCGCAGTCGAACGACACCCTGGAACCGTCTTTCAGGCGCCAGTCGTACAGATAATAGGCCACCGCCCGCAGGTGCCCTTCCGCGCTGACCAGCACGTCGTGCACCGTGAGCTTGGTGCCGTTCGACGCGTCGGCAACCGTCTTGACAAATTGGCGCACCGGCAATCGGCCCAGGAACGGCGACTCGACCCAGCCGTCAGGTATGAACAGCGCGGCCGCCTTGTTCGCATCGCCAGCCTCGAGCGCCTTCAGATAGTTGTGCACTGTCTGCTGCATATGCTCCTCCTAATGCCTGAGCGCCCAAGGACCGGCCGTGCAATGGCGGCGGTTTCTCCGGACGCCGGGCCATCATAGTAGGAGTAAAAGGGCTTGGCTAATGCCGTCGCGGCGCGGGAATCACCGCCCGACTCAGGGCGGTGCGCGGCCTGCGGGGAGCTGCGGCAGCCCATCCTTGGGACGGTCCCAAGGGGGCGCATCCTGCATCCAGATGTGGTCAACCGGCGCGGCCAGCCCCGGCTGCTCGAGGCTGCAGATCGTCACGTCGATTTCCGTCGGACGTGCGGCAGTGCGGTAAGTAAGCGGTGTGCCGCACTGGCTGCAGAAGGAACGGTGCACGCCCGGAGAGGATTCGAATTCCTGCGGAGTCCCGGCCAACCAGTGCAGATCGGTGCGCTGCACGGTCAGCCATCCGACCGCGTGCGCACCCGCCGCTCGCCGGCAGGACTCGCAGTGGCACAGCGTCGGCGGATACAACAACCGACCGCAACGATAGCGGATTGCCTGGCACAGGCACCGGCCGTTCAGGGATTGTTCCATGGGGTCACACGTCCGCCGCGACCAATGGCCGCTATTATACGGTTTCGATGAACTGTTTGAGGTCACCCGCTATGCGCCACGCAGCGCCTCTCGCGATGGTTTCGGTGTTCATGGTTTGCTGGGGCCCGGCAGCCGGCGCCGCTGCTCCCGAGCGCGCTTCCCTGGACGTGGCCACCGCCACGCGCTTCGCAAACCTGGCGCTCAAGTGCCTGCACACGGAATATCCCAATCACATCAGCCATACGCTGGACAGCGATGCCGCCGCGCTTGCTCCGCACCTGCTGACGCCCGCCTTCTTCGGTTGCCTGGACTGGCATTCGGACGTTCACGGCCACTGGCTGCTGGTGCGCCTGTTGCGGTTGTTCCCGCAGGCCCCGTTCGCTGATGCGGCGCGAGCCGAAGTGGCGCGCAGCCTGACGGCGACCAACATCGCCGGCGAGCTCCAGTACCTGCAGCAGGCGGACCGGGCCTCCTTCGAACGCCCCTACGGACTGGCATGGCTGCTGCAACTTTCCGCTGAGCTGCGCGAATGGCAGGATCCGCAGGCGCAGCAGTGGCTGACAACGCTGCAGCCGCTCGAATCGGCAGTGGCGCTGCGAATCGCGAACTGGTTACCGAAACTTCATTACCCGATTCGAGTCGGTGAGCATGACCAGACGGCATTCTCTTTCGGGCTGATCTGGGACTGGGCGGGCGTCGCCGGGGATGCGCACATGCGCGAGCTGCTCAAGGACGCGGCCCGGAGATTTTATATGCAGGACCGCAATTGTCCGTTGAGCTACGAACCCTCCGGCGAGGATTTTCTCTCGCCTTGCCTGGCGGAGGCGGATTTTATGCGACGGGTCCTCGAGCCGGCGGCGTTCGGACGCTGGCTATCGGCGTTCCTGCCCGGAATTCCTCACGATGACAGCGCGCACTGGCTGCAGCCGGCGGTGGTGACCGACCGTTCCGACCCGAAGCTCGCCCATATCGACGGTCTGAATCTGAGTCGCGCCTGGATGCTCGAGGGCATCGCCCATGGGCTGGCCCGTGGCGACCGGCGCATACCGGTGTTGCTGCGCACGGCCAAGCAGCATCGCGACGTCGCGCTGCCGGCGGTGACCGGCGAGCACTACGAAGGGGGTCACTGGCTGGGGACGTTTGCGGTGTACCTGACCAGCGGCGCCGGGCTGCGCTGACCGCTCTCGAGCTCCAGCAGCAGACGCTTGCGCCACAGGCCGCCGCCGTAGCCGCCGAGTTCGCCGTTGGCGTTTACCACCCGATGGCACGGAATCAGGATCGCGAGGCGATTCATGCCGTTGGCGGTGCCTACCGCCCGTACCGCCCGCGGGTGGCCGACCGCGCCGGCCAGATCCTTGTAGGAGCAGGTGCTGCCATACGGAATGCGCCGCAGGTGCGACCACACTTTCTCTTGAAACGGCGTACCCGGGCAGCTCAACGGCAGGGTGAATTCGCGGCGCGCTCCCGCGAAATATTCGTCGAGTTGCGCTTGCAGCGTCGCCACGAGCCGATTCGATCCTGGCAGCAGCGCGGCATGGAAACGCCGGCGCAAGGTCCGCAGCTGGCTCTCGAGCATGCGCCGATCGCTGAATTCCAGCAGGCACACCGCCTCCTCGGTGGTGCCGACGATCAGCGGACCCACCGCCGTCCTGATCCAGCTGAGAGTCACGGCATGGCAATTCCCGGCTTTGGACGGCGCGCTGCCAAACACTCGTTCGAACGCTGAGCGAAAACCGCTTTCGGATTCGAATCCACTGCTATGGGCTACTTCGGACACTGAACTGCCTCCCTTGATACGGCGAAAGGCGTCACTCAGGCGTCGCGCACGGCAATAGGCCTGAAACGTCATGCCGTGGTGTTGCAGAAAATAACGCCGCGCCCGCGCAGGATCGACTCCCATGCGGCGCAGATCAGGCGCCGCCAGTCGCTGCGCGGGCGCCGTTTCCAGCCGCCGCAGCAACTGGCCGACCCAGTTGGGCGGCTTGCCGTCGGTGTCGAGCGGTCGACAACGCTTGCAGGCCCGGTAACCCGAGAACAGCGCCTCGCGCTGGGTCGTGAAGAATTCGACGTTCTGGGGTCTGGGCTTGCGCGCACTGCAGGAGGGCCGGCAAAAAATCCCGGTGGTCTTCACGGCCGAATAGAAAATTCCGTCGTAAGAGCTATCGGCGCGTAACAGTGCGCGCTGCATTTCGCGGATTGTGAGCGGCCGAGGCATGCGCGACAAAATAACACTCGCCCGATTGGCCGCCCACCTGAAAAGCGACATCTAATTCCGGCAGCGCAGGACGGGCGCGGAAATTCAAGTCTGGACCAAACGGAAGGGACTGAGGACAATGCGGCTGTTCAACCGCCCGCCCGAGGATTTCCCCGATGCTGATTCATGCCTTTGCCGCAGGCCCGAGGGCGCGGCGCAGCGCGCTCGTATGGTGCGCGTTTGGATTGCTGGCCTGCGTCTCGAAGGCGATGGCGGGGGGCGTCACACCGGACGCCGGCGCTGCCGGTTCATTGCCGGAGCTGGTGGCCGCCGGCCAACTCGCCGAGCTGCGCTGGCCGGATTTCAGGGACTATCGCGCGGATGTGCAGGCCTTCTACGAGGCGTCGGGCTTTGAGCTCGCCTGGAGCCGCGATGCACAAGCTACGCGCCAGGCGCAGGCGATCATCGAGGTGCTGCAGCAGGCTCAGCAGAAGGGATTGGACCCGGAGGCCTATGACGCATCGCGCTGGGCCACTCGATTGCAGGAATTGCCGCAGCCGGGGGCGGCGGCTCGCTTTGACGTGGCCTTGACGGTCTGCGTGATGCGTTACGTCTCCGATCTGCACGTGGGCAGGCTCAATCCCAAGCAACTCAAGTTCGCGATCGCTGCAAAAAGCTCGCGCTACGACCTGGCGCAGTTCGTGCGCCAGGCCCTGGTCACGGGTCCCGACGTCACGGCGGAAATCAATGCGGTCGAACCGCAGTTCCCGGGATACCAGCGGACCTTGGCCGCGCTTCATCATTACCTGGAGCTGGCGCATCAGGACGACGGCGAGCCGCTGCCCGCGCCACCGAAGAAGACTCTCGAGGCGGGCGGTCACTACGCGGGAGTGCCGCGCCTGGCAGCACGGCTGCGCCTGCTCGGCGACTTGCCTGCCGAGACGGCCGCGCCCACGGGCGAGGTGTATCAGTCACCGCTCGTGGAGGCCGTGAAGCGCTTTCAGGATCGCCATGGCCTCACGGCCGATGGACGTCTAGACGCCCAGACTCTCAAACAACTGAACACGCCCCTGTCGGCGCGGGTCGAGCAGCTCGGCCTGGTCTTGGAACGCTGGCGCTGGCTCCCTCCAGAGTTTCCCGCGCCACCTGTGGTGGTGAATATTCCGGAATTCCGGCTGCGTGCCGTGGACGACAGCGGCAAGATTGTTCTCACGATGAATGTGATCGTGGGCAAGGCATTGCGGCATGAGACACCGGTATTCACCAAAGACATGCAGTATGTTGTCTTTCGGCCCTACTGGAATGTGCCGCCCAGCATCCAGCGCAGCGAAATCGTGCCCGCCATCCAGCGCGATCGCAGCTATATCGCCAGGAAGAACTACGAAGTCACCACCCACGCCGGGCAATTGGTGACCTCGGGCGAGATCAGTGACGAGGTCTTGGAGCAATTGCGCGCCGGCAAACTCGCCGTGCGCCAGAAGCCCGGCCCGACCAATGCGCTCGGGCTGGTCAAACTGATCTTTCCGAACGAGTACAACGTGTACCTGCACAGCACGCCTTCCCCGCAGCTGTTCTCGCGGAGCCGCCGCGACTTCAGCCACGGATGCATCCGCGTGGAAAAACCCGAAGAACTGGCGGCGTGGGCCCTGCAGGGCAAGCCGGAGTGGACGCTGGACAAGGTGCGTGCCGCCATGCAGTCAGGCCGGGACAACGTCCAGGTCAATCTTCCCAAGCCCATTCCGGTGCTGATCCTCTACGGTACGGCGGTGACCGACGTGGCGGGTTCCGTCCATTTCTACGACGACATCTACGGACACGACGCCGAGCTCAGGAAGGCGCTGGCCAAGGGTTACCCGTATCACCGCTAAGCGCGAACTCCTGCACCGGCCGCCACAGGCCCGAGGAGTTCTCGAGCAGCTCGATCTGCCTGCACATGCATGAGATCGGGGCGTGACGTTCCAGCAGGCCCGTGAGTTCGGCTTCCACGTCGCGATCGTCGAGGGCGCTTTTCCGGACCACCGAGACGTGGGGAACGAGTGGCTCCCGGCCGGGTTGCTGGCGCTCGCCCGTGGCCAGGGCCGCGTGCAGCCGTCCGCTCAGGAGCACGAACGGCGCGGCCGGCGCGGCCGCGAGGTACAGGGTACCGGGGAAGCGGCCCACCTGCGTAATCCCGTAATTGAAGGGTGCAATTGCAGAAGCGACCACCGCGATCTGCTCAACGAGCGTCGGGTCGATGCGGTCCGAATGCAGATTCGAATGCAGCAGGGTGATATGCGCACCCAGGCCGCGTCTTGCCGATGGGTCAAAGCGGACGCGCAGCGCCGCCACCAGAGGCTCAACCTCCGGCACCTGCACCACGATCAGGAACTGCGCCATGGGGGTGACGCCTGGCCGGCGTACCACTGAAATTCACCGTTGGGGGCGTGCACCGTCGGCACGCCATCCGGGCGCGCCCCGGATGGCGGGCAAAGAACCGGCGGGCGGAGGGACGCGGCGGAGCGGGCGCGTACCCGCGCCCGCTCCGCCAAAGTCTTCCGGCCGGTCAGGTCCTAGCCCGCCGCGCTTTCTTCCTCGCTCACCGGGCTGACGCTCTCTTCGGCATCGGCCAGGCTGGCGCCCACATCCATAAAGCCGCGGGGTTCGGCCGCGTCGTTCTTGAGACGCCGGTGGGCGTGGGCGGCGAAGCCCGTGCCCGCCGGTATCAACCGACCGACGATGACGTTTTCCTTCAGGCCGCGCAGATCGTCCTTGAGGCCGCGGACCGCGGCTTCGGTCAGCACGCGAGTGGTCTCCTGGAACGATGCAGCGGAGATGAACGACTCGGTCGCCAGCGACGCCTTGGTGATGCCGAGCAGCACGGGCTGCAAGCGTGCACCCTCCTTGCCGCCTTCGGTCGCGCGATCGTTGATGGCCAGCGCGCGCGAACGATCGAGCTGTTCGCCGCGCAGCAGCGCGGTGTCGCCAATCGCCATGACCTCGGTCTTGCGCAGCATCTGGCGGATGATCACCTCGATGTGCTTGTCATTGATCTTCACACCCTGCAGGCGATACACGTCCTGGATCTCGCGCACCAGGTAATTGGCCAGCGGCTCGACGCCCTGCAGGCGCAGGATGTCGTGCGGGTTCGGCTCACCGTCGGCGATCACCTCGCCGCGCTCAACCTGCTCGCCCTCGAAGACGTTCAGTTGGCGCCACTTGGGGATCAGTTCCTCGTACTTCTCGCCGTGCTCGTCGGTGATGACCAGGCGACGCTTGCCCTTGGTTTCCTTGCCAAAGCTCACGGTCCCGGTCTTTTCGGCCAGGATCGCCGGATCCTTGGGCTTGCGGGCCTCGAACAGGTCCGCAACGCGCGGCAAGCCGCCGGTGATGTCGCGAGTCTTCGATGATTCCTGCGGGATGCGCGCGATGATGTCGCCGACCGACACTTTGGCGCCGTCCGTGAGATTCACCAACGCGCCCGGCGGCAGGTTGTAGACGGCCGGGATGATGGTGTTGGCAAAGGTGAGTTCCTTGCCCTTGGCCGACAGCAACTTGATCGTCGGCCGCAGTTCCTTGCCGCCGCGCTGCTTGGAATCGAGCACCACCGTGCTCGAAAGGCCGGTCACCTCATCGACCTGCGTGGCGACCGTCAGGCCGTCGACGAAGTCGGTAAAGCGAATGTTGCCGGCCACCTCAGTCACCACCGGGTGGGTGTGCGGATCCCAGGTGGCCACCACCTGACCGCCCACCACCTTGGCGCCTTCCTTCGAATTGATCGTCGCGCCGAAGGGAATCTTGTAGCGTTCGCGCTCACGGCCGAACTCGTCGACCACGCCGATTTCGCCGGAACGCGAGACCGCCACCAGATGACCCTTCTCGTGCTCCACCGTCTTGATGTGATGAAAGCGCAGCGTGCCCTTGTTGCGAATCTCGACGCTGCTGGCGGCAGCCGCCCTCGAGGCCGCGCCGCCGATGTGGAAGGTGCGCATCGTGAGCTGCGTGCCCGGCTCGCCGATTGACTGTGCGGCGATGACACCCACCGCTTCGCCAATGTTGATGAGCCGGCCGCGCCCCAGATCACGGCCGTAGCAGTTGCAGCACACGCCATAACGCGTCCGGCAGCTGATCGGTGAGCGGACGCTGATCTGGTCGACACCTTCCTGCTCGATCAGGCGCACCAGACCTTCATCAAGCAGCGTGTTGGCCGGCAGCAGCACCTTGTCGGTGCCGGGCTTGAGCACGTCGGAAGCCACGACCCGGCCGAGCGCGCGCTCGCCCAGGGCCTCGACCACGTCTCCGCCTTCGACCAGTGGCGACATCGACAGACCGGCTGGTGGTACCGCAATCGACCTCGGTCACCACCAGGTCCTGGGCGACGTCGACCAGACGGCGCGTCAGGTAGCCGGAGTTCGCGGTCTTCAAAGCGGTATCCGCCAGACCCTTGCGCG
The DNA here is from genome assembly GCA_963699955.1 of uncultured Gammaproteobacteria bacterium. Lineage (GTDB taxonomy): Bacteria > Pseudomonadota > Gammaproteobacteria > Steroidobacterales > Steroidobacteraceae > FEN-1191. The sequence continues at coordinate 827,300 of CAVOVV010000006.1, forward strand.
CGCCGTGCGTCGAGATGAAGTACTGCAGCACGTTCAGGCCTTCACGGAAATTCGCCGTGATCGGCGTCTCGATGATCGAGCCGTCGGGCTTGGCCATCAGGCCGCGCATGCCGGCGAGCTGGCGAATCTGCGCCGCGCTGCCGCGCGCGCCGGAGTCGGCCATCATGAAGATCGAATTGAACGACTTCTGGCGCTGCTTGACGCCGAGCGAGTCGACGGCGTCCTCGGTGCCCAGCTTCTCCATCATTGCCTTGGCCACCTGATCATTGGCGCGCGACCAGATGTCGACCACCTTGTTATAGCGCTCGCCATTGGTCACCAGACCGGAAGCGTACTGGTCCTGGATTTCCTTGACCTCGCGCTCGGCCGCGCCCACCAGTTTGACCTTCTGCTCCGGAATGACGATGTCGTCGATGCCGAAGGACACCGCCGAGCGCGTGGCGTACTGGAAGCCCATGTACATCAGCTGGTCGGCGAATACCACCGTCTCCTTGAGGCCCAGGATGCGGTAGCAGGCGTTGATGATCGCCGAGATATTCTTCTTGGTCATGTCCTGGTTGATCATGTCGAAGGACATGCCCTTCGGCAGAATCTCCGACAACAGCGCACGACCGACCGTGGTAGCGATCAGTCGCGACTTCGACTCCAGCGTACCGCCGTCGCTACTGCGCACATGTTCCTTGATGCGCACCTTGATACGCGCCTGCAGGTCGATCGAGCGGCTTTCGTAGGCGCGGTGCGCCTCCTGCACGTCACTGAAGTACATGCCTTCGCCGCGCGCGCCGACGAACTCGCGCGTCAGGTAGTAAAGTCCGAGCACCACGTCCTGCGAGGGCACGATGATCGGGTCGCCGTTGGCCGGCGAGAGGATGTTGTTCGAGCTCATCATCAAGGCGCGGGCTTCGAGCTGGGCCTCGATCGACAGTGGCACGTGCACTGCCATCTGGTCGCCGTCGAAGTCGGCGTTGAAGGCCGTGCACACCAGCGGATGGAGCTGGATCGCCTTGCCTTCAACCAGTACCGGTTCGAAGGCCTGAATACCGAGGCGGTGCAGTGTCGGGGCGCGATTGAGCAGCACCGGATGCTCGCGGATCACCTCTTCGAGGATATCCCAGACCTCGGTGCCTTCGCGCTCGACCAGGCGCTTGGCCGCCTTGATGGTCGAGGCGTCGCCGCGAATCTGCAGCTTGTGGAAGATGAAGGGCTTGAACAGTTCCAGCGCCATCTTCTTCGGCAGCCCGCACTGGTGCAGGCGCAGCGTCGGACCGACCACGATGACCGAACGGCCCGAGTAGTCGACACGCTTGCCAAGCAGGTTCTGACGGAAGCGGCCCTGCTTGCCCTTGATCATGTCGGCGAGCGACTTGAGCGGGCGGCGGTTGGTACCCGTGATCGCACGGCCGCGACGGCCGTTGTCGAGCAGCGCATCGACCGCTTCCTGCAGCATGCGCTTCTCGTTGCGCACGATGATGTCCGGCGCCGACAGTTCCAGCAGGCGGCGCAGACGGTTGTTGCGGTTGATGACGCGACGATACAGGTCGTTAAGATCGGAGGTCGCGAAGCGGCCGCCGTCGAGCGGCACCAGCGGCCGCAGGTCCGGTGGCAGCACCGGCAACACCGTCATCACCATCCACTCGGGCTTGTTGCCCGACTCGAGGAACGACTCGGCCAGCTTGAGGCGCTTGGACAAGCGCTTGAGCTTGGTCTCGCTCGCGGTATTGCTCATGTCCTCGCGGATCTTGACCATTTCGGCCTTCAGATCGAGCGACTGCAGCAACTCGTGCACCGCCTCGGCGCCCATGCGGGCGTCGAACTCGTCGCCATGCTCCTCGATCGCCTCCAGGTACATCTCGTCGGTGAGCAGCTGCCCGCGCTGCATCGGGGTCATGCCCGGATCGATGACCACGAAGGCCTCGAAATACAGCACGCGCTCGATTTCGCGCAGCGTCATGTCGAGCATCAGGCCGATGCGCGACGGGAGCGACTTCAGGAACCAGATGTGCGCGGTCGGGCTGGCCAGTTCGATATGGCCCATGCGCTCGCGGCGCACTTTTGACTGCGTGACCTCGACGCCGCACTTCTCGCACACCACGCCGCGGTGCTTGAGCCGCTTGTACTTGCCGCACAGGCACTCGTAGTCCTTGACCGGGCCGAAGATCTTGGCGCAGAACAGGCCGTCGCGCTCCGGCTTGAAGGTGCGGTAGTTGATGGTTTCGGGCTTGCGCACCTCGCCATAGGACCAGCCGCGCACCATTTCCGGCGAGGCCAGGCCGATCTTGATCGAGTCAAACTGCTCGATCGGCGCCTGCTGCTTGAACAACTTGAGTAGGTCTTTCATAGATATTTCCTCAGTCCTGCTCGAGTTCCATGTTGATGCACAAGGATCGGATCTCCTTGACCAGCACATTGAAGGATTCGGGCATGCCGGCCTTCATCTCGTGGTTGCCGTCGACGATGCTCTTGTACATCTGGGTGCGACCGATCGTGTCGTCGGACTTGACGGTCAGCATTTCCTGCAGCGTGTAGGCCGCGCCATAGGCTTCGAGGGCCCAGACTTCCATCTCGCCGAAACGCTGGCCGCCAAACTGCGCCTTGCCGCCCAGCGGCTGCTGGGTGACCAGGCTGTAAGGACCGGTCGAGCGTGCGTGCATCTTGTCGTCGACCAGGTGGTTGAGCTTGAGCATGTACATGTAGCCCACCGTCACCTGGCGATCGAAGCGCTCGCCGGTACGACCGTCGTACAGCCAGGTCTGACCGGACAGCGGCACCTCGGCCAGCTTGAGCAGCCCCTTGATGTCGCTTTCCGCGGCGCCGTCGAACACCGGTGTGGCCATCGGCACGCCGTGCCGCAGGTTGCCCGCCAGCTCGGTGATTTCGGCATCGTTGAACTCGTCGAGCTGTTCCTTCTGCCCGGAGGTCTGGTTGTAGATCTGGTCGAGCAAAGCCCGCATTTCCGTGGTCGAGGCCTGCGCATCGAGCATGCGCCCGATCTTCAGCCCCAGGCCCTTGGCCGCCCAGCCGAGGTGTGTTTCAAGCACCTGACCGACGTTCATGCGCGAAGGCACGCCGAGCGGATTTAACACCACATCGACCGGGGTACCGTCGTCGAGGTAGGGCATGTCCTCGACCGGGACGATCGTGGAGATCACGCCCTTGTTGCCGTGTCTTCCGGCCATCTTGTCGCCGGGCTGGACGCGACGCTTCACCGCCAGGTAAACCTTGACCATCTTGAGCACGCCGGGAGCCAGATCATCGCCCGCGGTAATCTTGGCGCGCTTCTCCTCCAGGCGCTTGTCAAAGGCCTGTTGCTGGCTGCGCAGCCGCTCACCGGCCGCCTCAAGGGCAGTGTTCGACTCCTCGTCCTCGAGTCGAATCTCGAACCACTCCTCGCGCGTCAACGTGGTGAGGTAGTCGGAGCCGATCTTGGTGCCCGCCTTGAGCTTCTTCGGTCCGCCCGCGGCGCTCTTGCCCAGCAGCATGCCGTGCACGCGCGAATACAGGTCGTCCTCCAGAATGCGGCGCTGGTCCTGCAGATCCTTGCGCACGCGCTCGATCTCGGATTTTTCGATCGACTGGGCGCGCGAATCCTTCTCCACGCCGTCGCGCGTGAACACGCGCACGTCGATCACTGTGCCGTCCATGCCCGGGGGCACGCGCAGTGAAGTGTCCTTCACGTCGCTCGCCTTCTCACCGAAGATGGCACGCAACAGCTTCTCTTCCGGGGTGAGCTGGGTCTCGCCCTTGGGCGTGACCTTGCCGACCAGGATATCCCCGGCGCGCACCTCGGCACCGATAAAGGCAATGCCGGCTTCGTCCAGCTTGGCGAGCGCGGCGTCACCCACGTTGGGAATGTCGGCGGAGATTTCTTCCGGCCCGAGCTTGGTATCGCGCGCCACGCAGGTGAGTTCTTCGATGTGAATGGTGGTGAAGCGATCTTCCTGGACCACGCGCTCGGAAATCAGGATCGAGTCCTCGAAGTTGTAGCCGTTCCAGGGCATGAACGCGACCAGCATGTTCTGGCCAAGTGCCAGTTCGCCGAGGTCCGTCGACGGTCCGTCCGCCAGCACGTCGCCACGCGCAATGCGGTCGTTGGCCTTGACCAGCGGCCGCTGGTTGATGCAGGTGTTCTGGTTGGAACGGGTGTACTTCGTCAGGTTGTAGATATCGACACCGGGCTCACCGGCGGAGGTCTCGTTGTCGTTAACGCGCACCACGATGCGCGAGGCGTCGACCGAGTCGACCACGCCACCGCGACGCGCCACCACGGTCACGCCCGAGTCAATGGCCACCGGACGTTCCATCCCCGTACCCACCAGCGGGGTCTCCGAACGGAGCGTCGGCACGGCCTGGCGCTGCATGTTCGAGCCCATCAGTGCGCGGTTGGCGTCATCGTGCTCAAGGAACGGGATCAGCGAGGCCGCCACCGAAACGATCTGCTTCGGGCTGACGTCCATGTAGTTGATGCGCTCGCGCGACAGCAGCGTGGATTCCCCCTGCGTGCGGCAGGAAACCAGTTCGTCGGACAGCATGCCTTTGGCGTCGACGCGCGCGTCGGCGCGGGCGATACCGAATTCGCCCTCCTCGATGGCCGACAGGTAATCGATCTTGTCGGTCACGCGGCTGTTCTCGACCCGCCGGTACGGCGTCTCGAGGAAGCCGTAGTCGTTGGTCCGTGCGTACACCGAAAGCGAATTGATCAGGCCGATGTTCGGACCTTCGGGAGTCTCGATCGGGCAGACCCGTCCGTAGTGGGTCGGATGCACGTCGCGGACTTCGAAGCCGGCGCGCTCGCGCGTCAGGCCACCGGGCCCGAGTGCCGAGACCCGCCGCTTGTGCGTGACCTCGGACAGCGGGTTGTTCTGGTCCATGAACTGCGAGAGCTGCGAGGATCCGAAGAACTCCTTGACGGCGGCGGCCACCGGCTTGGCGTTGATCATTTCTTGCGGCATCAGCGGCTCGGACTCGGCAATCGTCAGTCGTTCCTTGACCGCGCGCTCGACGCGCACCAGGCCGACGCGGAACGCGTTCTCGGCCATCTCGCCGACCGAACGCACGCGCCGGTTGCCCAGATGATCGATATCGTCCACGGCGCCGTTGCCGTTGCGGATGTCGATCAGCACCTTGAGCACGTCGAGGATGTCCTCCTTCGACAGCACGTTCGAGCCGGTGATCTCCTTGCGGCCGACGCGACGGTTGAACTTCATGCGGCCGACACCGGAGATGTCGTAGCGCTCGTTGTTGAAGAACAGGTTGTTGAACAGATTCTCGGCCGCGTCCTTGGTCGGCGGCTCGCCGGGGCGCATCATGCGGTAGATCTCGACCAGCGCCTCGAGTCGGGTCTTGGTCGGATCAATGCGCAGCGTGTCCGAGATGTATGGGCCGCGGTCCAGATCGTTGGTGTAGAGCGTGTGAATGCGCGCAATGCCCGCCTCGACCAGCTTCTCGACGCTCGCGGCGGTGAGCACCTCGTTGGCCTTGGCGATGATCTCGCCGGTGTCGGCGTTGACCACGTCGTGGGCCAGCACCTTTCCATACAGGTAATCGCGCGGCACCGGCAACAGCTTGAGTCCCGAATCCTCCAGCTGGCGCACATGGCGCGCAGTGATGCGGCGGCCTTCCTCGACGATCACCTGATTGCCGATGCGGATCTCAAAGCTCGCAGTCTCGCCGCGCAGGCGCTGCGGCACTAGTTCCATCGCCACGGCGTCCTTGGACAGGTCGATGGCGTTCTTCTCAAAGAACACATCGAGCATCTCGCTCTCGCTCATGCCGAGCGCGCGCAGGATGATCGACACCGGCAACTTGCGGCGCCGGTCGATGCGTGCGAACACGCAGTCCTTCGGATCGAACTCGAAGTCGAGCCACGAGCCGCGGTAGGGAATGATGCGCGCCGAGAACAGCAGCTTGCCCGATGAATGGGTCTTGCCGCGGTCGTGGTCAAAGAACACGCCCGGCGAGCGGTGCAGCTGGCTGACGATAACGCGCTCGGTGCCGTTGACGATAAAGGTACCGTTGTCGGTCATCAGCGGCAGTTCGCCGAGGTAGACTTCCTGCTCGCGCACGTCCTTGACCGGCTTCTTGGCGCCAGGCGCCTCCTTGTCCAGGACGATCAGCCGCACCTTGACCCGCAGCGGGGCCGCATAGGTGAGGCCGCGCAGCTGGCATTCCTTGACGTCGAACACCGGCTCGCCGAGCCGGTAGCTCACGTATTCAAGCGTGGCGTTGCCCGAGTAGCTCGAGATCGGGAACACGCTCTTGAAAGCGGCATGCAGGCCGCGATCGACCCGTGACTCCTCCGGCGCGTCGGCCTGCAGGAACCGGCGATAGGAATCGAGCTGGATGGCCAGCAGGTAAGGCACTCCGAGGATGCCCGGCTGCTTGCCGAAATCCTTGCGGATGCGCTTTTTCTCGGTGAAGGAATAAGCCATCGTTTGACCCTCTCAATACGTCAGAAAGCAGCGCGCGACTTGGCATCCGCGAGGCCCCATGGCCCGACGGACGGCAAGTAACGCGCCGTGATGCGGACTACTCAAGATCCAGTACTTGCGGCGGTAACCGTCAAGTTACTTGACCTCTACCTTCGCGCCCGCTTCCTCCAGCTTCTTCTTCATGGTCGCGGAATCGGCTTTGTTGACAGCCTCCTTCACCACGGCCGGCGCGCCCTCGACCAGGTCCTTGGCTTCCTTCAGCCCCAGACCGGTGAGTTCACGCACCACCTTGATGACCGTGACCTTCTTGTCGGCCGGATATTCCTTGAGCGTGACCGTGAATTCCGTCTGCTCCTCAACCGGGGCCGCGGCCGCAGCGCCGCCACCACCGCCCGCCGCCATAGCGACCGGAGCCGCAGCGGTAACGCCAAACTTCTTCTCCATGTCCGCGATCAGCTCGACCACGTCCATCAAGCTCATCTTGGCGATCGCATCCAGAATCTCGTCCTTAGAAACAGCCATTGTCTTCTCCTGAACTCTTAAAAATGTTTTGGGAAATTACCTAGGTCGCTTACGCGCTGGTGGCCTGCCGCTGGTCTCGCACCGCGGCCAGAGTCCTAACCAGCTTCGAAGGCGTTGCCGAGAGCGTGCCAGCCAGCTTCTGGATGGGCGCCTTCATGAGGCCCATCAGTTTGGCCAGCGCCTGCTCGCGCGTCGGCAGACTCGCAACCTTGTCCAAATCCTTGGCCGGCAATAGCTGCCCGCCAAGCGACAGGGCTTTCGTTACCAGTTTCTCGTGGTCCTTCGAGAAGGCCTTGACCAGTCGCGCGGCCGCGCCCGGGTCGTCCTTCGAGAAAGCCAGCACGAGCGGTCCCTTGAGTACGGCGCCGATGTTCTCGAACGCGGTCCCGGCCACGGCCCGGCGCGCCAGCGTGTTCTTGACCACACGCATGTACACGCCCTGGCCGCGTGCCTGAGCACGCAGTTCGGTCATCTCAGTCACCGTCAGCCCCCGGTATTCGGCCGCCACTAGCGATTGGGCCTGCGCCGCAACCGCGCTGACTTCCGTCACCAGCGCCTTCTTGTCATCCAGATTCAGTGGCATCCGCACACCTCCAGATATGCCCGATCACACCCGGCAACCAGCGCACGCTGATGCCGGCCCTGACGGTGATCGGCGAGCCACAGGCATTCCCGTAGATCGCATTCACCATCTGCGCAGACGACCATTAAGGGCCCCTCGCGGCCCGTCTGCGGTCTTCGATGGAACCCAGTCCGCCACAGTTCCGTGGTCTGCGACTGGTCCGCACCAAAACTTGTCAAAGCGTCGAATGATCAACAGTCACGCCCGGCCCCATGGTCGAGGACAGCGTGACTCGCTTGAGATAAATACCCTTCGCCGCGGCCGGCTTGGACTTCTGCAGGTCTGCCATCAGCGCCTGGAGATTCTCCTTGAGCGCATTGACCTCGAAATTCGCCTTACCGATCGTGCAATGAACGATTCCGGCCTTATCGACGCGATAGCGCACCTGGCCGGCCTTGGCATTCTTGACCGCGCCGGCCACATCCGGAGACACGGTGCCCACCTTCGGGTTCGGCATCAGACCGCGCGGACCTAAGATCTGTCCGAGCTGGCCGACCACGCGCATTGCATCGGGGCTGGCAATTACCACGTCAAAGTCAAACTGGCCCGCCTTGACCTTTTCGGCCAGGTCTTCCAGGCCGACGATGTCGGCACCAGCGGCCCGCGCCGCTTCCTGATTCTTGCCGCTGGTAAACACGGCCACACGCACCGACTTGCCGATGCCGTTCGGCAGCACGGTCGAACCGCGCACCTGCTGGTCGGACTTGCTGGCGTCGATGCCCAAATTCACGGCCACGTCGACGGCCTCGGCGAACTTGGCGGTGGCGAATTCCTTCACCAGCTTGAGGGCATCGTCGATCGGATACTGTTTGCCCGGCGTGAGCTTGGTCTTCCACGCCTGCATGCGCTTGGGGGTAGCTGGCATGTCAGAAGCCCTCCACGTCGACGCCCATGCTGCGCGCACTGCCGGCAATGGTGCGGACGGCCGCTTCCAGGTCCGCGGCGGTCAGATCCGGGGTCTTGGCCTTGGCCACTTCCTCGATCTGCTTGCGGGAAATCTTGCCCACCTTGGTGGTATTGGGCGTACCGCTCCCCTTTTCAATGCCTATCGCCTTGCGAATCAGCACCGAGGCGGGCGGCGTCTTCATGATGAAGGTAAAGGAGCGATCCGAATACACGGTGATGATCACCGGGATCGGCAGTCCCTTCTCGAGTTTCTGGGTCTGCGCGTTGAACTGCTTGCAGAACTCCATGATGTTCACGCCCTGCTGGCCCAGCGCCGGGCCAATCGGCGGCGACGGGTTTGCGCTCCCCGCCGGCACCTGCAGCTTGACGTAACCTTGTACTTTCTTTGCCATTGCTATAGCTCCTTGGGTGCAAACGCCGCGAGGCTCCCCAATCCTTGCTCCAAGCCTGTCGGTTAAACCTTCTCAACCTGCGAAAAATCGAGTTCCACCGGCGTCGAGCGGCCGAGAATCTGCACCGCGACCTGAACGCGATTTTTCTCGTAATTGACGCTCTCGACCACGCCGTTAAAATCGTTGAACGGCCCTTGCGTCACGCGCACCACCTGGCCGGGCTCGAACAGCACCTTGGGCCGCGGCTTGTCGACGCCTTCCTCGACGCGCAACAAGATGCGATTGGCTTCCTTCTCGGTGATCGGCGCCGGCTTGTCGCTGGTGCCGCCAATAAAACCCAGTACCTTCGGCACATCGCGCACCAGGTGCCAGGTCTGCTCGTCCATTTCCATCTGCACCAGCACGTAGCCGGGATAAAACTTGCGCTCGCTCCGCCGCTTCTGGCCATCGCGCATTTCGACCACTTCCTCGGTCGGCACCAGGATTTCCCCGAAGCGGGCTTCCAGGCCATCGCGTTGAATGCGCTCTTTGAGCGCCTCGGCCACCCGATGCTCGAAGTTCGAATAGGCGTGAACCACATACCAGCGAAGCGCCACGATTATCCTCCCTGACCGGTAAGCAGCCGCGTCGCCCAGGCGAGCAGCAGGTCCAGGATCCAGAAAAACAGCCCGGCGATGACGATAAAACCAAACACCACGGCGGTGGTTTGCAATGTCTCCTGGCGACTCGGCCAGACGACCTTGCGCAACTCGACGCGCGAGTCGAGGATGAACTGCCAAAAGCGCCGCCCCATCGGCGAGAGCGCGAACACGGCGATCGCCGCGACCACGCCAACGCCGGTCGATCCCCAGCGCTGCCAGTCCGGCCGCGTATCGAGCAGATAAAACGCCGCAATGCCGGCGATCAGCAACGCGATCGCCAGCGCGACGGTCATGATGCCGGCAATTTCGCTGCCGGCGTTCTGGTCTTGAGCCTGTTCGTTCATTCGTGTCCGCCGTTTCCCGAAGTGCGCCCCGGTTCGGGGCTGGCAGGCCAGGAGGGAATCGAACCCCCAACCTGCGGTTTTGGAGACCGCCGCTCTGCCAATTGAGCTACTGGCCTATCGATCGACTTCAGGGATTACTTGAGGACCTTCGAAACCACTCCGGCGCCCACGGTGCGACCGCCCTCGCGGATGGCGAAGCGCAGGCCTTCCTCCATCGCGATCGGGGCGATCAGCTCGACGTTCATCTTGATGTTGTCCCCCGGCATCACCATCTCGGTGTTGGCCGGCAACTCGATCAATCCGGTCACGTCGGTGGTGCGAAAGTAAAACTGCGGCCGGTAACCCTTGAAAAACGGCGTGTGCCGCCCGCCCTCTTCCTTGGTCAGCACGTACACCTCGCACTCAAACTGCGTGTGCGGGGTGATGCTGCCCGGCTTGGCCAGCACCTGGCCGCGCTCGACCTCTTCGCGCTTCGTGCCGCGCAGCAGCACGCCCACGTTGTCCCCCGCCCGCCCCTCATCCAGGAGCTTGCGGAACATCTCCACGCCCGTGCAGATCGTCTTCTGCGTCGCCTTGAGCCCGATGATCTCCACCTCGTCGTTCACCTTGACGATCCCGCGCTCAATGCGCCCGGTCACCACCGTGCCGCGCCCCGAGATCGAGAACACGTCTTCCACCGGCATCAAAAACGGCTTCTCAATGTCGCGCTTGGGCACCGGAAAATACTTGTCCATCTCCTCGACCAGCTTGACCACCGAGGGCACCCCAATCTCGCTCTTGTCCCCTTCCAGCGCCTTGAGGGCCGAGCCAATGATGATCGGGGTCTTCTCGCCCGGAAACTTGTACACCGACAGCAGCTCCCGTACCTCCATCTCCACCAGCTCGAGCAGCTCCTTGTCATCCACCATGTCGGCCTTGTTCATGTACACCACGATGTAGGGCACGCCCACCTGGCGGGCCAGCAAAATGTGCTCGCGCGTCTGGGGCATGGGCCCATCGGCGGCCGATACCACCAAAATCGCCCCGTCCATCTGCGCCGCTCCGGTGATCATGTTCTTCACGTAATCGGCGTGTCCCGGGCAATCCACGTGCGCGTAGTGCCGCTCCTTGCTCTGGTACTCCACGTGCGCCGTGCTGATCGTGATCCCGCGCGCCTTCTCCTCGGGTGCCTTGTCAATCTGGTCATAGGCCATGAACTGGCCCCCGTGCGTCTCGGCCATCACCTTCGTCAGCGCCGCCGTCAGGGTCGTCTTGCCATGATCCACATGGCCAATCGTCCCCACGTTAATGTGCGGCTTGGTGCGCTCGAATTTTTCCTTGGACATGGAATGGCCTCTTGAAAACTTTAACGACTACGAATCAGCAACCGACTAGCAACAACACTCCGGTCGAATGGAGCCCACGACCGGAATCGAACCGGTGACCTCGTCCTTACCAAGGACGTGCTCTACCGACTGAGCTACATGGGCACACGCCTCAACAACCACCGCGTTCGCTGGAGCGGGTGGTGGGAATCGAACCCACGCCATCAGCTTGGAAGGCTGAGGTTCTACCATTGAACTACACCCGCCAATGGCCGTACCCGACCCACCGACTGCATTGCTGCCCGAGAATGCGCCTGCCTCTGCCACTGACTCTCAGTGGTGGAGGGGGTAGGATTCGAACCTACGAAGGCGTAAGCCGGCAGATTTACAGTCTGCTCCCGTTGGCCGCTTGGGTACCCCTCCCAAGAAAAAACGAGCCGCGTATTCTGATTTCGTAACTGCAGGGTGTCAATGCAGTTTCCGTGCCAAACGCCCCTTTATTTTGCAGCGCGTTGAGAAGGATTGCGGGCGGGAGGCCTAGGGGTCCGGCTCAGCCGCCCCGGCCATTGAGGTAGCCGTCCACGGCCGCCCGGACCGCGGGCGCGGAATCGGCGCCAGCGGCAAAGTCGAGGTCGATCATTCCCAGATCATCCATCAGGGCCCGGATCTCCAACGGCTCAGCCTTGCCCTTGTACTGGACGTTGAACTGCCAGACCTTGGGTACATCGGGCTTCATGGCGGCGATGTCCTGGTTGACCCGGTTGGCCTCGGCTTGCCCGAAGCCGCCGCTGAATACCTTGCCGACCTGCCGCAACACCCCGGCCGCATACTTGACGTCGAAACTGGTGGTGACGCGCACCGCGTCGCCCGCGTGGGCGGAATAAGCTCCCATATCGACGATTATCGCGAGCAATGCCCCATAGATCGCAGACAGATAGCCATGATTTCGGAGGAGATAGCGGCCTGCGGCCCGTAGAAGAGGTGTTCATACTCATTATTATAGCAGGCGCGCCTGCTGGGACGGCAGCAGCCGCCAGCCCCCGGGACGGAGGTCCTCGGGCAGCTCCACCGGCCCGTAGCGCAGCCGGGCCAGCCGGCTCACTTCCAGCCCGACCTCCTGCCACAGTCGACGCACCTCCCGGTTGCGGCCCTCGCGCAGCGTCACCCTGAACCAGCAATGGCTGTCGCTCCGGCCCCCGGCCACGATCCGGTCAAAGCGCGCCGGCCCGTCCTCGAGCAGCACCCCCGAGCGCAGACGCTCGAGAACCTCCGGGGCCGGGTTCCCATGCACCCGAACCAGGTATTCCCGTTCGATCTCGGCCGAGGGGTGCATGAGCCGGTGGGCGAGTGCCCCGTCGGTGGTAAACAGCAGCAAGCCGGTGGTGTTGACGTCCAGGCGGCCGATGACCACCCAGCGCCCGGACGGCGGCGGCGGCAAGCGCTCAAATACGGTCGGCCGGCCGGCCGGGTCCTTGCGGGTCGTCACTTCGCCGGCCGGCTTGTGGTAGATGAGCACGGCGCGCGCGGTGACCGCCGCGCTCTTCAAGGCTTTGCCGTCGAGGCGGATGTCGGCGCCGGGCTCGGCGCGATCGCCCAGCTGAGCGATCTGCCCGGCGAGGGTCACGCGGCCGTCGCGGATCCACTGCTCGATCTCGCGCCGCGACCCATAGCCTGCGGTGGCCAGTAATTTCTGGAGGCGTTCCATCGCGCCGCGCCGCCGTCCCCGCTAGCGGATCGGCAATGAGATCTTGCGAAACAATTCGCTCTGCCCGTCGCCGTCTCGCGCCTCGATCGCCCGGTCGATCAACTGGCGGACCAGATGCGGGCCAAACAGCTGCATGAATTCGTAGGCGAAGTTGCGCAACAGCGTGCCGCGCCGAAAGCCCACCCAGGTGGTGTGGATGGGGAACAGATGCGAGGCGTCGAGCACCACCAGGTCAGCGTCGTGGGTCGGCTCGATGGCGACGCTGGCGACGATGCCGACGCCGAGCCCTAAGCGCACGTAGGTCTTGATGACGTCCGAATCGCGCGCCGTCAGGGCCACTTTCGGGCTCAGTCCCTCGCGCGAAAACACGTTCTGGAGCGACGATCCGCCCGAGAAACTGAACACGTAGGTGACCAGCGGATATTTTGCCAGCTCCTGCAGCGTGAGCTTGCGCGTGCCGGCCAGCGGGTGGCGCTTGGGCACGATCACCTGGCGGTGCCAGCGGTACACCGGCAGCAGCACCAGCCCGGGAAACAATGCGTCCGAACCGGTCGCGATCGCGAGCTGAACGCGGTCGGTCGCGACCATCTCGGCGATCTGCTCGGAGGTGCCCTGGTGCAGGTGGAGCTCGACTTCCGGGTAGCGCTCGCGGAAGGTCTGCACCACGGGAGGCAGCACATAGCGCGCCTGGGTATGGGTGGTGGCGATCGACAGCGTGCCGCGGTTGTCCTGATTCAGATCGGCGGCGACCGCTTTGAGGCTGGCGATCTCGGCGAGCGCGCGCGTGGCGTACTCGAGCACCTGCGTTCCCTGCGGCGTGATGCGCGAAAACGCCCGGCCTTCGCGCACGAACAGGTCGAACCCCAGTTCCCGCTCCAGCGCCTTGAGCGCCCGGCTGATCGCAGGCTGCGAGGTGCCCAGCGCCGAGGCCGCCTGCGTGACCGAGAGCCCGTGATGGGCGATGGCCACCGCGTATTGAAGTTGGTGAAAATTCATGGCACGAACCTGGGGCCGCGGCGATCGGCGAATTATAACAACGTGTTATCAGTGGATAGCCTTTTCTTTATCGCTTGAGGCCAACCGTCCGATTAGAGTGCCCGGATGATTTACGACAACATTCTCGGCACGATCGGCCGCACGCCGGTCGTTCGCCTGCAGCGCCTCGCACCTCCCGGCATCTCGATGTACGTCAAATGCGAGTTCTTCAATCCCATGGCTTCGGTCAAGGATCGCCTGGCGATCGGCATCATCGAGGACGCCGAGCGCCGGGGCGAGCTCAAGCCGGGGCAGACGGTCATCGAGGCGACCTCCGGCAACACCGGCATCGCACTGGCGATGGTGTGCGCGGCCAAGGGCTATCCCTTCGTCGCCGTCATGGTGGAAACCTTCTCGGTCGAACGGCGCAAGATCATGCGCATGCTCGGCGCCAAGGTGATCCTCACGCCGGCGGCTGAGCGCGGCACCGGCATGGTGCGCAAGGCCGCCGAGCTGGCCGCCAAGAACGGCTGGTTCCTGGCCCGCCAGTTCGACAACCCCGCCAACCCGGCGTATCACCGCAGCACCACGGGCCCCGAGATCGTGGCCGACTTCGTCGGCAAGCGCCTGGATTTCTTCGTGACCGGCTGGGGCACCGGCGGCACGCTCACCGGAGCGGGCGAGATCATCCGGCTGGCGCGGCCCGAGGTCCGCATCATCGTGGCCGAACCCGCGGCGGCTGCGCTCCTGTCGGGCAAGCCGTTTGCTCCCCACAAGATCCAGGGCTGGACGCCGGACTTCGTGCCGGCCGTGCTCAACCGCGAGGTGGCGCACCGCATCGTCACCGTGACCGACGCCGAAGCCATCGATTGCGCGCGTCAGCTCGCGGCGCGCGAAGGCATTTTTGTGGGCATCTCGAGCGGGGCCACGCTGGCCGCGGCGCTGCAGACGGCGCGCGAGGCCGAGGCGGGCTCGAGCATCCTGGCGATGCTGCCCGACACCGGCGAGCGCTATCTGTCGACGGCCATGTTCGAGGGTATAGCGGATGGCTCCGACCCTGAAAGCTGAATCGCGTCGGCCGAAAGGACGGCCGCCTCTGGAGCACCCTCCGGCAGCCAGCGGCGAGTCGCCGCCGAGCGTGTTGCTGCCCGATCCGTTCAGTCTGTACCGGGGCGGGAGGCTGCACGGCGCGCGCATTGCCTACGAAAGCTGGGGCCGGCTCAACGCCGCGCGCGACAACGCCATACTGCTGTTTACCGGTCTGTCGCCGTCCGCCCATGCCGCCGCCACGGCGGCCGATCCCAGCCCCGGCTGGTGGCAACGCATGATCGGCGCCTCGCTGGCTATCGATACCAGCCGCTATTTCGTGATGTGCATTAACTCGCTGGGCAGCTGCTTCGGATCCACGGGCCCTGCCAGCATCAACCCCGCCACCGGCGAGCGCTATCGCCTCGAGTTTCCGGAAGTGGCGGTCGAGGATATCGCCCGCGCCGGATTCGAGGCCGCGAGGGCACTGGGCATCGAACGGCTCGCCGTGGTCATGGGTGCCTCGCTCGGCGGCTCCGTGGTGGTGGCGTTTGCGGCGCTGTTTCCGCAGGGGGCGCGCCGCCTGATCAGCATCTCAGGATCGCCGGCCGCCTCGCCGTTCGCGATCGCGCTGCGCTCGGTGCAACGCGAGGCCATACTCAGCGATCCGGACTGGCAGGGCGGCAACTACACCGCCACCCACCGCCCGCTCAACGGCATGCGCGTGGCGCGCAAGCTCGGCACCATCACCTATCGGTCGGCCACGGAATGGCGGCAGCGCTTCGGCCGCGACCCGCTCGCCGGACTCGCCCTGACGGCCGACCCGTTCGGCCCGCGCTTTGCCGTCGAAGGCTACCTCGAGGCGCAGGCCGAGCGCTTTACACGGGTCTACGACCCGAATTGCTACCTGTACCTGTCGCGCGCCATGGATCGCTTTGATCTGGCCGAACACGGCGGCTCCTATCGCGCCGCGCTCGCGCCCAGTGCCGCGGCGGGCGGCGTGGAAAAGGTGCTGGTGCTCGGGGTGGAAAGCGACTTCCTGTATCCGATCCACGAGCAGGCGGCGATCGCCGAGGCCTTCGAACAGGCGGGAGTCAATGTCCGGTTCACCCGGCTGCCCTCGATCGAAGGGCACGACGCTTTCCTGGTGGATATCCCGCGCTTCGATGCCGCGATCCGCGCTTTTCTGAGCTAGCCCCTGTCGGCGCTGACCGCGCCGGCGCGCCTTACCGCCAGCAACCGCTGGAATCGGCCGGCGTACGTTGCCCCTGTTCGTTGATCGTGAAGGTCAGGCAGGCCGGCCTTGTCCTTGGTCTGCGGTCCGGTGGCTACTGCCTGCAGCGTGTACGTGTTGGCCGTCACCGCAGCGAAGCTGAGGGTGTAATTGCCGCCTATGGTCACGCCGCCCGCCGTGAGGTTGATCCCTAAGCCGGCGGGTGGGGCGGCAATCACCGTGGCGATGTCCGGCGCGTACTGATTGTTCTGCAGGAAATATTTTTCCTGCGCCACCTGGGTGGCCAGCAACGCCATGCGTCCTTCGGTACGGTTGGTGCGCAGTATGTAACTGCGATAGGTGCTGACGGCGATGGTGCCGAGTATCGCCACCAGCGAAACGACCACCATCAACTCAATGAGTGAGAAGCCATTGACGCGGCGGGGCGTGCGGTTTGCGTACGGCATCGGCTGGACCATGGTAATACTCTCGATAGGCTGCGCGACGCGGCTCGCCGCCGCGTCGCGCAGGCGTTAGTTGGCCATACCTTCGCGCCAATAGGTCTTGACGCGTTGGTCAAACTTCTTGCAGATGTTCAATACCTCCACACCCGAGAGGCAGGTGACTGCCCCATTGCCACCGTTGGCGCCGCCCGGGCCGCCGCCGCCGTTGGTCGTATTGGGTGCGGGGAACAGGAACGCCGTCTCAGGGGCGATACCGCTCTGCCGCAGATCCTGACTGCGCTCGTCGGTCGTCAGCACGTTGTCGTTGTTGCGATCGAAGACCGGCGAACCGTCGAACACGACGACCGCGTACGCGCGGTTGGTGCCGGTGCCCACGCCCGAGCACGGATCGGTGGGCACCAGGGTATTTGGCGAGTAGGTGGTGAAGATGATCTGATCGCCAAAGGTCCGCGAAGCCGCCAGGGATTTCTCGCCGGCCGTCCAGTCATTGTGCGTGTTCAGATCCAGCTGCCAGCCCAGCGCGGTCGGGGGCAAGGTGGGCGCGGCGACCGAGGTGATGTCGACCAGACGCACTAAGCCGGCGCTGAGCGCGTCGCGTATCACCGGCAGGAGGTTGAACTGCGCCTGCGACAACTGACTGGAAGCCGTTGTAGTCGCGTATGTCGTAGAAGCGATCGTGTATCGTCTGATTCAGCGGGTGGCCGCGGTAACCCGAACCAATGGCAATGTTCAGGAACGGCGTGAGTTTCGGCTTCTGTTCCGCCGACACGTCCGGCACGCTGTAGAAGCGGCGTTGGTCCGCGGCCGCATGCACGGCGTCCAGGCGGGTGCCGAGAGAGGCGATGACTCCGCCGGCCACCAGGCCTGCCGGCCGTGTTGCCGTTGGTGATGTCAAAGCGCCACAGCTGCGCGGCCATGTCGCCCACGTACATCCGGTCGGCGTAGCCGTTGCCGTCGATATCGAGCACCGCGACCGGGCTCGGAATCGCGTGGTCCATCTTGGCGTTGTTGTAGGTGGCGCCCGTCTTGCCGGCGCTCCACAGCAGGTTGCCGGTGAGGGCATCGACCATGTAGATATGGTTGCCCACCGAATCGGCCGCGTAGTAGGTGTTGTTGTCTTCCATGGCGTCGTAGCCGCCGCCCATGACCAGCACCAGGCGCTGCGAGTTCTGCGTGGCGCCGCTGATATTCACGCGCGTGATCACCGGCGTCGACCACGCCTGGCCGAGGCCCGGCAGCGTGGCGCCGTCGTCTTTCCACAGCAACTTCGGATTGTTGCGGTCGGTGACGTCCAGCGCGTAGTAGGCCGAGGTATCGGCGTTGCGGCCGGTGCCGAAGAACAGGATCACGCGATCGTTGCCATTGATGGTGCCGTCGCCGTTGATGTCGTACTTCAGTACCGCGATCGAACCGTCCAGCCCGTAGTGCTTGGTGGCTACCGGCAGGTCGGCGTACAGGTCCTTGAGGTGCGGGAGCATTTCCTTCGGAATGAAGGCCCACAACTCGTGGCCACTGGTGGCGGTATCGGTGCCGGTGGGCGTCGCGCTGGCGTCGATGGCGTGGAAGTAGCCATCGTTGGTGGGCGCGAATACCACCGTATCATCCGTGCCATCGGCCAGCCTGCCGTAGACGATCGACACCGGCTGCGTGTGGATCGGATCACCCATCTGATGGCGCGAGTCCGCGGTACCGGCCGGCGGCACGGCGTCCTGGGTATCGTGCCCGAGCGCCCAGCTCACCAGCTCATCGCGCGGCGGATCGCCGGCGCCGAGGTTCAGATCCGTGTCGGTGACGCTCGCGGCGGTGAGTGCCGTCAGGCCGGAAGGGTAGGTCGAACCCGTGTAGGTGTAGACCTTGCGCACCGAGGCATCCGGCAAGTTGCTCGCCGCACCACCTAACCTCACATCGGCGCCGTCGACGCTCGCGCTCCAGTAGCTCTGCGAGGTATCGGTAAAGAACCCGGTCGCCGGGCTGACCGCCGGGTTGCCCTGCGAGTCGACCACCTGGCCATTCTGGAACTTGTACTTCTTGATGTTGCCCGGCCAGTGGAAGGTGGCCGACGGCGAGAACACCGACACGTACAGGTTATCGACCGTCTGCGTGCGGTTGAAAGCATTGACCGTCACGGAGGGCGCCGCAAAGCTCACGTTGGTCTTGATCACATTGGTCAGAATGGTGTTAAAGGCATCCTGCAGCTCGGTCAGATTCGTCGCGGTATAGGCCTGCCCGCCGCCCGCCGAGGCCGCGGCGGCCAGGTAATTGAAGGCCGAGGTGGGTGCGCCGCCGCTCGAGAAGTCCGCACCGAAGCCGATGAAATAACTGGTGACGTTCTGCACCTTGCCGATATCCGGGCGCATGTCGTTCTTGTACAGGTAGTCGGCGAGCGAGGCCAGGCACTTGCCGCCGACGCCACCGGGGGGCGGCGTCGGGTCGCAGGGCTTGCTCGGATTCAGCGCCGCGATGGCCGCGTCCGATTTGCCCGCCTCGTTCGGCAGGCCGTCGGTCAGGTAGACGATGAAGTTCTGCCGGCAGGAGTAGTCCGCCGGGCTGTCGTACTTCCGTGCTCGCCAGCGTGCCGCCTTTGCGCGATCTGGCAACGCTGGGCGCCGAGAAGCTGGTGGCGGCTGCTGCAGGTGCCGTCCACCGCGTTCCAGCTCTTGCATTTGGTTGAAGACGAATTCTTGCCGTATAGGACCGAACCACCGGAGAAATAGAGGTAGGCCTCATACATAGGTCTCAGACAGCGGGGTAACGCCGCTCGGCGCCCAGCTCTGCACCAGCGCCACGTCATCGGCCCGATTGGTGCCTGTGTCGATGGGCGCGATCGGCGCCAGCACCATGCCACCCGTGCCATTGAGGTTGTAGCGCATCAGGCCGACGTTGACGCCGGTCATGCTGGCCATGAGCGAGCTCATCGCGCTTTGCATGATCGACATCTTGGAATGGACGTCGATGTGCGACGAGTCGTAGAGGTAGTTGAGGTAATTCAGGATCGTAAATGGTGCAGGCACCGGTGCAATTGGTGGCCGCTGCCACCGCCGCCACCGCCGCCGAGCGAGAAGATATTCTTGCTGGCATCCCAGATGCCGGTCAGGCGCGCGGGAAACGCGCTCACGGTATCCGAGTTGACCACCGTCGTGCCCGGCGGCGTCGTGGTGGTGGTCTGTATTGAAAAGGTGTCGGTCGACGCATAGAGCTTGGTATTGTCCGCGCCATCGCCGTCAACGCCGGCGTCGGCCTTACATTCCACGTAGCCCGTGGTATTGGTGGAAGTGACGTTCCTCTGCCAGCCGTAGGTGGTCGTATTGACCACGACGGTCGGTTTGGCCACCGTGCCCTTGCCGGTGGATTTGGTCGCTACGCCGTACTTCCCCATTGCACAAAGCTGTCGGTAAAGAAGCCGGTCGAAGCCAGCGGCGCGAGCATGCTCTTGCACTTGAAGAGCTTCTTGTCGATCTTGTTCGTGGAACCGCAGGCCGGCAGGCCCTTGCTGCTGTAATAATAAGAGTTGCTGTCAAAGGGCGTGGCGCACTGGTCGGATTGTAGGTGACGCTCGGATCGTAGGGATTGAGCGTGTTCACCAGGTCATTCATGCTGCCCGAGGTGTCCATGATGAACATCACGTTGGCCGGGATGTCGGATGCCGTTCTGGTTGAAGAAGATCTCGGTGTCGTCGGCAAACGCCGCCACCGCGGCCGCCACTGACAACAGCGCCCCGGAAACTACTGCAACAATTCGCGACTTAGTGCATCGCATAACGTAATCCTTCAGCGCAGCGCGCTGTTATTTCTCCAGTACGGCAATTCGACTGACGACCAGGTCGCTCAGCCGGTAGCTGATGGTGAGCGGTCGCGCGCTGGCCTGGCGCGCATAGGCCGCCATGTCGCGCAAGCTCACGGTCTGGCCGGCCAGGATGCAGCGGGTGTTCTTGTCCAGCTGCAAGGTCGAGTGCAGGCAGCCTTCGCAGCCTCGCACCGTGACGCGTCCATCCAGGCCGGAGGGGAAAATCACGGCGTCGGTCGTGGTTTCCACCGAGCCTTCGATCACCGTCGCCGGCGGCAGTTGGGCGCGCACCGCGCCACCGGCACACGCCAGTGCCAGGATCGCTGCGGCCATCAAGCTTTTAAGAGTGCTGTTCATGAGGTGCTCCAGTGCTAATCAATGCCGGCCTAGTGCAGTGACGTATCGGCAAGGTTCGGATCGGCCTGCACCGTCGGGTCCCAGGGTGCAATGATCGCCACGCCCTGCGTGTTCACCGCGGTCGCGTTGCGTATCGAGGTGCCGGTGCTGGTGATTTCAAAATGATAGGTCGCAAAGCTGTTCCAGGAATTTCCCCACAGCGCAGGCAGCGGATTGCCGTTCAGCTGGGTGTTGATGACGCTCACCCAGTTATCGGTCGGCGTGGCCGCACCGTTGAGATTGACCTGCAGCACCGCCGGATTGAAGTTGCCGCTGTCAATGGTCTGTTCGATGCCGGCCTCGGCCGCCGAGAACGCGTTGGCGCGGAACTGCTCGTTGCCGGCCATGACGAATTCCAGGCTGGCGGAATTCATTCCGGATACCGCCAGAATGGTGAGCACCAGCAGCAGCAGCAAGCCAATCACCAGCGCGGCACCGCGCTGCTGGTTTCGAGGATTGATTTTGGTGATGGCGCGCATGATTTCAGGTTCCGAGTGCATTGCGGACCATGATGGTTCGGGAGATCAGCAGCCGGCGCGCATGGCGCGGGCCGGCCAGGGTGGCGTCGGGATTCAATGAGGGCTGATAGGCCATGCCCGCGCCGGCCGCGCTGTTCAGGTCGCCGGTCACCCCGGTGGCCTGCAGGCGGTCGCCGTACTCGTAGATGTGATCGTCCGTGAATCCCTGCTCGGCCGCATCGGCGCGGACCAGCAGCCAGAGGCGCACCGAGACGATCTGCGCGGTGGCCGGCACGGCGTCGGGATTGACATAGCGCGTCGCGATGCCGCTGTTGCCGCTCGGATCAATGCCGAACTGGACCTGGAGATCCTCGACGCCCGCGATGATTTCCTGATCGGCAAACTTCAATACGCCGCCGGAACTCAGCGTCTTGCGGCGCAGCGCCGGCAGTCCGGCCTGCTGCGCGGAATTCTGATCGACATAGTAGGTATCGACGATCAGGTTGCTGAGCTGTCCCACGGGCGGCGCGCTGCAGACGCTGGTATCGCTCTGCAGGCGTCCGGCAATGCGCGTGGTGCACAGCTCGAGCACGCCGGCCGTGGGCACGGCGTTGGTGAACACCGAAGCGCGGCGCACGGTGAGAGTATCGGCCGTGGCCACGGGCGTCGTGGGCCACGCCGCCAAGGTGTCGAGGTCAATGAGGCTGTTGCAGCCTGCCTGGCGCGTGGCGCTGAGGACGTAACCGTTGTTGTCGCCCTGCAGGTTGGTGCTGAGATCGACGGCGAAATTGGTGCCGCAGACATTGGCCGCGGCGCCCGGGGCCACGGCCGCAGGACCGGCGGTCTGCGCGGCCTGGCCGGAAATGGCACCCGCGCCTTTGAGCAGGCCCCAGAAATTGGACATGCGCACGTCGGGCTCGATCACCGACATCGCGTAACGGGCGGTCTCCTGCATGCGGGACACGCCTTCGTTGGCGCCGTAGGCGTTGCGGCTATTCACGTAGACCTGGGTGGCGCCAAAGATCAGCACCGCGCCGATGGTCATCGCCACCATCAATTCAATGAGGCTCACGCCGCGCTGCGGGCCGCGGGTCAGGGTGCTCAGCAATTGTCGGTGCGTGTTCATATCTGCAGCGTCATCACGTAGCTGGGTGGGTTCGCGGCGGTGTCGCCCGAGCCCAGCCAGGTAATCGTAATCGTGTAGGTGAACGGGTCCGTGGCCGCCGCACCGGCCGCCACGTTGAGCGTGCCATTGCCCGAGGGCAGGATGGCGGCGACCTGGGTCTGCCAGACCAACAGATCGTTGGCGGCCATCTGCGCCGGCGGACAGTCCACCGCACCCGCGCCGTAACAATTGTTGTTGGCCGCCGGGCCCAGGTAGGCGAGATTGGCGGTCCGGTTGGCGCGAATGCGGTCGGCCAGGTCGCTGGCCAAGTTGACCGCCTGCATCCGGTAGATGGCGCCGCCGCCCGAGCGCAGCGTGGTCACGTACAGGCCGGCGATGCCCAGCATGCCGACCGCGAGCACCACCAGCGCGACCATGGCCTCGACCATGGTAAAGCCGTTGGCCCGTCGGGGTGCCTGGAGGGTCGGGAGCTTCATGGGCAGGTCCCACCGACCACCAGGGGCAGGGCCGTGATTTTCACGTCCTGCCAGGTCGAGGAGGTGCGGGCGCGGCCAGTGGTCGAAACAAACAGCGCGCGCGCGGTCGCGGCCGTGCCGACCTGCTGTACGCCGCGTGAATCGCAAACCACCAGTGTCCTCATGGGGACCTTCAGGCCCGAGGGATTGGCGAAGCCGCTCGGGTTAAAGCTGATGATGCGGGCGTTCGCGTCGGTTTTGACGGTGACGTTGGTGTCCAGCAAATCGTGCCGTTCAATAACCGGCTCGGCCGCGTCATGCTGCCAATTGCCGTTCGTGTCCTGGAACACGAACCAGCCCTTGAAGGTGGCGTAATCGCAGGTCATGGCGGCGTCCGCGAGGGTCGGCGTCGACGTGCCGCAAACGACGACGTTGCCGTTCTGGCGCTTGATGGCCTCGGTGCGGGCGACCTGGATCGAGTGCAGCATGTCGTTGACGCCGCCCGAAAGCTGGTTGTTGCGCAGGAAGGTCCGCATGTTCGGGATGACCGCGGACAATAGAATGCCCACCAGGCCGACCGTGACCATGAGCTCGACGAGCGTAAATCCGCGGTGGCGAGACTTGTCCATGGGCTCATCCTAGGGGCCGGCAAGCGGGCCTGCGGGCTTAGCCGACTAGCGGGCCCCGGCGGCGGATGAACGGCCGGAGCTGCGGCTCTCATTTACCTTAAGGCACTGGAAGCCCCGGCCAACGCCGGCCGGCGCGCCACGGCAGACCGTCGGTCTTTTTTTAGGCCGGCCGGCGTGCCCCGGCACAACGCGCCCCGCCATCGTCAAATCAATGTACCGGGTTCCACTACCGGAGGCCGTCCGGCGGCGCCAGAGCGAGCAAAAAATGCCCTCGTGGCTGCCACTCCTTCCCATCGCGCCGCTTCTGGTCGGCGCGGCAAATTGCCGACCGCGCGATCGGACCGTCGCCACCGCCACGCGCGTGGAGAAATTTGGCCGCACCGCTTGCCTTCTTAGGATCCCTGGTGCGCCGCGCGAATTATTGCAGCGCCGTGTTGCCCCTTGGTCACACGCCGCCGACGATTCATGGCCACGATTTACCTTGCAATTATTGGCGCGGTTGCCATTCGTTTGTGTCTTGATTAAGTTAGCTTTCAGTTGGCTTTTGGCGGGACCTAGGCATAATTGTAAATGCCCGGTCCGATATAACCCGTAGCAACGGGGCGCTGCTAACAGGGGTGTCTGGAATTTCATGGAACGACGCTTGCACACACGCCATCGCGCGCGCACGACGGTGTATATCATGATGCCCGCGGGCAAGCGCCGGCTGTGCCGGGCCATTAACTTGAGCGCCAATGGCGTATTCATTCGCACCGCTTCCTTGGGACTGAAGAAAGGACAGCAGGTCGAGCTGGCCTTCGCGATCGATCTGGGCGTGGTGACCAAGGTGCACCGGCGCACCGCCGTCGTGGCGCACATATCCGGTGGTGGCACGGGCTTGATGATGGACGCCTACGCGGCTCGCTAAGGACTAAGCCCGCATGCTGCAGGTGCGCGGGCTGCGGAAGTCCTACTCCGGTACTGAAGTCGTGTGCGGCGTGAGCTTCAGCGTCGCCGCCGGCAAGTGCTATGGACTGCTCGGACCCAACGGGGCCGGCAAGACCACCACATTGAAGTGCTGCCTCGGCCTGACCGCGCACGATGCAGGCTCCATCGAACTGGCCGGGCTGTCGATCCCGGCAGCGGCGCGCGAGGCGCGCGCCCGCACCGGCGTCTGCCCGCAGTTCGACAATCTTGATCCGGACTTTACCGTGGCCGAAAACCTGGTGGTGTACGGCCGCTACTTCGGGATCGCGCGGCGCGCGATGCTGGAACGCGTGCCACGGCTGCTCGAGTTCGCGGGCCTGGAAGACAAGGCCGCGGCAGCACTCAGCACGCTGTCGGGCGGCATGAAACGGCGCCTTACCCTGGCGCGCGCACTGGTCAACGATCCA
Source organism: uncultured Gammaproteobacteria bacterium (assembly GCA_963699955.1). Lineage (GTDB taxonomy): Bacteria > Pseudomonadota > Gammaproteobacteria > Steroidobacterales > Steroidobacteraceae > FEN-1191. The sequence goes on from CAVOVV010000006.1 coordinate 852,062, forward strand.
CAGATCATCTTTCTCGATGAACCCACCACCGGCCTGGATCCGCAGGCGCGGCACCTGATCTGGGACCGGCTCAAGGGCCTGCGCGCCAGCGGCCGGACGCTGATCCTGACGACGCACTTCATGGACGAAGCCGAACGGCTGTGTGATCGGGTCGGCATCATGGACCACGGCAAGCTGATTGCCGAAGACGCGCCGCGACGCCTGATCGACACCCAAATCGAACCCCACGTGGTAGAGGTCTACGGGGACGGGGTGCGCGGCTTTGCCAGCGAGGTCGCGCCGCGCTATGCCGAGCGGGTGGAAGTGACGGGCGAGACCGCGTTCTGCTATTGCCGCGACCCGGCCGCGCTTCTGGAAGCCCTGCAGGGCCACGCGGCCTTGCGCGCGCTGTCACGTGCAGCCAATCTCGAAGACGTGTTCATCAAGCTGACGGGGCATGACATCCGTGACTGAGCCTCTGATCGAGCGATTCCAGCTGCGCTTCGTCTACGTGGTCGGTCGAAACTTCCTCGTCTGGCGCAAGCTCATGTATGCCTCGATGGTCGGGAACATGGCCGACCCGATGATCTACCTGGTCGGGCTCGGATTTGGGCTCGGCGCCTTCATGCCGCCGATTGCCGGGATGCGCTACATCAATTTTCTGGCCGGCGGCATGCTCTGCTACAGCGCCATGAACAGCGCCACCTTCGAGTCCCTGTATTCGGCGTTCTCCCGCCTGAAAATCCAACGCACCTGGGAAGGGATCCTGCACGCGCCGATGACATCCGCCGACGTGGTCATCGGCGAATGGGTATGGGCCGCACTCAAAAGCACGCTGTCGGGTGCGGCGATGTTGGCCGCGATGTACCTGCTGGGAATCGCGCACGGGCTGCGGCCGCTGTCGGTGATGCCCGTGGTGCTGTTGATCGGCCTCGCCTTCTCGGGCCTGGGACTCATCATGACGGCGCTGGCGAAGACCTACGAGTTCTTCGTGTTCTATTTCACGCTGCTGGTGACGCCGATGATGTTCGTCTCGGGCGTCTTCTATCCGCGCGCCGCCCTGCCGCACGTCGTGCAGCTGATAGCCTCGTTTCTGCCGCTGGCCCACGGTGCCGACCTGGCGCGCGGGTTGACCCTGGGGGTGCCCATTGCGCACCCGCTGCTGGACGTGACGGTGTTGTTGATTTACGCCACGGGCGGGGTGGTGCTGGCGATCCGTTTGATCAAGCGCCGGCTCCTCAATTGAGCAGCCTGACCAGGCTGGCCGCGCTGCTGCGCACGATCTCCGTATCCTGAGCGCTGAACGGGCGCCGAGAATGCGGGGCGAACGCCGCGAGCACACCGACCAAGGCCAGGCGTCGTCGCAGTGGCACGCTGAGGTAGCTGAAGGGCGGCGCAGTCGGTGCGGTACGCGCCGTATCTACGCGCCGCGGTTGAACGTCATTGTCGGAGCGCGCCGCCAGATCGCCGCTCACGATCTTGCGCAAAGCCTCAACATCCCCGAATTCGGAAGCCGGCTGTGAGAAGCGGTGTTCGATATTCCGACCCGGAACACTGACGATGATCGTATCGGCGTTAATCTTGGTTGCCAGAACGCTAATAAGGCGCTCGACGGAGTCGGCTACGGCCCCGGCCCCGGCCGCCAGAAGCGGCGCCAGGCGGGTCTCGAGGACGGCCGGCAGCAGCAGCGCGGCGCGCCGAAACGGTCCAGCGATGGTTAGGGTCAGCGCGCCGGCAATCGCCCCGCCGGGTTCGCGCATCACAAAGGCGTAGCTGGCGGCAGCATCAAGCACGCAGCGCATGGAGTTCGATGCGCCGCCAAGTTCGGCGCCGGCCATCAGCTCGACGGCCAGCAGGCGCAAGTCTTCATGGTCCTCGGCGTCCGTTGCCCAGGTCAGCTGTGCGTCGCGGTCAAAAATCGCCACCGCGTGCGCCCGCGGCACGATAGTCCTGACCAGTCCGCCGATGGTTGAGAGTTTTGCCGCCAAGGCCCGCTCCTGCGCCAAAAGGCGCTCAAGGCCATGTCAGACCATGCCTTGTCGGGCGTCCGGCCACTGCCGATGCGGTCACAGCTGCCGATTTACAGCCGGTGGACGCGAGGATCCGGACCTGCGTCACAGCGCCTTGGGACGTGGGCGGCGAATCAGCCGCCGGTGGGCGGTTCGTGCTCGCGGTGATAGCGATGGATCGTCCACAGGTAGCATTCCATGAGCGAGTCTTTGCCCAGGCCCACCAGCACTTCATGGCGTCGGTTTGGTGTAGCAAACCGCAGCAGCTCGAGCTTGGCGCGCGCAAAGTGGACCAGCTGATTGCGGTATTGCCACAGCAGCTCCCGGGTCGCCATCTTGTCCTGGTGCAGTTCCCAGGCGCCGAGCAGCACGGCCAGAAAACCCATGCTGAAGGTGAGCATGTTCCTGAGGTTGATTCCCGGATGCATTTCATCGCCGCCCATCTTTTCCCCAAACAGGAACAAGGCCAGGATTACCAACAGAATGACCAGGAATAGCGTATTGCGCAGTATCTTGAGGCGGTGACTGCTGCTATCGAGCCTGGCGACCTTGCGGGTGAAATAGCTGTGCTGGCTCTCGATCCAATGCTTCTCGACGCAGCGCGTCCGGCGCAGGTCCATGTCGTGAATCGTCTCGGCCCGTACGTCCGGAACTTCCACGCCCGCCAGGACCAGGCTGATCCAGCCGAAGCCGTGGAAGCGGTCGATTCCCGACAGGCCGAGCACTTCGCTGGCGTTCACACGGTGGTCCACGCCCGCCAGTCGCAAGTAGAATTTTGCCCGCATCGTCTCGGCCAGCGCGCGATAGGTCAGGTGCTTGGCGAACCAATGTCTTCCGCGCAGCACGTAATAGAGGCCCAAGCTGCCCAGCAGGATGAGCAGATACGCCATCAGCAACAATCTCGACTCGGTCAGCTTCTCGTAAATCAAGTACGCCAGGCCCATGGTGAAGGTCATGACGCCGAACAATCGAAACAGCAAATCGGAGCGCAGCTGGTAGTGCATGGCGAGTGAATCGGCCTTGATGTACTGCGCGTCGATGTCGGCGAGCTTCATCTCCTCGTGCAGCGGCGCGTCCGGCGGCAGAGTCGCCAGCAGAGAATCATTGGTGGTCAGGCCGCCCGAGTCCCGCAGCTCGCGATACTCGCGGTTGTAGCGGTTCAGCCCGTTGAGCTGGAACGCCAGCGACGCGGGCATGGCGCGCTGCATGAGCAATGTGTCGTCGCCAACCGCGCGCAGGAAGCACGGTTGGTGTTCGCTGGCGGTTTGTGTGCCGCTGCTCCGTACCGCGGGTATCCAGTACACCAGGCGTTCGGTGCTGTCCGGGTCTTCCGCCGAATCGACCAGCACGATGCTGTTGGCGGCCATATTGGCGTCGGTGCGGATCCCCAGAAAGCGCAGTACGGTGTCGGCGGTGCCCCCGGGCAGCGGCAGGGAGCGTCCGTCCCACAGCGCCAGCAGCAGGCTGCTGCGCCGAATGAGCGTCTCGGTCAGGTTGGCGTACATCGCATCGCGGTGCGCGGCATCGCCGCCGTGCACGCCCCTGCCCGGATGCGGTGGCGGGCGCAATTCCGTGCAGCGGACGTTCCGCCGGGCCAGCATGCCTTTGAGGAGCGACAAGGTCTCGTCATCGAAATCCGCGGCATAATGCTCCAGCGCCATCGGCAGCACGGCCTCCACGTGCACGCCCATGTCGAGCGCGGTTTCCGCGACCAGCAGGTCGGCGCCCGCGGCCATGCCGACGATGATGTGAATCTCGGTCTCGGGGAGGTGTTGCTTGAGCTCCTGCAGGAACGCGGCGATCGAGCTGCGTAATGCCGGGATGTCGTCGGGATCGAGATCCATGTGTCCCGACACGCCGACCACGAGCGGGGAATTCCCGGGTGCTGTGTTGTCGACTATGCCCACATTAACAATTGTATTACAGTCCCGCGCTCCAAAGAGCGGGCCAGAGTCAGTGCCGGCATGAATAATCCAGCTCAACATCCGATGGATGCGGCCGGTTCGCGCCTGAAATACTGGGCCTTTCTCAGCTACAGCCATCGCGATGCGAAGTGGGCCAACTGGCTGCACCGGACCGTCGAATCCTACCGGCCGCCCAAAGCTCTGGTGGGCACGCTCGGCGAACGCGGGCCCATCCCCAAGCGGCTCTCGCCCATGTTCCGCGACCGCGAGGAACTCGCGACCGCGACCGACCTCGGCACGGTGATCGCCGAAGCGCTGCGCCAGTCGGCCTGCCAGATCGTCATCTGTTCGCGCCAGTCGGCGAAGTCCAAGTGGGTCAACGAGGAAATTCTCGCCTTCAAGAGGCTGGGCCGCGAAGACCGCATCTTCTGCCTCATCATCGATGGCGAGCCGAACGCCTCGGACAACCCGACGACCGCGGACGAGGAATGTTTCCCGCCGGCACTGCGCTTCAAGCTCGACGCCGCAGGGAACCTGAGCACCACACGCACCGAACCGATCGCCGCCGATGCCCGCCCCGGCAAGGACGGCAAGAACAATGCCAAGCTCAAGCTCATCGCCGGCGTGCTGGGCGTGGGGTTCGATGCGCTGCGCCGGCGCGAAGCGCAACGGCGCACGCGCCGGCTGATCGCCATTGCCAGCGCCATGACCGTCGGCATGATCGCGACCACGGGACTTGCGGCCTACGCGCTGGTGCAACGCTCCGCGGCGCAGCGGCAGAAGGTGCGGGCGGAGGCCGAGGCGGAAACCGCCAAGCAGACCACGAAATTCCTGGTCGACCTGTTCCGCATCTCCGATCCCAGCGAAGCGCGCGGCAACACGGTCACGGCGCGGGAAATGCTCGACAAGGGTGCCACGCGGATCGACACGGAACTGCGCAAGCAGCCGGTGATCCAGGCGACGCTCCTCGACACCGTCGGCACCGTGTACATGGGCCTTGGGCTGTACCGCCAGGCGCGCTCGCTGCTCGAACGTTCAGTCAGCACCCGCCGGCGCCTGCTCGATTCCGATCCTGTGGCCAATTCCGAATCGCTCAACCACCTCGGTGACGTGCTCACCCTGCAGGCCGAATTCACGGTCGCGGAACGGACCTTCCGTGAGTCGATTACGAAACTGCGATCACAGCCGGCCAGCAGCGCGCAGCAGGCCACGCTCGCCAAGAGCCTGCATGGGCTCGGCATGGCACTGTCGAACCAGGGCAAGTTCCCGGAAGCCGAGCAGCAACTGCGCGCGGCGCTTGCCATCCAGCGTCGGCTGTTTGGCGAAATGAATGGTGAAGTGGCGCGCACGCTCGAGGACCTGGGCCAAGTGGTCGATCAGCGCGGTGATCTCAAGGCGGCGATACCGCTGATGCAGAGCGCGCTGGCCATCCAGCGCCAGCTCCACGTCAGCGAACCGCACCCCGACCTGGCCGAAGCCATCAACAATCTTGCCTTCGTCTACGAGGAAAAGGGCGATCACGACGCCGCCGAGAAACTGTTCAGGGAAGGCCTCGCCATGAACCGCCGTCTGCTCGGCGAGAAGCACAAGGAACTTGCGACCGGGCTCAGTAATCTCGCCTACGTGCTGCAGGAGAAGGGCGACATGGTGCGCGCCGAGGCGACTTTCCGGCAGGCGCTGGACATGCAGCGCGAACTGTTTGGCAACGTGCATCCCGACGTGGCCCTGACGCTCAACAATCTCGCCTACGTCTACTCGGCGCTGCACGACACCCAGAACGAGCTGCGATCACAACGGGAATCGCTGGCGATCTACCGACAGTTGTTCCCGGGAGATCACCCCGAAGTCGCGCGGGTGGCCAACCAGCTGGGATTCTTCCTGACGGAAGCCGGACTGTACGCCGAAGCCGAGCCCCTGGTGCGCGACTCGCTGGGGATGCGACGGCGCCTGCTCGGGAACCTGCATCCGGACGTGGCCAGCAGCCTGACCAGCCTGGCCATCCTGCAGGTGGCGACCCACAAGTATGCCGACGCCCTGGATTCGGCCCGCGAGGCCGTGAAAATCTACACTGCGGCACTTTCGGCGACTCACTGGCGGACTGCCATTCCGGCCAGTGCGGAAGGCGCCGCACTGGCCGGGCTCGGCCGATATGCGGAGGCCGAGAAAATACTGCTCCCGGCCTACAAGATCCTGACCACGGACATCGGTGCCTCGAAAACCTACGCCACCCTTGCCCAGCGCTACCTGGACGATTTGCACCGTCGTGAAGCGCTGGCCGCTCAGCCCCGGCAGGGTGCCGCGCTGAGCGCCCGATAGCGCCCAGCGGAGCGGGCTCCGCATCGACACCGCCGCGGTGCGGTGCCAAAAAATAGATTACATAACGCTCTCAGGGGTAGTTAAGTGCATGGGAGGCTTAGGGAATCTGTGGTAGTGTGCGCCGCCTGTCGCGTCGTAAAAGACGCGAGAAAAATAACGTCGGGCACCGTGACTCATAGAGGGGTTCCACATGCGCTCACTGACCTCCAGGATTAATCCGTGGCTGGCGTTCGCCGGCGTGGCGTGTTTCCTTGCCAGCACCGGCGTCAGCGCCGCTAGCTTGCACGTTACGGCCGCCGACGCCTTGAGCAACAAGGCTTACGACCTCAAGTTTGCTCCCCCGCCGGGAGCGACTCTGTTGGCCATTACGCCACTGCCCGCCAATCCGAGATCCAGCGTGCGCTCAATCGTATATGTCGCGAACGAGCAGACGGCCAAGGCCGATCTCATCGCGGCCGATAATAATAAGGGCAACAGCATCGTGCGATACGCGGGCGCCACGGGGTCCGCACTTACGGTGTGGAACGGGACTGGCTCAGGGCCGAGCACCCCGATTGGCCTGTCGGTGGACAGCTTTGGCAATGTGTTCGCCGGCCGGGGCGACCAGGGGCACCCGGAATTGTGGGTGCTGAAGCCTAATCCAGTGCAACCGCCCGCTGGCGGGGCGTTCCTTGCGCCAGTACTGATCGACAAAACCAGCTTCGGCTCGTCCGGTCAGACACGACTTATGGACACATTGGTGGTACGAACTTCTATCGACGGAGGCCTGGGCGCGGGGGATTTGCTCGTGCTGCTCAGTGATGGCCGTGTGCTGCGGTATTCCGCGGTCAGCATCGCGAGCTTTGTCGCTGGCCATGGCTTGATCGGCTCGCCCGCCACGCTGATCCCGGCCACATATTTCACCCAGGGTCACGTACCCACGAGCATGGCGATTTGGCCGACGGATGGCAGCCTGCTGGTGACGACGGTCGACGGCGCGGTGCGACGCTACAGCCTCACACCGACGAGCTCGACGCCGATGCCCAATTTCGCCACCGGCCTCGGCTCGGAGTCCACCGGCATCGGCCAACTGCTGGGGTTGATCAGGACCTTCGTCAGCTCGACTGGGACTTATGCGGTGCTCGATAATCCCCAGCGGAATAAGATTTACGAATTGGGCGCGCCGCCGCCGGCGGGCTGCCCGAATCTGGCGGTGGTCTGCAATCCGCCGCTGGCAACCATCACCACGGTTTCCAATCCCGTCGGCCTGGCTGTCACCGATGCGAGCGCAGCCAGCACGGATTGCGTCAATAGCCCCAGCAATCCAGGCTGCGCGCTGCTCGGCGGCACCGTGACGGTGGGCGTAACTTCCGCGACCACGAATGGCAGCGTGATTGTCGTGTCGTGCTCAGTCGATGACCCACGCTTCGATACGAATTTAGGATACTGCAATAGCAACCCGCTGAAGGCCAGTGACGTCTGTCCCGGCTACCCGGACACCTATGTACCCACCTACCTTTGTGGTGCCTCGGGTGCCTCGCACCACGCCATGACGTTTCTCAAGTTTGAAGAGGCCAGCGGATTCGCCAATGCCCCGGCTAACCTGCTGGTCAACGTTGAGCTGTCCGCCGAGGACATCCTGGGAGCGGGGGGCGGCATTCCGCTCTGCCCGCAGCTCACCGCGGGTTGGGCGCCGCTCACCGGCGAGGGCTCGATTCCGGAAGGGAATGTCATGATGGAGCCGACGTCGTATTGTGGTTCCGCCAGGCAATTGACTCCGGGCCACTCGCTCATGCTCGTCGGCGCGCAGATGAATTTCGGTACCGACCTGGTCGCGCTTGCCAACCAAAAATTCGACCGACTGAGCGACACGGTTGCTGCGGCGTCGAACATGACCCCTGCTTCGCAAACGGCACTGGCCAGCTGCGTCGACCACGGTAAGACCTTACTGAACGCAAGCAGCTTGACGACCGCAAATCGTTACGCCTGCGCGGCCCACCAAGCCTGGACCTGCGACCAGACCGTCGTGTCAACCCAGTTCAGTCAGAATCCGAACAAGCTCAGCGCCTTGAGCGCAATTAAGGGACGACTCGAAAATCTGATCATGCACATCGATAACCGCATCATCAACCCCGGCTCCACGCCGCCCGTGCCGCCGCAGCCGGATCCGCTGCCCGGCGCGGCTACGGTCGCGACCTGCGACATTACGGCCCCGTCTGGCTCCCGGCGTTCCCGGTTTCACCGAAGTCACCTCCGACGGCACGAACACGACATATACCGTGTCGTGGACCGCTTCAACCGATCTCCCGGGTGCGGTCAACTCCTCCGATCCGGGCCCCTACTCCTCGGGCATCCAGCGCTACCACGTGTACCTGGACACCGTCGAGGTGGTGCCCGGCAGCCCGACGACCGCGACCTCACTCCAGTTCACGATCAGCGATACCACCCCGGCACCGCACTCGGTAACGATTACGGCCGACGACAACGCAACGGGTGGTGTTTCACCAGTCTTCAATACCTCGGCGCCGTCCGCGCTAACAGTCCAGTGCACCGACGCAGGACACCGACAACGACCTGCGATGTCGTTACTCCGTAGTTGAAGTTGGACTCCCAAGGGCCCGGCGCATCAGCGCCGGGCCCTTTTTCTTGGATCGATGATTTCTCGGGATCGACACTCAACATCGGCATTTCCCAGCCGATCGTCGCGTCGAGCTTCAGGGCGTCGGTGACCATCAAAGTTGTGGCACGGACCAGCTACGGCACAACGACATGACGGATTGCATCGCGGATGACGACGCGCTTGTGTCTGCGTCTATCTCATCCAGCAGGTCGCCACGCTAACGACTCCGTAATGTAGCGCCGGGCCGCCCTGGGCCCACCTCAATGCGGCGGCATTGCCCGCGAAGCCCTGTCGAAAAAACATTACATAACACTTGCCTGGGGTGTTGTGCGCGTGGGACAGGTGCAGAATTTATGCTAGTGTGCCCCGCCTGTCGCGTCCTCCGAGACGCGAGAAAAATAACGTCGGGCAACGTGACTGATAGAGGGGTTCCGTATGCGCTCACTGGCGTCCAGGATTAATCCGTTGCTGGCGTGCGCCAGTGTCACTGCCTGTCTTGCCGCCACCGCTGTGCAAGCCGACGAATTGCACGTCGCGGCGGCGAGTGCGTCGAGCAACAGAGTTTACGAAATCAGTTTTGGACCCGCGCCTCCCGCGGGTGCCACGGCGTTGGCGCTCACGCCGCTTCCGTCGAACGGGGGTTCCAGCGTGCGCTCGATGACGTACGTTGCGAACCAGCAGAGCGACAAAGTGGACCTGCTCGCTCGCCGATACCACCGGCGGCAAGATCGTGCGCTACGCCGGTGCAGCAGGGCCGGCACTGCCGGTCTGGGCCTGGCCCGTCGCTGGCCCGCGCGCCACGGACGGCCTGTCCGTGGACTCGCTGGGCAACCTGTATGTCATCAGCTCCGACCCGGCGCGCAACGAACTGTGGGTGCTGCGTCGTAATCCGGCGCTGCCTGCGGGCGCCGGCTTCCTGCCACCGCTCCTGATCGACAACAGCAATTTTGCCACGACAAACAAGTTGCGGCTCCTGGATACGCTCGTTGTGCGCGCGGCGATCCCGGGCGGACCCGGTAGCGGCGACCTTCTGGTGCTTCTCAATGACGGCCGCGTGTTGCGCTATTCCGCGGCGAGCCTGCAGAATTTTCTTGCCGGTGCACGCCCGATCGCGCCGCCTCAGACCCTGGTCACTGCGGCGCAAAGCCCCAGCGCCCATAAACCGACCGGCATGGCGCTCTGGCCGACGGACGGGAGCCTGCTGGTTCCGACCATCGGCGGCGCGGTGCTGCGCTTCAGCCTTGCACGACACCGGCCACGCCCATGCCCGCGTTTGCCACCGGCCTCGGTCTGTCGCTCGGAAAAATCAAGACTTTCGTGAGATCGAACGTGCCCTACGCGGTGTTCGATCAGCCTCTGCGCGGCAAGATCTTCGAGTTTGGCGCGCCGCCGGCGGGCGGCTGCCCGAATCTTTCGGTCGCGTGCAACGCACCGCTGGCGACGATTACGACCGTATCCAATCCCGTCGGCCTGGCGGCCACCGATTCCAGCGCACCCACGCAGGACTGCGTGTTCACCGACAGCAATCCCGACAATGGTTGCACGCTGCTCGGTGGCGCGGTCAAGCTGGGCGTGAGCTCCGCCGCTCCGGGAGCCACCATAGTCGACGTCGTCGTGCACGATCGACCAGGATCCGCGCGTGGATCCGATACTGGGAACCTGCAGCGGTGCCCCGCTTCCCGTCGCAACGCTCTGCCCCGGCTTCGGCCCCACCGTGATACCCGGTTACCTGTGCGGCGGCTCGGGCCCCTCGGGCCGCGGTTTTGCGCTCATCAAGTCGGTGGAACAGAACGGATTCCCGACCGCCCCGTCCGATCTGCTCGTCAAGGAAGAGCTGTCGGCCGACGCTCTGCTGGCCCCGCCGAATCCGGCCTGCCCGCAGCTCACCGTCGGCTTGGGCGCCGCTCACCGGCGAGGGCACGATTCCGGAAGTCAATGACATGATCGAGTTGACGTCGTATTGCGGTTCCAGCCGCGGCTTGCCTCCGGGCCACTCGCTCCTGGGCGTCGGACTGGAATTGAACCCCGGCTTCTTTGCCGGCGCGACGCCAGCCGGATCAGCTGGTCACGTTTGCGAACCTCAAGCTGGACAACCTGACCGCCACCGTGAGTGCGGCGAACATCCCGGACAATTCCATCAAGACGGCGCTGGCCAGCTGCGTCGCCAAGACCAAGAGCTACCTGAACGACACGGTAAACCTTACGGACCCGGCAACGCGTTACGCCTGCGCCGCCCATCAGGCCTGGAGCTGTGACAACTCGGTCAATTCCGCCAACTTCGGCTCGAATGCGAACCAGCTGAGCGCCTACAGCGCGATACGCGGGCGGCTCGCCAACCTGATCCTGACAATCAACACACGGCTGAATGGCCAGCCGGCTTCGACCGTGTGGCCGCTGCGCAGATCCTGGCCTGCCGAGCGACGCCTTGCGATCCCGACACCACGCCTCCCAGTGCCCCGGTGATGCTCGCCCCGTCAAGCACACAGACGAGCGTCACGCTGAACTGGCAAGCCGCGACCGATAACACGGGCGGCACCGGCATTGGCGGCTATTACCTGTACCGCACCGGCGCGCCTGCCTCGCCGCTCGCCACGCTCGATCCCTGCGACCCCTGCTCGTACACCGACAACAACCTGCAGGTCGAGACGACCTACTCCTATCAGCTGGTCGCTTTTGACAAGTCCACCCTGAACAATGGCGGACCGAATCTTTCAACGCCGACCTCCAGCAATGTCGCGACCCAGCCCGACCATGCGGCCCCGAGCACTCCGGGGAGCGTTACCGCAGGCGCCGTGACCACGACCAGCGTGTCGTTCAGTTGGGCAGCTTCCACCGACCCCGGTCCCGGCACCGGCATCGGCGGTTACTACATCTATCGTAACGGCACCCTCATTTCGACCGTGACGTCGGGCACCTCGTTTACCGATTCCGGCCTCACCCCCGGCACGGCCTACAGCTACCAGGTCGTGGCCTTCGATCTTTCGACGTCGAACAACAACGGACCGAATGTATCCGGCCCTTCTGCGATACTGCCCGTCTCGACGCTCGTCCCGCCGGACACCCAGGCCCCGAGCGTCCCCACCGGGCTCAAGGTGACCTACATCACCAACAAGACCCTGACGCTGTCATGGAACGCCTCGACCGATCCTGCGCCCAATGCCACCGGTGTCGGCGGCTACTACGTGTACCTGAACGGCGCGCAGGTGGGCAGCACGGCGAACACGACGTTCCCGATCACGCTCAACACCAACACTTCGGATACCAAGTTCTCGTACCAGGTCGCGGCTTTCGACAAGGCCACGCCTACCCCCAACGTCTCGGCAAAATCCTCACCGCCGCTGATCGTCACCTGCTACGACAACGACCACGATCACGACTGCGACTCCTATCCGCCTACTCATCATTAATAGAATGGCGGCCTAGCAGCGGGCCCGGCGAATCATCGCCGGGCCCTTTTTTTGGGCGGCTCATTTCCCCGGATTGCCCGTCGGAACGGCGATTGGCCTGCCCGCCGTCTCTGCAAGCACCAGTACGCCGGTAACGGTCGCCGTTGTGCAGCGCGGTCGCGCCGGCCCCACGCACCCTCGTGTCTGTTGGAACACGACTAGGGAGCGCCCCGAGATTTATTACGATTACTTTACATAATTGACCACTCGCGCCGATGGTGGTAATACGCGAATGAACTCCAGAGAGAGTGCCCAACGCGCTGCGAACGCTCAGTTCGGGGAGGTCAGTCATGACGAAGCGAGAGTCGCGCCCCTGCAACGCTGCATGGCTGAGTGAGGGCTCGCTGCCCGCTATGCTCGCCGTGCTGCTATTCGCCGCCTGCGCGGCGTTTCCCCGCGTCGGCACGGCGGCGGTATGCGCCGTGATGCCCAACAACATCGGAACCGGTACCGTAACGGTAATCAACGCTGCGTCGAGCGCGCCCATCAGCGGCGCGCTGGTGAACTGGAGCCACGCGGGGCACCCCATGCGTACCGCGACCGACTCACGCGGGCGCATGGTATTTCAAGTCCAGGTCACGAATGCCACCAACGGTGACCCGGTCACGCTGAGCATTCAGGACAACGGCTACAGCTCGGCCACGGCGAACGCCACGATTTGTCCCGGCACCAATACGGCGGCTCGGGTACGGCTCTCGGCGGTCGCGAAATTCGGCACGGTGAAGGGCCAGGTCACCGACTCGGTCACCGGGCTCGGCATAGCAGGCGTCACCATCGCAGTCCAGATCGGAGAATTCCCGCAACGCGGGCTCATTGCGACGACCGGCACAAACGGCAGGTACTCGATCCCGCGCGTCGGCTTTGCGAGCGGATTGACCCTCCAAGCGACGCTCGCCGAGCCGTCCTGTGTGCCACCGACCCGGCGCACGTTTGCCGTCAGCAGCGCAACGGTCACCGAGAATTTCAAGCTGCCGGTTACCACCAACATCAGCTATTGCCCCCCGGCCGAAAGCGGTGACCTGAGCGGCGCCGCTGCCCGGGCACCGGCAGCAACCGCTCCGGACGCGACGGCGGATGATTCCCCGGCCGTCCCGCTTGCCCTGGCCGATTCCGGGATCACGTGGCAGGCAGCCACCGCCAATTCGATCCTGGTGAACGAGCCGGTGAACTCGTGGAATGCGGGGCATATCAACGACATCCTGAAGATCGGCCCCAGCCAGGCGCTTATCGCGAGCGACACGGGCGGGGTATGGTCGCTGGCCTGGAGCTCATCGAGTGCGGCGGCGTTGCCGCTCAGTACCAAATGGGGATCGGTCGCCATGTCCTCCCTGGCCCAGGGGCCCGACGGCGTCAATCACGTGTACGCCGGCACGGTCACCAACGATCGTTCGCCCGGCAGCGCGGGCGGCGTGCTGTGGGAGACCAACACCTCGGCGCTCTCGCCGCTGCAAAACTGGAAGCCGCACAACTCCGTGGGGACGTGCGCACAGATCAACCATATCCTCGTAATCGCGGAATTCCGACGGGTGGTGGTGGCCTGCGACAGCGGGGTCTGGTGGTCACCGATACCGGCGGCTCCGGCGGCGCTCGGCAAGTACCACTGGTTGCGCGCGTTGCCCGGAAGCGGGGTCAATCCGGCTCCGCTGCAGGGGGGATTTGCGCGGCTCGTCAAGGGTCCGGGTTGGCAGGTCGCGGGAGGCCCGCCGACCGAGGGCACTATCGCCGCCGTGGCGTGGGGCGGCACGGCACCAGGGCAGTTCATTTATTGGGGCGCCTGGTCGGGTGGACAGCTGCTACTGAACGCCACAGTCGTGGACCCGGGATCCGGGCACACGACGGCGATATATGGCCGATCCACGGCCGCGGCCTGCCCGCTCAACCCAAGCACCATGTACGCGGCCGCGGATTCCTCCGCCCCTTACGGCGCTCCGACGTACGGTGACCTGGCGGCCGTGTGGAAATCGACCAACGGCGGAAAAAACTGGACCATGGTCAACCTGCCGCCGAACGTTGCGCCGCCGAATTCCACGGGGCATCAGGGCTGGTACAACCAGGCCATTGCCGTCTCGCCGGTCAATTGCAATATCGTGGCCATTGGATGGTCGTACTCGTCCTTTGTCTCCTTCAATGGCGGCGCGACCTACCCCATGGCTCTCAACGGGAAAACCAGCGGCTGCGGCACAGGTGGCTGCAACCTGCACGACGATTACCACGCGCTGCTATTCGACCCTTCCGTTCCGCAGACGCTGTGGATTGGCAGCGACGGCGGACTGGCCGCGGCCAGCGGCGTGGTCAACGGCGGATCGCCGACATTCACCAGCTACTACAACCAGCACCTGCGTCAACTGCAGTTCTACCATTCCTCGCCCAGCTTTCTCACGTCCAACTTGGTCGCGGGGCCGTTGCAGGACAATGCGGTCGTGTACAGCGTGTTGCCTGGCTCGTGGACGCATCTACCGGGCTCCAGTGGCGACGGTGCGTACAGTGAATTTGTCGGCGTCGGTTCGGGAGCCGGGGCCGCAGGCCAAGGCGATACGCTGATCTGGAACAGTCCGGGCAATGCATGGCAGCAATCGCCCTGGAACGGCGGCGCCTTCCTGAGCCCGAGTACCGTACCGGTGGCCGACAGCAACAATATCCGCGACCCGGCCGGAGTCGTGGGTGGCCCGAACTGGAATGTACGCCAACCGTCCTATGCAAACGCCGCCGGCCAGTTGATGTACGGGGTGTCAGGCCTTGGGGCGTCCGTCTATGGCCTATTCGCCAACACGGACGGCACCGATCTGCATTTGGAAAGTATTGGCTCGATCGGCAGCACCGATGGCGTGGCCTCGGTTTCCTCGGCGAATGGCAGCACGGTGTTTGTGGGAACCGAGCGGGGGAACATTTGTCAGCTGACGGCGCCCTATACCCCAGCGAGTTCGTGCGTGAACTTCGTGATCAATCAACCTGCGGGCGACACGGTCGCGCGGATTAATGGAGTGCTGGAGTTCTTTAGCAGCGTTGGCCTTGCGGCGACGAACTCCTCCAACAGCAGCAAAGGCGGCTACGTTCTATCGCTGCTGGGGGACAGTTGGCAGCCCACCAGCGGACTGCCGACTAACCTTCCATACAACAGCGTCGAAGGCCGCGATCTCGGTTCGGTGTTCGTCGCCAACACCAGCCAGGTGTTCATGACGCAGGATCTGGGATCCACTTGGTTAACTGCCTCCGACGGATTGCCCAAAGTCGCTAACGGAATCGAACTGCACTATGTGCGTCAGCCCGACGGCAACCAGTATGTGTATCTGGCGACTTACGGCTGGTCGATGTTCCGCGCGCCCCTGCAGTAATCGCTCGACGCTCCGGCACATGGGGTCGGGCGACGCTGTCGCCCTTGGCGACTCCTGAGGCTAGGTCTAACCGACTGATAATTATGGTGCCGAGGATAGGAATCGAACCTACGACCTGAGGTTTACAAAACCCCTGCTCTACCAACTGAGCTACCTCGGCGCGGCGCGAATTCTACCTGCCAGGCGCTTTCGCTGCACCCCGCAGTTATTTCCCTTTGCGATCGGTCCACCTGCCTGTGCACTGGTGCAGGCATTTGCGGCTTGAACCACCATGTCCGTCAGATGGGCGGTGGCGTGGCGCTTATCGCGACCTATTCGACCGAGAACTCGGTCAGACGTTTGCGTTTACGGAGAGTGAGATTCTGCTCGAAGCATTGTTAGGACTTATGTCAGACACGCCTTACGCCCTGCAACGGGTGCGCGCCGATAGCGCGCAGCGCGCAATAGCCTAGTCTGGTGGCAACACCAACCACCGGCCGGGAGAGCGCATGAAAACTGCTAAATCGGGGACGCATGGCGAAGGCGATTACGAAGCGACTCGACGCTACCGAAAACGTACCGAGGATTTCATCGCAAAGCATGACGTCGGAAAAATCGCGCGCCAAGCGGCGCCGCACTCTAAGGTCGAGGCGCAGCAATTGCGCAAAGCGGAAGCCAGCGGGCGCGCTCGCGCGAAAACAACGAAGTCGAAGCCAAGCTCGCGCCGCACTCGGGCGCACTAATTATCCCGTGTAAATCGGCAGTAATTACCTGATTACAAATCGCGTCCCCTGCTCGGTGAACAATGATGACCGCCGACCAAGATGGCCGCCGGGTATGAGTTCGGATTGCCGGGGCCCATGTACACGCTGTTGTCGATGATGGACACGCGGTTTTGGCAGCGGAACGCAGTGATTCCGATAGTCTGAATATCGCCGTGGCTGCGCGGGAAGGTCACAGTGTTTCCGCGAATATCGAAGCTCGCGGGGACCTAGTTGAGCTGCATGCCATTGGCGAAGTCCGCCCGCTGATTCTCGAGTGTGTTGTTAGCGATTAGGACGTGTCCGGTAATGTCGTGCAGCAGTGGAACAAGGGGCGTCTCCTAAGGCGTTTTCCACACAAATAACAGAATCATGCTTCCTGAGAACTATCATCGTGCGGATAATGAATTTGTGTAATGTTCTATCTTGCATAAAAATATCAGGAACATCGGGACAGGTCAGGTTAGACCGGGTGTTAGCAGAATTGGGTTACACGGAGAATGACATGCGCATTGGTTCGGTTTCGCATTCCTTGCTGATGTTGATCGCTGGCGGCACGGCCTCCCTGATACTGATTGCGGGATCTGCGCGCGCTGCGCCGCGCGCGCAGACCGATCTGGTGGAGTTCGAGAAGATGACCTGGGTGGAAGTGAAGTCCGCGATCGCGTCGGGCAAGACGACGGCGCTCATATACACCGGCGGTGTCGAGGAACGAGGCCCCCAGAACGCGAACGGTGGCCATAACCTCATAGCTCATGCGACGGTCGAAGCGATCGCGAGAGAACTCGGCAATGCTATCTTCCTGCCCGTGTTGCCCTACACTCCGAACGATGCGGAACCGATTCCCGGTACCATCGGGATAACGAACGAGCTGCTCGCTGCCATGCTCGAGCGCATAACGGAGCAAGCGTTACTCAACGGTTTCCGCAACGCGATTCTGATGGGCGATCACGCTGGCGGCCAGCCGGAGGTCTACGAGGAGGTCGCCAACAAGCTCAACGCACGCTACGGAGCTCTCCGTGTGTTCTACTGTGACCAGGTCTATAGGCCCGCCAATGATGCATTCGATCAGTACCTGGCGCAGCACGGCTATCCACCCGGCCTCCACGGTTACATTTTTGACACCTCGGAAATGATGTATCTCGACAAGGACAACACTTGGGTGCGCAGAGATCTGGTCCCCTCTGCAGTGGGAGATCCCGTCGTCGATGGCAAGGTGCAGATCGGGCCGCAGAGTCCGTATAACGGAATCCAGGGTGATGCGCGCCGCTCTGCGGTGGAGCTGGGGAAGCGCGCAATCGACATGAAGGTCGATTACGCGGTGAGGCAGATTCGCAGCCTCTTACCGACCAAATGATTCGACCCCCATCAGCACGCCATCCCAGCCCCCTTTCTCAAGACAGCTCAGCTGCAAGAGCAATGTCCGGGGACTATTTGGGCGGTCGCGCCGCCCGCCGATTCGCGGGCACACCTCTCCGGCGCCTCGTCACAGGCTTCTTGGTGTCGGCAGCCTCAAACAATTGCCGAAACCCGTGTGCCAACAGTTCGACGGCCTTCCCCAGGGCGCCGAGTTGCGCAACCCGGACTATCGCGACGGATCGGTGCAGGTCGAACGACGGGGGATGCAATACTTTCACCGGATCGATAGAACGATTCCTGGCAATAAAGCGAGCGGGTAACAGCCCGACACCATAACCGTACTGAACGAACGCCAGCTGCATATGCATGTTGTGGATTTCAGCCGCAATCATGGGAGTGAAGCCGGCACGCTCCATACGATCGATGAGGCTCGCCCGAAGAATGCACCCGGGCGGATTGAGCACCCAGGGTGCTCGGCCCAAGCTTTTCCAATCATCGTCAAGGTTGCCTGCTGCGCCTTGAACGATCTCCATGCGATCGCGAGCGATGATATTCGTCAGAAGAGGTGGAGGCGCGGTTCTACCTTCGGCCAACAGCACGGCAGCAACGTCGAGTTCACCCGCGAGCAGTCGGTTAATTAATTCACCGGTCAGAGCGCTCGACAGCTGCAGTCGGACCTTGGGGTATTTCTCAGTCAGCGCCTGAATAGGTTCGATGAGCGTCCCCTCGGCCAGGGCATGCGAGAGCCCGATGCGCAAGAGGCCGTGAGGCTCGGCGTCACTCGAGGTAAGAGATTTCAGCACCTCGGTCCGCTGTAGCAGATCTCGCGCCTGTTCGAGCACCCTAGAGCCAAGCGAGTTCAGACGGGGTGGCTTTACCGAGCGGTCGAGCAACTCGGCACCCAATGCAGCCTCCAGCCTTTGCACTTGCCGGGTAATCGCAGAGGGCGTGCGGAATAGTCGATCGGCTGCACGGGCGATGGACCCGGCCTGGGCGAACTCTACGAGGGCGCGTAAATCTTCGAGCATGGGGGTCTCCTAAAGCGTTTTCCCGACGAATAACAGAATCGTGCGTGCCTAGCATTATAATCGTGAGAATAATGAAGTTGTGGAATTACCTGTCGCGCATCAGAGTATTACGGAATTCATGTTGCGGAAATCTGTATGCCTCATGCGATGCAAATTCGGCAGTCGGGCGGTCCCGAGGTTCTGAACTGGACAGCGGTCGATGTCGGTGAGCCCGGGTCCGGTCAGGTGCGCCTGCGCCAGGCGGCGGCAGGCCTCAACTTCATTGACGTTTATCACCGCACCGGATACTACCTTCAGGCGCTTCCCTTTATCCCCGGCCTCGAAGGCACCGCGACCGTAGAGGCCGTCTTCCCGGATGCGCGGTCTGAAGGTCGGCGATCGGGTGGCCTATGCCGGTCCTCATCGAGGCCGATCGTTTTGCGCTCAAGGATGCTGCTGACGCCCACAAGGCATTGGAAGCGCGCGCAACCTCTGGCTCCACCATCCTGACCATGTAATCCGGTATCCACAGGAGTTTGCCATGAGAGTCAAGACCGCAATTACCTCGCCCGAACTTGCGCCGCCGGTCGGCCCGTTTTCCCAGGCGATCGAAGTCGGCGGTTTCCTCTACTTCAGCGGTCAGGTCGGCCAAGACCCGGCCACTGGTAAGGTGGTCGAGGGGGGAATTGTGGGCGAGACAGAGCGCGTCTTTCGGAATCTTTCGGCGGTTCTCAAGGCGGCCGGCAGGAATTTCGATGATGTCGCGCGCGCCGGCGTGTATCTCACGAGCATAAGTGACTTCGTCGAGATGAATGGCGTCTACGCAAAGTATTTCAGTCAGCCCTTCCCCGCCCGGACCACGATCGCGGTGGCCGCGCTGCCGCTTGGGGCCCGCGTTGAGATCGACCTAGTCGTCAAGGCTTGAGGCGAGGCACGGAGGTTGATCTTATGAAGTACAAATTTCACATCGTCGATATTTTCAGTCGGCACCGTTCGGCGGTCATCAGGAGATTGGAACCATGAGAATAATTAGCGTCATCAATACGAGCTTCACCCGCCGCACGAGGGAGCGAAGTCTTCAAAGAACCCCTATGCAAATCATCGCTGTCGCCTTTGCAGCCTGCGCTCTTGCTTTTGGGGTTATCGCCTTTGCTGCGGAGCGTCCCTTGCCCGATATATCGGCGGCACTTGCCGCGGCAGTCGCCGACTCCTCGCGCCCGGACTCTGACACCACACGGGATGCCGACCGAAAGCCGGAGCAAACTTTAGCCTTCGGCGGCATCAAACCTGGGGACCAGGTCGCCGACTATGTCGCCGACTCAGGCTATTTCACGCGTCTATTCTCCAGCGTCGTCGGCTCCAAAGGGCACGTTTACGCGGTGGAGCCCACCGCGTTCTTCAAGTTCGAGCATTTCGTTAAGGCAGTCACGGAGCTGCAGGGCTATGCCGTCACCCATCCAAATGTTACGGTCACGACTGCCGCGGCGCTCGAAGGACTAAAGTTCCCCGAGAAGCTCGACCTGTTCTGGATTTCCCGAAATTACCACGACCTACACGACGAGTTCATGGGCCCGGTCGACATCACCGCGTTTAACAAGGCCGTCTACAGTGCGCTGAAGCCCGGTGGCTCTTACGTAATTCTCGATCATTCCGCCGCTATGGGTGCTCCCGCAAATGTAACCGAGACCTTGCATCGCATCGAGTCCTCGACCGTGCGCCGAGAGGTCGAAACCGCGGGGTTCAAGTTCGACTCCGAGAGCTCGATTCTCGCCAATCCGGCGGACCCCCGTACGGCCAAAGTGTTCGACCAGACGATTCGCGGACACACCGACCAGTTCATCCTGAAGTTCCACAAACCCATGTAATGGGGATTGCGCATAAACCGCAGGTACTAGTGAGTAGAGGCAGTGGAGGGTCTGGACAAGTTCCGCGCGGCCCTTGGCGCTGCCGTCGACGAGAACTCGCTGATCGGGCCAGCGTTTGACTCGATGATGGTCAACTTCAGGCCGCAAGCAGATATTGTACGGGTCAACGCAACCTACAGGGCGTTTCCCTAAGGCGTTCTAGCGGCAAATGGCAGGATCGTGCTTCAGCAGAACTATAACCGTGACAATAATGAATTTGTTTAATTTGCTGCTTTGCATAAAAATATCAGGCGCACTCGGGACGGTCAGGTTAATCGAGTGTTAGCCGAGCAGAGATACATCACAACAGGTGAAGAGAAAATGATTAAGACTATTATCTTATCCACGTGTCTCGCAGCTTCCTCACTTTCGCTTGATGCGCGTGCCCAGGATGAGCGCAAGTATACTGAGGGCCCGGTCACTCTCGTTCAAGAAATAGCGGTTGAGTACGGGCATTTTGAAGAGTACATCGATTGGCTAAATTCGACATGGAAGCCGACCATGGAAGCTACGAAGAAGGCTGGGATAATCATCGATTACAAGGTCTTCAGTTCCATTCCATCATCACCGGATCACCCCGACATAATTCTGTGGATCACTTATAAAAACATGGCGGCTTTAGATAGAGGCGTCGAGGAAGAAGAAGTGGCCAAGAAAGTAATCTGCAGCACCGACTGTCAGAACAAGGCCAGAGTGGGCCGGAATGAATATAGAAAAGTTCTGCGCAGAGAATATATTCGTGAACTCATTTTAAAATGAAATTGTTACCGATATACAGCAGCGCATCCTTACCATTAGCGTAAAGCGGTAAGCCCGCGCTTCGAAAGTTGTCTAACTTTTCCCGCCAATAATGCGCTTTTATTGTCACATTGTTAGACAGATGTGGCGAACTTATTGGAGCGCTCTATACGCCAATAAGCCTATAAACACAGGCATTTTAGTATGGTGCCGCAGGAGAGTCTCGAACTCCCGACCCCCTGATTACAAATCAGGTGCTCTACCAACTGAGCTACTGCGGCAGCCCGGAGGGCCGTCGAATCATAGCGAATTCCGCCGCCGGCGAGCCGCTGCCTGCCCACCCGCCGGGGCGCTATTTTAAGGAGTGGCCGCTACCGCGGCCTCGGCGACGGGACAGGCGCCCCAGGCGGGCGTGGTCTCCACATTGATGCCGGCCATCAGCGCCCCCACGGAGGGCAGCGGCACGTCGCTGGTCGAATCCACGTCGTACCAATACTCGTCGACCACCTGAAGTCGCGCCTTGATGATCGGTTCCAGTCCTGCGGCGCGCACCGCGGTCGCGCGCAGTTCCGCGCCGGATTGTTCGCTGAACAGGCCCACCGACACCTGCCCGTTGTTGGCCAGCGCCGCGGCATCGCGCACCCCGGCACGCGCCAGGCGTTTCAGGGCCCGCGAGCGGGCCTGGCTGTCATTCAGGTTATCGATGTACACCCAGTAACCGTCGGGTGCCTCGTTTCGAGTCGCGCGTTCGCGCGGACTGAAGCTGCGGGCGCGCAGCGCCGTGCCCACGGCGGCGAGCGCCTCCTTGTTGCTCAGCGGCCCGAAACTCGCGCAGTGCGAAACCGCCCTCGCCTTGGCGGCCTCCTGTTTCGACAGCGGCGGGGCCAGGCGCAAAGCGGTCACCGACGCGCTGGGCGCACGTACCGCCGCCGGGCGGTCTATCCAGTGACCCCAGCAGAAAAACAGCACGTTGAAAAGAACCAGTGTTAGGACCAGGGCGCGCATGCGGTTAGTTTAACGGGAATCGAGCGACGCGAGCAGCGCCAGTCCCTGCAGCACCAGATGATCGGCTCGGGCGTAGGGCACACTCAGGTACGGAGCCACCTGCATCGCCGCGCCCCCGGCGAGCAACAGTTTTGGCCGTGCGCGCAATGTGGCGCGGGCTTCCCCCAGCGCACGCTCGATCAATGCGGCACAGGCCACGGTGCTCCCGGCCAGCAGGCCGGCGCGGGTGCTGCGGCCGAAAACTGCCGCGCCTTTGCGGCGCATGCTGGCCGGCGCGGCGCGCAGGCCGGCGCGCCTGCGAATGCCGGCGGTATGGTTGAGCAGGGACTCGACCATCAACGTGGGACCGGGGACCAGCAGCCCGCCGCGATGCTGTCCATCGGCGTCGAGCAGATCAAGGGTCAAGGCGGTGCCGACGTCCACGACGCACAGCGCCCGCCCCGGATGCAGAGCCCGGGCGCCCAGCATCGCCACCCAGCGGTCGGCGCCGAGCCTCCAGGTTTGCACGTAGCCGTTGCGCACGCCGGCCGAGCGACGGGTGCTGCGGATGAACTGGGGTCGCGGATTGCCACTGCGGCGCGCGGCACGCCGCAAGGCGCGCTCGAGTGCACCGCCGGCTACGCTGCAGATCAGAACGCGCTCAAAGCGGCCGCGCAGCACGCGCCGCGCCACGCGCTCCAGGCTCCGTGCATTCCAATCGAGCGTGTGCGCGCGACCCAGGCGCGTGCCGGTCAGCCGCGCGAATTTCAGCCGCGTATTGCCCGCGTCGATCAGCAGCTGCGCCATTACTGCGCCCTCACGCTCACTTCGCCGGAATGAAAATGCCGGACCGCGTCCGCTCCCTGAACGCGCAGTGCACCCTCCGCATCGATGCCGCGCGCCAGGCCGAGGTATTCGGAGTCCGGCAAGCTCAATTTGATGCTGCGGCCGATGAGCGCGTCCGCCTCGTTCCACTCCGCGGCGAATGGAGCCAGGCCGTGGCGCTCGAATTCCACCACGCCGCCGATGATCTCGGTCAGCAACAGGGCGGCGAGCTTATTGCGGTCGCACTCGGGCACTCCGAGGCTCGCCAGATCGGTGGGAACCGTGCCGGTATCCTGCACACGGCCCGTGAGGGCCGCGCCGAGCGCGCAGTTGATGCCCACGCCGATGACCACATACGCCGGGCCTGTGCTCTCGGCGCGCAGCTCGATCAGGATGCCGCCGAGCTTGGCGTCCGCGGCGAGCAGGTCGTTCGGCCATTTGAGTTGCACCGGCACCCCAACAAATGACTGCAGCGCGCGTCGCGCGCACACGCCGACCGCGAGGCTCAAGGCCGCGGCACCGCGCGGCAGGGTCGCATAGGTCCAGCCGATCGACAGGCACAGCGCGCCGCCGGGCGGCGCGAACCATTGCCGCGCACGCCGCCCGCGCCCGGCGCTCTGGTATTCCGCCACCAGAAAATCAAACTGCCCGACGGGAGGCTCCCGGCGCGCCAGCAGCGCGCTGTTCGTCGAGGGCAGCGACCAGGCGACCTCGGCGCCGCGCAGGCACTCACGCGCGGCGGGGGAAAGCTGCGCGACAATCCGGGTCGCCTCGAGCGGCGTGACCGGTCCCGCCAGGCGATAGCCGCGATGCCGCGCCGCCTCGATCGTCAAACCCAGCTCCTGCAGCGTGCCAACCGCCTTCCATATGGCGCTGCGGCTCACCGCCTGTTCAGTGGCCAGTTGTTCGCCGGAGTGTGCCGCACCGTCGGCCAGCGCGGCGAACACCCTCTGCACCAGGGTTTCCGGCGCGGCACGCGCGGAGTCGGTATCGATCTTGTTCACCCCCGCACCTCCGGGACTTCCGCCAGCAGACAACGGACGCTCCCGCCACCCACCTGCTCGATCGTGGGCACCGGCACGGCCAACATCGTATCCACGCAGCCCGACAATTGTTGCAGCTTGGGGCCTGCCAGCGCGGCCTGCGCGGCGGCCGACATCAGCAGCACCGAGGCGTCGCCGAGTGCCTCGTCCCAGGTGGCGAGTTCCAGCATATTGCCGGCGAAGGCATCCACCGCGCTGCGATCGATGTCGATCAATTCGCGCTCGCCGTCGCGCAGCTTCGCGCACACGCGCTCGCGATCGCTGGCGGCAATGGCCTCCGTGCAGAGCATGGCGCAACGCGTGCCGATCCACATCATCACGTTGGTGTGGTAGTACGGCGTGCCGCGGGCATCGGTCGCATCGAACACCACGGCCTCGAAATTCATCCGCCGCGCCCACTCCTGCACCAGCGATTCATCGGTGCGTGGCGAACGGCAGGCGTAAGCCACCCGTGCCACCTGATCGAGCACCAGGCTCCCCGTGCCCTCGAGGAATCGGCCGGCCGCTTCGTGCTCCGTGAGGTCGACGCGCCGGCGCTCCTGGAAACCCAGAGTCCGGCAGACCGCATCCACGATGTCCGCCCGGCGCTCCAAGCGACGGCTGGGGCTGTGCATGGGATAGAGCACCAGCGTGCCGTCGTCATGGAAGCTGAGCCAGTTGTTGGGGAACAAGGCGTCCGGCTTTGCCGGGCTCGGAGTATCTTCGGCCATCAGCACGCGAACGCCCTCGGACTGCAGCGCCCGGCACACTGAGGCGCACTCCGCCCGCGCCATGTGAATGAGCGTCGCGGCATCGGTCGTGGGCAAACGCTGCATCGGATTGCTGCCCGCGGTTTCCGCGTTGAAGCCAAACGCGGCCGGCTGAACCATCAGCACCGCACCCGCGCACTGACTCGGGCGCGAGCCCGTCTTGGGTTGCGCCGGTTTCTCGGCGCCGTCGCTGGGGTTCGAAGGACTCATTGACTTCCTAAAGGCGTCGTCGTATGCGCTGCGTTACAACAATCAATACGGGCCGATGATCAAACAACACAAAACTCCGTGCGTTCAACTCTCTGAAAGACATGAGATTTTTTTACATTCGTTTGCAGATCGAGTCGAAATGTGCGGTGATTAATTGTGCGGCGCATAGTGCGTGAGTTAGCATGCGCGCGCCTTGATTCCCTGCCGGCTGTCAACGGATCAACGTGCCCAGAGTCATTCGCAAATACGCCAACCGACGATTGTATGACGCGACCGCCAGCAGGCACGTCACGCTCGAGGACATTCGCCGCCTGATCGCCGGCGGCGAACAGGTGCAGGTGCTCGACGATCGCTCGGGCGAAGACCTGACTCGCGCCGTGCTGCTGCAGATCATCGCCGAGCAGGAACAATTTGGGTCCCCCGTCCTGAGCGTACAGTTGCTCGAGGGCATTATCCGCTTCTACGGCAATCCCGTGCAGGACATGCTGTCGCGCTACCTGGAACAGAGCCTGGGAGCGGTCATGCAGCAGCAGCGCTCGGTGCAGGCGCAACTGGCCAAGGCGATGGAAACGCCGCTGGCACCGCTCGCCGAACTGACGCGCCAGAACATGGAGATGTGGAGCCGCATGCAAGCGCAGCTGCTCTCCGCCCTCAATCCTCGACCCGCACCGTCGGCGGACAGCGATTCCCCGGCGCCGCCCCCCGCGGACGATCACGTTCCCAAGCAGAAATAAAGGATCCGCACCCTATGGAGTTGAAGGGCAAGACGGTTGCCGTCACCGGCGCAGCGCGCGGCATCGGCCGCGCATTGGCCGAAGATTTCGCCGCCGAGGGCGCCAATCTGGCGCTGATCGACCTAAAGCTCGAAGACCTGGACGAGGCCCTCGGCGCCTGCAAGGCGCACGGCGTGAAGGCACGCGGCTACGGCGCCAACGTGGCCCACGAGAGTGAAGTCACCGCCGCCTTTGATCGCGTCGTCGCCGACTTCGGTCGCTTTGACGGCATCGTCAACAACGCGGGCATTGTGCGAGACGCGCTGCTCGTCAAAACCAAGGAGGGTGCCGTCAGCGGCAAGATGAGCCTGGAGCAGTGGCAGGCGGTCATCGACGTGAACCTGACGGGCGTGTTTCTGTGCGGCCGGGAAGCGGCCGAGCGCATGGTCAAGCTGGGCGCCGGCGGCGTGATCGTGAACATTTCCAGCATTTCCCGCCTCGGCAACGTCGGGCAGTCCAATTACACGGCGGCCAAGGCCGGCGTCGCCGCCATGAGCGTCGTGTGGGCGCGCGAACTGGCCCGTTATGGGATACGGGTCGGAGCCGTGGCGCCGGGCTTTACGCACACCTCCATCCTCGACTCCATGCGGCCCGAGCTGCTCGATAAGATGGTCGCGCCGGTCCCCGTCGGGCGCCTCGGGCAGCCTTCGGAGATTGCCCACGCCGTCCGCTTCATCTTCGAGAACGACTTCTTTACCGGGCGGGTCCTGGACGTCGACGGGGGCCTTCGACTGTAGAACGCACTGCGTTAGAACCCCGGGAAAAAGAGGGACAATCCTGAATCTCTATTTTATTTTAATTGTTTATATTCAATAAGATACGTGGTTTCATCCCGCTCATCAGCTTGAGCTGAACGTTTCTCTTGCAGTGCATACAAAACTAGGTTAGGATGCGCTTCGTCCTAACCCAGACCCCCAATTCGGAGCCTTAAGACATGACCGACCGCAATTTCGACCCCACCGCGCTGTTCGAGACCTATCGCAACGCGTTTGCCCCCGTCCTCCACGCCCAGCACGAAGGCCTCAAGGCCATCGAGCGCATGGCCCGCTATCAGTACGCCGTGGCCGGCGACTACATGGAGTGGACCCTGGCGCAGGCGCAGAGCTTCCTCGCCGCCAAGAGCCCGGTCGAGTTCGCCGCCAAGCAGGCCGAACTGGGTTCAAAGATCGGTGAGCAGCTGCGCGGCCGCGTGCAGGAACTGACCACGATCACCCGCGAGTCACAGAGCACGCTCAACCAGCTGTTCAACGAAGCCTCGGCCAAGGTTGCCGAGCTGTCGAAGAAGGCCGCCTAAGGCTCTTCCCTGCCGATGACACGGATGGCCCCGGGCTGAGCGCGACTCACCCGGGGCCTTTTTATAAATGAATACCGAAACCGCCATGGCGTCCCCCCAGCAATCCGTGGATGGCGAGAGCGCTGCGGCCAGCGCTCCCCCGGCGGTACCTGGCGTCGATGACTACCTGCGGGCCTGGTCCGACTGGTGGCTGGCGCTGGCCACCCAACCCGAGCAGCAACTGGCACTCGCGCGCTCCGCGGTGGCCGCGGCGGCCGATACCTGGCGTTTTGCCTGGCAAGCGGCCACGGCACTGCCGGCAGGCCACGCCCCAGCGCACGGTAACGGCGACGCCGATTTCTCCGCGGAAGCGTGGAACCGGTGGCCGTTCAATCTCTACGCGCACAGCTACGCGCAGCTCAGCCAGTGGAGCCAGCAAGCGCTGGCGGCGGCCACGGCGATGTCGACCGAAAGCCGGCAGCGGCTCGAGCTGCTGCGGCGCCTGCTGCTGGGCGCCAGTTCGCCGGCTCATTACCTGCTGACCAATCCGGAACTGCTGGCCCAGACGGCCACCGAATCCGGCGCCAACCTGCTGCGCGGCGCGCGCTACTGGCTGCAAGACGCCGCCCACCTGCTGGACGGTGGGCGCGCGCCCGGCACTGAGCAATTTCGGGTCGGAGTGAACGTGGCGGTCACGCCCGGCAAGGTGGTGATGCGCAACGAGCTCATCGAACTGATTCAATACACGCCGCAGGGCGGCACCGTGCACGCCGAGCCGATATTGATCACTCCGGCGTGGATCATGAAGTACTACGTCCTGGACCTCTCGCCGGGCAATTCGCTGGTCAGGTTCCTGGTCGAGCGCGGTCACACCGTATTCATGGTGTCGTGGAAAAATCCCACCGCCGCGGACCGCAATCTGTCCATGGACGACTACGTGGACCTCGGCCTGCGCGCGGCGCTGGACGCGGTGGGCGCCATCGTCCCCGCGCAACGCGTGCACGCCGTGGGCTACTGCATCGGCGGCACGCTGTTGACGATTGGTGCGGCGGCGCTGGCCGCCGGCGGTGACCGGCGCATCGCCTCGATTACGCTGCTCGCGGCGCAAACCGATTTTAGCGAGCCGGGCGAACTCTCGGTGTTCATTTCCCCCAACCAGCTGGCCCTGCTCGAAGCGCAGATGCAGCGCGATGGCGTGCTGAGCAGCCGCAGCATGGGGACGGCATTCGCCTTGCTGCGCGCGAACGACCTGATCTGGGCGCCGGCGATCAATCAATACCTGCGCGGGCAGCGCGGCTCGGTGAACGATCTGATGGCCTGGAACGCCGACGGCACTCGCATGCCCTGCCGGATGCACAGTGAATATCTCACCCGCCTGTACCTGCGCAATGAACTGAGCACGGGCCGCTATACCGTGCACGGCGCGAGCATCGATCTCAAGCAACTGACGGTTCCGATGTTCGTGGTGGGCACCGAGACCGATCACGTGGCGCCGTGGCCTTCGGTGTTCAAGACCCGGGCGCTGACGCGCTCTGAGGACTACACCTTCGTGCTGACCAGTGGCGGCCACAACGCCGGCGTCGTCAGCGGGCCGGTCAATCCCAAGCGCCGGCACCGCCTGCTGCATTGGAGCACCCTCGCCGAGGCGAGCCCCGCAGCGTTCATGGAGGCGGCCGAATTGCGCGCCGGCTCCTGGTGGCCCAGCTGGCAGCAATGGCTGGCCGGACATTCGGCGGCGGCCCGGGTGGCCCCGCCGCCGCTGGGCAATGCGGCGGCCGGTTATCCGCCGCTCGAAGACGCGCCGGGCCACTACGTGCGCGGCTGAGCGCGGCGCATTAGCTCAAGAGGGCGGCGGTCTCGGTCAGCGACTTGTCGAAGATCTCCACCAGCCGGTCGATCTCGGCCTGCGTAATGATCAGCGGCGGGCAAATGACGATCGCATCGCGCACCGCGCGTACCATCAGCCCATTGGCAATGCAGCGGTCACGCAGCACCGGTCCGGCGGTGCCTTCCTTGTCGCCGAACCTGAGATTGGTGCCGCGCTGGCGCACGATCTCCACGGCCCCGATCAATCCGAGCGAGCGCACCTCGCCGACGATCGCGTGGCTGCGCAGCCTCTGCAGCGCCTGGTTGAAGTAAGGCCCGGTGACTTCGGCCGTGCGCTGCACCAGGCCTTCACGCTCCATGATCTCGATGTTGCGCAGCGCCACCGCGGCGCAGGTGGGGTGGCCCGAATAGGTGTAGCCGTGGAAGAATTCACTGTCCTTGGCGCGCAGCAGCTCGATGATTTCGTGCGACACCACGGTCGCCGAAATGGGCAGGTACCCCGAGGAGAGGCCCTTGGCCATGGTGACCAGGTCCGGCTGCAGCCCGAAGTGCTGAAAGCCGAACCAGCGACCGAGACGGCCAAAACCGCAGATGACCTCATCGGCCACCAGCAGCACGCCGTACTTCTTGCAGATGGCGCCGACGCGCTCCCAGTAGCTGCGTGAGGGGATAATGACCCCGCCGGCGCCCTGCACCGGCTCGCCAATAAATGCCGCCACCCGCTCCGGACCCAGTTCGCGAATGCGCTCCTCGAGAGCGTCGGCCGCGCGCGCCGCGAAGGCTTCCTCGGTTTCTGCAAAGCCATCGGCGAACTTATAGGGCTGCATGACGTGCTCTATGCCGGGAATCGGCAGGTCGCCTTGCGCGTGCATGTGCTTCATGCCGCCCAGGCTGGCGGCGGCGACGGTCGAACCGTGATAGGCATTCCAGCGGCTGATGAAAATCTTGCGCTTGGGCTGACCGCGCAGGTCCCAGTAATGGCGCACCATGCGGAATGCCGTGTCGTTGGCTTCCGAGCCCGAGCTGCTGAAGAAGACGTGTTGCAGCTCACCGCCGGTGAGTGAGGCGATCTTGGTCGCCAGCTGCACGGCCGGCACGGTCGCGGTGCGGAAAAAGGTGTTGTAAAACGGCAGTTCCAGCAACTGTTCGTAGGCCACCTGCGCGAGCTCGGTGCGCCCATAACCCACGTTGACACACCACAGGCCGGCCATGCCATCCAGTATCTTGTTGCCGTCGGCATCGTGGATGTAGCAGCCTTCGGCGCGGGTAATGATGCGGCTGCCGCCCAGGGTCTGCATCAGGCGGTAGTTCTGCTGGGCCGGCAGGTGATGCGCCAGGTCGAGCTCCCGCAGACGCGCCGTGTCCGGCACTGATTTCATCGGAGTTATTTTTGCATTCATGATTTACGCCTCGTGAGCCAATGGGTAATCGCCTGCGGCAGCTCGCGTTGCGCGCGGCCGCTGACGTACATGCCGATGTGACCCACGTCCAGCCCCAGGGCCACGTAGTCGGTGGTGCCGACCAGCCCCTCGAGAGCCGTCGACGCGGACGGGGGCACCAGGTGATCCTGCTTGCCGTAGATGTTCAGTATCGGCTGCTGGATATTCTTCAGATCGACCTTGCGGCCGCCGATCTCGAGGGTTCCCTTGAGCAGGCGGTTTTCCTTGAAGAACCAGCGGGTGAACTGCGCAAAGGCCGCGCCTGCCTGCGCCGGGCTGTCAAAAATCCATTTTTCCATGCGCATGAAGTTGTCCATCTGCGCCTGATCGCTCCCCGCGTCCAGCAGATTGACGTACTTTTGCTGCAGCAGCCGAAACGGCAGCAGCGACACGTAGGCGGCATTGAGTACCTCGCCGGGCACCACGCCGTGGGCGGCCACGAGTGCGTCGACGTCGATGCTCTGCACCCAGCGCGACAGCAGGTTGTCGGGCGTCTTGAAATCGACCGGAGTGACCATGATGACCAGATTGCGGACGCGCTCGGGGTGCAGGGCCGCGTAGCAAAGACTGAAGGTGCCCCCCTGACACACGCCCAGCAGCGTGGTCGAGGGGATCTGGTGAGCGCGCAGCACCACGTCGAGACAACGATGCAGGTAGCCGTTGATGTAGTCATTGAGATCGACGTAGCGGTCGGCACCGTCCGCATAGCCCCAGTCGATCAGGTAGATGTCCAGGCCCAGTCCCAGCAGGCGGCGGATCAGCGAGCGATCGCGCTCGAGATCCATCATGTACGGTCGATTGACCAGCGCGTAGACGATGACTACCGGCGGCAGACCGGCACTGTCGGCGATAGGTCGGTAGCGGTAGAGCGTCAGCTTATCTTCGCGGTAGACGGCGTCCTTTTCCGAGTAACCGAAGCTGACCTCCGCGGCGGCCTGCAAAGAACGCAGTGTCGTCGCCAATTTGCCCGGAATCTCGCCGAGCTCCGCGACCACATCGGCCGGAGTTTGCGGACCGGACATGCCTCAACCCCGCGTGGCCGCAAGCGCCGCCTTCAGATCGCGCAGCTGTTGATGAATGCTATTGAGCTCCGAGCGGGTCGGCAGATCGAACTGCCGCGCCCATTCCTCCAGCAGCTCGCGCTGCGCGGTGCGCAGCAGGCTGGTGGCATTGGTCAGTTCGGCCTGGGCCTGCACAAATGTGCCCGCCCGCGCCGCCTGCGCGTAGACGCTTTCCGCCGAGTCCACCCACAGGTCGTACACTTCCTTCATCGAGGCCGGGGTCGCCCCGCTCTTGAGGCGCGGCGTCAGCCGCTCGCCCAGTTCGCGCAGCGCCTTGCCGATGATGTCATTCCACTGGGCACTGACCTGCATCTGTGCCTGCACGCAGCGCATGCTGAGCTGGGCGAGCCGCTGGAACGACTCCTGTTGCTCGCGCGCCGGGCCGAGCGCCGGCATGCCCAAGGCGCCGCCCATGCCCGGAAAACCGCTCATCCCGGCCAAGCCGCTCGCTCCCGGAAACCCACCAAAACCGGGGAATGCGCCCGCCCCGGGCCATCCCGCACCCCACTGCGCTGCGCCGGGCCAGCCCAACCCCGCGCTGGCCGGCGTGCCCATGGATCCCGCGGCCCACAGCTGCGCGAACTGCTGCTGCAGGCCGCCGACGCCGTCCGCAAAGAAGCGTGCGCGCTGGTCCGGCTCGGCGATCGCCGCCGACTTGGTCACCAGATCCCAGAGCGATCGCGACACGCCCAGGTATTGCTCGCACTGCTGCATGAACTGGCGCGCCAGGGCTTCCGCGGGCGCACCGGACGCCGCGCCCATCGCCGCCGGAGGCAGGCCCGCGCGCAGCGCGGTCTGGCTGATTTCCGACCATTGGCGGAGCAGGTCGGCCTGAGCCTTTTGCATGGCCGCGGCCCAGTCGCCGGCCGCATTGCTGTCTGATGCCATTTGCCCCTCCCGGCTAATTTGTCAGTGGCGCCCCAGTAATGAAATCATACTGTACCCACGGCACCCCAAGGAGACCGTCGTGTTCAACAGGGCTATTCCGATAATTGCAGTGCTCGTGGTCGTGGGCGGTTTGGCGACCTGGTACTGGTGGGCGAGTGCGCCGGGCGTCCCCGTCGAACAGACCGGGACTCCCGCGCCGCGCGTCACCCAACCGCCCCCGCCGGTGGTCGAGGCCGCGCCGGCCGCGACCCTACCGGCACTCGCCGCCAGCGACGCGCCGTTCAAGGAGGCGTTGCTGGCCCTGCCCGGGACGCAGGGGCTGGACAGCCTGCTGCGGCCTGAAAATATGATCCGCCATCTGGTGGCGACGGTGGATAATCTGCCGCGCCACAAGCTGGCCGTTGAGCTGCGGCCGCTCGAGCCCACCGCCGGCAGCTTGCAGGTGAGCGGCGGCGACCTGCAGGCCAATCTGGATGAACACAATGGCACACGCTACGCGCCGGTCATGGCGATCCTGGGAACCCTCGACATGCATGCGCTCAACGATCTGTATCGCCACTACTATCCGCTGTTTCAGCGGGCTTACGAGGATCTGGGCTATCCGCAGAAGAGTTTCAACGATCGCCTGCTGGCCGTGATCGATCATCTGCTCGAGACGCCGCATCCCGCGCGCCCGTTGGCCCTGGTGCGGCCGAAGGTCTTCTGGGAATTTGCCGACCCGGCCCTGGAGGCACGCTCGGCCGGCCAGAAGCTCATGCTGCGCCTCGGGTCCGCCAATCAGGCGGTGGCCGAGAGCAAGTTGCGTGAATTGCGCGCGCTCATCGCCACGCGCGGCGCGACCCCGGCGCGCACGCACCAATAGACCCAGGCCGCGCCTAAGCACGCTGCGCATGCGACCTTCCCCATCCTGGCATCGGCTGAGCGCGGGCGCAGTGCTCTGCGCGCTGCTGAGCTCGTGGGGTTGCCACTCACTCAGCCCGGAGCCCGCGCCGGCCGCCGCGACCATGGCCGGGGAGTGGCGAGAAGATCCGGCCAACAGCGACGACTTCGATCACCAACTGGCGGCGGTGCTGCGGCAGGCGCGGCGCCACGACCAGCCGCGACTCCCACCGCAGGGCCAGCAGGGCCAGGGGGCGCCCGGTTCCGGCCCGGCACAGATTGATCCTTTGATGATCATGCCGCCGGAGGATCCGGACAAGATGCGCACCCGCCTCGGTGATGATCTGCGGCCGGCCGCGGCGCTGCGCATCGCGCTGATCGGGGAGGGGGTGGAAATTACCCGCGATGCGGAACCCACGCGGCAGTTCATGCCCACGCAATCGGTGTCCCGCATCGACAGCAGCGGCGCCGCTCGCCTGGAGTGCGGCTGGGATCAGGGAGCGTTCGTGATACGCGCCAAGTACACGAATCACGGCGCGCGCAGCTGGCGCCTGGAACACGATGCGACCGCTGACACCTTGCGGGTCACTTTTGTGGCCTCCAATCCCGAGTACGGGCACCTTGAACTGCACACGCTCTATCGTCGGGCCACCGGAGCTGACGCCGTGATGCATGGACCCGTGCTGCGCGTGCTGTGGCTCATGCCCTGGCTGGTGATGGCTCCATTCCTGACGCGACCCGCGCACGCGGGCGCCGACACGGGCGGTCCGGGCTACCAGACTTTTGTGAGCGGCGATGAAAGCGCACGCACGCCCGACCCCGTGGTCGGTGGACTGCTGCTCAACGGCGGGGGTGATTGGCCCTACGACGCCTTCCGGTGGTTTACGGCCCACGCCGGCCACGGTCACCTCGTCGTGCTGCGCGCCTCGGGCACCACGGAGTCACAGGACGAGTTCTACAACGGGGTCAAGGGCCTGCTCTCGGTGCGCACCTTCGTATTCAGCGACCGCAAGGCGGCCTCGGACCCCGCGGTCCTGGCAGCGGTCAAGGCGGCCGACGGGATTTTCATTGCGGGCGGGGACCAGTCCAACTATGTGCGCATGTGGCGCGGCACGCCCCTCAATGCGCTCCTCGACGCGCATGTCGCCGCCGGAAAACCCCTCGGGGGGACCAGCGCGGGCCTCGCGGTCCAGGGACCCTGGCTCTACGGGTCCATGGACGGGGGCAGCATCACCTCGCCCGAGGCGATGGCCGATCCGCTGGGCAAGGCGGTCACCATCGAGGGTGATTTTCTCCACACCGAATTGCTGGCGCATGTCTTTACCGACAGCCATTTCGACACGCGTGCGCGACTTGGCCGGCTGTTTGGATTTCTCGCCAAGACCCACACCCTCGATCCGGAGCGTGCTCTGGTGGGGCTGGGCATCGATGAGAATGCGGCCCTGACCGTGGAGACCGATGGCACGGCGCGTTTCTACGCGCACGTCCCGGGAAAGCACGCCTGGCTGGTCCAGCCCGGCGAATTCGGCGCGCTGGAGCCCGGCAAGCCGCTCAATCTTTCCCAGGTGCGCGTCACCGGCATCGGTCCCGAGAGCAGCTTCAATGTCCGGACGCTGGAAGTCGCTGCGCCCGCCTTTGTGCGCAGTTACGAGGTCGTCAATGGCGTCATCACGCGACAGGCGCAGGGGGACGGTGAGGCCGGCGCGCGCCCGGCCGCGGACACGGTCTTTACGCACGGCTACGTCTACACGGTCGATAACGTGATGCCCACGGCGCGCTCGCTCGCGGTGCGCGCCGGGCAGATCGTCTACATCGGTGATGACGAGGGCGCCCAGGCCTACCTCGGTCCCAAGACCCGCCGCATCGACCTGGCCGGGCGCATGCTGATGCCGGGGCTGATCGACGGCCACATGCACCCGCAGGTCGGGGGCTTGCGCATGCGCGACTGCAATCTCAACTATCAACGCCTGACGATAGCGCAGTTCCAGGCCGTCATTCAGCGTTGCCTCGACCAGGCCGGGAAGGCCGGTGCCGATGATTGGCTGGTGGTGATCAATTGGTTCGAACAGAACATGCAGCCGGCGGGAATCGTGCTGACTCACGAAGCGCTGGATGGCCTGAAGACCTCGCGCCCGGTGCTGGTCGCCTCCTCCTACGGCCACTCGACCCTCGTCAACGCCCGCGCGCTCGAGCTCGCGCACATCACGCGCACCACGGCCGATCCCAAGGACGGCATCATCGTTCGTGACGATAAGGGCGAGCCGACGGGACTGCTCGAGGACGCGGCGCAACGCCTGGTAAGGCAGCTCGTGCCGCCGCCCTCGCCGGCCGAACACCTGCAGGCCACGCATCGCGCGCTTGCCGCCATGCGTGCGCAGGGCATCACCAGCTTCCTCGATGCCTCGACCAATACCGAAACGCTGACCGCGTATGCAGGAGTGCAGGCGGCGGGCGAGCTGACCGCGCGCGCGCATTTTGCGGTGTTGATCGATTCGGTCGAGAACTACGACCCCGAGGCGGCGGTCGCCCACGTGCTCGCGCAGCGGCAGCGCTTCGACCAGGGGGCCGCGAAGGCCGATCCGACCGTGAGCGTCGATACCGCCAAGCTGTTTCTCGACGGAGTGTTTTCTGCGCCCTCGTACACGGGCGTCATGCTGCAGCCGTACTTCGAGAACACCGGTAGCGCCGAAAAGCCCGACTGGCGCCCCGGCGATAATCTCGGCCCGCCGCCCTACTTCACGCAACCGCAGCTCGATGCCACCTTGCTGAAGCTCGCGGCCGTGGGCATCGACCCGCACATGCACGCTGACGGTGACGGCGCGGTGCGCGAGGGACTCAATGCCATCGCCGCGATGCGCAAGGTTCACCCCAGCGACGACGTGCGCCCGGCCATCGCTCACGATGAGATTGTCGCGCCCGAGGACTATCCCCGCTACGCGGATCTCGGCGCCCTGCCGGTGCTCTCATTCCAGTGGGAGAAACCGGCCGCCGACACCAACCCTCAGGGCACACGCTACCTCGGTCCGGTGCGCGCCGCGTTGTGCGAACCGGCGGGCCTGCTGAAGATCTACGGCGCGCGAGTGGTCTTCGGGAGTGACTGGCCCGTCGATCCGCTGGATGAGTGGCTGGCGATGCAGGTGGCGGTGACGCGCTCCGCGACCGGGGAGGACGCGCTGCGCTACCCGGGGCGCCTCGGCATCGATCCGGGACTCAGCGTCGCCGACGCCATTCAGGCCATGACCATCAACGCGGCCTACAGCTTGCGGGAAGAGGCCGTCACCGGTTCGCTCGCGCCCGGCAAGTTCGCCGACCTCATCGTGCTCGACCGGAATCTGCTGCAGATCGCGCCGGAGAAGATCTCCAAGACGCAGGTGCTGCTGACCATGGTCGGCGGACGGGTCGTGTTCCAGTCGCCGGTGCTCTAGCGCCGGACCGGCGGGGCTAGAGCGCGGAGTCGTCCAATTCGCCGGTGCGAATGCGCACCACGCGCCGGATGTCGGTGACAAATATCTTGCCGTCGCCCACCTTGCCGGTCTTTGCCGCCTTGACGATCGCGTCCACGACCTGATCGACCAGGTCATCGCGCACGCCCACCTCGATGCGCGTCTTGGGCACGAAATCCACCACGTACTCGGCGCCGCGATACAACTCGGTGTGTCCGCGCTGCCGGCCAAAGCCCTTGACCTCGGTCACGGTCATGCCGGATATGCCCAGCTCCGAGAGCGCCGAGCGCACTTCGTCGAGCTTGAAGGGCTTGATGACGGCAGTGATCAATTTCATGGCGGCTCCTCGACGGGCGGGCGATCGGGGGTGGTTATCCTAGCTCAAAACCAACTTGGGTTGACTGTCGTGCGCGGCCTGTGCAGCGCTGACGACGGCGTCAACACTGGCGCCGCTCAGCGCGGCACCCGTCATTCCGGGCATAGCGGCGGTGCTTAAGACTTCGAACACCGGATCCTTGAGGCGTGCGAGTCGCAACGCGCACGCACTGGCGCGCACTTGCGCCGCGAACTCGCCGAGCGCTTCCACGGCCGTGCCGTCCAGATCCGGCGATTCCTCGAGGCTCAGCACCAGGGTATGAGTCGAGGGCTGGGTGGCCAGCCGCGCCGTGGCGCTGTCGAGCACCGCCTCGACATTGGCAAAGAACAGCGGTTCCTCGGGACGCAGGATCAGCAACCCGGGGACCATCACCACATCCGGATGCGCCTCGGCGCTGACGAAATCGTGCCCATC
This sequence comes from uncultured Gammaproteobacteria bacterium, assembly GCA_963699955.1. GTDB lineage: Bacteria > Pseudomonadota > Gammaproteobacteria > Steroidobacterales > Steroidobacteraceae > FEN-1191. The sequence goes on from CAVOVV010000006.1 coordinate 889,579, forward strand.
GCCCAATCGCCCGAGCACGCTGAGTCGCGGCTGCGATAGCTTGCGGATCAGCATCGCCAGGCTGACCGCGATCGCGACGATCAGCCCGTTGAGCACGCCGAACACCAAGACTGCCGCGACCGCCGTGACCATCACCATGCGGTCGCGTTTCCACACCAGATAGGGGCGCAGCGGCTTGAGGCTGGCGGCGTGGCGCATCGCGAATATCACGATCGCGGCCAGTACCGGCTCGGGAATTCGCGCCACCCACGCCTGCAGGAAGCACAGCGCGGCAGCCACGCCGACGGCGGCGGCCGCTCCTGCGAGGCGCGAGCGCGCACCCAGGGACTCATTGGTATAGGTGGCCGAATAGCCGGCGCCCACCGGCACTCCCTGAAACAGCCCCGCGGCCATATTGGCGATGCCCAGCGCGAACAACTCGCGGTTCACGCTGATCGAGTCGCCGTGGCGCAGGGCGCAGCTGCGCACCGCGCCGTAGCTCTCGGCAAATAGGACCAACATCAAGGCCACCGACAACTCCGCCACTCGGGCCCATTCGTCGATCTGCAGCGAGGGCAGGCGCGGCCGCACTTCGCTGAGTTCGATGTTGCCGACCAGCGCGACGCCGGCGGCGTGCGCGCCGAGCATCGGAATGCAGGCCACTCCCAGCACCAGTACCAGCAGCGTGCCCGGAAGTCGCGGCCAGCGCCGCAACAGCACCAGCAGCGCCAGCGCCCCCAGGCCGATCAGCACACTGGCCGACTGCCACTCTGCGCGCCGTTGCAACAGTTCGACCAGCAGCGGGCCTAAGGCGGTGTGCGTGGCGTGCAGCCCGCACAACTTGGCAAGCTGCTTGGCGGTGATCACGACCGCGATGCCCAGCGTGAAGCCGCGCACGACCGGCCTGGCAATGTACTGGGCCAGGCGTCCGAGCTGCAGGGCGCTGCACGCCATGAACAGCAGGCCCGCCATCAACACCATGCCCGCCGAGAGTTCCAGTGCCTGCGCGCCCGGCCCGCTGGCCACCGCATGCAGCGCGCTCGCCAGCACCGCCGCCGAGGAGGAGGTCGCCGCGACGATGGCGAAGCGACTGCTCCCAAACAGCGCATAGGCGCTCAGTCCGGCCACGGCACCGAGCAGACCGCTGAGGGCCGGCACTCCGGCGATCCCGGCGTAAGCCACGGCCTCGGGCAGAACCAGCCCGGAGATCGCCACGCCGGCGAGCAGGTCGGTCCAGTGGACCTTCACGGGGCGCGACCGGCCCAACCCGGCAAATAGCGTGCGGCCGGGGATTTGGCGAGCTTGACACCCTCACGCACCGCGAGCGGGGGTCGGCGCCGCAGCTTGGCGGCGCCGATGTGGGCACGAAAAAAATCGGCCCACAGGAACTCGGCGAAGGGCATCGCGCTCTTGGCGTAACCGCCCGCCTCATGGACGCGGTTGGCGAGAGTGCGGTACGGGTCATCGTGCAATTTCGTGAGCTGGTGCGGAATCTCCCGGCAGTCACGCCGCCGGCCTCGGGCGTCAAACGGGTGCGCCCAGGAGCGAAACTCCATGACGCGCCAGAAAACATCGGCCGTGAGCCAGGACAAATCGTCCTGCACGGCAATCCAGACGTGGTGGACGCGCTCCTCGATCAGCGCGAGCCCCAGGTGATGGTGATCGATGATGTAATAGCGCTTCTTGAGCCCCAGCACCGCCGGAAACACCTGCTGCTGCAGGGCCTCGTGGCGCTCCTTCTTGTCGAGCGCAGCCCATTCACGGCGTTTGATCGCGACCTCGGCCAATCCCACCGTCATCTGCGTGGGGCGCAGTCGCGTCGGATCTTCACTCACCAGGTGATGATGGAGATGTACCTCCGGCCACATGTGCTGCCCTCCCCGACCGCTGTTCAGAAAGCCCCAAGTGTACGACAGCCGCGCAATTGCCTTGCTTGCGCCACTCGGTGCAAGATGCGCGCACCAGTCCACTGCTGTGGGCCCAGGATCTGCACGCTCTGCCGCACCGTACCCGCCTCGCTTTCTTGCTCGCGCTGCTCGCGGCCCTGTTCTGGGGCCTGCTGCCACTGGCTTTGCAACTCGTGGTGCCGGTGCTCGATACCTATACGATCACTTGGTGCCGCTTTCTGGTGGCTGGCCTTGTCGTCGGCGTGTTTCTCGCGCGGCGCAGCTCACTTCCCAGGCCATGGCGGCTGGCGCCGGGCCTGCGCCCGCTGCTGCCCGTCGCCATCGCCGGTCTCACTCTCAATTACACGCTTTTTGTGGTGGGCGTGCACCTCACCTCGCCGGCGACCGCCCAGGTGGTCATCCAGTCGGCCAACCTGTTCGTGCTGCTGGGCGGGCTGGTGGTCTATCGGGAACGCTTCAGCCGGTTGCAGTGGTTGGGCGCGGCGATCCTGATCGGCGGTCTGCTGCTGTTTTTCAACCGGCGCCTGCCGTTGATGTTCGGCGCCGCCCATCAACTGGGCCTGGGCGTGCTGTTGTTGATCGTCGGCTCGCTGACCTGGGCCTGTTACGGACTGGCGCAGAAGCGCCTGCTGCGGGAATGGAATTCGGCGCAATTGCTGTGGCTCCTGTACGTGGGCGGGGCGCTGCTGCTCACGCCGTTGGCACAACCCTCGCACTTGCGGCTGCTCAGCGCGCTGCAGGGCGGCGCCCTGCTGTTCTGCTGCCTCAACACACTGATCGCCTACGGCGCGTACGCCGAGGCCATGCACCTGGGTGAGGTGACCCGGGTCAGCGCCACGGTGGCGGTCTCGCCCCTGTTTACCTCCCTGGCCAGCGTGGCGGCTGCGGGTTGGCTGATGCCGCTGCCCAGCGCGGAGCTTCCTAACCTGTGGACGTGGCTTGGCGTGGCCGCCGTGGTCGGGGGATCGGCCTTGTGCGCCCTGGGCGCCGAGCAGCAGGCCCCGGCTTAAGTCACCTCCCCGCCCTCTTTAAACCATTGGCAGCAGGAGCCACTCCAAGAACACATGGTCGGCGATGACTTCGAAGGCTTGTACCGTGCGCACGTGGGCCAGGTGTATGGCCTGTGTCTGCGGCTCACGGGGCAGCCCGCACTGGCCGAGGACTGCACGCAGGATTGCTTTATCGCCGCCTGGCGCGCGTTGCCGCGCTTCGAGGGCCGCAGCCAGCTCTCGACCTGGCTGCACCGCATTGCGGTCAACACGGTGCTCGCGCAGCGCCGGCGGCGACCTGGCGATGCCATGCGCGAGGCGGACCAGCTCGATGAGGTGGCCGCGCAGGTCCCGGATGCCGCGGAAGCCTCGGGAACCGTGGACATCGAAGCCGCCCTCGACCGGCTTCCGCAGGGCGCGCGCGATGTCGTGGTGCTGGTCGGCGTCTACGGCCACAGCCACGAGGAGGCGGCGCAGATGCTCGGAATAGCGACCGGCACCAGCAAGGCGCAGCTGCATCGTGGGCGCCGGCTGCTCGCACGGCAATTGGGAATCGCGATGGAGGCGGCATGAACCAGCCCAGATACAACTCGTTGGACGACGCCCTAAAAGGCGTGCCGCGCGAAGCCCAGCCCACGCGCGACCTGTGGCCCGGCATCCTGCAGGCGTTGGGCGAGCGCCGCGATCCGGGGAGCGCTGTTACGACCAGCCTCGGCGAGGTGCGGGCCGCGCGCAGCGCACGCGCGGCGCGGGTGCAATGGCCGCTGGCGCTGGCCGCCAGCCTGGGCGTGGTGTGCCTGGTCGGCGCACTGTGCTGGTCGGTGGTCCGTCAACGCGCGGTCTCCGACTTGATGGCGCGCAGCGCCTCGCAGGCACTCCCGGGCGGCACGCCGGTGAGTTTCGGGCCGCCGCAGAACGCCGAATACGTGGCGGCAAATGCCGCTCTGGAACGCACATTCAATGAACGCCTCAAGCTGCTGGCACCGGCCACGCGGGCCAGGGTGCAGGCGGATCTGGACACCATCCGCCGTGCCAACGCAGACCTGCGCTCGGCACTGGCGAACGATCCTGCCAGCCCACTGCTGCTGCAGCTGCTGCACAGCACCTGGCAGCAGGAAATTGACCTGTACACGAGTGTGGCGCAGTCCACCGAACCGTTAATGATGAGGAGAACCTAACTATGAAAAACCCAACTTGCTTGTCCGTCCTCACGCCTCGGTGGGCGCCGGCCGCGGTGCTGCTGCTCTCGAGCCTGGCGCTCCCGGCCTGGGCCGCGATGCGCCCCTTCAGCGCGCAAAAGCCGGCCGATCCGGCCGGCACCGTCGAAGTGGTGAACGTCGAGGGCTCGATCGAGATCAGCGGCTGGGATCAGCCCACGGTCGACGTCAACGGAACCATCGGCGAGAAGGTCGAGCGTGTCGATGTCACCAGCAGCGCCAATCACACCACCGTGCGCGTGGTGCTGCCGTCCGGAAACAGCTGGAACGGCGACAGCTCCGCACACCTGAAGATCCGCGTGCCGCAGAAGAGCGCGCTGGAGGTCTCTCTGGTGAGCTCGGATCTGCGCGTCTCCGGGGTGACCGGAAACCAGCACCTGCAGACCGTGAGCGGTGACATCGCCGGCGATGCCAGCGGCGAGCTGCAGGTGAACACCGTCAGCGGCGACGTGCGCTTGGCGACACGCAACAGCCACGAGGCGCAATTCAAGACCGTCAGCGGCGACGTCAACGTCACCGGCGCCGATGGCAACGTGCAGGTCAATACCGTGAGCGGCGATGCGATGCTGTCGCTGGGCACGCTGTCGCGCGGGCATTTCGAAAGCGTGTCCGGTGATATCAGCGTCAGCTCTGCGGCGCTCGCTGCCTCGGGGCAGCTCGAGGCCACTTCGGTCAGCGGAGATCTCGGGGTACATTTCGGCGCACTGCCCGATGCCGATATCGACGTGCAGACCTTCAGCGGCGACATCAAGAACTGCTTCGGACCCAAGCCCGTCGAACAACAGTACGGCCCGGGCAGCCGCCTCAGCTTCCGCAACGGCAAGGGCGGCGCTCACGTGCACATCGACACCAAAAGCGGCGATGTCGACCTGTGCGGCAGCAAGTGAGGCGTGCGGGCACCGGCGGACCCGGGGGTGCCGGCAGCCCGTGCGCCTGAGCAATTTTTGAACCCGTGAGCGGCTCGCGGGTACTCACTCATGTTGTTATTTGTGCATGGCACCCCAAGAGGCCGCACCGTCTTTCTACTGCGTTTCACCGCATAAACTAGGCACTTCGCCCCATCCTGCCGCTCCTTAGCGGCTGTTACGTTTCCCGCCAGGATCGGTCCTCATAAGACGACTCGACCTGCGACGGGAGCGTTAAGCGAATGCGAATCATCAACACGTGGGTCGGCGCGGCACGCGCGCTCGGGCACCGGGTGCGGCCGCTGCGGTACGGCCTTGAACTGCTCGCCGTTCTCGCCCTGGTGCACACCATGCCGGCGCAGGCGCTGCCGAGCTATGCACAGCAGACCGGACTGCCCTGCGCGCAGTGCCATGCCATTGCCTTCGGCCCGGCGCTCACCGCCTACGGCCGGCAGTTCAAGCTGAACGCCTACGCGCTGGGCGAACACCACGACTCGGTGCCGCTGGCGCTGATGGCCATCGTGACCTACACCAGCACCGGCGCCGACCTGCCCGAGGCCCCCGAGCACTACGGCACCAACAATAATTTTGCGCTCAATGAACTCACCGGATTCTTTGCGGGCAGCCTCGGCCAGCACGCCGGCGGATTTGTCGAGGTTTCCTACAGCGGCACGGAGCGCAACACCGCATGGGGCGCCTTCGACGTCCGCTACGCGCGCTCCTTCGAACTCGGCGGCCAGGGGGTCGTGGCTGGGATCAGCTTGAACAACAGCCCGACCGTATCGGATCTGTGGAACTCCACCTCGGTATGGAGCTTCCCGTACGTGGGTTCGGAACTCGCCCCAACCCCCGGCACCGCGCCGATCATCTACGACGGCATCGCCGAAACGGTGCTCGGTCCCACGTTCTACGCCATGATCGATGATCATCTTTATCTCGAGGCGGGTGGATTTAAGAGCCTTTCCGACAGCATGCTCGGCAATGTCGGCCTGAGCGCCGATGACAATTCCCACCTCGATGGCTTCGCGCCTTATTGGCGCGTCGCGCTGCAGTTCAGCAACGGTCCGCACTATTTCTCGGTCGGAATGCTGGGCCTGAACGTCAAGCAAAAGCCTGACGAGACCATGCCGGAGACCGATCAGTTCGACGATTTCGGCTTCGACGCCACCTACCAGCACACCGCGGAGGACGCCAGCAATCTGCAGGCGAATTTCGCGGTGGTGCACGAATCGCGCCACCTGAATGCCAGCGTCGCCGCGGGAGAAGCCGAGCACGCCTCGGGTAACGTCCACAGCGTTCGCGGAGACGTGACCTGGACCTACCGTCAGACCTGGGTGGCCGGCCTCGGATTGTTCAACGTGACGGGCAGCAGCGATGCGCTGCTCTACGCGCCGGACCCCGTGGAGGGCAGCAACGCCGGCAAACCCGACAGCGACGGCTACCTGGTGCAGCTCGAATACGTGCCCTTCGGCAAGCTCGATTCACCCTACCGGCCGTGGATGAACCTGCGCGTCGGCCTGCAGTACACCGGCTACTCGAAGTTCAACGGCGCGGGCAATAACTATGACGGCTTCGGACGCAGCGCCTCCGACAACAACACGCTGTTCGCGTTCGTGTGGGCCGCGCTGTGAACGCCCAGCAGCGTCGCGGCATCCTCTGTTGGTCGCTGCTGCTGCTGGTCGCGGGTGCCGCAGGGGGCCAGGCGCGCGCCAACGAGTGCCAGCTGACGATCCTCGCCAACGACATGATTCAGTACAACGCCCGGAGCCTGCACGTCGATGCCGGCTGTAAAGAGATCGAACTGACCCTGCGCCATGTGGGCAAGCAGGAGGCGCACGTGCTTGGCCACGACTGGGTATTGGCCCGCACCTCGGACGTGGCCGCGCTCGCCAACGCCGGAATCGCCGCGGGTTTCGCCAACGGCTACTTGCCAGTCGGCGACAAACGCATCATTGCGGCCACCAAGATCGTGGGGGGCGGCGAGTCAACGACCATCACCTTCAGCACCTCGTTGCTGATGGCTGGCGGGGATTACTCTTTCTTCTGTTCCTACCCGGGTCATTCGCCCATGATGCGCGGCCGGTTCCAGGTCAGCGGCGCCGTCGATTTGGTCTCGAACCGCGCCAGCGAGCCCGCCCCGACCCCGACCCCGTCCAGCCACTGATTCCCGCCCTTTTAGCCCTCCCTGCGCCCTGCGGCGTTCGCCACCGCAGGCACTAAAGGCCCATAATCGGGCCCGAGCCGTCGGACGGAGGACGGACCGGCCCGTCGGCCGACGCGGCCGATACGACATAACCTATTGATCTCTATTGTCATAATAATGCAACTTTATGCCTGACCGTGGGTTATGCATGTAAGCGATGACACCCCAGTGCAATCCCCTAAACAGGAAGGCGACCGGCACGCCGAGTTCACGAAATTCATGCGTACCTACCAAAACATGGTTTTCTCGACCGCCGCGCGCCTGAGCGGAAATGACGCGCAGGCCGAGGACATCGCCCAGGAAGTGTTCCTGCGCGCCCACCGCAAGTTCGATGAGCTGCGCGATAACCCTCGCGCCGCCGGCTGGCTGAAGACCGTCGCCACCAACCTGACCTTCACGCACCTCACTCGTTACCGCAAGCGCTGGGTGTTCTTCTCGCAGCTGCAGCCGGCCGACGAGGCGGAAGACGATCCGGTGCTGGATTTCGCCTCCGACGAATCGGTGGTCGAGGAAGTGCGAGACGACGAACGCCACGACTACGTCGAGGCGGCCTTGAGCGAGCTGCCCGAACATCAGCGCGTGCCGCTGGTATTGTTCCACTTCGAAGAAATGCCCTACGAGGACATCGCCCAACGCTTGCACGTTTCCCTGCCCAAGGTCAAAACTGATATTCATCGTGCGCGCCAGGCTTTGGCCAAGATACTTGAGCGGCGTGGCATCACGGCCGATCAACTGGAGGCTTGAATGTCTAATCTGAACAAGCCACCGCGCGACGAGCGTCAAATGGAGCAGTACATCGGCTCGCTCCTGAGCCGGCAGCCGTTGCGGCAGGCGCCCGCAAATCTCGAAGCCCGCGTGTTGCGGGAACTTGCGGTGCAAGCCGCCAAGCCCTGGTGGCTGCAGGGATTCAGTCGCTGGCCGTGGACTGCACGCGTGCTGTTCCTGCCCTTGGTACTGGGCCTGGTGCAACTGTCCTTCCTGACCACCGGACGCCTGATGTCGCTGTGGCAGTCGCTGCAGACTTCGGCGCCGGCCAGCACCGCGCAGTCCGGATTGCAGCTGCTCGGGAGTCTTAGCCAGGCCACTCAGACGCTCGCCAATATGGTGACACGCGGAATATCACCGGTGTGGATCTATGGCGGCGCCGCGCTGGCACTGTTCCTGTACGCGGCGCTGTTTGGACTTGGCGCCGCCGCATTCCGCACCCTGATCGCTCCTTCGGAACCCGTTCGGTACCCCACATGAAAAGAATAATCGTGTCCGTGTGTCTTGCGCTGGCCGCGGCGAGCCTGCTCGCTTACGCGCCGATGGCGAGCGCGACCACCACGCCGCCGGCCGCTGCCCGCGGTCCCGCACGACGCGGATAAATCGCACAGTGTGGACATCACGATCACAGCCGGTACCGATGCCAATGCCGATACCGATACCAGTAAAGAGCCCGACAGCGAGGACCAGAGCGGGCGCGACAATGCGGTAGTGGCCATCGGCCACGACGCGACGCTCGCCAGTGGCAAGCACGCCACGAGCGTGGTGTCGGTACTGGGTTCCTCGACCAGCGCGGGCGAGGTCGATGAGGCCGTGGTGTCGGTGCTGGGCAATACGCACGTCACCGGACCGGTGGGCGACGCGGCCGTGGCCGTGTTCGGCAACACCTACGTCGACAGCCGGGTGGGCGACTCTGTGGTCGCGGTGTTTGGCAACGTCGAGCTCGGGCCGCACGCGGACGTGCAGGGCGACGTGGTCGCGATAGGCGGAGACCTGATCCGCGACCCGGCCGCCGTCGTCCATGGCGACATTCAGAACGTGATGCTGTTTGGACACATGGGCAACTATGAATGGTTGCGCACCTGGGTCCACAACTGCCTGATGTACGGACGGCCGCTGGCGTTCGCGCCCGGACTGGGCTGGGCCTGGAGCATCGCGGTCAGCTTCCTGGTGCTGTACCTGCTGATCGCACTGCTGTTCCCGAGCGGCGTCAATCATTGCGTGCGCACCATGGAGGATAATCCTGGCCGCACCACGCTCGCCGCGCTGTTCACGTTTATCTGCAAGCCGATCGTGTTTTTGCTGCTGCTGATCACGGTGATCGGCTCGATTCTGATTCCCTTCCTGGGTTTTGCGCTGTTTGTGGGGGCCTGTTCGGCAAGTCGGTGGCGCTGGCCTGGTTTGGGCGCCGCGCGCTGCCGGCGCGCGAGCCGGGTCACGAGTACCCCCCGGTGATCGCGGTGTTGCTCGGCGGAACCATCGCCTTGCTGCTGTACGTGGTACCGGTGCTCGGCTTTCTCGCCTACAAGGCACTCGATGTGCTGGGACTGGGCATCGTCGTCTACACCTTGCTGCTCGCCTTCCGTGCCCGGCGCGCGGCCAGCACTGTCCCGCCGGCGATCGCTCCTGCGACCGGTCCGGCGGAGGCCGTGGCCGCGGCACCCGCCGATGCGCCGGCAGAATCCGCCGCCGCGCCGGCCGCGGAAGCAGCGCCCGCGCGCGCGGTGCCGCCGCCCGTATCCCTCGAGCTCTCGAATCGCGCCGGCTTCTGGATCCGCATGCTGGCGCTGTTCCTCGATCTGATGCTGGTGGCGATCGTGTGCGGCATCGTCAGCCTGCCCATACACCACAGCCTGCTGCTGATCCTGGCGGCCTACGGCGCGGTGATGTGGAAGCTCCGCAGTACGACGATCGGCGGGATCGTGTGCGGCCTGCGGGTGGCGCGCCTCGATGGGCGGCCCATCGACTGGCCCACGGCGGTCACGCGCGCTCTGGGCAGCTTCCTGTCTTTCTTTATCGTCGGGCTGGGATTTATCTGGGTCGTGTTCGACGCCGAGCGCCAGTCCTGGCATGACAAGATTGCCGGCACCGTGGTGGTGCACGCGCCGCGCGGCACGCCGCTGGTTTGAGCGTCCAGGCGCGCTACTTCAGATTCTGATCGAACCACCGGTAGCCGTAGTAGAGGCCTGCGGCGCCGGTGAGTGCGCTCAGCACCACGGCCGCGGCCAGCCCGGCGCGCGCGCCGAGCCACCATCCTAAGGCGCCGCCGATCCAGGCCGCGCTCCAGCCGATGATGTTTCGCATTCTGGTGCACCAGCCGTCGATTCAGTCATTATAGTGGGCAGGCAGCGGCGGACCGGCGGCTCTTTGGATCGCGGGACATAGACATGCGGATGGGGGAGGATCACTTACCGGCCGCTTCGAGCGGGCGTGCGCTCTGGTTCACTCTCGCCGTGCTGCTGGCCCTGGGAGCCTTCACGCACTGGGCCGACCGACCACCGGCTCCGCAACCCGCCAACGCTCCCGGCGAGGTATTTTCCGCACAGCGCGCAGCCGGCGTTCTCAAGGAGCTGGTCGGTACAGGCACGCCGCACCCCCTGGCGAGTGCCGCCGATGCCACCATCCGCGCGCAGATCGTCCAGCACCTGAACGCCCTGGGCATCGCCACCGAATTGCAGGAGGGATGGGCCTGCGACACTTCGCTGGCCTGCGGGCGCGCCGTCAACATTATCGGCCGCATTGCAGGGACGGAGCCTGCGAGCGCGAGCGTGCTGCTGGCCGCGCATTACGATTCGGTGCCGGCCGGACCGGGAGCCGGCGACGATGGCGTCGGTGTCGCCTCGGTGCTCGAGATCGCACGCCTGCTCAAACAACAGCCCGCGCGGCGCCACCCGATCATCCTGTTGATCGACGAAGGCGAAGAAGCCGGCCTGCTGGGCGCGCGGTTGTTCGTCGCGCAGCACCCCGAGGCGCAGCACATCAAGGCGGCCGTCAATCTCGATGCGCGTGGCGACTCCGGCCCGAGCCTGATGTTTGAGACCGGTCCGGCCACGGATTGGGCGCTGCGCATGTTCGCCACCGCGGCCACCCGACCGATGAGCAATTCGATCTATTATTTCGTGTACAAGCTCTTGCCGAACGACACGGACTTTACCGTTTTCAAGGCGGCTGGCTACGAGGGCCTCAATTTTGCGCTGATCGGCGACGTCGAGCGCTATCACACGCCGCTGGACCGCTTCGAGAATCTGGATCTGGGAAGCCTGCAGCACCAGGGGCAAAACGCCCTGTCGATGGTGCAGGCCCTGGCGACGGCGGATCTGGCCATGCCGCCGGCCGCGGGCGCGGTCTTCTTTGACGTTTTTTCCCGCGCGCTCTGGCACTGGCCGGCCAGCTGGTCGCTTTGGCTTGGGCTGGTACTCACGGCGGCGCTCGCCTGCGCACTGTGGAGCATAAAGCGCCGCGTCGGCGTATCCGTTCAGGCGATCGTCTACGGCTTGGCCGCCTTGATGATCGGCTGGGCGGGCGCGGTGGTGCTGAGTGCCGTCCTGCTGACATTGCTGCGTGCCGTCGGCGCGGTGCCCCCGCCGCGGCCTATTCCTGGGCGGCGTATCCCGCGGGCATGCATGCCGCCTGCCTCGCACTCGCGCTGCTCGGCCCGGCTTGTGCCGCCAAACTGTTCCGCCGGCGCGTCGATGCCTGGAGTCTGTGGTTCGCGTACCTCAAGCTGCACGCGGTCCTGGCGTTGCTGTGCGCGTGGAAATTCCCCGAGCTGAGCTACTTGTTCTTCGCACCGGTGCTGCTGGGATTGATCGCGGCACTGTTAGCGATGCGTAGTCTGCACCGTGCATCCGCCGGAGCGCCGCTGCCGCCACTGTCGGCCGCACTGCCGATCGTAGGGGCCGCCTTCACGTTCATCCCCATCTTGCTGTCGCTCTATGCGGCACTGGGCGCGGATGCCTGGCCGGCGATAACGGCCCTGGCCGGCCTGGGGGCGCTGGGCCTCGCGCCGTTGCTGGTGCAGACGCCCGCTCACAGTTACCGCGCCTACGCTTGGGCAGGCACTTTGATAGTGATTCTGGGCGGCGGCGTCAGCTTATTGATGCCGGCGTATACCAGCAAGATGCCCCAGCGCACGCTGCTGTGGTACCTGCTGGATGCCGACACTGGCACGGCGACCTGGCTGCTGCAGCCGGATTCGAAACGCGCGCCACCCCAACTCGCCCTGCATCCCGCGCAGCACCCGCAGCCATTGCGGCTCCCGGAGGGCACTATCGCGGTCCGATACGATCCGCAGCCCCACGCCTCGACTATCCGGCGCCACTCCTGCAGCTGCTGGGCGTTGAAAAGTCGGGGCAGCACGGTGCTCTATCACCTGCACGTGCGTTCGGTCCGTAACGCGCCCGAGATCGAATTGGCCGTCGCGGAGGATCGGGTGATCGAGGCGACACTCGAGCCGAGTGCGGGACAAAAATTACCGGCGCATTTCTGGCGCGCCGCCGAATGGCAGCCGCTGGCTGCAGCTGATCGGGGTAGACGCCCGAGGGTATCGATCTCACCCTCGAGACCTCGAGCGCGACCGATCTGGTGATGACGCTGTTGGACCGTTCCTACGGTGTGCCCGCGACGGCCGGCGCATTGCGACGCGCGACCTGCGGCTCTGACTACGCAGTCTCAGGACGGTGATTTGACCATCGTTTACCGATCCATGCGCCTAAGCGCCGCTCAGGGCACGCCCGGTTCGTAGTACCTCCTCGACGAGCAGGTCAAGGTCCTCGCTGCGCGTGCGGTGATTGACGATGGCCGCACGCAGGCAGTAGCGGCCGGCCAGCGTGGTATAGGAAGGCGCCACCTTGCCGCCTTCGTGCAGGCGAATAAGCAGCTCCTCGTTCAGGCTGTTGAGCTGCTGTTGCGACCCTCCGTCACCGCGGTAGCGGAAACACACGATATTCAAGACCACGGGCGCCATGAGCTCGAGCTCGGGAGCCGCGCGCACCAGCTCCGCGAGTCGCTGCGCCTGGGCCACGTTCTGCTCGATCAGGCGCCCGTACTTCTGCAGTCCGTGTTCCTTGAACGAGAGCCAAACCTTCAGCGCCCGAAAGCCGCGCGACAATTGCACGCCGTACTCGCTGAACCAGTCGGCTCCGCTCGCCAGGCCACGCTGCGCATGGGCGAGATACTCGGGGGTCAGCGAAAACGCGGCGCGGTGTGCCTTGCGATCGCGCACCACCACGCAACCGGCCTCGAAGGGCAGATGCAGCCATTTGTGCAGGTCCAGTGCCACCGAATCGGCCGCTTCCATGCCCCGCAGCAATTCACGCTGGCCGGGCGCCAATGTCGCCACCGCGCCGATGGCGCCATCGACGTGGAACCACAGCTGCTCGCGCGCGCAGAACGCCGCAAGCGCGGCCAGATCATCGACCGAGCCGGTATTGATGGTGCCCGCCGAGCCCACCACGGCACAGGGTTGCAAGCCCGAAGCGCGGTCGGCCGCCACCGCGGCGGCCAGCGCCGCCATGTCGATGCGGTAGCGCCCATCGACGCTGATCTTGTGCAACGATTTGGCGCCGTGGCCGAGCAGTTCGACCGCCTTCTGCATGCAGCTGTGCACTTCGGTGGAGGCGTAGAACCGAAGCGGCTTGGGGAGCGCCGCCACTCCTTCGCTGCGCACGTCGGTCGCTCCGGCCACATTGCGCGCCACGGCCAAGGCGACGAGATTGGCCATCGACGCGCCGCTGACCAGCAATCCGCTGCTGGAGAGCGGCAGGCCGACGATTTCCTTGCACCAGTCCAGGACCTGGCTTTCCACCAGGTTGCCGATGTGATTGCCGCCGCCCATGTTTGGATTGACCGTGGCTGCCAGAAAATCACCCAGCGCACCGAAGGCGGTACCGTTGCCCATGTACCAGCCCCAGAAGCGCGGATGCGTGTTGCCCATCTGATAGGGCATGACCCAGTCGCGAAAATCCTGATAGGCGCGCTCGGCGCCCTGCGGGAGCTGCGGCAGCGGTGCGTGAAATCGGGCGGCAACCTCGTCAGGGGTCGGCTGCCACACCGGTTTTTCTCTGATTTGCCGCAGATGTTCGAGCGCGTCATCGACCGCACGATGCGCCAGCTGCCGCAGCTGCGACCAATCTTCCGGGTCCAATGTTTCCTGGCTTAGCTCCTCACTCATGATTCCCTCTTGCTTTCAATGTCGACACCGGCGCGCAGCGCCGTAGATAATCGCGATAATGCGTCGCTGCCGCAATACTTGAGATGGACCGGCCGGCGCCGACCGTGGTGCGGGTGGCCGATATCGCGCCGGCGCCGTGGCGCAACGGCGGCGGCGTAACGCGCGAACTGCTCGCCTGGCCCGATCGGCACGATTGGCTGCTGCGCGTGAGCGTCGCCGATATCCACGCCTCAGGACCGTTTTCCGCTTATCCCGGCGTCGATCGCTGGTTCGCGGTACTCGAGGGCGGCGCCGTGTGCCTGGAAACTGCCGGCGCCGAACCCAGGGAATTGACTCCGGCGCAGCTGGCCCTGCACGCATTCTCGGGCGATGCCCTCACCCACTGCACGGCCCTCGGGTCGACCACCCGTGATTTCAACCTCATGGCGAGGCGTTCGCGCCTCCGATTGCGGCACCAGCCGCTCCGGGAGCGCCCCGGGCTCGAGACACGCGCCGAGGGCGTCGGCCTGTTCGTTGTGCAAGCGACCGAGGTGCGCGAGGAAGCCCGTCCGGTGTGCCAACTCCCGGACATGGCCCTGGCCTGGTGGCCTAACCCGCGGCGTGCGCTGCTCTCGCTCGATGTTGGATCAGCGCGCACGCGCGGCTGGTGGTTTGAGGTGGACACCCCTCTAACAACGCACGCCCTAGCGGAGCGCTGTGCCGGTGTCTGGCCCCGCTATGAATCTCTAGAGCACCCGCTCGAGGAACGCGGCGACGGCCGCGAGTTCCTCGGCGCACACCGAATGCCCCATCGGATAGCTGTGCCACTCGACCGTGTAGCCGGCCGCCGTGAGCAGCGCGCGCGAGGTCTCGCCCAGCTGCGGCTCGATCACCGGATCGAGCGAGCCGTGGGCCATGAAAATGGGCGTGCGGTAATTGGCGGCGTGGCGCTCGGTGGCAAGCGCGGCCGCGATCGGCAAATAGCACGATAGGCCAATCATGCCGGCAAGCCTTTCGGGAAAGCGTATACCGCTGTACAGCGCCATCGCCCCGCCTTGCGAGAACCCGGCCAGCACGATCTGTTCGCTGGGAATGCCGCGCTCATTCTCGCGGCGGATCAGCGCCCGCAGCGCGCCGTCCGAACTGCGCACGCCAGCCTCGTCCTCACGCGGCGCGGCGATTGAGCTCGATGATGTCATACCAGGCGCGCATCGGCAGCCCGCCGTTGAGCGTCACCGGCCGCACCGGAGCGTGCGGAAAGACAAATCGCAGCGCACGGCTCCGTGCACGCACCAGCTGCGGTACGGCAGGCTCAAAATCATGGCCATCGGCGCCGAGGCCGTGCATCCAGATGACCGAGGCCAGGGGGTTGGGGCCGGTTGCGACTTCGACGCTCGCCAGGACGGGGTGAACCATAGCCGCCAAAGGTGCATGTTTCGATCTCGCAGTTCAACCCCGGGGAAGAAGATAAGCTAAAATCCCGGCGCAGCAGACGCACGCCACATTCGGCGCCGCGGCGGTTCTGCCCCGCCGTTGCTGCGAACCACGTTGTTGCCCACAGGACTCGGATGAGCGATCTCTCTCTATACCTCGCGACGGTGCTCATCTGGGGATCAACGTGGTTTGCGATCAAACTGCAGCTGGGCGTGGTTCCACCGGCCGTGTCGGTGACCTGGCGCTTCCTGGCGGCGGCCGCCCTGTTGCTGGGCTACGCCGTGGTGCGGCGCCTGCCGTTGCGATTTAGCTTCCGCGATCATTTGTGGATGGCGCTGCAGGGCCTGCTGCTGTTTTGCCTCAACTACGTGGGATTTTATCTGGCGGAGCTGACCCTGCCCTCGGGTCTGGTCGCGGTGATCTGCTCGATGCTGATGATCGGCAACATCATCGGAATGCGCCTGTTCTTCAATGTGCATACGCACCCGACCAACCTGTGCGGCGCGGTGCTCGGCATTGGGGGCGTGGCCTGGCTGTTCTGGCCGGACCTGCGCTCCATTTCGGCCGCCAATGCCACCGCCCTGGGTGTCGCCCTGGCCGTGGGCGCCACGGTCAGTGCCTCGCTGGGCAACATGGTGGCGACCCGCAATCAGCGCCAGCAGCTGCCGATCCTGCAGCTCAATGGCTGGGCCATGCTCTACGGCGCGGCCATCACCGGCGTGGCGGCGCTTGCCTTAGGCGAGAGATTCAGCTTCGATCGCTCCTGGCGCTACGTAGGTTCGCTGGCTTACCTTGCGGTGTTCGGATCGGTCGTGGCCTTCGGCGCCTATCTCACGCTGATGAAGCGGATCGGAGCGAATCGCGCCGGCTATACGATGGTCGCCATCCCGGTGGTCGCGCTGCTGATCTCCACGTGGCTCGAGGATCTGCACTGGACCGCAAATCTGTGGATCGGCGTCGCGCTGTGCTTGCTGGGCAACGTGTTGGTCCTCGCCCGCCGGCGCTAGCACGGCCGGGCGCCCGACCGCTAAAAGTCGGCGGTAAGCGTCAATGCAAAGTTCCTGCCATGCTCGCTCAGCACGTGACCGGAGGAGTCGATCGTCATGGCTTCCGAGTCGCCCACGTTGTCGGCGTCAAGCCGTGCCTCACCCGGGTGCCCGAACACACGGAACGCGTAGCGCACCGTAAACGACAACTGCGAATACGCCGGCAGCTGCATGGTATTCCCGGTGGTTTCCGGGCGCGCCGAGGTACCCTGCCAACCACAGCTCAGCGACCACGGCTTCCAGCTCGGCGGTGCGTAATCAAGATTGGCGTTGAGCACCAATGGCACCGAGCCTAGGGGCGTGCCGTTCGCTGCCCCCGCGTCGCCGGAGCTGCCTTGCACCTGCGCCTGCAGCCACACGCCGCCCAGCACCGCCACCAGCCCTTGGCCGCTGTTGATCGTGGCGGACGCCTCGAGGCCGCGATGGCGAATCTGCCCCAGTTGCATATAGACATCGGCCGCGTTGAGGTTGAAGTACGCCTTGTTCACCTCGAAGACGCCCAGCAGAAACTGGGTCCCCGGCCGCGGCATGTAGCGCACGCCGCCGTCCACCTGCCAGGTGGTCGTCGCCGGCGGTGACTCGCCGCGATTCGCGGCGTTCGCCGGCGCCAGCGCCGAATCCTCCAGTCCGCGCGTGTAGCTGCCGTACAGCAGGAACTTCGCGGCGGGACTTAAGGTGAAGCGGAGGGTGGGCAGCAGCGGGTCGGACTTGTCGGTCGCGGTGGGAAGGCCGGGAGAATCAATCGAGCGCTGATATTTCACTTTCTGTACGCCCACGCCGAGCGAGCCGCGCCCGGGCCACCGTTCATCCAGCGAAACGCCCAGACCGTACTGGCGCACGTGATCTTCGCTGCCGGCTGTGAAGTGCACCGGCGGCTGGGGCAGCGGCGTGTAATCATCGATGCTCACTCGCCCAAGATCCGTGATCGAATCACCGCCGAAGGTGCGCGACACGGTCCGCCCGCGCATGGTCACCGTCCACACTTGCGTGCGCTGGCCGCTCGTGGTCCGGTACGCGAGGCGAATCTCGCCCGAGGTCGAACGCGCATCAAGCGGCGGCAGCGCGTCGATCTGGTGCGCCGTAGTGCGGTCAGGGGTCACATCCAGGAACAGGTCGTCGTAATTGGGCGGGTTATCCCGGATCGAGCGAAAGATTCCAGCGGCCAGCGACCATGCCCCGGTGGTCGCGGTCCGCAAAATGGCTCCGGCCGTCGTGTCGTGCCAGGTCCAGTGAGTCCAGTCCTGCGTCGGCAATCGCAGCTGATTGAACGTCGGTATTCCCTCAACGCCCTCGGTGTACACGAGCGGCAGTTCGTTGTGTTCGTCGGCCCGGGTAGTGCCGCCAAAGCCGATCAACTCCAGATTCCCGGGCAACTGCCCGCGCACGATCAATCCGGCGTCGTTGATCTGCGAAACCTTTGCGAAGTCGAAATCGAAATTGAGGTGGCGATGGAAACACAGGCTTGCGCTGACCGGTTGGTCCGCCCGGCCGTAATGCCCGTCCAATTCCAGCCCGGATTCGTCAAACGGGCCCCTCGAGATCACCACGCTGGTCAGGTTTTCCGAGCCCGGAAGGCGCAGCGAGTTATCGGCGATTCCGGTGGGCGCGGGAAAATCGAAGGACTGCGCGGCCAATCCCACGCGGATCGTTTGGCCGGACATCAGGCAGTTGTTGGAATCATAGGTCTGCTGGTCGAAATACAATCCCTCGATGCGCAGGTTCCCTGCATGGCTCGGACTGAAGCCGCGTACGTCTTGCGCATCGTACAGGCCTATGGTCTGCGTCCCTACGGTTGTGCCAAACGCATCTTCTGCGGCGGTCACGGGATTCTCATTGACCCGCTGCGCCACAGCAGCCAACGGCAACATCACTGCGCCGAGCAAACAGCGGCGCCATGGCCCCGCGCTAACGGTCATGATCGAGGCGCGGATTGGAGGCCATGATTCGTCTGGACGCCTGCTCAGGGAAGTCCGCGCAGCCACGCGAGGACGGTCTTGACGAACTCAGAAGGGTCGGGGACGCCCCCTTGTTCGTGGTACGCGGCGACGCGCGAGGGATAGCGCGTAAAGTGGTGGTTGAGTCCGGGGATCTCCCGGAACTGCGCGCTGCCCGGTCGTTCTCGATTCACGATGTCGGCAATCAGACTCACGGCATCGCGACTTTCAAACCAGTCGTACTCGCCGTACGTCGCAAGCACCGGCGCCTGCACCCGCGCCCAGGCCGCCGGCCAGTTCTGGCGCTGTGCCTGCTGGTGAAAAGCCAACGGCCGCCCGTAGTGCAGATTGCCACTGGTGCCGACCAGCCGCGACCAGACCTTGCCCAATTCCGGGTCGCTACGGGCAATGGTCTCGGGTGATTCGCCCTGCAATAAATAGCGCGCGAAGTAATTCGCGCGCGCGCTCATCTCGACGCTGAGCCGCGCGGGGTCCGTGCCGCCCAGTTCGAGCGCGTGGCGTTCGAAGGCCAGCATGCGCTCGAACCACGTCGTGGCGCCCCCACCCCACACGATCACGCCCGCGAGCTTGCGACCGGCGGCAATCAATGGCGCGTAGGTGGCGCCCATGCTGCCGCCAAAGATCACGACGTGCGCCGGGTCGACGTCGGGACGCTGGGTCAGGGCCGTATAGGCGGCCTGGTACTGGCTCAGTTCAGTTTCGTAATCCAGCTCAGCGCAGGGCGTGCCGGTGCTGTCGCCCACTCCGGACTTGTCGACGCGCTCCCACAGCATGTTGGACTGCGTAATGAGCTGCTTGAGCATGAGCGACCAACCGTCGGTGCTGCTCGCCGAGAAGTCCACGGAATCGCACGACAACCACGGTACGAACAGTACCGCGGGCAGTCGCCCGGTCCGTCCGGCCGGCTTGGTGACGATGGTGCGCAGGCGCGCACCGCCCTCGGCATGAATGACCCCGTACTCCGTATCGATGCCGGCCAGTTCCAGCAGCGGCTGCTGGCCTTGATGCGGCAGATCTCCCAGCAGCTGAGCCGCGGACAGCGCACACTCGGGCGCCGCGGCGCACAGCGCCACGCAATAAAACACCGCTGCAATACACGCCCGCCTGTTCATGGTGCGCCCCTCCCGCAATCAACCGACCGATAGGCCGTGGTGCCGGGCCGCCGAGTGTCGCGGCACGCCGCTGGAGATGATGAACACCCGGCCGGAGTGGTTGCCGTTGACCCCGCTCCATCCGGAGGTGATGAGAAAATCCACGGTCCCATCGCCGTCAACGTCCCCCAGACCCACGGCGTCAAACCCGAATGTGTCCCCGGGAGTACGGCAAGTGTAGGTCCTCAGCAAGCGGCCCGTCCTGCCTGAATACAGGTACGCGCGCCCGCCGGAAGTCGCGACCTTGCCATACTGCCATGCGCCCACGATCAAGTCGGCCCGCCCGTCGCCGTCGACATCGCCGGCCATCGACGGGCTGGTGCCGAAGCCATCTCCGGCCGACTCGCCCGTCATCACCAGCAGGCGCTTCCCGGTGCGTCCCGAGTGCACGTACACGCGCCCGGTGGATGGTCCCCTGGCTTCGTTGCTCCAGTCCGATGAATAGACGTCGCTGACGCCGTCGCCGTCCACGTCGCCTGGCACCGAAACAAACATGTAGCCGAGCTTGTTGCCGGTGGCGTCCGCGTCGATGGTGAACTTCGGCGCGGTGGACATTCCCTCGTAGACCAGCACGCGGCCATGGTGTTTCGGGCCAGCGCCGGGGGCACCGACCACCAGCAGCTGCTGCTTCGCATCCGAGTAACCCGCGACCGTGCTGCCAAAGGCGTCTCCGGGCCGTTCGCCCGAAAGCGTCAGCAGCAGTTTCCCGTCCTTGCCCGAATACACGTAGGCATGGCCCGCGACCTTGCTTTCGCCTTCCTTGCCCGGCGCCCCGATGATCACGTCCGCGTAGCCGTCCCGGTTGACATCGCCTGCGGCGGAAATGTGATTGCCAAAGGCCTCATCCGGGTTGCTCGACTTGAAGCTCTGTAACACCTGCCCATCTTTTCCCGAGTAGATGTACGCCACGCCCGGGCCACCCGGGCCGCTGGCGACCACATCGGGTATCCCGTCCCCGTTGGTGTCGCCCGCCGCCTCGACACCGGTACCGAGCTGGTCACCGGGCCTACCGTCGGCGGTCCAAAGCAGGCGCCCGCTGCCCACCGAGTAGACGTAAATTCGTCCGGCGTTTGATCCTTGCGCGCCGTGCGTGGGCGCCGATGTGACGATATCAGTGACGCCGTCGCCGTCCACATCGCCAATGTTGCGGGCGATCCAGCCGAATTGATCGCCACTGGCCTCGCCGCGCCACTCCCGAATAATCTTGACCGACTCGACCAACGGATTCTCAAATTGGGCGGGGGTGGGAAGCAGCGCCGCGAAGCGCGGGTCGCCGCGCAGCTCGGCCAGGGCAGCGTCCACGCTCATCTGGGTCATGTCGTAGCGACGCGTGGCGGCCGCGCGCCCGAGCCATTCGAATGCCCGCTGCGTATCGTGCTTGGCCGCGTACGCCGTTCCGAGGCTGTAGAAGATGCGCGGTGAGTCCGGCTCGATCTGCAGCGCATGCTGATATGCGGCAATCGCCTGATCGTAATTATGGAGCTGCTGTTCGGCCGTGCCGAGCGCACGCCAGGCCTGCGCGCTGTGGGACTCCCGGGCGGTAATCACCCGCAGAGACTTGGCCGCGCCGGCGGCATCGCCCGCCTGCAGCTGCGCAAGCGCCGCACTTAACGCCGGGTCCGGAGCGCTCGCCGCCGCTGGCGCGAATCGAGCACCGACCACTCCCGCGGTCAGCAGGACAATCATCGCGGCCAGACCGGCATCAGCGCGCATAGCACAGCTCCTCGGGCCTGGGCGCACAGGAACTCTGGCACTCGCCCCGTCGCTCGCTGCCGCCCGCGGTTTCAATATTCGCCGCAGCCGGCTCAAGCGAGTGTCGCCAGCGGATATAATAAATTCATGAGCGACATTCTATATGCCTATCAGGGTTCGACGACCCATGCAGGATTTCTGCGAGCTCCCCCCTTGGCCAGCAGGCCCAAGGCTCGGTTTGTGATTGCCGGCGTGCCCTGGGATGGGGCGACCACCAATCGCCCGGGCGCCCGCTTCGGGCCGGAAGCCATCCGGCGCGCGAGCCATATGCTGTGCGACGGAACCCACCCGGTGTACGGCCTATCCCCGACTTCGGAACTTGCGGACCGCGGCGATCTGCCGCTGCCCAATACCTCCATCGAGCGCATGCGCGCGGCGCTCGCCCCGCAGGTCGATGAGCTCATCCGCCAGCACCACATGCTGTGGCTCGGCGGCGATCATTCCATCACCCTGGCGCTGCTGCGGGCCTATCGGAGCCAGTACGGTCGCCCGCTGGCGATGATTCATTTCGACGCTCATTGCGACACCTGGACCAGTCATGGCGACGAGCCCTCGGGCCACGGCACCTGGGTGTACGAGGCACTGAACGAGGGGCTCATCGACCCAAAACTGTCGATACAGCTCGGCATTCGTTCGGCCGCCGTGCCGGAAACATCCAACTACGTCGCGGACCAGGGCGGCCTGATTGTCACCGCGCGCGAATTGCGCGGACTGGTGAGTGCCCAGCAGCTTGCACCGGTCCTCGCGGCGGTGCGCGCGCGCCTGGCCGCCGCCAGCGCGGTGCCGCTGTATTTGACTCTGGACATCGATTGCCTCGATCCGGCGTTTGCGCCGGGCACCGGCACGCCCGAACCTGGCGGACTGTCCACCGCGCAGATCCTGACGGTGCTTGAGGAACTGGACGACCTGAACTGGGTCGGCATGGACCTGTGCGAGGTCGCGCCGCCCTATGATCACGCCGAGCTCACCAGCAATGCGGCGGCGACCTTGGTGTGGACTTATCTTTGTGGCCGCGTCGCCCGCGCTCGATCGTAAAATAGCGTGCGCTTGCAAGGCACCGCGGTGTAAGCCTCGCTGGTCCGCCCGGGATCTGCGCAAACACGATCTCGGTGCGGCGTAGGTCGATTGCTTTCTACCCTGCGCCCGCGGCCCGCGGCGCTGGCAACGTAAACAATCCCAGCAAGGCAAGCGTCGCGAGCGCCGCTCCGACGAGAAAAGTACCCTGGGCACCGACCGTGTCCCAGAGCCGACCGGCGAGAATACTCGCCGCCAGCAGCGCCGCCCCGGTCAGCAGGTTGAACATTCCAAATGCCGTTCCGCGCAGTTCGGCGGGCGCATTGTCAGCGACCAGGGTCGCCAAAAGCCCCTGCGTAAAGGCCATATGCAGGCCCCACAGCGCCGCGCCGCCCAGGGCGCCGCCAATGCCCGGCAGGAAGGCGAGCACCAGGTCGGCCAGCACCAAGACCATCAAACCCATGCTGAGCACGCGCCGACGACCACTGCCGTCGGCAAGCACCCCGGCCGGATAGGCACCCGACGCGTAGACCAGATTCATCACCACCAATACGAGCGGGACCAGCACCAGCGGCAGGCCGACCGCCCGCGCCCGGAGCACCAGAAACGCCTCGCTGAATCGAGCCAGGGAGAACACGATCGCAATGGCCACCACGAACCAGTAGTCGCGCCCCAAGCGTGCCAGCTCATCGCGGTGCAACGGAAAGCGCACCTGGCGCAGTGGGGTGGCGCGTCGGGGTTCGCGCACGGCGAACACGATCAAGAACAGCGCGAGGAACGCCGGCAGCACGGCGGCCCAGAACACCACTCGAAATTGGTTGGCGCTGCTCCACATGAACACGATCGCCAGGAGCGGCCCTATAAACGCACCGGCCGTATCGAGCGCCTGGCGCAAGCCGAAGCAGGCGCCCCGGAGCTGCGCAGGCGCGAGATCGGCCACCAGGGCATCGCGTGGTGCGCCCCGAATGCCCTTGCCGATGCGATCGATGAACCGGGCCGCCATCAGCCAGCCGACCGTCGTGGCCAGCGGAAACACGGGCTTGGTGAGGGCCGCCAGCCCATAGCCCAGCACCGCCAGAAACTTGCGCTTGCCGATCCAGTCGGAGAGTGCGCCCGAGAAGACCTTGGTGACCGCGGCGGTCGACTCCGCGATACCCTCGATGACCCCTACGGTGGTGGCCGAGGTCGCCATCACCGTGATCAGATAAACGGGCAGCAGGGCGTGAATCATTTCCGAGGAAACGTCCATCAGCATGGACACAAAGCCCAGGGCCCATATGCCGGAAGGGATGGCCCGGAGCGTGGCGCGATCAAAGCGTGCAGGCTTGTGAGTCAACTAGGCGCTCATAGCCGAGGCGGATGATTGACCAGCTCGTCAAAGCGCGGATCATCCTTGAGCAGCAGCAACACCGGTTCACGATCCTCAAACATGTTCGTCGCCGTACTGAAGGGCACGTGCAGCAGGCGTGTCACTTCCGCGTAGCCCTCTTCCGCACGGCCGGCGCGGACCAGGAGAACACTTCGCGTAAAGGACAGGGCCGGGCCGTTGACCGGGTCACGTGACTCGGGAACCCTGGCCCGCTCAGCGTCGATTGAGGCGAGCGCAGCCTTATGCTCGCCGAGCATCGACTGCGCCACAGCGAGCCGAGGCAACACGTTCGGCGTATGAGGATCCCGGTGCAGGCGCAGTTGTGCGTCCTTCTCGAGGTCGTGAAACTTCCCCTCGGCCTCGTGCGTTCGGCCCGCCGCCCAGTAGAGAAGCCCGATCATCTCATCACGTTCGAGTGCATCGTAGACGGGAACGCCAGCCCATAGTTTCACGGCCTCGAGATATCGCCCTTCGGCGCGCGCGATTTCCGCCTCGACCGCCGCGCGATCTCCCGGCGCCTTGAGCGCGTCGCCGTGATCGCGAAGCGCCTGGCGCAACGGCTCGATGCTGTGCCGCATGAATCCTTCGATACGCGCACGCGTGAAGTAGGGTTGCGATGCATCGGGAAACCGGCGCTGGTACAGCCTGGTCTGCTCGATGGCTTCCGGATAGCGCCTGAGACCGAGCAGCGTGACGATTGGGCCGGTCTCCTCCCGGTTCAACGGGTCGAGATCCCACGCGCGCTGCAGGTGCTGCAGGGCCTCGTCGAAGCGACCCAGGCGGCGCAACGCAAAACCGCAGACGGAGTGCGCCTCGGCGGAATTCGGGCGCAATTGCACCACGGACTTCAGGTCGACAAGCGCTTGTGCCAGGTCTTCAGCAACATACATTTGGTAAATTCCGCGCGCCAAGTGCGCCTCGGGCAGCTGCGGTTCGAGCTGCAGCGCACGCTCGTAGGCCTGCTTTGCGGCGGCACCGTCCTCCGGATGACGCGAACCGAAGTACCTCCAGGCGTAGGCCCGTGACAGCAGTGCCCACGCGTCGGTGTAGTCGGGATCGAGACGCAGGGCCTGCTCGAGCAAGGTTTTTGAGGCCTGCACTCCGATGTCATCAGTCAACGTGGGTTGGCGCCACAGGGCCACGGCATGCAAATACAGGTTGTAGGCATCGCCGTTGTTGGTCGCCACGCGATCCAGCGCACCCTGCTCGTAACCGGTCAGCGTTGCCGAAAGCGCATCGGCGACCTGTCGCGCCACTGCGCTCTGCAGACCCAATATGTGCCCGAGGTCACGGTCGTAATTTTCGGCCAGCAGATGACGATCGTCGCGTGCGTCGATCAACTGCACCGTGAGCCGCATGGCATGGCCATCGCGCCGGACCGAACCTTCGAGCACGGATCCCACGCCCAGGCGCTGGCTAATCTCGCGGACATTGGGCGTATCGCCATGAAACTCACTGCTCGAGGTGCGCGAGATCACCTTGAGATCGCGCACGCGGGCCAGGGCGTTGAGGATCTCTTCCTGAAGCCCGTCTGCAAGGTAGGCGTCCTCGGCGCGCCCGGTGAGGTTTTGGAACGGCAGCACCGCGATCGACTTCAGGCTGGATGCGGTAGGAGCGCTGAGCGCCGGCGGCGGTGCGGGTGTTCCAGGTAGCCCTCGGCTGCCACGCATTGCCAGCGCCGCAATGATCAGGGCGATGGCGGCGGCTAATCCCAGCACCGCGGCCGGCCATTTCCAACTGCGGCGACTCGCCGCGAGAGCCGCTGCTCCGCCGCGCGGCGGGCTCGTCGATGTCACGGGCAGGGCCGCCGAGAGCGTGCGCTGCACCTGATCGACGAATCCCGGCGTAGTCTCGCCTCCCCTGAGGCGGGACCATTGCCGCTCGCGAAACCGATCGGGTACGCGCGCGGAATTTTCCGGCGTATCGTCGATAACTACCGGCATCAGAAACGCCTGGTCGTCGGCCATCAGATAGGAGCGCTCGACGGCGAGTCGCCATTCGAGCCGAAAATAACCTTCCCCGCGACTCTCGGTACTCGCCGAGATGATCGGCACGAACAGCGCGCAATCCCTGATCTGCCTGCGGATCGAGGCGTCCCAGGCATCCCCGCCGCGCAACTCATTTTGGTCAAACCAGACGTCCAGCCCCGCAGCGCGCAACGCCGTGCAAATGCGCCGGGCCGCCTCTTCGTCCTGCGCGGAGTAACTCAGGAAAATCGCATTCGAGGTCGCAGCCATGAAATTCCGGTGGCATGGGCCAGCATACCGGAGCGTACTTGCTCCGAATGCCGTTCAAGGCGATCATCGCTGGCGCGCTCGCGGCGGTCAATTCAGCGCCCGGGCGGCGCTCCAAAGACCAAAGCAAACAACAGCAAAGAACATGAATCGACGCACAATCACCGCTCCCCGACTGGCGATTCTCCTGGCGGCAACCGCCTGCGTGGCGACGGCAATCGGCGCCGATACAACCGCGCCTGGAGCGGCTCAGCAACCGGTAACCGACAAGTACCACGGTGTCTCGGTCGCAGACCCGTATCGGTGGCTGGAGGACTGGACGGACCCGCGCGTACAGGAATGGAGCGCGGCGCAGGACCGGCGGGCGCGCAGCTATCTTGACGCCCTGCCGTACCGGCAGGCCATCTACGATCGGCTGTACCGGCAGATTTCGGCCACCTCCGGGTCCTTCTATGCGCTGCGGGCGGCCGGCGGCAAGATCTTCGCGCTCTACAATCAGCCACCCAAAAATCAACCGATGATCTCGGTCTTGAACGGCAATGCCGACCCCGCGCAAGCGCGAATCGTGGTCGATCCGAATACGCTCAATCCCAAAGGCACGACGGCAATTGATTGGTTCGTGCCCTCGCCCGATGGCCGCTTGCTGGCGGTATCGATGTCCGAAAACGGGAGCGAGGACGGATCGGTGCATGTCTTCGCGGTCGATAGCGGCAAGCAGGTCTACGAAGTCTTGCCGCGCGTGCAGTATCCCACCGGCGGGGGGAGTCTGGCCTGGCGCGCCGATAGCCGGGGGTTCTGGTACACGCGCTACCCGGGCAGCGAGCGGCCGGAAGCGGATCGTCATTTTTACATGACCGTCTACTTCCACGAGTTGGGCAAGGACCCGGCGCGCGACGCCTACGTGTTCGGCAAGGGCTTGCCGAAGATCGCCGAAATCGCGCTGACCAACCGTGACAACAAGCGCTACGTGCTGGCCAGCGTGGCGAACGGCGACGGGGGCGAATTTGCGCATTACCTCATCGACCGGGACGGTCGCGTGACTCAGGTCACCCACTTCACGGACCGCGTGGTCGCCGCGAGCATCGGGGCGGATGACAACCTTTACCTGGTCTCGCGCCAGCAGGCCCCTCGCGGCAAGCTACTGACACTCCCGGCGGCGAGCCCGCAGCTGGCGCGTGCACGCGTGCTGGTTCCCGAGTCCGACGGCGCGTTGCTGTCGGCCGGCGAGTCCGGCGGCTCGCCGGTAACGATCACCGATCGTGCCCTCTACGTGCGCGAGATCGTCGGCGGCCCGTCGCGCGTGGAGATATTCAGTCACGACGGCAAGCGACAAGGCGAACTGCCGCTGCCGGAGGTGGCCAGCGTGGACGAGGTCGAGTCCCTGGGTGACGGTACCCTGCTCTACGGGATCGAGACCTACCTCAGGCCGCCCTATTTCTCGCGCTACCACGAAGCCGGCGGCAAGACCGAAGAGACGGCCTTGGTGCAGACCAGCCCGGTGAGCTTTGCCGACACCGAAGTGGTACGTGCGCTGGCGACTTCCAGGGACGGCACGCAAGTGCCTCTGAACATCGTGCGCCGCAAGGGCACGGTGCTCAACGGCACGAACCCGGTGCTGCTGTACGGCTATGGCGGTTATCACGCCAGCGAGACCCCTTATTTTCTCGGCCCGTCGACGCGGCTGTGGCTCGATGCGGGCGGCATTTTCGTGGTGGCCAACCTGCGTGGCGGCGCCGAATTTGGCGAGCAGTGGCATCGCCTGGGTGCACTCACCCACAAACAGAACGTCTTCGATGATTTCATCGCCTGCGCGCGATTCCTGATCGATCAGCACTACACCGATCCGCAGCACCTCAGCATCATGGGGGCGAGCAACGGGGGCCTGCTCATGGGCGCCGCATTGACACAGCACCCGGAGCTGTTTCGGGCGGTGGTTTCGGACGTGGGCATCTACGACATGCTGCGCACGGAATTGGAACCCAACGGGGTGTTCAATACCACCGAGTACGGCAGCACCAAGGATCCCGAGCAGTTCAAGGCGCTGTATGCGTATTCACCGTATCACCACGTCGTCGATGGCACGCGCTATCCGGCGATCCTGATGGCCACCGGACTGCACGATGGCCGGGTGGCGCCCTGGCAGTCGCGCAAGATGATCGCCCGCCTCCAGGCGGCGAGCGCGCCGGGCAGCAAGATTTACCTCACGGTAAATTCCGACAGCGGGCACGGCCACGGCAGTTCGTTGAGCGTGCGCACCAATCAGCGCGCCGACACCTACAGCTTTCTCTTTGATCAGCTGGGCCTGCAGTTTCCGGGGCCTGATAAGACGGGCGCGCAGGCCCCGTGAGGCCGCGACACGCCAAGCGTCTGCTGGCGGTCGCCGCCGCGGTGCTGATCACGGTGCCCGGCGCGATGCAAGCGCAGCCCGCGCTGCCGGCGCCTACCGCAACACCCATTTTCGGTTTCACGCCCGCGCATGCTCTGACCGAGCATCAGCTGGAGGACAGATTTCAGTCCCTTCCATCCGCCGACGCGGCGCGCTCCTGGCACCGTGAGTTCACGCGGGCGCCGCATCCGGCGGCCTCCGCTGAGAATAACCGGCTGGCCGAGCGGGTGGCGCGCGAGTGGCGCAAGCAGGGCTGGGAGTCGGTGCAATTGCGCCGCTACCAAGTGCTGCATTCGAGCCCACGCCATGTGGCGCTCGAGATGGTCGCTCCGCGCCGCTACCGGGCCGCACTCGCCGAAGCGAGCTACGCCGTCGATCCGGATACGCGTAATCCCGCGCTGGCCAGTACCTACTTCGGTTACTCCGCTTCAGGGGACGTCACGGCAGAGCTCGTCTATGCGCACAACGGCAATCCGGAGGACTATGAGTTGCTGCGCCAACACGGGATCAGCGTCCGTGGCAAGGTGGTCATCGTCCGCTATTCCAACCCCTACAGCTATCGCGGCTTCAAGGCGCTGACTGCGGAGCGCGAGGGCGTCGCGGCGCTGCTGATCTATTCCGATCCGGCGGATGACGGCTATGCGAAGGGCAAGGTTTTCCCCGACGGCCCGTGGGGCCCGGAAACCCATATACAGCACGGGGCCATCACCTATGATTTTATTGTGCCCGGCGATCCGACCACCCCCGGCTGGGCCTCGGTCCCCGGTGCCAAGCGTATCCCGGCGAGCGAGGCTCGGTCGCTGCCGAAAATAATCGCCCTGCCGCTCTCCTGGCATGACGCCAAGCCGTTGCTCGAAAATCTGACCGGTCCCGAGGTTCCCGAGAAATGGCGCGGCGCGCTGCCCATTACCTACCGCTTTGCCGGGGCCGTGCGTGTGCACGTCAATGTCGACATGGACACCAGCCTCAAGCCGTACACGGTGGTCGAGGGGCGCATCCGCGGCAGCGAACTTCCGGACCAATGGGTGCTGATCGGCAATCACCGCGACGCCTGGGTCTACGGGGGCGTCGATCCGGTCAGCGGCACGGCCTCGATGCTGGAGCTCACGCGCGCACTCGGCAACCTTAAACGACAAGGCCTGCGCCCGCGCCGCACGATTGTCGCCTGCAGCTGGGATGGCGAGGAATACGCGCTGACCGGATCGACCGAATGGGGTGAGCAATTCGCCGGCCAGCTCGGCCACAATCTGGTCGCCTACCTGAACGTGGATGAGTCGGTGAGCGGTGCCGCCACAACGGCGGGAGCGGAAGGACTCAGCTTCGATCCCTCGGCGGTGGCCTCGCTTGCGCCGATGCTGGTCGAAGCGACCGCCGAGGTGCGGGCTCCGTCCGGCAAGTCTCTGCACGAGGCCTGGCTGGCCACGTGGATGCGCGACCATTCGTCGGCCGCGGTGCCATCCATGTCCGACATGGTGGAAACCCGGATCGGGAGCGGTTCGGACCATACGGTGTTCCTGAACCATCTCGGGCGGCCGGTCATCAACCTCGGCTTTACGGGCGATTACGGGGTCTATCATTCAGGCTACGACGATCACTACTGGATGGCGCACATCGGTGATCCGGCGTTCGAGTATCACACGGCGGTGACGAGAATCTGGGGACTGACGGCGCTGCGGCTCGCAAACGCCGACATCCTTCCGTTTGACTTCGAGTTCAACGGCGCCGCGCTCGAGCGGTTTCTGACCGAGCTCGAGACCCGAGCGAAGATTGACCCGGCGCTGCTGTCGCTGCAATCACTGCACACGCATCTGGCGGAGTTTGGAGTTGCCGGCCGGGAATTGCGCGAAACAACCCTTAAGGACCTGGCCACCGGGACAGCGACTGCAACGCAAATCCAAACGCTGAACGATCAGCTTCTGCAGGTGGAGTCCAACTGGCTGGATCCCGCCGGAATTCCCGGGCGCCCCTGGTTCAAGCACCTCCTGTACGCCGCCCGCTACACCTACGCGCATCTTGAATATCCCGGCCTGACCGAGGCGGCGGAAGCGGCCGACTGGAAGAACGCCGCTGCGCAGGCGCAGATCCTCGATGCCGCCGTTGTCCGCAACACGCAGTTCCTGCGTGCGGCAGAGGCCGACTGGAAGGTGTCGGACACTGCGCCGAACTGAGGTCCCAAAGCCGGGACTCAATACTTTGAGCTGCCGGGCGTCTCCGCTGGAGAGGGCAAGTGCAGGCAGCGCCCTCCTTGAAACCCCTTGACAAGCCCCTGCTATTGGCGCATGTAGTACATTAACAACATTTAATAAAAGCTCCCGGCCTCGGGCCACGCAAAAATTAATGGCCGTTCAATCGGCCCGGCACTCCATCTACAAGCTATCGACAACGCACGGTCTGCCCGTGCAGGCGGGGGGCGCTTTTATGAAAACCATGATCAGATCGCTTGGTTTGATCGCGATATTCATCGTGCTCACGACCTGTGGCGGAGGAGACAGTGCACCCGCCCCTGCCGTCACATTATCGATTTCCCCTGCGGGGGCGCAGCTACATCCGGGGGAAGCGGCGAGTTTCACCGCCGTCGTCACTGGAACCGACAATACCGCCGTAACCTGGACGGTACAGGAAGGCGCCACGGGGGGATCAATCGATAATACGGGGCTCTATATCGCCGATCTCGCCAACGGCACCTTTCATGTGATCGCCACGAGCCAGGCGGATACCAGCAAGACGGCAACGGCTTCAGTCACCGTTTCCGGGCCCTTTGTCATCACGCCAGCAAGCGAGTTCTTGGGACCCTCAGGCGTGCGAGCGTTCAGCGCCAACGGGCAAGTCACCTGGAGCGTGCAAGAGGGCGCCGCCGGAGGCGCAATTACGGCCGACGGTCAGTACACCGCCCCCAACACACCCGGAGTTTTCCACGTGGTGGCTACGGGCGTCGTTGATCCGAGCAAGACGATGATCGCGAATGTCAGCGTGCTGTCCTCGGGATTCCTAGCCGCAGGAAATATGAGCATCGGTCGCACGGGGCATACCGCCACTCTGCTGCCAAATGGAAAGGTGCTGGTCGCCGGGGGCGACAGCTGCTACTACTCCTCCTACTACTACTCCGATACGTGTCCCCAGGACTCCGCCGAGATCTTCGATGCCGGCACAAGCGCGTTTTCCGCTACCGGGAAAATGGCGGTCAAGCGCGCCTTCCACACCGCCACACTGCTCAGCACGGGCAAGGTATTGGTGGCCGGTGGTCCGGATGCGAGCGCTGAGCTCTATGATCCCGCTACCGGGATGTTTACGGCCACCGGCAGCATGAGTGTGGGTCGAAGTGGCCACACCGCGACGCCGCTGGCTAATGGAAAAGTACTCATCGTGGGTGGTCTGAGTATCAGCGGTGATCTGGCGACTGCCGAACTGTACGACCCTGCGAACGGAACGTTCACCGCCACGGGCAGCATGGCTACAGCGCGCACCGCTCACAGCGCGACTCTGCTCGCGAGCGGGAAGGTCCTTATCGCAGGCGGAGTGAACTCCACGACGGGAGCGCTGGCCACGGCGGAATTATACGATCCTGCCACCGGAAGCTTTACTGCAGCTGGCAGCATGGCCGGCACGCGCAGCAGTCACGCCGCCACGCTGCTGGCCAATTCCGACGTCCTGGTAACAGGTGGCATCGACAACTCAGGCGCGTTGTTGAGCGCCGAGATCTACGCCAGTGGCGCGGGCAGCTTTACGCTCACTGGAAGCATGGCGACCGTGCGGGAAACGCATTTGGCAATTCTGCTGCCCAATGGGTCCGTGCTTGTGGCTGGCGGGGGCAATTCTACGGCTGAGCTTTACGATACGACGAGCGGCACCTTTGCACAAACTGGAAACTTGATAATGCCCCGCGAGTTTTCGGCGGCGGTATTGCTGCAAGATGGTCGGGTTCTGGTGACCGGAGGATACGATTCCAATACGGCGGAATTGTACAAATAGTGCCGCGAAACGCACGAGCCTGCTGTTGATGGGAGTCGCTATGTTCAGCGATAAGAAAATCTGGCTCAGCGCATTGGTTCTCCTGATCGGCCTCGTTCCGGCTCGAAGTGCACCCGATTCGCGACCGCACGTGATTGTGGTGGGTGTGAACGGCATGGAATGGGACATCATTCGTCCGCTGTTGCTCAAGGGAGAACTCCACAATCTCGCGACCGTCATCCAGCGGGGCGTCTATGGGAAGATGAAGACCCTCACCGCCCCGAATTGCCCCAAGATCTACAGCGCGATTGCCACCAGCACACCCCCGGAGGAGAACGGCATAACGGGATTCAAGGTGGCCGGGAACACTGCCAGCACCTCACTGCTCAAACGCGAGCCGCTGTGGTCGATGCTGTCGAAACACGGCGTGACGGTCGGCATGGCCAACGTACCGGCCACCTTTCCGGTCATGCCGGTTAATGGCTACATGGTCAGCGGCATGCTCACGCGCGGGAAGGGATGCGAGGATGGCCTCCTGTGTGCACCGAAGCTTTCCGAGGTCGAGGGAGGAGCGGCGGTGTATCCCTCCAGCATGGTCGCCGAACTCGAGTCCAACGTGGGCGACTTCTGGATTGATTGCTCGCGCATGCCGACCGCCGAAGAACTCAAAGGGAAAGAGACCGCCGTCATCGACCGTTGGCTCCAGCAGGTGTCGCAAATACGGGCCAAGCAAGCCAAGCTGTTCGATTACTTGTTGAGCCATCACCCTACGGATTTCACCATGTTCGCCCAGTCCTGCGAGGATCGCGTGGGACATTGGCTCTACCCCATACAGCCCTACAACGTCGGCTACGATCCCAAGCTCCACAGCGTGCGCGTGAACGCGTTTCCGGACCAATACCGTGCCTTTGACCAAGTGCTCGGCAAGATCCTGACGCACGTCGACGCCAACACTTATCTGTTCATTATTTCAGATCACGGCATCAAGCCGCTGCGTGAGTTTGAGGACTTGGAGCACCGCCAGCACGCGGGCCATGATCACGGCGGCACGACGCCCATCATCGCCCATCACGATTTCGAGGACGGTGATGATGTCCCCGGGATGTTCATTGCCGCCGGTCCGACCATAAAAAGAGACGTCCGGCTCATGGGCCTGGAGGTGAGTGTGTTTGATATCGCTCCGACCATTCTGCATCTCTATGGAATCCGCAAGCCGAGTCAGATGAAGGGACACGTCCTCTCGGAGATCTTTGAAAGCCCACGATCACACAACGGCCATTAAGCGCGCCGCGCCGGCTTGTCGGCACTTGGCGACAGTCGTAGTGCACGCAACGTTATTCATCGGCGGTAACCACGCTGTAGTTCTCTAGCGGCGTAGGAACCGCCTGACCCGTCACCGCGGCTTGGGACTATCGCAGCGTGGATAAAGAATCCGGAAACTGAGCGTGGGTGTTTCCAATAAAATATGTGAGGAGAATTCCATGAAATCAGTGCTCGCGCTTTCGTATTTGATTGCCGGCGCGGCGTTATTTCCGGCGGCAGGCTTTTCGCAGAGTGCCGCGGATCCGCAGACTGCCACCGATCAGGGCGCGCAGGCTGCCACGGATCAGCCCCAGGCCACGACTGAGGCATCAGCGAACTCGCCGATCGCCTCGAAGATCAAGTCTGAAATGGCCGCCGAACACGTGTCCAGCATGAACAGCATCAGCGTTGATGCCGATGCGTCGGGCGTCGTGTCGCTGACCGGCTCTGCCGGCAGCCAGGCTGATGTTGACAAGGTTGTTTCGATTGCGCACAACACCGCCGGTGTGACTGCGGTCAACAACAACGTGACGGTCACGGCGCAGTAAGACGCGCTCGACTGTCGTTGCGCGATAATCCCTCGGGAAGTCGCGTCGCTTGGCCAAGCAATTGGCAATTGAAAGTCGTGTCGGACTTCGGTGCTGCACCCGCCCCATTGGTGCAGCGCCGAGGGCCGCACGGCCCCACTAGATAGCACCACCCAAGCCGGAATCAGGGAGCAGCGTTGCGGGTACTTTCCGCGGCGCGCTTGGCCGAATCATAAGCCGCGTCCGCGGCCTGAATGCAGCTACGTCGCTCGGCCTTATCGCCGGAATCGCACAGATCCCGGGCGCGCACGCGATCCGCCTCCGCCGAGGCAATGCTGACTTCGTAGCTCGGCGCGTCCGCATCGGGCGTTGCCCCCTTGGCAGCCGGAGCGGCGGTCGCCGTGGGGGAACCGTGCGTCTGGGGCCGCGCCGCCGCGTGCTTGGGTGCGCTCGCCTCGGGCGCGCAGCCGCACAGCGCTCCGACCATCATCACGAGCACCAGAGACGTGAGTTTCATGGCAATTGCTCAACTCCGGCGGGATCGACCGCCTGCTCGCCGTGAGCGCGGTCGCGCGGGATCGTCACATCCACAATGGTGCCGCGACCCGACGGTGCGCGCTCAATGGACATCGTGCCGCCGAGCGCCGCCACCCGGTGCTGCATGCTCGCGATCCCGTACGAGTGTGAAATTCCCACCCGCTGCGGAGCAATTCCCTGGCCGTTGTCCTGCACGATCAAACGTACATCCAGGTCGTTGCTGCGCAGCTCGACATCCACCTTGGTGGCGCGCGCGTGCTTCATGATGTTGGTCAAGCATTCCTGCACCACCCGGTATATGGTGATGTTGGCCTCCGGGCTCAGGTCCGTGAGTTCTTCCTCGGCGTACTCTTCGTGGCAGGCCAGCCCGGAGCGTCGGCCGGTCTCGCCCACCAACCACCGTAGCGCGGCCACCAGGCCCAGATTGTCCAGCAGCGTGGGCCGGAGATTCTCGATGATGCGGCGCTTCAGCTCCACGCCCTCGTCGAGCGATTTGAGGACCCGGTTCCAGCGCTCCACAAGCTGGGGATCACCGGTATCGAGTTTCCGGCGCAGCCACATCAGGTCCATTTTCGTCGCCACCAGCAGCCCGCCCAGCTCGTCATGCAATTCCCTCGCCAGGGCGGACTTCTCGGCTTCACGCACGTTCTGCAGATGGCTCGACAACGCCGAGAGGTTCCGGGTGCGTTCCTTGACCACCCGATCCAGCTCCCGATTGCGCGCGTCCAGAGCCTCGGCCTCGACTTCCCGGCGGCGCACGGCGCGTCCCAACAGCGTCCCGGAGGCAATCAGAAAGGCAATGCCCAGCAGCGTTGCCACACCTATCAGAATCCTGGTAAAGCGGATCCCGCGCAGCCAGGTTTCGTTGGTGGCCGCACGCAATTGTCCCTCGAGCGTCAGCAATTCGTCCGCCTTGAGGCGTATGTCTTCAATGGTTTTCTTGCCGAGGTCCGTGTACACCAGCGCGACGGCCGCGGGCCGCCCGAACTGGCCATAGAGCCGCAGCGAGGAATTCAGCTCCCCGATCTTCATGCCCGACTTGAGGCGCAGGTCGCGGATTGCGGCCAGGCCCTGCTGCGAACCGATCTCGCGGTAACTGGCCTCCAGGCTATCGAGCAGCTGCGGCACGCGGCGCACCGAAGGATCGTAAGGCGCCAGGTACGACTTATCCTCGGTGAGCAGGAAGCCGCGCTGGGCCGCCTCGGCATCCAGGACGGATCTCAGGAATTCCTCCAGCGTCGCCTGGCGCCACTGGGACGCCGTCAGCTCGGCGCTCGCATCCTGCAATCGCGCCTGCCCCAATTCGGCATAGAAGAACAGCACGATGGGGAGCACAACCGCCAGCGCCACAGGCGCGAACACCCAGAACTTGCGAGTCCACCTCGGACGCTGAGCCGGCGAGGACGCACGCGGCGCGACGGCGCCGGGTTGGCTCGTTGGCGAGGCGGTGGTTTGTTCGCGGAGCAACATCTTCAGGCTCTTGAGCGGGCGCTCGTGACTAGCTCGTTGAGTAAATCGGGCAATCGATCGTAGTCACGAATCTTGTCCAGGAAATGCGCGGCGCCGAGTGCCAGCGCGGCTTCCTTGTACTGCGGCAGATCGTAATTTGTGAGCACCACAATGATCGGCCTCTCGGGAAAGTGGTTAAGAGCACGCAATACGCCGAAGCCATTGCCATGCTTGAGATGCAAATCCAGAATCATGACGTCAACGCGCTCGCGCGCCACTACCGCACGTGCGGCCTCTTCGGTATCGACTGCAGCCAGGAGTTCAAACTCCGGGATCTGCCGGACTACTTCGGCCAGTCGCTCTGCCAACACCTTCGAGTCTTCGACCAGCAAAAGACGCAATGGTCGCGCCGCGGCTCCCATCACCCCCACCGCTCGCTGCGGCTGCGGACGGCGTGCGTTCATATTACTCAAGGCTCCCCCCGGTCACTTACAGTTACCGACCCATTGCAGTGTAGGACCGCTCTGACTTGATGTGTCATTGAATCAGGCCATGCCGCAAGGCGTACGAAGTCAGGTCGGCATTTGTCTTAAGACCCATTTTTTCCAGCACCCGGCTGCGGTAGGTGCTGACGGTTTTGACACTGAGCTGCAACTCTTCGGCGATTTCCGAGACCGCGCGCCCAGCCGCGAGCTTGCTCAACACTTGGAACTCGCGCGTCGACAGCCGCTCGTGCTGCTGTCCGCCCGGGTTCTTGTCCATACCGGCCACCAGCAGCTCCGCCACTTCGGGGCTCACGTACCGACGCCCGGCCAGCACCGTCAGCACGGCTTTTATTAATTCCTCTGGAGCGCTGTCTTTCGGTAGGTAGCCGCTGGCGCCTGCGCGCAGCACGCTCAGCGCGTACTGCTCCTCGGGCAGTCCGCTCAGCATGAGTACCCGTACCTTGGGATAGCCGTTCTGAATCTCCCGCAGAATATCCAGGCCACTCTGGTCGGGCATGAAGATATCGAGCAGCACCAGGTCCCATTCCCGAGCGCGCAGTTGCTCCAGCGTGTCGCGCCCGCTGGCGGCTTCGCCTATTTCGCGGATGCTGGATTCGGCTTCCAGGTACTGGCGGATGCCTGCCCGCACCACGGCATGATCGTCAGCTATCAGGATTTTTGACACGGCGTGATCCCATGGTTGGCCGGATCGGCTCCCGCCGGTCCGTGGATTATATGCGTACTACGCACGGGTACCTATCGACTGGCGCTGGCGAATCCGGGCGATGTCCACGAGCATGCGACCAGCCCAACGGTAAACATTATTTTCCCTCACGGTCTGGCGCATCAAGCGCATCCGCTGGCGCCGCTGGTCGCGAGGCATCTTGATGGCTGCGGCGATGGCCGCCGCCGTCTCAGTGACATTGAAGGGATTGACGATCAATGCTTCGACCAGCTCACGCGCGGCCCCGGTAAAGGTGCTGAGAATGAGCACTCCGTCCTCGTCGTCCCGCGCCGCTACAAATTCCTTGGCCACCAGATTCATTCCATCGTGCAGGCTCGTCACCATGCAGAAGTCGGCGGCGCGATACATTTCGAACACGCGCCGCGGATCCTGGTGCGCCGGCACCAAGACGATCGGACGCCAGGACGCCGTCTGAAAGCGCGCGTTGATCCGATCCACTTCCTGTACCGTGCGTTCCTGCACGGCCCGATAGGCCGGCAATTTGCTCCTGGAGGGCTCGGCGACCTGCAGCAGGGTCACTCGCCCTTGTTCCTTGGGGTGGCGATCGAGAAAGGCTTCCAGCGCCTGGCAGCGTTCCACGATTCCCTTGGTGAAGTCCCAGCGCTCCACCCCGACACCCAGAATTACCGACTCGTCGATGCCAAACTCCTGGCGAATCTGGGCACGGGTCACGGCAAAATCGGGCAGACCCTTCAGCCAGCGCGGCGGCCACTCAATCGATATGGGATAGGCCGCCACGCGACACACATGGCCTTGCAGGGTCACGCTCATGTGTTCGCGATCGATCTTGCATTCAATCGCGCGATCGACGGTGTCGAGCAGGTTGTGACAGTGGTAGAGCGTATGGAATCCAAGCACGTCCGCCTGCAGCATGCAGGTCAGGAGTTCGCGTTGCCATGGACAGACCCCGAAGGTCTCGGCATTGGGCCACGGCACGTGCCAGAACAATCCGATCGTGGCGCGCGGAATGCGCTCGCGCAGCAGTTGTGGCAGCAGCGCGAAATGGAAGTCCTGGATCAGCACCACCGGATTGGCCGACTCGGCCTCCTGCACGACCGCGTCGGCAAACTTGCGGTTGACGGCCTGGTAAGCGCGCCAATCGGCGTCCCGAAACGCCGGGCGCACGTACGCCTGGTGGCACAGGGGCCACATGCCTTCGTTGGAGAACCCGAAGTAGTAGCCCTCCTCTTCTTCCGGCGACAGCCAGACGCGCCGCAAGGTATAGCTGGGCGCATCGGGCGGCACCGAAACATGATCCTGTGAATCCACGGCGCTTCGATCCGCCGTGCCGCTGCCGTGCGCGATCCATACGCCGGAGCAGGCGCGCATGATCGGTTCCAGTGCCGTCACCATGCCGCTGGCAGGAACCTGGACCTGGATCTGATCCTCGGCATCGCGCCAGTGGCTGTAGGGTTCGCGGTTCGATACCGTGATCACCTGGCTGGATTCCAGCTGCTTTTGCACCACCTGCCGCAGCGCCTGCGGAGTCCAGTTTTCACGATAGTCAATTTCGAGGCGTTGCTTCTCTTCCGCATCCCGTAACACCCGGCGCACCTGGGTAAGGATCGGCCAGGAGACCCCGGGAGATCGCGCGTCATCCAGCAATCGACCGCTTCTGATGTCGCTGAGCAGCAGTGTTGCCCAGCGCCGCAGCAGCCACCAGATGACAAACGACACCAGCAGCGCCAGCCCGAGCGCGGTCAAGCCCACGAATGCAACGACAAAGCCGCGCCACCCGGACTGGCTCCAATCGGCGAAGCCCAGGTCCTGCACCACGACGGCCCGAAACGGCGGGTGGCCGCTTCCCATAATCTCGTAGTCGGAAATCTGCAGCCGTCCCGCAGTGGTCTGAATCAGTTGACTGAAATCATCGCGCGGATGGTCCTCCGGCCTGCATACCACATCACTCGGCGTGTGATCGCTCTGGCTGATGATCGTGCCGTCGCTCCGGCACAGCACCAGGCTCTGCAGCCAGGAATGTTCGGTCACGGTTAGCGCCAGGAATGCGCGCAGGCCGGCGCGGTCGTGGCGTTCCACCAGGTTGCGCAACTGATCCTCGCTGGCGCGCAGCAGCGCGCCGGCGCGATGTTCGGCCTGCATGCGATAGCCCGCGGTCAGCGCGTCACTGATATACGGCACGCCGAAATAGGTGACCACGGCGGCCAGGGCCGCCAGGGCCAGAAATAACCGGATGATCGAATGTCGAAACATATCTGTGCCGTCGCTGGAACCCAGCCCTCCCCAATGTCATCGTCATAATCTCGCGCCGCATTGCGGCTATACGACCTCCTCCCAGGGGCGACTGAGTCGCAATGCGCTTGAGATGACCCCGACCATGCTGTAGGTCTGCGGATAGTTGCCCCAGTGCTCGTGGGTGGCGGGGTCAATATCCTCTGAGAACAAGCCAACGTGATTGCACCGTGACAGCAACCTTTCAAAGGCTTCCCGGGCTTCGGCGGTGCGTCCCAGGTGCGCCAAGTGCGTTGACATACCAGAATGAACAGACCGTAAAGGCGTTGCGCGGAACACCAAAGTCATCGGCATGTCGATACCGGAAAATGTAATCGCCGTCGCGCAATTCGCGGCCGATAGCGTCTACGGTAGCTGCAAAGCGTGGATCGGTCGCGCTGATCAGTCCCAATTCGGGCAGCAGCAGCGCCGTGGCGTCCAGATCGTGGCCACCAAACCGATCAACGAAGGCATTGCGCGTGCCATTCCACGATTGCTCCAGGATGCGATCCTTCATGACCGAGGCTCGTGATTGCCAGTGCGCCGTGCGATCGCTCAGTCCCAGGTGGGCGGCGATTCGTGCGAGCCGGTCGCACGCGGCCCAGCACATGCAGGCCGAGTAGGAATGGATCTGCTCGTTACCGCGATACTCCCAGGGACCCGCGTCGGGCTGCTCAAACACAGCGGTCGCGTGTGCTCCCAAGGACTCGAGGCGCGTAAAAAAGGCGGCATCCCCAGGCGAGATCAGGCGTAAGTCGTAGAAGCATTGACTGGTGGCCATGATCACCGCGCCGTACACGTCGTGCTGAACTTGCATCAATGCCGAATTGCCGACCCGCACCGGACCCATGCCCCGATAGCCCGGCAAGGTATCGACGCACCACCTCCTCGCCTCCCGAGGCTCCAGCCAGGCTGTAGGCCGGACGCAAGGCACCGGTAGGGGACTGCGCGATCACGTTGTTGAGGTAATGAAGGAATCCCTCCATGGTTCGGGTTGCACCCAGGCGGTTGAGCGCCTGTATGACGAAGAAGCTGTCCCGCAGCCAGCAGTAGCGGTAATCCCAGTTGCGGCCGGAACCGGAGGACTCGGGGATCGAGGTGGTGAGCGCCGCCAGCACCGCGCCCGAGTCCTCGAAGGTACAGAGCTTGAGGGTAATGGCCGCGCGAATCACCGCACTCTGCCAGTCCACCGGTATGGCGAGACTGCGCACCCATTCCTGCCAGTAGTCCACGGTCTGCTCGAGCGTGCGGTGCGCCAGTGCGAGTGGTGCGGCGGCGACTGATTCGTCAGGCCCCAGGATGAATGCGAGCGGCCGATCCAATATGACGACCTGTTCTTCCACCAGGGCGGTCAGCGATGCGTCGGTGGTCAGGCGGAATACCACGTCGGCTCCGACCACCCGCAGATGGTGGCTGCCGGAGGTCCACTCCGAGGGGCGCGATCCATAATCGTTCCTGGGCTGGAATCGCATGCGGATACGCGGCTGACCTCGCGTGGGCTCCACGATGCGCACGTACATCATGGGTTTGAATATCCGTCCACGTTCGCGGTAGCGCGGACAGAAATCCGTGAGCCGCATCTGATTGCCCGCCGCATCGTCCAGCACGGTCTCGACCACGGCGGTGTTGCGCAGATAGCTTTGCTGCCCGCTGACGACGTCGAGCAATTCAATCGCGAACACCCCCCCTTTGGCATCGCCACCCTGTGGATCGAGCAGGCTGCAAAACGTGGGGTCCGAATCCGGCCGCGGCATGCACGCCCATACCAGGCGGCCCAGTCCATCCAGCAGCCCGGCCACCTGGCAGTTTCCGACCACGGCCAGATCGAGCGAGGAGCGACTGCCGTTGGCGGTCATCGGGAATTCATTCCCACGAGAGTCGACAGCCAGCGTCGCGCGGCCTGGCAATCTTCCAGGCAATGATCGCCGTAAATTCGACGGCCGACCGCCAGCGCAAGGCCGCCGTGGCGATGCACGGCCGTAAAAGCGTCGCAGTCGGAATAATCATCCCCGAGCGCAATCGGGATCCGGCTCGCGAAGGGCGGCTCGGCCAGGAATTCCTCAATCGCGGTCGCCTTGCTGGTGCCGGCGGGAACAATCTCCACCACCATCGACCCTTCGATCACCTGAAACTGCGGCCACAGCCCGGCCGCCGCCGCGTAGACAATGCGTCGGCAGTCCGCGCCCAACTCGGGGATGCGCCGATAGTGCAGCGCGATGGCCGTGCCCTTGTCTTCCACGAGCAGGTCCGGGTGCGCCGCCGCAAACTCGACCACGCTCGCGCGCGCGGCATCAAGCGCCGGCATGCTGGCGACCTTGCGGTGCACCACGCCGCCGGAATCGCGACGCTCGAGGCCATACAGCCCGGAAGCAGGCAGCTGCAGGGGGCTCAGCATGGTGTCGAGGGTGGCCACCAGGCGCCCGCTTACCAACGCCAATGCGCCACCGAAGCTTTTCTCGGCGCACTGCAGCAAGCTCAGCAGTTCGGCATCGGCGCGGGCGGTGCTTGGATCCGCCCTGAATTCGATCAGGGTGCCGTCAACGTCGAGAAACAGGCAGCAGCGAGACAGGATTTCCGAGGGTTCCGATTCGAACCAATCCAGGATTTGGTGGGCGCCGCCAGGCCGCTGCAGAGGCTTCTGAATCATGGCCTTGAGCGCAACCCCGCATCGGGCAGTTGTCGTTTATTTTCCCGAGGCAGCAACGGAAGTGCCGTCCGGACCCGCGATGTCTGTCGGATTATGCTCCCAGATGCGCCCTTCCGACTCATCCCGCGCGCGCTGACGACCACTGAGCCACAGGATGATGCCAAAGGCCGCCAGCAACAGGACAGCACCGAGCAGAAGGCTCGTCAGAAGCCACAAAATGGGTCCAATTGCCACCGTCATCTCATCACCCTTGCTGATCCGTATTTAGATCAGGTCCAATCGCTTCTGCCCATTGCAGCGCCAGAACTATGAGGGACGGCGACTGGCCTCGCCGTCAGCATGAAGGCTATCTGCCTGTCGGGGCAGGCCTACAAGGACCCCCTGCGGGGGTGTCGCCGATCGGAGAAGGACGAGAGCCCTTTAGAGCCGCCTCTGGTGGCCGAGGCGCGGCCGCTCAACGTCGCAAGCGTTGCACCTGGAGTTGTGCGGCCGTCACGTCAAGCGCCTGCAGCGCTCCGGGCGGGCTGCGGCCCAATATCGTCGCCGCGGCAAAGGCGCCGAGCGCCGGCGCGGTCTGGATGCCAAATCCTCCCAGGCCTGCGTGCCAGTAGTAACCGGGTTGCCCCGGCTCGAAACCCGATACGGGTTCGCGATCGGGCGCAAACACGCGCAGTCCCGTCCATGACCGGCGCACGCGCGTCACCGGGTAATCGATGACCTGTTCAATCCGATCCACAGCGATGGCGAC
Source organism: uncultured Gammaproteobacteria bacterium (assembly GCA_963699955.1). Taxonomy (GTDB): domain Bacteria; phylum Pseudomonadota; class Gammaproteobacteria; order Steroidobacterales; family Steroidobacteraceae; genus FEN-1191. Next base: position 932,653 of record CAVOVV010000006.1, read on the forward strand.
GTCGAGATCTTCGGGCTGTGCGTCGGTCGGTGGCGAGGGCACCTCCTCGGCGAGCGAGCCCAGCAGCAGGCCCGCGTCGGGCTTGAAATAGAACAGTCCTTCGGCGTCGGTCACCATTGGCCAGTGCGCGACCACCGTGTTCTCCGGCGGATCAAAGATGAAGGCCGTGCGCCGGTGCGGTATCAGATGCAGCGGCGCAATGCCCGCCCGGCCTGAAATTTCATCGGCCCAGGCGCCCCCAGCGTTGACCACCACGTCCGCCCGCAGGTCGTAGCCCGGCCCGCTGATCTGCCACGCGTTGCCTTCTCGCGTGATCGCGGCCGCTTCCTGCGAAGTGTGCACGGTGGTGCCGTGTGCGCGTGCGCCGCGCAGGAACCCCTGCAGCAGCGCATCGACGTCGAGGTCCCAGGCGCTCGGATCGAGCAGCGTCCAGTCGCAACTGTCGGCGCGCAACACCGGCACGAGCTCGCGAGCCGCCTGCGGCGTGAGCCGCCTGGTTTCAAGTCCGGCGGCGAGCGACTCGGCCTCATATTGCTCGCAGGCCGCAAGCTGCGCGTGCTTCCCGATCAGCAGGAAACCGCGCTCGTGCAAGAGCGGCACGGACGTAAAGCCCGCGGGTGGCGTCGCCAGGAACGGTCGGCCGGCGAGCGTCAGGCGACGGACCAGATCGCTGCAGTAGTTGGGCGCGTACAGCGCCGCCGATCGCCCGGTGCTGTGATAGGCGAGGTGTGGTTCGCGCTCCAGCAGGGTGACACGCGCATGCGGCGCGAGGTGGAACGCCACCGAAGCTCCCGCCATGCCGCCGCCTATGATGCAGACGTCGATCCGATCCATAGCGCCCCCAAAAAAGACAAAAGCCCCGACGCCGTGAAGCGTCGGGGCTCTGTCCTATGAGAAGCCTGGCGGTGACCTACTCTGGCATGGCAACTGCCACACGACCATCGGCGCAGAACATTTTCACTTCCGAGTTCGAAATGGGATCGGGTGGTTCCTGCTCGCTATAGCCGCCAGGCGAAACCGGAAGATTCTTAAGAGTCGACGCTTGTCGCGTTCAAATGTGATGGATCGCTCCATCGTCGCATCGGTCGACCTCGCACGCCTGGCTCGGTAGCCAAACTGCTTGAGGTTATATGGTCAAGTCTCACGGGCAATTAGTACCGGTTAGCTGAAGTCATTACTGACCTTACACACCCGGCCTATCAACCACGTAGTCTACGTGGGCCCTTTAGGGGAATCGAGTTCCCAGGGAGATCTAGTCTTGGGGGGGGCTTCCCGCTTAGATGCTTTCAGCGGTTATCCCGTCCGCACATAGCTACCCGGCAGTGCCACTATCGTGACAACCGGAACACCAGTGGTGCGTCCATCCCGGTCCTCTCGTACTAAGGACAGCTCACCCTCAAATCTCCAACGGCTACGGAAGATAGGGACCAAACTGTCTCACGCATGTCATTCCACCATTTCGGGTGGCATGGACTATACCTTCACCCTCAACTTGCAATGAGGGGACTGGCGTCTTAGCCGCTGCTCGTCTCAGCGACTCTCTCCATAATGGATCAGTCTCTACAGGGGCATGATGCTGACCTGATCCGACGAATGAACGTCGTATCGTGTCTCTACAACCTGTCAACGCAAGGGTTGTATCGACATCAACACCAGCCTTCCCTCGGTATTGCCCTTTGAAGCCAGTTTTAAACTTCAGGAGGGTTTCACCGATATGAGCCAGTTAAATTTATCAGGGAATTGCTTCCCGGCAACGCAGTGTTACTTACGTTTTGAACCCAGCTCGCGTACCACTTTAATCGGCGAACAGCCGAACCCTTGGGACCTGCTACAGCCCCAGGATGTGATGAGCCGACATCGAGGTGCCAAACTCCTCCGTCGATGTGGACTCTTGGGAGGAATAAGCCTGTTATCCCCGGAGTACCTTTTATCCGTTGAGCGATGGCCCTTCCATACAGAACCACCGGATCACTATGACCTGCTTTCGCACCTGCTCGACATGTACGTCTCGCAGTTAAGCACGCTTATGCCATTGCACTCTGTGCGCGATGACCGACCGCGCTGAGCGTACCTTTGCACTCCTCCGTTACTCTTTGGGAGGAGACCGCCCCAGTCAAACTACCCACCATACAGTGTTCCCGACCCGGATTACGGGTCAAGGTTAGAACTCCGAACTTATCAGGGTGGTATTTCAACGTTCCCTCCACGAAAGCTAGCGCCTCCGCTTCAAAGGGTCCCACCTATCCTACACAAACAAGGTCAAAGTTCAGTGTAAAGCTATAGTAAAGGTTCACGGGGTCTTTCCGTCTTTCCGCAGCTACGCCGCATCTTCACAGCGATTTCAACTTCACTGAGTCTCTGGTCGAGACAGTGTGGCCAGCGTTACGCCATTCGTGCAGGTCGGAACTTCATGAACTTCCACAGTTTCCCGTGGCATAGACTATACGTTCACCTGATCGCGGCAGATTGAGCAGTCTCTATCGCTTGGTCAGCATCAGGGCCGGCGTGTTATGGCCTTGCGGCCATCCAGGGATCTCAACCCCTGAGTCGTTACGGGGATTCGTTTCATTCGAATCTTACCCTCGGTATTGCCCGTGGCGCCCTGCATGTCGCGCCGTGTGGGTTCCACCGATTTGAGCCGGTTAAATGGAACGATGTTGCCACCGTCCCGGGCAATGTTACTTACCCGACAAGGAATTTCGCTCGATCAGTCTTGCTTGCATGACGTCAGATGGATTCAATCGCTCTGCATGTCGCCATGCAGATCGGACTATATCTTCACGACTTTGAAGTCAGCGTTTGGCGTGTAGTCTCTGAGGATTCTGATCATTTCGGTGCGTGATTTCAGTGATTCATCGTCTCAGCGATTTCAAAATCTCGAGCAGCCCACATGGTGAGATGCGTCTGTCTAATCACTTCCATACATCTTACGAACTTCGATCAGCGTTCTTGCGTGAAGCTCGAGAAACGTAATGATCTCAATAGATCACCCGTCTCGACACGAATACGGCAGATCTTCTTTGTGTTGTTGTGCCGTCTTTGACATAGCACACGCCCGAGAAACTTAGCATTTAGGCATCTCGACGCTTCTGGCGCCTTTTGTCACGCAAATTCATGCGCCACCTGGAAACCAGTTCATAGCCTTGCGATGTTTTCGCGCGGTTGTCAACGATGAAGTGGATTGAGAACAACCCTCTCCATCGACAAAACCGATATCCAGCCAATCTTGATCTTAGCCTCGTATTTCCTGCTGATTGTCCTGCATCGCGACAGTATAGACTGCCGACCGATTTGAGCCCGACGAGTACTGCAGATCCACGGGGATTCCAGCATATAGCCAAATTTTACTAAGGCAGCTTTAGTTCACCTTAGGACCGTTCTAGTTGTTACACCAACACGCCTTTCGGGCGTATTTGCGGAGTAATGCATTGCGCATTACTCCTGCATGTCGCCATGCAGATCGGACTATCTCATCTCTCCGAAAAGAGAGCCTGGCGTTTAGTCTCTGAGGATTCCGGCGATTGCCGGTCTTTCCTGCTGATTGCCCGCACCTTACAGATTGTCACTGCAGCTTGCGCTGCGAGTACTGAAGGATGCTCGGGGTTTCCAGCATATGGCCAAGTTTATTTACGTAACTACAACGATCAGTCCTACTCACTCTAACTCTGCAGCATTAACTGTTACCAATTGCCTTCCTATAGTTACGGCCGCCGTTTACCGGGGCTTCGATCAGGAGCTTTGCCTTGCGGCTGACCCCATCAATTAACCTTCCGGCACCGGGCAGGCGTCAGACCCTATACATCCACTTGCGTGTTAGCAGAGTCCTGTGTTTTTGGTAAACAGTCGCAGCCACCAATTACCTGCGACCTACGGAAGCTCATGGAGCAAGTCCAATCACCTCTGTAGGCATACCTTCTTCCGAAGTTACGGTATCAATTTGCAGAGTTCCTTAACCAGAGTTCTCTCAAGCGCCTTGGGAGATTATCTCCCCACCCACCAGTGTCGGTTTACGGTACGGTCAGAATTCACCTGAAGCTTAGAGGCTTTTCCCGGGAGCGTGGCATCAATCACTTCGGAGACCGAAGTCTCCTAGTACTCAGTTCTTGGGGATAGCGTACCTCCGGATTTGCCGAGAGATACCCCCTACGACCTTGAACGGCAGGACTGCCGCTGATCTAGCCTTCTCCGTCACCCCATCGCAGTGGTTCTGGTGCAGGAATATTAACCTGCTTTCCATCGACTACACCTTTCGGTCTCGCCTTAGGAACCGACTCACCCTCAGCCGATTAACGTGGCTCAGGAAACCTTGGGTTTACGGCGAGCGGGTTTTTCACCCGCTTTAACGTTACTCATGTCAGCATTCGCACTTCTCATACCTCCAGCATGCCTCACAGCACACCTTCACAGGCGTAGAGAACGCTCCCCTACCGCGTGCATTGCTGCACACCCATAGCTTCGGTACTCGGCTTGAGCCCCGTTAAATCTTCCGCGCGGACCGACTTGACCAGTGAGCTATTACGCTTTCTTTAAAGGATGGCTGCTTCTAAGCCAACCTCCTGGCTGTCTATGACTTTCCACATCGTTTACCACTTAGCCGAAATTTTGGGACCTTAGCTGATGGTCTGGGTTGTTGCCCTCTTCACAACGGACGTTAGCACCCGCTGTGTGTCTCCCGGTCTGTACTTCGAGGTATTCGGAGTTTGCATAGAGTTGGTAGGCCGAGATGGCCCCCGTCTCTAAACAGTGCTCTACCCCCTCGAGTAATAACCGAGGCACTACCTAAATAGCTTTCGGGGAGAACCAGCTATCGCCAGCCTTGATTAGCCTTTCACTCCTATCCACAGCTCATCGACGCACTATTGCAACAGTGGTTCGTTCGGACCTCCAATCAGTGTTACCTGATCTTCATCCTGGCCATGGATAGATCGACTGGCTTCGGGTCTATTCCCAGCGACTGTGGCGCCCTATTAAGACTCGGTTTCCCTACGGCTCCCCTATTCGGTTAGCCTTGCCACTGAAAATAACTCGCTGACCCATTATACAAAAGGTACGCCGTCACCCCTTGCGGGGCTCCGACTGCTTGTACGCATACGGTTTCAGGTTCTATTTCACTCCGCTCACCGCGGTTCTTTTCGCCTTTCCCTCACGGTACTGGTTCACTATCGGTCGGTAGAGAGTATTTAGCCTTGGAGGATGGTCCCCCCATGTTCAAACAGGATTGCACGTGTCCCGTCCTACTCTTCGTTGCTCACCAACTTGGTCTTTCGTCTACAGGGCTATCACCTTCTTTGGCCAGACTTTCCAGACTGTTCCACTAGACCTCGTCGGATTACCACAACTGGGCTGTTCCCCTTTCGCTCGCCACTACTAAGGGAATCTCGGTTGATTTCTATTCCTCCGGTTACTGAGATGTTTCAATTCACCGGGTTCGCTTTTCACACCTATGTATTCAGTGTGAAATAGAGCTTACGCTCTGGGTTTCCCCATTCGGACATCGCCGGATCGAAGCTTGTTTGCCAGCTCCCCGACGCTTATCGCAGGCTACCACGTCCTTCATCGCCTTCTACCGCCTAGGCATCCACCATATGCGCTTATTCACTTGACCATATAACCCCAAGGAGTTTGGGGATATGGAGCTGATTTCTCACATTTATGCGAACGCGACATTCTCAAGAGACTTCTAAAAACAATCTCGCTTGAAAATTGCGTCTATCAAAAGAATCTTCCGGATTGTTAAAGAGCGACGCGGTCTCATAGGCCGCGCAACTCAAACTTTTTCCTTTGGGCAGGTAACGGCACTGGAGCTGGTGGAGCCAACCGGGATCGAACCGGTGACCTCCTGCTTGCAAAGCAGGCGCTCTCCCAGCTGAGCTATGGCCCCGACATTGGTTGGTGGGTCTGGGAGGAGTTGCACCCCCGACCTCACCCTTATCAGGGGTGCGCTCTAACTAACTGAGCTACAGACCCAACGCGGTGCTGCAGCCTATCCAATTAATTGGGCGCATTCCAGGGAGCTTAAAAGGCCGCTACCTATCAAAGGCTATTAGGCAGGTAACTTGTGATGGAAACTCGCGCCAACTTCTTCCGTTGAACGCGTTTCTCTTAAAGGAGGTGATCCAGCCGCACGTTCCCGTACGGCTACCTTGTTACGACTTCACCCCAGTCATCGACCACACCGTGGTAGGCGCCATCCTTGCGGTTAGGCTACCTGCTTCTGGTGCAGTAAACTCCCATGGTGTGACGGGCGGTGTGTACAAGACCCGGGAACGTATTCACCGCAGCAATGCTGATCTGCGATTACTAGCGATTCCAACTTCACAGAGTCGAGTTGCAGACTCCGATCCGGACTACGACAGGCTTTCTGGGATTGGCTCCCGCTCGCGCGTTGGCTTCCCTCTGTACCTGCCATTGTAGCACGTGTGTAGCCCTGGCCATAAAGGCCATGATGACTTGACGTCATCCCCACCTTCCTCCGGTTTGTCACCGGCGGTCTCCTTAGAGTTCCCAACTTAATGATGGCAACTAAGGACAAGGGTTGCGCTCGTTGCGGGACTTAACCCAACATCTCACGACACGAGCTGACGACAGCCATGCAGCACCTGTCTCATGGTTCCCGAAGGCACTTCTACATCTCTGCAGAATTCCATGGATGTCAAGGCCAGGTAAGGTTCTTCGCGTTGCATCGAATTAAACCACATGCTCCACCGCTTGTGCGGGTCCCCGTCAATTCCTTTGAGTTTCAACCTTGCGGCCGTACTCCCCAGGCGGAGAACTTAGCGCGTTAGCTGCGACACTGGGAGGCTAACCCTCTCAACGTCTAGTTCTCATCGTTTAAGGCGTGGACTACCAGGGTATCTAATCCTGTTTGCTCCCCACGCTTTCGTGCCTGAACGTCGGTACTGGACCAGGAAGCCGCTTTCGCCACTGATGTTCCTTCTGATATCTACGCATTTCACCGCTACACCAGAAATTCCGCTTCCCTCTTCCGTACCCTAGCCTCGCAGTTTCGAATGCAATTCCCAGGTTGAGCCCGGGGATTTCACACCCGACTTACGAAACCGTCTACGCACGCTTTACGCCCAGTAATTCCGATTAACGCTCGCACCCTCTGTATTACCGCGGCTGCTGGCACAGAGTTAGCCGGTGCTTTTTCTTTGGGTTAAATCAAGACCACAGGGTATTAGCCCGTAGCTTTTTGTCCCCACTAAAAGTGCTTTACAACCCGCAGGCCTTCTTCACACACGCGGCGTCGCTGGATCAGGGTTGCCCCCATTGTCCAATATTCCCCACTGCTGCCTCCCGTAGGAGTCTGGGCCGTGTCTCAGTCCCAGTGTGGCTGGTCGTCCTCTCAGACCAGCTACGGATTGTCGCCTTGGTGAGCCGTTACCTCACCAACTAGCTAATCCGACTTCGGCTCATCTATTAGCGCGAGGTCTTACGATCCCCCGCTTTCACCAATTTCCAATACGAAAAAAGGTCGTATGCGGCATTAGCCAGTCTTTCGACTGGTTATTCCCCACTACTAGGCAGATTCCGAAGCATTACTCACCCGTTCGCCGCTCGTCAGCACGTATTGCTACGCCTGTTACCGCTCGACTTGCATGTGTTAAGCACGCCGCCAGCGTTCAATCTGAGCCAGGATCAAACTCTTCACTTGATAGCTATGAGCTTTCAACAAAAAGAGTGAATCAAAGGCCCATCGCTGGACTCTTGGTCACTCAGGTCATCTGCATTCAAAAGAATACAATCGACGCGAGTTCCCACACAAATTACCTGCCAAATTTTTAAACAGCACTTCGGTCTCTAGGGCCGAAGAAAGGGCCGAGGAGTATAGCCCTGCGGCTCTCCCCGTCAACATAACGGACAAACGCTGATTCGCCGCCGCGGGACCCGCGGTGCGCTATCTGCTGAGGGCGCGCATTATAGGGCCGGTGCGAGCCCTGTCAACGTTTTGCAACAAATAGCCCTTCAGCGCACTTATATTATTGTTTTTATTGATTTTTCTTTATAGACACGCGCGCAAAACGGCGTGGGCCGAGCTGCAGCGTGTAGGCCGCCCCGGCGGCCAGGCGTAATTGGGGGTCGGCGGCCTTCTCGCCGTCGATCCGTACCGCCCCTTCGGCCACCTTGCGGCGCGCCTCGCTGCGGCTGGGGGCGAGATCCACGCCGCCGCTGGTCAGGGCGACCAGCAGGGGTACCCCGTCTTCTCCCGCAGTGCAATAAAGGGCCACCTCGGGCAGGTCCGTGGGCAGGCTCTTGTCGGCAAAGCGGCGGGTAAAGTTCTGCTGCGCACGTTCCGCGGCGGCGGCGTCGTGAAAGCGGCCCACCAGTTCGCGCGCGAGTTCGAATTTCACGTCGCGCGGATTGCGGCCGGCGGCGATCGCGGCGCGCAGGGCGGCCACTTCGCCCAGGGGGCGGAGCGATAGCAACTCGAAGTAGCGCCACATGAGTTGATCGGAAATGCTCATCAGCTTGCCGAACATCTCGTCCGGCGGGTCGGTGATGGCGATGGCATTGCCGAGTGATTTCGACATCTTGTTGACGCCGTCCAGCCCCTCGAGCAGCGGCATCGTCAACACCACCTGCGGCTCCTGACCGTAGTGCTCCTGCAGTTGCCGTCCGACCAGCAGGTTGAATTTCTGATCGGTGCCGCCGAGTTCCACGTCCGCGCGCATGGCCACCGAGTCATAGCCCTGCACCAGCGGATACAGGAATTCGTGCAGCGCGATCGGCTGATTGCCCTTAAAACGCTTGCTGAAATCATCGCGCTCGAGCATGCGCGCCACCGTGTGGCGCGCCGCGATTTCGATCAGGCCGGCGGCGTTCATGGCGCCGAACCAGCGCGAGTTGAAATCGATCCGCGTGGTCTCGGGATCGAGGATCTTGAAGATCTGCTGCTCGTAGGTGCGGGCGTTGGCCTGGATCTCCTCCGGCGTAAGCCGTGGGCGGGTCGCGTTGCGCCCGCTCGGGTCACCGATCATGCCGGTAAAATCGCCGATCAGAAAAGTGACCTCGTGGCCGTAGCGCTGGAACTGCCGCAGCTTGTTGATGAGCACGGTATGACCAAGATGCAGATCGGGCGCCGTCGGATCAAATCCCGCCTTGATGTGCAGCGGCACGCCGCGATTCAGCTTGCGCTCGAGATCCGGGAGCGTGAGCACCTCGGACGCGCCGCGCTGCAGCTCGATGAGCTGCTCGGCCACCGGGACCGTAATCTTCGCCTTGGAACCCACACCCGCCCCTATCGCGCACATTCCGCAGGTGCGCCTGTCCATGACTTTAGCAGGACTGTGCCGGGGGCGGGTTCCGGGGGCCCGCTCCTTTATATGGGGCAAAGGCCCGATCTCAGGGCGGCGGCGGCGGCCGCGGAGCGCCCTTAAGGCCGTCAGTGCGGGGACAATGCCGTATTTTGGCGACTGTAACAGCGCTGTAAGGCACTCCACCCTTACAATGGTGGTCTTGAGCTGTCGCCCGAGCGTCCGCCTTTGGATCAACTGCCCCTGCACGCGCCGCAGAACTTCATCAACCGCGAACTGGCGGCGCTGGAGTTCAACGCCCGCGTGCTGGCGCAGGCGCAGGATCCGCGCGTGCCGCTGCTCGAGCGGTTGCGGTTCCTGTGCATCTGCTCGTCCAACCTCGACGAATTCTTCGAGATCCGCGTTTCCGGTCTCAAGCAATTGCTGGAGCTGGGCTCCACGCAGAGCGCCCCCGACACGCTCAGCATCGCCGAGCAACTCTCGGCCATCCATGCGCGCGCCCTGCGGCTAATCGAGGATCAATACCGGGCGCTCAACGAGGTTCTGTTGAGCGACCTGTATGCCGAGGGCATCGACGTTCTCGGCAGCACCGAATGGGACGCCGACAGCCAGGCCTGGCTCGAGCAGCATTTCGTCAACGAAGTCGAACCGGTGTTGAGCCCACTGGGGCTCGATCCGGCGCGACCGTTTCCGCGCATTCAGAACAAGAGCCTAAATTTCATCGTCAAGCTGTCGGGCAAGGACGCCTTCGGTCGCGACGGCGACATGGCCATCGTGCAGGCGCCGCGTTCGCTGCCGCGCATCCTGGCAATGCCCGCGGCGGGCGGCCGCCAGCGGCTGGTGGCCTTGTCGACCATCGTCGAGGCCTTCGTCGCCCGACTGTTCTCGGGCATGCAGGTGCTCGGCTGTTACCAGTTCCGGCTGACGCGCAACAGCGACCTGTTCATCGACGACGAGGAAGTCGACGATTTGCGCCGCGCGCTCGAAGGCGAGCTGGCCCATCGCCGCTATGGTGCCGCGGTGCGCTTGGAGACGGCGGCGGATTGCCCCCAGGAAATGGTGGATTTCCTGCTGCACCAATTTGCGCTTGGGCCGCTCGATTGGTACTCGGTGCCCGGCCCGGTCAACCTCAACCGCTTCTCGGCCATCTATGACCTGGTGGCGCGGCCCGATCTTAAATATCCCGTGTTTACGCCCGGACTGGCCGAAGGCTTTAGTGGCGCGTATGACCTGTTCGACGCCATCCGCCAGCGCGACGTGCTGCTGCACCACCCGTTCCAGAGTTTCACTCCGGTCATGGACCTGCTGCGCCAGGCGGCCGCCGATCCCATGGTGCTGGCGATCAAGCAGACGCTGTACCGCACCGGCGATCAGTCGCACATCGTCGACGCGCTGGTGGCGGCGGCGCAGGCGGGCAAGGACGTCACGGTAATCATCGAATTGCGCGCGCGCTTCGACGAGGAAGCAAACATCGAGCTGTCGACGCGCCTGCAGGAAGCCGGGGCGCACGTCATGTACGGCGTGGTCGGCTACAAGACCCACGCCAAGATGATGTTGATCGTGAGGCGCGAAGCACCGGGGATCCGCCGCTATTGCCACCTGAGCACCGGCAACTATCATCCTGGCACCGCCCGCACCTATACCGACTACGGTCTGTTCACTGCCGATGAGGCCGTCGGTAATGACGTGCACGAGATCTTCCTGCAGCTCACCAGCCTTACCCAGACACCGCGCCTGCGACGGCTCCTGCAATCGCCCTTCAAGTTGCACGAGGCCCTGCACGGCCTGATCGAGCGCGAGATCGTGAACGCACGGGCGGGCAAGGGCGGGCGCATCATCGCCAAGCTCAACGCCCTGGTCGATCCCCAAATCATTGAGTGCCTGTATCGGGCCTCGTGCGCCGGCGTGCGCATCGATCTGATCGTGCGCGGCGTGTGCGCGCTACGGCCCGGGCTTCCCGGCGTCTCGGAGAACATCCAGGTGCGCTCGATCGTCGGCCGATTCCTCGAGCATTCGCGGGTCTTCTGGTTCGAGAACAATGGCCGGCCGCAGATGTATCTGGCCAGCGCCGACTGGATGGAACGCAATTTCTTCCGCCGCATCGAGGTGGCGTTTCCCGTCACTCAGGCAAAAATGCGCACCCGCATCCGCGATGATCTGGAGTGCTACCTGACCGACACCTGCAATGCCTGGCTGCTGCAGAGCGATGGCAGCTACGTGCGCGCCACGGGTGCGCCACGGATCGATGTCCAGGAACAACTGCTGGATGCCTACGCGGCCGCGGTCCGGCTCCCGGAATAAACCCTGAGCTTCAGCCCCAGCTCGCGCTGGTGCTCGATCTCCTGGTGCAAATCCTCGGCTGACAGCGCGTGATCCTTGAGCCAACGCGCCGGAAAGCGCATTTCCAGAGTTCGGCCGCTGGCGCTCAATTCGATCGGCGGCAGCGCCGTGCTGCTGCGACCGCGATGCAGCAGTACCGCGATGCGCAGCAGGGCGATCAGGTACAGGGCCAGCCGGTCCCAGGGCGGAATCAGGTCCTCGATGCCGGTCAGTATCGGCTTGCGTCGATGCGTGCCGACCAGGCGCGCCAGCAGCAGCTGTTCCTCGCGGGCAAAGCCGGGCAGGTCGGCATTCTCCAGCAGGTAGGCGCCGTGACGGTGATAGCCGCTGTGCGCCACGTCCAAGCCGATTTCGTGCAGCCGCGCCGCCCACTTCAGGATCAGCTCGGCGGTTTCGTCCTCGAGCTCCCAGGCCTCGGCCACCTGCTTGAGAAACGCCAGTGCCGTGGCTTCCACGCGCTCGGCCTGTGCGGTATCGACGTGATATCGCCGCAGCATCGAGCCCACGGTGCGTTCGCGCGGATCCTCGTCGGTCAATCGGCCGACCATGTCGTACAGCAGGCCATCGCGCAGAGCACCCTCCGCCATGCGCAACTGCTCGATGCCGAGCGCCTCGAAGAGCTCAGCGAGGATCACCACGCCGCCGGGAAACACCGGGCGCCGTTCCTCGGTCAACGAGTTCAGACCCAGCTCGCGGCAGTCGCCGGCGCGTGTCATGTCAGCCAGCAGCGCGTCGAGGCCCTCGGCGGTGACGCCCGACACCTGCGGGTCGCGTTCGTGCAGGCAATCGCCGATCGCGCGCACCGTGCCGGAACTGCCGACCACCTGCTCCCAGCCGCGCTGCAGGAACGAGGTCTGCATCGGTTCGATTTCCACGCGCGCCGCGAGTTGCGCGCGCTCAAAGCGCTTCGGCGATAGCCGCTCGTCGCTGAAATAGCGCTGACTCAACGACACGCAACCGAGATTGAGGCTGGCCAGGAGCTGTGGCTCGTAGCCTTCGCCGATGACGACCTCGGTGCTGCCGCCACCGATGTCGATCACCAGTCGATGGCCGGGTTCGGCCGGCAGCGTGTGCGCGACCCCCGAGTAGATCAGTCGCGCTTCTTCCATGCCCGAGACGATTTCAATCGGGTGTCCGAGAGCGTCGCGGGCGCGCTCGAGAAACGCCTGCTTGCGCCGGGAAATGCGCAGCGCATTGGTGCCGACCACGCGCACGCTGCGCGCGTGCATGTCGCGCAGGCGCTGCCCGAATCGCTCCAGGCAGGCCAGCGCCCGGGCCGCCACCTGTTTGTCGAGGCGGCCATCCGGGCCCACGCCGGCGCCCAGGCGCACCATCTCGCGCATCCGGTCGATGACGACCAGCTGGCCGTGCGTGTAACGGGCAACTACGAGGTGAAAGCTGTTGGAGCCGAGATCCACGGCCGCCAGCACCTCGGGCACGGCGCGGGCGGGGCGACTCACGAAAAACTCAGGCGGTGGTAAATGACGATCCGCAACCGCACGTGGTGGTGGCGCTGGGATTTCGGATCACGAACTGCGCACCGTCCAGCCCGTCGCGAAAATCGATCTCGGCGCCACCCAGGTAGTTGACGCTCATCGGATCGATCAGCAGCTTCACGCCCTGATTTTCGATGCAGGTATCCCCGTCCTGCAGCTGCTCGTCAAACTCGAATCCATACTGCAGGCCCGAACAGCCGCCGCCCTGAACGAAGACCCGCAGCATCAGCTTCGGGTTGCCCTCGTTGCGGATCAGGTCGGCGACTTTGAGGGCCGCGGCGTCGGTAAAGACCAGCGGCGCGTCGCTGGAGGGAGTTTCGTGTACTGCGGTGTCCATGGTGCCTGCCAGTGTAGGCGTAGCGCCCGCGGCCGTCAAAAAGCGCCCCGGAATATGCGAAATGCCTTGAATTTACGCGGTTTGTGCAGGCGCGTCATTGCCTGGAATGAGGCGCCCGGTGATCTCGGCGCCGAGCGCCATTTCGATGACGCCATAACTGACGTTGCCCCGTACGCGCGCCTTGGCGCCCAGGACCACCCGTTCCGAGGCGACGATGTCGCCATTGACGGTACCGTTCAGGACCACGTGCGGCGCCTCGATCGACCCCTCGATCACGCCGTGCTCGCTGACCGACACCGAGGCCGCGCCTCCGGGCAGCACGCGCACATTGCCGGTCACCTGTCCGTCGATGTGCAGTCCGCCGGAGAACTCGACGTCGCCCTGGATGCGCGCGGAGCGCCCAATCAACGTGTCGATGCGGACGGTATTCTTGTCACTGCGGTTAAACATGGCGTCTCATTTATGTGGCGTCGGGGTTCCAGACAAAGGTCTGGCGGTAGGGCGGCGTATTCTTCTGGGCGGAGCGAATTTCTATGGTAACGCGCTCCGCCTTGAAGTCCGCAGGCAGCGTGACCGATTGTTCGACGTTGGTGAAATAACGGAAGCTATAGGTCAGCTGCTTGCTCTTGTCCGCCGAGAGCGACGCCAGGCTGAGGCTCGCGGCGGCGCCGGCGCGTTCGCCATCGACCGTAACGCCTAAGGTCCCGGCGGTGGTTTCTTCCGGGCGGGTGGGCCGGTTGAGTGCAAAGCGCAGCGTATAGGTGCGCGTGGCGGCGTCGGCGATCAACACCCTGAACTGCTGCACGCGCACCGACCCCTGGCGATTGGCGGCGGCCGGATTGGCGATCGCGCGATAGAACTCCAGGTCCTGCTGCGCGCGGGCCAGTCCGGCCTGCAGATCTCCGATGGTGCGCGCGAGCTCGGTACGTTCACGGACCTGGGAAACCTGCGCGCTGGACTCGGCCGCAAGCTGCACGCGCAGCTCGTGTATGGTCTTGTCCTGGGCGGCAATCCGGCTGTAAAGCGCCGCACGCTGCTGTGCGGCCTGGATGCCGTCGAAGCCGGCCTGCTGATGTCCCATCTCAAAGGCCAGGTACAGGGCAACCGCCCCCAGCAACAGCGCCGAGCCCAGCATCGTCCAGCGCCGCGCCGGCGCATAAGTGCGCACCACCAGTTTGCCGGGCATCTGCATCTAGGGTCCGCTCGCGTGACTCGGCGCGAGTACCTCGGAATCGCTGTGCCACCAATCCGGATAATCCGGCAGACCCTGGGGGAACGCCTGCTCGCCCAGTTCGTGCAGGGCGCGGGTGTACACGGCGCGCTTGAAGTAGATGACTTCGCGAATCGGCTGCCAGTAATCCACCCAGCGCCAGCGGTCGAATTCAGGGGCACCGGTGAGGTCGAAGCGAAAGGCCGGATCGGGGCGCCGGAGCCGCAGCAGGAACCAGCGCTGCTTCTGGCCGACGCACAGCGGCCGGGAATGGCGTCGCTGATAGCGGGCGGGCAGGCGATAGCGCAGCCAGCGCTGGGTCTGGCCGATGACCTCGACGTCCTCCCGAGCGAGCCCAATCTCCTCGTTGAGTTCCCGGTACAACGAATCCTCGGCCTGTTCCCCGCGCTGCATGCCGCCTTGTGGAAACTGCCAGCCACGGCCACCGGAGCGCCGACCGATAAACAGCCGGCCGTCGTCCTGCATCAATATGATGCCCACGTTGGCCCGGAACCCGTAACGGTCGATCACATCACCCATAATCTGCTCGTTTTACCCTTTCCCGGTGCTCCGGCTCAAGCGATTGGGTCTTGTTCTTGACCGGGGACGATGCTTAGGCTCCGCATATGATCAGGCCGATGCAATTCTGGACCCTGGCGGTACTCGGCGCGCTGGCGCTGGCCTGCCTGTCCGCTTCCCTGCTGGCCGGCTCGGCTCATCTGTCCCTCGGCCAAGCGTTGGCGGCCCTGGGGGGCGGAGGCGATGAACTGTCGGCTACGATCGTGCGCACCATCCGGCTGCCCCGCACGATTTCCGCCTTTGCGGTCGGGAGCCTTTTGGGGCTGGCGGGCGTGCTGCTGCAGGCCCTGTTTCGCAATCCGCTGGCCGATCCGTTCGTGCTGGGTGTTTCCGGGGGCGCCTCGGTGGGTGCGCTGGCGGGCATGCTCGCAGGCTTTGCCCTCGGCGGTCTGGAATGGACCGCGACCGGCGGAGCGCTCGCGATCGGTGCACTGGTGTACTGGATGGGAAGCGGCGGGGATTCGGGCCGGTTGCTGCTGTCCGGCGTGGTGCTGGCGAGCGCCTGCGGGGCCGTTATTTCGGTGTTGCTCGCGATTGCCGACAACGGCCAGCTGCGCGGCATGGTTTTCTGGCTGGCGGGCGACCTCGGCTGGGCGCAGCACCCGTGGTTCGATCTGGCGGCGGCCGGGGTCGGCCTGCTCGCCTCGCTGGTGGGCGGACGCGCGCTCAACGTGCTGGCCGCGGGCGAGCTGCGCAGTGCCATTCTCGGCCTGGATGCGCGCATCGCGCGGCCGGTGGCGTTCATGATTGCCGCGGCCCTGACTTCACTTGCCGTGCTCGCGGCCGGGCCCGTCGGCTTCGTCGGCCTGGTGGCTCCGCATCTGGTGCGACTCGCCTTACGGACTTCCGACCACCGCCTGGTAGCGCCCGGCGCCGCGCTGTGCGGTGGCGCACTGCTGTGCCTGGCCGACATCGCCAGCCGCACCATCGCCGCGCCGCGGCAGTTGCCAGTCGGGGCCATCACCGCGCTGATCGGCGCGCCGGTGTTCCTGCTGCTGTTGCGCCGGCAGCGCTAGGCGCGCCGCTCCCTCAGACTCTGCCGGCCCTGCGTGTACTCGCGGCCCGCGTCCATCAGCGCCGTGAAGCGCGCTTGATCGCCGCTCTGCACTGCGCTGCGTAAACTGTCGACGGCCTGCGCCAGCGCGTCCAGGGATTCGGCGCCGTATTCGTTCAGTCGCTGGATCTCGAAGTACAGATCGGCACTTTCCTCCGCCACCGCGCTGGCGATATCGAACTGCGCATCGAAGGTGGTGCTCGACATCTGCACCAGCCGCGGCGCACGCTCCCCGCTCCCTGCCAGGGCGGTGAAAAACGCGATATTCACGGCATGCGATAAGCCGAGCACGTAGGCGATCAGGCGGTCATGCTCGTCCAGGCTCATGACCACCTGCTCGACCATGGTCGGTGCAAACAATGCCCGCGTGCGCTCCAGCGCGTCGCCCTGTTCAAGGTCCACGAAGACCACGTGGCGGCCGGAAAGCAGCTCGGTGTTGGGCCCGAACATGGGATGAATCGAACTCACGCGCAGGCCCGCCGCGCGCAGTGCCTCGAGACCGCCACGGAGCGGTGTCTTGAGTGAACCGACATCGAAGATCACTCCGCCAGGCCGGCGCTCGGCCAGCTCGCGCAGGATTGCGTTGGTGGCGCCCAGCGGCGCGGCGACCACGATGTAATCGTGATCGAGCGGACTGCTGCGCCAGTCCTTAAGTGCCGAGGCGCCGCCGGCCGGGTCGGCAATCTCTACCGCGAAGCCTTGCGAGGCGAGAAATTGTGCGAACCAGCCGCCGATCTTGCCCGCACCGCCGATGACCAGCGCGCGCTGGCCGCTGCCGGCACCCTGCGCCGCGACGCTGGCCTGTTCCTGGGTGGTCAGCGAGGAGCGAATCAGCACCCGCATGACCTCCTCGGCGGCGTCCGCGGGCACACCGAGCTGCGCAGCGCCGGCCCGCACCGCCAGAATCACCTCGCGTTCGCGCACGTAGTCTCGAGTCGGATAGCCGGTGGCGCGCTTGACGCGCGCGATCTCGCGGCTGGTGCTCTGTCGTTCAGCGATCAATTCCAGGAGGCGCCGATCGAGGCCGCTGAGGTGCTGGCGAAGTTCATCGAGAGTCATGCGGGATATCCGATGGGGTGGGTACCGCACTCTTTGTAAAGGCAAAGACTGCGCACGGCAAGTGCCGCAGCTCGCCAGGACCGCGGCCGGCGCGCCGGCTCTCGGCGCTCGTCGAGGTTTAGGCCATGGCGTAACATGCACGCCATGCAGTGGCATCGCGAACATCTGCCCGAGCAACTCCCGGCCGAGCCGCTGGAGCTGGCGGCGAGCTGGCTTGCCGAGGCAACGCGCAAGAAAGTCCAACCCAATCCCAACGCGATGGTGCTGGCAACGACCGATGCGTCCGGACAGCCATCGGCGCGCGTCGTGCTGTGCAAGGAGATTTTGCCGCAGCCCGGTTACCTGACCTTCTACACCAACTACCAGTCGCGCAAGGGCCGCGAACTGCACGACAATCCGCGCGCCGCAGTCGTCGCGTACTGGGACGTGCTGCATCGACAGTTGCGCGTCGAGGGTCGGATCGCGCAAATGCCCGCCGCCGAGAGCGACGCGTACTTCGCGACGCGCAACTGGCAAAGCCGCCTGGGAGCCTGGGCCAGCCAGCAGAGCGAACCGATCGCCTCGCGCAGCGAACTGCTCGGCAAGGTGGCCAAGGCCGCGCTGCGTCTCGCGCTCCCGGTGCCCGCGGACGAGCAGCAGCCGGATCCCGGGCTGCGCATTGCGCGCCCGCCGCACTGGGGCGGCTACCGGCTGTGGGCCGAAGCCGTGGAACTATGGGTCGAGGGCAGTGCGCGCATCCACGATCGGGCGCGCTGGCAGCGCGCCTTGAGCCCACGAGCCGATGGCTTCGAGGCGGGTCCGTGGTCGGCCACGCGGCTACAGCCCTAGCCGCAGCGCCAGGCGATAAGGTTCCATGTGGCGCAACATACGCCTTGCGATCCTGGTCGGGATCCTGTTTTTTGTGGCGGTCGGCAGCTGGCTGGATCAGCATCGCGCGACCGGCTGGCAGCACACGGTGCGCATCGGGGCGTTCCCGGTCAGCGCCGACGGCAGTGCGGCCGTGGCGGCCTACATTGGCGCCTTGGATGCGACACGGCTGCAAGCGGTCAGCGATTTCGTGGCGCGCGAAGCGCACCGTTACGGAGTGGCTATCGGTGAGCCGGTGGACATCAAGCTGTATCCGGCCCTGGCCCGCGCGCCGCCGATCCTGGATCCGGAGGCCGGCCCGTTCGGACGGCTCCTGTGGAGCCTGCGGCTGCGTTACTACCGCTCGCAGGCCGTCGGCCGCATTTCGCGAGCGCGACCGCAGATCGCGCTGTTCCTCGTGTACCACGATCCCGCTCGCGCCCCGGTGCTGCCGCATTCCGTCGGGCTGCAACGTGGACTGACGGGCGTCGTGCACCTGTTCGCCACGCGTTCGCAGGACGGCCAGAACGACATCGTGACGGCGCACGAGTTGCTGCATACCTTCGGTGCGAGCGACAAGTACTCCGGCCTGGGCACGCCTCTGTACCCGCAAGGGTACGCCGAGCCACTGCGCGTGCCGCGCTATCCGCAACGCTACGCGGAGCTCATGGCGGGACGCGTGCCGCTGAGCCCGGATCGCCAGGAAATGCCCGACGACCTGTCGCAGACCCTGATCGGACCGGCGAGCGCGCGCGAAATCGGCTGGATGAAACGCTGATGGGCGCCGTACTACTGGCCGCGGCGGGACTGGGCGTGAGCGCCGGCAAGCGCAGTTTGCTCGTAGATTTCTCGTTCGAGCTGCACACCGGGGAGTTCATCGCCGTGTTGGGCCGCAACGGCTGCGGCAAGAGCCTTACCCTGCACACCCTCGCCGGACTGCGGCCGGCTGCCGCGGGCTCCGTTGAACTCCGCGGTCAGAAACTCCAGTACCTGCGCCGTGGCGAGGTCGCCCGCCAGCTCGCCTTCCTGCCGCAGGATCGCGAGGATTCATTGCCTCTGTCGGTGTTCGAAGCCGCGCTCCTCGGGCGCCATCCACACATCGGCTGGCTGCGCAGCGAGAGCGCCGCCGATGTGAAGATCGTCCACGGCGCGCTGGCGCGCATGGGCGTGGGCGATTGCGCGGAGCGCGCGCTCGCAACGCTTTCCGGCGGCGAGCAGCGGCGTGCGGCCATGGCCGGTCTGCTGGCGCAGGAACCCGAGGTATATCTGCTCGATGAGCCCACCAATCACCTGGATCCCCACCATCAGGTCGACGTGCTGCTCGCCTTCCGGGAACGCTGCAGCAGCGGCGCGGGCGTGATCGCGACGCTTCACGACCCGGCACTCGCCGAGCGCTGCGCCGATCGCGTACTGCTGATGTACGGAGACGGGCGCTGGCGACTGGGCGCGACCAGCGAACTGCTCAATGCGGCCGAGTTGTCGCTGCTGTACGCGACGCCCATGAACGAACTGAGCGGCGGCGGGCGCCGGGCGTTCATTCCCGCCTAACCCCAAGTTCGAAAAAAAACGCCTCCGCTGCCGAGTGCACTCGCGCGGTTGACAGCCCAAGCGCTCATCCATACAGTGCCGCTCGTTGTCAGGTGCTCGGGAAGCCGGTGACGTGCGCAGTTTTCAAACTGCGAACCATTCCGGCGCTGCCCCCGCAACGGTAAGCGAGATTCGCTGCGTCAATTGAGCCACTGCGCGCCACATCGATTGGATGTGGGCATGGGAAGGCGACGCGGCAGGTCATTCCAAATGACCGCTCGTGAGCCCGGAGACCGGCCTGGCACGTTTCAGTCCCTGTGGCGCGGTGGGCGTCGGGCTGGCTGCTCTACAGCCATCCTCTGCCGCCAGCGTTGCCGGGCTTATCAGCCATCTGGTCACGCGGGCGGGCGTGCGGGAGTCTTCTATGCGGTTTCAGCAATGGATTTGGGCCGGCGCTGTGTTAGCGGCGCTGGCGAGTCGGGCAATGGCGGAGGGAAGTGGATCGTCCGCGACGCCCCTGGGGGAAGTGGTCATCACCGCGACGCGCACCGCAACCTCGGTCGACGAGCTTGCGGTGCCGGTCATAGTCATCTCGCGCGACGAGATCGAGCGCGCGCTGGCCACCGATCTGGCCGGTTTGCTTATCGGGCAAAGCGGCATCGAGATTGCGCGCAATGGCGGACCGGGCCAACCGGCCGCGATCTTCATGCGCGGCACGGAAAGCGATCAAACCTCGGTGCTGATCGACGGTGTGCGCATCAATCCCGGCACCATCGGCGGCGCGCCGTTGCAGAATATCCAGCCCGAATCGATCGAGCGCATCGAGATCGTCAAGGGCGCGCGCTCCAGCCTCTACGGCACCGATGCCATAGGCGGCGTCGTCAACATCATTACACGCGCCGGCGCCACCCCGGGCGCATCGCTGTACGCTTCTACCGGCCGTTACGGCACGCAGGTCGTGGCCGCGGACGCCAGCGGCATGCTCGGCGAACATTTCGGGGCCGGCGGCAGCTATGCCTACCAGAAATCCGATGGCTTTCCCCCGCTCGAGGGCAGCAGCGACCCCGGCGACTACAGCAACCAGACCGGCAATGCGCAAGTGCGCTACATCGCCAGTAACGCGCTAACCCTGCGCGGGCAAGTGTGGCGGTCCTCGGGCACGTCTTCCTATTCCGAGTTCGGCACTCCGGCCGAGGAGAATTTTCTCGACGCCGCCTACGCCGTGGGCGCGGACTGGCAGGGCGGCGCGGATACGCAAGCAAAACTCACCGCGAGCCGCACCACGACCGACGTGGATCAACGGCAGAGTGCAGATTTCGACCGCACCGATCGCGATGCCATCGATGCGCAATACAGCTGGCGTGCGTTCTCGGCCCAGCAATGGACGGTCGGCACGGTGGTCGCGAACGAACACACGCGCTCGCTGTCCTTCGGCCTGCCCTTCGACGTCCACACGCATACCACCCTGGCCTATGCCCAGGACCAGTTGCGCCAGGGCGCCAACGATCTGCTGCTGGCGGTCGGCTACAACCATCACGAGACCTTCGGCTCGCACACCACTTGGAATGCGGAGTTCGGCCACACCTTCAATCCGCAATGGCGCACGACTATCGCGGTCGGCACTGCCTTTCGCGCGCCCGACAGCACCGACCTGTACGGCTTTGGCGGCAATACGGCGCTGCAACCCGAAGTCTCGCACCAGGGCGAGGTCGGCCTGCAGTGGCAGCCCACCGACCACCACTACCTGCGGTTGTCGGCGTTTGAAAACGACATCGACGATCTGATCGACTATGTGCTGATTGACCCGGCCACCTTCACTTACCAGGCACAGAATGTCGATCGCTCGCGGGTTCGCGGCGCCGAGCTCGAGTACGAATGGCGGGGCGCGGCCTGGCGGGTCCACAGCAACTACACCGTACAGGATCCACAAAACCTGACGACCAGTCAGCAGCTGTTACGCCGCTCGCACTACAACTTCACCTTCGGCACCCAGTTCGATCATGGGCCCTTTAACTTCAACGCCGACCTGCAGCTGGCGGGTCCGCGTACCGATTTCGTCGGATTTGATATCGGCACCGTGGGCGGCTACACCCTGGTCAACCTCGGTGTGGGTTACCAGCTGGCGAAACAGTGGTCGGTGCAGCTGCGGCTCGACAATGCCCTGGATCGGCACTACGAGCTGGTCAGCGGCTACAACACCGCCGGCCGCAGTGCGACGCTCGCCATGCGCTTCCACATGAGGTAGTTTCCTGCTCCATGGGCAACCGCCTGTCCAAGATCGTGACACGCACCGGTGACAATGGCAGCACCGGGCTGGCCGATGGCACACGGGTGCCCAAGGAAAGCGCGAGAATCGAAGCCTGCGGCACGGTCGACGAACTCAACAGTGCCCTCGGCGTGTTGCTGGCCAGTGCGGAGCTGCCCGCCCCCATGGCCGAGCAACTGCTCGAAATCCAGCACGACCTGTTCGACCTCGGGGGGGAATTGGCGATCCCGGGAAGCGTCGTCATTTCGGCAAAGCAGGTCGAAAGGCTGGAGGCTCTGGTTGAGAGCTGGAACGCCGAGTTGCCGCCGCTCCGTGAGTTCGTGCTGCCCGGCGGCGGGGCGGCCGCCGCGAGCTGTCACCTGGCGCGCTCCATCTGCCGGCGCGCCGAGCGACGCTGCTGGGCGGTGTCGCGAGACGAACCGCTGGGCCCGCAGGCCTTGCGTTACCTGAATCGCCTCTCCGACCTGCTGTTCGTACTGGCGCGCGTGTTAGCGCGGCGTGCCAAGGGGAGCGAGGTCATGTGGCGCAGCGAGCGAGCGCGCCCGGACAAGCCTTCAGGCCAGTAAGGCCCGCAGCAATTTCCACTCGAACCTCGAACCCGGATCGCTCTTGCGCCCGGGTGAGATGTCGCTGTGGCCGACGACCCGCTCCCGGGCCAGGGTCGGATACACATCGCACAGCGCACTGATGAGCGCCGAAAGCGTCCGGTACTGGGCGCTCTCGTACGCCCCTTCGTCGGTCCCTTCCATCTCGATACCGATCGAGAAATCGTTGCAGGCGCTGCGGCCCTGCCAACTCGAGGCCCCGGCGTGCCAGGCCCGCAGCCCGAACGGCACAAACTGCACCGGCCCCCCGTCGCGGCGCACCAGTACGTGGGCGGATACGCGCAGCGCCGCAATGGTCGCGAAAAACGGATGGGCGTGGCGATCCAGCCCGCCCGTGAACAACCGTTCGATCCACGGGCCGCCGAATTCCCCCGGCGGCAGGCTTATGCCGTGCACCACGATCAACTCGGGCACCATGCCCGCGGGCCGCTCGTCGCAATGGGGCGAGAGCACCTGGCGCGCCTGGCGCAGGAGCCCGGAGATCGGATCGATGGAAAAACCGGACTGCATGGATTCGCTCATGATGTCAAAATGCCCGCGTGACTCATAGCACCCGCGAAGGCAGCTCGCAGGCCGCCAGCCCTGCCAACAATGCCACATTCGCGGCGCGCGATCTGCGTCACGTGTGGCATCCGTGCACTCAGATGAAGGACCACGAGACCATGCCGCCCATTCCGGTGCGGCGCGGCAGCGGGGTGTGGCTCGAGGATTACGAGGGCAAGCGCTACCTCGACGCCATCAGTTCCTGGTGGACCAACCTGTTCGGACACGCCAACGAGCGCATCAGCGGCGCGGTGGCGGCGCAGGCCCACCAGCTCGAGCACGTGATGCTGGCAGGCTTCAGCCACGAGCCCGCCATCGCACTCGCCGAGCGCCTGGCGGCGCTGGCGCCACGCGGCCTGACGCGCTGCTTTTACGCCGACAGCGGCTCAGCGGCGGTCGAAGTCGCGCTGAAAATGAGCTTCCACTACTGGCTCAACCGCGGCCTGGCGGGCAAGCGCCGCTTCCTCACTCTCAGCAACAGCTACCACGGCGAGACGCTGGGCGCGCTAAGCGTGGGCGACGTGCCGCTGTACCGCGAGATCTACCAGCCTTTGCTGTTGCCCGTGATCACGGTGCCCTCGCCCGACTGCTATCTGCGCGCGGCCGGTGAAAGCTGGGCGGACCATTCACGGCGCAGCTTCGCCGCCATGGAGGCGGCGCTCGAGCGCCACGCCGGCGAGCTGGCCGCCGTGATCGTCGAGCCGCTGGTGCAATGCGCGGGCGGCATGCGGATGTACGATCCGGTGTACCTGCGATTGCTGCGCGCCGCCTGCGACAAATACGGGGTGCACCTGATCGCCGATGAGATCGCGGTGGGCTTCGGGCGCACCGGCACGCTCTTCGCCTGCGAGCAGGCCGACATCGCACCCGATTTCCTGTGCCTGTCAAAGGGGCTGACCGGCGGCTACCTGCCGCTCTCGGCCGTGCTCACGACCGAGCTGATGTACACCGCGTTCTACGATGAGTACGTGTCCTTGCGCGCCTTCCTGCATTCGCACAGTTTTACCGGCAACCCGCTGGCCTGCGCCGCGGCGCTGGCGACCCTCGACATCTTCGCCACCGAACCGGTGCTGGAGCGTAACCGCGCGCTGGCCGCCTACATGGCGGCGCGCGCCGCTCCCCTCGCCGACCACCCCTGCGTCGCCGAGGTGCGCCAGTGCGGCATGATTCTCGCCATTGAGACGGTGCGCGACCGGGTCACGCGCGAGCCGTTTCCGTGGCAGGAGCGCCGAGGGTTGCGCGCCTATCGGCACGCGCTGTCGCGCGGCGTGTTGTTGCGGCCGCTGGGCGGCGTGATCTACTGCATGCCCCCGTACGTGATCACGCCGGCGGAAATCGACCTGATGCTCGATGTGGCCGCCGAGTGCGTCGAGCGCGCCTGCGCGCCCTAGCGCCCGGCTGGAAGCGAGGCACACGCTAAGGCACATGCGCAGCACCCGGATCTACGTCGACCTCGAGCTCGAATGCGACCAGGAGCTGCTGCTGCCGGTCGCACAGTCGACTCACCTGCTGCGCGTGCTGCGGCTGCGGAGCGGCGCGGCGCTTACTCTATTTAATGGTCGCGGCGGCGAGTATGCGGCCGAACTGATCGGCGCCGGCAAATCCGGCGCCCGTCTGGCGGTGCGTGCGCACAGTGCGGTGGAGCGTGAATCGCCGCTGCACTTGACGCTGCTGCAGGGCGTCGCGCGGGGCGAGCGCATGGACTCGATCGTGCAGAAGGCCACCGAGCTCGGGGTGCAGCGCATCGTCCCGCTCTCTTGTGAGTTCAGCGTGGTGCGGCTCGATCCCGCAAGCCGCGAGCGGCGCGCCCAGCACTGGCGCGCCGTGGCCATCGCCGCCTGTGAGCAGTGTGGGCGAAACCGCATCCCGGAGGTCGAGGCTATCGGCGACCTCGCAGAGGCCTGCGCCGCCGGCAGCGCCGATTTGCGGCTCATGTTGCTGCCCCAGGCGCCCGAATCGCTGGCCGCCGTGGCCGCCGGGCTGCGCAGCGCCGTGCTGCTGGTCGGGCCCGAAGGCGGATTGAGCGGTCGCGAGCAGCTGCAGGCGCAGCGCAGCGGCTTCCGGGCCTGCCGGCTCGGGCCGCGAATATTGCGCACCGAGACCGCTCCGGTGGCCGCGCTGGCCGCGCTCCAGGCGCTGGCCGGCGACCTGCGCTAGGCGGGGGCCACCGTGGTTTCGTCCGCGATCAGCACCTCGAGACGGTCGAGGTCGGGGATCCACGGTGTTTCGTTGAGCATGCGCACGCGACACACGACCGGATCGTCCTCCGGCACGACGTAGGCGGCATCAGGCCGGATGACATCCGCACTGACCCGCACCAACTGCGGGAAGCCCTGCGACACCAAGGCGTAGGCGCCGGCATCGACGCGCTCGCCGATGGCGTGCATGACCACCAGTCGCGAACGCGAACTCACCGCCGGGGTAGGTTGGCGGCACAGCCCTTCGAACGAAATGAGCGGCACGGCCCGTCCGCTCCATTGCACCAGCCCGAGATACCAGGGCGGCGCGCCCACCATGGTGGCGGGGACCTGGTACCCGGCGATTTCGGCCACGCAGGCGCGCGGCACCAGCAACCGCGCGTCGGCCAGCGGTATCAGCAGACTGTAGATTTCACTGCCGCTCTCGCTCATCGGCCCGAGCCAGACATTTGCATCGCCCCGCGGCGCCGCGCCACCAATGGCGCGATCGCGTCGATGAGCTGGCTTTCCTGATACGGCTTGCCCAGGTAATCGTCGACCCCGAGCTCGATGGCGTGCGCGCGGTGTTTTTCGCCGACGCGCGAAGTGATCATGATGATCGGTACGTCCTGCAGCCGCGGATCCGCGCGCACCTGCGCGGCGACCTCATAGCCGTCCATGCGCGGCATCTCGATATCCAGCAGGATCACGTCCGGCACATGGTCGGCCAGCAGCGCCATGGCGTCGGCGCCGTCGCGCGCGGTCATGACACGCATGCCGTTGCGCTCCAGCAAGCGCTGGGTCACGCGCCGCACGGTGATCGAATCGTCCACCACCAGCGCGAAGGTGCGCCGATCGCCGCGCTCGCGCAGCGGCGTGGTGGCGGCCCGCACCCGCCATTCCGCGCGCACCAGCGCGGTGATGTCCAGAATGATGACCACGCGCCCATCGCTCAGTATGGTCGCGCCCGAGATGCCGCGGATCGAGGAGATCTGCGGACCAATCGGCTTGACCACGATCTCGCGGCTGCCGATCAGCTCATCGGCCACCAGACCGGTGGAGTGCTCGCCGGCGCGCACCAGCACCACCGGAATTGCCGCGTCGGTTTCGGGGATCGGGGAGGATTCCATACCGACGTAGAGCGCCAGCGGCTGCAGGCGGTATTTGTGTTCACCATAGGTGAAGGTGGCACTGTCGCTGCGTAAGTGCGCCGCCACTTCATCGCGCGGCAGGCGCACGACCCCTTCGATCGTCGGCAGCGGCAGGGCGTAGTGTTCATCGCCGGTGCGCACCACCAGGGCGTGGCTGACGGCCAGCGTCAACGGCAGGCGAATCGTGAAGCGTGTGCCCTGGCCCGCCTTGCTGTCCATGTGCAGGGCGCCGCCGAGCTTCTTGATTTCAGTGGCCACCACGTCCATGCCGACGCCGCGGCCGGCCTGCTGGGTCAGCGCCCCGGCGGTCGAGAACCCCGGCTCGAGCACCAATTGCATGACGTCGTCGTCGGTAAGCGTCTGATCCGCCGATAATCAATCCCAGCGCCAGGCCCTTGTCGCGAATCGCGTTCAGGTTCATTCCCGCGCCATCGTCGCTCACGTCGACGATGACCTCCGCGCCCTCGCGCTGCAGATTCAGGTTGATGCGGCCGGTCGAGGACTTGCCGCGCGAACGACGTTCATCCGGCGTCTCGATGCCATGCACCACCGCGTTGCGCAGCAAGTGCTCAAAGGGAGGCAACATGCGCTCGAGCACCTGGCGGTCAAGTTCACCGGCCGCGCCTTCGACGACCAACTCGGCGCGCTTGTCCGTATCGGCCGCCGCCTGACGCACGATGCGCGCCAGCCGCTGCACGTGGCGCTGGAAGGACACCATGCGGGTGCGCATCAACCCGTTCTGGAGCTCGGTGACGGTGCGGGCCTGGAGCTGCAGCTGATTCTGGGTGTCGCCCACCAGGCTCTCGAGCAGCTGCTGGAGGCTGGCCACGTCGTTGGCCGACTCAGCCAGCGCCCGCGAATACTGCTGAATCGCCGAGTAACGGTCGAGTTCCAGCGGATCAAACCCTTGCCGGTGGCCCGGCTCCTGGTCGTGCCGATGCAGCACCTGGGCCTCGGTCTCGATCTCGAGCTTGCGCAACTGCTCCTTGAGGCGAGTCACGGTGCGCGAGAGCTCGGCGAGGTTGAAATCCACCAGCCCGAGCTGCTGCTCGAGGCGCGCGCGCGTGATGCTGACCTCGCCGGCATGATTGAGCAGTTCATCGAGCAGCTCGGCGCTGACGCGGGCCATCTCGCCGCGCTCGGCGCCGGCGACCGGCTCCCGGCCCGGGGGCACGGGGGCGGCCGCCTTGAGCGGCAGCGGGGCGACCGTTTCAACCGGCTCGACGGAAGCGGGGACCGTGCCCCGGGAGAATACTGCGGGCGGTGGTTGCCGGCGTGGCGGCGGTGGTGCCTTGTCCTGCACCGCGGCGGCGGTAGTTTCCGGCGCCGGTGGCGGTGCCGCAGCCGTCGCCATCGGCGGCAGGGGCGCCGCATCGGCGAGGGCTTCCGCGCCGCGCGCGACGGCCTGGATGCGCTCGATCAGTTCGGTGGCGGGTACGGCTGCGCGACCGCCGGCCACCTGCTCGCGCATGCGCGCCAGTTCGTCGAGCGCCGCCTGGGCAATGGCCCGGGCGCGTTGGTCGCCGCTGGCCGTGCCGAGCCCGATTTGAATGATCAGGCTCTCGAGTTCATGGGAC
Source organism: uncultured Gammaproteobacteria bacterium (assembly GCA_963699955.1). Classification (GTDB taxonomy): domain Bacteria; phylum Pseudomonadota; class Gammaproteobacteria; order Steroidobacterales; family Steroidobacteraceae; genus FEN-1191. Next base: position 960,677 of record CAVOVV010000006.1, read on the forward strand.
AGGTCGCCCATGGCGCTGACCCCTGCCATCCGTGCTCCGCCCTTAAAAGTATGCAGCGAGCGCTTGAGCGCGGCGAGATGATCGCCGCCGTCCGTGGGCGCCGCATTCCAGGCTTGCATTGCCGACTGCGAAGCTTCCAGCAACTCGCTGGCTTCTTCACAGAATATGGCGGCGACCTCCGGGTCAAAATCGATGACCGGCCCACCGGTTGGCGCGGCCGGCGCGCTCGGCGGCTCGGGCTGACGCAGCGCCTGCATGGCCGGGAGCGCGTGCAGTCCGGTGCGCTCGCTGTGTTCGGTCGCTTCGGCAATGCGCCGATCGAGTTCGTGTTCGGCGCGCGCAATACGCGCGCGCAGCGTGTCGTGCACCGCGAAATAGACCGTGTTTTCATCAAGGTGGTTCGCGACCGTGGCCATGGCGGTCATCAGGTCGGCGAGCAACAGCAGGTCCGAGTCATCGAGTCCGACGCCGCTGTCGAACGACTTGCGCAACCAATGATTGAGGGGCTCGGCCAGCCGCGTACCGTGGCGCGCTTCGGCCATCCTGGAGCTTCCCGACAGCGTATGGCAGGCCCGATAGACCTCTTCGGTGAGCACGTGCGGCGCGGGGTGCGGCTGTTCACGGGCCAGCCAGGAGCGCACCGTCAGCACGTGGCTCGAGGTCTCGCGCGCGTAGATCTCGCGCAAGGCCGCATCACCGCCCGCGGTCGCGGCCTCGGCAGTTTGCGGCGGTGAAGTAACCGGTTCGGCGGCTGCGCTCTCGGGCAGCGGCTCGGGCGCTGCGGGCGGGGCCGGCTCGGGAACCTTCGGCGCAGGCTCGGTGCGCGCCTCCGGCGCCGGCGGGGCCTGATAGGCGGGGGCTTCCTGTCCGGCGGCGAGTGCATGAGCGCGGGCCACCAGCTGCGCCGGCTGCGTGCGCGAGGTGGCGCTCTCGCCCAGTTCGGCCACGAGCTGCGGCAGCAATCCCACGGCTTCGCGCAGCGTGCTGAGAATCTCGGGTGAGCGTGCCAGTGTGCCGTCGAGCAGCCGGTTGACCAGATTTTCGATCGCCCACGAGAACTCGCTGAGTTCGCGTGCGCCGACCATGCGGCCACTGCCTTTGAGGGTGTGGAACGAGCGGCGCACAATGCCGAGCGCCTCGGACGCCAGCGGATCCTGATCCCAAGCCGGATAGTAGCGGCGAATCTTTTCCATCTCCTCGCGCGCTTCTTCGGCAAACAGGCTCAGCAGTTCCGGGTCGCTGACCGAAGCACTGTGGAGCGGTGCCGCCGTGAGCACCGGCGGTGTGAGCGCGTGGCTAGTGCTCTCCACATCGGCGGCGTCGGCGGTACGGGCCTGGGGCGGTGGGCCGATGCGCACGGTGCGCGCATAGTTCGCGGGGCTGACCGCGGGCACGGTGGGCACCACCTGCTCGGGTTCGCGCTGCAGGACCTCGAGGCACACCTGCGCGTTGTCGAGCATGTACCACGGATCGCTGCGGCCCGCCTGCAGCGTCTCTATGTAGTATTCGAGGCTGACCACGGCGTCCGCCAGCCGGTCCAGGTAGGAGCCGGAGAGCGGCATGCCGCCCGGCTGCATCACGCGCCGCAGCTGCTCGGTGATGGCGTCCACAACATCGACGGCGCGCGACTTGCCGAGCATCAGCAGCCCGGCCTTGATGCCGCGCATCAGTTCCAGCCAGCTGTCGAAACCCACGGCCTCGAGCGTGCCGCTGACGCTTTGCGCGATGCTCTCTTTGACGCGCGCCAGATTGACGACGCACTCGCGCAGTACCGCGCCCTGTACCGGCTCGAAGTCCTGGTCGGCCGCTTCCGCGGTACCGCCTGCCGGCGCCTGCTTCGGCATGATGAGTCCGACCAGCTGGCCGTCCAGGTGATCTTCCACCTGGATCAGGCCCGCCGCGACCTGCACCAGAGTGACCTCGTCGGCACTCTCGCGCCCCGCCACCACCGCCTCGAGGCGCGCGTTGGCATCCTGCACCCGGCCGCGCAGCTCGCCCAAGCCGAGCACACCCAGGGTGTCGCCGATCTTGCGCAGCAGCGCGATCTGCGGGCGCAGTTCCTCGACCTGTCCGCCGCCACGGCGCACGAACATGTCGAGCACATCCTTGACGCGCGTCAGGTCCTCGCGGATCGCAGCGGCCACCGTATGCATGAGCTTGACCGACGGCGCGGAGAGATTCTCGCGCTCCTGCTCGACGCTGTCGTCGACCGGCAGCAGCTCGTTGAGGCGGAACGAGGCGCGCACTGCGAGCACGCGCGGGCCGGCGGTCGTGGAGCGCGCCACGTAATAGAGGAGATTATTCAGCAGTTCGATGGGCGGGACCTGCGCATAGCGGGTCTCTCCCTGTTCGTAGAGCCGGCGGATCTCGCGGTCCGAGAGGCCCAGCAGACGCTTCACCGACACGCTGCTCTCGACCCCATGCTCGCCGAGGGCTTCGAGCAGCGCACCGACCACCCACCACAGCTGGAACACACACTGCTGGGTCGCCACCTGCTCGAGGCGGGTCGCCACGGTCGCCAGTATTTCAAGGTTCTGCTCGAGCCGTTCGCCGCGTATCCAGCCGACCAGGCCCGCCTGGAAGCGTGGTCGCAGCCGCCGCGCCCACTGCGCCGGCGTCAGCGGCGGCTCGCCGGGCGCGGGCGAGGTGGGCTGCGCCTGGCGATCGGACTTGAGATTGAGCAGCAGCAGCGTGCCCTCGGACAGCAGCGCACAACCGCGCACCGCGCGCAGGTCATTCAGCAGCGGCAGCAGCACCAGCGCCAGATCACGGCTGCCGGCCAGCACGCGCTCCAGGTAGCCGGGCAGCTGCACCATGGCGCGCATCAGTGCGTCGAGGGACTCGGACTGGTTCTTGCGCTCTTCCCGGGCGCCGATCAGATAGCGCGCCACCTGCTCCATTTCCTCGGCCAGCAGCGCCGCGCCGTAAATCTCCAGCACCCGCAGCGCGCCTTGTACCTGATGCAGTTCAAAGCTGCAGCGCTCCAGCAGCGCCGTGTTCTCGGGCTGCTCGACGTGGGCTTCCAGCGCGCTGCGCGCCTCGGAAAGCGCCGCGCTGATTTCGCGCGCGGCGTGCTGCAGGGTCTGTGTGGCGAGTTCCGTCATGGCAGCGGCACGCGGTCCTAGACCCCACCGAGCTTCTTGAGACGCTGCGAGCCGGTGGCATCGGCCGGCGGCGGTTGCGCAGGCGCGTTCACGGCGGGCCGGACCGCGGTGGCGCCGCTCTGGCTGGGCGCGGCCGGCAGCCTGAAGCCCGAGATCGACTTGCGCAACTCGCCCGCCAGATCAGCCATCTTGATGATCGCCTGGGCGGTGGCGTGCGTGCTGTCGGCGGTCTGGGCGCTGATCTCGCGCAGCACCTGGGTGTTGCGTGCGATGTTCTGCGCCGCCACCGACTGGCCGCGCGCACCGCTGGAAATGTTCTGCACCAGGCTGGCGATCTGGTTGGAGACCTGCTCGATTTCCTGCAATGCGGCGCCGGCGTTCTCGGCGAGCAGCGCGCCGCCAACCACGTCGGTGGTGCTGCGCTCCATCGATACGACCGCCTCGTTGGTGTCCGTTTGAATGGTGCGCACCAGCACGTCGATCTGCTTGGTCGCGGTGGCGGCGCGCTCCGCCAGCCGCTGCACTTCGTCGGCCACCACCGCGAACCCGCGGCCCGCCTCCCCGGCCATCGACGCCTGGATCGAAGCGTTGAGCGCCAGGATATTGGTCTGCTCGGCGATGTCACTGATGAGCTCGACGATGTTGCCGATTTCCTGCGAGCTTTCGCCCAGTCGCTTGATGCGCTTGCTGGTCTCCTGAATGGTCTCGCGAATCGTGTTCATGCCATCGATCGTGCGGCGCACGGCGTCGCCACCCTTGTGCGCCACGTCCACCGAATGACGCGCGACGTCGGCAGCGCGCTCGGCATTGCCCGAGACCTCCTCGGTCGAGGCGGCCATCGCCGCGATTGATTCGGTCGCCGAGGTGATCTGCTTGGTCTGCACCGCGCTGGCCTTGCCCAGTTGCGCACCCAGCGCCTGGGTCTGCCGCGCCGAGGCGTCGACCTGCATGGCCGAGTGATTGATCGTGGCCACCAGCTTGCGCAGCGCTTCGACGGCATAGTTCACCGAGTCGGCAATGGCTCCGGTGATGTCCTCGGTCACGGTGGCCTGCACGGTCAGATCGCCATCGGCGAGGCTGGCCATTTCATCGAGCAGCTGCAGGATCGAACTCTGGTTGCGTTCGCTCTCCTGGCGCTGCGTCGCGGTGGCCTGCAGCTGGCGCTCGGCGGCCCGGCGCAAGGCATGCAGCTGAACCAGCATCAGCGCCAGGGGCACCAGCGCCAGCAGCACCAGCGCCGCACCGACCCAGCCGATCGCCCCATGACCCGCGGCCAGCCACAGCACGCTGCCGAGCACCACCAGGCCGCCGGTCGCCAGCGCCAGGTGACGCAGCCGCTGCGTGTCGACCAGATCGTCGGCGTTCACGCTGAAGCCGCCAGAAACGCCGGGTCCTCGAGAAGCCGGCGCAGGCTCAATACCGGGAACTGGTCCTGCTCCTGGCGGAAGGATCCGGCCAGGTAGCGCGCGCAGGGCACGATCGTGGTCGGCACTTCGGCGCTGAATTCCGATTCCTTGAAACGCCGGAAGCCCAGCACCTCATCGACCACCAGTCCGGCGGGCACGTCGCGATGATTCACCACCACAATGCGGGTCAGGCGCGTCACCGGCGTGGGTCCGCCACCCAGGTACTGGCGCAGGTCGATGATCGGGAACAACTGGCCACGAATGCTGGCCAGTCCGAGAATCCAGGGTTTGGCGCCGGGGACCCGGGTCAGCGGCGAGGGGATCCCAAGCACCTCGCGGGCTTCCTCGCGAGCCACCAGATACAGCTCGCCGGCCATGCGCGCGGCCACGCCGACCCATTCCGCGCCGGCGATGCCGGGCGTCTCGGGACTGGCGGTCGCGTTGCGGCCACGCCGTTCGAGCTCCGCGAGGAGTTCATACGGCTGATCGCGCAGTGCCTTTAACGGAGCGCTCGCCAGCATGTTCAGGCGGCGAGCGCGGCCTGCGCCTTCTCAACGAGCTGATCCATCGATACCGGCTTGACCATGTAATCCACGGCCCCCTGACGCAAGCCCCAGATACGATCGGTTTCCTGTCCCTTGGAGGTGACCATGACGATCGGAATGGCGCGGGTATTTGGATCGTTCGAAAGCGTGCGCGTGGCCTGGTAGCCGTTGACGCCGGGCATGACGATATCCATGAATATGAGGTCAGGATGCATCTGCCGTGCGAGCCGAATGCCCTCTTCGCCGTCGCCGGCGACCGCAGTACGATAACCGTGGCGCTCGAGCGCCTTTTTCATCACGTGCACTTCGGTGGGTGAATCGTCGACAATGAGAATAAGCGCCATGGGCTATCTTCCGATGTGCGCTTCGATGGCGCCAAGCAGTTCGTCCTTGGTGAAGGGCTTGGTCAGATAGTGCTCGGAGCCGACAATGCGCCCACGGGCACGGTCAAACAGCCCATCCTTGGAGGACAGCATGATCACGGGAATAGAGCGGAACACTTTGTTGTGCTTGATCAGGGCGCAGGTCTGATAACCGTCCAGACGCGGCATCATGATGTCCACGAACACGATATCGGGCTGGTGGTCGGCAATCTTGGTCAGGGCATCGAAGCCGTCGACCGCGGTAAATACCTCGCAGCCTTCCTTCGCCAGCAGCGTCTCGGCGGTACGCCGGATCGTCTTGCTGTCATCGATAACCAGCACTTTAAGGCCGCGGAATGGCGAGGCATCATCGCTCACGTCCAGCTCACTCCTTTGGGCATTGAATTCCATGGTCGTTCACCTGCGGGCGGATATGCTGTGACCTGCGCTACGCCCTCGATAGATATGAGCTTTTTAACATATCGGCACCCCCCCGGCTATGCCACCTGCGTCACGTTTCCGAGAGCCGGTGGCGCGTGGCGGCGACATAATTCGCTTTCGGGGCGGTGGCCGGCCGGGTGCAACTCGAGGGCAGGTCTATGAGCAAGCCGATTCGGCTGCTGGTGGTGATGGATCCGATCGATCACATCAAGTATCCGAAGGACACGACTCTGGCGTTGCTGCTCGCGGCACAGCAGCGCGGCTACGCCCTGCACTACGCTGAGATGGCCGACCTGAGCCTCGCAGACGGCGTAGCCCGGGCACGAACCCGCGCGCTCACGGTGCGCGCCGACCCGCAGGATTGGTTCACGCTGGAGGCCAGCGAAGCCAGCCGCATGGGCGAATTCGACGTGGTGCTGATGCGCAAGGACCCGCCCTTTGACGCGGAATACATCTATGCGACGTACATTCTCGAGCGCGCGGAACGGGCCGGCGCTCTGGTCGTAAACCGGCCCCAGGGTCTGCGCGACATGAACGAAAAGGTCTACACCGCGTGGTTTCCCCAGTGCTGCGCGCCCACCTTGGTGACGCGCGACATGGACGAGATGGCGGAGTTCGCCGCCACGCACAGCACCATCGTCTGCAAGCCGCTGCACGGCATGGGCGGGCGCTCGATTTTCGTGGTGGCGCGGGGCGACAAGAACGCGCGCGTAGTGTTCGAGACGCTCACCGACTACGGCCAGCGCTTTGCCATCGTCCAGAAATATCTGCCGGAAATCTCGGCCACCGGCGACGCGCGCGTGCTGCTCATCGATGGTGAACCGCTCCCCTACGCGCTGGCGCGCATCCCCACCGAGCAGGACCACCGCGGCAATCTCGCCGCCGGCGCCAAGGGCGTCGGCCGCGCGCTCAACGAGCGCGATCGCTGGCTGAGTGCGCAGATCGGCCCGGCGATGCGCGAGGCCGGCATGCTGTTTGTGGGCTTGGACGTCATCGGCGGCTTCGTCACTGAAATCAACGTCACCAGCCCCACCGGCGCACGGGAATTGCAGCAGCAGTTCGGGGTCGATGCGGCCGACTTGCTGTTTCAGGCCATCGGCGCGCGCCTCAGTCAGGGCAGGTCCCGCCGCGCGCCGTGAATCCCGCAGCAGCACAGCGGCGCCCGACGCTCCGTGGGCTGGCCGGGATGCGCGAAGGCCGGGCCCCGGTTCGCGAGCGCCTGATGACGATGTTGTTCCTGGCCGGTATCGCGCACGGCATCGTGATTCTCGGTCTGAGTTTCGGTGCCGGGGGCCGGGCGGGCGGCACCGCGCCGGGCATGGAAGTGCTGCTGGTGTCGAACGATCTGCCCGAAGCGCGCCGCAACGATCGGGCCACCTACCTGGCGCAGCGCACCCAGATCGGCTCCGGCAATACGCGCACGCTCCCCACCGGCAGCCCCGAGGCCCACGCCGCGCCCGGATCGCAGAGCCTGCTGGGCGGTCTCGAACAGTGGGCAGCGGCGACGGAAGTGAACGGCGATGAGCGCACCGTCGCCACGCAAGCGCCGCAGCCGGTGATCGTCTGGTTTGGCCAGGCCGGGCAGCGAGCCGCCGCCACGGCACTGGAGCGCAAGCTCGATGCGGGCAATACGCCACGCCACGGGCGTGGCGACGCCCCGGAATTGGTGCTGCGCGGTGATCCCAAGACCGGGCAGTGGATCAGTCCTGACACCAAAGCCTCCAATCTGGCGCCGTATCTGGACGCCTGGCGCCGCAAGGTCGAGCGCGTGGGCACGCTCAATTTCCCCTCGGCGGCGCGCCGGCCGGACTACTCCGGAAGCCCGGTCATCGAAGTGGCGCTGGGCTCCGACGGTCGTCTGATCGACGCCACGATCCAGCGGCCCAGCAGCCACCCGGAGATCGACCAGGCCGCTTTACAGATTCTCCGGCTGGCCAGCCCCTTTGAGCCGTTCCCGCCGGCCCTGGCGCACCGCTACGGTGCGGTGCGTTTTGCCTACCAATGGGAGTTTTTCGGCGGCCAGCTGGGGCCGGGCACGGTCACCGCCGAAGGTGCCGGCTCGGCAACCCCTTGAGAGCGCGCAAGGCCGCCCCCATACTTCGGCCATGAGCCCAACCACCTCGCTTGCCAACAACCTGCTGATCGCGATGCCCTCGCTGGCGGACGGCAATTTCGCGCAAAGCGTGACCCTGATCTGCGAGCACAGCGACAAGGGGGCGCTCGGCATCGTGCTGAACAAGCCCCTCGACATGAAGCTCGGCGACGTGCTGGCGCAGATGAAACTCGATTCCGTGCCGGCGGCCACGGCTGCCCAGCCCGTGCTGCGCGGCGGGCCGGTACACACCGATCGTGGTTTTGTGCTGCACCGGCCCGGCGGTGAATGGGATTCGACCCACAAAATATCCGAGTGCATCCAGGTCACCACCTCGCGCGACGTGCTGGCCGCGATCGCCCGCGGTGCCGGGCCGCGCGACGCCTTCGTCGCCCTGGGTTACGCGGGCTGGGAGCCCGGCCAGCTCGAGCGGGAAATACTCGATAATTCCTGGCTGTCGGTGCCGATGAACGAACAACTGGTGTTCGCCGTGCCCTTCGAGCAGCGCTGGCAGGCCGCATGGCAGCTGTTGGGTGTGCACAGCTCGCGGGTCAGCCTGGTGGCGGGCCACGCCTGAACGGTGCCACCGCGCTCGGATTTGATTTTGGCCTGCGCCGCATCGGCGTGGCAGTTGGGGATTCGCTGACCAGGTCCGCCGCGCCCCTGGCGACGGTAAAACATGGAGAGCAGGGGCCGGACTGGGCCGCCATCGATCGGCTGCTCGCTGACTACAAGCCCGCCAACTTGGTGGTGGGCTACCCGTATAATGAAAACGGCAGTGCGGGCACCCTGGAGGGTGCCGCCGGCCGATTCGCCGAGGACTTGGCGCGGCGTTCGGGGCTGACGGTGACCCGTGTGGACGAGCGCTATTCATCCCAGGAAGCGAGCGCCGAACTGAAGCAGCGGCGCGCGGCCGGGACCCGCCGCCGGCGCGTGCAGCGCGCCGACGTCGACAGTCTCGCGGCCGCCATCATCCTCGAGCGTTGGCTGCGCGGCGAGGGCTAGAGTCGCAACGGGAGCGTGGACTTAAGGTCACATGACGAACCAACGGCGCAACGACGGCTCCCTGCAGCACCTGATCACGCTCGACGGCCTGGAACGCGCCGAGCTCGAAGCGCTCCTCGACCACTCGCAGCGCTACGTGCGCGCACTCGGCGAGCGCGCGCCCAGCAACCGTGCCCTGGACGGCATGACGATCGGAAACCTGTTTACCGAGCCCTCGACGCGCACCCGGGTCTCCTTCGAACTTGCGGCACGCCGCCTGGGCGCTGCCGTGGTCAATATCGAGGTGCAACTGTCCTCGCGCGCCAAGGGCGAGACCATGCTCGATACGGTCTACACGCTCGAGTCGGTGCACTTTGACGGTTTCGTCATTCGCGATGCCGAACCGGGCGTGATCGCCCACGTGGCCGCGCACGTGGCCCCGCACATCAGCGTATTTTCTGCCGGCGAGGCGCACCTGTCGCATCCGACCCAGGGCCTGCTCGATGCTCTGACCGTGCGGCAGCACAAGGGCGAACACTTCGAGAAGCTGTGCCTGGCGATCGTCGGCGACATCCGCCACTCGCGCGTGGCGCACTCGGCTTATGCCGTGTTTACGAACCTGGGACTGGGCGAACTGCGCCTGATCGCGCCGCCGACGCTGATGCCGGAAAACGGCGAGTTCCCGGCCGCCAAACGCTACCACACGCCCGAGGAAGGCCTGCGCGGCGTGGACGTGGTCATGATGCTGCGCATCCAGCGCGAGCGCATGGCAGAGGCGGACATTCCCGACGGCGAAGAGTATTTTGCGCGCTACGGCCTGACCGAGCCCCGGCTGCGGCTGGCCCGACCGGACGCCATCGTCATGCACCCACAGCCTATGAACCGCGGCATCGAGATTGATTCCGAAGTGGCGGACGGACCGCAGTCGGTGATTCGCGACCAGGTGCGCAACGGCGTCGCGGTGCGCATGGCGGTGCTGGAAACGGTGCTGCGGCCGCGCGCGCTGCGCGCATGAGCGCCGCCGTGGATACCCTGGCCGGTGGCGCGCCGCGCGCGCATCGCGGCACGATTGAAATCGAAGACGGCACGATAGTGCAGCACACGGCGTACGAAGCGCGCCAATACGTGCTGCGCATCCGTGCGCCGCGAACCGCGCAGCGGGCCACCCCGGGCAGCTTCGTGCACCTGCGCTGCGATCGGAGCTTGCCGATGCGTCGACCGCTGTCGATCATGCGCTCAGCGCCCGCGGCCGGCTGGATCGAGGTGCTCTACAAAATCACCGGCGCCGGCACCGCGGCGCTCGCCGGCCAGCCTGCGGGAGCCTCGCTCAGCGTGCTCGGGCCGATCGGCAAGGGGTTCACGCTCCACACCGAGCGCCCGCGCGTGCTGGCGATCGGCGGCGGCGTGGGCATACCGCCCATGGTGTTCCTGGCCGAGAGCCTGCTCGCGGACACGCGCGCCCACTGGAAGCCGCTGGTGCTCATGGGCTCGGAGATTCCCTTCCCGTTTCGGGCCCGCCCGTCGCGGATCCTGGTGCCGGCGGCGCCGGCCGAGGCCATCGCCTGCATGCCCTTGCTCGATGAGTGGGGCGTCGCTTCGCGGCTGGCGAGCAATGCCGGTTACGCGGGCTGTTACGCCGGCCATGTCACGGAACTCGCGGCACGCTGGCTTGCGGCGCTCGCGCCGGCCGAACGCGCCGAGGTGGGCATTTACGCGTGCGGCCCGACCCCGATGTTGGCGGCAACCGCCCGGCTGGCGCGTTCACTCACGCTGCCCTGCCAGCTCTCGCTCGAGGAATACATGGCCTGCGCCGTCGGCGGGTGCGCCGGCTGTGCGGTCGAGGTGCGCACCGGCCAAGGACGAACGATGCAGCGTGTCTGCGTCGACGGGCCGGTGTTCGAAGCGCACACCGTCTACCCCGACAACTAGCCGCGGCCACGCAAAAGCGCTGCGCCGCACCGCGATTCGAGGCGTGAGGCCACGAGCATGGCCCGGCGTGGCGCAGCCCCTTCGTGGGGAGCGTATGCCCCAGAGGCCGGTTCCCGCGGGCCGCCCGCCCGAAGCGCCCTTCCTCACGCAATCTTTAGGAAACGGGGAAGCAGGGCGTCATAAAAGGAGTGCCGAGCACTCGACGTCGCGGCGGTCTCCGGCGAGCTCAGCCGAGCGGCGGATGACCTTCGCAGGCGGGACTGCGGGGCGCATTTGGTCACAACGAAGCGGCCCTTTGTGCTAGGGTGGATTGCTGCGTCCGCGCCACATATTTGAAGACGGGATGCCGCCTCTGCGCCGGAATCCTCGCCTTGGGTGGGTCGGTGCGTCTCCCTTTAGGACCTAGGTGGAACGATCTTGGCTAAGCCTAATTACCGTCACCAGAAGAAACAGAAAGAGCAGGCCCGCAAGCTCCGGCAGGCTGAAAAGCAGAGCCGCAGGATGGCCGCTCGCGCCGACGCGCAGGGCACGCCGACCCCGGAGGATTTGACCGGGGCGCCTGAACCGACGGCTGCCGGCCAGGCCGAGACATGAAGCTCACGTCGCGCAAAGTGCCGACTTTTGGCGAACAGCGCCGTGCGGGCCGCCAAAACGACCGCCTGCAGGCGCCGACGCTGCGCAGCCGTTACGCGACGATCGCCAAGCTGCAGATCGACCTTACCTTTGCCGGTACCAGTCGCCCGGTGCCCTCGCCGCAGTCACACAGCTTCTTTCCACCCGCGCGCGCCTTCTTTCGCTTCGCCTGTCCCTGCTCGGAGTGCGACGGCGAGTTCGACCTGAGCGCGAACGTGGCCGAGCTGGCCGAGGTCAAGCGCCCCTCGGCGCGCACGGCCTCCGGGCGCGTGAGTTGCGAAGGCGTACATTTCCGTGAGCGCGCCACCGCCGCGCCTTGTCCCATGGCGCTGAACTGGCGTCTGGTCATCGTCCGTTCTGACTGAGCCCTTGTGGCCTGGGATAAGCACTATGACCGAGCATCTGCCGCTAGCCGGTGAACCCAACGCCGACTACCGGGCGCGCATCGCCCGACGGCAGGCCGAGGCCGCCGAGATCCGCCAGCGAGAGCTGATCGAGCAGACCTCGACCATCAACCCGCCCGACCTGCGGATCCGCATCTGGGAGCGGCTCCATGAAATCACCATGCCGCGCGATGCCTCCCACCGGTTATTGCGGGTGATCGCCGCGCAGACCGGGCTGACGATGGCCGAGGTGCAGGCCGAACTGCACAACCGGGCCCATCCGCCCCCCCCGGCCGGGGCCCTCGACCCGGGCCAAAGCCCGCCCGGCACGCCGGCGGGATCCCTCTAAGACCCCCCCGGAGGCCGCCCGGGCGCTGATTTCGCCGCTACTTGGCGCCCACAGCAAAGCCCGGAGAGCTGTGGTAGTCTAGCCGCCGATCGTCTATGTCCGTGTATCGCCCCTTGCGCCTCATTTGGCGCCATGAGCCCGAGCCGAACTTCCTCGATCAGGTGACAGGATCATTGGTTCGATGGCTCGCGGGAGTCCCCTCCTTAAGACCTCTTCCGAGTTCCTGCCGTGTAAGCAAGGGTGCGGTTTGCATTATCTATGGCGGCCGCCCCATTTGAGTTGGAGAGTGTCAATTTATGGCTAAGATTTACGTGGGCAACTTGCCCTTCACTGCTACGGAAGCGGAAGTCCGCACACTGTTTGCCGAGCACGGCACGGTTGAGTCGGTGTCGCTGCCGACCGATCGCGAGACCGGCCGGCCGCGCGGTTTCGGATTTGTCGAAATGAGCCAGGCCGACGCGGCCCGGGCGATCCAGAACCTGAACGGGAAGGAACTTGGCGGCCGACCATTGCGCGTCAACGAAGCGCAAGATAAGCCCCGGACCGGCGGCGGTGGCGGTGGCTATCGCGGCGGCGGCGGCGGCGGTGGCGGTGGTGGCTATCGCGGCGGTGGCGGCGGTGGCGGTGGTGGTGGCGGCGGCGGTGGCCGCTGGTAACATCAGCAAGAGACTAAAAGAAAAGCCCGGAGTAATCCGGGCTTTTTTTTAGCCGAAGTTGATCTTGGTTTCCAGATTGCTGCGCGAATCGGCGGCGGTCAGCGCGTCCTCAAGCGTGATCAGGCCGGACTGGTAGAGCTTGAGCAGCGCGACGTCGAAGCTCTGGATGCCGCGCTCGCTGCTCAGCCCGATGGCCTCCTTGATGCCAACGACGTCGCCGCGTTTGACGAGTTCGGCGATGTGCGGCGTGTTGAGCATCACTTCGACCGCGGCCACGCGCCGCTGATCCTTGCCCTGCACCAGGCGCTGCGCCAGCACCGCCCGCAGGTACTGCGACAGGTCGAGGGTCACCTGCTTCTGCTGGTCGTGCGGGAACATGTTGATGATCCGGTCCAGGGTCTCCGCGCAATTGTTGGCGTGCAGTGTCGCCAGCACCAGGTGCCCGGTGCCGGCGAGGTTGATGGCCGCCATCATGCTCTCGCGATCCCGGATTTCACCGATAAGTATCACGTCCGGGGCCGCGCGCATGACGCCGCGCAACGCGCGCTCGTAGCTGCGGGTATCGAGCCCCACTTCGCGCTGATTGACGATCGAGCGCTTGTTGGCATGCAGGAATTCGATCGGATCCTCGATGGTGACGATGTGGTCCGAGCACTGCTCGTTGCGGTGATTGATCATCGCCGCCAGAGTCGTCGACTTGCCCGAGCCGGTGGCGCCCACCATGAGTATCAGCCCGCGACGCAGCACCGTCAGTTCGCGCAGGATGTCGGGCAGCCCGAGCTGGTCGAGCTTGGGCATGTCCGCCGTGATGTAGCGCAGCACCATCGCGGGATAACCGCGCTGATAAAAGACCGCGACCCGAAAACGCCCGAGGCCGGGCTCGGAGATTGCGAAGTCGATTTCCAGCTCGCGCTTGAAGAATTCGAGCTGTTCAGGCGTCATCAGGCCGAAGGCCGCGGCCCGCACTTCGTCCGGTGACAACACCTGCTTGTTGACGGGCATGATCTGCCCTTCGATCTTGATCTTGATGGGCGCGTTGCAGGTGAAAAACAGGTCCGAGGCGCGCCGCTCGACCATGAGCTTGAACAGCGGCTTGGTGTTGAGCACCGGCTGCGAACCACTGCTGGAGACCTTGAGATCGGCGAGGTTGCTCACGGCGTCGCAGCGGCCAGTTACCGGCCCCGACTCTCGGCTTCGTCTTCGACGATCATCAGATCGCCATCGCCTTCGATCGGCTTGTTCTCGCGCTTGCTCTCCAGCTTGACCCGCAAGCGCAGCTCGTTCTTCGAGTCGGCATTGCGCAACGCATCCTCGTACGAAATCATGCCCTTTTCGTACAGGTCGAACAGCGCCTGGTCGAAGGTATTCATGCCGATGCGGGTCGAGCGGCCCATGACTTCCTTGATCTTGGCAATCTCGCCGCGGAAGATGAGATCCTGGATCAGCGGCGAATTGAGCATGATCTCCATGGCGGCGATGCGCCCATTGCCGGCCTCGCGCGGAATCAGCCGCTGCGAAATCAGCGCGCGGATGTTGAGCGACATGTCCATGAGCAGCTGCTCGCGGCGCTCTTCGCTGAAGAAATTGATGATGCGGTCGAGCGCCTGGTTGGAGCTGTTGGCGTGCAGCGTCGCCAGCACCAGGTGTCCGGTCTCGGCGAACTGGATGCCGTATTCCATGGTCTCGCGGTCGCGGATCTCACCGATCAGGATGACGTCGGGCGCCTGGCGCAGGGTGTTCTTGAGTGCCGCGTGCCAGGATTCGGTATCCACGCCCACCTCGCGCTGGGTAATCACGCAGCCACGGTGCGGGTGCACGTACTCCACCGGGTCCTCGATCGTGACGATGTGGCCGCGGGTCTTTTCGTTGCGGTAACCCACCATCGAGGCCAGCGTGGTCGATTTGCCGGAGCCGGTGCCGCCGACCACGATCACCAGGCCGCGCTTGGAGAGCACCACCTCGCGCAATATGCCGGGCAGGTCGAGTTCCTCGAAGGTCGGGATCTTGGCGTTGATCACGCGGATGACGCAGCCGGTGTGGCCTTGCTGCACGAAGGCGCTGACGCGAAAGCGCCCGATGCCCGGGGGCGAGATCGCGAAGTTGCACTCCTTGGTGGCGTCGAACTCCTTGGTCTGCCGATCGTTCATGATCGAGCGCACCAGCAGCGCCGACTGTTCGCCGGTCAGCGCCCGGTCCATCTGCGGGCGCACTTCGCCGTCGATCTTGATGGCCGGCGGGAAGGCGGCGGTTATGAACAGGTCGGAGGCCGCCCGCTCCACCACGCGGCGGAGCAGATCTTGCATCAGGGTTATGGCTTGTTCGCGATCCACGATGGCAACCTCGCAACGTAGCGCTCAGAGCGCATCCTTGTTTTGAGCCTTGTAACGTGCCTCTTCCTTGCTGACGTGGCCCTTGCTGACCATCTCGGCCAGGCACTGATCGAGCGTCTGCATGCCGGCCGCGCCGCCGGTCTGGATCGAGGAGTACATCTGCGCAATCTTGCCCTCGCGGATCAGATTGCGGATCGCGGGCGTGCCGATCATGATCTCGTGCGCGGCGATTCGGCCGCCGCCGTTGCGCTTGAGCAGCGTCTGCGAGATCACCGCGCGCAGCGATTCGGACAACATCGAGCGCACCATGTCCTTTTCCTCGCCCGGAAACACGTCGACGATGCGGTCGATGGTCTTGGCAGCCGAGCTGGTGTGCAGGGTGCCGAACACCAGGTGACCGGTCTCGGCGGCGGTCAGCGCCAGCCGAATGGTCTCGAGGTCGCGCATTTCGCCGACCAGCACGATGTCGGGATCCTCGCGCAGCGCCGATCGCAGCGCCTCGCTGAAGCCGAGCGTGTCGCGCTTGACCTCGCGCTGGTTGATCAGGCACCGTTTGCACTCGTGCACGAATTCAATCGGGTCTTCGATGGTAATGATGTGATCGGGGCGATTGTCGTTGCAGTGGTCGATCATGCCGGCCAGGGTCGTTGACTTGCCCGAGCCGGTCGGCCCGGTGACCAGCACCAAGCCGCGCGGCAGCATGCAGAGGTCGCGGAATATTTTCGGTGACTGCAGGTCGTCCAGGCTGAGAATGGTCGAGGGAATATTGCGAAACACCGCGCCGGCGCCGCGATTCTGATTGAAGGCATTGACGCGGAAGCGCGCCAGTTTGGGGATTTCGAAGGAAAAATCGGTTTCGAAGAATTCTTCGTAGGTCTTGCGCTGCTTGTCGTTCATGATGTCATACACCATGGCGTGCACTTCCTTGTGCGTGAGTGCAGGCATGTTGATGCGCTTGACATCGCCATCGACGCGGATCATCGGCGGGACGCCCGCCGACAGGTGCAGGTCGGAGGCATTGTTCTTTACGGCAAACGCCAGGAGTTGTGCGATATCGACTGCCATCAGTGTTCCTTGCCGTATTGCACGCTGCGAGTACAGCGAGCCGCGTCAGTATAACGGAGGGTGTCGGCTCTCAATATGTTAATCGGTCCGCAGAATTCACTAAGCACCGCGGATCTTGCCGTACGTTACCGCGAAGTGCGCGCATCGATTGCCGCCGCGGCCTCGGCCGCGGGCAGGAATGAGGACTGCGTCACGTTGCTGGCGGTGAGCAAGGGACGCGGTGCCGGCGCAGTGCGCGCGCTGGCGCGCCTTGGCGTCGAGAATTTTGGCGAGAATTACCTGCAGGAGGCGCTACCGAAGCTCGAGGCGCTCGCCGGCATGGAACTCACCTGGCACTTCATCGGCCGGCTGCAGGCCAACAAGACCCGCGCGGTAGCGGAGCGATTCGGCTGGGCGCACGGTGTCGATCGCCTGCGCATTGCCGAGCGGCTCGCCGCGCAGCGGCCCGCCGCTTTAGGCCCACTGAATGTCTGCGTTGAGGTCAAGCTGGCCGATGTTGCGGCCCGCAGCGGCGTCGGCGCGGCGGAAGTCCCGGCGCTCATCAAGGCCGTCGCCGCGCTGCCGCGACTGCGGCTGCGGGGCCTGATGTGCATGTTGCCCGAAGGGCTCGATTCGGAACGGCAGCGCTCGCTGTTTGGCGAAGTGCGCGCCCTGTACGAACAACTCAATCGCGGCGGCGCCGGGCTCGACACGTTGTCGATGGGCATGAGCGGTGACTTCCCGGCCGCCATTGCCGCCGGGTCCACCTTGGTGCGCATCGGCACCGCCCTGTTTGGGGCGGCACCCAGCGCCGACCCCTCCTCGCAGCAACCATGAACGCCGGAATCAGGCTGGCCTTTCTGGGCGGTGGCAACATGGCCGGGGCGCTCATCCAGGGCCTGCTGCGCCACGGCGTTGCGGCTTCGCAACTGTGCGTCGGCGAACCGTTCGAGACGCAACGCGCCCGATTGCAGGCGGAATTTGGGGTGCGGGCGGTGGCCGACAATCTCGTGGCGGTACGGGATGCCACCATGGTGGTGCTGGCCGTCAAGCCCGAGGAGGCCCTGCGCGTGCTGGCCGATGCGTGTCCGGCACTGTCCGCGCGCCGATCGCTGCTGCTGTCGATCGTCGCCGGCACGCGCATCGCCGATCTGGCCGCGTGCTGTGCGGATCTGCCCATCATGCGCGCGATGCCTAATCGCCCGGCGCTGGTGGGCGCCGGCGCCACCGCGCTGTATGCGGGGCCCGAGGCGGACCAGGCGGCGCGGACACTCGCCGATGAAGTGTGTGCCGCGGTCGGGATTACGGTGTGGGTGCGGCGCGAGGCCGACCTTGATATCGTAACGGCGCTTTCGGGGAGCGGGCCCGCCTACTTCTTTCAGTTGACCGAACACTTGGCGGCTGCGGCCACCGCCCTCGGGTTGGATGCACAGCTCGCAAGCCTTCTGGCCACGCAGGCGCTTCGGGGCGCCGGCGCCATGCTCGAAGGAACCGCCGATCCGGGGGCACAGCGCGAGGCGGTGACCAGCCCCGGCGGCACCACGGCCGCAGCACTCGGGACGCTGGCCGCCGGGGGCTTCGATAAACTGGTCGCGGCGGCGCTGGCGGCGGCTGCGGCCCGGGGCGCGGAACTCGCCGCGGCCAGCGGGCGCAGCGCGAGGCCCGACCGGTCGCAATCACTGCTTAAGGAATGAGCGCACTATGGCCGCACTGCTGTATCTGATCGACACGCTGCTGAGCCTGGTCCAGCTGTGTTTTTTGCTGCGGCTGCTGCTGCAGTGGGCGCGCGCGGACTTCCGCAACCCGCTGCTGCGGGCCATCGTGCAACTCACCAGTCCGGTGCTGGCGCCTCTGCGGCGGGTATTGCCCGCCATCGGCCGGCTCGATACGGCCTCGGTCGTGGTGGTGATCGCCTTGGCGCTGCTGCGCGTGAGCATGGGCAGCCTGCTGAGCGGCCTGGGACTGCCGCCCTGGCTGTTGTTGATCGAAGTGGCGGCGCTGCAACTTGTGCGCCTGGTGCTGTGGACTTATTTCTTTGCAATCTTCCTGTACGCCACCCTGTCGTTCATTGCGCCGGGCACCTATTCGCCCGCGCAGGCCCTGCTGAGCGCGCTGTGTGAACCGGTATTGCGGCCGTTCCGCAGGCTTATCCCGCCACTGGCCAACCTCGATCTCTCGCCGCTCTGGGCCGGAATTCTCATCCAGGCGCTGCTGATTCTCGTGCGCTAAGGCTGTGCGCCCGGTGCTCCCGCGCGCGCGCGCGAGTGCGCCGCAACTGCCAATCCATCCATAGGTTTAGCCGCTGATTTGCATTGCTTGTCGAGCAGTGCGACGCACGCATTCGCATTCCGGGCAGACGCCACTCTCCAAAGCCTAGAAAAAAAGGCATTTGCGTCGCGCGCTGCTTGTGCTATGTTGCGCCCCGATTCACGAAATACGTGATTCCTAGTTCTGAACTGACAGCCAAACTCGAGGAGATTCAGCAATGGCGAAGAAAGGTGGGGCGCCGACCAAGTCGGAAATCCTGGCGACAATTTCCAAAGACACCGAGCTATCCCGCAAGCAGGTGAACGAAGTGTTCGACTCGCTGAACGGGATCGTCAAGAAGAGCCTGCGTGGCAACGGGTTGTTTACCCTCCCGGGCCTGCTCAAGCTCAAGGTAGTAAAGAAGCCCGCCACCAAGGCACGTGAAGGCGTGAACCCCTTTACCGGCGAGAAGATGATGTTCAAGGCCAAGCCGGCGAGCCGCAAGGTCCGCGCGCTGCCGCTCAAGAGCCTTAAATCGATGGTGAATTAGAGCCCATCCAGGCACTTGCCCGGGCGGTACGCCCCGGGCAATTGATCGCCATTCTGAAGGGCCCGCGACTGCTCAAAAGTCCGGGCCCTTTTTCTTGAGGGACACGTCCGGGCTTGCCATCGGGCGGCTACAGCGTGTCCCATGCCCCGTTGGCTTTGGCACGCCATCATTGCGAGGGAACGACCGTGCTCAGTTTTCACCGCTTGCGCGTCCGGGCACACGGCTATACAAGGCGCCTTACTCTGGGCGTGACGGCCTGCCTGGGCGCAGGGCTCGTGATGACGCCCCTGCCGGCCGCGGACCTCGCGGCGGGTCGTCAACAGGATGTCGCCTACGCGCGATCCGAGTACGTCCTGAAAAGTCTGGCTCTCTCGCCCGAAGCGAGATCCCGTGCCCTCGCCTACCTGGAGCAGCTCGGTTCGAGAGTTGCGACCATGTCCGAGGCCGAGTTTCTGCTGGCGATGGCCCGCGTCCCGGCGTTTGCGGACAACGCACATGACGTGTTCCACAGCGGCCACGATGCCTGGTGGCCCGAGACCCGCCTGCCCTTCAGACTGGTGTGGTTTCCCGACGGCCTGCTCGTTGCGCGTGCCGCACCCGAGCGACGGGAGTTGCTGGGGGCACGGATTACCCGCATCGAAGGCTTGACCCCCGAGCGCCTGCTGGACCAGCTGCACGCCGTTTGCGGCGGCACGGACGCCTACCGCCGATGGAACGCGCTCTGGGTGCTCAGCAACGGAGAATTCATGCACGCCCTGGGCCTCGCAAAATCCGCGCAGCGCCTGCGCTTTGAGGCGCTGCTGAAAAACGGTCAGCGCAAGACCTATACCGTGGACTATGTGCCCGAGGCGAGCACGCCCCCGATCATGCGCCCGACCCGCCTGCTGTCCGGCGAGTTGAGCAAGGGGGAGATCGAAAAAGGCTGGACGGCCGCCGTCGCCGGCGATTCGGAGCCGCTCTACCAGCAACAGGCCGACCGGCTGTTCCGCAGGATCCGCCTGCCGGAACTGGACGCCGTCTATCTGCAGCTGCGCGGCAACATGGACGAGGACGATCAAGCGTTCGCACCGTTTCTGGAGGAAACGCTGCGCGACCTGCGCGCCGTTCCGGCCCGGAACCTGGTCTTCGACCTGCGCTTCAACGTCGGTGGCGACATCAGCCAATCACGCGATTTCCTGCGCGAGCTCACCAAGCTGGTACCGGGGAGGATCTACGTCCTGACCAGCCGCTACACCTTTTCCGCGGGAATCGTCAGCGTGGCGGCGCTCAAGCACGACGCGGCCGGCCGGGCGGTTCTGGTCGGCGAGGAAGTCGGCGACCGGTTGCGATTCTGGTCCGAGGGCGAACGGGCCTGCCTGCCCAATTCACACTTCTGCCTGCGCCAGACCTCGGGCCTCTGGGATCTGGTCCGCGGCTGCAAGTCCGAGCCGGCCTGTTACGGCGATCAATTTGACGCCACCGTAGGCTCGTTGCGCCCGCAGCTCGATGCGCCGCTGAGTGCCGCGGCGTGGTTGGCCGGTCGGGACCTGGCCATGGAGTCGGTCACGAAGGATCTACACGCCCGCTGAGCGCAGGGTCCTGGAACCCTAGGTCGCAGGAATACCGGGTGCCCTGAGCCCGCGCGGCCATTCCTCGCGCAGGCAGGCCTGCAATTCGTGCAACCGGCCGTGAAAGAAGTGCCCGACGCCGCTCAAGACACGCACGCGCGCCTGCGGCGCCCAACGGGTCATCCACTGCAGCACCGAATCGGCCGCGACCACATCGTCGGCATCGCCCTGAACCACCAGCCAGTCACAACGCGGCACCTCCAGCTGTTCGGTCACGATCCGATCGACGGCCGGAGCCACGCTGATCAACCAGGCAGCGCCGGCGGCGCTGGCGGCCTGAATGGCCACGGCGCCCCCGAATGAAAATCCGGCCAGCACCAGTGGCGCGCCGGGCCAGCGCCCTCGCGCCCACGCCACGGCAGCGAGCGCGTCTTGGATCTCGCCCGCGCCGCCGTCGTGCCTGCCTTCGCTCGCGCCTACGCCCCGAAAGTTGAACCGCAGCGTGGCGCCACCGGCCGCCTGAAGGGTCCGGGCCAGCGTGTGCACCACCTTGTTTTGCAGCGTGCCGCCAAACAGCGGGTGCGGATGGCAGATCACGCCAGCCAGCGCCGGCGGCCGGCCGTCGGCGCCCGGCTGCTCGACGAGCGCCTCGAGACGCCCGGCCGGTCCTGCGATCGACACGCTCTCGGGTGCGGCCCGCCCGCCGGCGTTCACTTGCCCTTGGCCGCGTCCGGCTGGAAGTCGAGCGAGGCGGAGTTGATGCAATAGCGCTGGCCGGAAGGCTGCGGGCCGTCTTCGAACACGTGGCCCAGGTGAGCGTCGCACCTCGCGCAGCTGACTTCAGTGCGCACCATCCCGTGCGACCGGTCGGTGTGCGTGCGCACGTTATCGCCCGCCAGGGGCAACCAGAAGCTCGGCCAGCCCGAACCACTGTCGTACTTGGTGGTGGAACTGAACAGGTCGGCGCCGCAGCACACGCAGCGATAGACGCCGGCTTCCTTGTGATGGGCGTAGGCACCCGTGTTGGCGCGTTCCGTGCCCTTCTGGCGCGTGACCTGGTACTGCAGCGGGCTCAGGCGCGCGCGCAGCTCCGCGTCACTGGGGATGGTTCCCGACTTCGTCTCGGTCATGTTCGCTCTCCCGGATATTTTTATTGCACCGCAGCCAGACGCACCAGCAGGGTATTGAGGCGACGAGAGTATTCCGCCGGCTGCTCGATCTGGCCAGAATCGTTCAGGCGCGCCTGATCGTAAAGCACCTGGATAAGTTCGTCGAAGGTTTCCCCCTGCGGGAGCTGATCGAGGTAGCGCACCAGCGGATGCGCCACGTTGAGCTCCAGCGTCGCGGCCGCCGCCGGCGGCACCTGCCCCTGCGCCTGCAGCACGCGGCGCATGGATTCGGACAGGTCGGTCTCATCGCGCACCAGACACGCCGGGGAGTCCTGGAGCCGGGTGCTCGGCCGGACTTCGCGCACGCGCTCGCCGAGCGCATCCTTGCAGCGCCGGAGCAGCCCCTTGCTTTCCTTCAGAGCGGCCTCGACGCGCTGCTGCTCGGCCGCGTCGGCCAGCCCGCCCAGTTCCAGGTCACCCCGGGAAGCATCCTTGAAGCGCTTGCCGGAATACTCGGTCAGCTGCCCCATCACCCACTCGTCAATGCGATCGCCCAGCAACAGCACCTCGACCCCCTTGCTGCGCAGGAGCTCGATGTGCGGGCTGCCGCGCGCCGCGGCGTGGTTGTCGCCGATCACGTAGTAGATCCGCTCCTGGCCCGCCGGCATGCGGCCCGTGTAGTCAGCCAGGCTGACGGTTTCCTCATCGCTGTCGGTGGCGGTGCTGGCATAGCGCAGCAACGGCAGGATCCGCTCGCGGTTGCCCGGATCCTCGGCCAGGCCCTCCTTGAGCACGCGTCCGAATTGCTTCCAGAAGCTCGCGTACTTGGCGGGCTCCTCGCTCGCGAGGCGCGCCAGCAGCTCGAGGGCGCGGCGCGTGAGCGCCGCGCGCATGGCTTCGACCTGTTCATCCTGCTGCAGCAGTTCCCGCGACACGTTGAGCGGCAGGTCGCCCGAATCGACGATGCCCTTGATGAAGCGCAGGTACAGCGGCAGGAACTGCTCGGCGTTGTCCATGATGAACACGCGCCGGACGTAAAGCTTGAGCCCACGGGCCGCTTCCCGCTGCCACAGGTCGAACGGCGCCTGCGAAGGCACGTACAGCAAGCTGGTGTACTCGCGCTTGCCTTCCACGCGATTGTGGCTCCAGATCAGCGGGTCGGCGCCGTCGTGACTGACGTGGCGATAGAAGGCCCGGTACTCCTCATCGGTGATTTCGGTGCGCGGCCGGGTCCAAAGCGCCTGGGCCTGGTTGATGATCTCGTATTCGAGGCTGGCGCCCTCCTTTGGCAGGCGCACCGGGAAGGCGATGTGGTCGGAATAGCGGCGCACCAGCGCGCGCAATCGCCAGGCGTCGGCGAACTCGCGGGCTTCCGGCTTGAGGTGCAGTATCACCGTGGTGCCGCGCTGCGCGCGCTCCAGCGACTCGATGGTGAATTCGCCGTCGGCACTCGACTCCCAGCGGATGCCGGCCGAGGAGGGCTCGCCCGCGCGTCGACTTAGGACCTCGACCCGCTCGGCGACAATGAAGGCCGAGTAGAAGCCGACACCGAATTGGCCGATGAGCTGCGCGTCGCGCTGCTGGTCGCCCGTCAGGCGCCCGAAAAACTCCGCGGTGCCCGACTTGGCGATGGTGCCCAGGTGCGTAACGGCTTCCTCACGGCTGAGGCCGACGCCATTGTCACGAATCGTGAGCGTGCCGAGCTTGGCGTCGAAGTCGATCCAGATTCCCAGCTCCGGGTCGTCGGCCAGCAGCTCCGGGGTACCCAGGGCCAGGAAACGCAGCTTGTCGTTGGCATCGGAGGCATTCGAGATCAGCTCCCGCAGGAAAATTTCGCGGTGGCTGTAAAGCGAATGGATCATCAGCTGCATGAGCTGACGCACTTCGGCCTGAAAGCCGTGCGTCTCGCGCGGATTGGACATGGAACTTCGCCCTCTGAGCCGGATTAGGCGCCGGCTTTGGGCGTTTTATGGGGCTCGCCGCCCCGTAAATCAAGTCAGATTACGTAACACGTGCCGGGCGGCGCCGAACCAGTCATCCATTTCGTCCCAGATCAGCAGTAGAACTTCCAAGCACGATTCCTTGTGCAGCTGCCGGGTATCGTAGAAGTCGAGCGCGTGCGGCAGCCGTGTTGCGCCTCACAACGCCACGCCAAGATTGGAGGTTGCGCGGCTTGCAGCACGGCGCAACGCTGCGTAGGCTCAGTGTTTCGAACATAAGCGGGCGCGCCCGCCTCGGGGATCACCATGCAGAGAATCGTCGTCCTAAACCCGAAAGGTGGGTCGGGCAAGACGACGATTGCCATCAATCTGGCGAGCTACTACGCCCTCAGCGGCGAGCAGCCGACGCTCCTGGATTTCGACCCGCAGGGCTCCGCCGCCCGCTGGGCACGCAAGCGCCAGGTCACGCAGGCCCCTATCCACCTGATTACCGCGTTCGAGAAGGACAGCCGGGTGACCAGGGCGTTTCAGCTGCGCATTCCGGACGCCACCCGACGCGTCATCATCGACACCCCGGCGGCGGTCGACGCCACGGAAATGCCCGCCCTGACGGCCAACGCGGACAAGATCCTGGTGCCGGTGCTGCCCTCCGACATCGACATCCAGGCTTGCGTGCGCAGCATCGCCAGCCTGCTGCTGGTCGCCAAGGTACGGCGCACCGACAATCGTCTGGGCATCATTGCCAACCGGGTGCGCCGCAATACGCTGATGTACCAGTCGCTGACCCGGTTTCTGACGACGCTCGACATCCCGATCATCGCCACGCTCCGTGATTCGCAGAACTACGTGCGCGGCGCCGAGCTGGGCTTAGGAATCCACGAGATGAAGCATTACCAGGTCAGTGAGGACCTGCAGAGTTGGGAGCGGATGCTCGCCTGGCTCAACGAGCCGACGGGCCGGGCGGTGGCGCCGGTAGTGGCTGCGCCGCCGCTATTTGCCTGATTCCGGATCCCAGGACGTGCGGACCTTATCGGCCCAGGTCTTGTAGTTCGACCAGGTGTAAAGATTGCGGGTGATGGCCGCATGACGCCCGCGCGTGCGCTGCATGTGCTGGAGCCAGCGCGCATAGGCCTCGGCACCGCCTTCGAGCGACGGAGCCCCTTCGGGGGTGGTTTTGGCACCGTCCGGTCGCGAGGGAGGATCGGTCTTATTCATAAGGCGCTCACCTGTTGGCTGCAGGCAGCGTACGACGCGGCGAACGGCCAAGTGAGGAACTGGGTCACATCCGCGCGTGCCGAAAAAGCGGCGGATTGCGCTATTTTTACAGTCCGGCGACCGATCTGGCCTTATGCCACCAGCCGATAGCAGGGGCGGTAGCGGCTCCCTGGCAGCTTCATGCGCTGCTGCTGCACGAACGCCGCCAATAACCGATCGAGAAGCGTCATCACCGCCGGATCGCCCACCAGTTCGTAGGGCCCGTGGCGGGTGATCGCGGCCACGCCCTGCTGCTTGACGTTGCCGGCCACGATCCCAGAGAACGCCCGGCGCAGATCGGCGGCCAGCTGGTGCGCCGGCTGATCGCGGCGCAGGTTCAACGCGCGCATGGCCTCGTGCGTGGGTTCGAACGGATGCTGCAGCGAGGGCGGCACGGTCAACAACCAGTTGAAATTATAGGAATCGTTTCGGGTGCGTCGAAATTCGCGCACTTCCTGAAACGCCTTCACCATGTGTCGGGCCACCGCTTGCGGATCATCCATGATGAAGGTCAGGCGGGCCAACGCGGATGCGCCCAGCGTGCCCTCGATGAACTCGGAGAGCTGCTCGAACCACGGCGCACTCTCGCGCGGCCCGGTGAGCACCACCGGCAGCGGCAGGCTGGCATTGGCCGGCTCGAGCAATGCGCCCAGCAGGTACAGGATTTCTTCGGCCGTGCCCACTCCGCCCGGAAACACCACGATGCCGTGCGCCAGACGCAGAAACGCTTCGAGACGCTTTTCGATGTCCGGCATGATCACCAGCTGATTGACGATCGCGTTGGGCGGCTCGGCGGCAATGATGCCCGGCTCGGTCAATCCGAGGTAGCGTCCGTTGGCGATGCGTTGCTTGGCGTGCGCGATGGCTGCCCCTTTCATCGGACCCTTCATGGCCCCCGGGCCGCAGCCGGTGCACACGTCGAGTGCGCGCAGCCCGAGCTCGTAGCCGACGCGCTTGGTGTACTGGTACTCGCCGTCGGCAATCGAGTGGCCGCCCCAGCACACCACCAGGTTGGGCCGCGCCTTGAAATCCAGGACCCGGGCGTTGCGCAGGATGTGAAACAGCGCGTTGGTGATCGAAGCCGGATCGGCGCTGTCCAGCCGCCCGGTACCGACGATCTCGTTGGCCGTGTAGACGACGTCGCGCAGCACGGCAAACAGGTGCTCCTTGATGCCGCGGATCATCTCCCCGTCCACGAAGGCCGCGGCCGGAGCGTTGGCAATCTGCAGCTTGATGCCCCAGGCATGGCGCACGATCTGCACCGTAAACGCGCGGTAGCGCTCCAGGACCTCGTGAGCGTTGTCGCTGTCGCTCCCGGCGTTGAGCACCGCAAGCGCACAGCTGCGAAATATCGGATACAGGCCCTGGGCGCTGGTATCGAGCAGCTTGTCGATCTCAGCCTGCGAGAGGTTCTCGAGGCTGCCGCGCGGACCGACGCGGGCGTCCACGGCGTCGGCGATGACGACACTGGCTTCTTCCATGACGGCTAGTATCCCTGCTGGCGCTGGGTCGCGCGAGCTCGCCTCAGGGCGTGATCTCGATCGTCATGTTGTCGGGACTGAGCAACCAGAATTCCACCATGTCGGAATTCGAAAGCGCGATGCACCCGTCCGTCCAGTCTTTGGTGGCGTAGTAATCCGGGGAATGGCGCAGACTGTTGGGCCAGCCGTGCACCATGATCTGGCCACCGACTACCCAGCGGTTGCGTTGCGCGCGTTGCAAATCCTCGGCATTGGGGTAGGAGACCTGGATCGACAGGAAGTACTCGCTGTGCGGATTGCGCCGCGTCAGCTGGTAGATGCCTTCCGGCGTCCGAAAATCCCCCGATCGTTGCTTGGTGCCTGCCGGCATGAGACCCAGGGCGGCCCGGTAACTGCGCAGCACGGCGCCGTTTTTCATCAGATACAGTCGACGCTCGGATTTGTGCATCACCGCACGATCAGCCATGGGGAGCGCGGCGGGCTCGGGCAGGGCCGTGCCTCCCTCAGAGCCGATCGGCGCGATGGAGTTGCCTACACCCGGCTCGGCCAGCGCCACGCTCGCGGCGAGCAAGGCGAGCCCCATGCGGAAATACAGCGACATGGCGGCAATTATAGGGATCAGCCGAGCGGCTCGCGACCGTGCAGGGCTCACAGCTTTCACGATGCGCCTTCCACCCTGGGCAGCACGATCAGGGTCCCGGGTCTCAACATCGCGAAATCCACGTCCGGGTTGTACTGCTGCAAGAGCCATACCGGCATGGCGCCGCGCTGCGTGACGCTCCACAACGAGTCACCGCGCCGGGCCACGTAGGTGTCGCTCCCGGTGATGCGATGGGCTGCAAAATACTCCGACTCGAGCTGCTGGTGGTACTCGCGGCGGCGCTGTTCAAACTGCGTGCGCGTCACCTTGGTAAAGGCCAGCTTGAAATGGCTGCCGATCAGCATCGCGCTGCGCCCGCGCAGGTGATTGAGGGAACGCAGGTTGGCCACCGAGACATCGAGCCAATCGGCGTAGTGGCCGATGGTTTCTGCAGCCACCACCACCACGCGGTCGGCGCTGTCCACTCCGTAGTCGATCGGATCGGCCGAGGGCGGCGGCACGGCGTCCGCCAGCAGCGCCGGCCCCTGCGCCTGGGCCTGGGCGGCGGATACCGCGGGTTGGGTTTGCGCCGCCACCAGCTGCGCCCGGGCCTCGTCCTGGCGATCCTCGGCCAAGGCGCGCGCCGCCAGCAGCGCGTCCGCGCCGGCGCGCTCGGTTCCGCCCTCCAGCTCCAGGCGCTGACCTTCGTAGATATGCTCGCTGTCGCTGAGGCCGTTGATCACCATCAGCCGCGCGGGATCGACGCCGGTCCGCAGGGCGATCATCGCCAGCGTGTCGCCGCCGCGCACGATGTACATCGCATCGTAGGCGGTGCTGGCGGCGGCCAGCTCGGCCGCACTCAGGCTGGCGCGGGCGCTGGGGCCGTTGCCCGCGGGTGCGAGTGCCGCCACGGCCGCCACTGCGGGTGCGGGTTTGGGCGCGGCCGCACGGCTGGGCGGGCGCGGTTGCACCGCGGCCAGCACCGGTATGGCCGCGGCGCCGCCGTGGGATAAGCGCGCGGCCAGCGAGTCGCTGGTCCAGGATTTCATGCTCTCAGGCAGTCGCAGGCGGTAGCCGCTCGGGATCATCCGCTGCAGGTTCCACACCGCATTGCGCAGCGCCGGATTGAGGGAACGCAGCGTGTCGCGGTCCAGTTGCAGCGCCGCCGCCAGGGCGTCGGCGCGCGCCGGGGTGGTCAGCTGCAGCTCGTGGGAAGCGGTCACCGTCGCGGGCGTGACGTTGCCAAAGTATTTCTCCGGGTCGCGATCCAGCCGCAGCGCCGCCAGGAACGAGCAGTAGTAATTGCGCGAGGCAAACCCGAAGGTCGGGCTCTGGTACTGGCGCACGATGCGCACGATATCGTCGCTGCCGACCTGATCGCGCGCCCGGCGCATGCCCTCGGCGCCATGGTTGTAAGCGGTGATCGCCAGCGGCCAGCTGCCGAGCAGCCGATAGTTGTAGGACAGCAACTGGGCGGCGGCTTCGGTCGAACGGTAGGGATCGAGGCGCTCGTCGACGGCCCCGTCGATCCGCAGATAGCGCCGGCCGGTCGAGCGGATGAACTGCCACATCCCGGCCGCCCCGGCCTTGGACATGGCGGTGGGTTGAAATGAGGACTCCACGTGCGGGAGCGCGGCGATTTCGGGCGGCAGGCCGCGCGCGGCCAGGGTCTGCGCAATATGGCTCTCCCACAGTCCGGCGCGCTGCAGCCCGGCGCGGAACCGGTCGGACTGGCCGAGCTGGAAGCGGACATCGTCGGCGGCCTGCGCTAAGCGCGCCGGCTCGGCGCCCGCCCACAGCTCGCGCACGCGCTGCTCCTCGGAGTCCTGCGGCGCCGTGCCGCCGCCGAGGCGGCGCAAAATGGCCTGGTAGTGCTCGCGCGCCGCGGTGACCTGCTGTTCCCGGGCCTTCGGTGGCGACGCGGCCTGAAAGTGCAGCGTCTCGTAGACTACCGCGAGATTGCGCTGATCGTGGATGAAGCCCTCGTTGGTGGAAATCTCGCTGTAGACCCGCATCCAGAAGTGGATGTCCGGTTCCAGGGCGGCCGGCTCGGGGATCGCCGGAGCGGCGCTCGCGCCCAGAATCGGAAAAATCAGCAGCAGGCAGGCCAGGCAGGTCTTCATTCAGCAGCTGAATACCATAAAACCGTGGGTGGCTAGCACGGCCGAGTTCATATTTCAGAAAAAAACGGGAAGCGTCTGAGGCGCGCCTCCCGTAAATCGCGACGTCGAGGAGACGCCGCGTGATCAGCTGATTGGTTGAGCGTGGCTGATCATCCGCATTTTGAGTCCCCGCAGTTCAGGCAAGTCTGGCAGTCATCCAGCATCACCACCGCCGCCGTGCTGCACTTGACGCACAGTTGCGCGCCCTCCGGAAAATGCGACTTGGCGAACGCGTCCGTCTGTTTCCGGCGGGCCTCGTACTCGCTGCGCTTGTCATCGATGAGCTTTTTCTGGTGCTCGTCCAGCTGCGGCTTGCGCAGCAGCCCGATGGCCTGCAGATGCTTCTCGATCACGTGGCCGAGCTCGGCGATGATCGAGGGCATGAACTTCCCGCCTGGCTGCCAGTATCCGCCGCGCGGATCAAACACCGCCTTGAGCTCATCGACCATGAAGGTCACGTCCCCGCCCTTGCGAAACACCGCGGAAATGATGCGCGTCAGCGCCACAATCCACTGGAAGTGATCGAGGTTCTTGGAATTGATGAAGATTTCAAAGGGGCGGCGCTGCTCGTGGTCCGTGTCCTCGTTGAGCAGGATGTCGTTGATGGTGACGTACATGGCGTGATCAGAAACCGGGGTTTTGATCTTGTAGGTCGAGCCAATCAGCATCTCCGGGCGCTGCACTTCCTCGGTGAGCCGGATGACCTTGGCCCGACGGCCGTCGCGTCCGGTGCTCATGTCCGCTTCTAAGGCGGCCTTGGCCGCGGCCAGCGCCGCATCCTCGGGCTTGCGGACCCGGAATTTGACGATGCGCTTGTCGATACGCGTATTCATGTTCAAAGTTTTCCGTAATAGCCTTCTTTCAGGGCGTCGAACAGGTTGGCGGCGCTGTGTTTTTCGCCGTCATATTCGATCTGTTCATCGCCGCGCACCTCCAGCTCGGTGCCGTCTTCCAGGGTGAACACGTAGGTGGTGCTCTTCAGATCGGCCTCCTTGACCAGTACGCCCTGGAACGCCTCCGGATTGAAGCGGAAGGTGGTGCAGCCCTTGAGTCCCTTCTCGTGCGCGTACAGGTAAATGCTCTTGAACTGCTCGTAGGGAAAATCGGTCGGCACGTTGGCGGTCTTGGAGATCGAGGAATCTATCCATTTCTGTGCCGCGGCCTGGATGTCGACGTGCATGCGTGGCGAAACATCGTCGGTGGTCGTGAAGTACTCGGGCAGCGCCTCGGCCGCCGAGGTCCCGCCGGGCATGGCGCGTTCATTGACCAGCTCGCGGTAGGCCAGCAATTCGAAGGAGAACACATCGACCTTTTCCTTGGTCTTGCGGCCGGAGCGGATCACGTTGCGAAAGTAGTGATGCGCGAACGACGGCTCGATGCCGTTGCTGGCGTTGTTGGCCAGGGACAACGAGATGGTGCCGGTGGGCGCGATCGAGGAATGATGCGTGAAGCGCGCGCCGACCTGGGCGAGCTGCTCGACCAGCTGCGGAGCCACGCCTGCCACCCGCTGCAGGTAGCGGCTGTAGCGGGCGTGCAGCAGGCGGCCGGGAATCTTGGCGCCCGGCTTCCAGCCATCGCGCTCCATCTCCGGGCGCTTGCGCAGCATCTCCTTGGTCACCACGAACTCTTCGTTCATGATCGGCGCCGGGCCCTTCTCGCGGGCCAGTTCGAGACCGGCTTCCCAGCCGGCCACGGCCATCTCGCGCGAGACGTCTTCCGTGAACTGCACCGACTCGGCCGAGCCGTACTTCATGCCGAGCAGCGACAGCGTCGAGCCCAGGCCCAGGAAGCCCATGCCGTGGCGCCGCTTGCGCACGATCTCCTGGCGCTGCGGCTCGAGCGGCAGCCCATTGATCTCGACCACGTTGTCGAGCGCGCGCGTAAAGATGCGCACCACTTCGCGATACTCATCCCAGTCGAAGTGCGCTGCGGCCGTGAACGGCTCGCGCACGAAGCGCGTCAGGTTTATCGAGCCGAGCAGGCACGAGCCATACGGGGGCAAAGGCTGCTCGCCGCAGGGGTTGGTGGCGCGGATATTCTCGCACCACCAGTTGTTGTTCATTTCGTTGACGCGGTCGATGAGGATAAAGCCGGGTTCGGCAAAATCGTAGGTCGAGGCCATGATCAGGTCCCACATGCGCCGCGCCGGCACGTGCTTGTAGATGCGGCAGGCGACCAGACCGGCGTCATTGACGACGTAGCCCTCGTGCTCGGGCCACTCGCGCCACACGAACTTTTCCGTATCGTTCAAGTTGGGCTGCTCGGCGGCGAATTCCCCTTGGGCTAGCGGAAAGGCCATGTACCATTCACGGTCCTCGCGCACCGCCTGCATGAATTCGTCGGTGATCAGCAGCGACAGATTGAACTGGCGCAGCCGGCCGTTCTCGCGCTTGGCGCGGATAAAATCCATGGCGTCCGGATGACCCACCTCGAAGGTGCCCATCTGCGCGCCGCGCCGGCCGCCCGCCGAGGACACGGTAAAACACATCTTGTCGTAGATATCCATGAACGACAGCGGGCCGGAGGTATAGGCGCCGGCCCCCGAAACATAGGCGCCGCGCGGCCGCAGCGTCGAGAACTCATAGCCGATGCCGCAGCCGGCCTTGAGCGTCAATCCGGCCTCGTGGACCTTGGCGAGGATATCGTTCATGGAGTCGCGAATCGTCCCGGACACGGTGCAATTGATGGTCGAGGTGGCCGGCTTGTGCTCGAGCGCACCGGCGTTGCTGATGACGCGGCCCGCCGGGATTGCCCCGTGGCGCAGCGCCCACAGGAAGCGCTCGTACCAGGACTCGCGCAGTTCGGGCCGTTCGACGTCCGCGAGCGCGCGCGCCACGCGTTTATAGGTGTCGTCCATCGAGCCATCGATAGGCTTACCGTCCTTGGCGGTCAGGCGGTATTTCTGGTCCCAAATGTCGAGTGACGCTTCCTGATACGGAATCGCGTCGACACTTTTACGCTCGATTTTCACGACGGAATTCATCTCTACTCAGGTCTCCCCTGTCAACGCACAATCGCCCGGGCCTCTTACAAAGCCATGGCCGCCCCGGTATGTGCCCCCTGCCCCCGTCAACTACAAGATGTAGTTGGTCGAAGCCGCGAGACTAATCACGTGCGCCAGCGCGGTCAAGATTGGCGGGGCCGCCCTGGCCACTAGAATTATACTTCAAAATCATGGTGTTATCGAGATAAAGGCCACACTGGCCGGAAAAAAAATGCTCCGTTGGAGGCCGCCAAGGGCGACAGCAGAAAATCAAGATGTGGTGTCCACTCCTGTCGCACAGCTAACGCACACTTTATGCACAAGCAGCCCTGTGGACTTGAAAGTAATCGGCGCGACCGCACATCTGGGATCAGTGCCGCAATTAAGCGGATTTGCAATCGGAGCATCTGAAAATGAACATCGTGCGATTTGAACCGTGGAGACTAATGGGCCATCTGCACCGCGAAATCGATCAGCTGTTCGGCGATACGCCGGCCGCTTCGGCCAGCGCGGCCGACCGGTCGGCTGCATGGATCCCTGCCGTGGACGTACTCGAGGAGCCGGAGCGCTTTACCGTGCACGCCGATCTTCCGGGCGTGCTGCCGGCGGACATCCAGGTCACGGCCGACAAGGGCGTGTTGACGATCCGGGGCGCGCGCCGCATAGAAAAGCGCGACAGCCAGAAAGGCTACGAACGGCTGGAGCGGATCGAGGGCGATTTCCTGCGGCGTTTCACGCTGCCCGAAAACGCGCGCGCCGAGGAGATCACGGCCAAGCACACCAATGGTGTGCTCGAGGTTGTGATTCCGAAGCAGCCGGTGGTCGAGCCGCGCCGCGTCAACGTCGAAGTAAACTGAAGCGATTGGCGTGCGACAGCCGGTCAGGTGGCCGGCTGTTGCTCGCACAATGCCGCGCGGGCCGCCGGCGGGCCGCGACCCAGGGCGCGCACCGCCGCATAGTAGGCGCCAAGCTCGCCATGCTGCTGGGCCAGCAGGCGCTCAAAGCCAGGCACACAATCGAAATACGTGGCGATCGAGGCCAGGTGCGCATTGTTGAGGCCCTCATCGAGCCAAGCGTCGTAGCCGGTATGCACGCCCAACTGCCGCTCGAGCTCGCGCACCGCGGCGGTCACGGCGTTGAGCGATTGCTGCTTGCGCGCGCGGCGCTCCTCCAACGGCAGCGGCTCGCGATACAGCGCCGCCAGCTGCGCCCGTCCGTCGGCAAATCGCTTGATGATCAGCGCCTGCTGTTCCTGGCGGCTGCGGTAGGCCAGCAGCTCGTCACTCCGTCCCTTGGATTTTAGCCACCGCGCCAGGCCCTCGCGTTCTACGCTCATCGCGAACGCCTCGTTGAATTCGGTGGCGTCCTTCACGTAGATGAGCTGGTGCGCCAGCTCGTGAAAGATCGTGCCCACGAGTTGCAGATCGCCATAGGGCAACATGGTGTCGAGCAACGGATCATCGAAATGGCCCAGCGTCGAATAGGCCGTGACGCCGGCCACCAGCGTGTCGTAGCCCTCGACGGCCAGTCCGTCGGCAAAGCGCCGCGCGTTGGCTTCGCGGAAGTACCCGCGATAGGCCACCGAGCCGGTGATCGGAAACCACCAGCGCTTGGGCTCGACTGAAAATTCCGGCGCCGCCACGACATTCCACACCACGTACGGGCGCCCCACTACGCTGTAGCTGCGGTAGCTGCCGTTGTCAGGCAAGCCGAGCTCGCGGCTGGCGAAGTCGCGGGCGTCGCGCACCATCTCCAGGCGCGCCTTGAGCGCCGAGTCGCTCGACTCACTTGCGATCACCTTGTCGAGCGGCTGACGGGCGTGCAGCACCTGCCACTGGCCGTGGCCGGCTTGCAGCAGGTAGCCGATTCCACAACCCGATAGTGCGAAGGAACTCATCACCAGCCAGGCTCCTGCGAGATGGCGAATCGTGCGGGCACGGGCCTCGGTTAACATGTGCGGATGCAAGTCTACCTTGTGGGCGGCGCGGTCCGTGATGAACTGCTGGGTCGCGCTGTCAGGGAGCGCGACTGGGTCGTCGTGGGCGCCAAGCCTGAGGACCTGGAGCGCCTGGGGTACCGCGCCGTCGGCCGTGAATTTCCGGTATTCCTGCATCCGGAGACCCAAGAGGAATATGCGCTGGCGCGCTTGGAGCGCAAGGTCGCGCCGGGTTATCGCGGCTTTGTCACCGAGCACTCGCCGGCGGTAACGCTCGAGGAGGATTTGCTGCGGCGCGACCTGACCGTCAATGCCATGGCGCGCAGCGCCGACGGGCACATCATCGATCCGTACGGCGGCCGCGCCGATCTGCAGGCGCGAGTGCTGCGGCATGTCTCGCCGGCTTTTGCCGAGGATCCGGTCCGCATCCTGCGGGTCGCGCGCTTTGCGGCGCGCTTTGCCGATCTGGGATTTACGGTCGCACCGGAAACCATGGCGCTGATGCGCGCCATGGTGGCGAACGGAGAAACCGACGCGCTCGTGAGTGAACGCGTATGGCGGGAGCTGGAGGGCGCGCTTGGTACGGCAGCGCCGCAGCGTGGCTTCGAAGTGTTGCGTGACTGCGGGGCGCTGCCGGTGTTGCTGCCGGAATTGGCGAACTCCGGCGACGCGCCGCTGGCCATGCAGGCGCTCCAGGCCGCGGCAGCCGCCGGTTCGGCAAATCCGGTTCGCTGGGCATCGCTGCTGGCCGGACTGCGCGTTGAAGACGTCGAATCGCTGTGCGCGCGGTTGCGGGTGCCGAACGAGCCACGGGAACTGGCGGTGTTGTCGGCACGCCTGGGCGAGGATCCCAAGCGCGGCGCTGAACAGGCCGTGGCCGATCCGCAGCTGCTGCTGTCGGTGCTTGAACAGGCCGACGCCTTTCGTCGCCCGGAGCGCTTTGCGCAGTGGCTTGAGGTACTCGCCGCAAGGCGCAGCGCGGCCGGCAGGCCGGCCGCAGAGACCGCGGCGGTGCTCACGCGTCTGCGCAACGCGCTGACGACAGCGAGCGCCGTGCAGCTCAGCACCGCGGAGCTCAAGGCCCACCGCGGTCCGCAGATAGGCGCCTTGCTGCGTGAGCGGCGGCTCGCTGCTTTGCGCAGCACCGACGGATAACGGTGCGCGCCTCAGCGACCGGGAGCATGGCCCGCGATCGGACCGCTACAGCAGCCGGCGCAGATCCTGCACGCCGAACGCCGGGGGCGTGGCGACCGCGCCGCGCGTGAGCAACATGGCCTTGACGGTCTCACCCATTTCACCCGGCATCAGCAGGCAGCGTGCCGCGCTGGCCGCGCGCGCGCGCTCCAGCACGCTGCCTTCGGCGGCGAGCTCGGCGTCGATGCCGGCGCCGAGCAGGAACGCCGCCTGCGTGCAATAGCCCGCGATTTCCAGCCCGGCCGCGCTGGCCGCCTCGGCCACGCGCGTAAAGTCGACCCACGCCGAGATGTCCTGCAGCCCGGGATGCAGGAACGGATTGTCATGCGCGCGATGCCGAAAGTGGCAGCGCAGCGTCCCGGCATCGCGCTGCGGATGATAGAGCTCCTGCCGGCCGAGCCCGTAGTCAAATATCAGGATGCTCCCGGCCTGCAGCACCGCCGCCAGAGCACTCACCCAAGGCCCGACCCGCAGGCACACTTCGCTGTGGTAACCCACGGCAAAGGAGCGTGCGATCGAGTCCTCGAGGCGCTTGAGTTCCGCGCACAGAGCCGCGGATGCCGGGCGAGCCACCCATGAGAGCTCGCCGGTGCTGTCCGTGCCCACGCCGCGCTCCTCGTACCCATGGGCGTGCGCCGCAAAGCACTGGAACGGCAGCGCGTCCGCGACTTCGTTGGCGAGGATGACGCCGCGCACGGGGTGCTCGGGCAGGCTATCGAGCCAGCGCACGCGCGCGGACAGCTCCGGCGGCAAGCGACTCAGGCGCGCGCGCTGTCGATCGCGCAAATCGGCGCTCACCTCAAGAATCGAGTACCGCGCCGGGAGCGCCGCGGCGGCCGCAAGGCGCAGCAACATCACTTCGGCGAGGGCGCCGGTTCCGGCGCCCAGCTCCAGCAACTCGCCGCCATCGGCCATGAGCGGCGCGCACTGCCTGGCAATGCAGGCGCCGAACAGGGGTGAGAGTTCCGGTGCCGTGGTGAAATCTCCCGCGCGCCCCAGCTTGACGGCGCCGGCGCTGTAGTAACCCAGGCCCGGCGCATACAGCACCTGCTCAAGATATTCATCGAATCCAATCCAGCCGCCGCGCGCGCCAATGCGACGGCGCAGCGCCGCGCGCATCGCGTCCGCCTGTGCCCGCTGCGCGCCCTCGAGCGCGGGCATTGTGGATTCTGGCGTGGGCGTCATAAGCTTGAGATATGGGTACCGAGGCACTCGCACTTTCCGGTCAGACCGCGCTGGTCACCGGCGGCGCGCGGCGTGTGGGCGCGGAAATCGTAAAGCATCTGCACGCCGCCGGTGCAACAGTTGCAATCCACTACCGCAATTCGCAAGACGCTGCCCAGAACCTGGCCGCTGAGCTGAACGCCCAGCGCGCAAATTCTGCGATCAGCTTCGGTGCCGACCTGCTGCAGGCGGCAATCGATTCCCGAGCTGGTGGCCGCGGTCACAGCGCGCTGCGGTGGCCTGCACATCCTGGTCAATAACGCCTCCAGCTTCTACCCGACGCCGCTCGCGGAACTCAGCGACGCACAATGGACCGAACTTATGGGGAGCAACCTCAAGGCGCCGCTGTTCATGGCGCAGGCCGCGGCCGCTGAATTGCGGCGGGCGCGCGGCCTCATCATAAACATCGTCGACATCCATGGACTGCGCCCGCTGCCCGGGTACATCGTGTACTCGACCGCCAAGGCGGCGCTCATCCACCTGACCAAGGCGCTGGCGCGTGAGCTCGCCCCCGATATTCGCGTCAATGGCATTGCGCCTGGGCCCGTGCTGTGGCCCGAGACCGGTGTGGACGCGGCGCAGCGGCAGGACATCATCAACAGCACGCTGCTGCAGCGAGCCGGGACGCCCGCGGACGTGGCGCGGGCCGTGTGCTTTTTCGCATCCGCCGCGCCGTTTGTGACCGGACAGATACTGGCCGTGGACGGGGGCCGGAGCCTGCGCTGGTAGCCAATCCTCGAGAGCTGCGGCCAAGCGCTAGGCGTTCAGAGTGAGCGCCACTCTCTCGAGGGTGTGCGGCTCGCGCGCGAGCTCTTGCCAGTGATCAGCGATCGTGCGCCCGGTGGTCGGGTGTCGGAGCTCGGGCGCGATTTCCGCGAGCGGCCGGAGCATGTAGCAACGACGCAGCAGGTCGGGTCGCGGCAGCCGGTAAGCGGCGGTCTCGGCCACGGTATCGCCGTGCAGCAGCAGGTCGACGTCCATGACGCGCGGCGCCCACTTGGGATCATCGCGCCGCCGTCCGCACGCCGCCTCGATCGCGTGACAGTCGGCCACCACCAGCTCCGGCGAACGTGCGGTCTCAAAACCCGCGACGGCGTTGAAGAAGTCGGCCCCCTCAAACCCGTAGGGCGGATTTCGATAACAGGAGGAAAACCGCACGCCAGGAAAGCGGCGTCGCATCTCCTGCGCGGCCACCGGAAACCAGCGCTCGGGATCGACGTTGCCACCGATTGCGACGTACACCTGCGCCATGGCCGGTTGCTGCGCGCTAAGCGCCGGCGGCCAGGTCAGCTCGGCGCCGCACGAGGCTGACGCCGACATCGCGCGAATGACGAATCGCGCCGGGTTTGTTGAGGTCGATCTTGATCCACTCGAGTGAAAACTCGTTGAGCAGCAGTAGCGCCAGGCGATGCGCCAGGGTCTCGATGAGCAGGAATTTCGAGTCCTCCACAAAGCCCAGCACCCGCTTGGCGACCTGTTTGTAATCAACCGTATCGGTCACCGAATCACTCGCCGCCGCGCGTGCGCAGTCACACGGGAACTCCAGATCGACGACCACGGTTTGGGGCACCTGGCGTTCCCAGTCGATGAAGCCGATGATGCACTGGCACTTCAGGCCACGCAGATGGATGCGATCCTCAGTGGTCATGGTCGAGAGACTCCGTTAGCAGTCGATGTTGCACCGGCGGTCACGGTAATGGCGGCCGCAGTTCGTCCAATGGCCAGCGCGCGCGCACTTCGATGCCAGCCCCGCCGCGCTCCCCGGCCTGCATGCGCATCAGGCCCGCGACCGCGATCATGGCGGCGTTGTCGGTGCAGAACTCGGGTCTGGGGAAGAAGGCCTTCCCGCCGCGCAAGGCCAGTTCACGGCTGAGCCGCTCGCGCAGCTCGCGGTTGGCGCCGACGCCGCCGGCGACCACCAGCTGCCGGTGGCCGGTGGCGTCGATCGCACGCAGGCTCTTGGCGCACAGGGTGTCCACGATGGCATCCTGCACGCCGCGCGCGATGTCCGCGCGCCGCTGCTGATCGAGCGGGGCGGCGCGCACCGCCAGCGACACGGCGGTCTTGAGGCCGGAAAAACTGAACTCGTAGCCCGGTCTGTCGAGCATGGGCCGTGGCAGCGGGCAGGCGCCCGGCCGGCCATGCTGCGCCAGCTCGGCCAGCTGCGGTCCGCCTGGGTAAGGCAGCCCCAGCAGTTTGGCACTCTTATCAAAGGCCTCGCCGGCCGCATCGTCGCGGGTCTCGCCCAACAGCCGGTAATCGCCCAGGCCCAGGGCTTCGATCAGCATCGTGTGACCGCCCGAGACCAGCAAGGCAAGGTGCGGAAAGCCCGGGGCCGGGGATTCCAGCAAGGGTGCCAGCAGGTGTCCCTCCAGATGGTGGACGCCGATCGCCGGCAAGCGCCAGCCATGGGCCAGGGATCGCGCCAGGGCCGCCCCGCACAACAGGGCCCCGACCAGCCCGGGACCGGCCGTGTAGGCCACTCCCTGCAGATCGCCGGGTTGCGTCGCCGAAGCCTCGAGTGCGCTGCGCACCAGGGGCAACAGGCGCTGGACGTGGTCGCGCGAAGCCAGTTCCGGGACCACGCCGCCGAAAATGCGGTGTAAATCGACCTGGCTCCATAACTCGTGCGCGAGCAATCCGCGCTGCTCGTCCAGCACGGCCACGGCGCTTTCGTCGCAGGAGGATTCGATGGCCAGGACTCTCATAGGCGGCTCCAAGTATGACCCATGCACGGGACCGCGCAGAGCCGGGGGAGCCCTGTTTTTGCCTTTTGCCGCCAGCCTCTTTAGAATCGCCGGCCCCGCTTGTCCGGGCCGCGGTAGCCGCGGTGGCCGCCAGCAAACAGAGGTTGAGATCGATGCCGAGTGTCAGAATCCGGGAAAACGAGTACTTCGATGCCGCCCTGCGGCGCTTCAAGCGCGCTTGCGAGAAGGCCGGGGTACTGGCGGAACTGCGCCGGCGCGAGTTCTACGAGAAGCCCACCCAGGAGCGCAAGCGCAAGAAGGCGGCCGCGGTTAAGCGCCACATCAAGCGCGTTTCGCGCGATTTCGTGCGCACCGCGCGCTAGCGCGCTTCCCGCCGCAGAGAAATTCGATGACGCTCAAGGCGCGCATCCAGGAGGACATGAAGTCCGCCATGCGCGCCGGCGAGAAGGACAAGCTCGCCAATATCCGCATGGTCATGGCGGCGATCAAACAGCGTGAAGTCGACGAGCGCATCGAACTGGACGACGCCCAGGTGCTCAGCGTCATCGACAAGATGGTCAAGCAGCGCCGCGAATCGATCACCCAGTTTGCCGCCGGCGGCCGCGCCGACCTGGTGGCCAAGGAAGAAGCGGAACTGCGACTGCTCGGTGCCTACCTGCCCGCGCCACTCACCGACAGCGAGCTCGACGCCCTGATCAGCGAGGCGGTGACCGCCACCGGTGCCGCGTCCATCAAGGACATGGGCAAGGTCATGGCCGCGATCAAGGCCAAGGCCGCAGGCCGCGCCGACATGGGCGCGGTGGGCGCACGTATCAAAGCGCGGCTCTCCACCTGAGCAGCAGGTAACTGAGCAGGCTGGCGGTCATCACGACCACCAGTCCGGTGATCTCGGCGCGCGATGCCAGGGCAATCAGCACCAGCATGCTGACCAGTCGCCATGATCGTTGCGCTTCCCAGCCAGCGAAAATTCAGCGGTGCGCCGGCCTCGGCCACGCCGCGGCGCGCCAGGTACCAGGCCGCCACGCTGCCGCCAATGTAGAGCGGCGCCACGGCGAGCGTAGACAGCACGGCCAGCTCCGCGAAGGTGCCCGTCAACGCCAGCACCATCGCGATGGCCGCGTGGCAGATTATCGCCAGATGCGGCGCGTGACTGCGCGGGTGTACGCGCCCCAACAGCGAGGGCAACAGGCCATCACGGGCGAAGGCAAACAGGATGCGCGGGCCGCCGAGCAATTCGATGCTCATCAGCCCGAACATCGAAATGGCGGCGCCGGCGAGCATCAACAGCCGCAATGCCGGACTGATGCGGCCCATTGCATCGGCCAGTGGCACCGTGGACTGCGCCAGCGCCGGCCCTAGGATCCCCTGCGCGACTACCTGGATGGCAATGTACAAGACCGTCACGATCAGCATGGCCAGCATCAGCGCGCGCGGAATGGTGCGCGCGGGCTGGGCCACCTCACCGCTGGCGGCCAGCGAGGTCTCCATGCCCGTGAATGCGAACAGGGCGAGAATGAGGGCGCGGCCCAGGCCCGTGGTGCTGAGCGCGACGGACTGCGCAAAGTTATCGCCATGGATGGCGCCGGCGCCGACGATAACGAAGATGGCCAGCGGAATCAGCTTGACCATCGTGGCCGCGCTGACCAGGCGCATGCCGCGCGTGACACCGCCCGTATTGACCCACGCGATCCCGCCAATGACGCCGATGATGACCACCACATGTGCCGGTGCCTTGATCGACTCCGGCAACACGCTCGCTACGACGTCGGCGAGTGCCGCGGCCACGCCCCCGCAGGCGAGGATATTGCCGAACCACGATAGCGTGCCGGCCACGAAGCCCGCGAGCGGCCCAAACGCCGCGGCCACATAGGCGTAGCTTCCACCGCTGCTGGCGATGCGGCTGCCCCCCTCGGCAAAGCAGATGGCCACGGCGGCGACGGCGAGCGCGCAGACCAGCAGCGCCAGCGGTGCGTACGGCCCGACGCTGGCGGCGAGCGCGCCTGGAACGGCAAAGATTCCCGCCCCGACGACGTTGCAGATGAGGCTCGCCGCCAGGGCCCAAGGCCCCACCGCGCGCAGCAGGCCGGCGTCACGTTGCTTCGCATCCACGGTCGTACCGTACCATCAACACCAGCGGCGGGTCGCTGAAATCGCGCGAACTGGTGAGGGACCTCGCCAGTCCCGGCCTTTGAATCTACTTGGACAGACCCAGTTTTTGCACAAAGATCCCATAGCGCGGATCCGACACCAGGTCGCTCAGCAAGGGTTCTCCCCGCATGTATTGCAGATCCCCTTCCCGTTGCCGAAGGGCGCGGTCGAGCGACGCAAATGCCCGGTCCGGATCCTTTCGGGCGGCGTAGATCAAAGCGATCAGATAGGACTTTTTTCCAGCATAGGTGGACTCGGCGATCGCGAGCGCCTGATCCGCCTCGCGCTTTCGTCCCAACGCATCCAGTGCCAGCACCAATCCACACTGGCGAAATCCGCCTTCGACCTCGCGCTGCATCTCCTCAAGCGCCTGGGACGGCTGGCCCCGGACCACCAACAACTGTCCGAGCACATAGTGGAATTTTGCACTCGTGGGATTGAGCTGCAGCGCCCTGCGGTAGTACCCCTCGGCCTTGTCGAACTCGCCCATGCGGTACGTCGCGTAACCCATGACCAGGTAATTCCACGATTGCAGTGGATCGAGCGATACCGCGCTGCTTAACAGTCTGAGCGCTTCTTCGTAGCGGCCGTGCGCAATCTCAATATACGCGGCGAGTCGGTAGGGCTCCGAATTTCCGGGCTCCAGTCGTATGGCCTTCTGAAGTTCGGTCGCGGCCGCGTTCAGATCCCAGTCGACTTCGGCCAACACCCGCCCCTGTGCCACATGAGCTACCGCCAAGTCCGGTTCAATCTGCAGCGCCCGATTCACCGCGGCATGCGCCTGCACGCGCGCCTGCTCGACGTCAATGGACCCGAACAGCGAATATTCAACGGTGAGAATATTCGCGAGCGCCGCCCATGCGGCGGCAAAGTTCGGGTCTATTTTCACGGCCCTCTGCAGCAGGGCTCTGGCGCGTGCAAAGTCGTGCGACGTGACGGCGAAATAATTGATCGATTCGGCCTGAAGATACAACGTATAAGCCTCGGTGTTCGCGGCCCGCGTTGCGCGTGGCAGCTTGCTGCCCGAGCAGATGAGACTTTAAGGCTGTTGACGACCGATCCGGCGATGTCATCCTGAATCTTGAAAATATCGTCGAGCGGTCGGTCGTAGGTGTCAGACCAGATCGGATAGCCGTTGTCCGCACGCACCAGCTGCGCAGTAACGCGCACCGTCTTTCCGGACTTGCGCACGCTGCCCTCGAGCACATTGGCAACGCCGAGTGCCTTTGCGACGTCGGCGATCATCGCCTGCTTTCCCTTGAAGTAGAACGACGAGGTGCGCGCGGAC
The DNA here is from genome assembly GCA_963699955.1 of uncultured Gammaproteobacteria bacterium. Lineage (GTDB taxonomy): Bacteria > Pseudomonadota > Gammaproteobacteria > Steroidobacterales > Steroidobacteraceae > FEN-1191. Next base: position 1,003,286 of record CAVOVV010000006.1, read on the forward strand.
ACATGGAGTTCAGGAACTTTGGCCAAAAGATTGATGAGCTCCTCGGACAAGCCGTCCGAAAAATATTCCTGTTCCTTGTCCGAGCTCAGGTTGACAAACGGCAGCACGGCGATGGATTTCTCGCTGGCCGCGACGCGCGTGTCGCCAGCAGCTGGCGGCACCGATACGGAGGTGCGCTCCGGCTTCGAGCTGCGCCCGGCGAGCATGAGCCGGTCGACCACGAAATACCCCGTCGCGAGGATCGCGACCGCGGCCAGCAGCAAAGCGCTGCGGGTTCGCCACATGGCACTGCGATTCCCGGTTTCGCCCTTTGGCTTGATGGGCGCCGCAACCGGCGCCGTATCGGCGGGCCCGGGGCTTACGGAGGCTGCCGCCTCGAGCGACAGCAGGGCGCGCACGTGTCCAACAAACGCCGTCGACGTGGTCCCGTCCGGGAGTCGCGTCCAATGCACTTCGCGAAACGGCTCTGGAACTCGGGCGGTGGCCTCGGTCGTATCGTCAATCACGACCGGCAGCAGAAACGGCGCATCGTCGGCCATGTCATGGGTGCGCTCGACCGCCAGGCGCCACTCGCGGCGAAAATAGCCCTCGGTTCTCGCATTGGTGTTTCTGGAGATGACCGCGACGAACAACGCGCAGTCGTGCAGCTGCTTGCGGATCTGCCGATCCCAGGCGTCGCCGCCTCTCAGTTCGCTCTGGTCGAGCCAGACCTCAATACCCGCCGTGCGCAGGGCCTCGCAGATCCGCACCGCCGCCGCGGAGTCCTCGGAGGCATGGCTTAGAAACACCGCCTGTTTGAGGGGGCTCACCATTTCCTGGGTATCCAGTTGCCCGCGTCAGAGTCTTAGGATGCGGCACCGTCCGCCCGCACGCAATGCTTCTTCCTTGCCGGTGGTGAGGCCTCCGGCACCCTGCCGTTACCAATCAAATTTCGCCGCGGCGCGCGAATTCTCCGATGTGGTGCGCGGCACGAAAGGCGAGCGCCTGGATGGTCATGGTGGGCTGACCGCGTCCCGAAGTGACCAGGCTGCTGCCGTCGCACACAAACAGGTTCGCGACATCGTGCGCGCGATGATACTTATCGACCACCGAGGTGGCCGGATCGTTGCCCATGCGGCAGGTTCCGAGCAAATGCATCGAGAAATTCTGCTCGGTGACCGGCGCCTTTTCGACGCTCAGCGCCCCGGCAGCGTCGAGAATCTCAGCCGCGCGATCCTGCAGAAAGCGCGCATTCGAAAGGTCGTCGGCATGATCCTTGTAGGTTGCGCGCAGCGCCGGCATACCCCACGAGTCCTTCAGCTCGGGGTCCAGGCTCACGCTGTTGGTCGCCACTGGCAGCGATGTTCCGTGTCCAGCAACCAGCATCGTGCGTGGAAAGGCCGCTAGGCGCTGCTTGTAGGCGCTGCCCCATGCCGGCCCGTAGTCGGCCAGTCTCTGCGCCCAAATGATCGGCTGAGGTCCGATCCGTGCATCGAGGCCGCCACCACCATAGAAGCCGCGCTTGGGATCGGACTCATAGAAATCATGCAGTATGCGTGTCACCTGCACGCTCTTGTACTCGTTCAATTCGTGCTCGAACACCCCTTGGGTGCGCGAGCCGATATTGAACATCAGATACTTGCCCACCAGGCCGCTCGAATTCGCGAGCCCCTGCGGATAGCGCGGGCTGGCCGACATCAGCAGTAATCGTGGGCTCTCCGCGCCGTTGGCACTCAGCACCACTGCCCGCGCCTTTTGGAACAGTTCGCGCTTGTGGCGATCGAAATAGGCCACGCCCGTCGCTCGGCCCTTGGGGTTGGTGTCGATGCGTACCACGTAGCTCTCGGAGCGAACCTCGCATCTTCCGGTGGCCTCGGCCTCCGGAATCATGGTGGTAAGGGTCGACGCCTTGGCCATGACTTCGCAGGCGAAGCCGTGGCAGAAGCCGCAGTGGACGCAGGCCGGACGACCACGATAGGGCTGTGAGTTGATCACCAGGGGCGCAGGAAACGGGTGGAGGCCCAGCTTGCGGGCGCCGCGTTCGAACAGTACGCCAGACGACTTGACCGGCATCGGCGGCATCGGAAACGGTTTTGACCGCGGTGGATCGAATGGGCTCGCGCCGGCCAGACCCGACACGCCGATTTCCCAATCCACCTTGGTGTAGTACGGCTCGAGTTCGGCATAGCTGATCGGCCAATCTTCAAATCCGGTTCCCGCGAGCGGACCGAGAACGCTGCGCTCCTTAAAATCGATCTCGTGGAAGCGCCAGTAGTTCGCTGTGTAATGCACGCTGCTGCCACCCACGGTGCGCGCATACCAGAGAGCCGGCCTCAGGGCCACAGGTTCAGCCTTGGCTGCGGAATCGCTGCGGAAGCTCTGCGGGCTGTGTACGGCGTCGTTGGTGATACCGCCAAGAAACCAGTATTTGAATTCATCGTGCTCGAAGTTAGCCGGGGTGAGCCGGGGCCCCTGCTCAAACAGCACCACGGAAAATCCCGCCTGGGAGAGTTCTCGCGCCAGCACCCCGCCGGCAGCACCGGACCCGACGATGGCAAAGTCGACCGTCTCGGAATTGCTGTATCGGCGCGCGCTCACGTCGGCTTCGCTGGCTCGGTGACAAAGCCGGGATAGTCGCGGTCGTAGTGCCCGAACGGCGGCTGAAAGGCATGCAGATCCTCGAACCCCAACAGCTTCCAGCCCGCGCCATTGCGATTTCCGCCGTAGCCGGGCATGGAGAACATGCCGATGACCGTCAATTGCCGCATCGAATCGAAGAACGGCGTGTGATCGACGGTGCGCAGAAATTCAATCTGCTGGGCCGAAGGCAGCGCGGCGTAGGAACTTGCCTGCGGACCCCACTTACGACACTCGCCTTGGAACTGCTGCAGTCCCGACCGGAACGCGGCGGCTTGGTGCGAATAGAAGCTCAGGAGCGCCCGGTCAACAAAGACCAGTACGCCGGCTTCGCGCGCCCCGGGCGCGGCATCCGTTGGGATGATTTGCGCGCAGATCGCCTCGACGTCGGCCGCCTCCTCAGCGGTCAGGAACTTCGTGCCACGCGGCCCGGAAGCGTTGTCATTGGCCGCCTGGCTGGCCGCCACCGCAATTTCGCTCCAGCTGAGCGCCAGGCACGAAGCGCCCAGCGTACCGCCCACCAACCTCAGGAAGGATCGGCGTGCAAACGCTGTGTCGTCCTTGGGATCCAAGCCGCTGCCCCGCGCCGGTCAGGAGGCCTATTTGCTGCTCGGCTCGTGTCCTTTCACGGCAATTGCCTGGACTTCAAAGTGCGCGCCGCGCAGCAGCTGCGCCACTCCCACAAAGGCACGCGCCGGATAGTTCGCGTGAAAGTAGCCTTTGTACACCGTGTTGAAGGTGTCGTAGAGCTTGAGGTCGGAGCAATAGACCGTCACGGAGACGACATCATCCATGCCAAGGCCGGCGCGTTCGACCGTGGCCTTGACCGCATCGAGCACCAGTTTCGCTTCTTGCGCCGGATCCTCAGGTACTTTCTGGGTCTTGGGGTCCATGCCCAGGTGCCCAGCAACATAGAGCGTGTCGCCATTCCACACGGCTTCACTGAACGGCAAGGTCACTCCGCCTGCCGTGCCGATCTCCAACGATGTAGCGTGGTGTATCGGTGGCTGCGCGTGCCGCCAACGACACGGCTAGGGAAACAACGGCTATGGCGATTGCTTTTGTCATGAGTGCTGCTCCGCAGGAATTGGACAATGCTCCGCGAGGATTCGAACGGTCACTTTATCATGCGGCGGCTCCGGCCACGACGCGATCGCCCCGCCGCTGCATGGCCGCGCGACCAGGCTGGCGAGCTGCGCCATGAGCTGAATACACCGCACTAGCCATCGATGTCGGTCGCAGGCGGGCGAGCCCGCTAATTTGTCAGCTTCAATTTCCGCAGTAGTGCCTGGTAGCGCGGGTCACCGCGCAGATTGGCCAAATATCGATCGTAGCTCAGATACGTCAAGCCACCGTCATGCCTTTGGTACGAACGCTCAAGCCATTCAAAGGCCTTGTCCTTCTCGCCTCGCCATGCGTAAACCTCGGCGATCTGATAGCCCCAAACGTTGGCGTGATGGGTGAGCAGGAAATCGAGCGAGCGCTGCGACTCCGCGGCGTGGCCAAGTGAGTATTCCGCCATCGCCCTGGCGAATGTGCTGGCCTTCATTGCTGTCGTCAGGAAGCGCAGCCAGCGCTTCGCGCGGCCGGTCCGCCAGAATCTCCAGCTGGCTCGCGTAATAGAGCGAGTCTCCCTGCGGGTTGATTTCAAGCACCCGATTGATTTCCTCCCGGGCTTGCGAAAACTGTCCGTCGTGCATCAGCAGCCAGGCCAGGCGGCGCCGCGCCAGAACCGACATGGGGTCCAGCGCGACCGCCTTGCGCAGGACTTCGATGCCTTGCTGCAGGCGCCCGAGCGTCGCCAGATTTAACGCCTCGTCCACTGAGGCCTGCACGAAGTTGGGGTCCAGCGCGAGCGCCTTCTCGACATCGGCCTGCGCTCCCTTCCAATCGAAATAATAGGTACTGCGCAGCTGCCCGCGCGCCCAATAACCCTCCGGCGAGTCGGGCGCGAGCTCGATAGCCTTCTCGGCCGCGGCCGCGGCACGCTCGTAACCGGCCGCCTCGCCCGTGGATTGATCGGCGATGCGCCATTCTGTGTCCGAGAGCCCGCTGTAGGCCGCGGCGTAGTCCGGATCCAACGCGATCGCCTTCTGGTACGCCGCCAGCGCCAGCCGGTTGGGGCCCGGCGTATCCCTGAGCCTGAATTGGTTCCCCAGCAGGTACTGCGTGTAGGCCTCGGTGTTGGCGGTTCGGTGGCGGCTTGCGAGCCCTTGGGCGGGCAGCAATTTCGCCTTCAGCGCCTCGACCACGGCCGTGGCGATCTCGTCCTGCACCTTGAAGATATCCTTGACGTCCCGATCGTAGGCCTTGGACCACAGGTGGTAGCCGTTGTCGGCGCGTATCAGCTGCGCCGTCACCCGGATCGTCGTGCCCGCCTTGCGAACGCTGCCCTCCAGCACGTGGGCCACACGCAACTTCTGGGCTATGGTCGCGACGTCCTCCGACTTACCCTTGAAGTAGAAGGATGAGGTGCGGGCGGGAACGTAGAGGTCCGGCACCTGTGAGAGCAGGTCGAGCAGTTCTTCGGTGAGCCCGTCCGAGAAATATTCCTGATCGCGCTTCTCACTCATGTCCACGAATGGGAGCACTGCGATGGATTTTTCAGGAATCGCATTCTGGGTCGGCGCGGAGGATTGTCCCGTGGTAAGCGCCCCGTGCGCGGTTTCGCCTTGGTGCTTGCTCGCCGACCAGCGGCTGACGACCGGATAGCCAATCGCGATGATGGTCACCGCCACAATCAACACCACGCTGAGTCGGATTTTGGGCGGCTTGTGGACGATCTGAGTCGCATCGAACGGGCTCACGCCGTGCTCCTCGCGTACCGCGCCCTTGGCCGGCACTGTGGTTTCCGGCGGCCGCGGAGCGGGTGCCAATGGGGGGCGTTCGGGCGCAACGAGCCGCAGCACGCGCTCGACAAAAGCGGGCGAAGTTTCTCCGCCAGGCAACCGGGACCACTGCAATTCGCGGAATCGGTCGGGCACCTGTTCATCGTCTTCGCCGATCTCGTCGATCGCCACCGGCAACAGGAAGGTCCGGCTGGTGGTCATCAGATGCGAGCGATCGACCGCGAGCTTCCATTCCAGGCGGAAGTAGCCCTCCTCACGGACGTGGGTATTGCGTGAGATGACGGGAATAAACAGCGCGCAATTCTTGATTTGCCGCCGAATCGCCGCGTCCCACGCATCGCCACCGCGCAGCGCGCTCTGGTCGAACCAGACCTCGATGCCCGCGGCCCGGAGTGCCTCGCAGATGCGTCGCGCAGCGCCAGCGTCCTGGGACGCATAGCTGAGAAACACAGCCCTCGAGGACTCGGTCATTGAAAATGTGCTCCACGCGAACACGTCGGGGCGCGGCGCCCGGACGGCCCCAGTTGGGGCGCTGAATGCCGATATCTTAGCGGAATTCGATGTAGCGCTCGCCTGCGCGATGAGCCAATTCCCAAGCGTCCGCGGCCGGGATCACCAGGCCTTGAAGGACCAGGCTTACCGCGGAGCGACAGCCACAACCATTAAAAAAACTTGTGGTTGCTGGTGCGGTCAATCACTCTAACCGCGCTGCCTGTGGAGAAGGTCATGGCCGATCGCGGAAAAGCCGCAGTGACGATTAAAATCGATGAGCCGCACGTTCGGGTCATTGAATACCGGTTTGCGCCCGGAGCCGAGACCGGATGGCACCGCCATGGCTACGATTACGTCGTCGTGCCGTTGCTCGACGGCAAGCTGCTGCTCGAAGAGCCAAACGGCGCCTCACGCGTCGCCGAGTTGCGCTCGCACGTCCCCTATGAGCGGCGCGCGGGTATTGAGCACAATGTCATCAACGCCAACAACTATGAATTTGCGTTCTTGGAGATCGAAATCCTGCGTTGAGCCGCCAACCCGCGCTTCGCTAATGCTGGCCCGCTGCGGCCATGCTGGGCGTATCCTTGCGGGCTCTTCGACGGCAGGGGAGATTCGCAATGGTAAGCCCACGCTCGCTTGCATGGCCAAGGCCGTGATTCTTAGGGGTCATGCTGACGGAGCGGCTCGGCACGCCACCCTCAAAAACCTGATCGCTCGGGTAGACTCCAAGACCATGGCCGGCCGCATTCCGCAAACTTTTATCGACGAACTGATCGCGCGCGCCGATATCGTCGAAATCGTCGGCAGTCGCGTGCCCCTGAAGAAGGCCGGGCGCGAGTTCAAGGCGTGTTGCCCGTTTCACGACGAAAAGACGCCATCCTTCTGGGTGAGCCCCGACAAGCAGTTCTATCATTGCTTTGGCTGCGGGGCGCACGGCACCGCGCTCGGGTTTCTCATGCAATACGAGCAACTGCCGTTTCCGGAGGCGGTAGAGGAGATCGCCACGCGCCTGGGACTCGAAGTGCCGCACGAGGGTGGTGGCGCGCCGGCGCCGCGCGCTCAGGAGGAGCTCACCGATCTGCTCGGGCGCGTGGCCGGGTACTACCAGGAGAGCCTGCAGGACCATGAGCGGGCCCGCGCCTACCTGCAGGGACGCGGACTCGACTCGGCGATCGTGGAGCGCTTTCGCATCGGCTATGCGCCCGATAGCTGGAACGAGGTACTGCGGCGCTTCGGCGCCACCGACGACGCGCGGCGTGCGCTATCGGCCGGCGGGCTCATCATCGAGCGCGAGTCGCCGCGCAGTGGCAGCGAGCCCTGGTATGACCGTTTTCGCGATCGCATCATGTTTCCGATCCGCGATCCGCGCGGGCGGGTTTTGGGATTTGGCGGCCGGCTGCTGGGGGCGGGCGAACCCAAATACCTGAATTCGCCGGAAACCGCGCTGTTTCACAAAGGCCAGGAACTCTACGGCCTGCACGAGATCCGCCTGGCGCGTACCAGCCTCAAGCGGCTGGTCATCGTCGAGGGTTACATGGACGTAGTCCGGCTCCACCAGGCCGGTATCGCCTGCGCGGTGGCGACGCTCGGCACGGCCACGACGCCTGAGCATCTCAAGCGCATTTTCCGACTGGTCAGCGAGGTCGTGTTCGCATTCGACGGCGACCGCGCCGGACGCGCCGCGGCCTGGCGCGCACTGCAAAACGTACTACCTGAGCTGCGCGAAGGTCGCGAGGTGCGATTCCTGTTTCTGCCGGAAGGCGAGGATCCCGACAGCCTGGTCGGCCGCGAAGGCAGTGCCGCGTTCGAGGCGCGGCTGGCCGGCGCGCAGCCGCTCTCGGAATACCTCTCGACACAATTGCGCGAACAGGCCGATCTCAGTCATGCAGATGGGCGTGCGAAGTTCGTCGCCCTCGCCCGTCCGCTGCTCGCGAAGATTCCACAGGGCGTGTATCTGGAGCTGTTGTCGGCCCGCGTCGCGCAGGATGTGGGATTGAGCGCCGATCGGCTACGCGAATTGCTGCGCGCCGATCTGGCCGGCGGGCCGCCTGCCGGCGAGGCTCCCTCAGACAATGCCCCGCGCGCGAGGTCGGCACGTTTGCAGCGCGCGCCGACGCGCGGCGCTGGCCGGCAGGGCCTGGTCACCCAGGCGATTCAGACGCTGCTGCATTTTCCAGCGACCGCAACTGCGGTGGCTGGCGCGACCTGCGCCCGCCTGGAGGAGATCGGCGAAGAAGAACTGGGCGGTATCGGCACACTAAGGGAACTGCTGGCGGCGCTGCGCGAGCGCCCTGGACGCACCGGCTCCCAGCTCCTCGAGCAGTGGCGCGAGCGCCCGGAGCACCGGCGCCTGGGGGAATTGCACGCCGAGCGCTTGTTGCTCGATGCCGGGCAGGCCGGTCCGGAGCTGCTCGGTATTCTCGACCGCCTCATTGGCCAGGTGGCCGCGGCCCGCAAGTCCCAGCGCTATGACGAGCTGCTGCAAAAGCTCGATTCGGGTCGGGCTACGGCCGAAGAACGTGCCGAATTTCAAGTACTTAACAAACGCCCGACGATTCGCCCGCCGTGAGTGTTGGGTCGCGGGGAGCGAACCTGCGGCGCTGCCTTGAGGCTTCGGCCCGCGGCCCCATATCTGGCCTTTGGAGGTGGAAATTCCGTATAATTGCAGGATTTTCCGCACCCCTTTTGCCCCTTCCGGCGCGTTCCTTAAAAATCGGGAACTACGGTTGAGGAATTCTTGTCCTGACGTCCATATATAGAGACAGCAATGCCGACGACCCGCAAGTCAAAGCACGCCTCGACCACAAAACATAAGAGCCCCGCGCACGCGGTGCCCGCCAAGAAGACGCGCGCCGCGCCGGCGCTCGCCAAGCGCGTCACCGCGCACGTCAAGCTCGCCGCCGTGTCGCGCGCGGCCGCGGCCTCCTCTGCGAGCAAGAGTGCCGCCAAGCCTGCGCTCAAGCCGTCAGCGGCCACCAAGGGCGCGGTAGTGGCAGTCGCCAAGCCCGCAGCGCATGGCAAATCGCACCTCAGCCCCCCGGTGGGCAAGTCCGCGGTCACCGCCAAGAAGGGCGCTGCCGTGGCTGCCGTCACGGAGCGCCGCGTCAGTATCGTGCCGGAAGATCGCCAATCGCAGCTCAAACTGCTGATCGCGCGTGGCAAGGAACAGGGTTATCTGACCTATGCGCAGGTCAACGACCACCTGCCGCCCGAGATCGTCGACCCGGAGCAGATCGAAGACATCGTCAACACCATCAACGACATGGGCATCCCGGTGTACGAGAAGGTACCGGACTCCCAGTCCTTGCTCGCTTCGGATCCGGCATCGCCAGCGGACGAGGAAGCCATCGAAGAGGCGGCCGCGGCGCTGGCCGCGCTGGATGCCGAACTTGGCCGCACCACCGACCCGGTGCGCATGTACATGCGCGAGATGGGCACGGTCGAGCTGCTGACGCGCGAGGGCGAGATCCGCATTGCCAAGCGCATCGAGGAAGGCCTGGACGCGGTGCGTCTGGCACTTGCCAACTATCCGGCCACCCACGAACACCTGCTGAACACCTACGAGCAGTTCAAGGCGGGCCAGGCGCGAATGGTCGACCTGGTGGTCGGCTTTATCGATCCGAATGCCCCCGACGTCATTGCCCAGCCGCAAAATCCGACCAAGGTCGATCTGGTGGTCGAGGGGGAGAAGCCCAGCGAGGAAGAAGCCGAGGACGGCGACGGCGAGGATGAAGTCATCGACACCGGCCCGGATCCGGAAGAAGTCGCGCGTCGCATGGCCCTGATCCGCAAGCACCTGAATACGGTGCTGACCGGGCTGGCGAAGCAAGGCGCTGAGGATCCGCGAACTCAGAAGGCGCGCAAGAAGCTGGCCGATGAGTTTATGGAGCTCAAGCTTTCGCCGCGCATGTTTGATGCGCTGACCGCGCAGCTGCGCTCGCATGTCGGCGAGGTGCGCCAGATCGAAAAAGAGATCATGAGCATCGCGGTGCGCGACGCCGGCATGCCGCGCAAGGATTTTATCAGCAGCTTTCCTCGCAACGAGACCAGCGCCCGCTGGATCGCCAAGCACGTCAAGGCCGGCAAGAAGTATTCGGCGCCGCTCGCCCGCCTAAAGGACGAAATCGAGCGCCGCCAAAAGAAATTGCAGGCCCTCGAGGTCACGTACCACCTGTCGATCAGCGGCATCAAGGACATCAACCGCGAGGTTTCGATCGCTGAGGCCAAGGCGCGCCGCGCCAAGAAGGAAATGGTTGAGGCCAACCTGCGCCTGGTGATCTCGATCGCCAAGAAGTACACCAACCGCGGCCTGCAGTTCCTCGACCTGATCCAGGAAGGCAACATCGGCCTCATGAAGGCGGTCGATAAGTTCGAATACCGCCGTGGCTACAAGTTCTCGACCTACGCGACCTGGTGGATACGCCAGGCCATCACCCGCTCGATAGCCGACCAGGCACGCACGATTCGCATACCCGTGCACATGATCGAGACCATCAACAAGCTCAATCGCATCTCGCGGCAGATGCTGCAGGAGATGGGTCGCGAGCCGACGCCAGACGAGCTGGCGGTACGCATGGAGATGCCCGAAGACAAGGTGCGCAAGGTGCTCAAGATCGCCAAGGAGCCCATCTCCATGGAGACGCCGATTGGCGATGACGAGGATTCGCATCTGGGCGATTTCATCGAGGACACTTCGGTCACCTCGCCGATTGACCAGGCCACCAATGAATCGCTCAAGGAAACCACCCACTCGGTGCTGGCGCAACTCACGCCGCGCGAGGCCAAAGTGCTGCGCATGCGATTCGGCATCGACATGAATACCGATCACACGCTCGAGGAAGTCGGCAAGCAGTTCGACGTTACGCGCGAGCGCATTCGGCAGATCGAGGCCAAGGCGCTGCGCAAGCTCCGGCACCCGAGCCGCAGCGAGCAGCTGCGCAGTTTCCTGATGGACGACTGAGCCGGTACGGATGGCGAATCCGCGCAGGTGGTAACTGTCCGAGGTGGCGGCGATGAGTGATCTGCTCCAGGCGGTATGGCTGGGAATCATCGAGGGCGTCACCGAATTCCTGCCGATCTCGAGCACCGGACACCTGCTGATCGCCGAGCATTGGCTCGGTGCGCGCTCCGAGCTGTTCAACGTGGCCATCCAGGCCGGCGCGATTCTCGCCGCGGTGCTGGTTTTCTGGCCGCGAATCAAGAGCTTGCTTTTCGGACTCGGCGAGCCCAGCAATCGCGCCTATCTGGGCAAGCTCGCTCTGGCCTTCGCGGTCACCGCGGTCGGCGGACTGATCGCCAAGAAGCTGGGCGTCGGCCTGCCGACCACGATCGCCCCGGTGGCCGGTGCGCTGATCGTAGGTGGAATAGTCATGCTGCTGGTCGAGTGGGTTGTGAAAGATCGCCCGCCGGTCGCCGAGGCCACCTGGTCGGTCGCCTTCTGGGTGGGCGCCTGCCAAATACTGGCCGCGGTGTTCCCGGGAACGTCGCGTTCGGCGGCCACGATCTTTGCCGCCATGCTGGCCGGCATGACCTCGCGACCGGCGGCCACCGAGTTCGCATTCCTGGTGGGTATTCCGACGATGTTCGCGGCGACCGCCTACGAGTTCCTCAAGGCGCGCGGCGCTTCACCGGTGCACGAGAATTTGACCGACCTGGCGGTGGCGTTCGTGGTTTCGGCCGTGGTCGCCTTTATCGCGGTGCGCTGGCTGCTGCGCTACCTGCAGACCCATCGCTTTACGGTATTCGCCTGGTACCGAATCGTCGCCGGAATCGTTCTGCTCGCCATCGCGCGTTGATCCGGCCGCAGCCCTCGTCCCCTGCAATCGGCGGTGGGCGCCCGCCGTTGTCGCCACCGGCTGTTCGACGGCCAAGAGCGCCACCGCCAGCCGGCTTCGGTATCGTTGAACGACTCGAAGATCGAGCGCCGATTTCGGTGAGATTGAAGGCCCGTACCGCACCGTACGGGCCCTAACAAACCCGCCGGTCAGAACGAGTAGACGAGATTGAGCGTCGTGACCGTGTCCGTCTTCTTCTTGTCGCATATGGAGGAAAGACACGGATCGGTATTCTGGCGTACGTCGAATCCGGCAGACAGCGCGAGTTTGTCACTCATCTTCACTTCGACCCCCGCGAAATTTTCCAACAGTGTGTTATCGGAGCCGGCTTCGAGGTGAAACTTGTCGACGAGCTTGGTGGTCGCCGTTACCTTGTATTCGTAGTCCAGGCCGCCCACAAAAATCGCGTTCCCCGAGGTCTGGCTGGTGGCATGGTCCTCGATGCGCCGGTAGCCGACACCCGCCTGCCCTGAGAACTTGACTGTGTCGGTGTCGAAGAATTTGTAGCCCAGACCGGCGCTGGCGCTGGCTTGATAGGTGAAGCCACTAAATTCATCGTGGTCATATCGCAGGGCGCCGAACGCGAAGGTGCGGGCGGCGAAGTTGTAATTCGACTGCCAACTGCCCAGGAAGCGGTTCGCGTCGGTCGCACCGTCACTGGTACTGTGCAGGTATGACATGTCGAGCGCGTGCTTCCACATATCGATGTCTTTGGTCATTGACAGCTTGAGATTGATGCTGGTGGTGTCGGTATTGCCGCTCGCCCAGACGGCTCCGGCCTCTCCCTTGCCTTTCCACGGGTCGGCTTGCACCGCGGTGGCAGTGAGCGCCACCGCAACGGCGGCCGCGATCTGTCGGTTGAGAGTCATGTCTGCTCCACGGGTTGAAGAAAATCGCGCGGATTATCGGGAGTGAACCGCGCCGTGGCAACCCCAAGTTGATATTTAGGGTTGGCGGCCCCAAATTAGCTGACTGTCAGACAATTAAGGTTTCGTTATGGAGCATGGCAGTTCTCACCGCAAGCCGGCTTATCCGATCCACTCCCTGTTTCTCGATCGCTGGTCGCCACGGGCGATGTCAGGCGAAGCGCTGAGCGAAACTGAATTGATGACTTTGCTTGAGGCCGCGCGTTGGGCGCCATCGTGCGGAAATTTCCAACCCTGGCGATTTCTCTACGCCCGGCGCGACACCGATTTCTGGCCCGCGTTTCTTGACCTGCTCAATCCCAGCAACAAGCTGTGGGCTGCGCGGGCCGGGGCGTTGGTCGTGGTGATCTCACGTACTCAGTTCGATGGCGACGGGCGCGCGTGTGTCACCCATTCCTACGACAGTGGCGCCGCCTGGCAGAACCTCGCGCTGCAGGCCTGGCTCAGTAACCTGGTGGCGCACGGCATCGCGGGCTTCGACTACGAGCGCGCGCGCCGGGTACTGCGGGTGCCGGCCGCCTATGCCGTGGAAGCGATGATTGTGCTGGGTCATCCCGGCAACGCGGCCGAGCTCGGCGAGCTATTGCAAAAGCGCGAGCACCCGAGCACTCGCCGGCCGCTTGCCGAGACCGCCTGCGAAGGGCCCTTTAGTCTTTAGCCGCGGCCGGCCTCACACTTCCAGCTGATCGTGCGGACGCGCCACGAGGGCATAGAGCGCCGGCATCAGATAGATGCTGATCAGCAGACGCGTCAGCAAGCCGCTGACGATGACCAGGGCAAATGGTTTTTGGGAGTCCGTGCCAACGCCGCTGGCCAGCGCGGCCGGCAACAACCCCAACGCCGCCACGAGCGCGGTCATTATTATCGGCCGCAGCCGCAGAATCGCGCCGCGGCGAATTGCCTCGTCCAAAGGGGTTCCGGCGAGACGCAGTTCGTTGACGTAGGAGATATAGACGACGGCCGTCAGCACCGAGACACCGAACAGAGCCAGGAAGCCTACGCCCGAAGACACCGAGAATGGCGTGCCGGTGAGGCACAGCGCCACCAGCCCACCCACCGGCGCCGACAGCAATACGCCCAGAATAGTGATGAATGGGAATTTGAAATTGCCGTACAGTACGAAAAGCAGCAGGAAAATCAGGAACAACGTCAGCGGCAGAATGATTTTCAGTTGCTGACTCGAAGCCGTGTACTCCGTGTATTCGCCGCCCCAATCCACACGGTAGCCCTGCGGCAGGCTCACCTTGCTGTTGACTTGCTTGATGGCGTCTTCCACCGCCGCCGCCAGATCGCGCCCCTCCACTGAAAACTGGACTCCGATGTAGCGCGAGCTGTCTTCGCGATAGATGAACGAGGCGCCGTTCGCCACCTGGATGTCCGCCAGTTCTTTGAGGGGAATCTGCTGTCCCGCCGGCGTTAGCACCGGAATATTGCCGATTTCCTGGGCGTTATCGCGATATTGGCGGTCGAGGCGGACAACGAGGTCGAACTCCTTTTCGCCCTGTACCACCTGGGTGGCGACATCCCCGCCGATGGCCGTCTGGATTAGGCCATTGATGTCGGCAACATTTAGGCCATACCGGGCAATTCGGGCGCGGTCGATTTTGACCGTAAGGCTTGGCTGGCCGAGCTCCTGTACCAGGGTCACATCACGGATCCCGCGCACCTGCTCGAGGATCTTCTTGATGGCCTTGCCCCGTTGCTGGAGCGTAACCAGATCGCGGCCAAAGACCTTGACGGCGAGCGCGCTCTTCAAGCCCGTTTCCGCCTCGTCCACCGCATCCTCGGCCGGCTGCGTGTAATTGAAGATGATGCCCGGAAACGACATGAGCTTCTGGTTGATGGACTCGATCAACTCGGCCTTGGTTCGATGAGGACCGGTCCATTGCGAGTAGGGTTTGAGCCCAACGAAGAATTCGACGTTGAAGAACCCCGTTGGATCCGTGCCGTCGTCAGGCCGGCCCAGTTCCGAGGAGACCAGGGTAACTTCGGGGAACGAGTGCAGTATTTCCCGCACCTGCGGCGCGATCTTCGCCGATTCGTCAAAGGAAATGGTGGAAGGCATGGTGGCGCGCACCCACAACGCGCCTTCATCCAAGTGAGGCATAAACTCGGCGCCGATAAAGGGGATGAGCAGCAGCGAAACGGCCAGCAGCACGGCCGATGCAATCGTCGTCCCCCAGGGACGCGCGAGACAGTAATCCAGACCCCGCGCGTAAACCGCCTTGATGGATTCATAAGCGGCATTGCGTCGTTCCTGCACGCCCTTGCGCATAAACCACGAGCACAGCACCGGCAGCACCGTCAGCGTGACAACCAAGGAACCGACCAGCGCGAATACCATCGTGTCTGCCATGGGTTTGAACAATGCGCCGGAGGGCCCGGACAAGACGTAGATCGGCAGGAAGCTGACTACGATCACTGCGACCGCATAGACAAGCGGACGGTCAACTTCGGCCGCCGCGTCTTTGATGATTTCAATGACGTTGAGTGGAGTTCCCTTGCGGGCGGCGATCTGGCGGAAAATATTCTCCACCATGAATATCGCACCATCCACCAGGATGCCGAAATCGACCGCGCCGATCGAAAGCAGATTGGCGGAGGCGTTTTGAAGGTTGAGACACAGAAACGCGAACAACAGCGACAGCGGGATGGTAACGGCGACAATCAAGCCGGCGCGAAAATCGTAGAGGAAAAATATCAGCACCACGACCACCAGCAACATGCCTTGCAGCAGATTTTTCTCCACCACCCGCGTGGTCTCCGCGATCAGATCGCGGCGATCATAGAACGCGTGAATCTTTACATCCTTGGGCAGGATTTCAGCATTGAGTTGCCTGGTCTTCGCCTCGACGCGGTTGAGGACGTCCTGAGTCTTTTCGCCCTTGCGCATCAGGATGACGCCCTCGACAGCGTCATCCTGTTTCTCGTAACCGAACTCGCCCAGCCGCGGGGCAATGCCAATGACCACACGGCCGACGTCCTTGAGCAGCACCGGGGTACCGTCGTGCACCGCCAGCACGACGTTGGCGATGTCCTCCACCGTCTCCATGCGGCCGACGCCGCGCACGTAATAGAACTGGCCGCCTTGCGAGTAAAAGCCGCCACCGGCGTTGCTGTTGTTGGCCGCCAGCGCGCTCTCGACCTGCAGCACCGACAGGCCGACACCGGCAACCCTGGCCGGATCGAGCAGCACCTGGTATTGCATGGTTCCCCCGCCAAACCCGGAGTCATCCGCCACGCCGGCTACGGATCGGTACTGGGGCTCGACGATCCAGTCCTCGAAGGTCTTGAGCTCCATCGGCGACCGATCGGCGCTTTGCAGCACATATCGGTAGATGAGACCGGAAGGAGAGGTCAGCGGTGACACCGAAGGAGCGACGCCGCTTGGCAGGCCGAGATCGCCGAGTCGGTTGAAGACTTCCTGGCGCGCAAAGTAGTTGTCGGTATTGTTTTCAAACGTGAGGACGACCTCGGACAGGCCATAAAGCGAAATTGACCGAATACTGGTGGTGTACGGGATTCCGGTCAGTCCCCGTTCGGTGGACACCGTAATCAGCCGTTCCACTTCCTCGGCGGCGTGTCCCGGCCATTGGGTGATGATCTCCACCCTGGGCGGAGAAAGATCGGGATAGGCATCCACCGGCAGGCGCTTCAATGCCCAGCACCCCACGACAGTGAGCAGGACTGTTATGAGGATGACGAAGAAGCGTTGCCGCAGCGCGGACGCCACAATCCGGTTGATGATTGACGCCGTTCGTTGCGGCGGATCACCGGCTGGGAGCGGATCCGGGGTCATTGACTTTCCATGAACTGAAGGAAAATCGCGCCTTCAACGACGATCGCATCGCCGGCTTTGAGACCGGCGGAGATGTTGTATTGATCATCGATTCGGTGACCCAAGCTCACCTGCTGCCGCGCGAAGCTTCCGTCGGGCCGCGCAACATACACAAACGGCAGGTTTTCATCGTCGCGCAAGATCGCCGAGACCGGGACCAGCATGCCAATGCTTTCCTGGCGGGCGTGGATCAGCACGCGAACGTACATCTGCTTTTTGAGCAAGTCTCCCGGATTGTCGACCACCACGCGCACGACCACCGAGCGGGTGTCGGGGTTGACCAGTGCCGAGATGTTGTCCACTTGTCCGGCAAGGTTGGTCGCGGTAATGCCGGTCACTATTTCGGCCCGGTCGCCGACCGTAACGGAGGCCAGATCGGAGCCAAAGATCTGCGCCATGACCCAAACGCGGGAAAGATCGGCAACCGTAAAGCACGGCGTAGTACCGGCCTGCAGAAGCTGTCCGGGCGTGATCAGTTTTTCGACCACGGTTCCGTCAATGGGCGAGCGGACGATTCCCTCGAGGCGCGAAACCGGCCGGCCTTCCGCTATGTCCTTGATGGCCTGCGGGTTAACGCCCAGCGCGGTGACTGCCTGCAGCGCGGCGGCACGGTCGGCCTCAGCATTGGCGGCGTCGGTTTCCGCCTGCTCCGCCTCGCGCCGCGAAACGCCCTGATGCTCCAGAAGATCCTTGTCCAGGTCAGCCAGCCGGCGAGCTGTCTGGGCGGTGGCGCGCGCCTTGTGATAAGCACTCACGGCCGTCGCAAAGTCCGGAGACTCTACGACTGCCAAGGGATCTCCCCTCTTGACCTGTTTGCCTATGGAAACGAGTAGCCGTGATACCGGGCCGGAGAACGGTGCCAGTACGCTCGTGGCCTGATCGTTGTCGAAATCAACCGTCCCGGTGGTATCGATCGTATCGTGAAATCTGGACGGCGCGACGGTGTAGAGATGGATCTTCTGGCGCTGGGCGTTTGTCAGCTTCACGCTGCCAGCCGCCGCCGATGCCTGTGAGTCAGGGGTCTTGCCCGAACAGGCGGCGCATGACAGTGCCAAGGCGACCGCGATGACAGCAGCGCCGGTGGCACAGGGGAACTGGAGCGGATGGTCCCCCGGCGGCATGCGGAATCGCGGTTTATTTTCCATGATTGTTCTCCGCTAACTCCGCTCGGTGCCACCATCCACCGCCGAGTGCCTGAAACAGCGCCGCGGTATCCACAAAACGATTGGCCTGGGCCTGCACCAGGTTGACCTCGGCCTGCCGATAACTCTGTTCGGCGCTCAACAGCGCGAGGTAGCCGACGTAACCTTCCTGCGACTGTCGCGTCACCAAATCCAGTGTCGTCTTGGCGGCGTCATCGGCGATCGCCGCTGCTTTCAGGGCTTCGGCGTCCTCCTCGAGCGCAGTCAATGTGTCGGCGACATTCTCGAAGGCGGTCAGTACCGTGCTGCGATACTGCTCGGACGCTTGTACGTATGCGTCCTCGGCAGCGCGCTGGTGGTGTCGCAGCGTGCCGCCGGCGAACAGCGGGGCGGTCAGCGCCGCGCCCAGCCCCCAAAAGCCCGTCCCCGACTGGAACACCTGCTCAATAGCCAAGGCGGTGCTGCCAACGTCTGCGGTCAACTGAATATTGGGCAGCCGGTTCGCGGTAGCCACCCCTATTTCGGCGCTGGCGGCGTGCATGTTTTCCTCGGCCTGCAGCACATCCGGTCGCTGCGCCACGAGATCCGAGGGCAGGCTTACCGGCAGTTCTTCCGGCAATTGCAGGCTGGTCAGCTCAAACTTTCCCGACGGAGCGTGGCTCGGATACCGGCCAGCCAGAACTGCCAGTAGGTCGCGCAGCTGCGCTGATTGCTTGATAAGCGGCGGCAGCGTCGCTGAGACCTGCGCGAGCTGCGATTTTTGCGCGGCAAGATCGATCCCGCTCGCGTAGCCCTTGTCGAACTGGTACTGCACGATCTGAACGATGTGCGAGTTTATGTCGATCAGTTCGTGGGTGGCGTCGATCTGCATCTGCACCGCGCCCGCCTGAATCGCCGTGACCACCACATTGGCGGTCAGCGTGTTGTAGGTCGCGATCATCTGATAACGCGCGGCTCGCTGCTGCGCATCCAATGACTCCACGGTCCGGCGGTTCAAGCCGAAAACATCGGCCACGTACGAAACGCTGACCTGGGCGGTGAAGAGATTGTATAGAGAGACATTGGTGCTCGGCACGGGCGCCAGCGACTCCGATGGGTCCTGGTGGCGGGCGGCCGATAGGCCCCCCGTGACATTGGGATAGTAGGCCCCCCGCTGACTCAGCACATTTTCCTGCGCCACCAACAGTGCCGCTTGCGCGGCCTTGAGATCGTGATTGTTGGCGAGCGATTCTTCGATCAGTTCATTGAGAGGCTTGGAATGAAACAAGGTCCACCAGTCCGCGGAAATGCTGCCTCCATTGGCAAAGCGCTGGGCTTCGCCACCGGCGAGGTTCGGAGTGCTGACGGTGGGTGAGAGCGGAGTGGCCGTGTACTCCTGAACCTCTGGAGCAGCAGGTTTCTCGAAGTCGGGGCCAACCGCACAACCGGTGACCAGCATCGCCAGCGCCGCGATGAACGGCGAGACCTGCGTTGGCGATAACCTGCCGGGCGAGCCCACTCTTTTTTGCGCGCTGCCGTTCCTGTCGCCTTCGCTGTTGGCAAACAGAATGGTCGGCTCGACGTAGGGCAAGAGCTGCCCCTGGCTGCCGTTGACTGTCATTTGGTGTATCCGTTCTTTGCCCGCGTGGGGCGAGATTCGGGATTGAATCGGGGATGGCAGCCAGGGCGCGTTTTAGGCGCGCCTGCACTGCAATCAGCTCAAGGAAGTAGAGTTACTCTTGAGGAGGCGCGCGGCTTTGCCAGCTATGGCGCACCGCACCGAGAACGCGGGCGCTCTCGGCATAGGCGATGAAAATGACAGTGATACAGCAACGAAAGGAAACCAGGACGACACTGCTTGCAAGCAACTGTCCCGAGTGTCCCAATTGCTGGCAGAACGGGCACTTCGAGGGGTCTTGATCGTCCGGATATTTGTGATGTTGGGTGCGCGATGAATGCCCCGCCCCGGCGCCCGCGAGATGCCCGCTCAGGCCAGCGCTTGGAACATTGTCGGCCGCTGGCGCACGGTGTACGTGGCTTTGGACAACCAACATCTGAATCGCCAAAGCCAGCAACGCGAAAATCGTCACCAGCATGCGCGAGCACGGCGCTGTCCGCAAAGTGTGCGCCGCCGACGCGGCACTGCGCGCGGCACTTCGTCTTTCGTGGCGATTGCTGGACATTTGGCCCTTAAACGCGCCCTGATCCCCAGAATATACCGCAGAGCGTCAGAATTGCTAGTGAAACCAATCCCATAATCACCATGGCAAGGATAGCGAGGGCCGCCGGCTCCGCAGGCTTGGCCTCAGCACGGATTACTTACGATGCTGTGCGCCCTGCAATTCGCAATTCAATATTTGGTGCGGTTCCAGCTTCTCGGTCATTCGCGCGGCGGACGCGCAAACAGGTCCACGTGCCGCGGCTGTGCGGCCACGCGTTCCAGCCAGGCACGAACCCGCGGAAACGGCGCCAGTTCGAGCCCGCCGTCCTCGGCCACATGGGTGTAGGCGTATAGCGCGATATCGGCAATGGTGTAGTAGTCGCCGACGAAGAAATCGTGCTCGCGCAAATGTGTTTCCATCACCGCCAGGGCCTCGCGGCCGCTTGCCAGCCGCTTGGGAAGCTCGGCGCGGCGCGGACTGTCGGCCGGGAAGTGCCGCACGATAAAGCGCGGAGTGGCGACGTAAGGTTCGTGACTGTACTGCTCGAAGAACATCCATTGCAGTACCCGAGCGCGCGCGAGCCGCTCTGCAGGCAGGTACTCGGTGCCCTCGGCCAGGTACCAGAGAATGGCGTCCGATTCCGTCAGGTAGCGGCCATCGCCCAGTCCGAGCACCGGAATGCGCCCGTTGGGATTGATCGCCAGGAACTGCGCCGTGCGGGTCTCGCCGCGCATGATGTCGAGTTCCACGTGACGGTACGGCAAGGCCAATTGCGCCAACAGCAACCGAATCTTGTACCCGTTGCCGGAGTCCAGGTAGTCATAGAGCTCGAGCATCTAATTGTCCACGGGCATGTCATGGCGAGCGCCCCATTCCGCCCAGGAACCGTCGTACAAAGCGCCTGCGGGGAAGCCTGCAACGGCCAATCCCAGATTCAGCACCGCAGCCGTGAGACCGGAACCACAGCTGGTGATAACCGCGTCGCGTTCACGCACTCCCGCCTGGCGAAATCTTGCCTGGAGCGCCGCGGGCGGCAGCAGTGTGTGCTGCGTCGTCAACAATTCGCCGAACGGCAGGTTGTGTGCGCCGGGTATGTGGCCGCTACGCAATCCAGGACGCGGCTCCGCAACGCGCGCGTGGAACCGGTCGGCGGAGCGCGCATCGAGCACCAGCTCGCGCCGCGTGCTGATGTTGTCGCGCATATCGCCCAGGCCGCGCAGCAGGGCCGCGCGCAAGGCGCTCTGGAACCGGCCCGGCGCCACGGCGGGGGGCGGACCCTCCTCCACCGCACGCTGCTCTGCGCGCCACTTCGGCAGACCACCGTCGAGCACTGCGACCTGATCGTGCCCAAACAGGCGCAGCATCCACCAGGCGCGCGGTGCGGAAAACATGCCGAGCTGGTCGTAGCATACGACCCGAGTGTCGTTCGAGACGCCGAGCGCCTGCATCTGCTGCGCGAAGAAGTCCGCGGACGGCACCATGTGCGGGAGCGGAGTCTGCCGATCGGCGATCTGGTCAATATCGAACCGGCGTGCCCCTGGGATGCGCGCAACCAAAAACTGAGCGAGTGCATCGCGCCGGTCGCCAGGCGGAAATACGGTGGCGTCCAGCACCACCAGGGCATCGTTCCCCAATTCCGCGGCAAGCCATTCGGTACTGACCACAGGGTCCATGGCTAATCATCGGCGCGGCGCGCCATTCACCGCAACTGCTGCTCCCCAGTCCTAGGGCTGCCGAATCTGCCGGCCCACCGGGGCCGGGGCATCCTGGCCTGCGACCACGACCGCGGGGGGTGCCGCGTTGGCGTTGTGCGCGGGGGCCACGGTGTACGATCGGGATTCGGCTTCGCTTGGCGCAGGCGGCATCCGCCGCCCCGCCTCAGGCTGGACATCCCGGCTCGCGGCGATGGTTGCTGGGGGCGGCGCTGCCACGCTGTGAACCGGCGCCGAAGTGTATGGACGAGGTTCGGCGGCAGTCATGACGGGCTGCCCCGGTCGAGTGGATTGAGGCTGCGTGGCGCGCGGAGTTTGCACGCCTCGAATTTCGAGCTCTTGCGCTTGCCGTGGCGGCCGATCCGGCGACGTGGAAGGCTCGACATGGTTGCGTGCCGAGGGCTGCGCGCGCGGCCAATCAGTGCTCGGCTGCGGCGTAATCCACCGGATGCGCCACGATACGTGCCCCCGGACGGTCGACGGGTGGGGCGCGCAACACCTCGTGCGGTGCAAATCTTGCCTTCACCGTATCGTTGGGCTCGGCAATCGCCCGCGGCGGGCCGATGGATTTGGCCGAAGCAAAGGCCTCCCGCGGCGCATCGGCGTACGCTCCCGACACGTGGTCGTTTGCGTAGCGCCGATCGGGACCGCGTGCCCCGCCCTTCTGCCGCTCGTCAATATACCGCTCGATCTCGCCGTGAGCCAAGTGCGTGTTGGATAAATTGGCATCGCGGAGGTAGCTGCGGCTGGCCTGGAACGGCGGGTCGTACACTTCGTTAAAGCCCAAGGGTACCCAGCCGACCTTTGGCCGGTGCATCACGTCCGGATTTGTCTTGGTATTGGTCTCGCCGCGCCACGCCACCAGGGCCGGCGCGTACACCGGCCGGGGCCCCGAACGCGGACCGGGCACCCAGGCCCAGCCGTACCGCGGCGCGTGCACCCACCGGCCGTAATGGCAGGGCGCGAAGCCCCAGCGCTCTCCAGCGATCCAGGTCCAGCCCCAGGGTGCAATCCAATTCCAGTAGCCGTTGTGATAGGGCGCCCAGCCGACCGCGACCACCGGCACCCAGATCACCCCATACACAGGCTCGGAGACCCATTGACCGTAACCATCGAGATCCTGGTAACCGACCACATCGCGCGACACATACTGCGCGGCACTCGACTGGTCTTCGCTTTTATCTCGGTCCTCCGCCCACCGGTCGAGACTGTCGACATCGCGGGCGGCCGTGGTATCGATGGCGGGCTCGGAACCTGCGACCAGTTCGGCGACCTGCTCCTCGCGCACCGGACGAACCCCGGAGGGACCGCTGACTTCGGCGTTGCCGGTCCAGACGGCGAGGTACGCGCGGCCGTTGGTGTCGTCGACATCCAGCCGGTAACCTCCAGGCTCCTGCAGCGAGATCTCGCCCGCAGGCGTCTCGATGGCAAAGTAGTCTCCGGAATCGAGATCGCGAATGCGCACGCTCAGTGAGCCTGCCGTCATCGACAGTCGCACGGTGTGATCGTCCACCGTGAGAATTTGCACGGCGGTGCGTGAGCCGAGCCGCAGCGCCGTGGAGCCCACGTGCATCTCTGCGCGTGAACGCTCGTCTATCCAGACACGATCGCCACCGGTCAGTGGCCGATTGAGAAGATCATCGCTCCAGCCGTCGACGCCGGCGACCTGCATCGAACCGCTCCCCTCGAGGAAATTGACGCGCGCCACGCGCCCTGGAGGATCGGTCGCAGCCGCGCCAAAGGTGCTGGCGGCCAGCCAAATTAGGGGGATCATCAGCTGAGCAAGGGCGGGACGCGAGCAAACGGGTTGTATGGCCTCATGACTGCTCTCCTTAGCCAGCGTAGCGGCGAAGGTCATCATTTCGACCGCCAGGCACCCCGATGGTGCCTTAAAAATGGCCCTTTCGCGCGCTTCGGGCAATATTTTTCTTGTGCCGCCCCGGTTCAGCTACTGTTAAGCGAGCGGCGCTTTTTCAAGCGCGGACCGCAGTGCTGGATAAGCGCTGGGCAGTTCGGCCCCAGGAGTGTGAGGGCCACAAAAAAACAGGGCGCCCTGTGGCGCCCTGTTTCCGGCTGGCGAGCGTGGCTCGCTGAGCACATCCGCCTTACTTCGAGGTTGAGCTCGTGGCAGCAGCATCCGTCTTCGGCTTCTTGCTGCTGTGGTGCTTCTTCTCGGTCGCCGGCTTCGTGGCCGAGGCGTCCGCCGGTGCCGCAGTCGCGGGCTTGGCGGGGGTGGCAGCAGCCGCCGGGGCTGCGGCCGGGGCTGCCGTGGTGGCCGCCGAGGCGAACATCGGGGCAGCGGACAATGCGGCAACAGCCGCGGCAACAATAATCTGAGACTTCATAATTACTCCTGGTTGAATAGCAACCCCATGCGTCTGGGGTGAGCAAATAATGCCGAATTCGCGGCGTGCCATCGTGAAATGGCGTTAATGGTGACGCGCACTTAATTGCCCGGGAATTCGCGCAAGCTGCTGTGCGCCTTACGATTTACGTACGGTTAATTACGTACGTACAGCCCGCTACGATTTTCCAACGGCCGCACCGGGCGCGAGCGGCGGGAATTTCTGGAAGATCGCGGCGACCGCCGCCCTGATGCGCGAGTCGGCCTCGGCGCCAGTGAGTTCCGTGACGTCGGTATCCACGAACGCGTGCCACAACGCCTGGCGAGAGTGGGCGTCGTACAGATCTATGGTCACCCTGCCCTCGCGATACGCATAGGGTGCTGCACCCCAGACCGCGCCGCCGCCGGGATACGGTCCCCACCAGCCCAGCGGTGCACCCACGCCATAGCCCCATCCATACTGGGGATACATCGGATCCGGCGCCAACCGCGAGCCAATCGCGTAGCTCACCAGACAATCGGGGCTGGTGCCGTCGGCGGCTGCCGGCAGATTGCGCGCTGCCAGATTGGTCGCGATGGCATCGCGCATGCGCTTCGCGTTCAGCGGGTTGTCAAAGGCTGCGGCCATCGTGGGCCCGTCGGCCTGCTGATCCGAGAATGCGTAGCTGTGGCAAGTGGCCACGGTGAATTTGGCATCGCGGTCGGTCTGTGCCTCCAGGGCGCAGCCGGCCAGACCGAGCAAGGCGCCGGCGGCTATCGCGCTGCTGATCCTGAGGCGCTCCACTGCAAATCTCTCCCGGTGCCGGTGGCTGAACACTCAGCCTTGCGGCGCACCCATGATATTAGAGCCCCGGCCGGGCGTGGAAGTTCAGCGGGGCGAGCCGGCAGCTTAGGAGTGCAGCGTAATGAACAGCGCAAACACGCCGACGACGACGATCGAGCCGATCACCACAAAGCGCATGAAGGTGTCTTTCGAGTTCATAGAGTCCTAGCATGCGGCGACGCGCCATGCGGCTGCCATGAAGGTGCTCACGTAAATCAGCATCCCGCGGCGGTTCGTTCGTTTTGGCCGCGGAATTATGCAATCACGGCGCCTGATTATGACCGCGGCGGGCCCCTGAACAGCACCAACCCCACACCGGCCAGGATCAGCAGCACGGCCAGTACAATGCTCGGCGTGATCTTCTCGCCCAACAGCGCCGCACCCAGAATCAGTGCCACCAGCGGATTGACCAGCGCATAAGTGGTCGCCTTGTGAGGCGAGACCTGCGTCAGCAGCCACAGAAAACAACTCAGTGCGACGATGCTGCCAAACAGCGTCAGATAGCCCAATGCCAGCCACGAAGCGAGCGACACCTGTGCAGGATGCAGGGCATGCCAGTCGCCGTGAACCAGTGCCATCAGCGACAACAACGTCGCGCCAACCAGCATCTGCACACAGGTGGCGGCGCTGACCTGCGCGGCCGATACCGTGCCGCGCGAAACCAGGGTGCCGCTGCTCCAGCACAGCATCGCGCCCAGCAGCGCCATCACGTAGGGCGCGCGCACGGCGCCCGATTCGGTGTGCAGATGCAGGACAACCACGGCCACGCCACACACCCCCACGAGCATCCCGACCAGGGAACGCGCGTCGGGCGCACGGCGCGCGAAGAACAGCCAGTTGAGTACCACCACGAACACCGGAACCGAGGAGATGAGCAGCGCGGCGATTCCGGAGGGCACGCCCTGCTGCGCCCAGACCGAAAACCCGTTGCCGCCTGCGACCAGCAGGATGCCCGCCACCACCAGGCGTCGCAGCGGCAGGCCCTGAAAGGCCCGTGGCCTGAACACAAGCAGACAGATGAACAGCAAGCCGCCGCCCAAGCTGTAGCGCATGGCCGATCCGGCAAAAGGCGGTATGGTGCGCAGCATGATCGCCACGGCCAGATAGGTCGTGCCCCAAATGAGGTAGATCGCCGCCAGCGCCATCGCGACCCTGACGCGCCTGGTAGAGGGGTCCATGGAGGGTGGATTAACTCGGGGGCCCAGCAGCGTCAGCCACGAACCACCCGGGCGCCATGGCGGACAGTGCTCAGCGCGCGCTCCACAGACTCAAGGCGAGCGCCGCGGCCACACACAGTGCCCCA
Source organism: uncultured Gammaproteobacteria bacterium (assembly GCA_963699955.1). Taxonomy (GTDB): domain Bacteria; phylum Pseudomonadota; class Gammaproteobacteria; order Steroidobacterales; family Steroidobacteraceae; genus FEN-1191. The sequence goes on from CAVOVV010000006.1 coordinate 1,029,306, forward strand.
ACGGACAGCACCAGCACGGCCGCGGCGGCGCAATCCTTGACGATGCGAATCTGCGGATGCGAGCCGGGTTGCAGCTGGTCCGCGAGTCGCTCGATGGCCGTGTTGAATAATTCTGCGGCGATCACCGCGCTGCTAATGAGAAGCACCAGCGCCCACCACACCGGCGCCGGACGCCAATACCCCAATGCGGCCAGCACGGCCAGCAGATACAGCAACTGCGTGCGCACGCTGCGCTCGGAACTGATGGCATGGCCGAGGCCGGCGAGCGCGAACTTGAGGCGGATGGCAAAGGACTGGTTTTTGAGATTATCCACGTGGTTCCCCGGTGCACCGCCCAAGGCTTACCGTGGCGCTATACTAGCATCCGTCGCGCGCCCGGCCGACTCTCAGCAGTGACACGGCGCGATGGATTTCCGCCCCCGGCCGGGTCTAATGATGGCAAGCGCAGCACTTTCCCGCCCGCCGACTCTCAGGATGGTCCATGAAATTCTTACATGTTGCCGCGGCGATGGCCTGCGGTGCGTCGTTGCTGATGGCGACCGAAGTGCAGGCCGGCAGCGGCCTGCTGGGGCTCGATCACTACGTGCCCCTGGACGACAGCGGCATCTGGTCCCGGAAAACCCAGATGCAGGTGTACAACGCGCTGCTGCTGACCACGGGCGTGGTGGCGGTTTGGGAAGGCGGCGAGACGCGCTTCGGCCGCACCATATGGAAGTCGATCGACGCCACCGTCGTGAGCGGCGTCACCGCCGGAGCGATGAAGCTCGCATTCTCGCGCTCCCGCCCCAGCCAGAGCACCGACCCGAATCAATGGTTCCAGGGCAGCGGCCACGAGAGTTTCCCGAGTGGCGAGGTCACGGTCATGAGCGCGATCGTCACGCCGGTCGTGCTCGAGTACGGCCGCGAACACCCGAGCGTGTACGCCCTGGAGCTGTTGCCGGTGTACGACGCGATCGCCCGCGTCAAGACGCACGGCCACTGGCAATCCGACGTGCTGGCCGGTTTCGCGCTCGGCACGGCGGGCGGATACTTCATGCACCGGCGTACCCAGACCCCATTCGTGCTCAATGTCATGCCGCACGCTGTCTATGTGGGCCTGAGCAAGAGCTTCTAGCCCACGCTAGTTGCTGCTGCGAATAGCCTCCACCAGCAAGCGCACTGCCGCTTCCACGCCGGCCTGGTCAACGGCATCGAAGCGATTAGGCCGCGGGCTGTCCAGATCGAACACGCCGATGAGCCGCTCGCCATCGAGGAGCGGCACGACCAGTTCGGAGCGCGAGGCCAGATCGCAGACGATGTGATCCGGGAACTGATGCACGTCGGGCACCAGCACGCTGGCGCGGCGCAGCGCCGCGGTTCCACACACCCCGCGTCCCATGGCGATCCGCACGCAGGCGGGACGCCCCTGAAAGGGGCCGAGCACCAGTTCCTCACCGCGCAGAAAATAACATCCGGCCCAGTTCAGTTCGGGCAGGCTGTGGTACACGAGCGCGGTAAAATTCGCGCAGTTCGCGATCAGATCGCGTTCGCCCGCAAGCAAGCCGGCAATCGCCCGCTGCAGGTCCGCGTACAGGGTGGCGGGCGAGGCGGCGCCGTCAGTGGCACGTTGCGGTTTCACGGACTGAACTCCGGTCGACTGAAAGGGACTCCATTATGAGGCAGGCTCTGCGCGTGCACAGCGCGCGCTAATGGCCACCCTGTACAAACAGCCCTTCGGCGCCCAGCGCCAGGGCCAGACGCTCCTCGATATCGAGCGCCTCGGCCCGCGCGATGCCCTGCAAGTGAGCGGTGGGGCCCGTCAGCAGTTCCAGACCCCGGCGCAGCACGCTGCCGGCCGCTCGAATCCCCGCCTTATGCTGATCAAATCGGTCCGCGGGCGGATACCGCGTGGCGCCCACGTACACGCCGTAGGGTTCCGGCCGACTGTCCCGGTAGTCCAGCAGCACCAGGTAGATGTTTGAGCTTCCGCGCCGCCGTGCCTGAAAGCGCGCGGCGACTTCGTAGGCCAGAGCCAGCCACTCGATATGTCGCATCGGCAGCCAATCGGGGATCGACGCAGCGGCGCTTGCCCACAGACGCTGCAGGGCACTCTCAATGTGCACCGCGAGCTCACCACGCATCCATAACTCGTGGATACAGTGGGCCCCCGTGAGGCCGTCGGCCGATGCGATGGCCGCTTCGAGAGTAGTCTCGAGCGTAGCGGCCAGCGCCAGGCGCAATGGCCGGCTGGCGGGCGCGCCCAACCCGCGCCGGGCTGCGTTCTGCTGAATTGCGCCGCTCATGCACGCTAGAATACCCGCCTGATCCAACCAGGAGAGCGTTCATGACCCGAATTTTTACGCTGCTGTTGCTGTGCGCGGTTCCGGCAGGAGCCTTCGCTGCGACCCCCACGACCAGCAAGCCGCCGATGACTGAGGATGACAAGGTTGTTTTCGCCGTCGGCGAGATTCTCAGTGGCAGCGTCAAGCCCTTCGCCCTGACCGAACACGAAATGCAACTCGTGCAGCAAGGATTCGAGGCCGGCATGCGCGGCAAGAAAACCGGGATTGACCCCGACAGCTACCGCCCCCAGATCCAGACTCTGCTGACCAGCCGGGTCTCGAAGGGCGTGGCCACGGCCAAGGCCGCCGGGCTGACCTACCGGAACCAGGCGTCCGCCGCCAAAGGCGCGACCACCACCCCCAGCGGACTGATCATGACCACTCTCCAGCCCGGCTCCGGCCCCAGCCCGACCGCGGACGACTCGGTCAAAGTGCAGTATGAGGGCAGGCTGATCGATGGCACCGTCTTTGACAGCTCAAAGCAGCACGGGCAACCCATGACCTTCAAGGTTTCGGGCGTGGTGCCATGCTGGTCCGAAGCACTTCAGCACATGAGCGTGGGGGCCAAGGCCAAGCTCGTCTGCCCGCCGGAGCTCGCGTACGGCGATCGCGGCTCTCCGCCGCAGATCCCCGGCGGCTCAACGTTGGTATTTGACGTCGAATTGCTGTCCGTCGACAAGGCGCCGCCGGTCTCGGCCGCTCCGGCCCCGGCAACTCCCGGTACGCCCGCACCCTCCACGGAACCCGCGACGCCCCCCAATCCGAATTAACGCAATGAAGTATCTGCATACCATGGTGCGCGTCGCCGATCTCAAGGCGGCGCGCCACTTTTACTGCGACGCGCTGGGCCTGAAGGAACTGCGCCACACCGACTATGAAAAGGGTCGCTTCACGCTGGTGTTTCTGAGTGCCCCGGGCGACGAATCGGCGCAGGTGGAACTGACCTACAACTGGGATGCCGAGCAGTACACGGGCGGGCGCAACTTCGGTCACCTCGCATACGAAGTGGATGACATTTACGCCACCTGTCAGCGCCTCAAGGACCACGGCGTGGTTATTAACCGACCGCCGCGCGACGGCCACATGGCGTTCGTGCGCTCGCCCGACCAGGTTTCCATCGAAATCCTGCAGCGTGGCGCGGCGCTGCCGCCGCGGGAGCCGTGGGCGTCAATGCCCAACGTGGGGGTCTGGTAGTGAGCGTGAAGACGATCCTGACGGCCGCCGAGGCTCGGGTCATCGCCTGCCTGATCGAGAAACAGATCACTACGCCCGATCAGTATCCGCTGTCCCTCAATTCACTCACCAACGCCTGTAACCAGAAGAGCAACCGCGATCCGGTGATGGCGCTCAGCGAATCCGACACGCAGCAGCTCGTCGACGCGCTGGTACGCAAGCATGTGGTCATGGAACGCGGCGGCTTTGGCAGTCGCGTGCCCAAATATCAGCACTGCTACTGCAACACGGAATTCTCCGGCCTCAAGTTCACGCCCCAGGAACTGGCTATCGTGTGCGAATTGCTGCTGCGCGGCCCGCAAACGCCCGGAGAGCTGCGCAGCCGCGCGGCGCGCATGGCCACGTTGACGGACAGTGCCGAGGTCGAGCAGATCCTTGAGGCGCTTGCCGCGCGTGCCGATGGCCCGGTGGTGCAGCGCCTGGCGCGCCAACCCGGTCGGCGCGAGGCTCGCTACGCGCAGTTGCTCACCGGAGCGTTGCCCGAGGAGCTGACCGCCCCGCCTGAGGCCGCACCGGCCGGCGCGACGCACCAGGCTCCCGCCGCCGATGCGCGGCTCGAGCGTCTTGAAGAGGAAATTCGGCTGCTGCGCGCCGAAGTTGCCGAGCTGCGCGCGCGGTTGATACCCTCGACTTAGGCCGTTTGCAACGGCGGTCAACCGAGCGAGGCGTAATGGCCACGTCAGTCAAGGATCCCTGGAAGGCGGTAGCCATTGTGGCCGGTGACTCTGCCTGTGCAGCGGCGATACAACTGCGAGGCAAGCGCTTCCTGTCCCGCAATGCGCCGCGACTGCCGCTGCCGGAGTGCTCCAAGCAGGACCAGTGCCAGTGCAAATACCGCCACCTCCCCGACCGGCGCGGCTCACAGCGCCGTTCCGCAGAGCAGAGCCGCATCGTCCCGACCCAGCCAGTCGCCAAGGAACAGCGACGGCCCGGTGAACGGCGCGAGCGGCGCCGCTAGGGACGCAGCGCGACGCGGCCGCTGGCGCGCCGCACCCATTTTATAGCCACTTCACAGTGGCGCGGTGTGGAGTGCGACACGCGGCGCCGGCGAAGCCCGTGCGATACTCCTGCAATGAGCAACGATCCCGGTCGGCGCTGCCTGCTCGCACTGCTGCTGTGCGTCGCCCTTCACGGCACTCTGGCCGGTGCAGACGAGTTGACGGGACTCGCGCCGCTCGCCCGATCGGTACTGGGCGAAGACCAGGGTGTGTACATCGAGGCCGCGGACGGAACGGTGTTGCTGGCGCAAGCCGCGAGCGTGCCTGTGCATCCCGCTTCGGTGTCAAAAATCCCCACCACCTTGGCGCTGCTGCGCAAGCTTGGCCCCGACTATCGCTTCCTCACCACGTTTGCGGCCAGCGGCCCCGTGCACGAGGGCACGATTCAGGGTGATTTGCTGATCGACGGCGGTGGCGATCCCTACTTTGTGGATGAGAATGCGCTGCTGGTTGCGCAGCGGCTCAACGAGTCAGGCGTTTACCGGGTGGCGGGCGTGCTGCGCCCGCACGGCGAACTCCTGTTTGACTGGCAGCGGGACGGCGCGGCCGAGCAGCTCCAGGACGCGCTGTCGGGCAAGGTGTCGGTAAGCGCGTGGGCCACACTGCAGTCGCTCTCGCCGGCGCTGCTGGTGCCGCCCACGGTGCGGTTCACCGGCCCGCCGAGCGGAGATGCAGCGCAAGCGGCGAACACCGGCGCTGCGGAACCGTTGCTGGTGCACCGTTCTCAGCCGCTGCTGGCGCTGATCAAATCGCTGAATGACTATTCCAACAATGTGTTCAAGCCACTGGCAGACGCGGCCGGCGGTGCCGTCGCGGTCGAGAGTCTGGCCCGCGACAGCGTTCCGGAGGCGATGCGCTCCGAGATCACGTTGGGAGACGGCGCCGGAACGGACGCCAGCAACCGTCTCAGTCCGCGCGCTGCCGTGAGTTTGCTGCGCGCGCTGGAGCGCGAGCTCGCTCTCGGCGGTCACGCCTTGACCGACGCCCTGCCGGTGGCGGGAATCGACGCCGGTACGCTGCATGATCGCTTGAACGGGCCGGGCGAGGCCGGCCGCATAGTGGGCAAGACCGGAACCTTTGGCGACTATGGCGCCAGTGCCCTGATTGGCGCCATACCGACCAGCGATCGCGGCACGGTGTATTTCGCGATTTTGAACCACGGCGTGCCGGTGCGTGAGGCGCGCGCGCGCCAGGATCGCTTCCTGCGTGGGTTGTTGGCCAAACTCAACAGCTTGCCATGGGATTATCAGCCGGACCTGCGACCGGCCGTGGCTCGGGCCCAGGCACAGCTGGTCGACGGCAGCGCGCACTGACAAAAGGTGCGACTTGGTGAATTGCACTGTGCGGCTCAATTGCGTAGCGTTATGTGGGTGACAACTGCTGCTCCCGCCAATTTCGCCGCCAGCGCCGTCGATGGGTTTCGCGACCTGCCCTTGATGGCGCACGCGCGCGATGGCGCCGGCCCGGTGCGCTCGCTGGTGGTTTCGGGAGCGCTGCATGCATCCGGAAGTCTGACGCTCGAGTTTCAACTGGCCGCAGAGCTGCGTGCCGTGCGCCTGGTGCCCTCGGTCTGCCAACCCCAGCGCCGCGACGAGCTCTGGCGACACACCTGCTTCGAGCTGTTCGCGCGGCGCGGCAACCAGCCCGGATATTGTGAATTCAATTTCTCAGCCTGCGGTGACTGGGCGGCGTACCAGTTTGATGATTATCGGGGCACGCGGCGTGATGCCGCCCAGCGGCCGATCGAGGTTGCCGTGCAAACCCTGGGTCTGGCGCAGATACAGCTGCGCGCGCGGATTGACCTGCGGTCGGCATTTGCGATCGACACGGCGGCACTTGAGCTTGCGGACTGGCGCTTGAACTGTGCGGCGGTAATCGAGAGCATCGACGGCTCGCTCAGCTACTGGGCTGCCCATCACCCGCGAGCGCAACCTGATTTTCACGACCCCGGCGGTTTTTGCGTCGCCTTGAGCGGCGCGAGCTCCGGGGCCGGCGCCCAGGCCGCGCGGCAATGAAATTTGGCGTCGACCGCCTGATCGACGAGCCGGCGTTACGCCGGCCGCTCGCGGGCCGCCGCCTGGCGCTGGTCGCCCACCCGGCCTCCGTGACGGCCAACCTGACGCACTCTCTCGATGCGCTCGAAGCGCTCCCGGACCTGCGCGTGGCCGCGGCCTTCGGTCCGCAGCACGGGCTGCGCGGGGACAAGCAGGACAACATGATCGAGTCCGAGGACTTCCGGGACCCGTTGCTCGGCATACCGGTGTTCAGTCTTTACGGCCGTGTGCGTCGACCCACGCCTGCGATGATGGAAAGCTTCGACGTGCTGCTGGTTGATCTGCAGGACGTCGGCTGCCGCGTCTACACCTTTATTACCACGCTCCGCTATCTGCTCGAAGAGTGCGCCGCGCACCGCAAGCCGGTGTGGATACTGGACCGACCCAACCCCGCCGGACGGCCGGTGGAGGGCTTGTTGCTGGAGGCGGGCTGGGAGAGTTTTGTCGGCGCGGGCTGCGCGCCGATGCGCCACGGCCTGACGATTGGCGAGATCGCCCGTTGGTTTGTGGCGACCCTCAAGCTCGACGTCGAACTCCAGGTGATCGAGATGCAGGGCTGGGAACCGGCGGCGGCACCTGGTTACGGTTGGCCGGTGCACGAGCGCTCCTGGATCAACCCCAGTCCCAACGCACCCAACCTATCGATGGTGCGCTGTTATTCCGGGACCGTGATGATCGAAGGCACCACACTCTCCGAAGGGCGGGGCACGACGCGCCCGCTGGAGCTCATCGGCGCCCCGCAGATCGATGCGCGCGCCTTGTTGCGATGGCTGGGCAATTTTGCTCCGCAGTGGCTGCAGGGCTGTACCCTGCGGGACTGCTGGTTTGAACCAACCTTCCATAAGCACGTCGGAAAATTATGCAATGGCGTCCAGCTGCATGTCGACGCGCCCAGTTACGTGCACCAGTCGTTTCGACCCTGGCGGCTGATTGCCGCGCTGCTCAAGGGCTGCCACATGTTGCAACCTGAGATCGTGTTATGGCGCGAGTTTGCCTACGAGTACGAGCACGCCCGGCTGGCCTTTGACCTCATCAATGGCGGCCCGCGGCTACGGCAATGGGTGGAAGAACCTCAATCGACGGCGGGCGATCTGGACGCGCTGGCGACAGCGGCAGAAGACGCGTGGCGCGAAACCAGCGAGAGCGTGCTGATCTATCGAGACTGAGGGGTGCGGCCGCCTGGAGCGCGGCCCGCCGCGCACTGTGGGTGCAGAGACCGCGCGCGCCGACGCGCTAATCCTGAGCGCCAGCCCCCACGGCGACCCAGGCAAGATCCGCGTTTGACACCGATTCAAGCTTGAAGCCTTTGGCCGCCGCGGTCATGCGCGTCAGCGCCTGACCAATGGGCATGGCCGGTTTGCTGACTCCCCGCGCCTGCTTGATGAATCTCACCGGATTGATGCGCGCCACCACGTAGTTGCGCAGATACGGCGACTTGAAGCCGCGAGCGCTGAGCGCCGCGATGATCCGCTTGACCTCGATATCAATGGCGAGCAGCCGCGCTGCGTAACCTTCACGCTCGCGCAGGGACGCCGTGAGCGCGCGCTCGCCAAAGCGGTCGATCTTGCGCAGGAAGGAACTGTACGCTCCGCCCGCGAAACGCGGGTTGCGCTCATACAGTATGCCGAGCGTCAGCAGTTCGGCGGCTTCAAACTGGTCCTGATACTGCGTCTCGCGCGCACCGCTCGCGCGTTTTGCGAGATTGCGCGCCATGCGGATCACCTCGAGACTGCGGTCCTTGAGGTTGTGCGCCTTTTCGGTGTTGAGCGCCAGGATCCGGTAAGCCAAGGTCTCATCCGGACAGATCAGCGCCGTGATCTGCTTCAGCCCGAGCACTTTGGCCGCCGCGAGTCGGTGGCGGCCGTTCGGTGTCCAGAATTGTCCATCTTGCCCGAGCACAACGATCAGCGGATCCAGGAAGGCACCGGCCTGATCGATCTTTTCCGCCAGGCGCTTGGTGTGCGTCGGCGACAAGTCGCGCTGGAACGGCGTTGGCTGCACCGCTTTGAGCGGCAGAGTCGCCAGCAGCAGGGCCCGCCCGCCCAGTGGGTCGCGATAGGTGCCAATCGAGACACCGCCGGCCTGTTCGACTCGAGCGGTCAGGTCAGCCAGATCGGCATGTTCGCGCGGCAAGGCGATCTCGGCGCCCGCCAGCCCGCGTTCCTGTGCGGCCGGCTTGAGTCGACGGCGGGCGTTGACTCGCTTTGCAGGCGCTTTCTTGGGCCGTTGTGCCGTCTTGCCTTTTTTCGCCATGCAGCTACTCCTTACTTACTGGCACGCCGCGCGACAGGGCCCAGAGACGCAGGTACTTGCGTCGCACATAACCGGCCTCGGCGATGTGGAACAGCCAGCCACGCCAGCCGTCGAGAATGCCCCGCTTGATGAGCAGTCCGCGCAGCAACCGCCATGCCGGATGGAGCAGCACCTGAGCCAGGCCGGCGCGCCGACCGGCCGCGTGCATTTGGGTCGCCATCAGGCGGGCATAGCGATCGAGCTTTGCAAGCTGGTCGTCAAGATTCCGATACGCGTAATGCTCCAGGGGCTGCCGCAACGATCCGACCGGACCGTCGACCGCGATTTTCTCGTGCACCTCGTAACCCACCCAACGGGCCGCGCGCCGGTCGTACAAGCGAATCTGCCGCTCCGGCCAGGCGTTGCCGTGGCGCAAGAACCGGCCAAAGTATTCCGTCAGGCGTGGAATCGTCCAGCCGCGTGCGCCCGCAAAACCTGTGGCACGCAACGCCTGGATTTCGGCGCGCAGCGCCGGCGTGGCGCGCTCGTCAGCATCCACGCTCAGCACCCAATCGTGGCTCGCCGCGTCGGTCGCGAACTGCTTCTGCGATCTATAGCCCGGCCAGTCGCGCTCGATGACCCGAGCCCCGAGTCGCGCGGCAATCGTACGGGTCGCATCGCTGGAGTGAGCATCCACCACCACGATCTCGTCGCAAAAATCGAGGGCGGCAAGGCAGGCCTCGATTCGATCGGCCTCGTTGAGGGTGACGATGCAGGCGCTAAGCTTGGGCGCGTCCACGCAGGGGACCTGAGGCTACTGTCGAGAAGTCGTCGACGGCGCGATGCGCCTGAGCACGCCCTGCTCCTCCAACTTCGCCACCAGCTGGTCGAGTTGCTCCTTCAGGTTGATGGCCGCATGCGGGGGCAGCGCCAGGCGCGCGGTCGGGTATACGCTCGCCTCGGCACGATCCGGGCCGGCAACCCGCGGGCGCACCACGGCGAACTCCAGACGCACCGAGTAGCCGTCGAAGTGAATGAGTCGTACCTGATCGGCAAAGATTTCCTGAAGCTCAGGCCGATCCACGTACGGCATGTCCGTCATGGGTTCGCTGGTCATCGAAGTTTCTCCTGGCCCGCCGGCAACATCGGCCGGAATGATACCGCCTGCCCTTCACGGTCCGTGACAATTTCGCGATACCGGCTAGAGCGCTCGTGTGCCGTCCACAATCTGGATGATCTTCTTGCCGCGATTTTCGCCGCGATAGAGCGCCGCCAGTGCCGCCGGCGCCCGGTCCAGGCCGGCTTCGATCTCTTCGTGGAATACCAGCGCACCTTCCTTAGACCAGGCAGCCAGCTGCTCGATCACCGACGGAAAGCGCGCCACGTGATCGAAGATTATAAATCCCTCGTGGCGTAGCCGTTTGGTCAGGACTTCGCGCTCGCGCCGCGGTCCCAGTGGCGGCGGATCCCAGCCAGCGATGGCCGCGGTGCCACACTGCACCACGCGCCCGCGCGTGTTCATGAGCGGCCACACGGCATCGGCGATGTCGCCCGAAGTATTGTCAAAGAATACATCGACGCCCTGCGGACACAGGCTCTGCAGTCGCTCTCGATCCAGGCCCAGGCGATAGTTGAGCGCCGCATGATAGCCATACTCAGCGACGCATCGGATTGCCTTGTCGTCGCTCCCGGTCAAGCCGACAACCCGACATCCGCCGCGGCGCGCGATCTGGCCAACCACGCTGCCTACCGCTCCGGCGGCGGTCGACACCAGAACCGTTTCACCGGCTTGCGGCCGGCCAATCTCGGCCAACGCCAGCACCGCGGTGAGGCCGCTGATGCCGTAGATCCCCAGACCGGCGCTCGGCGGCCCGTTCTTGAGTTGCACTCGCGCCAACACCATCGGCTCGGTGGCCAGGCAATAGTCTTGCCAGCCAAACCAGCCATAGAGGTATTCACCGACGGCAAATCGCGCGTTGCGAGAGACTTCGATCCTGCCCACCGCCAGCGAACGCATGACCCCGCCGATGGCCACGGGATCGGAATAATTCGAGCCGGCATTGACCCAGCCGCGCTGTGCCGGATCGATCGATAGATAGTGATTGCGGACCAGAAACTGACCCTCTGCCGGGCTGCCGATCGCTTGGTCATCGCGCTGGAAGTGAGCGGGTGCGGGCAGGCCTGCGGGCCGTGCCGCCAGCACGATGCGCCGGTTGCCGGTAGCGCTCAAGGCTTGCTGCTCAGGACTTGAACATGGCGGCCCGGGCCAGGGTCTTCTCAGCTTTTCGCAAGTGTGGAATGTCCACCATGCGGCCCTCGTAAGACAGCGCCGCCACGCCCGGACTGGCGGCAAACAGGGCGACGATGCGCCGCGCCTCCGAAACCTCGCCCGCACTGGGCATGAAGCATTCGTTGATCACCGGTACCTGGTCCGGGTGAATGGCGAGCTTGCCGGTAAAGCCATCGCGCCTGGCCTCGCCGCAGCTCGCCCGCAGGCCCGCCGAATCGCGATAATCGGCGTGCAGCGTGTCGATTGCCGCCACGCCCGCCGCCGCAGCCCCGAACAGGCACAGCGAGCGCACCAGCTGGAAGGGTGCAGTCCACGCCCCATTCGACTCCCTGATCCCGGTCGCGCCAATGGCGGCACTGAGATCTTCGGCTCCCCAGGTCAGACCATAGAGCCGCGAACCGCAGCGTCGGAACCCGCCGAGCGAGAATATGGCTTCGGGCGTTTCGGTCGCGATCGGCAGGATGCCTGTTTTCCCGCGGGCGAGGCCGTGCTGCGCCTCGAGCTCATCAAGCAGCCGGCCGAGTCTGACGACGTCATCGGCAGAGCGCGTTTTTGGCTGCACGATGCCGGCAGGTCGGCCAGCCACGATGGCCTCCAGATCGGCAGCCGCTTCCGGAGTATCCAGCGGATTTATGCGCACCCACAGTTGCGGCGCGGTGTGCTCGGCATGCGCCGCGAGATATTCACTGACCCGCTGGCGCGCCGCGGCCTTATGCGACGCGGCCACCGAGTCTTCGAGATCCAGGATGACGATATCGGCGGCGCTGTCCGCGCCTTTCGCCAGCTTTCGGTCGCTGTCGCCCGGGACGAACAGCAGCGAGCGTGCGCTCACGCCGGCGGTTTCCGCAGCATCAGCGCAGAGCGCTTGCAGCTTGCCACCAGTACGTCGTGTTGATTGTAGGCACGGTGCGCAAAGGTTACGATGCCATTGCGTGGCCGCGAACTGCTGTCGCGAACCTCCACGACTTCGGTCTCGCAGTGCACGGTATCGCCGTGGAACAGCGGCTTTGGAAACCGCACCTCGTCCCAACCGAGATTGGCGACCGTGGTTCCCAGCGTGGTATCGCCAACTGAAATGCCCACCATCAATCCGAGGGTGAATGCGCTGTTTACAATGCGCTGTCCAAATTCGGTCTGCGTGCGGCAGTACTCGGCATCGAGATGCAGCGCCGCCGGGTTATGCGTCAGCGCCGAGAAGAATACGTTGTCGGCCTCGGTCACCGTGCGCCGGAGCGCGTGCTTGAACGTCTGCCCCACGGAGAATTCTTCGAAGTACAAACCGGCCACAGTGGCGCTCCTTTGCGAGCCGCATGTTCAGCACTATCTTACATGAGCTGCGGCGGGACGGCCGCGTACCTGCACGGGCGGGTGCCGGCTTGGCGTGGCAAGATGCGATTGGCCGGGCGTGTCCGCGCCGCAACCCGCAGCGCCGCGGGACTGGAGATTCACGCCGATGAGCGAGCGAGCAGCAACCTGCAGCTGTGGCAACCTGCGCGTCACCTGCCGCGGCGAGCCTACAAGAATATCCATGTGCCATTGCCTCGCCTGTCAGCGCCGTACCGGTGCGCCGTTTGGGGTGCAGGCATGGTTCCGTAGCGACCAGCTCAGCATCACCGGCACCAGCACTGCGTACGTCCGCACTGTTGAGGGCGACCGGCGCGTGACCTTTCAGTTCTGTCCGAACTGTGGCTCGACGGTGTACTGGGAGCTGGGCTCTGCTCCGGGGCGCATCGCCGTGGCACTCGGCATGTTCGCCGACCCCGAATTCCCTGCGCCGCGCGTTTCGGTGTGGGAACGGCGCCGACATCCGTGGACAGTTCACATTGCTGACTGTCAAATGGAGCATAACGCCTAAATCTCCAGCGCCCGACGCACGGCTGTGCTTCCGTGTTCATACCAACGTTGCTATAGTTCTTGGGTAGTGAATCCCCTATTGCCCCGAACTGAACAAGGCGCCTGGTCTTGGGTCCGCGCCGGAAAGGCGCCCTATAATTCGCCGCATGCTGCCGGGCTCTCCGGCATTGGCGGTCGAGTAGTGCCCAAGCTCGAAACCGCCTCCCAAAGTGATTGACCATGCAACTGACGCATCTGCAACGCCTCGAAGCTGAGAGCATCCACATCTTCAGGGAAGTGGTGGCCGAGGCCGAAAAGCCGGTGTTGCTGTACTCGGTCGGCAAGGATTCGGCGGTGATGCTGCACCTGGCGCGCAAGGCCTTCCATCCCTCGCCCCCGCCATTTCCGCTGCTGCACGTCGACACGACCTGGAAGTTTCGTGACATGTACGCGCTGCGCGACCGGATGGCTGCGGAATCCGGCATGCAGCTGCTGGTTTACCAGAATCCGGAAGCCAAGGAGCGCGGAATCAATCCCTTCGATCACGGTCCGTTGCATACGGACATGTGGAAGACCGAGGGCCTGAAGAAGGCGCTAAACAAGTACGGCTTCGACGTCGCCTTTGGCGGCGCGCGTCGCGACGAGGAAAAAAGCCGCGCGAAAGAGCGCATTTTCAGCTTCCGATCGGCGAATCATCGATGGGATCCGAAGCAACAGCGCCCGGAGTTGTGGCGACTCTACAACGCCAAAAAGGCGCGCGGCGAGAGCATCAGAGTGTTCCCCATTTCGAACTGGACCGAACTCGACGTCTGGCAGTACATCCACCTGGAGAAGGTCCCGATCGTGCCGCTGTATTTCGCCGCATCGCGGCCGACCGTGGAGCGCGACGGCCTGATCGTGATGGTGGACGATGAGCGCTTCCGCATGCAGCCCGGCGAAAAGCCGGTGATGCGATCGATTCGCTTCCGCACGCTCGGTTGTTACCCGCTCACCGGCGCCGTGCTCAGTGACGCGGCGACGCTCCCGCAGGTAATCAAGGAAATGCTGCTCACGACGACCTCGGAACGCCAGGGCCGCGCCATCGACCACGACCAGGCCGCCAGCATGGAAAAGAAGAAGCAGGAGGGATACTTTTGAACCGGGCTCCAGAACCGCGCGGCTACCAAGCGTCCGAGCTCATCGCCAAGGACATTGACGCCTATCTAGTGCAGCACCAGCACAAGTCACTGCTACGCTTTATCACCTGCGGCAGCGTCGATGACGGCAAGTCGACACTGATCGGTCGCCTGCTCTACGACTCGAAGATGATATTCGAGGACCAGCTGGCCGCACTCGAGGCCGACAGCAAGCGCGTCGGCACGCAAGGCCAGAATATCGATTTTGCATTGCTGGTCGACGGCCTGGCGGCCGAGCGCGAACAGGGCATCACCATTGATGTCGCGTATCGCTTCTTCTCGACGGACAAGCGCAAATTCATCGTCGCCGACACGCCGGGGCACGAACAGTACACGCGCAACATGGTCACCGGCGCCTCGACGGCAGACCTCGCGGTGATCCTCATCGATGCGCGCAAGGGCGTGCTGGTGCAGACACGCCGTCACAGTTATCTCGCGCACCTGATCGGCATCCGCAATATCGTGCTCGCCATCAACAAGATGGACCTGATCGGCTACGATCAGGCGAAGTACGACAGTATCATCAAGGATTACCGCGCCTTCGCGACCCAAATAGGCATCAGCGATTTTGTCGCCATGCCTATCTCCGGGCTGGGCGGGGACAACATCGCCAGCCGCTCGCAGCACATGCCCTGGTATAAGGGTCCGACGCTGATGGAGCACCTGGAGACCGTGGAGTTGGACGTCAATGCTGACCAGGCCAAACCATTTCGCATGCCGGTGCAATGGGTAAACCGCCCGAACCTCGATTTTCGCGGCTTTAGCGGATTGATAAGCGGTGGCCGCGTCAAGGCGGGGGACGCCGTTCGCGTGCTGCCCTCGGGGAAGAGCACCACCATCAGCCGCATCGCGACCATGGACGGGGATCTGCAGGAAGCCGTGGCCGGGCAGGCCGTGACGTTGTGCTTCAATGATGAGGTCGACTGTTCGCGCGGCGACGTGATTTCGCAGGCCGACCTGCCGCCTGAAGTTGCCGACCAGTTTGAGGCGACGATCGTCTGGATGGCGGACGAGGAAATGCTCCCCGGACGCCCCTACTGGCTGAAACTCGCCACGCAGGTCGTCAGTGCGCAGGTGCAGGCACCCAAGTACCAGGTGAACGTGAACACCATGGACCACCTGGCGGCCAAGAGCCTGGAACTCAACGCCATCGGGGTGGCCAATCTCTCGACCGACCGGCCGATTGTGTTCGACGCCTACACGCAGAGCCGGGATCTGGGCGGGTTCATCCTGATCGACAAGCTCACCAACGCCACGGTGGCCGCCGGCATGCTGCATTTCGCGTTGCGGCGGTCGAGCAACATCCACTGGCAGCGCCTCGACGTCACGCGCGAGGTGCATGCTGCACTCAAGAACCAGCGGCCGGCGGTGCTGTGGTTCACGGGCATATCGGGCGCCGGCAAATCAACGATCGCGAACCTGGTCGAGAAGAAGCTGGTGCGGATGAATCGTCACACCTTCCTCCTCGATGGGGACAATGTGCGGCACGGCCTGAACAAGGATCTGGGATTCTCCGACGTCGACCGCGTGGAAAACATCCGGCGCGTTGGCGAAGTGGCCAAGATGATGACCGACGCCGGGCTGATTGTTATCACGGCGTTTATCTCGCCGTTCCGCGCCGAGCGCGCCATGGTGCGGCAGATGGTCGCGGCCGGCGAGTTCTATGAGATTCACGTCGACACGCCGCTGGCCACCGCGGAGGCGCGCGATCTCAAGGGACTGTACAAGAAGGCCCGCGCCGGCCAATTGAAGAATTTTACCGGTATCGACAGCCCATACGAGGCACCGACCGCGCCCGAGATCCGGATCGACACCTCTAAGCTCTCCGCCGAGCAAGCGGCCGACCTGATCGTGGACCAGCTGATCCTATGAACGACACTGAACTCGCGCGCGAGATTGCCGAGAGCGCTGGCCGGCTGCTGGTCGATCTGCGCAACTCGCGGCTGTTTACGGGCAAGGTCCTGGGCAAGGTGGGCGACCAGATCGCCAATGCGTTCATCATGGAGGCGCTGCGTGTCAATCGGCCCGAAGACGCGATCCTTTCCGAAGAAGAGAGCGACAGCGCCGCGCGTTTGAGCGCCGGGCGCGTGTGGATCGTCGACCCTCTGGACGGCACGCGCGAGTATGGCGAGGCGCGCGCCGATTGGGCCGTGCATGTCGCGCTGGCCGTGGATGGGGTAGCCACCCTGGGCGCGGTCGCCTTACCCGGATTGCCACTCACGCTGAGCACGGACGAACCCCTGATCCGCCCTCACCACAGCGGCAAGCTGCGCATGCTCGTCAGCCGTACGCGCCCGGCCGCCGAGGCGGTTGCGGTCGCCGAGGCCCTCGGCGCTGAACTGATTCCCATGGGATCGGCCGGCGCCAAGGCGATGGCGGTGGTGCGTGGCGAAGCCGACATCTACCTGCACTCCGGCGGGCAATACGAGTGGGACAGCTGCGCCCCGGTCGCCGTGGCACGCGCCGCCGGCCTGCACACTTCAAGAATGGATGGCAGTCCGTTGCGCTACAACCAGCCCAACACCCTGCTGCCCGATCTATTGGTGTGCCCCAAGGAGTACGCGGCGCGCGTCATCGAACTCGCCGCGCAGCATCAGCCGTAGCAGCCGGCAAGCCACGCGCCATCGGATACTGCCTTGATTCCGACGCGTCAGGCTCTCAACATCTTGGAATTCTGGTTCGGCAACCGGCCGTACACGCGCGAGGTGGTGAAACGGCAGGCGCGGATCTGGTTTGGCGACATCAGCGCCCCGGAGCTGCGGCCGCAGGTCGATGAAGCGCTGCGTTTGCGTTTCGGCGCCCTGGCCGCAGGCGCGGCACGCGGCGATTTTGACGTCTGGGAGTCCAGCCCGCGAAGGCGCCTGGCACTTATCCTGTTGCTTGATCAGTTCCCACGCGCCATTTTTCGGGGCACGTCGAAAGCCTTTGCGCAGGACCGTCGGGCGCTCGCGCTCGCCGTCGGCGGCACGCAATTGGGCGCCGATGCGGCCCTGGATCCGGTAGAGCGCATTTTCTTCTACATGCCGATGCAGCACGCGGAATCCCGGGAGCTCCAGGAGGAATCGGTAAGCGCGTACCGACGCCTGGCCGCCGAGGGGCCGCCCGAACTTGCCCCGATATTCACCGTGGCCGCCCGGCACGCCGAGCAGCATCGGGACATCGTCGAACGCTTCGGGCGGTTTCCGCATCGCAACCGTGCCCTGGGTCGGGTCTCGAGCGTGGAGGAACGCGATTGGCTCGCGGCCGGAGGCGTTAAATTCGCTCAGTGACGTGATCTGCGGTGCCACAACGTCGGCCGCTGCACGGCTGATCGGTACCCGTGCCCGTGGGGGCGGCGTGACGCCGGCTTATCGGGCGCCGGGTTGCGGAGAATACCCGGGCGCTGAGAGCGGCATCTTCGTCACCGGTCCAAGTTTTGCCGCAACCTCACCGATGGCGGCGGCATCGCCAATGAGCACGATGTCCAGGTTCTCGGGCGATGGAAAGGCCGTGTCGATCACCGTGCGGATGGCGGCGGAGTCGACCTTGAGCAGATCGGTACCGAACTGCGCAATGTAGCTCTCGGGCAGGTCGTAGAGATCGAGGTCGCCCAAAGCGATGGCCCAGTCAGCGGGTGTCTCGAAGGCCAGAGGATACTGGCCCAGCAAATAGCTTCGCGCCGAGGTGATGGCCTCCTTGCTCAGTGCGTCCTGCTTGAGCTTGCCCAGAGTGGTCAGGGCGAGGTTGATGGCGCGCTCGGTATTTGCGGTCTGAGTGAATGAGCTGATCGCGAATTCACCCGCGACCGCACCGCGCACGAACCGCGAGCTGGCGTCGTACGTCAGGCCGGACTTGACGCGCAGCTCCTGGTTCAACATCGAGCCCAGGCTTCCGCCAAACGCCATATTGGCCATGTTGAGCGCGGCGCGCTCGGGGTAGCGGCGCGGCACACCGACGTTCGCCAACCAAAAATAGGTCTGCGCCGAGCCCGGCGCATCGACGAGCAACACGCGCCGGCCGGTGACGCGCGCAGGCACCGGCAGCACCGCCAACGGTTGCGCCGCGTGCTGCCAGGCGCCGAAGATCGCCGTTACATCCTTGCGAATCTGGTCCACGTCGATGTCACCGGCAATCACCAGGATGGCACGATCGGCACCGGACTGTGAGCCGTAGTAGCGGGTGACGTCGTCGTGCGTGATGTGAGCCAGACTGCCCTCATCGCCTTGCACCGGCCGGCCGTAGGGATGCCCGGCGAACAATAGCGCCTTGCCATAGCTGCTCAGGACGGCATCCGGTGAGGAGTCCTTGGCGGCCTTGAGCTCCTCGATGCGGCGAGTGCGCAGCTTGTCAAACTCAGCGGCTGCAAAGTGCGGGTGCAGCACAGCGTCGGCCAGCAGCTCGAGCATCAGGTGGCTGTCACGGGCGAGGAACTGCCCCTGCACCTGAATGGCCTCGGCGCGCGCCGTGGCCTGCATGTTGCCGCCGACGCCTTCGACCGCTTCCACGAACGCGCGGGCATCCCGCGCGCCCGCGCCATGCGTGAGCAGATCGGCCGCCAAGGCGGCCGTGCCGGAACGTCCCGGCGGGTCGAGCAGTGCGCCACCGCGCAGCAGCAGATTGAACGCCACCAGCGGAATGTCGTGGCGCGGAATGAGTATGAGTTTCAGGCCATTCGCAAGCGTCGTGCTTTGATGCTCCGGCATCGGAACGTTGACGTGGTCTACGCTCTCATCGGCGGAGAGCGCCACCATTCCGCCAGCGGTGCCGGCCAGAAACAAGACCGCAGTCATCAGGGCGTACCTCACTTGATCAGTGCTCCGCAGCGGACTTCGGTTTCAACACACCGACGGTGCGCTGCCGCGCCTTGAAGACGTCGCGCGCTACTGCGAGCACCTCGGCCGCCGTCACCCGCTCATAAGCCGCCGGAGCGGCAAACAGTTTGCGATAGTCACCATGCAACACCGCATACTCGCCCAGCAGTTGTGCCCGGCCGTCGAGCGTGGAGACGCCACGCCAGAATGTAGCAGCCACCTGATTCTTGGCGCGCGCCAGTTCGCCTGCGGTCACGCCCGATTCGACCAGTCGCGCAATTTCGCCGTTGAGCGCCTTTTCGAGCTCGGCAGTCGAGGCGCCTTCAGCAAGTGTCGCATAGACCGAATAGATGCTCGGGTCGAAGCCTTCAGGCCAGCCGCTGCCCACGTCAACCGCCAGCTTTCGGTCCTCCACCAATACGCGGTTGAGCCGCGAGGCGTCACCTTCGGTGAGTATGGTTTGCAGCAGGTTCAGGGCCGGCGCGCGTGGATCGTCCGCAGATATCCCGTGCCAGGCGACCTGCAGCAGCGGATTCTGCGCACGTCGCTCAATCTCAATGCGCCGCTCGCCGGTCTGTGGGGGCTCGACGGTGCGCACCGGCATCGTGGCCGGTCCACGCGCAATCGGTCCGTAGTACTTTTCGGCCAGCGCGAATACCTGCTGCGGCTCGACGTCGCCGACCACCACCAGCGTGCAGTTATTCGGCGCGTACCAGGTGTGATAGAAGTTCTGCAGGTCGGCCAACGTCCAGGCCTTTATGTCGGAGGGCCAGCCGATGGTCGGTATGCGGTACGGATGCGCAATGAAAGCGGTGGCCTGTACCTGCTCACTAAGGAACGCGGGATTATTGTCCTCGACGCGCAGCCGGCGCTCGGAATACACCACTTCGCGTTCGCTCTCCACCACCTTCGGATCGAATGCCAGGCTGGCCAACCGGTCGCTCTCGAGATCGAACACCAGCTCGAGCGCCGAGCGTGGGACCGAGTCCTGGTAGACAGTGACATCCTGCGAGGTGTAAGCGTTGTTGCTGCCGCCATTGCCCTCGAGCAGCCGATCGAACTCGCCCTGCGAGCGGTGCGCGGTGCCATTGAACATCATGTGCTCGAAGAAGTGCGCCAAACCGGTCGTACCGGAGCCTTCGTTGCGGCTGCCAACGTGCACCCAGTTAAACAGCGTGACGCTAGGAATCCTGTGGTCCGGCCACACGATCACCTGCAGCCCATTGGCGAGCGTGTGCGTCTGAATCGACGCCCCGGCCTCGGCGAAGCTCACCGGGGCCTCTGCGGCGATTGACGGCTCGGCAAGCGCGAGCGACGCAACCGAAAGCGTGGCGGCAAGTCCCTGCTTGATGGCTGATCTGGCCGACACCCGCCGCAGCGGTTCATTCGCTGTATCCACGCCGGCACTATCAACTAAGGGGTATGCAGGCTTGGGATTGTTTTTTCAATTCCGTGCACAGGTCATGCGCCCGCTGCGCGGAGGACAGCGAGACCTGCAGGCGCACCACTGGCTTGGCGTTTGCGCCCGACGCGGTTGCGTAATGCGGTTGCAGCGCCTTCAATTGCGCCGGAAAGCGGGCGCTGAGCAGGTGCCAGGCGGATTCTGCGCCGGCCTTGGAGCTGTACGCTCCCAGCTGCGCATAATGCTTGGTGCCGGATTTCGCGGTTGCTGCCGCGGTCCCACTTTGGGTCGCGGCCTTGGAAGTGGTGCTCGACTTCGGTTTCGCTGCGGTCGCGGCAACCGCCGGGGCCGGAGCGGCGGCCGGGGCGCTGGCCTCACCCTCGGCGCCCGGCACGGACGGTGGACTCTGGCCGCCGGCGCCGAGCTGGAAATTCTCGATGCGTACGCGTGCTTCCTGGGCCCACTTGCCGTCGGCATGCACGGCGACGAACTGCTGGTAGGCGTCGAGCGTGTCGGCCTTGGAGGCCTGTTGCCAGTCGCGTTCCTCGGCGAGCTGGCGCACCCGCTCCTGGGCGGCCACGCCGTACTCACTGTCCGGGTGCTGGCGCAAGAAGTCCTGGTAGGCCTCGGTGGTGTCGGCGGTCTGTGCGGCTTTCCAGTCCTCCCCGACGTGACTGCACCCGGCAATGGTAAATACGACCGCGCTCAGCAGCACGAAAAATCCAATCTGAGACTTGCGCATCCTTTCCTCCGAGGCCAAGTGGATATTGTAACAGCATGTCCCAGTCGCCACGCCGTCGCCTCCTTGACCGTCTCGGCTCGACACCCTCGCTGATCGCCCAACATACGCGCCTGGTCGGAGACATAGAGACCGAGGGTGCGCTGATCGTCAACGGCTTGGTGCAGGGCAACGGTCGTATCGGTGGCGAGGTTTCGATCTCCAGCGACGCTCAGTGGGAAGGCGACGTGCACGCTGATTGCGCGGTCATCGCCGGGACCGTGGTTGGCAATATTACCGTCGACGACAAGCTGGAGATTGGCGCCAACGCCCGGGTGCGTGGCAGCGTGAGCGCCAAGCGCATTGCGATCGCCCTCGGCGCGCAGGTGGACGGCGCGATAACCTGCACCGGTTCCGAGCCGATCGTTAATTTCACGGAAAAGCGCGCGGAAGCGCCCGAATCCTAGCGTCGCTCGGGTCCACGGCGGCGCCTAGGGCAGGCAGCCAGCAGCGCGCACTAATTATGCCGTTCATCTGGCTATACTTTGCGGGTGGGACCCGGACGCCCGCTTACGCACCGGCCTGACGGTGCAGTTGGCGGTGCCCGGTATGGCCGCGATCAACGCGGTCGTCGAGCGGACGGAACGGCATCCTTGAACTCAGCGCGGCTCATACACTTGGTGGCCCATCGCGGCAATGCGGTGGAGTTTCCGGAAAATACGCTGCCGGCGTTCGTATCAGCGCTCGAGCTGGGCGTGCGCTTTCTGGAACTGGACGTACAGCTGAGCCGCGACCTGGTGCCGGTGGTGATACACGATCACACGCTGTTGCGCACTACCGGGCTTCCGGGCAGCGTCTTCGAGCATGACGCCGCCGAGCTGGCCCGAATTGACGCGGCGGAAACCCAGCGCTTCGGTGACCGCTACGTCGGCACTCGCCTGCCGCTGCTGCGCGACGTGATGCGACTGCTGACACGACGGCCGGAAATTACATTGTTCATCGAGATCAAGCGCGCGAGCCTGAGTGAGTTCGGACACGATCAGGTGGTCTCGCAAGTGCTCGAGGTCATCAAGCCCTGGCGCATGCAATGCGTGATTATTTCGTTTGACCTGGCGGCCGTTCATCGCGCGCGCCGTCTGGGCGACGCGCCCATTGGCTGGGTGCTCGAGGATTGTGACGATCACAGTCGCCTTAAATACGAAGCGCTCCAGCCGCAATTCCTGTTTTGCGACCATGAAAAACTGCCGCGCAGCGGTCGCCTCTGGCACGGTCCGTGGCGCTGGGTCATCTACGAGGTTACGACTTTGCCGCTGGCCCTGAGTCTGGCGGAGCGCGGCGCCGATTACGTCGAGACCATGGCGGTACGAGAAATGTCCGGGGCGCTGCGCGCACGGCCCGCCAGTCCATGAGCCGCAGTTGGGATGTGGTGGTGGCCGGTGGCGGCATACACGGCGTGGGCATTGCGCAGGCGGTCGCCGCGGCGGGTCATTCGGTGTTGGTGCTTGAGCAGGAAGCGATTGCGGCCGGCTCGTCGAGTCGTTCAAGCAAGCTGATACACGGCGGGCTGCGCTATCTGGAGTCGGGACAGTTCAAACTGGTCCGCGAGAGCTTGCAGGAGCGGGCACTGATGCTGCGACTCGCTCCCGAGTTGGTGCGACTACAGAAATTCTTCATTCCTATCTACGATCACAGCCGGCGGCGCCCGTGGCAGTTGCGGATCGGGCTTTCCCTCTATGCGCTGCTGGCCGGTATGGATGCCGCAGCGCGCTTCGGAACCGTGCCGCGCCGCGAGTGGGGCCAGCTGGACGGTCTCGATACCGTCGGGCTGCAGCAGGTTTTTCACTATCACGATGCACAAACCGACGACGCACTGCTGACCGCCGCGGTCATGCGCTCGGCACAATCATTGGGAGCGGAGCTGGAGTTACCGGCGCGCTGCAGCGGCGCGACACTCACCGACAACGAGGTGATCGTGCGCTACCTGCGCGGAGGACGCGAACTGGAATGCCGAGCGCGCGTACTGATCAATGCTGCCGGTCCCTGGGCCAGCGCTCTCGCCCATTCCGTTACCCCGAAAGTCTCGGTGCCGGCGCTGGAGCTCGTGCAGGGCACGCACCTGGTGCTCGACGGTCCACCCCAAGCCGGCGTCTACTATCTGGAGAGCCCACGCGATGGGCGGGCGATATTCGTCATGCCCTGGCGAGGGCAACTGCTGCTGGGCACGACCGAAGTGCGTTTCCACGGCGACCCGGCGACGGTTGCGCCAGGCCCGCATGAAATCCACTACCTGCTCGGGGTACTGCGCCATTACTTTCCCCGTTTCAGGGATGCGGCAGCCTCTCAGGTACAGAGTGCATTCGCCGGACTGCGCGTGCTTCCGGCCAAGGGCGGCCACGCCTTCCATCGTTCACGTGAAACGCTCCTGGTCTGCGATCGCGATTCACGGCCACGCATGCTGTCGATCTACGGTGGCAAGCTGACGACCTGGCGCGCCGTGTCGGCACGGGCTTTGCAGCAAATTGCGCCCTCGCTGCCGTCGCGCCGCGCCGTAGCGCACACCGACCAGCTGGAGCTCCATCCCTCATGAGCCGCGGCGTGCTCGCCCTCGATCAGGGGAGTCACGCGAGCCGCGCTTGTATCTTTGATGAGTCCGGCGCGCTCTGCGCTACTGCCAGCGTGCCGGTATCAACCCAGCACCCTGCCCCCCTGCATGTTGAACACGACGCTTACGAATTGGTCAGCACGCTGCGTGTGGCCGCCGATACAGCCGTCCTGGAGGCACGACGGCGCCAGCCGCAGCTCACGCTGGCCGCGGCCGGCCTTGCCGTGCAGCGTTCAACAATCGTTTGCTGCTCCCGGCTTGATGGCAGCGCCCTGTCGCCCGCGCTGTCCTGGCAGGACCGCCGGAATGCCGCTTGGCTCGAACGCCTGGCATCGCAGGCGGCGCGGGTTCGCACGCTCACCGGGCTGCCGCTTTCGCCGCATTATGGCGCCAGCAAGATCCGATGGTGCCTCGACAACCTGCCGGCCACCAGGCATGCGGCGGACGCAGGCGAATTGCTGGCGGCACCGTTAGCTAGCTACCTGGCGCTGCATCTGGGCGGGAGGGCACGGCAGGGCACGGCGGGCGCCGATGCGGCCAATGCCGGCCGCACCCAGCTATTCGATTCGCAGCAACTCGATTGGTCGAGCGAACTGCTGGACCTGTTCGAAATCCAGCGCTCCTGGCTGCCGGTGTGCACTTCCACACGCGGGGACTGGGGCAGACTGCAACTGCCTGATCATGAGGTGCCGTTGCGGGCCGTCACCGGCGATCAGTCCGCAGTGCCGTACGCCATGGGCGAACCCGATCCTGGCGCGGTGTACGTGAACCTGGGCACCGGCGCGTTTATCCAACGCGCGCTCCGATCCCGTCCCACCTCCCCGGAGCCGCTGCTTGGCAGCGTGCTGAGCCGCGATGGCGATGCGGCGATCTATTCCCTTGAGGGCACGGTCAATGGCGCCGGCAGCGCCGTGAGCTGGCTTTGCGCACAGGAGCATTGCAGCGAAGAGGCGTTGTGGCCCGCCCTGGAAGTGCTCCCCGACGATGTCGGCCTGCCCGTCTTTCTGAACGGCATCGGTGGCCTGGGCTCGCCATGGTGGCGGGTGGCTCAGGATTCGCGCTTCGTCGGCGGCGTCAACTCCACAGCGGATTTGCGCGCTGCGGTGCCGACGACCACGCTGCTGCGCTTCGCGGCGCTGATCGAGAGCATCGCTTTCATGATCGCCGTGAATGCCGAGGCCATCGCGCGCCAAGCAGGACGCCCGCGGCGAGTGGTGCTGGCCGGCGGCATGAGCCGATCGCACTGGTTATGCCGGCGGCTCGCCGCGCTAATCCAGCTGCCTGTGGAGGTCATCGACGCCGAGGCCAGCGCGCGTGGCGTGGCGCGACTCGCCGCGCCCGAGATCAGCTTGCACTGGGAGCAGGCCGCGGTGCACAGCTACGCCCCGCACGCCGACAAGAACCTTGCCGCTCGCTATCGGCAGTTCACCGATCTGATTGCCGAGACGCCCTAGAACCGCGCAAATTGCTCGATGGCAAACTGATCGCTGTAAGCGGGCCCCAGCAAGTTCCAAAGGAACCCGCAGTGCCCACCATAGGCGGTACGCGTAACGGTCAAACATGGCGTCGGTGCAAGTCGCGCCTGGTCCGACGCGGGAATCATGGGATCGTCGTCGGCAATCAGGATGCGCGCCGGCACACTTAGGGTCTGCAACCGTGCGCCGGTAATCGAATAGCCGTCGAGGTAGCACGAGCTATCGGCGAAGTCCGTGCATTCGCGCACCAGGGCATCGGTCATGAGACGCAGGCTCTTGGTGCGCAGCAGTTCCTCGAATTTGTAGGTTCCCGGCCATTGGCGTTGCTTGCGCCGCAGCGAACGCGACCAGTGATGTACAAAGTACTTGTGATAAAGCGGCCATCCCTGCTCAAGCGCGCGCAGCGTGTGCGCGGGCTCCAGCACCGGCGAAACCGCCACCACCCCCAGTACGCTGGCGGGCAGCCCCGGCTCCGCGCAAGCGCGCAGCAGGAAATTACCGCCCAACGAGAAGCCCGCTAGATAAAGCGGCCGTGTGCCGCATCGCGCCGCGATCGCGCGCAGCGCCCCGGTAACATCGCTGAGTCGACAAGAGTGAAACAGACCTTGATTTAGTGCCTGTGTGCGACCGTGATCGCGCAGGTTGAGCCGCACGACGGCGTAGCCCTGCGCAAACAGCAGCGCCGCAAGCGATAGCACGTAGCAGGAACCCGCGCTGCCCTCCCAGCCGTGCAGGAGTACCGCGGTGCGCTCCTGGGGTGGGTCACGGGCGCTGTGCCAGGCCTGCAAGCGCACGCCGCTTCCGCATTCGAGCAGCCAGGATTGCGCCGCTGACACCACCGCACGGGCCCGCCAATGGGTGCACTGGCGGCGCGGCGGCAGACTCGGCAATATCGACTGGAGATGCGCTTCACGCAACCAGGGGCGGGGCTGAAAGCGCCGATCCAGCGCCGGGCCGCTGGCAACGACCGGCGCGCCTGTCAAGGCAGCGGGTGCGCGTGCACTTCGACGCGATTATTGGCCGCGGCGGCGCGATTCCACTCGCCCGCCGTCAACACCGCTGAGGCTACCGGGTACGGAACCACCACCTCGTCACCGCCACCGGTAGCGAGCTGCACCTCAAACGCGCCGCGGCCATGGCTGTGCTGGGCGCTGAGCATATTGGCAAACGCAACCGATTCGCGGTTCGCGACGCCCCCGGAATCCACCGGATTGCCGATCAGGTCGCACTTGGAAAAATTAAGGTCCGCAGCCGGCAGCGTGACGGTATCGCCCGTGCCCTGCAGACAGAATCGGCCGGGAATGCTGCGAATCTCCACCGCACCCCGGAACCCCGCGGCGGCCAAACGCGCCAGAATATTCTGCACCGCATCGATGCGCGCGCCCGCGAGAGGCGATTCACCGTAGGGCACGGGCTCGACCATCACCGGGGCATTGCGCGCTGCCGCAGTGCGGGCAATATCCGCAGCCACCACGGCTGGGGCGGTCTGACGGCGGTGTCGCGCCGCGGCCGCCACCGATGGCGCGGATGCGGCGCGCGCGCTCTGAGGTTGATCGAGGCTCCGGGTCTGATCATTGGCGGAGTAATACCAGAGCACCCCGGCGAACAGCGCTATCGCCGCCGCCACCGCCCCCAGCCAATACGTCGCGCCGCCCGCCCGGCCTGGCTCCCGTGGCGCGGGCGCGGACTCCGGAACCAAAGGCCCCGCCTGATCGTCAGTTCCGGCGATCAGCGTGCGCACCTCACTTATGATCTGTCCGGTATGCTGGCTGAGCGACTGGGCCACGAAGCGTCGCAGTTCGATGCCGTGATCGCGCAACATCAGGTCGAGCTGGGCACGCATTTCCGGTGTCAGTCCGCCGGCAGGTGCCGCGGAGATCCTGGCGGGCTGCGTGTCGCTGGCGGGCTCCGGCGCTTCCTCGGCCTCGCGCAGTGAGGGCACGCGCACCGTCGCAATCTCGCTCTCCGGCCGGTGCTCGCCCAGCAGCCGCAGCTGCTCGAGCGCATGGCTGACGTCGGCGGGCCGGGTCTGCTTCGGCAAAACGCCCATGGCGCCGAGCGCCCGCGCCTGACTCAGGTACAACTCGCCTTCCTGCGAGGTGTACATCATTACCGGGATCGTGGCGGTGCGCGGATCGTTCTTGATCGCCGTTAGCGCCTGGAAGCCGTCCATGCCTGGCATCAAATGATCCAGAAATATGACGTCCGGGCGTTGGCGGATCAGGTACTCGATGGCCTCTTCGGCCGAGGCCGCACTGTCGACCTGCAGATCATAGCGCTCTAGAACGCGCGTCAGGAACGTACGCGCGGAACGTGAATCATCGACTATCAAGGCACGTTTTGCGCTCATGCGATTCCCCGGACGCCGCGGGCGGGGCCGGCTCCGGGTCAATCTTAGCGCGAGCGCACTGTTCCGCGTAGAACTCTCGCATCCGCCATGTCATAACGTCTGATGCCCAGCCTCGCGCGTAGGCCCGGGCAATCGTGCCACAGCGAGCGGCCTGTACTGGGTCATTGAGCAGGTCGATTACGGCCTGCGCAAAAGCGCTGGGATTCTCGGGTGCGACGCGCGCGCCGCAGCCGGTCTGTAGGATCGAGGTGGTGCCCAAGCATGCCGTCGATACCACTGCGCATCCCTGCGCCATCGCCTCGAGCAGCACCAGCCCCTGGGTTTCGGTGCGGCTCGCGAAAACGAACACGGCCGCCGCCGCATAGCAATCCGCCAACTCCTGCCCGCGATCGAGATAGCCGACGAAGGCCACATCGCGCCCCAGCCCGCTATGCAGCGCTTGCGTGGCGAGCGCCGCGCTGGCCGGACCCTCGCCGGCAATTACCAGCAGCGCGTCGGGACGCGCACGCCTTATCTCGACGAAGCTGTCGATCAGAAACCCGATGTTCTTCTCGTAGGCAACGCGGCCCAGATACAGCACCAGCGGACGGCGCTCCGGCAGTCCCTGTCGGTGGCGGAAACGCGCTCCAATACCAGGCGCGAAGCGCGCCGCAGGCAGGCCGGTCGGTATCACCTCGACGGGCTTGCGCACCCCACAGGCGGTCAATATCGCCCGCATCGGTTCCGAGGGGGCAACGATCGCGTCTACCTGGTTGCACTGCGAGCGCGTCAGCGCGCGCGCCAGGCGCCTGCCCAGGACGCGCGGCAGCAGCGGTATGTAGTGGTGCAGGTATTCTTCAAAGTGGGTGTGATAGGTCTCGATCACCGGGATGCCGGCTGCACGCGCATATCGCAGCCCCGCATAGTGCGCGAGAAAGGGCGTGTGGATATGCACCATAGAAAATGGCTGCTCGCGCACACCGTCCAAGACCGACAGCAGCGCACGCCAGTGCATGCTCCGATCCTCCGGGTCCCGCGGCACGCGCCTTGAAGGCACCCGCAGTATTCCTGAGTCGTCGGGGTCGGCAGGCTCAGTCTCGTATTTCGGGACTACAAGCGTAGTCTCGACCCCGATAGCGGCGAGGTCGGCCCGAAAAGTGGCAATCGACGTGGACACGCCATTGACACGGGGGAAATAGACGTCCGAGAGCCATAGGACACGCACCGCCGGGATTCAGGCCAGCGCCAGTCCGCTGCATGCGAGCAGCGCGCCGATGGCTGCCCCGGCCAGCACGTCGGTCGGATAATGCAATCCGAGCACCACGCGCGACAGCGCGATCAGGGCAGCCACCGGCACCAGCAGCCAGCTCAGTGCGGGGTAATGGGCCACGGCCTGCCAGGCAAAGCTCACGGCATGCATGGTATGGCCCGAGGGAAAGCTGTAGCGATCAAGCGGCGGCATGGCCAGATTGATTTCCGGGTGGCGAATAAAAGGCCGCTCTCGCACCAGTGAGGATTTGAGACGTCGATAGATGAGGTGCCCGCTCAGCCCGGTGGCGGCCATGATCATGACCACTCTCAGTGCCGCACTGCCGTAGAGCAGCGGCAATGCCGCCAGCAGGCCGATCCAGAGCGCGCCGTCCCCGAGCCGGCTGCTGATACGCATGACCTTCAGGAACCAGGGCCACTGAGCGGCGCGATTGAGGCCGAGACAAAGGCGGTATTCGGAGCCATCGAACCGAGCAAGTAGCCACTGCGCGCGATTCATGGCCATCATGATCGCCGTGCAATACTACGGGCCGGTTACCATGCGGTTGCGGTTATGTGACACCGGGTCGGGCGCCTGCCCTTGGGCGCGAGCTGCTCGATAGTTCACCGCTGCCAGGAGCGTGGCCGGTCGCGTGTTGGCGACGGTCGCGCTTATAATGGGGGCCGCAGCGGCAGAGCCGGTCGCAATGACCGGACCGTCATCAAAACAAAGCCCCAGAGGTTGACTGCCATGACCAAGAGTCTCGTGCCCATTGCCTGCGTTACCGTCCTTGCCGGCGCCATCGCGCATGCTGACGTGACCATCCAGGATCAGACGACCCTGAATCTCTCGGTCATCAAAGCGCATATCTCAAGCACCAAGCGCATCACCGACGACAAGAAGCGCAGCGAGTCCCAATTTACCTGTGACGGATTTATGTCGATGCTGTGCGGGAAGAATGACTCGCTCGAGATCATCAGGCTCGATCAGTCGGTCACCATGCATGGCGACGCCAAGAAGAAAACCTATACCGAAACGCCGTTTATGACTCCCGAACAGCGTCAGGCCGTCGAGCAGCACATGAAGGAGGTGATAGAAAAGATGAAATCCTGCCCGACTCCCGTCGCCGCCAATTCCCCGAACGTCGACACCTCAAAGTGTCAGATGACGCCGCCGACCACGAATGTCGTCAATGCCACCGACACTGCAAGCTTTGCCGGTCACGCAGCGCACCACTCGATCCTGACGATGACCCAGAGTTGCGCGAACAAGGACACCGGTGACTCCTGCGATATGGCCTACACATTCGACCTTTGGCTGGCCAATGACGACCTGCCCGAAATGGCGACCCGTAATACCTTCGACCAGAACTACGTCCACAAGCTCGGGCTGGATGAACCCGGGGCCATGGCACTGCCGGCGACGCTCACTCAGTTCATGGCGCCCTACAAGGACGCCTTGCAGAAACTGGGCAGTGAATCCAGTTCACTGAAAGGCTTCCCTCTCAAGACCACGTTCCGCTTTGCCTTTGGCGGCCCGCACTGCGCGTCTGCCAAAGGCAGCGGCGCATCCCAGAGCGCGTCCTCGGGTGAATCTTCGGGTGGACTGCTAACCGACGCCAGCGGCGCGGCGGCGGGGGCGGCGGCCAGTTCGTCGCAAGGTGCAGCGGACGCGGAGGCCGCTCAGGCCATATCCCACTCGACCGGGAGCGGCGTCGGGGGCTATATCGCCGGCTCGGCCGCCGGAGCGTTTGCCAACAAGATGATCGGCGGCCTGTTCAGCAAGAAGAAGACGGAAGCGGCGGCGCCTCCCAAGGATTCCACCGCAGCGGCAGCGCCGGCAGCGCCCGGCATGGTGACGGTGGCCGAGATGACGGTGGAGACCACCGCGATCAACACCACCCCGATAGCGGCCGATCAGTTTGAGATGCCCGCCGACTGGAAGAAGGTCGTGCCGAAGGAGAAGGAGATGGCCGAGCCGAGCTGCCCGAAGGCGGGGGGTTAGAGCTCCCGGTATACGGTCGAGCTGCGCGATTCCAAGAGCGCGCTATGTCGCGCCCGTCAGTCGCGGATGCCCACGCCGCGATTCATGAGGGTCAGTGCGGTCAGGAACAGGCCGGTCACCAGACTCACCATGAGCAGAAATGCGCCCAGTACGCTGACATCGCTGAAGCCCAGGAAGCCGAAGCGGAAGGCGTTGACCATGTACAGGATCGGGTTGATATGCGATAGCGCACGCGCCCACGGCGGCAGCATCGTCACTGAGTAGAACACGCCGCCAAAATAAGTGAGTGGGGTGAGTACAAAGGCCGGAATCCAATTCACCTGATCGAAGTTCTTGGCAAACACGGCGTTGATGAGACCGCCGAGCGAGAAGGTCATCGAGGTGAGCAGCACGGCGGCAACCACCAGGCCCACATGCCGCACCGGCAAATGCGCGAAAACCAGCGAGACCACCGTGACCACGCAACCGACCATGAGGCCGCGAAGCAAGCCACCGCCCGCGTATCCGGCGACGATGATCCAATTGGGTAACGGCGAGACCAGCAGTTCCTCCACGTGCTTGCCGAACTTGGCCCCGAAGAATGAGGACACTGAATTGCCGTAGGAATTGGTGATCACCGACATCATGATCAGCCCAGGCGCGATGAACTGGGTGTATTCGAAACCCGCCATCTGGCCCACCCGCCGACCGATCAAGCTGCCAAAGATTACGAAGTACAGGATCGCCGTCACCGCCGAGGGCACCAGCGTCTGGCCCCAAATGCGCACGATGCGGCTGTACTCACGATAGATGATCGTGACGAAGCCCGTCCAGCGCGCCGCATTGAGCGACGGTGCGCCGCCGCGCTCGGTCGCTGCGAGCTCAGCCACCGGTCCCCCGCCGCTCGACCAGCCGCATGAACACTTCCTCCAGGCGATTGACCTTGTTGCGCATCGAAAGCACGTCCAGGTCCAGCGCCGCGAGCTGGGAAAACAAGCCGTTTAGGCTCTGTTCCTTCGACACCTCCGCCTCGAGCGTGTGGTCATCGATCAGCCTCAGCACATAACCGGCGATGCTCGGCGCCACCTGCACCGGATCACGCAGGTTCAGCACGAAGGTTTCGGTGCGCAGACCGCGCAACAAGTTGCTCATGCGGTCACGCTCGACGATATGGCCGTTGTCAATGATGGCGATGTTGCGGCACAGGTTCTCGGCCTCCTCGAGATAGTGAGTGGTAAGAATGATTGTCGTGCCTCCGGCATTGATGTCGTTCAGGAACTCCCACATCGAGCGGCGGATCTCGATATCCACACCCGCGGTGGGCTCATCGAGCACTAACAGGCGCGGCTGGTGCATCAGGGCGCGCGCAATCATCAGCCGCCGCTTCATGCCGCCGGAAAGGCCGCGGGCCATTCCGTTGCGTTTGTCCCATAGCTGCAGCTGCCGCAAGTATTTCTCGGCGCGGACGCGCGCCACCGAGCGCGGGATACCGTAGAAGCCCGCCTGATTGATCACGATGGTGAGCGGCGTCTCGAACATGTTGAAGTTCAGCTCCTGCGGCACCACGCCGATGCAGGACTTCGCCCGCTCCAGCTGGCTGTCCAGGTCGTAGCCAAACACGCTGGCCGTGCCGGCGGTCTTGTTGACGAGTGAGGTGATAATGCCGATGAGGGTGGTCTTGCCGGCACCATTGGGGCCGAGCAACGCGAAAAAATCGCCCTGCTCCACATCCAGATCGACACCGCGCAGCGCCTGCACACCGTTGTGGTAGGTCTTAGTCAAGCCGCGAATGGAAAGCGCCTGCATGCGGCGCGTCAATGCAGCATCATGAGAGCTTGATTTACCCGGCCGCCGGCGGCACTGCTCGGTGCGTAAACGTAGCCGTTTTGTCCGTCGCCACTGACCACTAACTCGTCGCCTTCGTTTACCGTTGGCGCGAACTGCGCCCAGTCCGCCAATTATCGCACACCCGCCGCGGCCGGCGAGACCAGGCGCCGCACTGAGTTCAGTCAGACTGGCGCCTGACTTCCGCCGCTATCATTTGCAAGCCCCACAGCTGCAGGCACTCGAGACCACGAGGAGATTCCCGGGACGCGGCGAGCAGCCAGGCTCGCCACAGCTCTGAATGCCGGTCCCAGCGCGGCCTTATCCATCCCGGACGGCGCTCCGCCAACGCCTCAAGCTCAGCGAGGCGGCAGCGGGCAACCACGCCGGCGCACGACCCGCTCATGCCGAGGATAATCCGTGCGCAACTTCGGTCGGCGCGCGCGATCTGCCATGCCAGCAGCAGCACGCGTCGCAGCAGTGGCGTTGACAGTGCGCTGCGATTTGCCAGCAGCGCGCGCACCGGCAAGACTTCACTGACGCCCAGATTTGGAAATCCGGACCAGAGTTCCGGCCGGGCGAAGCCTGCGTCCGCCAGCAGGAACGGGCAGCCCGCAAGCCGCAGGCGGGCGGCGCTGTCGAGCGCACGCCATGTACCCTGCAAACCCGGCATTGCCATGAGATGAGACTCGACAATCTCCAGATTCAGCTCGGCTATGGAGTCGCGCAACCCCGCGTCAAGCGTTGCCGTAGGACCGGCCTGGATATGTGGCGATTCGGTCATAAGTTTTCTGGCGGTCAGGCGCGATATTCACCGTCCCGGGGTCTTGGCTGCCAGCCATAAATTTGGGATATTTGAACCAATTCTACCAAAAGGCCCTGGACCGGACCAGCGAGACTGCAATGCACATCTCCGACTACCGTCACAATCGTGATTGGCTGCGCCTCGAGGTGGCCATGCAGTTCATCCGCCACGAAGCTCGCACCCGCACCATCCGCCAATGGACCGGGCTTACCGACGATCGCATCCGCAAGCTCTATCGCTCCTACCTGCAGAGTGGCGGCCATGCGACCCGCCATCGCGGCAAGTCGCCCCGTCAGGCGACCTATTTCCTGCGTACCTCCCGGATGCGGGCCGAGGCCAGCACGTTGGCGAGCCTGTGTTCCCTGGTGGGCCTATTCGACAGGCGCACCCACGATCCATTCCCGCGGCGGGCCGCCGACGTGGAGCGCGCGGCGTCATTGTGTCTCGCCTACGAGGGCTATCGCGCCGCGGTTCGCGATCCCGCCATAACTTTCGAGCATGCCGTGTTGCTGCTGAATACGCTGGCAGGCGGCAGCGAATTGCGTCTTGGCGACTGTCAGGACTGCGGGGCGCTGCAGGTCGTCGATTCCCTGGGGCTGCGCCCCACCCGATGCACCCTGTGCGCGATGCAAATGCCGGTTGCGAGCCACCCTGCCCGCCCGACTACGCCACTCAGGTGGAACTCCACGAACTCCGGGGCCCGTTAACACTTGGGGGCGCGCATACGGCCAACTGATAATATCGGCTCATGCAAAGGGTGGCCCGATGACAGCCGATCACAGCCAGAATCCTTTTACCGGCGCCTGGCTGGATCGCCGCTCAGAGACCCGCGCCGAACCCGATTGGGCGACCCGGGCGCTGTCCGAACCCGGCACGCGCTTCGTACTGTCCAGCGGTACGCAACACCTGGTAACGCGCGGGCCCAGCACGGCAATCGCCTTTCTCGACAGCTCCGAGCCGCTGGTCCGTGACGCCGATCCCGAGCAGCTGGTACAGCTCGGTTGGTACCAAGGCGAACGCTGCGTGCTGGTCAGTGTGCCGCCCGGATCCGTGCAATGGCCTGCCGGCACGCAGCTCGAAGAATTACGGCCACTGCTCACAGAAATTCCGGCCGCGGAGGCGGCGGTACTGGCGTGCGCGCGCGCGTTGCTGATCTGGCGGGCGCGTCATCTGCATTGCGGAGTTTGCGGAGCACCGACCAAGCCGCGCCTGGCTGGGCACTGCCTGCGATGCACCAGTAGCGAATGCGGCGCTGAGTTCTTTCCGCGCCTCGATCCAGCCGTCATCGTGCTGGTGAGCGATGGCGATCATGCCTTGCTGGGCCGGCAGCCGTCGTGGCCCCCGGGACGTTATTCGGCGCTGGCGGGGTTTGTCGAGGCTGGCGAGAGTCTCGAGGACGCCGTGATCCGCGAGGTCCGGGAGGAGGCCGGGGTGCGCGCCAGCGCCGTGAGCTACTTTGCTTCGCAGCCGTGGCCGTTTCCCTCGTCGCTGATGCTGGGGTTCCATGCCCAGGCCGACCGCAACGGCAGCTTACAGCTGGACGGCGAGCTCGAGGACGCCCGTTGGTTCAGCAGCGCGGAACTTGCGGACAATGCGGCGCGGCTGCTGCCGCCTCCGTATTCGATCGCACGGCGCTTGATCGAGAGCTGGTATGCGCGGGTCACGGGCAGCGTGCTCGCCGCGCCGCGGTGACGCCGGGAACCTTGGGCAGAGCCGGTACTCCTATCCCAATGACAGTGCACGAGCGAGTCCCGCGTGTGCGTACCGGCATGTTTGTGTTGGTACTGTTGTGCTACAGCGTCCTGGCGCCGCGCCCCGCGCTGGCTGCGATCCAGATCGAGGTCAACGGCGTGGACAGCACACTACGCCGCAATGTACTGGCACTGCTCAGCCTGGAACGCTACAAGGACCGTGACCGCATCGAGCCCGATGCCGTGACCCGACTGTTCCGACGTGTCAACGACGAGGTGTCCGACGCGCTCAGGCCCTACGGCTACTACGCACCGACCATACAACCGAAACTCAGCTCGGAAGATAATGGCCGCAACTGGCGCGTAGTCATCAATATCAAGTTGGGCGAACCCGTGCTGCTCGACAATATCAGCGTCATAATCCGCGGCGCCGGCGCCAATGATCCGGTGTTCACGCGCATCGTCGCCTCCCGTACCCTCGTCAAGGGCAGACGACTGGAACACGCGGCCTACGAGAAGGTTAAATCCGACCTGCAGCTGGCCGCCGCGACCTACGGCTATCTGGATGCACGCCTGCTGCGCAACGAATTACAGGTGGACCCCGCAGCCCATCGAGCCAACGTATTTCTGGAACTCGACAGCGGTGAACGCTACAGGTTTGGCGTCACTACGCTTGACCAGTCCGCGATTCGCGAATCGCAACTGCGCCGTTACCTGCGTTATCAGGAAGGCGATCCCTACGACGCGAGCAAGTTATTGCGCACGCAATTTGCGTTCGATGACAGCCAGTTTTTCTCGAACGTGGAAGTCACACAGGGGGACCGTGACCCGGTCGCGCACACCGTGCCCATCAACATCAGCGCCACGACGGCCCGCAATACCTATTCCATCGCTGCCGGGTACGGCACCGACACCGGCGTGCGCGGTACGCTCGGCTGGCTCAATCCGCGTGTTAACGACCGCGGCCATCGGCTGCGCCTGTGGTGGCAGGCCTCGCAGCGCGCCGATAACGTGAACGCGCGCTATGACATTCCGATCGGCGACCCGGTACTGGACAAATTCTCGGTGCAGGTTGTGGATCAGGCAGAACAGGTCAGCACCGGCGTGGACACCCGGGAACGGTCTGCCACACCGAGCGTCACGCAGAGCCTTGGCAGCTGGCAGCGCGTACTGTCACTCAAATTCATGCATACCGTGACCTCGGATGCCATCAACGGTCGACTGGTCGATGACTTGATCGTACCGGGCATCACCTATGCCTCGGTACCGGAAGGGTATTTGGGCGAAGACTTGTTTTCGCGGGCCCTGTACGCCGAGTTGATCGGCTCACACAGCGGACTGGGCTCCAATGCCAACTTCCTGCGGCTGGACCTGCGTTCCGAACGGGTGCTCAACATCACCAAACGCTGGCACCTGCTGCTGCGCGCCGAGGCGGGTACCAGCGCAGTCGGAAACTTTCAGGACCTGCCGATCACGTTCCGGTTCTATGCCGGCGGCGATCGCAGCGTGCGTGGCTTCGCCTACAACGAGCTCTCGCCAGTCCAGTACGCCGCTGATGGCACGCCGGTGCGCACCGGCGGCCGTCACCTGCTGACCGGCACGGTGGAAGTGGAACGCGATCTGCCGCGCAGCTTTGGTCTGGCCGCGTTTACCGACTTCGGCAACGCCTTCAATCGCTTTGGTGATCCGCTGGCGGTCTCGGTAGGCGTGGGTTTCCGCTGGCGCCTGCCGGTGGTCACGGTAGGTTTCGACATCGCCCAGGCCATACAGGCCCCGGGCTTCAACCCGCGCCCCGGCCCGCGTCTGCACCTTAATATCTCACCGCAACTCTGATGCGCCGCCTGCTGCACACTTCGTGGATCTTCTTGCTGGCAGTGCTGCTGCTGGTCTTCGGGTCCATCTACTACCTCGGGTGGACCGAGGCGGGCCTGCAGCGTCTGGTGTCGCTGGCCAATCGGCGGCTCGGACCGGTGACCTTGTCGCTCTCCGGGGCGCGCGGCACGCTGCACAGTGGAGTGCACTTGGACCGGGTCGAAGTCGATCACCAGCGCGTGCAGGTGATCGCCACCGGCATCGAGGGTCGCGTGGCATTGCTGCCGCTGCTGTGGCAAACGATAAGCGTGACCCAGCTGGACATCGACGACGTGCTGGTCCACGTGCTGCCCCACGTGAGCCAGCCCGGCGACGTCTGGGAACCGCATTTTCTCGTCGGCCTTCTCAACATCGAGGCCGTGAAGCTCCACGCGGGTCACGCCAAGCTGATTTCGCCCGGCGGGACCACCCTGGAGGCCGACCAGCTCCATGCCGCGGCCCAAATCGGCAGCCGTGAAATCCGCATCTTTGACAGCACCCTGAATTACTCCGGCTTCGAGGTGCGCAGCTCCGGCACGGTGCTCGCGGCGCAGTCCATCGGGCTGCGCGGGCATATTCGCCTGAGCAGGCCGGCACCGGCCGGCGAGGCCCCGTGGCTGGCCGACGGATCAATCAACGGCAATCTGGACTTGCTGAAGATCCACGCCGTGTTTCTCGCGCCGTTCGCCGCGGAGTTCCGCGGCAACGCACAAGCCCTTGCCGGCGACTGGCACTGGCAGGGTGACTTGCGGGTGCAGACCTTGGACCTGCGCGCCTGGGGCGCAGGCAATGCACTGGGCCTGATCAGTGGTCCGCTGCAAGTCAGCGGCAACCGCAACGGCTTCGCCGCGCGCGGCACTCTCGAGCCCAAGGGGCTGGAGTCCGGGCCTCTGGCGGTCGATTTCGCGGGCAACTATGCGGCACGCGCGCTGACGATCGCGCGCCTGAACATTGGGCATGCGCCGTCCGGGGCCCAGTTGAGCTCGGCCGGCGTGGTGGGCATAACCGATGAGGGCCCAAAACTCGACTTGCGCGGCCAGTGGCACCAGTTTCGCTGGCCGTTGCGGGACAACGCCGCGCCGGTGCGCAGCAGCGGCGGGGATTACACCCTCGCTGGCATGAAACCGTACGCCTTCACCGCCGCTGGCGATCTGCAGGTGCTCGGCGAACCCGCGATGCAATTTCGCGCCGACGGACGCCTGGCGCACGATGGCCTGGATATACCGAGCGCCACGCTCAATGTGTTCGGCGGCCAGGCCCAGCTGCACGCTGCCGTCAACTGGTCGGCGCAGGTGCGCTGGTCGGCGGGCGGCGAAATGCGGGCTCTCAACATTGCGAGCCTGCGACCGACAATCAACGGCCATCTCAACTTTTCATTTACCGCCAATGGCCAGGGCTTCGGCGCGGACCGCACGCTGCGGGCCGGATTCACGGATATCAGTGGGCTGGTGCGTGGCCAGAGTGCGAGCGGGCACGCCGGAATCGCGCTGGACGGCGACGAATGGCTGCTGCAGCAGGTGCGCGTGCAACTCGGCGCCACGCATATCGAAGCCGATGGGCGCATCGGCGCGCAACCGGACCTGAACTTCGCCGTTGACATCGCCGATCTCGCCTTGCTGGAAACGGGCGCACACGGCCGATTAAAGGCCACGGGGCATCTGCACGGCGATGCGCACAACCCCATGTTGCGTGCCCGGGTCAGTGGTTCCGGCCTGAGTTACCAGAGCGTAAGCCTGCACGATCTCGAGGCTCATATTGACTTCGACCCGCGCGGCAGCGGCCATGCCGACGTCAACGTACAACTCGAGCGACTACGGGTTGCCAACCGCGAACTGGAGCACGCGAGCTTCACCACCAACGGCACAGCCCAGGCGCACCGTTTCAACATGCAGGTCAACGCCGCACCGCTGGTGGTGCGCGCTGCGGGCAGCGGCAGTTTTCAAGATGGCGTATGGCGCGCGCAGCTCACCGAATTCACGGCCACCGACGAGGCCGACATGCATCTTAGCCTGGCGGCCCCGACGGCGTTGGTCGCGGCACTTGACGGCAACGAATTGCGTCTGGAGCGCCTGTGCCTGCACGATGTGGCCGCGGCATTTTGCGCCACCGCAGAGCGCCTGCAGGAGCACAGTCAGTTTAGCGTGAGCGCTGCGCGCGTCCCGTTGCGGGCGCTGACGGCAGGCGTGGGCGGCGACACCACCTACGAAGGGCAGGTGTCGCTGGATGCGCGCGGTGAATCGCTGCCCGCGGGGCCCTGGACCGGGACCGTCATCGGCGCCCTGGACAACGCCATCGTGCACCATCACCTGAGCGGCGGCCGCATCGAATCCTTCAGCCTCGGCAACGGCAACGTGCAAGCGGCACTGGACGCCAATGGCCTCGCCGCCAGCGTCATTCTCGACGCGGGTGCGGCCGGGAACATCTCCGGCCACCTCACCGCAAACGGCAGCGGCACCATCAATGGCGCCTGGCCGTTGTCGGGCGAATTGCGCCTGCAGACGCAATCGCTCGGTTACATTGAGTCCTACGCACAGGAGGTCGATCGGGTGAGCGGTCAACTCGACGCTAACCTGAAGCTCGCCGGCACGCTTGGTGCGCCCGTTTTTAACGGCGAACTTAAGGTCAGCCACGGCGAGGTCGATGCCTACCAGATCAACATGGCGCTGCGCGAGCTGAATCTCGACGCGCGGCTCAACGGCACGCAACTGCAGATCCATGGCGACGCCAAGGCCGGCGCCGACGGCCATGGGCAGATCAACGGCGTGGTCGACTGGCGCAATGGCCTGCCCTACGGACAGCTCCATCTGATCGGAGAGAATCTGCGTGTCGTCAATATTCCCGAAGCGCGCGTGCAGGCCTCGCCCGACGTGTACATGAAGCTCAATGGCCATCGCATCGACGTCACCGGCACCGTCACGCTCCCGTACGCGCGCTTGTTACGTCCGGACACGCTGGCCAACGCGACGCGCACTTCAAATGACGAGGTGATTGTCACCTCGAACCAGGGACCGGCTGGCGAGAGCTTCCACGTTTTCAGCGATCTGACGCTGAAGCTTGGCGAGCGCGTGACCATCGACACGCTGGGACTGGTCGGCCGCCTGAGCGGGAGCCTGCGCACGGTGGCCGATGACACCGGGTTCAACCGCGGCACCGGCGAGCTGCAGGTCGAGGAAGGCAAATACACGGCCTACGGTCGCAAGCTCGATATCGAACGCGGGCGGCTGCAGTTCAAGGACGGCCCGCTGAATGATCCGATCATCGACCTACGGGCCGTCAAGGCATTTCCGGATATCACCGCCGGCGTCAACGTGCGCGGCACGCTGCGCCAGCCGCGCCTGACCTTCTTCTCCGACCCGCCGATATCCCAGTCGCAAATCGTCTCGCTGCTGATTGCCGGGGGTTCGCTCGACACGGTTCAAAATGCCCCCGACTCGGCGCAGCGCAACAGCGCCGCGCGCAACAACATGCTGCTGCAGGGCAGCGCCGTGCTGTTCCAGCAGTTTGGCAGCAAGGTCGGGCTGGATGACGTCAGCGTCGAGACGGACACCAACAACGACACTTCGCTGGTGCTCGGCCGGTACCTGTCGCCGCGCCTGTACGTCAGCTACGGCGTCAGCCTGATTGAATCGATAAACACCATCAAGGCGCACTACACCATCGGCGATCACTGGACGATCCGCACCGAGGCCGGCACCAACCAAAGCGCCGACCTGGTCTACACTATCGAGCGTTAGGGGGCAGCAGCTTCTCGATGCGGCGGTCGGGCACCAGCCAGAGGATGGCGACGGCGCAGTAGCACATGCCGGCCAGCCACGGCCATCTGAAGGCCACGGCGATAGCCGCCACGTAGATCCAGATCGATACCCGACCCTTGAGGTCGCTCCCCATGGCTCGCGCCAGCAGCGAATCGTGCGCATGGCTGCCCAGCAACAGGCGCACCATAATATAGTAGGCGCAGCCGGAGCCCAGCAGCACCACCCCGTATAGCGCCACGGGCGCGGCGGCAAAGTGGTTTTCGCCCATCCAGGCCGTGACGAACGGCACCAACGACAACCAGAACAGCAGGTGCAGATTCGCCCACAGCACCGCGCCAGTGACGTGCTCGACTGCTTGCCACAGATGGTGATGGTTATTCCAGTAGATGCCGATGAATATAAAGCTCAGCAAATAACTGAGGATCTTCGGCCACAGCGGCCAGAGTGCAGCCATGCTCGGCTCGTGGGGTGCCCTGAGCTCGAGCACCATGATCGTGATGATGATGGCGAGCACACCGTCACTGAACGCTTCAAGCCGGGATTTCTTCATGCGTCGAGCCGCCCGCCGGCCTTCAGGTCAAAGGCAACGGCAGGCGCGCGCGCTGCGCCTGCCACTGCGAGCGCGACTGGCCCCAGACGTCGACGGTAATGTTGGCGAAGGGCGCTGGCAGAATCGTCGAGCGCAGCAGGGTGGACCCGAGGCGTCGGGCGACCGCCTGGGAGTTTGCGTTCTCCGGCGCGATGGTGTGGATCACCTCGCTCCAGCCCAGCTCGGCGAAGGCCCAATCGATCGCCGCGATCGACCCTTCGGTCGCGTAGCCGCGCCCCCACGATTCGCGGCGTATCCCCCAACCCACTTCGGTGCCCGGCCAGCCTTCGGGTTGCCACGGCCCGAGGCGACCAACCCACGCGCCGCTGATCTTTTCCAGCACCGAAAACATGCCAAATCCCACCAGCGACCACGATCCGGTCATCATCGCCATCGACCGCCACACCACGGAGCGGGGCTGCACGCCACCGACGTG
The DNA here is from genome assembly GCA_963699955.1 of uncultured Gammaproteobacteria bacterium. GTDB lineage: Bacteria > Pseudomonadota > Gammaproteobacteria > Steroidobacterales > Steroidobacteraceae > FEN-1191. Next base: position 1,070,941 of record CAVOVV010000006.1, read on the forward strand.
ATTCGCCGTCTGTGGATCGGCCATGAAATCCGCCCAGCCGTCGAGCTCGCTCAGGCGTGGCTGGCGCAGAATCAAGCGCTCGGTTTCCAGCTGCATGTTTGGGTCGTACATAGAAGCGCATGGTAATCGGATTGATCTTGAGGGCGCAGCTCGGGGCGCGAATGCGCTTGAGGCGGGCCGCCGAGGCGCCGCGTGCCGGGCTAGCGGCCGGAGTATTCGCCCTGGCCCTCCGGAAACTGCTTTTCCCAATCGCGGCCGTCACAGGCGACGGTACGCACGCCGCTCACGGTGCCCTCATCGAGACAGCGCGCATTGACGCTGTAGCCGTCGGGATGCGAGCGGGGCACGTAAAATGATTTGATGCCGCACACCGAACAAAAGAGATGGCGCGCCGTCCCGGTGTTGAACTGGTAGTTGGTAAGCGCGGCAGCGTCAGTCAGCAGCCGAAACCGCGCGGCCGGGACAATCAAGTGCAGGTAGCCCGTCTTGGTACAGATCGAGCAATTGCAGTCCAGCACCTCGATCTCGGCCGGAGCCTGCACCTCAAAGCGCACGCGCCCGCAATGACAACCACCGCTGTGAGTAATCACGACAGCTCCCGAAGGCCCCACGCCCATGGTAGCAGAGCCAAATGGGTGCACCGTACTGTGACCCAGCTAACACTGCCGGCACTCGGCGCTCTGCGACACTGCAACCATGGACGCGGTCATTCCCGAGCGGCAGGTAAACGCAGACGACTACCAGATCGTCTCCGAGGATTTGATCCTCGGTGCCGAACTCCATAGTTCGCTGGTGGTGTGCCTGTACGACGAGGTCGAGGAAGACGGCGCATTACTGCACCTGCGGCTGGCCGCTCCGGGACAATCGCGCGATCCGAATCTTACCGACAACACCTTATCAAGCGACCTGGCACTGCTCGATCGCGCCCTGCGGGAACTCGCCGCCGCGAACCCGCGAGCCCAGCATTGGCAGGCGAAGCTGGTGGCGCAAACCGAGGATCAGGCCTCGGCGCGGGCGCGTTGCGACGGCCTGCAATCCTTCATCTGCGCATTCCTGCAAGATGCGCGGATCAAGGTGGTAAGTTCGGTGGCGCACGTCGAGAGTTCCGTGAGCGTGCGCTTTCGCCCCGCGATGGGCCTGCTGCGCACGCAGACCGGACCGCTCAGCTAGCCGGCAATCCGGCGCGCGCGCCCTCGATGCGCAGCAGGCGGAACTTGGTGTCGACTCCGCCGTGCGCCGAAAATCCGCCCGCCCAACCGTGCGCGCCCGTCACGCGATGACAGGGCACGACCAGGGGAAAGGGATTCCGCGCCATCGCCTGCCCCACCGCCCGGGCGGCCCCCGGACTGCCGGCACGCGCGGCGAGCGCACCATAGGTCCAGGTCTCGCCGGCCGGTATGGTGCGGGCGATCTCGTACACGCGGCGATGGAAGGGGGTGCAGCGCGAAAGATCCAGCGGTATAGCCGCCAGCGTGTCGCGACCACCGCCCAGCAAGCGCTCAATGGCCACGACGGCCTGGCGCACGCGCCGCGGGGCGCGGCCCGCGCGGGCTCCGGGGAATCGGCGACGCAGACGCGCACGCGTGGCCGCGGCGCTGCCTTCGGGCAACTGCACGGCAACCAGCCCTAAGGCATTCCACGCCAGGGCGCAGTAGCCCACCGGGCTCTTGAACAACAGGTATTCGACCTGATCCATGTCAGCGTCAATGATAACCGCAATCATCAGCCAGCGTGCCGGCGCGTCAGCGCGTGCGCCACAAGTACAGCATGGCAACGGCGATGCCGAGCAGCACCACGGTGCGGCGCAGCCACAGCGCCGAGAGCCTGGCGGCGATGCGCCCGCCCCACAGGCCGCCCAGCAAGGCACTGAGCGCGAGTACCGCGACCACGCGCCAGTTGACCGGCGCCCGCAGTGCGAGCCAGAGCGCCGCCGCGCTGTTTGTGGCGAGCGCCAGCGCCTGTTTGAGCGCGTTGAGGCGCGGTAGCGGATCGGCAAGCGCCACGCCCAGCACCGCCAGGATGACCACGCTCATGCCGGCGCCGAAGAAGCCGCCGTACATCGCCGCGGCCGCTACCAGCGGCAACAGCCACAGCGGCGTCGACGCGCCCGCCGAGGATTGCGCGGCCGCGCCGTGGCGAGCGGATAGCGCACGGCGCAAGCGCTCCTGCAGCGCCAACAGCGCGCACGCGCCGAACAGCAGCCAGGGGACCGCCTGGGTGAACCGTCGATCGCCGGTATGCAGCAGCAATTCGGCGCCGAGCAGGCCGCCGAGCACGCTCACCGGCAGCAAAATGTACAAGCGCGCGCGCTGGCCGCGTAACTCCGCTCGCTGCGCGTAGGTGGCGCCGAGATACCCCGGACACAAGGCGATGGTGCTGGTGAGATTGGCCGCAATGGCGGGGAACCCGGCGGCCACCAGCACCGGGAAACTGATCAGCGTGCCACCGCCGGCGAGCGCGTTTACGACCCCGGCCGCAAAGCCGGCGATGGCGATCAGCGCGAACTGCGCGTCAGGCATGTGGGCCTCAATGGCGGCGCTGAAACCCGGGCATGACCACCAGCTCAAGCCAGTTGTGCAGCTCGGCCAGCTTGAGCCGTTGGTCCTGCATGGCCGGTCCCAGTCCATACTTCCAGCCCAGGTAGCGCTCCTGTGGTCGCTCCTGCAGTGCCTTGAGGTCCGCTACGAAAGCGTCCAGCGCCGCTCGATCCACAAACCAATGCTCCCGCAGCAACACCTCGGCGTAGCGCAGCGTGGTCGCGGCGATCTCGGTGAAACTGTACTCGGGATGGTACTGCACGCCCCAGAAGCACCCCTGCGCGTGCCGCAATTCCACGGCCTGCACGCCCATGTCGCTGCTGGCCAGCACCACCGCGCCGGCGGGAAGTTGCTCGATGTCGTCCCGATGCACCGTCACGGCCTCAAAAACCGCCGGCTTCTCCCGGTACATGGGATGTTGACGCCCCGGTTCGGTCAAGGCGATGCGGCGGCCAAAGCCGAACTCGCGCCCGAGAGGATTGGGGCGCACCCGGCCGCCCAGGGCCGTGACCGCCACCTGCATCCCCCAGCAACTCCCAAAGCAAGCCACGCCGTTATCGAAGACGGCGCGCGCCAGTTCGATCTGCCGTTCGATGTGGGCGCCGCCGTCATAGACATTTAGCGCCGAGCCGGTAATCGCCACGCCGTCGTAGTCAGCAAGGCCCACGCCGGCTGGAAACTGCACCGGCCCGTCGGCGGGACGCACGATGTCGCAGTCGAGTGGCGCCAGGCGCTGCAGCACGCCCACGTAGCCTTCGCCCGAGGGTTGGCCGCCGGCCGCCACCTGCTGCTCGCGGGTCGCGGCGCGGTTGCCGTCGACCACCAGTATCCGCGGCTTGCCCATCAGCCCTTCAGACCCAGGTCGCCCTTGACTGCGGAGCGGAACAACCGCGCGTAGGTGGCCGCGTCGGTGGGCAGCGGGTTGCCGCTGGCCGAAGGGTCGAGCGAAGCCTCGTGGCCGATCGTGTCCGGATTGCTTAGGCTCACGCCGATCTCGGCGAGGGTATGGGGAATGCGCAGTTGCTTGCGCAATGCCAACACCCAGTCATACACCGCCGCGAACGGCTCGCCGGGCAGGTTAAGGACTCGCGCGATCACCTGCAGCTGGGGTTCGATGGCAGGTCGGTTGTGCACCAGCACGTAGGGAAGAATGACGGCGTTGGTGAGGCCGTGATGCGTGTTGAAAAACGCGCCCACCGGGTGTGCGATCGCATGCACCGCGCCCAGGCCCTTTTGGAACGCGGTGGCGCCCATGCTCGCGGCGGCCAGCATCCGCGAGCGTGCTTCGATGTCCCGGCCATTCTCGCAGGCGCGCGGCAGATAGGTCTGGATCAGCCGCATCCCTTCGAGCGCGATGCCGTCGGCCAGCGGATGAAAGCCCGGCGAGCAAAAAGCCTCGAAGCAGTGCACGAAGGCATCGATTCCGGTGGCGGCGGTCACGCCCGCGGGCAAGCCGACCGTGAGTTCAGGATCACTGATGACCACGCCGGGCATCATCCGCGGATGGAAGATGATCTTCTTCTGGTGCGTCGCTTCATTGATGACCACGCCGGCGCGACCGACCTCGGAGCCGGTTCCGGCCGTGGTCGGCACGGCGACGATGGGTGCGATGCCGCGCTCGTCGGCTCGCGTCCACCAGTCACCGATGTCTTCAAAATCCCAGAGCGGCCGGGTTTGCCCCGACATGAAGGCGATGACCTTGCCGGCGTCGAGCGCCGAGCCGCCGCCAAAGGCGATAACGCCATCGTGTCCACCGGCCCGGAAAGCCGCCAGCCCCGCCTCGATGTTCGCGCCCACCGGATTGCCACGTACGTCGGCGAACAGTCCGGTGCTCGGCACCAGCGCGCGCGCCTGGCGGATCATCGGTGCATCGCGCAAGCCTTCGTCCGTCACCAGCAGCGGGCGCGTGATATTGAGCGCGGCGCATGCCGCCGGCAGCTCGGCGATGCGCCCCGGCCCGGCCCAGATGCGGGTCGGATAGTTCCAGTTGGCCTTGAGGATCACGCTCACGTGCTCACCCGCAGATGAAAGGATTTGGGACGCGTCAGGTGCTCGTAACCCACGACGGACAGAGTGCAACCCCGCCCCGAGTCTTTCACGCCCACCCAGGCCAGCGCCGGATCGAGGTAGTCACAGCGGTTCATAAACCAGGTACCCGTCTGCACCGCATCGCCGAGCGCCTCGCCCGCCGCGGCGTCGCGCGTCCACACGGCCGCCGTCAGTCCGTAGGCGTTGTCATTCATCAACGCCACGGCCTGTTCGTCGGAGTGCACCTTCATGAGGCCGGCCACCGGGCCGAAGATCTCCTCGCGCATGACCACCGAGTCCGGCGGAGCATCGAGCAGCAATTGCGGCGCCAGATAGGGGGTGCCGGGTTTGCTGAGCGGGAAGGCGCCTTCGTCGATGACGGCGCGCGCGCCGGCCTGGATCGAGGCTTGAATCTGCGCGCGGATCGCGGTGGCGGCGCCGGCGCGCACCACCGGCCCTAAGGTGGTTTGCATATCGAGCGGATTGCCGAGCTGGTATTGCTGCACCAGCGCCGTGCAGCCCTTGGCGAATTCCTCGTAGACGCTCTCATGAACGTAGATGCGTTGCAGCCCGCAGCAGGACTGACCCGAATTGAAGTACGCGCCATCGACGATGTTCTCGATGGCGTGCGGCAGGTCCGCGTCATGGCGCACATACACCGGATCGCAACCCCCCAGTTCCAGGCCGACGCCGATAAAGCGTTCGGCCGCCACGCGCTGGACTGCGCGGCCACCGGCCACCGAGCCGGTAAAGGCCACGAAATCGATGCGCGGATCGAGGATCACCCGCTCGGTGTCCGCATGTTCAAGGTGCAATACCTGGAACACCCCGGAGGGCAAGCCCGCGGCCGCGAAGCACTCCGCGAAACGCTCGGCGCACCGGGGCGTCTGCGCCGAGTGCTTGAGCACCACGGCGTTGCCCGCCATCAGCGCCGGCACCACGCTGTTGACGGCGATCAAGTAGGGAAAATTCCAGGCGGCGACGGTAAACACCACCCCCAGGGGCTCGCGGCGCAAGAAGCGCCGAAAACTCGGCTTCGGCCCGACGTCAATGTCGGCGAGCGCGCGGGCCGCGATCCCGGTCATGTAGCGCGCGCGCTCGACGGTGCTGCGCACTTCGTTGGGCGCGTAACGAAGCGGTCGACCCATCTGCCAGCTCAGTTCGGGAGCCAGGTCGGCGCTGCGCGCCTCGAACGCGCTGCAGAAGCGCTCCATGATGCCGGCCCGTTCGGCCACCGGCACGCTGCGCCACGCCGCCTGCGCCACGCGCGCACGCTGCAGCGTGGCGTCGATCTCGGCCGGCGAAGCCGTGGCACGCTCGAGGTAAACGCGCCCATCGACCGGGCTGATGGTCTGCATTGCGGCGCCCTAGATGATTTCGAAGTAACGGGCCAGTTCCCAATCGGTGACGGCGCGGCGAAACTCGCGCTCCTCCCATTCACGACTGGCGGCAAAGTGTTCGACGAACGCAGCACCGAACAGTTCCTGGGCGGGTTTCGAGCGCGCCAGTGAGGCGGCGGCCTCGGTCAGCGTGCGTGGCAGCTGGCGCTTGGCCGGGAGCTTGCGCTCATAGGCGTTGCCGACCATGGGCGCATCGGGCTCGATGCGATGTTCGATGCCCCAAAGACCCGAGCCGATCGCCACGGCAATCGCGAGGTAGGGATTAATGTCAGCCGCCGCGATCCGGTACTCGACCCGCTGGCTCTTCGCGCCTCCCTGGATGACGCGCAGTGCGCAGGTGCGGTTCTCGACCCCCCAGGTGGCCGAGGTCGGCGCCCAGTAGCCGGGCACCAGGCGCGAGTAGCTGTTCACGGTCGAGGCCACCATCGCCAGCAGTTCCGGCATCAGCGCCTGCTGCCCGCCGACGAACCAGCGCATCTCGTCCGACATGTGGTGTGGCTTCTGGGCGTCGTAAAAGACGGCCGACCCGTCCTGGCGCGTCATCGACACGTGCAGGTGGCCGCTCTGGCCCGGCAGCTGCTGGGACCACTTGGCCATAAAGGTCGCCATCAGCCCGCGGCGTTGCATCAGCACCTTGGTGAAGGTCTTGAACAGCGCGGCGCGATCGGCCGCCTCCAGCGATTCGGTGTACTGCAGCGCCGCTTCCATCACGCCCGGGCCGGTCTCGGTGTGCAGGCCCTCGATGGGCATGCGCATTTCGGCCGACAACTGCAGCAGCGCCTGATACAGCTCGGCGTGCACGGAGCTGCGCAACATGGAATAGCCAAAATACCCGGGAGTCATGTTGCTCAGCGCACGATAGCCTTTGGCGCGTACGCTCTCGGGGGTTTCGTTGAAGACAAAGAACTCGAACTCCGCGGCCGCCGAAGTGCTGTAGCCCATGTCCGCCGCGCGCTGCAGCACGCGTCGCAACGTGGCGCGCGGACACACCTGCTCGGCACTGCCGGTAAACTCGAGGAGAAACAGCAGCATGCTGCCCTCGAACGGCAGCGCGCGGCAGGTGCCGGGCAAGACGCGCAGCATGGCGTCGGGGTACGCGGTGTGCCAGCCGGTAAACTTGACGTTGTCGTATTGCTGGTCGTTGGAATCCCAACCCAGCACCACATCGCAGAAGCCAATGCCCTTGTCGAGTGCCGCATAGAATTTTTCACGGCTGATGTACTTGCCGCGCAAGATGCCATCGTTGTCGAAGACGCCGACCTTGACGTGGTGCAGCCCGCGTTCCTCGATGATCGCGCGCGCCTGCGCGCTGGTCCTTACCTCTTCGGGCAGCATCTACGCGACTCCTGATTTGGGGCTATTCACTTGATTCTTGATGGGACGCGGCACCGCGCGCTGCATCGCCCGGGTCCCGGAAATTTCCGCCACTGCACGGCAACTGGCAATACAGCCGGCGGCTGGCGGCCTTAAGTCCATGGTGCCCATGACACTTTGAAAAGGTCCCGTCAGGAACGCCATTCATCCAGATTCTCGATATCACAAAGCCTTTGCCAGCTCTTGCGCGCACGCATCAGCGTGGCAAAGCGCTTGAGCGCCGGCCAGTCGAGCGCCGTGCGCGGCATTCGGCGCGACCAGCGCATGTACATGATGAACAGCAGGTCGGCGGCGGAGAATTGCTCGCCGAGCAGGTACGGACCGTGCGTGCCCAGGTGCGCATCCAGCCGTGTCCACAGACCCTCGATGCGCGCCTGCAGCGCGGCGCGCACGCTTGGCGGATGCTCGGCGGCGCCCAGTTCGGACGGGTAGAACCAGTTGCGGTAGCTCGCGCCGAAGGCGTTGCTCCCGAAGACCAGCCACTGATACCACTCGTTGCGCTTGGGGGTGGCAGGTGGCGGAGCCAGCTGCGCCTCGGGGTGCCGATCGGCCAACACCATCAGCAGTGCGGCCGATTCGGTATAGGCCCGACCCTCGATGACCAAGGTGGGCACCTGCCCTTGCGGATTGAGGCGCAAGTAAGCTTCCGTGCGTTGCGCCTTATTTTCAAAGTCCACCAGCTCGAGCTGATGCGGCGCGCCGATCTCCAACAAGGCCAGGTGCACGGCCATGCTGGCGCTGCCGGGTGAGTAGTAAAGCGTGTACACGGCGTCAGCGGACCGCGAGCGGATGGACGCGCGGAGGGGGTATCAGCTGCAGAGGATTGCCGCAGGGATCGATATCCGTGCCGAGCCACATCATGGAGCACGGCTCGATGTCCGGCAGGCCACGTGCAGGATCACTTGCGGTGCGAAGTCCGAGCAGCATGTCGCCTCTTAATCTTAGGCCCGGTGGGGCACGAATCATCCACTGCGCCGCCGCTTCCGGCAAGTCGCCCGCCCGGACCGCCGAGGCCACGCGTGCCGAGCCTTGAGTGGGCCCGAGGGATCTCCGGCGCATCGCGACGGCTCGCTATAATGCGGCGGCCGTGCGCAGGCGCGGATTCGGGGGAGGACCCATGTCAGTTTCCGGGTTGGGCATATTCTGCCTCGTGTATTTTCTGGCCGTGGCGACCCCGGGCCCGGGCGTGGCCGCGGTTCTCGCGCGCTCGCTGGCCCACGGCACCCGTGGCGCGGGCGCATTCATCGCCGGCTATGTGGTCGGCGACCTGCTGTGGTTTACGGTCGCCGCGGCCGGGCTGGCCGCCCTCGCACACTCGGCGCAGGCCGTTTTCGTGGCCATAAAATATGTCGGAGCCGCCTACCTGCTGTACTTGGCCTATCGGGCCTGGAACACCCCGGTCACGACGCTCGCCACCGACGTACGAGCGCCCGAGCAGCGGCCACTGCAGCTATTCTTCGGCAGCTTGTCGCTGACGCTGGCCAACCCGAAGACCATCGCGTTCTTCCTGGCCCTGCTGCCGACCGTGGTGCATCTGGATGCGCTGACGATTTCCGGCTTTTGCGCGATTGCCCTCGTCATTTGCATCGTGTTGCCGCTGACCCTGGGCTGTTACGTGTTGCTGGCCACCCGTACCCGCAGGTTGTTTCAGAGCTCGCGCTCGATACGCGCGCTCAATCGCGGCGCCGGAATTGCGATTGCCGGAGCGGCGGTGGTCATCGCGACACGCCAGTGACGGATCTGCTTCCCGTTAGCTTGTGGCTATGACCGCCGGCCAAGGCCCAGCGGCGCCCGAGCCAAAAGCGCCGCCAGAACGCCTGAACACCCGCGCGGCCGGCATCGTCGGCCTTGCGGTCATGTGCAGCCGCATTCTGGGATTGATACGCGAGCAGATCTGCGCGGCGCTGTTCGGCGGCGGTGGCGCCATGGACGCCTTCACTGCGGCATTCCGCATTCCCAACCTACTGCGTGACCTGTTTGCCGAAGGGGCCCTGTCCACCGCCTTCGTGACGACGTTCAGCAAGACGGCCGTGCACCGCGACGACGCGGCCGCCTGGCGCCTCGCCAACAAGATCGCGACCATGGTGGCGGTGGTGCTCGGCGCCCTGTGCGTGCTGGGCATCCTGTTCTCGGCGCAGTTGGTCGCCACGCTGGCGCCGGGGTTCAATCCGGCCAAGGCGGCACTGACCGTCACGCTGACCCAGATCATGTTTCCGTTCATTCTGCTGGTGTCCCTGGCGGCGCTCGTCATGGGCATGCTCAACGCCAAGAACGTGTTCGGCATGCCCGCCATGGCCTCCAGCTTCTTCAATCTCGGATCGATCGTCGGCGGCGTGGTGCTGGGCTACTGGCTGGACCCTCAGTTCGGGCCGCTGGCGCTGTATGGCCTGGCCATCGGCACGCTGATCGGCGGCGGGCTGCAACTGCTCGTGCAGCTGCCGCATCTGCATCGCCTCGGCTTTCGCTACCGCCCGGATTTTAACTGGCGTGATCCCGGAGTGGCCGCCGTGCTCTCACTTATGGGCCCGTCGGTCATTGCCGCAAGCACCACCCAGTTCAACGTGTTGGTCAACTCGATCTTCGCCTCGCACCTGGGCGACGGACCGATCTTTTGGCTGGCCATCGCCTTCCGGCTCATGCAACTGCCCCTGGGGCTGTTCGGCGTCGCACTGGGCACGGTCACCTTGCCGCTGCTCTCGCGCCTGGTGGCGGTCGGCAACCTGCCCGCATTCCGCACCGAACTCTCGCGCGGCATGCGCCTGGCGTTCCTGCTGACCATTCCCTGCACCGTGGGCCTGGTGATGCTCGCCGAACCCATCGTCTCGGTGCTCTATCAGCACGGTCGTTTCGACGCCCACCAGACCAGGGAGGCCGCGGGGGCCTTGCGCTTTTACGCCATCGGCCTGGCCGGCTATGCCGCCCTCAAGGTGCTGGTCAACGCCTTCTACGCGCTGGACCAGCGGCGCACTCCCATGTACGTCAGCTTCTTTGCGGTGGCGCTCAATCTGCTGCTCAACTGGATATTCACCCGCCAGCTCGGCTGGGGCCATCGGGGTCTGGCGTTCTCGACCGGTTGCGTGGCGACCTGCAATTTCATCGTCCTGTACCTGCTCATGCACCGGCATCTGAAACGCCTCGAAACCCGGCGCCTGTGGACCCTGGTGTGCAAGCTGGCGCTCGCCTGCGCCGCCTTGGGCCTGGTTTGCTGGAGCGCGGAACGCTGGCTGCTTCAGGGCTGGGAACAGATGGCCTTTCCGGTCCGCCTCGCGGGCCTACTGCTGACAATCGGGGTGGGGATCCTGACTTTTATCGGCTGCGGGAGGGCGCTGCGCATCGAGGAATTGCAGGAGCTGATGAGCGCGCTGCGCCGGCAAACCCGGCGCTCCTAGCGACCTGAATTGTCTGCGTAAAATGGGACAATCTTACGGATATATCGATATATTGTATCCGATACGGCTCAATATCAATTCCGCTCGGAGGCGTCAATCCGACCGGGCTATGATGGTCTGTCAGTCCAGTCTCACTGGAGTGAGGGAGCATCGCCTATGGTCGACAGCGTCGATAAGGCCGGCTCGCCAAAGCCCGATCGCGGGCTGGTGAGCTACACCCATCTGATCTACGGACTGCACGCCTGCGCGGTGCTGACCGGCTTGCTGACCAGCTCCACGATTGCGGGACGATTCCTGTTTGGACTCCCCTCGCTGCTTGCGGTGGTCCTCAACTACGCGCGCCGTGCCGAGGTGCGCGGGACCTGGCTCGAGTCCCATTTCGAATGGCAGATCCACACCTTCTGGTACGCGCTGCTGTGGATAGGGGTGAGCTTGCTGATTGGCGCGCCATTGACGCTGATCGTCATCGGGGTCTATATCGTCGCCATGGGCTTCGCGATCGTCGGATTCTGGGTGGCCTACCGGGTGACGCGGGGTTGGTTGAATCTGCGGGAACGACGCCCCGTGCAACGGATTCTGGCGGCGGCAGCGGTGGCCGGCACGTGAGACGCCTCCTGGGGTTCGCCGCGGCAGGACTGGGGCTGTGCGTCAGCGGCGGCTGCGGCCAGAAAGGGGCTTTGTACTTGCCGGACGCGACGCCGCAGGCGGTCACCACGCCCGCCCAGACGCCAGCATCTGCGCCGGCACCGGCACCCGATCCAGGGTCCGCGCGGCGTAAGACCCCGTCGACCCCGGACCCCGCTACGACTCAGTAAGCCCGGGAAGGTCGTCCGGCCGGTCAATGTCCGTCGCCGCGCTCGGCATCGGCACTCCGATCAATTCGACGGTCGGACTGCGCAGCACCACCTCGGCGCCTTGCTCACCGCGCAGGCGCAGCAACCCCGGAAACTCGGCGCGGGGAAAGACCGCCGGCACGCCATACCCACCTCCGTACTGCGCAGCGACGATGGCCCGCGGGCTGCGGCGCCAGGTGTCGACGAGCCGCTGCAGGTCGGCAGCGGTCACGGCCGCCTGATCGGCCAGCAGCAGCAGGGCAGCGGCGCAGCTGCCCGGCAGGCTGAGGAGACCCGCGCGTATCGAGGCGGCGATGCCCTCGCTCCACTCTCGATTCACCACCAGCGACACCGCCGACCGCCCCAGCGCGGGCGCAATCTCGGCGCAGTGCGCACCGAGCACCACGCTCACCGCGTGGCCCGCCACGGCGGTCGCCCGGCTCAGCATCAATGGCAACAACGGCACGCCCTGGACGGGCGCGATTTGCTTGGGCGAGCCGAAGCGGGTGCTGGCGCCGGCCGCGAGCACGATGATCTGCAATTCTGCAGTATCCAAGCTTGCGCCTCCATCTGGCACCACGCCGCCCGCGGCCTAAAGGTCACTATACTGCAGCGGCCGAGGACGCTAAATGATTCCACAACCGAACCTGCTCCTGGTCGACGGCTCGTCGTACCTGTACCGGGCCTTCCACGCGCTCCCACCGCTGAGCAGCTCGCGTGGCGAGCCCACCGGCGCGGTGCACGGCGTCCTCAATATGCTCAACAAGTTGCTGCGGGATTTTCCGGGCGCACGCATGGCCGTGGTCTTCGACGCGCCAGGCAGGACCTTCCGCGACGACTTGTTCGCCGAATACAAGGCCAACCGGCCCTCGATGCCCGATGATCTGCGCGCCCAGATCGAACCGCTCCTGCAGGCGGTGACCGGCATGGGCCTGCCTTTGCTGCGCATCGCCGGAGTCGAGGCCGACGACGTGATCGGCACGCTCGCGACGCGCGCCGCCCAGGCCGGGGAGCAGGTCCTGATCTCGACCGGCGACAAGGACATGGCGCAGCTGGTCAATGAGCGCATCACGCTGATCAACACCATGAACGACAGCTTGCTGGACCGCGCCGGAGTCAAGGCGAAGTTCGACGTGTACCCGGAGCAGATCATTGATTACCTCGCCCTGGTCGGCGACAGCTCCGATAACATCCCGGGTGTCGACAAAGTGGGCCCGAAAACCGCCGCCAAATGGCTCAATGCCTACGGCACGCTCGATGGGCTGCTGGCGCATGCGGCGGACATTCCGGGCAAGGTCGGCGAAAACCTGCGCGCCGGGCAAGCAATCGTTGCCCTGTCGCGCCAGCTCGCCACGATCCGCTGCGACGTCCCGCTGGCCATCGACGAGGCCAGCCTGGTGCGCAAGGCCGCCGACGTCGCCAGCTTGCGCGAACTGTACACGCGATTGGAGATGCGCTCGTTCCTGCGCCAACTCGATGGCGGCGAGGCCGCAGCGGCGGCGCCCGCGGGCGCCGCGCCGACGCCGGCCGCCGACGCACCGCCCGCCGCCGATGCCATCGAACGCCAGTACACGCTGATCGCGGACTGGACGCAGTTTCTGGCCTGGTGCGAGCGCCTGGCGCGCGCTCCGCTGTTTGCCTTCGACACCGAAACCACCGGCCTGGACTACATGCAGGCGCAGATCGTGGGGGTCTCCTTCTGCGTTGAGCCGGGCCGCGCCGCCTACGTGCCGCTGGCGCATCGCTATGCGGGAGCCCCTGATCAGCTCGATCGCGACCGGGTTCTGGCCATGCTGCGGCCGCTCCTCGAGGACCCCGCGCACGCCAAGGTGGGCGCGCACATGAAGTTCGACATGCACGTGCTCGCCAACCACGGCATCAGCTTGCGCGGCCAGCGCTACGACACCATGCTGGAATCCTACGTGCTCAACAGCACCGCGACCCGCCACGACATGGACTCGATGGCCGCCCGGTATCTTGGCATCAAGACGATTCATTTTGAGGACGTGGCCGGCAAGGGCGCCAAGCAGATTGGCTTTGACCAGGTGAGCGTCGAAACGGCGGCCGAGTACGCGGCCGAAGACGCGGACGTCACGCTGCGATTGCACCAGCACCTGTGGCCGCAGCTTGAGGCGATCCCGGCCCTGGCGCGGCTGTACGAGGAGATCGAGCAACCGCTGGTTCCGGTGCTGCAGCGCATGGAGCGAGGCGGCGTGCTCATCGACCGAGCGAAATTGCGCCAGCAGAGCATCGAGCTGGCCGCGCGGCTCAAGGAACTGGGCGCCGAGGCCCAGCGCGTGGCCGGACAGGAATTCAACGTGGAATCCCCGCGGCAGCTGCAGCAGATCCTGTTCGAGAAACTGCAGATCCCGGTATTGCGCAAGACCCCGACCGGCCAGCCTTCGACCGCCGAGGATGTGCTCGAGGAGCTGGCGGCCGAGCACGCGCTGCCCCGCTTGATACTCGACTTCAGGGCGCTCGCCAAGCTGCGCTCGACCTATACCGAAAAGCTCCCTGAGCAGATCGATGCGACCACCGGCCGAGTGCACACCTCGTATCACCAGGCGGTGGCGGCCACCGGCCGGCTGTCTTCGACGGACCCGAACCTGCAGAACATTCCAATCCGCAGCCCCGAAGGACGTCGGATCCGCCAGGCGTTCATCGCGCCGCCGGGTCAGGTGCTGATATCGGCCGACTATTCGCAGATCGAGCTGCGCATCATGGCGCACCTGTCGGGCGACGAGGGCCTGCTGCGCGCATTCGCCGCCGACCAGGACATTCACCGCGCCACGGCCGCCGAGGTGTTCGCCGTCGCCCCCGACCAGGTCAGCTCCGAGCAGCGCCGGTCCGCCAAAGCCATCAACTTCGGGCTCATCTACGGCATGTCGGCCTTCGGGCTGGCGCGCCAGCTGGGCATCGAACGCGCCGCCGCTTCGCTGTACGTCGAACTCTACTTCGCGCGCTACCCCGGCGTGCGTCGCTACATGGACAGCACGCGCGAGCGCGCCAAGCGCGACGGCTACGTCGAGACGGTGTTCGGCCGCCGCCTGTACCTGCCCGAGATCAATTCACGCAACCGGCAGCTGCAGCAGTATGCCGAGCGCAGCGCCATCAACGCGCCGATGCAGGGCACGGCGGCCGACATCATCAAGCGCGCGATGCTCGGCGTGGATGCCTGGTGTCAGCAGCCGGGCGTCTCGGCGCGCCTGCTCATGCAAGTGCACGACGAACTGATACTCGAAGTCAGCGAGAATTTTGTCGATGAGGCGACCGCCCAGGTGCGCGCGCTCATGGCCGGCGCGGCCACGTTGCAGGTGCCGCTCAGGGTCGATGTCGGGCACGGGCTGAACTGGGACGAGGCGCATTAGGCTGTAGGAATTCCTGATCCGTCGCCATGGGCCGACACTGACCAGGCTGGCGCAGGCGGGAAGGTATAGTGGGAATACGGTGGAGCGCGTCGCGCTCGGCAAATGCTAGGTGGCTAAAGATGAGGCATCGAACCTTTCTGGCTTGCGCGGCGCTCGCCGCGTGCGCCGCCGCAGGCAGCGCATCGGCAGTCGAGCACGGCTTTTATATTGGCGGTGCACTCGGCCAATCCGACAGCGGGCTGCGCGCCGGTAACGTCAATTACTCGGACAACGATCTGGGCTACAAGGTAATTGCCGGTTTCCGTGCGCTGAAGATCCTGGCGATCGAGGCCAACTACGTGGACCTGGGCAACACCAGTTCCGGCGGCGTCGAGGCCAAAACCAAGGCCTTGGACGTGTTTGCGGTGGGCTTTCTGCCGCTGCCCGTGATCGACATCTACGGCAAACTCGGTGTCGTCTCCTGGCAGACCGACGCCCACTCGCCCAGCTTCTCCTTAAGCCACAATGGGAACGATCTGGCCTATGGCGCTGGGGTACAGCTGCATTTCGGCGCTCTCGCCGCCCGGCTCGAATACGAGGGTTTCGACGTGCAGCAGGCTTCCACGCCATCGCTCCTGTCCATCGGGCTCACCTACACCTTCCTGTAGAAAACCGCCGCGCCGGCGGGAACTATCCTGGCCTGCCCTGCTCCAACTTTGCGTGAGTGCGTAGAAGCGCTCCCCGCTCCCTCCCTAAGCGGGCTGATACGCCCCGGTGGCCTATTCCCCCCCAAGTCCGGCCACCGGGGCTATTTTTTTTTAAGCCACTGATTCAATTGCCCGCGCGCCTGCTCGAGCCCGGTGCCGTCCACGGCGGAAAAAGCCTGCACGGTGGCGCGGCCCGTGAGCGCGTGCTGCGCCGCGGCCAGGGTCCGGGCGAGCTCGGCGCGCTTCAACTTGTCCGACTTGCTGAGCAGCACGTGCACCGGGCAACTCGCCGCACCCGCCCAGGCGATGAGTTCCTCATCTCCCGGAAGCACGCCGCGCCGGCTGTCGATCACCAGAAACAGTCCGCGCAGGGCGGCGCGCTGACTGAGCGCCGTGGTCATGGATTCCCAAGCGGCCCGTTCCTCCGCGCCCGCGGCGGCATAACCGTAGCCGGGCAGATCGACGATTCGGCAACCCGGGGCGAGCGCAAAAAAGTTCAGCAGCCGGGTGCGCCCGGGCGTCTTGCTGGTGCGTGCCAGCGCGCGTCGACCGGTCAACGCATTCAGGGCGCTGGACTTGCCCGCGTTCGAGCGGCCCGCCATCGCGACTTCGCTGCCCTCATCGGGCGGGAAATGGCGCGCATGCGCCGCGCTCAGCAGCAGGTCGGCCTGGGGGTAAGTGCTCATGTGTGGCTGCGGGCTGGCCCTGCCGTGCGGCGAGACGGGATTTGCCTAGTGTACAATTCCGGGCCTTGTTGGCACGGATAACCCCATGAGTGCGTCAATTCGCCTGGCTTGCTGCGTGTTCACCCTGGTTGTGGCGCCGATTTCCTGGTCGCTGGGCTCGGTCGAGGGTGGCGCGGCCCTGTCCGCCACCTGCATGGCCTGCCACGGCGCCAACGGCAACAGCAGCAATCCCGAATGGCCGAACCTGGCGGGCCAGAATGCGGCCTACATCGAACACCAGCTGCACCTGTTTCATGACGGCAGGCGCACCGGCAAGATGGGCGATGCGAGCGCCTCGATGATGCCGGCCATGGCCACGGCGCTCACCGATCAGAATATCCAAGACGTCGCGACCTACTACTCGCAGCAGACTCCTGCGGGACTGGAGGCCGATCCTTCCTATTGGCAGGCCGGGCAGAAAATCTACCGCAATGGCGATCGCGCACGCGGCATTCCCGCCTGCGCCGCCTGCCACGGCCCGTCCGGCCGGGGCAATCCCGCGGCGGGTTATCCGGCGCTGCGCGCCCAACACGCCGTGTACGTCGTCAAGCAGCTCAATGCCTACAGCGGCGACGTGCGCTACGCCAAGAACGAGCACGGTGCGAGTTTTGGCGGCGACAACGCCGCTATCATGCACACCATCGCCTCACGACTCAGTGACGAAGACATGCGCAATGTGGCCTCATACATCCAGGGTATGCGCTGACATGAAACTTTTTCCCGCCCTGCTTCCGGTCAGCCTGTTGGTGTTGTTGGCCGCGTGCTCGAAGGCGCCCGAACCAGCGCCCGCGACGACGGCACCGCCGCCGCCGGCTGCGGTGACGCCGCCGCCCGCTGCGCCCCCTGAGGCTGCGGCGCCTGAGCCCGCCGCCGCGGCCAAGCCCGCTGCTGCGCCGGTTGAGGAATCAAAGATGGAGAAAGTGGCCGCGCTCCCGGCCGCCGGCCAGTTGCCGGCAGGCAAGTTGGTGGCGGGCGTGAACTATCGGCCTTTGGTGCCGGCACAACCGACCGATGCGGCGCCCGGCAAGATCGAGGTTGTGGAAGTATTCTGGTACGGCTGCCCGCATTGCTATGCGCTTGATCCCTACATCGAGAGCTGGCGCAAGACCAAGCCCGCGTACGTCGAATTCAAACGCGTGCCCGTCACCTGGCAGGCCGTGCACCAGTCGCACGCGAAGCTGTTCTACACCCTGGAAGCACTCGGCAAGGAAGAGGCCCTGCACACGGCCGTGTTCGCGGAGATGCACGACAAGAAAAACTACATGTTCATGCCCGGCGACGAGAAGGAGACCCTGAGCGCCCAGGTGGCCTTCGCCAAGGCGCACGGCATCAGCGAGTCGGACTTCACCAACGCCTATAACTCCTTTACGGTGCAAACCGATATGGCGAAGGCCGACGATCTGGTGCATCGCTATCACGTGGACGGCGTGCCGCTGGTGGTCGTCAATGGCAAGTACGTCACGGACGTCAACATGGCCGGCAGCCAGGAAAACGTCATGAAAGTCGTCAACGACCTGGTCGCCACCGAAAAGAGCCACTGAGTCCCGAGCGCAGCGCGCGCCGTTTATGCTCAACCGCTACGCGCTGCAGGGATCGGGCCTCGTTAGTCAGCCCAACGCCGCGCTGAGCGATACGCTGTGGATCGATCTGTTCGAGCCGACTCCTGAGGAAGAGCGCGCGGTCGAGGCCGAATGCGGCATCGACGTGCCCACGCGCGAAGAGATGCTCGAAATCGAGACCTCCAACCGCCTCTACGAGGAGGAAGGCGCGGTCTACCTGACGTTCACCATTGTCACCCGCCTCGACACCGACCTGCCGCAGAACTCGCAGGTGACCTTCATCCTCAAGGACGGGCGGCTGATCACCAATCGCTACGCCGACCCGCTGCCGTTCCGGCGCTTTATCAGCTACGCCGAGCGCCATGGGCCAAGCTGCACCACCGGCTCGGCGGTGCTGGCCGGACTGATCGAGGCCATCATCAACCGCGTCGCCGACGTCATCGAGCGCGTCAGTGCCGACCTGGACTCCATATCGGCCGAGGTGTTCACGCGCCCGACCAAGCGCCGACGCGGCCGCGGCCGCGACTTCCAGGTGGTACTGGAGCGCATTGGCCAGAGCGGTGAACTCATCGGCAAGACGCGCGAGAGTCTGGTGAGCCTGGGCCGCGCCCTGGCTTTCGTGCAGCAGGCCACCTCGGTCAACCTGGCGAACGACGTGCGCACGCGCCTGCGCACCCAGTCGCGCGATGTCATTGCCATGAGCGATCACGCCTCGTTTCTGGGCAACAACGTCTCATTCATACTCGATGCCACGCTCGGCATGGTCAGCATCGATCAGAACAATATTCTCAAGATCTTTTCCGTAGTCACGGTGTTCCTGCTGCCGCCCTCGGTCATCGGCGCCATATACGGCATGAATTTCGATCACATCCCCTGGGCGCACGAGTCCTGGGGGTTCATGGCCGCGCTCGGGCTGATGCTCGCTTCGGCGCTCGTCCCCTACCTGTTTTTCAAGCGTCGCCGCTGGTTATAGCCGCCGGTCGCACCGGGACGAGGCTTCAGGTAATCTTGCGCGCCGCCGCGCCCGTAGCTCAGCTGGATAGAGTGGCAGCCTCCGAAGCTGCAGGTCGTGGGTTCGAATCCCGCCGGGCGCGCCACTTCGGAATAAAATGAGGACGCTGGTAGCCGCCAATTGATCTCGATAGCCTCGACGACCATCGGCGGCCAACGGCCGGAAAATCAGGGCACTCCATCGTAGGCCGTGCTCGCTAGTAACTGATTTTCGGGTACCAATCCGTGCCGCGGCCGTCCGGGGTCAGATCCAGGATGTTCCATAGGACCATCAGGTCCGGCGGAGTGGTCGGGTCCTGGCCCGGGTCGGCGGTATCGAAACCCAGCTCGGCGCCCCAAAAGTGGCGGACGGTTCCATCGCGGCGGGTAAAGACGTTCTGGGCGGCGGTGTCGATCCCGTCCTTCATGATGGCATGGTAGTCCTGGCTGAACTTTCCATTTACGTCGGCATAGAGCGGCAGGTTCTTCCAGCCGCGCTCGACCTTGAAGGCGATCTGTCGCTCGATGGGCGAAAGGCCCACTACGGCCAAGGCGACCCGCTGCCGGATGTGGTCAGCGTTGCCATCCAGGCAGCTCAGCAGCGCCGTGCACATGGGGCAAGGTCGCGCACGCTTCGGGCCGTACATCCAGTTGTAGACAAACAGCGTGTCCTTATCCCCGAACATGTCCGCGAGGCGGACGGGATTGGCACCGGCCACGCTGCTGGCTTCGCCCATAAACTGATAGTCGCCCTTCACTTCACCGCCGGGCGGCAGGGCGCGGCGTTGCGCGGCGACGCGCGCGATTTGCCGGCGGAGGTTGATTTCCTCGATCATCAGCGCCTCGCGAGCCTTGCGGTACTCGGCGCTTTCGTTGGGTTGGCGGGCCCCGTTCTTGCGAACCAGTACTTCGGCGGGTTGCAGGGAGGAGCCGTCGGACGTGGCCTTGTTTAGCATTTCCATCCCCTTCATGCCTCTAGCTCAGGGAGGTATCGTCTTCGAAGCCGATCCCTCCACTGATTAATTCGATCATTCCAATTCCACGCACTGAATATTAAAGGCTCGCGCAATTCGTCGAGTTTTACGGTCGGACGTCTGCAAGAGCTTGCGTAGGAAATCGCCCACGGGAAGGACCGCCTCGCCAAGAGACATCCGCTATAATCGCGCCCGATTCCAGGCCACCCATTGGACCGCCCGTGAGTAAACACGACACACATTTCTTCAATAATTTCAGCATTGTCATCGGCGGACTGATCGTCATCGCGCTGCTGATTTTCGCGCTGGCTCGCGTGGTGGCCGGGCGCACCCAGGAACCGCAGCTGTACTCCGACCCGAAATACGTCGCAGCGGTCACCGAGCGCATCAAACCCTTCGTAGGTGTCGCCGTGGCGGGCGCCGACAATTCCGCACTCAAGATCGAAGCGCCGGCGCAGGCGGCCAACCTCGCCCTGGCCACTCCGAAGGACGGCCCGGCCCTGTATGAAGCGGTCTGTAAGACCTGCCATGCCACGGGCCTGATGGGTGCGCCGAAATTCGGCGACCATGCGGCCTGGGGCCCGCGCATCGCCGAAGGCAAGCCGACGTTGTACATGCATGCCCTGAAAGGATTTACCGGCAAGGTCGGAGTGATGCCCGCCAAGGGCGGCCGTGCCGACCTGAACGATGACCTGATCAAGTCAGGCGTCGATTACATGGTCTCGAAGAGCGAGTGAGCCGGTAATTCTCTAGTCTCCAGCCCGGCACTATTTTAAAGAGTCGCGTGCGCTCTTTGAGCGACCGGCCATTGCGCCCCGTAGTTCTCGGCCTGTTGATCCTATTGCGGCGCCCAACATCGCGCGTTGACCTGAGTTTGTTTCTCCGGTGTTACAATAAGCCCGGGCTTC
Organism: uncultured Gammaproteobacteria bacterium; assembly: GCA_963699955.1. Taxonomy (GTDB): domain Bacteria; phylum Pseudomonadota; class Gammaproteobacteria; order Steroidobacterales; family Steroidobacteraceae; genus FEN-1191. The sequence continues at coordinate 1,091,712 of CAVOVV010000006.1, forward strand.
CGGCCAGGTAACGACATTCCCGGGGCCTGCCCGGCACACTCGTTCAAGACGCCGGCGGCTGCAGTTTCTCGAGCCGCTCCTCGAGAATGGCGAGGCGCGCCTCGAGCTGCGCGATGCGCTCGCGCGAGCGCTCCAGCACTTTGGCTTGCACGTCGAATTCGCTGCGCGTGGCCAGGTCGAACTGGCCAGCGGCTCCTTGCAGGGCCGCGCGAAAATTGGCCTCCAGCTCGGCGCGCATGCTGCTTAGGGCGGCGGGCAGACCGGACACGAACTTCCGGGCCATTTCCTCGACATTCACGTTGTCCATGGCTGTACTCCATTGCAGGCTGCCCGGCATCGAGCGCTCGGCCTCGTTTCGGCAGGCAGGATACGCGCAACGGCGACTTGCCGGAACGGCGTGTTTACAGCCGATTATTAGAACTGGCGCCCGCTCGCCGCTGTCAAATCGGGACCGCGCCGCGGACCGTTGCGAGCGAGGCCCATTAATCTGTGATCCGGCTCACTTTTATGCTCAACCATAACGCTGATACTCTTGGACTCATTGCGGAGGCTTTAAAGATGCGCTATCCGACGGCCCTGTCCCTGGTCATCGCGGCACTGTGCGCGAGTGGCGTCGTGGGCGCCGGCGACATTTATTGCAATAACCAGGGTCGTGATTGCAGCGACCGACCGAGTCCGAACGCGACCGTCGTGCACATCAACAGCAGCCCCTCCAGCGCAAGCAATGATTCCGCCCCCCCAGACACCGGCGCCAAGGCCCCGCCTGCCGAGTCGAGTGCCGACGCCCGGTTGAAAGACAATGCCACACGCCAGGCGGTGCAGAAGGACGTCGCTGCAACCCGCGCCGAGCAGTGCAAGCAGGCCCAGGACAAGTACCAGAAAGCCGTGGCGGCACGGCGCGTCTATCGCCTGAACAAGGCCGGCGAGCGCGAATACCTGTCCGACGCAGAAATGGAACAGGCCCGCGTCAACGCCCGCCTCGAAGTCGACCGGACCTGCGGCAGCCCCGCTTCCTAAAGTAACCGTTCGCGCCGCACCGGCGGCCCCTGTTAAATTGCACCGGCGGCAACGGGGAGCGGTACAACCATGCGAACGGGATTCGTCGGACTTGGCGCGATGGGCACCTCCATGGCGCGTAACCTGCATCGCGCGGGTCTGCTGCATGGCGTTTGGAACCGCACCGGCGCCAAGGCACGGGCGCTGGCCGCCGAACTGCAGTGCGCGGCCCCGGCCGAGCTCACCGAGCTCGCGCAGGCTTGCGAGGTCGTGGTCATGTGCGTCTCCGCCGACCGCGATGTCTTGTCGCTCGTGGCTGCGATGGCCCCGGCCCTGCGGAAGGGTTCGATCGTCATCGACTGCTCAACGGTAGGCGCGGACACGGCACGCGCCGCCAGCGCGCAGCTCGCGGCCCGCGAAGTCGAGTTCCTCGATGCGCCCGTCAGTGGCGGCGTCGAAGGCGCCGCCAAGGGCACGCTCGCGATCATGGTCGGCGGCCAGGAGACCGTTCTGGAGCGCGCCCGTCCCGTGCTGCAGGCCATGGGCGCCACGATCACTCATTTCGGCGCGCAGGGCGCCGGCCAGGCGGCCAAGGCCACGAACCAGATCATGGTGGCCGGGATAAATCGCGCCAATGCCGAGGCGTTGGCCTTCGCCGCCGCTTATGGCCTCGATCTTGCGAAGGTCATCGGCACGCTCGGGCATGGCGCGGCCGCCAACTGGTACCTCACGCATCGCGGCCCGAACATGGAGCGCGGCGCCTACCCGCCCGGCTTCCGGGTGCGACTCCATCAAAAGGATCTCAACATCTGCCACGAGATGGCGCGCGCCCGCGGTGCTGAATTGCCCGTGGTCGAAGCGACGCTCAACGATTACGCCCGGCTCATCGCCTCCGGCCACGGCGATGAGGACATCTCGGCGATGTATCGCCTCACGACGACGCTGTTCTCCGGGCCGGAGCCGGGCTGAGCATGGCCAGCCCGGCCGGCAATGACTCCCGCTCCCTGAACTTGCCTGATTTCTGCGCGGCGCGCGCGGTGCTGGCTGTGGTCCTGATCGTCACGCTCACCGCGATCGTGCTGGCCGTGGCGCGACAGAGCAGCGGGCTCAGCTTCTGGCTCGACCTGGCGCGCACCTCGCTGTTCCTGCTGTGGGCGGGAATGGGCAGTGCCGCGGCGTTGTGCCTGCTGCGCGTGCGGCTGGCCGCGCTGCCGCTGGCTGCGGCCAGTGCCCTGGCGCTGGGCAGCGTGCTGGCGGTAATCGCTGTGGTGTCGCTGGGCGTACTCTGGCTCGGCAGCAGCGCGCTGCTCGGGCCGCGCGCTTCCAATCTGCTGCTGCCGGTCGCGCCGCAGCGTTTTTTCGCCGCCAACCTCGGCATTGGGGCGATCATCGGCGCACTTGCATTGCGCTACTTCTATGTGACCGGCGAATGGCGCCGCAATGTTGAGCTGCAGGCCCAGGCGCGGATGCGCGCCCTGCAGGCACGCATCCGGCCGCATTTTCTGTTCAACAGCATGAATACGATCGCTGCGCTCACGCGCTCGGACCCGGCGCGGGCCGAGGAAGCCGTGGAGGATCTTGCCGATTTGTTTCGCGCCAACCTCAACGAAAAACGCAGCCGCATCACGCTCAAGGAGGAGCTGGAAGTCGCGCGAATCTACCAGCGCATCGAGCAGTTGCGCCTCGGCGAACGCCTGCACGTGGTCTGGGACGTGGCCGACCTGCCGATGCGCGCCCTGGTGCCTGGACTGCTGATGCAGCCCTTGCTCGAGAACGCGATCTACCACGGTATCGAGCCGCGCCCGGCGGGGGGCGTGGTGACCGTGAGCGGAGCGCTCGATGATGACATCGTCGGCCTGACGGTGCGAAATCCCCTGCCGGAGGCCGGCGAAGCCGCCCACTCCGGCAACCGGGTCGCGCTCGAGAACATTCGCGAGCGCATGGAGCTGATCTACCCGGGGCGCTCTTCCGTCGAAGCGAACCGGATCGGCGATGAATACATCGTGCGGCTGCGCTTCCCCTACGTCGAGGACGCCGAGCGCAGCCTGTCGCTATGACGCAGCGCGTATTGATCGTGGACGACGAGCCGCCCGCACGCGAACGGCTCCGGCGACTCGTGGCCGAGCTCGGCGACGTCGAAGTCGCCGGCGAGGCGGGCACCGGAATCCAGGCGGTGCAGCTCGCCGGGGAACTGCACCCCGACGTCGTGTTGCTCGACGTGCGCATGCCCGGCATGAATGGCCTCGAGGCCGCGCGCCACATGGCGCTGCTCCCCGCACCGCCGGCCGTCGTCTTCACCACGGCCTATGACTCCTACGCCATCGACGCCTTCGACGCGCAGGCCGTCGGTTACCTGCTCAAGCCCGTGCGCGCCGAGAAACTCGGCGCCGCGCTGCAGCGCGCGGCGCGCCTGGCCGGCAGGCAGCTGGCGAGCCTCGCCGCGGGCGACCCGCAGCAAGTTGCCCGCACCCATGTGGCGGCCAGACTCGGCGATCAGGTGCGGTTAATTCCGGTGCCGGACGTCTACTATTTCGCAGCCGACCAGAAGTACACGACCGTCAGGCACAAGAACGGGAGCGACCTGATCGAGGATTCACTGCGCACGCTCGAGGAGGAGTTCGGCGCGCAGTTTGTACGCGTGCATCGCAATGCGCTGGTCAGCGTCAATCGCCTGGCCGCGATCGAACGTGATTCGCAGGGCCAGTATCACGTGGTCCTGCGGGACATCGACGAGCGCCTGGCGGTAAGCCGGCGGCTGGCCGGAGAATTGCGGGACCGGTTCCGGCTGTAGACAGCCGCACGCTGGACAGGAAGCCTACGGACTGGCGCGCCCTGCGGGTCAGCCCGCGTGACTGCTAAGCAAGCGTCTTGAGGAGGAAGGGCCGATGAGTGCGAGCGAGAACTCTGCAGGGGCGGCTGACGATGACGTCAAGATCCTGCACGCCATGGGGTATGCGCAGGAGCTGTCGCGGCGCCTGAGCCGCTTCTCCAACTTCGCAATTTCCTTCTCGATCATCTGCATCCTCGCCGGGGCCGTCAATTCGCTCGCCCAGGCGACCGCCGGCGCCGGCGGCGCCGCGCTGGGCCTGGGCTGGCCGTTGGGCGTGATCATGTCCGGCACCTTTGGTCTCGCCATGGCGCAGATCGCCTCGGCGTTCCCGACGGCCGGCGGCCTCTATCACTGGGGTTCCATCCTCGGCAACCGTTTTACCGGCTGGCTGACGGCCTGGTTCAATCTGCTGGGATTGATCACCGTGCTCGGCTCCATCAACGTCGGCGCCTACTATTTCTTCATGGGCGCCTTCGGTCCGGAGCTGGGGCTCACCGACTCGATGTGGATGCTGATGGCGTTCATCACCGTGCTGGGCATCGGCCAGGCGCTGATCAATCACTATGGCATTTCGCTGACCGCGAAGCTCACCGATTTTTCCGGCTACCTGATCTTCGCGACCGCTACGCTGCTGGCCGTCGTGTGCCTCGCCTGTGCGCGCAGCTACGACCTGTCGCGCCTGTGGACCTTCAGCAACTACTCAGGCAGCGCAGGCGCAAACGTATGGCCGCGGGTTTCTATCGGCTGGGCTTTCCTGCTGGGGCTGCTGCTGCCGATCTACACCATCACCGGCTATGACGCCTCGGCCCACACCTCCGAGGAAACGGTGCAGGCGAGCCTGTCGGTGCCGCGCGGCATCGTCTCGTCGATCGTCTGGTCGGGTGTCTTCGGTTATCTGTTTCTGGTGGCCTTCCTGCTCATGATCCCCAGCATGGATGAGGCCGCCAAGCAGGGTTGGAACGTGTTTTTCTGGGCCATGGGACAGCGCGTGCCCTACGCCATGAAAATCAGTCTGTTCGCTCTGATCTTCCTGTCGCAGGCGCTGTGCGGACTGGCGACCGTGACCTCCACTTCGAGAATGATCTATGCGTTCTCGCGCGACGGCGGGCTGCCGGCCTCCAGGTTCCTGGCCCGTGTCTCGCCCACGCATCGCACCCCGAATGCGGCGATCTGGACCGGCGCGACGCTCGCGCTGCTGTTTGTTTGGGGTGCGAAATGGCTCGAGGCCGGCGGCACACCGGTGTACACGGTGGTCGTGTCCTGCACCGTGATTTTCCTGTTTTTCTCGTTCGCGATACCCATCGCGCTCGGACTGGTGGCCTACGGCGGCCCGCGCTGGCCTAGCATGGGACCGTGGAATATGGGGCGCGGCGGCTACACGCTGTTTGCGGTGCTGTCGATCCTGTCCATGGTGATGATTTTTATCATCGGCGTGCAGCCGCCGAACGCACTGGCCTTTGACGCCACGATCGGTTTTCTGATCCTGACCGCCGTGGTGTGGTTCGCGTTCGAGAAGCGCCGCTTCCAGGGGCCGCCGCTGGGCGACATGATCACCAGGCGCCAGGCGCAGATCGCCGCGGCCGAAGCCGCGTTGGTGCGCGCTCCCCGATAGCCCGGGCGCAGCTGGCTGCCGTGGCTCCGGCCCCGAAAACTCCGGGCCCGGCCGGTCAGGCCATCAGCACTTGATACGCGCCATCTTTGGGTCGTACAAAGGCGCCAGGTGAATCTCGCAGGGCACGCGCTCGGTGGCCACCTCGAGCTCGTAGCTTCCGGCCAGCAGATACTCGCGGCTGAGGCCCTCGGGCCTGCGCACGTAGCCGTAGCCAATGTTGGTCTTGAGGGTGTGTCCGTACCCGCCGCTGCCGAGCCAGCCGACGCGCTGGCCGTCGCGGTAGATCGTCTCGCGACCGAACAGCATCACCGCGGGATCAGCGACGGTAAACGCGCATAAGGACTTCTTGAGCGGGACGCCGGCCTGCGCCGCCAAGGCGTCGCGGCCGAGGAACGGCAGCGCCGGTCTTGAGTTTCACGGCCCAGCCCAGACCGGCTTCGAAGGGCGTGTAGTCGGGGCCGATGTCCGCGCCCCAGGCGCGGTAGCCTTTCTCCAGGCGCAGGGTCTCGATCGCGCGATAGCCGGCGTTCGCGATCCCGAACTCGGCGCCGGCCTGCATGAGCGCGCCGTACACCGTGGCGGCGAATTCCACCGGCACGTGGATCTCCCAGCCGAGTTCCCCCACGTAGGTGACGCGTAGTGCCATCACCGGAGCGCCCGCCACCTGGAGCCGTCGCAGCTGTCCGAAAGGAAAAGCGGCGTGACTGACGTCGTGGCGGGTGAGCCGCTCGAGCACGCGGCGCGCGCCCGGCCCCATCAACGCCAGCACCGCATACGCCGAGGTGACATCGCTCAGTCGTGCGCTGACGCCGACCGGGAGCTGGCGCGAGATCCAGTCGAAATCGTGGGTCGCAAAGCCCGTGCCGGTGACCATGTAAAAGGAGTCCTCATCGAGCCGCGCCACCGTCAGGTCGCACTCGATGCCTCCCCGGGCATTGAGCATCTGCGTATAGACGAGACTTCCGGCGGGCTTGGCGACGTCATTGGCGCAGATCCAGCTCAAGGCGCGCTCGGCGTCGGGGCCGCTGAGCTGAAATTTGGCGAACGAGCTCTGATCAAACAGCGCGACGCGCTCCCGGGCGGCCTGATGTTCGCGCGCCACGGCCGCAAACCAGTTCGGGCGCCCAAAACTGTAATCATCGCGTGGCGGCTCGCTGCCGAATGCAAACCAGTTGGGTCGCTCCCAGCCGAGCTTCTCTCCAAACACGGCGCCCTGCGCCTTGAGTTGCTCATACAGCGGCGAGCGGCGCAGCGGCCTGCCGCTCGTGTGCTCCTCGCCCGGCCAGGCGATGGTGTAGTGCTTGCCGTACAGTTCCAGCGTGCGCCGGCGCACCCAATCCACGTCGCGATGCGGCGCTCCGAAGCGCCGGATGTCGACCGGCCAGACATCGAAGGGCGCTTCGTTGCCGACGATCCATTCGGCGAGCACCTTGCCTGCGCCGCCGCCCGAGGCGATGCCAAAGGCGTTAAAGCCCGCGCCCACGTAATAGCCGGTCAGGCCCGGCGCCGGCCCGATGATGAAATTGCCGTCCGGCGTAAAACTCTCCGGCCCGTTGATGAGTTCCTTGACCCCAGCGCTGGCCAGCGCCGGCACGCGCGGCATCGCCAGATCGAGGATCGGTTGAAAGTGATCCCAGTCCGGCGCCAGCAACTGGAAATTGAAATTGTCCGGAAAGCCATCGAGCGCCCAGGGGCGCGGGTTGGGCTCGTAGCCGCCCATGACCAGGCCGCCGACGTCCTCCTTGTAATAGGTAAGCCGATCGGGATCACGCAGCGTCGGCAAGCCCCGCTCGATGCCGGGGATGGCGTCGGTGATGAGATACTGATGCTGCACCGAAACCAGCGGCACGTTCACGCCGGCCAGCGCGCCCAGCTGTCGCGCCCACTGGCCCGCGCAGTTGACGATCACTTCGCAACCGAGCCGGCCGCGGCTCGTGAGCACGGCGGTGACACGGCCGTGTTTAAGTTCCACCCCGAGCACCTCGGTATCCTCAAAGATCCTGACGCCGCGCATGCGCGCGCCCTTGGCAAGGGACTGGGTGATGTCCGCGGGGTTGACCTGCCCGTCGGTGGGCAGAAACGCGGCCCCCACCAGGTCGGAAATATCCATCAGCGGCCACAACTGCTGTGCTTCGCGCGGCGTCAGCAGCTGCATTTCAAGACCGAAGGAGCGCGCGCTGGTGGCCTGCCGCTTGAGTTCCGTCCAGCGGTCCGCGTTGCAGGCCAAGCGCAGCCCGCCGTTCATCTTCCAGCCGCTCGCCAGCCCGGTCTCGGCCTCGAGCGAGCCGTAGAGTGCCACCGAGTAACCCAGCAGTTGCGTGATGTTGGCGCTGGTGCGCAACTGTCCCACCAGCCCGGCTGCATGGTGCGTGGAACCCGAGGTGAGCTTGTGCCGCTCGATGATGAGCGTATCGCGCCAGCCCAGCTTGGCCAGGTGATACGCCGTCGAGCAGCCCACGATGCCGCCACCGATGACGACCGCGCGCGCGCTTTCGGGCAGATCAGCCATGCGCGGCCGCGAGGCCCGGCGGCTGGCGAACACGGAATTCGCGCGCGCCAAACGGGGCGATCCTAATCCGGCCGAACCCGTGTGAACGCCTGGCAAGCGCGTCGCTGCTGACTTGATCCCGCATGCCTGAGCTTCCCGGATTTTGCCGCGGCTGATTATACTGGAGCGCATGAGCTATGCCCGGCACCGTGATTGCGAGCGCGCGCTCGCGCTCGCGAATCAGCTCGCCGATGCGGCGCGCAGCATCGCGCGCGGCTACTTTCGCTCTCACATCGCCGTGGAACAGAAGGCGGATCGCAGCCCGGTCACCGTCGCCGATCGCGCCATCGAGACCGAAATGCGCCGCATGATCCGTGCCGAGTTTCCGACGCACGGGATCCAGGGTGAAGAGTTTGCCGCCGAGGCAGGCGCGGAGTTCACCTGGGTGCTCGATCCGATCGACGGCACCAAGAGCTTTATCAGCGGCTTTCCGCTGTTTGGTTCGCTGATTGCGCTGACGCAGGGGGCGCGCGCGGTGCTCGGGATCATAGAGGCTCCCGCAATGAGCGAGCGCTGGGTCGGCGTCGAGGGGCGGCCCACGCTGTGCAACGGCGCGCCCGCCAAGGTCAGTGGCTGCAACTCGATCGAGCAGGCGCGCGTCTACAGCACCACCACGGATGCGTTCGACCCGGAGCGGCTGCGGCGCTACGACGCCTACACGCGTCGTGCAAGCATTCGCCGTTACGGGGGCGATTGCTACCTGTATGGCTTGCTGGCTGCCGGGCATTGCGACCTGGTCATAGAGGCGGCCATGAAGCCCCACGATTTCCAGGCGCTGGTGCCGGTGGTGGAAGGCGCGGGCGGCCGCATCAGCGACTGGAGCGGCCGGCCGCTCGATGCCCAGTCGGGCGACGCGGTGCTGGCGGCCGCGAGTCAGACCCTGTGGGCCGAGGCGGTCGAGGCACTGGCCGGCCGCTGAGTTCGGTTATGATTTGTCGATGCGCATCGCCTTCACGAAGATGCACGGCCTCGGCAACGATTTCCTGGTGATGGAGGCTCCCGCCGACGGCGCTCTGCCCAGTCCTGCGCAGTGGCGCCAGCTGGCCGACCGGCACGCCGGCGTCGGTTTCGACCAGGCGCTGGTGCTCGAGCCACCACGCGTGGCGGGCTCGGCCACTCATTATCGGGTCTTCAATGCCGACGGCGGCGAGGTCGAGCAGTGCGGCAACGGCGCGCGCTGCATCGCCCACTACCTGCAGCTGCACGGGCGCGCCGGCGCCGGCGGCGAGGTTGCCATGGACGGCGCCGGCGGCGCGGTCAGCGCGCGAGTCCTGGCCGACGGGCGCGTCGCCGTGGATCTTGGCGTCCCCGACTTTGAGCCGCGCTCCCTGCCGTTTTCCGCCGTGGCGACCGAAGCGACCTACACGCTGGCGGTCGGCGGCGAGAATCTGGACTTCGGCGCCGTGGCGGTGGGTAATCCGCACGTCGTGCTGCGCGTCACGGCGGTCGAGAGCGCCGCGGTCGAACGCATCGGCCGTGCGCTGCAGGCCCATCCGAGTTTTCCGCGCCAGGTCAACGTCGGCTTCATGCAGATCATCGACGCCGGCCACATCCGCCTGCGCGTCTACGAGCGTGGCGCCGGCGAGACCATGGCCTGCGGCACCGGCGCGTGCGCCGCGGTGGCGGTGGGGCGGAACCTCGGCCTGCTCGGGGCCGAGGTCGAGGTCCATGTTCGGGGAGGCCGGCTCGGCGTACACTGGGAAGGACCGGGGCAGCGCATCTGGCTGGCCGGACCGACCGCGGTGGCCTACACCGGCCAGGCCGATATCTAAGTGTTGGCAACCATGCCGTCAGAGGGAACCTTAGGATGACCAGCAACATCGCCCAGGACCTGAAACTCGAGGCCGTCGACGAACAGACGATCACTCAGTACCTGCAGCAACATCCGGACCTGTTCGACCGTCATCCGCAGCTGCTGACACGCTTGCGACTCCAGCACCCGCGCAACGGCACCACCGTTTCGCTCATCGAGCGACAGGTGGAGGTGCTGCGCGAGAAACACGCCGCGCTGGAGCAGAAACTGGCCGAATTCGTGCGCGTGGCCCGCGACAACGACTCGCTCGCCGACCGGATCCACCGCTTTACGCGCCGGCTGCTGCGCACCAGCACCCGCGCCGAGGCCCTGGCGCAGATCGAGGCCAGCCTGCGCGAGGATTTTGACGCTTACCATACCGTGCTGGTGTTGCAGGTCCCCAAAGTCACCGCCACCGCGCCCGCCGGCGATTCGGCCGGTAATTTCCTGCGTGAGGTGGCCACCGATAATCCGATCTTCAAGAGCTTCGAGTCGCTGTTCAGCAATGCGCGACCGCGCTGCGGTCAGGTTCGCGACAGCCAGCGGGATTTCCTGTTCGGCGCCGAGGCCGCGGGCATCGGCTCGGTGGCGCTCATCCCGCTCAGCGCCATGGCGCCGCCCGGATTGCTGGTGCTCGGCAGCGTCGATCGCGATCGGTTCCATCCGGGCATGAGCGTCGAGTTCCTCTCGCGCATGGCCGAGTTGATCGCGGACTCCCTGCTGCGCCCCTAAGCCCGTCGATGGTCGCCACGCATGGTTGCTGAGGCGGCCTGGGTTGAGCGCTTCGAGCAGCACCTGGCCGCCGAGCGCCGGCTGTCGGCACACACGGTCTCGGCGTACCTGCGCGAGATCGCGGCCTGGATCCAATGGTGCAAGCGCGCCGGCCTCAGGGACTGGAAACGCATCGACTCCGCGCACCTGCGCAGCTTTGCCGCGCGCAGCCACGCGGCCGGCCTGCAGCCGCGCAGCATCCAGCGGCGCTTGTCGGCGCTACGCACCTTCTTCAGCTTCCTGGTGCGCGAGGGACAGCTCAAGCACAATCCGGCCGTGGATGTGCGGGCGCCCAAGGCCGGCAAGCGGCTGCCGCACACTCTGGATGTCGATCAGATGGGCGCGCTGCTGGCGCTCAAGCCCCAGGGACCGCTGGGCATGCGCGATCTGGCCATGATGGAGCTGCTGTACTCCTCCGGATTGCGGCTCGCCGAACTGGTGGGCGTCAATCTCGCCGACCTGCATCTGGCGGACCGCACCGTGCGGGTCACGGGCAAGGGCAGCAAGACCCGCATCGTGCCGGTCGGCACGCAGGCGCTGGCGGCCCTGAAACTTTGGCTGGGCGAACGCAGCGCGCTGGCGGCGGCCGATGAGGACGCGCTGTTCGTCAATCACCGCGGCCGGCGCCTGAGCGGGCGCGCCGTGCAGTTGCTGGTGGCGCGCCACGCGCGCGCGCAGGGGCTGCCCATGAACGTGCATCCGCACCTGTTTCGTCATTCCTTCGCCACCCACGTGCTCGAGTCGAGCCGCGACCTGCGAGCCGTCCAGGAGCTGCTCGGCCACGCCAGCATCGGCACCACCCAGATCTACACGCACCTTGATTTTCAGCATCTTGCCCGCATCTACGAAAGTGCGCATCCGCGCGCCCGCCGACGCGGCTAACCCTTTGTTGCCAGGGGCTGAGCATGACCCAGAGTTTCGATCCCCACTCCACCACCATCCTGGCGGTGCGCCGCAACGGCACCATCGCCCTGGGGGGCGACGGTCAGGTGACCCTGGGCACCACGGTCATGAAGTCCAATGCCCGCAAGGTGCGACGCCTGGCCAGCGGCAAAGTGGTGGCCGGATTTGCCGGCGGCACCGCCGACGCGTTCACGCTGTTCGAGCGCTTCGAGGGCAAGCTCGAGAAATTCGGCAACCTGACCCGCGCTGCCATCGAGTTGGCCAAGGACTGGCGCGCCGATCGCTACCTGCGGCGGCTCGAGGCGTTGCTGCTGGTGGGCGACCCGGAGAGCCTGTTCGTGATTTCCGGGAACGGCGACGTGATCGAGCCCGAGCATCCGCTGGTGGCCATCGGCTCGGGCGGCCCGTATGCGCAGGCGGCGGCTTTGGCGCTGCTGCAGAACACCGAGCTGCCGGCGCGCGGCATCGTCGAGCGCGCCCTCAACATCGCCGCCGACATCTGCATATATACCAACCGCAATCTGATCATCGAGGAGCTCGGCGCGTGACGCCCCAACAGATCGTCGCAGAACTCGACAAGCACATCATTGGCCAGGGCGCGGCCAAGCGCTCGGTGGCGATTGCGCTGCGCAACCGCTGGCGGCGCATGCAGGTGGACGAGCCGCTGCGCCAGGAGATAACGCCGAAGAACATCCTCATGATCGGCCCCACCGGCTGCGGCAAGACCGAGATCGCGCGCCGCCTGGCGCGACTGGCGAACGCTCCTTTCGTCAAGGTGGAAGCCACAAAATTCACCGAGGTGGGCTATGTCGGTCGCGAGGTCGACTCGATCATCAAGGAATTGGCCGACGTGTCGGTCAAGATGGCGCGCGAGCAGGAAGTGGCGCGCGTGCGGGAGCCGGCGCGCCACGCCGCGGAGGAACGCGTGCTCGATGCGCTGCTGCCCAAGCCCAAGCTCACGGGCTTTTCCACCGACGAGCCGGTGCAGCCGCGCGACGCCGAGACCCGCCAGAAATTCCGGGACCTGTTGCTGCGCGGCGAGCTCGACGAGCGCGAGATCGAACTGGAGTTGCGCTCACTGCCGACCGGGGTGGAGATCATGGCGCCGCCCGGCCTGGAGGAAATGCAGCAACAGCTGCAGTCCATGTTCCAGAACCTGGGCAGCACCCGCACCAAGCCGCGACGCGTCAAGATCGGCGAGGCGCTCAAGCTCCTGACCGAAGAGGAGGCCAGCAAGCTCGTCAACGAGGAGGAGCTCAAGAGCCGCGCGCTGGCCAACGCCGAGCAGAACGGCATCGTGTTCATCGACGAGCTCGACAAGATCTGCCGGCGCCAGGAGACGATTGGCGCGGATGTTTCGCGCGAGGGCGTGCAGCGCGACCTGCTGCCTCTGGTCGAAGGGTGCACCGTCAGCACCAAGTACGGTCAGATAAAAACCGACCACGTGCTGTTCATTGCCTCGGGCGCGTTTCATATGGCCAAGCCCTCGGACCTGATCCCCGAGCTGCAGGGACGGTTTCCGATCCGCGTCGAGCTCGACTCGCTCAAGGTGGAGGACTTTGTGCGCATCCTGACTGAGCCGGACGCCTCGCTGACGGCACAGTACAAGGCGCTGCTGGCTACCGAGGAGGTGCAGCTGCGGTTCGCCCCGGACGGCGTGCGCCGCATCGCCGAACTTGCTCATCACGTCAATGAGCGCACCGAGAACATCGGCGCGCGTCGACTGCACACCGTGATGGAGCGGTTGCTGGAAGCGATTTCATTCGAAGCGAGTGAGCGGGGCGGCAGCGAACTGCAGGTGGATGCCACGTACGTAGATGCGCACCTGGGAAACCTCGCGCAGGATGAGGACCTGAGCCGCTACATTCTCTAGAGGTTCACGGTGGCGGCGCACAAAAGCATGACGCCGTTCACAGTTTTAGGTCTTTTTCAACAGTCCCATTTAACTTTCTGCCGTAGCACGCTTTGTAGGACTGTCAAATAGGGTAGCGTCCGTGTACCGCGTTGGCGTGTCGCGAGCCATGAGACTATTCACCGACAATCTGTGGGCCCTGCCGTTCCTGAAAGTGATCGCCATGCGATCGCTGCCTGCCGTGCATGTGGTGGCCTCCTACGCCGGTTCCGGTTTTGATCGTGTATCGTTGGGCCACGGCAGCCCTAAGTAAATATAAATGGTCAATAGCGTGGTCCTAGCCAATCGACGTGTGCTGGTTATCGATGATGACCCCGCGGTTCACGACGAAATCCAGAGGATTCTCGGCCCCGAGCACGGTGCCGAGAAGGCGCTGCTGGATGCGGAACGCACGCCACGCGGGCTAAACGGCAAGGGCAGCCTCCGCCAGAGCTTCGAGGTCGACACCGCCTCGCAGGGCAAGGCCGGCGTGCAGCTCGTGCAGCGCGCGCTCGAGGCCGGCCACCCCTACGCGCTCGCGTTCGTGGAAATGCACCGCGCGTCGGGCTCGGAGGATCTGGACACTATTCAGCGCCTGTGGGCGGCAGACCCGCATCTGCAGGTGGTCATGAGTTCGGCGCATGCGGACTATGACTGGGACCAGGTGATCGCGCGGCTCGACCACCCGGACAAGCTGTTAGTGGTGAAGCAGCCTTTCGATCCAATCGAAGTGCGGCAATGCGCGAGTTCACTGGCCCGCAAATGGCAGAACGAGCACACCCTGCGCCGCCACGTTGAGAGCCTCGAACAGGTTATCGAGGATCGCACCCGCGGCTTGGAGCAGGCCAACCGCCAGCTGCGCCATCTCGCCACCCACGACTCGCTCACCGGACTGCCCAATCGCATCCTGCTGGAGGATCGCCTGGCACAGGCCATCGCCCACGCCACCCGCGACGGGCATACGTTTGCGGTCGCGATTTTTGACCTGGATCGCTTCAAGGACATTAACGACTCTTTCGGCCATGGCATCGGTGATGAGCTGCTCAAGGAAGTCGCGCGCCGGCTGCAGGGCATTGCCCGCAGCATCGACACGGTGGTGCGCCTGGGCGGCGACGAGTTCGTCATGATCATCGATCATCTGGCGCAACCGGCGGACGCACTGGTTGTCGCGCAGCGGGCGATTACCGCTCTGCAGAAACCGCTCAACATCGGTAAGAAGAACCTACAGTCCTCGGCCAGCGTCGGCATCGCGTTGTTTCCGCAAGATGGCAGCAGCGTCGAGACGCTGATGGCACACGCTGACGCGGCGATGTACTTCGTGAAGCAGCACGGGCGCAACAACGTCCAGTACTTCGAACCCGGCATGGACGCCGACACCCAGGACCGCGGCCGGCTGGAAAGCGATCTGCAGCAGGCGCTCAAGCGCAAGCAGTTCGAGTTGCACTATCAACCCAAGGTCGACGCCCAAACCGGGCTGATAAGCGGCGCCGAAGCCCTGATCCGCTGGCGCCATCCGGTGCGCGGCTTCGTGCCGCCCGGAACCTTCCTGCCGCTGGCCGAAAACTGCGGCCTGATCGAGTCGATAGGCAACTGGGTTATCCACGAAGCCTGCCAGCAGGCCAGTGCCTGGCAACGACAGGGCCTGCCGCCCACCCGAGTCTCGGTCAATCTTTCGGCTTTCCAGTTCCGCGACGGCAAGTTGCTGGGCACCATCCGGCGCGCGCTGCACGATGCGCGCCTTGATCCGACCTACCTGGAGGTCGAGGTCAGCGAGAGCACGCTGATGAGCGATCCCGAGGAATCGGTGAACATCCTCAAGCAGCTGAGCGAGATGGGCGTGCTGGTGTCCGTCGACGACTTCGGGACCGGCTACTCGAGCATGAGCTACCTACAGCGCTTCCCGATCGACAAGCTGAAGATCGACCGCACCTTCATCAACGAGGTGACCTCGAGCAACGATGACGCCTCGATCGTGAGCGCCATCGTCTCGCTCGGTCATACCTTGAAACTGAAAGTCATCGCTGAGGGGGTCGAGACTCCCGAACAGCTGGAGTTCCTGCAGATGCTGGGGTGCGACCAGTACCAGGGCTACCACTACAGCGCGGCCATGCCCGCGAACGAGCTCGCCGACCTGATCCGTGGCGGTGGCCGGCAGCCGGAGCCGGCGGCCCGCCAGGACTCCGAGCGGACGCGCCGCGCGCGCACGCTGCGCCGACCGGGCTAGATTGCGGCCGCGAGACGGCCGAAACCCTTGGGGGCAATTACTTGCGGAGTGGCCGCTTTGCGGCCGCAGCTTTCTTCTTGGCCGGATCCTTGGGGCGGGATTTCCCGAACGAGCCGGCGTAAATCTTGCCGCGACGAGTCTTGCGATCACCCTTGCCCACTCGGCTACTCCTAATCTCTGACGACGGGCCGAGAGTCTAGTGATTCGCGTGCGCCGGCGCAAACCGGCGTGGATCGCCGAGCGGCGCCTACTAGCGGAAGCGTGCCAGAGTCTTCGCCAGCGCCGCCGCGCCGGGATTGAGCTTGGCGTAGGGAATCTGATTGAGCGGCAGCTCGGGCGTGGCATTGAGCTCGTGGAATTCCGGCTGGTTGGTGCTGATGTGCAGCAGGCCGGTCAGATACTCCTGCGCGCGCAGGCGCTCGCGAATTCGGGCCAGCGCGGCGCCGCGGTCGGTTGGGTCGTAATCCTTGTCGACCTTGTGCAGCACGATGCGGCTCCCGTCATGCATGGTCACCGGCACCGATTCTCCCTCGGCGTACTGCACGCTGATGTCGGCGGCCGGCGCCACGAAATCGGTGTGCACGGCCTCTTCGTAGTGCTCGCGCGTATATTCGTAACTGCGGGTCGAGCCTTCGTGATCATTGAAGGTGACGCAGGGCGACAGCACGTCAATCAGCGCGAAGCCGGGGTGATGCATCGCCGCCTGGATCAACGGTACCAGCTGCGCCTTGTCGCCCGAGAAGCTGCGGGCCACGAACGAGGCGCCCAGGGTGAGCGCCAGCTGGACCGGATCGATCGGCGACTGGTTGTTGACCTCGCCTTTCTTCGCCGTGCTGCCCACATCCGCCGACGCCGAGAACTGGCCCTTGGTCAGCCCGTAGACTCCGTTGTTCTCAATGATGTAAACCATGTTGAGGTTGCGACGGATGGCGTGGATGAACTGCCCGAGTCCGATCGAGAGCGTGTCGCCGTCACCCGAGACGCCGATGTAGCCGAGCTGGCGATTGGCCGCGTTCGCCCCGGTGGCCACCGAGGGCATGCGTCCATGCACGGAATTGAAGCCGTGCGAGCCGGCCACGAAGTAGGCCGTGGTTTTCGAGGAACAGCCAATCCCGGAGAGCTTGACCAGATTCTTGGGCTCGATCGCATTGGCCCAGCACGCCTCGACAATGGCGGCGGTGATCGAATCATGACCGCAGCCGGCGCACAGCGTGGAATTCGCGCCCTCATAGTCGCGCCGCGTGAGACCCAGCGCGTTCTTCGGCAGATCCGGGTGCGCAACCTTGGGTTTTGCCATGAAGCTCATTTGCGCACCAGCTGCGCCGCGGGGCGCGAATAATCTTGTACTTCGGCCATGACGCCAGCGATGACGTAATTGGCCGCCAGGGGCATGCCGTTGTAATGCAGTATCGAGCGCATGCGGCTCTTGGCGACGCCCGTCTCCAGCGTCAGCAGCGCGCGCAGCTGCGCATCGCGGTTCTGCTCGACGATGAAGTTGAGCTGGTGGGCGTCGAGAAACTGCTCCACTTCCTCGCCGAACGGGAAGCCGCGCACCCGCATGTAGTCGAGCTTGACGCCCTGCGCGCCAAGGCGGGCAATCGCCTCGCGCACCGGGGCATCACCGCTCCCGAGCGTGACGATGCCCAGTTCGGAGCTGGCGCCCGATTCGATCACCGCCTTCGGCACCAGGCGCGCGGCGGTCAGCCATTTCTTGCGCAGCCGATCGATCACCACCTGATACTCGCGCGAGTCCTCGGTGTAGGCCCCGTACTGGTTGTGGCCCGAGCCGCGCGCGAAATAGGCGCCCTTGGAGTTGACGCCGGGAATCGTGCGCTGCGGGATGCCGTCGTCGTCATGGTCGTAGTAGCGCCAGAACTTGCTGATCTTGGCCAGCGCCTCGTCATCGAGCAGCTTGCCGCGGTCCGGCACGTAGTTCTCGTCCCACTTGAACTCCGGGCACATCCAGTCATTCATGCCGATGTCCAGATCGGAGAGCACCATGATCGGCGTCTGCAGCCGCTCGGCCAGATCGAAGGCGATCGGCGCGAATTCAAAGCATTCCTCGGGGTTGGCCGGGTACAGGCATACCTGACGCGTGTCGCCGTGCGAGGCGTACGCGGCCGAGTGGATGTCGCATTGCTGGGTGCGGGTCGGCATGCCGGTCGAGGGTCCGACGCGCTGCACGTCGAAAACCACGGCCGGGGTCTCGGTGTAATAGGCCAGGCCGAGAAATTCCTGCATCAACGATATGCCCGGGCCGGAGGTGGCGGTAAAGGCGCGCGCGCCATTGAACGAGGCACCAATCACCATGCCGATCGACGCCAACTCGTCCTCGGCCTGGATCATGATGTAGTTCTTGCGCCCGGTGGCAGGATCGACCCGCAGCCGATCCGCAAAGCTCTTAAAGGCGTCCATCAACGAAGTTGACGGAGTAATCGGATACCAGGCCCCGACAGTGGCGCCCGCGTATATGCACCCCAGGGCCGCGGCCGTGTTGCCGTCGATGATGATCTGGCCGCGCGTGGCGTCCATCTTCTCGATGCGCAGCGGCAGCGGGCAGCTGTAGAGCTGCTGCACGGCGTCGTAACCGAGCTGGATGGCCTTCATGTTGTTCTCGACCAGCTGCGGCTTCTTGGCGTAAGTCTCGGCCAGCAGCTGGCGGATGATGTCGAGGTCAATGCCGTGCAACGCGGCGAGCGCGCCGGCGTAGCAGATGTTCTTCATCAGGATGCGGGTGCGCACGCCGGCAAAATTCTCATTGCAGAGGCGCGCGAACGGCACGCCCAGCACGGTGACGTCGTCGCGCAACATCAGCGCCGGACGCGGCCAGGTGGAGTCGTATAGAAAATAGCCGCCCGAGCTCACTTCCTGGAGATCGCGCACGTAGGTTTCGACGTTGAGGGCCACCATGATGTCGACCTGGCCGCTGCGGGCGCGGTGGCCGTCGCGGGTCACGCGGATCTCGTACCAGGTGGGCAGCCCCTGAATATTCGAGGGAAAGTAGTTCTTGCCAACCACGGGCACGCCGCTGCGGAACACGGCCTTCATCAGCAGACCGTTGGCGCTGGCCGAGCCCGTGCCGTTCACGGTCGCAATCTTGATGACGAAGTCGTTTACGCGATTTGGCGCTGCGTACGGCATGCGGGTTCACCTTCTCCGGCGTGGGGCCAGTGAATTGTCGATTTCTGCATATCCCAGGCGGCAGTCGGACAGCGCTCCGCGCACAGCCCACAGTGCACGCACAGATTTTCGTCCTTGACCATGACGCGACCGGTTTGCGGCAGCGCTCTCGACACGTACAGGGGCTGCGTCAGCACCTTGGCGGGCGCCCGCAGGCGGCTTCGCAACTCCTCTTCCTCACCGTCCTGGGTGATGGTCAGGCAGTCGACCGGACAGACGTCGATGCAGGCGTCGCACTCGATGCACAGCTTGGCCTCGAACACGGTCTGCACGTCGCAGTTCAGGCAGCGCTGCGCCTCCTGCGCCGCCTGCTCGGGCTTGAATCCGAGTTCCACCTCGATATTGACCTTCTTGAATCGCTCCTTGAGCGACACGTGCGGCACCAGCCGCCGCTCCAGGACCGCGTAGTCGTTGGCGTAGGCCCATTCGTGCATGCCCATCTTGACGCTGCTCAGTTTCACGGTCGACGGCGGACGCTCGGTCAGCGGCTTGCCCTGCAAATAGCCGTGCAGCGAGATCGCGGCCTGGTGGCCGTGCTCGACGGCCCAGATGATGTTCTTCGGGCCAAAGGCGGCATCGCCGCCGAAGAACACGCCCGGTCGTGTCGACTGGAAGGTCTTGGGGTCAACCTTGGGCACGCTCCACTTGTCGAACTCGATGCCCAGGTCGCGCTCGATCCACGGAAAAGCATTTTCCTGGCCGATCGCCAGTATCACGTCATCGCAGGGGAGCAGCTCTTCGCCCAGCACGCGCTCGGCGGTGATTCTGCCGTCCGTGAGTTCGTACTCCATCTTCTCAAACAGCATGCCGGTCAGCTTGCCGCCCTCGATGACGAAGCGCTTGGGCGAGCGATTGACGACGATCTCGACGTTCTCGCTTTCCGCATCCTCGAGCTCCCAGTCGGATGCCTTGAAGAACCCGCGTGGTTTGCGCGCCATGACCTTGACGTTGTTGGCCCCCAGACGGAGCGAGGTCCGGCAGCAATCCATCGCCGTGTTGCCCACGCCGATGATCAGCACCCGCTCGCCAATCTTGTCGATGTGCTCGAAGGCGACCGACTCGAGCCAGTCGATGCCGATGTGGATCCGGTCGGTGTCGCGCCGGCCCGGCAGGTCCAGTTCCTTGCCCTTGGGCGCGCCCGAGCCCACGAACACCGCGTCGAACTGCTGCCGCTCGAGCAGGTCGCGCAGGCCGCTCACCGGCGTGCCGAGGCGCAGCTCGACGCCCATGTCGAGAATCATGCCGATTTCCTCGTCGAGCACCGATTGCGGCAGGCGGAAGGCCGGAATATTGCTGCGCATCAGGCCGCCGGGCGTGTCGAGGCGCTCGAAGATCACCACTTCGTAGCCGAGCGGCGCCAGGTCGTTGGCGACCGTGAGCGAGGCGGGGCCGGCGCCGATGCAGGCGATGCGCTTGCCGTTGCGCTCGAAGGGCGCGCGCGCAATGCGGCCGGTGAGATCGCCCTTGAGGTCCCCCGCCACCCGCTTGAGACGGCAGATCGCGACCGGTTTGTCCTCCACTCGACCGCGCCGGCAGGCCGGCTCGCAGGGGCGATCGCATACCCGACCCAATATGCCGGGGAATACGTTGGAGTCCCGATTGAGAAGATAGGCGTCGGTGAAGCGTCCCTGGGCAATGAGCCGGATGTACTCCGGTACGTCGGTGTGCGCGGGACAGGCCCACTGGCAGTCTACAACGCGATGATAATACTCAGGATTCGTGGTATCTGTAGGATTCATCTAGTTACTGTGTATAACAAAACACCCGCATATTAGCGAGAATCTGCGATGAGTTTACCCGCCCCGGTCGAGATTCGCCTGCGCACCCGGTCGCGTCTGCTGGAAGTATCCTTTGACGACGGAGCGCGCTACGAGTTGCCTGCCGAGTACCTGCGCGTGCACTCGCCTTCCGCGGAGGTGCAGGGTCACGGGGCCGGCGAGGGCGTGCTGGTGAGCGGAAAGGAAAACGTCTCCATCAAGGCCGTGGAACCCATCGGCCACTATGCCGTACGCTTGCTGTTCGATGACGGGCACGACACGGGCCTGTACACCTGGAAGTACCTGTACGAGCTCGGTTCAGAGCGGGAGGCGCGTTGGCTCATGTATTTGCGTAGACTGGAAAAAGCCGGCCTCAAACGGCGCGACCCCTAACCGCTGGAGCCTGCAAAGAAAGGCCGGGTAATTACCCGGCCAATTCTTAACAAGACCCCCACTGATCGGCCCTTAGGATGGCCAACCGGGACGGGATTTTAAACAACTGACGCCGAAATGATACAGGCAGCCGCAATTAGTTTTCCTTATTGCAGCGCATTAAAATCAGGCCGCACGCTGCGGCGGCGCGGCCCGCGTCGTCGCGGCACGATGCCCGGGAGTTCAACGTGAGTTCAGGCGATCCGCAAACCACTGATTTCGGTTTTCAAGAGGTGCCCAAAGCGCTCAAGGCGCAGCGCGTGCGCGCGGTGTTTGATTCCGTCGCCAGCCGCTATGACCTCATGAACGATCTTATGTCCGGCGGCGTGCATCGGCTGTGGAAGCGCTTCGCCTTGTCGTTGACCGGGTTGCGGCCGGGGGGCCGCGTGCTCGACGTCGCCGGCGGCACCGGGGACCTCGCTGCGGGACTGGCGCGACAGGTCGGAAACTCCGGGCTGGTGGTGCTCACGGACATCAACGCCGCCATGCTCGATGCCGGACGTGATCGGCTGATAGACGGAGGGCTGGTCGGCAATGTGCTGTACGCCCAGGCCGACGCGGAACAACTGCCCTTTGCCGATGAGAGTTTTGATTGCGTGACGATCAGCTTTGGCTTGCGCAACGTCACCGACAAAGCGCGCGCCCTGGCCGCCATGCGGCGGGTCCTGAAATGCGGCGGCCAGTTGCTGGTGCTGGAATTCTCCAAGCCGACCAATGGCGTGCTGGAGGATCTCTATGACGCTTACTCCTTCCGGGTCCTGCCGCTGCTGGGCCGCATCGTTGCGGGCGATGCCGACAGCTACCGCTATCTGGCTGAATCGATCCGCCGCCATCCCGACCAGAAAACGCTGCTGTCGATGATGCAGGCGGCCGGCCTCGAAGAGTGCCGCTACTACAATCTGACGGGCGGGATTGTCGCCGTACATCGCGGTTACCGCTTCTAGATGCTCGCCGCGCAACTCAACGTCTACCTGGCGCGCGCACTCAAGCGTTCGCCGCGCGCTCGACAGCTGTGCGCCGCACTCGATGGCCGGCGCCTGCAGCTGCAGATTCACCACCTGCCGGGCGCACTGTGCGTGGCGGTGGCCAACGGCGCGCTCCAGGCCACGCACGCCCCCGCCAGCACGGCGGCCAGCGACACGGCCGCCGACGTCACGGTACGTGGCAGTCCCTTGGCTCTGCTGGCACTGGCCGGCGGCGACGCCAGCGGTGTCGTCATGCGCGGCGCGGCCAGCGTCGAAGGCGACGAGCTGCTGGTGCAGCAGTTCCAGGAACTGGCACGACTCCTGCGCCCGGATGTCGAGGCCGCCGCGGGCCAGGTGGTAGGCCGCGTGCCGGCGCACCTGGCCACGCGCGCACTCACGCTGTTCACGACCTGGGCTCGTGCGGCGGGCGAGTCGGTGGCGCGCAATGCCGCCGATTACTTGGCCTACGAGAGCCGCGATCTGGTGCCGCGCGCCGAGGCCGAAGGCTACTTCTCGGGCGTCGAGGCGCTGCGCTCCGCGGTAACGCGTGCCGAAGCACGCGTCGCGCTGCTGGCCGAGCGAGTCGCCGCGCTCAGCGTGCGGAGCCCCTCTTGAAGCTGCGGGTGGTCGGGCGGCTGATCGAGATCCAGCGGGTGCTGGTGCGCCACGGGCTCGATGATTTCGTGCGCGCCACGCACCTGTACCGGCCGTTGCGATTCCTGTTTTACCTCTCGCCCTGGACGTGGTTTCAGCGCCGCCGCGGCGCGACGCGCGCCGCGCGGCTGCGCCTTGCGCTCGAGGAACTGGGGCCCATCTTCGTAAAGTTCGGCCAGGCGCTCTCCACGCGCCGCGACCTGTTGCCCGCGGACATCGCCGACGAGCTGGCGAAGCTCCAGGACAAGGTTCCCCCGTTTCCGGGATCGGCCGCCCGAGCCAGTCTCGAACACAGCTACGGCCGGCCGCTCGCCGAGCTGTTCGCGGATTTCAGCACCGAACCGCTGGCGGCCGCCTCGATCGCGCAGGTGCACGTGGCCCGCCGCCTCGACGGGCGTGAAGTGGTGGTGAAGGTCCTGCGCCCGGGCATGCGCGAGCAGATCGGCGGCGACCTGGAGGTGATGGCGGCGATGGCGGTGCTGGCCGAACGCTGGTGGCCGGAGGCCCGCCGGCTCAAGCCCATCGAGGTGGTGCGCGAGTACCGCAAGACGATCTTCGATGAGCTCGACCTGATGCGTGAAGCGGCCAACGCCTCGCAGCTGAAGCGCAATTTCGCCGGCTCGACCCTGCTCTACGTGCCCGAGGTGCACTGGGACCTGTGCCGCGCCGACGTCATGGTGATGGAGCGCATCCATGGCGTGCCGATCGGCGAGCTGGCGGTGCTGCGGGAGCGCGGTACGGACTTCCGGCGCCTGGCGGAAAACGGGGTGGAGATCTTCTTCACGCAGGTCTTCAGGCATAACTTCTTTCATGCCGACATGCACCCGGGAAATATCTTCGTCATCGTCGATGATCCGAAGGCGCCACGCTATGCGGCGGTCGACTTTGGAATCGTCGGCTCGCTCGCCGCACGCGACCAGCGCTACCTCGCGGAGATCTTCCTCGCCGTCTTTGATCGCGACTATCGGCGCGTCGCCGAGCTGCACATTCAGGCCGGTTGGGTGCCCGCCACCACCCGGGCCGATGAGATGGAATCGACCGTACGCACGATCTGCGAACCGATCTTCGGTCGCCCGCTGCGCGAGATCTCGTTCGGCACCGTGCTGCTGCGGCTGTTTGCGGCCCTGCAGCGCTTTGACGGACAGATCCAGCCCCAGCTGATCCTGCTGCAGAAGACGCTGCTCAATGTCGAGGGGCTGGGGCGGGAGCTGTACCCGGAACTCGACATCTGGAAGGCGGCCGCCCCGGTATTGCGGGCCTGGCAGCGCGAGCGGGTCCGCCCGCGCGTCGTTTGGCGCGAACTGCGCCAGGGCCTGCCCGACGTGCTCGAGGTGATGAAGGCGTTGCCGACCATCGCCAAAGAGGCCATCGAACGAGCTCAGGACAAGGCCGGACGCCCCGCCGCTCCGCCCGCGGCGGCCACCGTGCCGCCGTCCGGAGCGCCGCCGGAAAACACCCGACGCGATCTGCTGATCGCCAGTGCGGCTCTGCTGCCGGCGGGCGTGCTGTGGTTGGGACTGCAAATCGACCCGCAGTGGCCCGGCCTGCTGCTCGGTGGCGCCGGTGTGTTGGTTATGGCCGCTTCGATCTTTCGCGCTTAGCACCCGGATCGGCGCGGTCGCGGGATCGATTGAATACAGTGCCACCGTCGCCATGAGCACCGGCTTCAGACCATGACGGAATCAAGCCGGGCTGTGTTCCTGAGCTACGCCTCGCAGGACGCGGAGGCGGCGCTGCGCGTTTGCGAAGCACTGCGTGCCGCCGGCATCGAGGTGTGGTTCGACCAGAGCGAGCTCCGCGGCGGGGATTCCTGGGACCGTGCGATCCGCCAGCAGATCAGGGATTGCGCGCTCTTTATTCCGATCATCTCCGAACACACCCAGGCACGCTCTGAGGGTTACTTCCGGCTGGAGTGGCGCCTGGCCGACGAACGCACCCACCTGATGGGTCGCGCCAGGGCATTCGTGGTGCCCGTGGGCGTGGATCAGACGCCCGAGCGAGACGCCGATGTTCCTGAGTCGTTCCTGAAGGTCCACTGGACCCGGCTGCCGGGCGGGGCGACCCCGGGGGCGTTTTCCGCGCGGATCGCCGCGCTCCTGTCCGGCGGCCGAGCGGCCAGTCCATCGCCGATGCCTGCGCATGCAGCATGGCCCGGAGCCTGGCGGGCGCATCGCTGGAAGTGGCTGGCCTTGATCAGTGCATGCGTGCTGCTGGCCGCGCTGCTTGGCACCCGGGCGTGGCGGGTTGCGCCGCCGAAGGCCGATGGACACGCCAAAGTGGCGGTCGCCGCAACGGCGCCGGAGAAATCCGTGGCGGTGTTGCCGTTCGACAATCGCTCCGGCGAACACGCCCAGGATTTCTACGCCGATGGGCTGACCGATGAGTTGACCACCGCGCTCGCGCGCATCTCCGCGCTCAAGGTGATCTCGCGCAATTCTGCGGCGCGCTACAAGGGCTCGGACAAGCGTCCGTCCGAAATCGGGCGCGAGCTGGGTGTTAGCGCATTGGTGACCGGGTCGGTGCTGCGCGCCGGCGGGCGCGTTCGTTACAACGCCGCCCTGGTATCAACCGACACGGAGCGCAATCTCTGGGCCGAGAGCTATGAGCGCAGCGAACGCGACGTGCTCACGCTTCAGTCGGAAGTGGCGCGCGCGATCGCCAAGGCGATTGCGGTGCGGCTGAGTCCGGCCGAGTCCGAGCGGCTGTCCGGGACGCGCACCGTCGACCCGCGTGCCTTCGACGAGTACCTGATGGGACGCGCGCTCTGGAACCAGCGCACCGAGCAGGGCGTGCGGGCGGCGCTCGCGCACTTCGAGACTGCGACCCGCATCGCCCCCGGGTTTGCGCTCGGCTATGCGGGGGTGGCCGATGGCCACATCATTCTCGGCGTCTATGGCTATGATCCCCCGCGTGCGGCGTTTCCGCTGGCCAAGCACGCGGCCGTGCAGGCGATGCGGCTCGATCCAGGCGCAGGCGAGCCGCATGCTTCGCTCGGCGATATCCTGCTGCATTACGATTGGGATTGGGTGGCCGCCGAGCGTGAGCATGCAAGGGCGATTGCGCTCGCTCCCGCGTTTGCCACCGCCTACCTGTGGGGCTCTGAAGCCAAGGTTCTGAACGGTGACCTGGCCGGCGCACTGGTACAACTGCAGCGCGCGCAGGCACTGGACCCGTTGTCGATGACGATCCGCAGTACGCACGCTGCGACTCTCGGCCTGCTCGGTCGGCGCGAACAGGCGGTCACAGAATTGCGCGAGGCGATTGCCCTGGATCCCTCCTTTCCGCGGACCCAGCGCGAACTCGCGCTGCAACTACTCGCGCTTGGCCGCAGCGACGAGGCGCTGGCAACGGCCCGCAGACTGGCCGAACTGGCGCCGGATAATCTCCCCGCGGTGGCCGTGCTTGGTCTGTGTCTGGGACGTGCGGGTCATGCCGATGAGGCGCGTGCGCTGCTGAGACGGCTGGAATCCGACCGCAGCAAGCCCTTCATTTCCTCCCTCGAGCTGGCGCGCATCGCCGCCGGGCTGCGCGACCGTGATCTCACCATTCACTATCTCGAACGGGCCGTCGAGGCCCGTGAGGGCTTTCTGCCTTTTATCGGCCGTGACGACGAGTTCGCCTTCCTGCAGCACGATCCGCGTTTCCTCGCCATCGAACGCACGATAGGGATCGGAGCAAGCCACGGCACGCCCGTGGCGCCGGCGGCCGGCGGCTGATCTGAAGGGGCCCGATCGGTCTGCCACTGGAACGCTGGCCGTCAGGAAAGTACCACCGGGAAGCGCCGTTGGTACCAGCGCGCCAGCCGCCAAACGCACCAGCCGGCGGAACTGAAAATGAATGCGGTCAGCGCCAGGCGTTGCATCGACTGCGACAGCCAGGGCGCCAGCGCGCCCATCATGAGCGCGGCCAGTACCAGCAGAAAGAATGTGTGCGCTGAGGTGGCGGCGCCGCGCGAGTGACCGAACAGATCGAGAATGCGCAGCGTAATGATCGGGAACAGCAGCTGCAATCCGAACGCCATGCTGGTGAGCAGCAGCTGTTGCGCGAACACCGGCGGGTGCTCCACGAACCGCTGCAGTAGCAGCATCGCGCCGGTGGCCGCCAGCAGCAGCGTGTAGCCGTAGTTGGCCTGGCGGGAGGGCGGCAGGCGCCCGGCCATGCGGCCGGAGGCCACGGCGCCGATCGCGTAGCCGGAAATGATCGGCACCGTCAGCATGGCAAACCCGACCTCGCTTCCGCCCCAATGATCGAGGATGATCGCCGGCGCCGAACCGACGTAGATCTGCAGCACCACGAAGCACAGGCCGCTGGCCGTGGTCAGAAGCAAAAACTCCGGATGGCGCGCCACGCGGTACAAATTGCCGGCCAGGGCGCCGAACTCGAGCGGTGTGCGATGGGCCAGGCCCAGGGTTTCGGGCAACCGCCGGTAGACCATCCACGCCAGCACCAGGGCATACACCGCCATGCTGCCAAACACCGCGCGCCAGCCGAGCCACACGTGGATCCAGCCGCCGATCACCGGAGCCAGCGCCGGGCCGAGGCTGAACATGATGGTGATCGCACTCATGACCCGCTGCGCCTGGGCGCCACTAAAGCAGTCGCGCACCACGGCGCGCCCGATGATCATGCCGACGCCGCCCACCATTCCCTGCAGGGCGCGAAAGAACAGCAGCGCCCCAAACCCCGGCGCCAGGGCGCAGCCCATGGAAGCAAACGCGTACAGCACCAGCCCGACCAGCACGACCCGCCTTCGGCCCACGGCGTCGGAGAGCGAGCCATGCACCAGCGACATGCAGGCGTAGGGCACCAGGTAGACGGTCAGGGTCTGCTGCACCTGCCAGTAGCTGATGCCGAATTCCGCCGCCATCGCCCGCATCGACGGAAAGAACGCGTCGATGGTATAGGAGCCGAGTGTTGCCAGCAGCGCCAGTATCAGCGCCAGGCGTGGCGTGGCCGCGGCCGCGGAAAGACGCTCGGTCACTGCGCCCGGGGACGGAGCGATGCCAACCACGCCTGCGGCGAATCGCCGCGCTCGAGCACCTCGACCAGCGCCGATCCGACGATGACCCCATCAACGGCGCCGCGCAGGGCCTCGACCTGCGCGCGGCTGCGGATACCGAATCCTGCGCACACCGGCACGCTGGCCGCGGCCCGCACGCGCGCCAGATAGCCGAGCACGTCGCTGGGATTCGCGACGTTCTTGCCGGTGGTCCCGGTCATGGTCACCGCGTACACGAAGCCCTGGCTCGCCGCGCACAGGCGCTCAAGTCGCGCCGCCGGCGTCACCGGCGTCACCATCTGCACCAGCGCGATGCCGTGGCGATCCAGCGCCGCGCGCAGCAAGTCACTTTCATCCAGCGGCAGGTCGGGAACGATATAGCCGCACACGCCGGCGGCCACGCTGGCGGCCGCAAGTTTCTCGTAGCCGTAGCTGAGCAGGGGATTGAGATAACTCATCAGCAGCAGCGGCGCAGGCGGGAGGGTCATCGCCTTAAGCTCATCGAGTATCCACTGCAGGCTCACGCCTTGCAGGAGCGCCTCGCGGCTCGAGCGCTGGATGGTCATGCCATCGGCCATCGGGTCGGTAAACGGCACGCCGATCTCGACCACATCCGCGGCCCCGGCAACGGCCAACAGCTGCTCGCGAAACTGCTCGCGTTTCGGAAAGCCTGCGGTGAGGAACGCCACCAGCGCCGGCTCGCCGCCGCGCGCGCCCTCGCGGAGCGCCGCCACAATCCGCTCACGTGGCGCCGTCAAATGGCCCCCGCAAGCAGTTCGCGCGTCAGAGCGAGCATGTCCTTGTCGCCGCGTCCGGAGAGCCCGACCAGGATGCGCTTGCCCGCATGGGCCTGCGCCCAGCGCCGCGCGCCGGCCAGCGCGTGTGCGCTCTCGATCGCCGGCAATATGCCCTCGCTCTCGCAGCACTCGCGCACTGCCGCGAGTGACTCGGCGTCGCTGGCCACTTCGTAGCGGGCGCGCCCGCAGTACTGCAGGAACGCGTGTTCCGGGCCGACGCCCGGGTAATCGAGACCCGCCGAGACCGATTCGGTTTCCTGGATCTGCCCGTCCCCGTCCTGCAAGAGCATGGAATAACTGCCGTGCAGCACCCCGGGACGACCGTAGCTCAGCGGCGCGGCGTTCTCCCCCAGACCCGGCCCACGGCCTCCGGCCTCGATGCCGAGGATTGCGACCTCGCGGTCGCCGATAAAGGGATGGAACAGGCCGATCGCGTTCGAACCCCCGCCGACACAGGCGATCACCGCATCAGGCAGGCCGCCGGCCTGGGCCTTGAGCTGCGCGCGCGCCTCGCGACCAATCACGCTCTGGAGTTCGCGTACCAGGTAAGGATACGGATGCGCCCCGACCGAGGAGCCGAGCAGGTAGTAGCTGCCTTCCGGATCAGCCACCCAGTCCCGCATCGCTTCGTCGATGGCCGCGCGCAGTGTCTGGTCGCCGCTGGTCACGCTCACCACCGTGGCGCCGAGCAAACGCATGCGCCCTACGTTGGGCGCCTGGCGCTCCATGTCGACGGCGCCCATGTACACGGTGCAGGGCAGCCCAACGCGTGCGCATGCCGCCGCGCTCGCCACGCCGTGCTGTCCGGCGCCGGTCTCGGCGACGATGCGCTTCGCACCCAGGCGTCGTGCCAGCAGCGCCTGGCCGAGCGCGTTGTTGATCTTGTGCGCGCCGGTATGCGCCAGGTCCTCGCGCTTGAGCCACACCTCCGCGCCCCACCGGCGCGAGAGTTGCGGCGCATGGCTCAATGGCGTCGGCCGCCCCGCCCAGCTGCTCAGCTCCAGCTGCAGTTCGCGCTGGAAATCCTCATCCGCCAGCCAGCGCCGGACGCCCTGCTCCAGCCGCTCATGCGCCGGCACCAGCGTCTCGGGCACAAAGCGCCCGCCGAACGGGCCGTAGCGGCCACGCCGGTCCGGGAAATTCCCCGCAATCAGCTGAGCCAATAGCTGCTCGCGCTCAGCGGCCGAGAGTTCGGCAGTCATTGATCGATCTCCCCAAACGCCTCGCGTGCCGCACGCACAAACTCCAGGATCTTGGTGGCGCACTTGACGCCCGGGCGCGACTCCACGCCGCTCGAGGTATCGACCCCGAACGGCCGCACCACCCGAATCGCCTCAGCGACGTTCCCGGCGTGCAGTCCGCCGGCCAGTATCAGGCGTGTGCGGCCCGCCAGCTCGGCCGCCTGCTGCCAGTCGCTGGGCTCGCCGCTGCCGCTGCGCGCACCTTCGAACAACACCCGCATCGGATATTCCGTCAGCGGCGCGCTCCCGGCGCGCACTACGGGCAAGCGTGCCAGTCGCTGCGGTAAGTGCAAATGCGGAAAGTCCTCCAGATCGGTCTGCAGCAGATCGGGCCGCAGCTCGCGGACGATTTCATCCACCGCGGACTGGTCGGGATGCTGCGTGACAGCCACGCAGGTCAGCTGGCGGCGGGCGGGGAGCGCCAGCTCCGCCGCACGCTCGGCGCTCACGCGCCGCACCGAAGGCGCAAGCACAAAACCGATCGCGTCGACGCCGGCCGCAACCGCGGCGGCCACTCCGTCGGCCGAGGTCATGCCGCAGATCTTTATCCAGCCCGTCACGGGTCGCGCACGCCCAAGATCGATCCGTGGCCGTGCGGCTGCTTCATGAGCGGCGCGCGCGCTCGCTGCGCGCGGACGATAGCATCGCCCGCACCAGCTGCAGGGGTTCGAGCGCATTCATCAGCGCACTGCCGACCAGCGCGACGTCATAGCCGGCAATCGCGATCCGCCCGGCATCCTGCGCGGTGGTGACCCCGCTTTCGGCGACGCGCGGCACGCTGTCCGGGAGCCGGCGCACCAGCTCTTCAAGCCTTCCCGGGACTACCTCGAGCGTCTTCAGGTCGCGGCAATTCACGCCCACCAGCAACTCTGCGGTCGAGCGGTATTGCTTGACCAGGGCGGCGGCACGCGCAATGTCCTGGTCGTCAAAAGTCTCGAGCAGCACGAACAGGCGCAGGCGCGTGGCGCATTCGATCATTGCCGCCGCCTCCGCGTCACTGAGCATGCGCACGATCAGCAGTACGCCGCCGGCCCCGAACAGTCGCGCCTCGCACACCTGGTAGGGGTCGACCAGAAAATCCTTGCGCATGGCCGGTATGCGCCCGTCCAGCGCGCGCACCGCGGTCTTGAGGTGGGACAAGGAGCCGTCGAAATGGCCGGGCTCGGTGAGTACGGACACCGCGGCTGCGCCGGCCTCCGCGTAGCCCGCGACGCGCGCATTGACCTGCAGGTCACTGCCCGCCCGCAGCTGGCCGGCCGCCGGTGAACGAAATTTAACCTCCGCGATCACGTCAAAACGCCGCGCCGACAACTGCAGGCGCGGCGGTGCCGGCGTATCCAGGGCGCGCGCCTGGATTTCCGCATCGCCAAGCTGGCTGCGGGCCAGGGAGACTCTCTGGCGACTGCTTGCGCTCATCTCGGCAAGAAAGTCGCCTGAACTCGCGGACTCCGTCATACCGCACCTCTCCTACGCGCTTGCCGTCGCATGAAACCGAACCAGTTTTTCAAGCAGAGCGGCGGCGGCGCCCGAATCAATGGCCTGCGCTGCGCGCGCCACCGCCAGCCGCGGCGCCGCCTCCACGCCGCTCACCTCGAGCGCGAGCGCCGCGCCCAGCAACAAGGCATCGCGCGGCGCTCCGCGTTCGCTGCCCGCCAGCGTCCGCTGCAGCACCTGCGCATTGTGGGCCGCGTCACCACCGGCCAGATCCGCCGGCGCGCACGCAGCCAGGCCGTAGTCGGCGGGATCACGCCGCTCGCGGCGCACCGCGCCCGCGCGCACGTCAAACAGCTCAAACGGGCCGACCGGCGTCGGCTCGTCCCAGCCCGCCGCGCCGTGGATCACCAGGGCGCGTTCGATGGCCATGCCCGAAAGCGCCTGCGCCATGAGTTCCGCGGTCGGCAGGTCGAAGGCGCCCACGACCTGGAACGCCGGCTCCGCCGGATTGCTCAGGGGACCGAGTATGTTGAATACCGTGCGCACGCCGAGCGCCGCGCGCACTGGCGCGATGGATCTCATCGCCGGATGGTAATGCGGCGCAAACAGGAAAGTGAACCCCGTCGCGGCGAGGCAATCGCCGGCGCGCTGCTCGTCCAGCGCGATCTGCACCCCTAGGCCCTCCAGTACATCGGCGCTGCCGGCGCGACTGGACACCGCTCGGTTGCCGTGCTTGACCACGGCGAGGCCGCAGGCCGCCGCCAGCAGGGCGGCGCCCGTCGACAGATTGAGGCTGCCGGATTTGTCGCCGCCGGTGCCGACGATGTCGACCGCCTGCAGGCCCGCCGGCAGGCGCGGGCGTCGTGCCAGCGCGCGCATACCCGCGGCAAGCCCGCGCAGTTCCGCGGCCGTTACCCCTTTGGCACGCAGCGCGCCCAGCAGCGCACCGGCCATCGCCGGAGCCAGGTCGGAGGCAGCGAGCGCCACCAGCAATTCACTGGCGTCGCGCTCCGGGAGATTTTGCCCATCCAGCAGGCGATCGAGAGTGTCGTGCAGTGTCGTGGGCAAGGACAGCGCCTCTAGGTGGCGGCGGACGCCGCACGGCGCCCGGCGCTGAAGGCCAGAAAGTTCTTCATCATTGCGGGCCCGGTGGGCGTCAGCACACTCTCGGGATGAAATTGCACGCCTTCGAGGGCTAACGCCACATGACGCAGGCCCATGATTTCGCCTTCCGCAGTGCGCGCCGTGACCTGCAACTCGGCCGGGAGCGACTCGCGTTCCGCGATCAGCGAATGATAGCGGCCCACCTCGCAGGGATTGGGAATCCCGGCAAAGACGCCCTGCCGGTCATGCTCGATCGGTGAAGTCTTGCCGTGCATCAGGCGCGGCGCACGCACGATGCGTCCGCCGAAAGCCTCGGCGATCGCCTGATGCCCGAGGCATACGCCCAGTACCGGAATCTTCCCGGCAAACGCCCGGATCATCTCGATCGAGGTCCCCGCCTGCCGCGGAGTGCCCGGCCCGGGTGAAATGCACAGATGCGTCGGTTCCAGGGCCGTAGCGGCCGCGACCGTCAGGGCGTCATTGCGATGCACGATCACTTCCGCGCCCAGTACCATAAAAGCCTGCACCAGATTGTAGGTGAAGGAATCGTAGTTATCGATCAACAACAGGCGCGCGCTCACAGCCCTTCCTCCGCAAGCCGCAAGGCCTGCACGGCCGCGGCGCTCTTGGCGAGCACCTCGTCGTGCTCGGCTTCGGGCTGGCTGTCGGCGACGATGCCCGCGCCGGCCTGGTAGCTGTACTCATCGCCGTGAAACACCAGGGTGCGGATCGTGATCGCCTGATCCATGTCGCCGCGCGCGCCGAAGTAACCCACCGTGCCGCCGTAGAGCCCGCGACGCACCGGTTCGAGTTCATCGATGATTTCCATGGCGCGGACTTTGGGCGCCCCCACCAGCGTACCGGCGGGAAAGGCCGCCGCAAACAGGTCGAAGGCGTCGCAGCCCGCGGCCAATTGCCCCTGCACGCCGCTGACGATGTGCATGACGTGGCTGTAGCGTTCGATCGCCCGGTACGGTTCGACCCGCACGCTGCCGGCGGTGGCGACGCGGCCCAGATCATTGCGCGCCAGGTCGACAAGCATGACGTGTTCGGCATTTTCCTTCGGGTCGGCAAGCAGTTCTGCCGCCCGCGCTGTGTCGAGGTCGGCCTCGTCCGAGCGCGCCCGCGTGCCGGCGATCGGCCGCAGCTCGGCGTGCCCCGCGGTCAGCTTGACCAGCGCCTCGGGCGATGAACCCACCACGGTGAGCGTGCCGAGCTCGCAGAAAAACATGTAGGGCGAGGGATTGACGAGTCGCAGCGCGCGATAGGCCTGAAAGGGGTCGAGGTCATGCAGTCCGGAGAAGCGTGACGACAGCACCAGCTGATACGCATCGCCGGCGGCAATGTATTCCTGCGCGCGTTGCACGCCGGACAGGTACTCAGCGCGGCTCAGGGCCGCGACCGGCGGCCGGTAGCCCCCACCGCGGCGCGGCCCGATCGGCATCGGCCCGCGCAGCGCCCGGATCACTTCGCTGCGCAGCGCGCTGCGTTCCGCCGCGCTGCCCGCATGGAGCAGTGCGATGGCACGCGTCAGGTGATCGAACACCAGCAGCGAGTGGGGGGCGAGGTAGTGCAGGAGCGGCGGCGCATTGGGCAAGCGGGCGGCGAGGTCCGGCAAGCGCTCGAAGTAACGCACCACGTCGTAGGCGGTATAGCCGACCAGGCCGCCGGCGAGCGGTACCGTGCCAAGCTCGGGCAGCGGGCGGGGCGCGGCGGCCAGCGCCTTGCGCAAGCCGGCCAATAATTCCTGCGCCGTGCGCGGCACCGGCAGTTGCTCGGCGCCGATACTGAAGCTGCGCTCGTCGAGCCGCACTTCCAGCGCCTCACCAAAGCCAATAAAGGAATAGCGGCCGAGCCGCTCACCGCCTTCCACGCTCTCGAGCAGAAAGCGCGGTCGGAAGGCCGCCAGTTTCGCGTACGCCGATACCGGCGTGTCCAGGTCACCTGCAATGTCAAAAGGCGGCTTCATTCAATGACTTGCATCCAAAAAAAGACCCATCCCGGCGGAGTTCCGGAGATGGGTCGGGTGTTCGGGAGAAAATTAGGAATTGATCGAAAACAGCCCAGGGCCCACTCCGTTGCTGGAGCAGGGCCACCACCGATGGGTCGCGGCGGATTGGGCGGAGCTGCGCATATCGGGCGAGTATGGCGACAGCCCGTTGCGGCCGTCAAGGGTGGCCCATCGGCGATCCCAATCGCATGACTGCAAGAAATTTAAAGAGTCCGCGCGCCGTTTCCGCCTCTTTAGGGTTGCGGCGGCGAGCCGGACGCCAGCGTCGTGCACAGCGCTGCAGTCGCGTTGACCACTTCAGGCCCCATGCGACTCAGGCGGGCATCGATAAAACTGACCACCCGCTTGCTCTTCACCGCGCGCAGCGCCGGGAGCGATTGCCAGTGTTCAATCCACTGCTGCGCAGTCGGGGCATCCGCAGCCAACACCAGAATCACATCCGGATCGCGCGCGGCGATCGATTCCAGTGACACGGCCGGTGCGGCGTCGCGCAGCTCGGCGTACACGTTGCTGTAGCCGCAGGCTTCGACGGCGTCGGAAATGATCTGGCCGCCCCCCAAGGTGTAGACCGGGCGATCCCAAACCTGCAGCAGCACGCGTG
The DNA here is from genome assembly GCA_963699955.1 of uncultured Gammaproteobacteria bacterium. Classification (GTDB taxonomy): domain Bacteria; phylum Pseudomonadota; class Gammaproteobacteria; order Steroidobacterales; family Steroidobacteraceae; genus FEN-1191. Next base: position 1,126,454 of record CAVOVV010000006.1, read on the forward strand.
GCGCGTGCGCCCGGCCATATCGGGACCTGATCTCGGCAATGCGCGCGGCCAGCGCGCTCGCCGATTGACGGGCCTCGCCTTCGGTATCCAGAAGCCGGCCGAGCCGCTCGATGGCACCGGGCAGATCGTCGAGCCGCAGCACGCGATGCCGATAGACCGGCAGTCCCGCCCGCAGGAACGGTTGCAGCTGCGCGGCAGACGCCCCGCCGGTCCAGGCGACGATGAGGTCGGGATGGAGGGCGAGAATGCGCTCGACGTCAAAGCCATGACTGTCGCCGATGCGCGCGATGGCGCGCGCCGCGTCGGGCTCGACCGAGAATTCCGGCGTGCCGACGACGCGCCCACCGCCCCCGGCAGCAAACAACATCGCGGTCGCACCCGGCGAGAGACTGACGATGCGCTGCGGGGACGCTTTGAGCGACACCAGTTGCCCCTCGTCGTCGCGGACCTGCCAGTCGGCCGAGCAGGCGGCCCCGGCCAGCGACAGCAGGGCCAAGGCGAGCAGCGTGCGTCTCAGCATGTCGTCAATCCCGTGTCTGAACCTGGCGCGGCGCGGCGCGTATTCTACCTGCCCGGAAATCGCCTATCTTACGGTCGCGCGGCTAGGCCGCGGCGGCAAAACTGCAGCAGACGCGCAAGCCGGGCTCGGTGCTGAGCATTTCGAGCTGGCCTTGATGCAAGCGCACGACGGCAGCGACCAGACTCAGGCCGAGTCCGCTGCCCGGCGCGCCCTGATCCCGCTCCAGCCGCCGAAACGGCAGCAGCATGGCCCCGTGCGCCATGTTGGGGATTCCGGGCCCGTCGTCGCTGACGGTCAGGCTGATCCGCGAGTCCTTGGCGGTCACCTGCAGATCCACGGTGCCGCCTGCGGGCACGTACTTGATGGCGTTTTCCAGCAGGTTGGTCAGCAGTTGCGCGAGCAGTTGCCGGTGGCCGTCGACGTTCGCCGGCCCGGCTGCGGCGACCCGCAGCGTCAGGCCGCGCTCGCGCGCCTCGAGCGCATAGAGTTCTCCCAGCTCGGAGGCCATTTGCGCGAGATCGACGCGTTCCGGCGGCACGCCGCCGCCGCCGGCTTCGGCCTGCGCAATCTGCAGGAGCGTGGCCAGGGTACGCTGCACCCGTTCGAGGTCCTCCAGGGTCGCCTGTACCGCACGGCTGGCCGCGCCATTCACGACCTCGCCCTGCAATGTGGTTTCCAGCCGTGCCCGCATGCGGTACAGCGGCGCACGCAGGTCATGGGCGGCGCTGTTGAAGGTCACGCGCACCGCGCTGGTCTGTTGCTCGATGCGGTCGAGCATGCCGTTGACCGTTCCGGACAGCTGGCTGAATTCATCCGCGCTCCTGCCCAGTGGCAGGCGCCGCGTCAGATCACCGGAGATGATGCTGTCGCAAGCCTCGGCCATCGCGCGCACGCGCGCCGCGAGCCGCCGGCTGAACCACCAACCGGTGATGGCAATCAGGGCGGCCGTCAGGCCTATACCCCAGAAGGTGGTGGCGCGCAGCCGCTGCGTGAAACGCCGGCGTTCGGACACGTCCGTGCCCACCAGCAGCCGGTTGCCGTCGAGCGCCACGACCGCCGCGCGTACCGGATGATTGACCGCCTGGCCCTGCTCGTTGACGGTGATGTCGAACTCGCGCCAGGCCCCGATCGAATGGGACATGGTCGGCCAGGCCGGCAGGTTCCCCGCCAGCGGCGCGCCCTGCTTGTCGATCAGCAGATAGGCGGCGCCCAGCCGGCCCCAGTCGTCGGTGCGCTTGTCGAGCACGTCGATCAGTCGCTTGCGTCCGCCGCTGCGATAGTCTTCGCGCAGTGATTCGATCTCGGTTTCCACCACCAGGTCGACCTGGCGCTCCATGGCGCGTTGGGTCAGCAGGTAGACGCTGAGCAGCAGCGCGCTGACGCCAATCGTGACGCCGCACATGTACCAGATGGCCAGCCGCGCGCTGGAAGAAAACAGCCGCGGTCGGCTCAAGCCTTCTCCCCCGGATCCCTGATGCAGTATCCGGAGCCGCGCACGGTGTGCAGGAGCGGCGGGGTGAAGTCGCGGTCGATGGCCTGCCGCAGGCGGCTCATGTGCACGTCGATGAGATTGGTCTGCGGGTCAAATTGGAGATTCCAGACCGACTCGAGCAGCATGGTGCGCGTGACAATCTGGCCGACGCGTCGCGCCAGATATTCGAGCAGCTGGAATTCCTTGGTGGTCAGGTCAATGGTGCGGCCCGCGCGCGTGACACGCCGCGCCAGCGTATTGATCTCCAGGTCGGCCACCCGCAAGGTGCCGACGTGACGATTGTCGCCGGAGGCGCGCCGCAGCAGCGCCTCGACCCGCGCCAGCAATTCGGCAAAGGCAAACGGCTTGACCAGGTAATCATCGCCGCCCGCGCGCAATCCCTCGACCCGGTCGTCTATGGTGCCCAGCGCGCTCAGCACCAGGACCGGCGTCGGCACTTCCGCCTGGCGGAGCGCCGCGACCAGCGCCAGACCGTCCATCTGCGGCAGCATGCGATCGACGATCAGCAGGTCGTAGCGCGCGGCGCGCGCCGCCGCCAGGCCCGTGGCGCCGTCTTCGCAGTGCTTCACGGCGTAGCCGGCTTCGCGCAAGCCACCGCCCACGTGGCTGGCCGCCTCGACATCGTCCTCAATCAGCAGTATTTGCACAGGCTCTCCGGCGATCTTCCAGATCGTAACTCTGACGTCAACGATACGCGAATGTTCCCTGATTCGCAGTGCCGGCGGGCGCGGCCCGGCGGGCAGCGACGAGGCCCGATGGTTCGTGGCGATTGAATCTATAATTGCGACCGGCAGGGCTTAGGGCGGTATCGGGTGCCACATCGCAACTTCAAGCAGCGGCAAATTCGGGCGGTGCGCGCCACTCCTGCACCCGCCCATGGCGCAAGCTGCGCATCGCTCAGCAAGCCCCTGGGCTGCGGGCCGGGCGCGTGAACGAGGCACTCGCCGCCGCCGTCTCCATCTACGATCGGCTGCGGCGCGACGACGCCGAGCTGTCCGAGTTGCTTGCCAGTGGCGCGGCGCGACGGGAGCTGACGGCGGTCTTCGGTGCGGCCGAATACAGCGTGCTGGCCGCGCTCGCCCGCCAGGCACAGCGCGTGCGGCACCACCATGCCGAGCCGATCTACCTGCTGCCGGGCATCATGGGCACGCAGCTCGGTGCGGCGCGCGCAGCGCCCTCACCGGCCGACCTGCTGTGGCTCGATCCGCAGGACGTCATCGATGGCGGGCTGGAACGATTGCGGCTTCCCGGCGCCGCCGCCCTGCACCCGCTGGGGGCCATCCCGTACAGCTATCTGCCCCTGCAATTGCGGCTGCGGGCGGCCGGTTATCGCGTCGTAGCGCACGATTACGACTGGCGCACCAGCCTGCACGATCTGGCGCAGGCATTGTCGGTGCGGCTGTGCGCCGACCCGGCCCCTACCCTGGCCATCGTGGCGCATAGCATGGGCGGCTTGATCGCGCGCGGCGCCATGCGCCTGCCGGGCTTTGAGCGCGTGCGCCGCTTCATCACTCTCGGCGCGCCACACAGCGGTTCATTTGGCGCCGTGCAGGCCATTCGCGGCACCTATCCCGTGGTCCGGCGCCTGGCGGCGCTCGATCGGCACCACGACGCGGAACTGCTGGCGACGCGCGTGTTCAGCACCTTCCCCAGCATTCACCAGCTGCTGCCCAACAGCACACTGAGCGCTGGCGCGGATCTGTTCGATCCGGGTCATTGGCCCCGCTCCGGACCGCAGCCCGACCCGGAATTGCTGCGGGACGCCCGCAACTTCGTAACGGCGCTGCCGGCCAGCGACGCGCGCTGCATCGCGATCAGCGGCACGCACCAGCGCACCGTCGTCAAGCTGCGGCTCTCGGAAGACGATTTTCACTATGAGATCAGCGATGCCGGCGACGGCACCGTGGCCCTCGCCAGCGCGCAGCTGGCCGGTTGCGACAACTACTACGTGCGCTGCGAACACAGCGCGCTGCCACGCAGCGTCAGCGTCGCGCGCGCGCTGGTGGAACTGCTGCGCCACGGGCGAACTTCGCGCCTTTCCACGGAGCGCGGCCCGCCGCTCGGACGGCAGGTCACGGTCAGTGACCGCGAACTGCGCAGCACCTGGAATGAAAAAGTCGATTGGGCAAAACTCGGACCGGCCGCCCACCGCGACTATCTGAATCGCCTCAACCAGCCGCCGCCGCATTACGCGCCGCGTCGTGCACGCCGCCGGCGCTCGCCGTGACTGCGACAGGAGCGCTAGGCGCTTAGGGCATCGCCCGGCGAGGCGGCGATCATGTCGGCAAAGGCGGGCCGGCCCGACTGCTGGGTGCGCATCTGCGCCAGCAGATCGTGGATGCCGACCGGATCGCCGAACAGCCGGCCTTGCGCCACGTCGCACCCCCACTGCCGCAGCTGCTGCACCTGACTGAGCTTCTCGACGCCCTCGGCCACGACTTGCAATCCCAGGCCGTGCCCCATGTCGATGATGGTACGCACCAGGGTCGCATCGGCCGGATCATCGGTCAGATCGCGAACGAAGGTCTGGTCGATCTTGAGCGAGCCGATCGGAAACTGCTGGAGTGCGGAAAGCGACGAGTAGCCGGTGCCAAAATCATCGATCGACAGGTGCAGGCCCATGGCGGCCAGCTGATCGAGCATCTGCACGGTTCGGCGCGGATCGGCCATCAGCGTGCTTTCGGTGATCTCGAGCTCCAGGCTCTGCGGTGAGACGTTGTGACGCTCGAACAGCGAACGGCAGTTGAGGATAAATCCCGCGTGTCGCAGCTGCTTGAGTGAGAGGTTGAGGGCGATGCGCCCGGGCTCGCTGACGGCGCTGCGCAGCACGTTCAGGTCCAGACATACCCGTTCCAGGACCCACTCGCCGATGTCGCTGATGAGATTATTTTCTTCGGCCATCGGGATGAACTGCGAAGGCGGTATGTCACCGTGCCCAGGCAGTCGCCAGCGCAACAGCGCCTCGGCGCCGACGATACGGCCGTCGCGCAGATTGATCTTCGGCTGGTAGTGCACCAGGAACTCGTCCCGTTCGACCGCGCGCCGCAACTTGCTGCGCAACATCAGCCGCTCGACCGCCGCCGCGTTCATCTCCTGCGAGTAATGGGCGTAGGTATTGCCGCCGTTCTGCTTGGAGTGATACATGGCCGCGTCGGCGTTGCGGATCAGGTCGATGACGTTGTCCGCATCGCGCGGGCACAGCGCGATGCCGATGCTGACGGTCAGAAACACCTCCTGCTGGTTGATGTGGAACGGCGCGCCCGCGGTGTCGAGCACCGTGCGCGCCAGCTGCGATACCTGCTCGCTGGTCTCCTCCGCATCGCTGCTCAGGCCGTCGACGAACAGCGCAAACTCGTCGCCCGCCAGGCGCCCCAGCACCGACTCGGTGCTCAGCACCCGCGTCAGCCGCTCGGTAAGTGCTTCCAGCACCCGGTCGCCGGAGGCGTGGCCGAAGGTGTCGTTGACTTCCTTGAAATGGTCCATGTCGATGTACAGCAGCGCCACGCCCTGGCCGACCCGCCGCGCCCGCGCGATCGACTGCTGCAGCAAATGCTGGAACTGCATGCGATTGGGAATCTTGGTGAGCGCGTCGTAACGCGCCAGGTAGCGAATCCGCCGCTCGGCGCGCTTGCGTTCGGTGATGTCGCGCGCCACGTAGATATCGCCGGCGAACTGCGCCTCGGTGCTGGCGACCGAGGAGACCACGAACGATACCGGTATGGTCTGGCCCGCCCGGGTGCGCAGCACCGTCTCGCCCGCATCGCGGGCCGCCGCCAGCGGATCGCCGCCGCCCTCGCCGGCCGCCGCCAGCAGGGCCGAGACACGCGTGCCGATCAATTCTTCCGAGGCGAAGCCGGTCATGCGCCGCGCAGCCTCATTGACCAGGCGTATCACCCCGTCGGGAGAGGCCACGAACACGCTGTCGCTCATGCTGTTGAGCACGCTGTCCAGGTAGTCGCGGCTGTAGGTGGTTTCGTTCAGGGCCACGCGCGTGCGTTCGAGCGCGCGCTGCAACCGGCCCAGGTGGCCCGCCAGGCCACCGTCCGCCGGCTGCGAAAATTCCCCGCGTCCCAGACGCTCGAACGCGCCAATGAGCTGCTCGACGCCGTCCTGCAGGCGCTGCCGTTCGCGCCAGGACCAGAATGCCGCCGCGGAAGCCCCGGCGAGGGTCAGCAGGCCCGCGAGCCAGATCATCGGCCCCGGGTCCAGCGGCCGCACCACCGCGATCGCTACCCAGCCGCCCAACGCCAGCGCCAGGGACAGCGAAGCGACGTGTCGGCTGGTAAGTTGCAGACTGCGCACGCGCCTCCCCTGTGTAGCGGCATAGAATCATGCCCCATGAGTGAGCAAACCGCCACGTCCGCCGCGCTGGCCAACGCGCTATCGCCTCTGGAACTGACCGGCCGGGCCCAAACTCACGTGCAATCGGTGGCCGAGCTCGGCTGCGTGCTGCACCCCGCAGCCGCGAGCGCGTTGCTGGCGCTGCGCGCCGCCGCCGGGCAAGAGGGCCTCGACCTGCAAGCGGTGTCCGGGTTTCGGGACTTCAAGCAGCAGCTCGCCATCTGGAATGGCAAGTTCTCGGGCGCGCGGGCACTGTTGAGTGCTCAGAACCGGCCGCTGCAGGCCGCCGAGCTGGGCGAGGCCGAGCGGGTCGCGGCGATCCTGGTGTGGTCGGCGCTCCCGGGCGCCAGCCGCCATCATTGGGGGACCGACTGCGACGTCATTGATCGCAACGCACTGGAGGCGGGCGCACGCGTCGAACTGTTGAGCACCGACTTTGGGCCCGGAGGTCGCTACGCGCGGCTGTCCTCGTGGCTGAGCGGCCATGCCCAGCACTACGGATTCTTTCGGCCGTACGACCGCGATCGCGGCGGTGTCCAGCCAGAGCCCTGGCACTTGAGTTTCGCGCCCGTTGCCGGACCCGCACTCGCGGCCATGAGCGTCGAGCTGCTGACCGCTGCGCTGGACGACGCGGAGCTGGCAGGACGCGCCACCGTGATGAAGGAGCTGCCGCGACTGTACGAGCGCTATGTCACGGCGGTCGCCGGTGCACCGGCAGCGGCGCTGGCGGCGCGGGCCCTCAGTCGCGGAGCCAGGCCCGCTTGAAGTAACCGAGCATCTGCCCGCGCACGTCGGTCAGCGTGTTGGGATCGGCCGCATAGAGCGGTGGATTACGACGCAACATCCGCCAGCTTTCACTGCGCAATACCTGGGCCAGGAAACTCAGGTTGCGATCGATGGACTCCATGTACGGGTTGGACCCGTCGAACAGGATCTCGAGGTACCGGTAGGCGCGGTTGAACTCGCCGTCCAGACGCTTGCTGCGGGTTTCGGCGACAAACCCCGGCGTGTGGCGCAGCAGGTCGACGCCGGAGGCATAGCGCACTTTCTCGGCGCTGGCGTTGCTGTACGGCAGCGCCATGCCGGCGAGCACGAATTCCGGGTACAGGCGGTCGCGGCACTTCTCCAGGTAGCAGCGGTCCGCCATCTGAGTAATCATGTCGGCGGTGCCCAGAAGGTGACCGAGGCGGACATCGCGCGCGTCCTCCAGCACCAGCTCGCTGAAGGGCACTTCGTAGCCGGTAAAGTGCAGGATCTGGCTGGCCGGCTCCGCCCACTCGGCAAGGCCGATCTGCGGCAGGTAGCCGCGCAGAAATTCGATGCCGCGGGACACGTGCGTGCTGGTAAATTCGGCGCCGTTCCGCTGGGTGGTGTCGGTGGTGCGGCGCAGATACCCCACGTCGTGGAAGAGCGCCATGATGACCCCGGCAATGGCGCGCTGCGCGCCCAGCTTCCAGAGCGCGTCGACCTGTCGCTCGTAGCCTGCGCACAGCCGTGCCATGGTGAGCGTCACGTCGAGCGTGTGCTGCCGGTCGTGATACACGGTGTCGACGCCGGCGAACCCGGGGGCGCGCCCGGAAAACATGTCATCGAACTGCGCGATGGCACTGCGCAAGGCTTCCGTCGAGGCTTCCGGCCAGGTCGCGGCAAACAGCTGTTCGATGGCCTGCAGGACCGCGGGCGGGGAACTCACGCGCACGGTATTGGTGATGTCGAAGTCGCTGCGCCGGATGGTGCTCATTCCGGAACTCGCCGACGGGGCGGGCGGCCGCTCATTTTCCGCAGTTCCCATGGAATGAGCAGTTTAGGCGAGGTGGCAGACCGGCACCAGCGACCTGCCGCACACTTATTGACCCAATCGGCCTAGCGTCGCTCGGTGCCGACAATCTATATGTCAAACGTGCCAACGACCGGCGCGTGATCGGAAGCCTGCGCCACGCGGCGTGGTTCACGATCTATGGTGCAGGCGGTGCAGCGCTCGGCCAGCGCCGGCGTGGCCAGCAGCAGATCGATGCGCAAGCCGTTATTTCTCTGGAAAGCACCGGCGCGGTAGTCCCACCAACTATAGGAGCGCGGCGGCTGCTCGAAGCGACGGAACACGTCGACGAGTCCGAGGCTGAGCGCGCCGCGCAGTGCCTCGCGTTCCTCGGGACTGACCAGCACCGAGCCGACCCAGGCGGCCGGATCGTGCACGTCGCGGTCCTCCGGCGCGATATTGAAATCGCCGAGCACGATCAGGCGCTCGTGCGCCGCGATTTCCTGGCGCAGCCAGTGGCGCAGCGCGCGCAGCCAGCCCAGTTTGTACAGGTACTTGTCCGAGCCCACGCTCTGGCCGTTGGGCACGTACAGATTGATGACCCGCACGCCGCCTAGGGTCACCGCCAGCACCCGCCGCTGCGGGTCGTCGTAGCCGGGCATGTCGCGCAGCACCTCGCCCGGCTCGGCTTGCGCCAGGATGGCCACGCCGTTGTAGGTTCTCTGGCCAGACCAGACGCTCCTGTAGCCCGCCGCCAGCAGCTCCGCGGCCGGAAACGCCTCATCGGCAAGCTTGGTTTCCTGCAGCGCCACCACGTCGGGCGCCGTGGCGCGCAGCCACTCGAGCAGTTGTGGCAGGCGCACTCGCAGGGAGTTGACATTCCAGGTGGCGATGCGCACGCGATCGGCCGTTACGCCACCTTGGGCTGGGCGATGCCGTGCAACTCGAGCAGCGGGCCAATCTCGGGCTTGCGCCCGCGGAATTCGATAAACGCCTCGAGCGGATCGCGGCTCCCGCCGCGTGCCAGGATGGTGTCCAGAAAGCGCGCGGCCGTCGCCTGATCGAAGACGCCGGAGGCACGGAACGCCGCAAACGCATCGGCGGCCAGCACCTCGGCCCATTTGTAACTGTAGTAGCCCGCCGCGTAGCCGCCGGCAAAGATATGCGTGAAGCTGTGCAGGTAGCGATTCCATTCCGGGATGCGCGTGACCGCGACTTCACTGCGCACCTCGGCCAGCAGCGCATAGGCGTGGGCGCCGCGCGCCGGATCGTACTCAGCATGCAGGCGCATGTCGAACAGCGCAAACTCCACCTGCCGCAGGGTCTGCAGTCCGGCGTGGAAACTGCGCGTGGCGATGAGCTGGCGCTGCTTGGCCTCCGGAATCGGCTCACCGCTCCGGGCGTGGGCGCCGATGCGGGCCAGCACCTCCGGCAGCCAGGCGTAGTTTTCCATGAACTGACTGGGCAGCTCGACCGCGTCCCAGGCGACGCCGTTGATGCCCGCGACGCTCGGATAACCGATGCGCGTCAACATATGGTGCAGGCCATGGCCAAACTCATGGAACAGCGTCACCACGTCATCGTGCGTCAGCAGTGCCGGCCACTGGTCCTGCGGCGGCAGTGAATTGCACACCAGGTACGCCACCGGCAGCGTCAACGCGCCTTCCAGCTGCATGCGTCCCACGCAGTCGTCCATCCAGGCGCCGCTGCGCTTGTTGGGCCGCGCGTAGGCATCAAGGTAGAAGCTCGCGAGCGCGGCGCCTGCCGGCGAACGCACCTCGAAGTAGCGCACGTCCGGATGCCAGACCGGCACGCCGGTGCGCTCCTGTATCTGAATGCCGTAGAGGCGCTCGGCGACCCCGAACAGTCCTTCCAGGACGCGCGGCAACGGCAGGTACTCGCGCAATTCCTCTTGCGACACCTCAAAGCGGCTCTGCTGCAGGCGCTCGGCGTAATAGGTGATGTCCCAGGCCTCGAGTGCGCGCCCGGCGAAGGCCTCGAGTTCCGCGAGCTCGGCCAGGGCGCTGGCGCGGGCGGCCGCCGCCAACTGCCGCAGGAACGCGACCACCTCCGGCACCGTATGCGCCATGCGATCGGCGAGCGCGTACTCGGCGAAGGATTTGAAATCGAGCAGGCGGGCCGCCTCGTGGCGGAGCCTGAGTATGTCTTCCATGACCGGCGTGTTGTCAAAGCGGCCCGCGCTGGGCCCGCGATCGGACGCACGGGTGCTCCAGGCTTCGTAGAACACGCGCCGCAACGGCGCCGATTCCGCGTCCGTGATCACGGCCACGTAGGTGGGCTGGTCAAGCCCCAGAATCCAGCCGGGCACGCCCTGCGCTTCGGCGCGCCGCGCCGCCTGCGCCACGATGCCGGGGTTGATGCCCTTGAGCTGCGCCGCGTCGGTCAGGTGATGCGACCAATCGTTGGTGGCATCGAGCACCTGTTCCTCGAATTTGGACTGCAGCAGCGACAGTTCGCTCATCACGACCTTGAAGCGCGCTTTGCGCTCGGGTGCCAGCGCCACTCCGGCAAGGCGGAAATCGCGCAGCGCATGTTCCAGCACCGCCAGCTGCACGGCATCGAGGCTCGCCGCCTCGTGTTCGCGGATGTACTGGTACGCGCGATACAGCGGCTCGCTCTGCGCGAGGTCGGTGTAGTACTCTGAGAGCAGCGGCAGACAGGTCGGTGTAGGCCGCGCGCAGCGCCTCGGAATTCATCACCGCATTAAGATGGCCGACCGGTGACCAGATTCTCGCCAGCCGATGGCGCAGCTCCTCGAGCGGCACGACCACGCTGGCAAAGCTCGGCGGCCGCAGCTCGGCGATGGCCGCCAGGCGCTTACGGCCTTCGTCGAGCAATTGGCGGATCGCCGGTTCAACGTGTTCCGGTCGGATCTCCGCGAAGCGCGGCAGCTGGGTGTCGGCGAGCAGCGGATTGGCCGGCGCGGCGACCGGCTGGGGGGCGGTTGGCATGCGGCTAGACTGCCAGAGCCCGGGCTGAATAGGAACATCCGGCCGGAGCGGCGAACCATAGGATGAGCACATAATATGGCGACGGATTTCGACCTGATAGTCATTGGCGGCGGCAGCGGCGGGCTGGCCTGCGCGCAGCGCGCCGCGGATCACGGCGCGCGTGCGCTGGTGTTTGAATCGCACCGGCTGGGCGGTACCTGCGTGAATGTCGGGTGCGTGCCCAAGAAAGTGATGTGGAATGCCGCGCAGCTGGCGCACGCCGCACACGATGCTCACGATTATGGGTTTGATCTGACGCTGCTGCGTCACGACTGGGCGCTCCTCAAGCGCAAGCGCGATGCCTACATTGAGCGGCTCAATGGCATCTATGCCGCCAACCTCGAACATCGTGGCGTGACGCTGCTGCGCGAGCGCGCCCGACTGACGGCCGAGCGCACCGTGGCCGCCGCGGGCCAGGAATACCGGGCTCCGCACATCGTGCTCGCGACCGGCGGGCACCCGGTCGTGCCCTCCATTCCCGGAGCCGCGCACGGCATCACCTCCGATGGTTTCTTCGAGCTGCCCGAGCGGCCGGAGAGCGTCGCGATCGTCGGCAGCGGTTACGTGGCGGTGGAACTGGCCGGCGTGTTCTCGGCGCTGGGCTCGCGCCTGAGCGTGGTGCTGCGCGGCGATTGCTTTCTCAGATCCTTCGAACCCTTCCTGGGCGAGCAGCTGCGCGAAACGATGCGCGATGCCGGCGTCGAGATCGCCACCCAGGCGGCACCCACGGCACTGGTCCGCGACGCTGCCGGACTGCTGAGGCTCGAGGTCGCCGACGGCCGGCAGCTCGGTCCGTTCCACTGCGTGCTGTGGGCGATCAGTCGGATCGCCGCCGCCTCCGGTCTCGGACTGGAACATGTGCACGTCGCGCGCGATGCGGCCGGCTTCGTGCATACCGACGCCTACCAGGAGACCAATGTTCGCGGCCTGTACGCGATCGGCGATCTGACCGGCCGCGTGCAATTGACGCCGGTGGCCATCGCGGCCGGCCGGCGGCTGGCCGATCGCGTATTTGGCGGCCAGCAGGGCCGCCGACTGGATTACGAGAATATCCCGACCGTCATCTTCAGCCACCCGCCGATTGGGACCGTCGGGCTTTCGGAGGCGGAGGCGCTGCGCCGGCACGGTGCGCCGGTCAAAGTCTACACGCGCAGTTTTGTGCCGCTATTTCACGCGATCACCGCGCGCAAGCCCAAGACCCTGATGAAACTGGTGACGGTCGGTGCCGAGGAAAAGGTGGTCGGCGTACATATCATCGGCCCCGGGGCCGACGAGATGCTGCAAGGGTTCGCCGTCGCCTTGCGCATGGGTGCGACCAAGAAGGACTTCGACGACACCGTCGCGATCCATCCCACCTCCGCCGAAGAACTGGTGACGATGCGCTAGGGGGGAAGCTGCCCGGCCAGATCGGCAAGCGCTGCCGCCACCGCTTTCTGAAACGCCGCGACCACCGCCTGCATGCGATTCTCGGCGGCCGGTACCGAGCTTTCGGCATTGACCGTCGCCAGCACCGAGCGGTCATTGCGACGGCCCAGCGTGGCCAGCAACTGCACGTGCACGACGGGCGCACTCTCGCCCGCGTATTCCGCCTGAAAGCGGCGGATTTCGATCTGCAGCACCTGCTCGGCGGCGAAAGTCGCGCGGTCAGGTTGCACGATGCGGAACTTTCCGGAGGCGCGCAGCGCCTCGATCGCCAGCGACTGCAGGAAATCCGGCAGCGGCGCCGGCCAGCGGCTGGCGGCGTAGTAATCCAGCCGTTGCGCGCTGCGCCGCAGCGCGATGTGCTCGGAATCCAGACCCGGTGCGGCCTGTGGCCGAAGCACCAGCAGGCTGGGTGCGTTGCTGGCGGCCTCGGGCTTGGACGGCGCGGACACCGGATCAAGCGTGTACACCTGCGTGGCCGGTTGATTGCTGTGAAATCCCCCGCAGCCGGCCAGGGCCAGCACTGCGCCGGCGAGCAGCCCACGGGCGGGTTGCGTCTTGAAGGTCATCTTGGAATCTCCACGGCTGCGCTGGGCGGCTGGTACAACATCTGCGCCGGGTTTTCGCGCAGACTCCTCGACAGCTGCTCGAACTCGCGCGCCGCATCGCGGCTGTCACGCAACAGGGCGTCGATCTGCGGCAGGCTCTCCTGCACGAAGCCGTGCAGTGCGCCGCGGTCCTCGGTCAGCATCCCGTCGATTTGCTCGCTGGCCGAAGCCAGGTGCTCGGCCGAAGCACGCAGCCGCGCCACCGCGGCCACCATGTCGGGTCCGGCGGTTTCGGTGGCCGCGTTGATCTTGGCGATCAGCGCCCGGCTGGCGGCGGTGGCCTCGCGCAACTCCGCGATAAGCTCGGAGGCATCGCGCGCGGCGCCCGGAAGCGTGGCGCCGGCGCGATCCAGATTGGCGACCAGGCGGTTGATCGCCGCCAGGTTCTGGTTGGACAGCAGCTTGTTACCGCGGGTCGCCAGCTCGCCAATCTGGCCGGCCACCTGCGGCAGTCCGCTCAGGAAGATGTCGAAATTCGAACGAATCGAGCGGATCACCGGATAGTGCTCGCTCGCCACCGGTTCCATGAGTCGCTCGGGCAGCGCGCCCGGATGCTGCTGGAACAGGTCTATAAAAAGGAGCCCGGTCACCCCCTGCAATGACAGCTGCGCCAGCGTGCGCTCAGAGATCGGGGCGGTGGTGTCGATATCGACGATCACCTGCACGCGATCCGCCGCACGCTGATCCAGCTTGATGCCCACCACCCGGCCGACGTCCACGCCCAGGTAGCGCACCTGGCCGCCGACCGCCAAGCCGCTGACGCTGCCGTCGAAGTAGACTTCGTAGCGCCTGAAGTTGCGCTGATCGTGCGCGTCGCTGTACCAGTAGACAAACAACGCCCCCATCGCCACGACCAGCAGCACAAAGGCGCCAACGGCGACGTAATTGGCTTCACGCTCCATGTTGAACTCTCCGGCGCTGCGCCCGCGGACCCTGGAAGTATGCATGAATCCAGGGCTGCGGATTGCGGGCGATGTTGGCCAATGTGTCGCTGATCATACGCCCATCGACGAGTACGCCGACTCGTGTACAGATTCCGAACAAGGTGTCGAGGTCGTGCGTGATCATCACCACGGTCAGCGCCAGCTCGCGCTGCAGATATTTCACCAAATCGTCAAAGGCCTGGGCCCCGATAGGATCCAGCCCGGAGGTGGGTTCATCGAGCAGCAACAGCGGCGGGTCGAGGGCGAGCGCGCGGGCCAGCGCGGCGCGCTTGACCATCCCGCCGGACAACTGCGACGGATACTTGCCGGCGGCATCCGGCCGGAGTCCGACCAGCTTGAGTTTGAGGTGCGCGAGCTCATCGAGCATCCGCCGCGGCAGTTGCAGGTGCTCGATCATCGGCAGCTGCACGTTCTGCAGCACCGTAAGCGCGCTGAACAACGCGCCTTCCTGGAAGGTCACGCCGTAGCGCAGCTTGACGCTGAGCAGCTCCGCGTCTCCCAGACGGGTGATGTCGTGGCCAAACAGCTTCACGGTGCCACCGCGCGGCTTCTGCAATCCGAGAATACTGCGCAGCAATACCGACTTGCCCGATCCGGATCCGCCGACGATGCCGAACACCTCGCCCTCCTCGACCGTCATGTCGAGGTTTCGGTGCACGATCTGCCGCCCGAACATGTTGGACAAGCCGCGCACTTCGATCACGGCGCCCATCAGATGTCCATCTTCATGAACAGCACCGCGAACAGCGCATCGGCCAGGATGACCAGGAAGATCGCCTCGACCACCGCCAGCGTCGTATAGTGGCCCAGCCGCCGCGAGGAGCCGCGCACGCGCAGACCACACCAGGTGCCGGCGAGCGCGATCAGCAGTGCAAACACCGGGGCCTTGAGCAGCCCCACCCAGAAAGTCGTGCTGGCGATCGCTTCATTGGCCCGGTTGAGGAATTGCGTCAGCGGCATGTCCAGCAAAAAGCGGCACAGCAGCGCACCGCCGGTGAGACCTATCACGTCGGCGATGATAGTCAGCAACGGCAAGGCAATGACCAGACCCAGCACCCGCGGCAAAACCAGCATTTCGTACGGGTTAACCCCGATGGCTCGCAGGGCGTCCACTTCCTCGTTCAGGCACATGGCGCCGATTTCCGCGGCAAACGCGCTCCCCGAGCGGCCGGCGACGATGATTGCGGTCAGCAGCACTCCCAGTTCGCGCAGTACGCCCACGGTGACCAGATCGACCACGAAGATGTCGGCGCCGAATTTCCGCAACTGCTGCGCGCCCATGTAGGCCAGGATCACCGCGATCAGGAAGCCGATCAGCGCCACGATCGGCATCGCGGAAATTCCGGTGTCGTAGACGTGGCGCGCAATTGAGGTGACCCGCCAGTGCTTGACATGCGGGGCGGCGCGGGCGGCCGCGGTGCTGACTCGTCCCAGAAACCCCAGCGGCGCCTCAAGGTGCCGCCAGGCACGGACCGTGCGACGCCCCAGGCCCTCGACGGCCGCGGCCGGATCGAGCCACACGGTGTGCGCAGTCTCGTGCACTTCCGGGGTGGAACGATCCGCCTTGAGCGTACGATCAATGAGCTGCAGCACCTTCGGCGCCTCGCCCGCGAAATCCGCGGTGATGCCGCCAGAGGTCGCGGACGTCAGAAAGTCATTCAGCAGCCAGGCACCCGAGAGATCAAAGGACGCGTCGCTGGCATCGACCTGCAACCGGCTGGCGCCGCGCAGTGACAGCGCGGCGAGTTCCGCGTGGATCGCAGGCAGCGTCGCGGCCTGCCAGCGCCCGTGCAGGCTCAGCTCGAGCCGGTCAGAGTGACGCTGTGATGCGCAGTACACAGCGCTAGCGGCTCACGGGCTCATCAGCGGCGGGCAACGCCCCGCGCCGCACGGCCTGGACTTCGCGATCTCGGCCAGGCGTGTTCTCCACCAACGGCTGCGCGGGTGCGCGCGGGCAGGTCGTTGCGCGTGGCATGGCGAGCTCCTTCAAAACCGAGGTCCGCATGGCGGGATGACGGTAGTGTGCACCGGCAACGCGCCCGAAGGCCAATGGTCCGATTGGATCGCAACGATAGTTCATGTCCATTAGAATCAGCGTTCTTTTTTTCGACATCCCGTCCGGAGCATTCTATGAAGAAGCCCCTCAACGTCGCCATTACCGGCGCCGCCGGCCAGATCGGCTACGCACTCGCCTTTCGGGTGGCCTCCGGCCAGATGCTGGGCGCCGAGCAACCGGTCAACCTGCACCTGCTCGAGATCACGGCGGCGCTCCCGGGGCTGGCGGGCGTGGTGATGGAGCTGAACGACTGTGCCTTCCCGACCCTCAACCGGATCGTGGCCACCGATGAGGGCACGGTGGCGTTCCGCGACTGCCACGCAGCGCTGCTGGTGGGTGCGCGCCCGCGCGGCCCGGGGATGGAGCGCAAGGACCTGCTGCGCGCCAACGCCCAGATCTTCTCCGCGCAGGGCAAGGCGCTCAACGCGGTCGCCGATCGCCAGGTGCGCGTGCTGGTGGTCGGAAATCCCGCGAACACCAACGCACTGATCGCGCGCAGCAACGCACCCGATCTGCCCGGCGCACACTTTACGGCCATGACGCGACTCGATCACAACCGCGCCCTCTCGCAACTCGCCGAGAAGACCGGCACGCACGTCAATGACATCCGTCGCATGACGATCTGGGGCAATCATTCAGCGACGCAGTACCCGGACCTCAGCCACGCGCTGGTGGCGGGCAAGAGCGCCAGCAGTCTGGTCGAGCGCAGCTGGGTGGAACAGACCTTTATTCCTACGGTGCAGCAGCGCGGGGCCGCGGTAATCAAGGCGCGCGGCTCATCGTCGGCGGCCTCGGCCGCATCCGCGGCGCTCGATCACATGCGCACCTGGTTTACGGGCACTGCCGCGGACGACTGGACCAGCATGGGCATACCCGCCGATGGCAGCTACGGTATCCGCGAGGGCATCATCTATTCCTACCCGGTGACCTGCCGGGACGGCCGTTACCAGATCGTGCCGGGACTGAGCGTCGACGATTTCAGTCGTGCCAGGATGGATGCCACCGAGGCGGAACTGCGCGAAGAGCGCGCCGGAGTGGAAGAATTACTCGGCTGAGCACCGGCCTGCACGCGCGCCGCCGCACGCCCCGCAGGCTCGCGCCCTGAGGGCGCGCGGGCTAGTATTGGGTCCATGTACGGCGCGCTGATTACTTTTCTTTTCGTGCTGGCGGCGATCTATCTGGCGTACCGGCGGCTGCCGCTGCTGATTTACTCCCTGACCTTCACGGTGCTGCTGGCGGCCTACATGCTGCTCGGCAAGCCGGGCGGGATCTGGCAGGGTTTCCTGTGGTTGCTGCTGGCGCTGCTGTGGCTGCTCAACGTGCGCCCGCTGCGCAAGGCGATCATCAGTCGTCCGTTCCTGCGCACCTACCTGCGCCTGCTGCCGGCAATGTCTGACACCGAGCGCGAAGCCCTTGAGGCCGGCACGGTCTGGTGGGATGGCGAGCTGTTTAGCGGCAATCCGGACTGGTCCAAGCTGCGCAGCAATCCGCCGGCCCGCCTGAGCGCGGAAGAACAGGCGTTCATTGACGGGCCCTGCGTTGAGTTGTGCCGGATGCTCGACGACTTCGACATCACGCACCGGCGCGCGGACCTGCCCCCGCAAGTGTGGTCGTTCCTGAAATCGCGCGGCTTCTTCGCGATGATCATCGGCAAATCGTATGGCGGACTGGGTTTCTCGGCCTACGCGCATTCCTGCGTGCTGGTCAAACTGGCCAGCCGCAGCGTCGTGTGCGCATCGACGGTCGCGGTCCCCAATTCACTCGGCCCCGCGGAACTTCTCAATCACTACGGCACCGAAGAGCAGAAGGCCCACTACCTGCCGCGTCTGGCACGCGGGGAGGACATCCCGTGTTTCGCGCTCACCGGTCCGCGCGTCGGCTCCGACGCCGCCGCCATTCCCGACACCGGCGTAGTGTGCCGCGGCCAGTGGCAGGGCCAGGAAGTGCTGGGGCTGCGTCTGAATTTCTCCAAGCGTTACATCACCCTGGCGCCGGTGGCCACCATCATCGGCCTGGCGTTTCGCATGTACGACCCGGAGCGGCTCCTGGGTGGCGCCAGCGATCTCGGCATCACCTGCGCGCTGATTGGTCGCGACACGCCGGGCGTGGAGATCGGCACCCGCCACCTGCCGCTCAACATCCCGTTCCAGAACGGGCCGGTTCGCGGCCGCGACGTATTTGTGCCGCTCGACAGCATCATCGGCGGCGTCAAGATGGCGGGCCAGGGCTGGCGCATGCTCGTCGAGCAGCTGTCCGTGGGACGCTGCATCTCGCTGCCATCCAATTCCACGGGTGGCGCGAAGGCGGCGACTTTTGCCACCGGCGCGTATGCCCGCATCCGTCGGCAGTTCAACACGCCGGTGGGCAAATTCGAAGGCGTCGAACAGGCGATCGCGCGCATGGTCGGGCTCACCTACATCATGGATGCGGCGCGCAGCGTCACCACCTCCGCGATCGACGCGGGCGCGCGTCCGGCGGTGCCGGCCGCGATACTCAAATATCACGTGACCGAGATGGGCCGGCGCGTCGCCAATGACGCCATGGACGTGCACGGCGGCAAGGGCATCATGCTGGGGCCGCGCAATTACCTGGGCCGCGGCTACCAGTCGGTGCCCATTGCCATCACCGTCGAGGGCGCGAATATTCTCACCCGCAACCTGATCATCTTCGGCCAGGGCGCGATCCGCTGCCATCCCTACGTGCTGCGCGAGATGAGCGCCGCACGCAATCCCGACCGCGAGCGCGGCGTCGACGAGTTCGATCGGGCGCTGTTTGGTCACATTGGCTTTACGATCTCCAACGCGGCGCGTTCGCTGGTCATGGCGCTCACCCTGGCGCGCTTCGAGACCGTGCCTGACACCGGGCCCACGCGCCGCTACTACCAGCACATCGAGCGCTTCAGCGCCTCCTTCGCCTTTGCCACCGACGTGGCGATGTTGACTCTGGGTGGATACCTCAAGAAGAAGGAGAGCATCTCGGCACGGCTCGGGGATGTGCTGTCGGCGATGTACCTGGCCTCGATGGTTCTCAAGCACCACGAGGATCAGGGCAGTCCGACAGCCGATCTGCCGATCGTCGAATGGTCGTGCCGCGAACTGCTGTACCAGGCGCAGGAACAATTGCACAGTGTGCTGCGGAATTTTCCGGTGCGGTCCATGGCCTGGCTCATGCGTCGCTTTATCTTCCCGCGCGGCCTGACCTACTTCGCACCCTCAGACCGGCTCGGCAGCGAGATCGCGGCACTGGCGCAGACCGCCGGGGAATCGCGCACGCGGCTGGCCGCCGGCATTTACAACGAACGGCACGAGCGCAGTCCGCTCGGCCAGTTGCAGCAGGCGCTGGAATTGAGCCCGAACGCCGAGCTCATTGAGAAGAAATTGCGGATCTCCGGCGTTAAGATGAAGTTGATCACTGCCCTGGACCTGCCGGGGCAGATTGAGCAGGGATTGGCGCTGGGCATCATCACGGCGCCGGAGGCGGCGGCACTGCGCGAGTACGACGAGCTGGTCATGGATCTCATCGACGTCGACGAATTCGCGAGCCACGAACTCGGGACTCCCGACAGCGCCCCGGCCATGGCGTCCTAGAGCGGTTTCCAGCACCGGACGGCTCCTATGTATCTCGCCTTCTTCGGCATCGCCGAGAAACCCTTCGCCATCACGCCCGATCCGCGCTATCTGTATCTGGGCCGGCATCACGCCGATGCGCTGGCGCACCTGGTGTACGGTATCAACGACGCCGGTGGCTTCATCCAGTTGACCGGCGAGGTCGGCACCGGCAAGACCACCACGATCCGTTCGTTGCTGGCGCGGGCGCCAAAGAACGCGGAAATCGCCCTGGTCATCAATCCACGGCTTTCGCCCCTGGATTTCCTGCAGACGATCTGCGAGGAACTCGGCGTCGGCGTGCCCGACGAGGCGGTCGACAGCCCCAAGGAGCTGGTCGACCAGCTCAACCGTTATCTGTTGCGTGCCCACGCCGCCGGGCGGCGCGTGGTGCTGATCGTCGACGAGGCCCAGAACCTGAGCGTCGAGGTGCTCGAGCAGGTCCGGTTGCTCACCAACCTCGAGACCGAGTCGCAGAAGCTCCTGCAAATCATCCTGATTGGTCAGCCGGAACTGCGCGAATTGCTGGCCCGCAATGACCTGCGGCAGCTCGCGCAGCGCGTCACCGCGCGCTTTCACCTGCAGCCGCTGGCGCGCGAGGAGACGATCGCCTACGTGCGCCACCGGCTGCGCATCGCCGGGGCCACCAACGAAGTATTCTCGGGAGGCGCGCTGCGTGAGGTGCACCGGCTGAGCGGCGGCGTGCCGCGCGTGATCAACATCATCTGCGACCGCGCATTGCTCGGCGCCTACACCGAGGATCACCACCACGTGAATAGCGCGCTGGTGCGGCGCGCCGCCAGCGAAATCTTCGGCGAACGGCTCGCCCCGGCGTGGCTGACACCGCTGATCGCGACCCTCTGCCTGCTGGTGGCCGTGGGCGTCGTGACCGTATTGTGGCGCCAGGCCGCGCTGACACGCGCGGGCGCAGCGGCCACCAGCGCCGCACGCCAGGCCGCACCGGCCCCGGCTCAGCTCGACGCCCCGGCGCGCCCGCGCCCGGCCCCGACGCTGGCACAACTGTTCGCGACCGCCGGGGACTCGACCTCGTCCGATACCGCCTTTGCCGGACTGTTCCAGCTCTGGAATGCCCGCTACCAGCCCGGTCCCACGGATCCTTGCACCCAGGCGGAGACTCACGGCCTGTACTGCGTCACGCTCCACAGCTCGCTCGCGCAGCTGCGCGAATTCGGGCGCCCGGCCATCCTGATGCTGGGCGAAGGCGGCGTGCCCGCCCACCAGGTGGTGCTGACCGGCATCGGCAGCGACGGCGTGGTGCTGCAAATGGGCGCGCGCACCGTGCGGGTCGCGATCGCCGACCTTTCGCTGTACTGGTTCGGGGATTGCGTGCTGTTGTGGCGCCCGGTGACGCCGCCGGTCGCGGAGCTGCGCCCCGGGATGCGCGGACCGGCGGTGCGATCGCTGCGCATGCAGCTGTTGCAGGCGAACGGCGCCACCCCGGCCCGCGTGGAGAGCGCGACCTTCGATGCCGAGCTGACCCGGCTGGTGGAAGACTTCCAACGCGCGCATCATCTCACCGTGGACGGCATCGCCGGGCTCGAGACCCAGCTGATACTCGACGGCGTGCTGGCCGCGCCGGGCTCGCCGTTACTGCAGACGCTTCCCGCGGCCATCGCTGCGACATCGGGTTGACACATGTCATTCATCCTCGACGCCCTGAAAAAATCAGAAAGTGAACGCCAGCGCCAGGTTGGCCCGGCGCTGCTCGAAATGCGCATCGTGCGGCCATCACGCCGGCTGCCGGTCTGGGCGGTGGTGGTGGGCGTGCTGCTGATCATCAGCGTCGGTGTGTTGGCGTGGCTGGCGTTGCGGCCGGCGCCGGCCCCTGCCACCGCGGCGGCGGCGCCAGCGCCCGTCGCTGCCGCAGTGCCCGGCAATGGATCCACCGCCAACGGCGCGGGTGCCGCCCAAGCCCCGGCGCGCGCGGCTACCGACGCGCCTGGACCGGCCATGGCGGCGGACAACCCCGGCAGCGCGCCTGCCGCGGTGCCCGCCGCGACGCAGCCGCCCGCGCAAACCGCCAACGTGGCGGCGGACAACAACCCCGCCGACACCGAACCGGCGGTCGCGCCGCCGGCCGGCAGCACGCAGGAAGCCAGCGGCACGGCCAACCTGCACACTTACAACGAGCTCGGCGGCTCGCTCCCCGAACTGCGCCTCGACCTGCACGTGTATGCGGCAAATCCCGCCGAACGCTACGCGTTTATCAACATGCACAAAGTGCGCGAGGGCGATGTCACCGCCGAAGGCGTGCAGGTGAAGGAAATAACGCGCGACGGCGTGCTGCTGGAGTACCACGGCACCGAGTTCCTGCTCGGACGCCAGTGACTGCCCGAGCCCGCCGGAGTTTAGGCGGCCAGCAGCCGGTGCAAATCAAAATCCCGGTCAGCGGCCTGATCCGGCGTCGGTGACAGCCCGCGATCGAGGAGCTTGCGCGCGACCATGTGATCCGGGATCCGGCTGAGCGAGTCCACGGCGATCAATTTTCCGGCGCGGTAGTAGAACGCCGAAAACGCCGGTTTTTCGGTATCGCCGCGGGTGACGACCTGATCGTAACCGGCGCTCAGGCCGACCATCTGCAACTTCAGGTCGTATTGATCGGACCAGAACCACGGCGATGCCGAGAAGGGTCGCTGGCGGCCCAGCAACGAGACCGCGGCCGACATTCCCTGTTCGGCGGCGTTTTGCACCGACTCCAGCCGCAGCAGCGTGCCGTCCTCGCGGCGGCGCGCGCAACAATCCCCGGCAGCCACGATCAGCGGGTCCGAGGTACGCGAATAATCGTCGACGACAACGCCGCGATCGCACTGCAGTCCGGCATCGCGCGCCAGGGTATCGTCCGGATCGATCCCTACGCCCATGACGACACAGCCCGCCGGGTACTCCTGGCCGTCGGCCATGCGCACGGCGCGCACTTCGCCGTCGGTCCCTACGAGCTCGGCGACGCGGGCGCCGAACACCAGCTGGACGCCGTGGGCGCGATGCACGTGTGCGGCGGCCTCGGAGACGATGGGCGCGACCACCCGCGACATCAGCCGGCCCAGGCCTTCCAGCACCGTGACCTGCAATCCAAACTTGCGCGCCGTGGCTGCCACTTCCAGGCCGATAAATCCACCCCCGATGACAATGAAAGGGGCGCCCTGCCCCGCACAGCGGTCGAAAGATCCGGCAATGTGCTGGGCGTCATCGATGGTGCGCAGTACATGTACGCCGCGCAGCCCGACGCCCGGCACCGCCAGCGTGCGTAAGCGCGCACCGGTGGCCAGCGCCAGGCCGCCGTAGGAGATTTGCTGGCCGTCGGCGCAACGCACCACCTGCGAGGCCCGGTCGATGGCGCTGACGGTCGTGTTCACGCGCAGATCGATATGCCGCCGCTGGATGGCTTCGAGGCCCCGAATCGCGAGTGCGGCCGGAGCGCGGCGCTCGAGCAGCCATTGCTTCGAAAGCGGCGGTCGGTTGTAAGGTGCGTGGGCCTCGGCGCCCAGCAGGATGAGCGGGCCCTCATATTTCTCGTGGCGCAGCGATTCGGCGATCTGCAGTCCCGCTTGGCCGGCGCCGACGATGACGTAAGGTCCTGGCACGCGGGGCAGATTAGCTTTGTCTGGTCTGAAACGCGACTTTGCTACCGCGCTGCGGGCCGCCGCGCCGCGGACGGCGACGGGTGATGCGCGTCACAGTTCACGGTCCGGCGGCCTCACGCAGCTCACAGATTGGGTCCCGCGGCCGGTGGGCCGGCACCAGAAAACGTAAAGTTCTGAGGCTCCTTACCCTAAGCCCGTCCGCCAGCTGCTGAGTAACGCCATTGTCTGAAACTGCGCCCAGCTCCCCCTGCTGCACGGCACGCGCATGACACCGCGGATTTTGATTGTCGGCAAGGATAAACAGCAGCGCCGATGGCTGCGCCATCACCTGCAGACCCTGTGGCCCGACGCGGAACCGCCCAGTTTCGACCTGAAGCAGCTTGCCCACCACCTGGATACGATCACGCGGCGCAATTACGACGTCGTGCTGCTGTGCAGTTACTTCGGCAAGCCAGCCGAGGGGCCCATCGAAGGCATCGAGTGGTTGCGCGACTTGCGGCGCGAGCGCCGCCTGCCGCCACTGATCGCGGTGGCCGCCGACGGCAACGAGCTCACCGCGGTGCAGGCCGTGCGGCTCGGCGCTGCCGCCTACCTGCCCTGCGACCTGCTGGATGCGCAATTGCTGGGGCGCACGCTGCGCAAGGTGCTGCACGCCAGCGACCGGCGAGTACGCCGCAGCGCAGGCGCGCGGCGCCGGCACGGCGATCGCGCCGCGGCGGGGCCGGAACTGCCGAACTACACCCTGTTGCGCCAGCTGGGCCGCTCGGCCCGCGCCAGCGTATGGCTGGCACGCAGCGACTCGCTGCAACGGCTGGTGGCCCTGAAGATCAGCCTGCCGCTTGACGCCACGGCGACCGATCAGCAGCAGTTTGCGCGTGAATACGCCGCCATTGCCGCGCTGCGCGATCCCTCGATCGTCGATATCTACGATTACGGCGTCCATGACAGCCGCGAGTACCTCGCCATTGAGTATTTTCCCTGCGGTGACCTCAAGCAGCGCCTGCTCAATCCGATCAGCTGCGACGAAGCGGTCGGCTACGCGCGGCGCATTGCCGCGGCCTTGCACGTCGTCCACAGCTCGGGGATTTTGCACCGCGATCTCAAGCCCCCGAATGTCATGCTGCGCCCCGACGGTTCGGTGGTGCTGATCGACTTCGGACTGGCGAAAAAGGTCAACTCCGACACCCAAAGCACGGCGGTCGGCGTGCTGCGCGGTTCGCCCTACTACATGAGCCCCGAGCAGGTGCAGGGTCGAATGCTCGATGCACGGAGCGATCAGTACGCGCTGGGCGTGGTGCTCTATGAAATGCTCACCGGCCGCAAGCCGTTCACCGGGCTCACCGCCATGGATCTCATGCAACAGCACGTCACCGGCGAACGGCCCGCCTTGCCGCCCGAGCTTGCCAGCTTCGAGCCGGTGGTGACGCGGCTGATGGCCCGCGATCGCGAGGACCGCTACCTCGACATGGATGCGGTGCTGGCCGCTCTGGAGCAGTTGCCGGCGGCGGCCGTGCTGCCCGCCGAAGCTGAGCGGCAGACGGCCTAGCATGGACAGCAGCGAGCCGATCGCGCCCGAACTGCAGCAGCTGCGTGACGAGCACGCGTTGCTCGCGGAACTGCTGCGGGTCGAGCGCGGGGCGCTGGTCAATTTCATGGCCTATGCCGCCCGCACCCTGAGGCGGGCGCGCATCCAATTGCAGCGGCGCACCCACGAATCCGAGCAGTTTCTGGACAAGCTCAATCGCCTGCACCGGCTGTACGCGCGCTTGCTGCGGCGGGCGGCGCCACTCCCCTCCGTGGCGAGACTCCTCGAGAACACCGTGTCAGCGCTGGATGCGCCGCGCAGCAGTCAGGCGCGCACCGGCGATGCGCTGTTGCCGGCGCTGGTGTGCATCGACGCGGTGTTTCTGGCGTTGATGAGCGTCTCACAGCGCACGGGCATTCCCTTGAGCGTGCGCCGTGCGCCGCTGTCGCGCTCCAGGTTGGCCAAAGTGCGGGCGCCGGCCGAGCGCGAAGCCAACGACGGGCGCCCGACCTCGCAGCTCGCCGTGGCGCTGCAGCAGCTCTGCGATCAGCTGGCCGACGCGCAGGGCAAGCTCATCCAGCTCAGCACGCTCGGCCTCGAGCACGTGCCCGACATCCAGGTCGCCGCCTTCTACGACATGCTAAGCCAGATGCTGCGCAATGCGATCGAGCACGGCATCGAGACCCCGGCGCAGCGCCGCGCCGGCGGCAAGAATGCGCGTGGAGTGCTGCTGGTGGAGTTCCAGTTGCGCCACGGCGGTCAATCGGAACTGAACTTCCAGGACGACGGAGCTGGCCTGGATGCCGAGCGCATCGTGCAGGTGGCCGTCGCCAACGGCCTCATCACCGAAGACAGTTCGCTGGAGCACAATCGCCGCCAGGCCTCCGCCCTGATCTTCCACTCGGGCCTCAGCACCGCCGCCGAGCCCGCCGGACGCGGGCTCGGCATGCGCATCCTGCGCGACAACGTCAAGCGCCTGCACGGACAGATCCAGGTCGCGACCAAGCGCGGCATGTTCACGCGACTGCGCATCCGGCTGCCGCTCGCCGGCATGGATGAGATGCCCGCGGCGGCGGCGCAGGCCTGAGCCACCGCCGCGAGCTTGGCGCTACGACTGCTGTAGCGCGTAGATGCTGAGCACCCCGGCGCGGTCCGCCACGGCGAGTTGCTCGCCGCTCTGGGACCAGCGCAGCAACGCCACTTCCTCGGACAGCAAGTGGGCATCGATGGGTTGCTGCGGCTGCGTGAGCCGCCATAGCGTGACGCGGTGATCGCGCGCGCCTGCGGCCAGCAGCGATCCACGCGGCTGGAAGGCCAGCTGCGTCAGCCGCGCGGTGTGTGCCGCAAGCTGCAGCGGCTCACTGCCTTCGGGACCGCGACCCGAGAAGTCCCAGACGATGATCTGCGCATCGGCCGCCGTGGCCAGCAGCCGGCTGCTGGCGTTCCAGCTCGTCAGCGCCACCTTGGCGCCGTAGCCGCGCATCTGCGATTGGCTACCGGCGGCGATATTCCAGTAGTGCACTGAGCCGTCCTGCATTCCGGAGGCCAGCAGGCGGCCGTCCGGGCTCCAGCTCGCGCTCAGGCAGGCACCCGGCAGGGAAAATTCACGCGTCTGCGGCTCGGGCTCGAGCCGATGGAGGCGCGCGCCGCCGTTTCCGAGCGCCGCGAGCTCGTGGGTCTTGGGCCGCCAGGCCAGCGCCGCGATTACCGCCGTCTGCGGCGGCAGTTGCGCACGCACGGTTCCGTCGGCCTCGAACACCTGCAGCGCGCCGCCCGTGGCCACGGCCAACCATCGCCCGTGGCCGGAAAACGCCAGCCGCTCGCTCCATTGGGGAGCGGCGTGGATCAGCTTCGCCGCACCGCTCCGTGCGTCCCACAGGCGCACCTCACCATCCTGTCCGGAGCTTGCAAACTGCTGGGCGCCGCTGCGCCAGGCGACCGCCAAAACTCCGCCGGGGTGCTCAGCTAAGCGCCGCGGGGCGGCCGCGCCGACCTCCAGCCACAGCAGCGCACCTTGCCCGCCGGCAATGACCAGCGCGCGCTCGTCGGCCGACCACGCGGCGTCGACCGGATAATCGCCCAGCTCGACGCGGCTACGCTGCTCCAGCCTGAAGCCAGGAGGGCTCACGCGACGCAGGACTCAAAGCCGGCTTCGAGTTCCTGGCGATCCAGGTTGCGGCCAATAAACACCAGGCGGTTGCGGCGCTCCGCGGCCCCCCAGGGCCGCTCCAGCTGGCCATCAAAGACCATGTGCACGCCGTGAAATACGTAACGGCGCGGCTCGTCGCGAAAACTGAGCACGCCCTTCATGCGCAGGATGTCCTGGCCACGGCTCTGCAGTAGGTAGGAAAGCCAATCGTTGACCTTGTCAGGATGGAGCGGGCGCGCATCGCTGATGCCGATCGAGGCGATGGCGGTCTCGTGATGATGTGAGCCAAAGGCGCGTTCGGCCGTCGGCTGTGCGCCGGGCAGTGACCAGCCGAACTCGGCCGGCGCGTGCTCGCAAAAGGCCACCCAGCTGCCCTGCTGCGGGATCGCCCACTTGAAGTCCGCGTGTTCGGCGAGCTCCAGCCGCAGGTGGCGCGCCGGCGCCAGTGTGGTCCCCGGCGGGCTCATTGTGGCCGGCTGCGCGAAGCAGCGCTCCGCCTGCTCGATGAGCGCCTCGATCCCCTGCTCGCCGGGCGCGTGGGCTGGAAGCAGCAGCACCCCGACCTCCTGCAGGCGGCTGGGCGCCTGCCCGCCCTCGTGATCACGGTGCGCGTGTTCGTGGCCGTGCTCATGCGAGGCGCCGGTGTGCACGAGCTGCGTGCCGCTCGCCAATTGGTAGCTGCCCGCCCACTCGAAGGGCCGCTGCGGTTGCAGGAAGTCCGCATCGACGCTCAGGGCGCGCTCGAGGTCGAAGGCGCCCAGATCCAGCACCTGCGACAGCGGCAGTTGCGCGTGGCGCGCGTGCACCAGCCGGGCGCTGCCGTTGATGGCGCGCAACTCCTGCTCGATGCGGGCCAGCTCGGCGGCGCCGACCAGGTCGGTCTTGTTGAGCAACAGCAGGTCGGCGAAGCCGACCTGGTCCGCGGCAATGGCCACCGTCGCGAGCTGGGCACTGATGTGCGCCGCGTCGATGAGGGTGACGATCGCGTCCAGCCGGAAGTCCTCGCGCAGATCCTCGTCGATGAAGAAGGTCTGCGCGACCGGCCCAGGATCGGCAAGGCCCGTGGTCTCGATGAGAATGTACTCGAATCGATCACGCCGCTTGCGCAGCTGATTGAGCACCCGAATCAGGTCGCCGCGGACCGTGCAGCAGATGCAGCCGTTGGCGGTCTCGAAGATTTCCTCCTGGGCTCCGATCACCAGCTCGTGGTCGACCGCCACCTCGCCGAATTCATTCTCGATCACGGCAATTCTCTTGCCGTGCTGCTCCGACAGGATCCTGTTGAGCAGCGTGGTCTTGCCCGAGCCAAGAAAGCCGGTGAGCACCGTTACCGGAATGCGCGCGTCCATCGGGGTTATTCACCCCACCGGGCGCGCAGGCTCTGCAGCAGCCGCGCCGTGCCCGGCAGGCGCAGAATGTTGAGCAACAGCCACCAGCCGGCGCGCGTCCTCCAGGGTGCGGAAATCCGCGGCAGCGCCGCCGCGAAGGCGGCCGCGGCGCCGCGATGCACCTGCACGCCGCGCACGCGCAGCGGGTAGGCGGTGCCGTTGCCGCGCAATTCCCAGGACGGGTTCGAGTCCTCGTCGCTCACATGCAGCTCTGCCGCGGCCAGCTCCGCGGGCAAGCGCACTTCGCTGCCGCCGCTGAGCAGCACCTCGAGCGCAGCGCCGCTGTCGCGATCCAGGCCGCTGATGCACCACTGGACCGCGCCACTCTCGCGCCGGCATTGCGCGTTGCCCCGGAAGGCCGCCACCAGGCGCGTGTTCATAGCGTGCGCGCGGCCTCGATCTGTTCATGGGTACGAAAGGTCATCACGCACAGGAACCCCAGCAGCAGCACGTAGTAGCTGGCATAGCGTACCCGCGCGTCCAGCGGAACTTCGTAGTAGCGCGGGTTGTGGGCCGGCGCTTCCCCGCGCCAGGCGCCGCGGAGCGCTGCGTAGATCGTGGGCGCCAGCAGCAGCAGAATCATCAGGAACATCGGGCTCGGGCTCAGCAGGAACGCGCCCACCAGTATCGGTACGCCGACGAACCACACCTTGGGCGAGAGGATGGCGACGATGCGCCCGCCATCGAAGGGCGAGATCGGGATCAGGTTGAAGAGATTGAGGAAGAAGCCGGCATACGCCAGGGCCAGCAGCAAGGTGCTGTGCAAGCGCAAGGAGAGTGCCAGGACCGCGGCGGCGGCCAGGGTGCCGACGAATGGCCCGGCAAAGGCGATGTGGGCTTCCTGCTGCACCGTGAGCGGCTGGTCCTTCAGTTCGATCCAGGCGCCGACGAACGGGATGAAGGTGGGCAGGCCCACGTTCATGCCCAGCCGGCGCGCGGCCACGTAGTGGCCCATCTCATGCACAAGCAACAACAGCACGAAGCCCAGCGCATAGCGCCAACCGAACAGCAGCGCATAGGCCCCCACCGACAAGGCCATCAAGCCCGCCGACTTGAGGGCCGGCCCGAACTTGGCGAACTTGAGCAGCATGAGCAGCAGCTTGATCATCGGCTGGCGCGGTCCAGGTCCCAGAGCGTGACCGGAGCACCGCGCCTCAGCCACAGGCCGCAGCCCAGCGGCCGGAAGGCCCGCCGCAGTTCGCGCCGGTACCACGTGGCCGAGCGTATGCCCGGAACCCGGTCGGTGCGCGCCTGGTCGCAGTTGTTGCGCCAGTCGCCGCTGGTCAGCGCGCCGAAATACAGCATTCCCCGGCAGACTCTGCCCAGCTTGGCCAGCGCCCGGCGCGCTTCCTGCGTCGTCAGGTACTGCATGACGTCGTAACAGATCACGAGCTCGAATCTTTCGCGGGCGCTGAGCGACTGCATCGTGCCGTGCTGCCAACCGTAGCGGCGGCAAAGGTAAGCGCTGGTTTCCAGGCCGACGTAACGCGCGCCCGGCAAGCGCCGCAGGAGCGGTGCGCGCATCAGCCCGATGCCGCAGCCGGCGTCGAGAATGCGCTTGACCGGCAGATCCAGGTAGCGTACCGCGGCGCTGATCAGCGCGGCGCGCGCGCGCATCTCGGTGCGCGAGGTCACCGCGGTGCGCGGGTCATGGTAGTAGCGCTGGTAGTAGGCACGATCGAACAATGCAATGCGCCCCGCTGCCCGCCGCCCCGTGGGGCGCCGCAGGCAGGCTCCCGGTGTTAGAATGATCGGCCTATTGTACCGGACGGGCCACGCAGCAGCCCGCTCTCCCCATGCACTCAGCCACTCGCACCGCGACCCGCGGCACACCGACGACCCGACGGCGCGGCGCCGGCCGCAAGCCCGTCCAGGACCTCGGCCGCGCGCGCGTGCCCGCGGTGGGCTTTGTGAGCCTGGGCTGCCCGAAGGCGCTCGTGGATTCCGAGCACATCATCACCGAGTTGAAGCTGCGCGGCTATGCGATCGCGCCGGAATACCGCAACGCCGACCTGGTGGTGGTCAACACCTGCGGATTTATCGACTCGGCCATCGACGAGTCCCTCGAGGCCATCGGCGAGGCGCTGGATCAGAACGGGCGCGTGGTGGTCACCGGTTGCCTGGGCACGCACCCGGATCGGATCCGCGCGCGCCACCCCAAGGTGCTCGCGATCACCGGGCCCCATGCCACGCTCGAGGTGCTCGCGGCCGTCAACGCGCACCTGCCCCAGCCGCATGACCCGTACGTCGATCTGCTGCCCCCGCAGGGCGTTCGCCTCACGCCGCGCCATTATGCCTACCTGAAGATTTCCGAGGGCTGCAACAACAAGTGCAGCTTCTGCATCATTCCATCGCTCCGTGGCTTGCTGGCGAGTCGCCCGCTGGATGAGGTGATGCGCGAGGCCGAGATACTGGTGCGCAGCGGGGTGCGCGAACTGTTGGTCATTTCTCAGGATACCAGCGCCTACGGGAGCGATCTGCGCTACCAGAGCGTGCAGTGGCGCGGCCAGACCATCCAGACCCGCTTTATCGACATGGCGCGCGCGCTGGGCGAGCTGGGCGTGTGGGTGCGCTTTCACTACGTCTATCCCTACCCGCACGTCGATGAAGTGATTCCGCTGATGGCTGCGGGCAAGGTGCTTCCCTACCTGGACATTCCCTTCCAGCATGCCAGTCCGGCGGTGCTCAAGCGCATGCGGCGTCCGGCACACGCCGAGGACACCCTGCAGCGCATCCACCGCTGGCGCCGCGAATGCCCGGAACTTACGCTGCGCAGCACCTTTATCGTCGGTTTTCCCGGCGAGAGCGCGGCCGATTTCGAGATGCTGCTTGAGTGGCTCGATGCCGCGCAGCTCGACCGCGTGGGCTGCTTCAAGTATTCGCCCGTGGCGGGCGCGCGGGCCAATGCGCTCGATGGCGCGGTGCCCGAAGAGATCAAGGAGGAGCGCTACGCGCGTTTCATGGAGCGCGCCGCCGCGGTCAGCACCGCGCGCCTGGCGCGCCGAGTGGGCCAACGGCTGCAGGTGCTCGTCGATCGCGTGAGCGATGGCGTCGCGTACGCCCGCACCGCGGGCGACGCGCCGGACATCGACGGCGTGGTGCGGATACAGGCGTCGGCGGCCACACGGCCCGGTGAATTCGCGCAGGCGACGATCGTCGCGGCCGACACCTACGACCTCGAAGGCCGGCTCTGAGCTCAGTCCAGCGTGATGTTCGCGGTGCCGCCTTCGGGGCCGAAGAACATCACCCACGCGGAGAAGTCGGCGGAAAAATCCGCAAAGTGATGCTTGACGCCGGCGGGCACGAACAGCATCGTCCCGGGGCTGAACGCCTGGCGCTGCTCGCCGGAATGAAACCAGCCGGTGCCGCTGGCGATGACGTACAGTTCATCGCGCGTGTGCGGCTTCTGCGGATCGCTTCCCGCCGGCGCGTAGAACTCCACCTCCACGTCCGCACACCGCAGCAGCGGAACCGCCAGATTACCGGGCGGCGGCCGTTTCGCCTGCGCCTCGGCCAGCGCCACTTGCAGGACATGGGTCGGAACGCCACTCATGGCAGCAGCCGCGCCAGGCTACTGCGTTGCCACCAGGTGCGGGCGCTGAGCGCCAGCCCTAAGGCCGCCCCGATCGCGGGCAGCGCGAACACCGCGTCCTTGCCGAAATGTGCCGTGATCCAGGGCAGTGCAAAGGTGATCAAGTAGCCCGGCGGCGAATGCCCCGCCGATCAGGCCCCCCAGGGTCCGCTGGCGCAGGCGCACGTAGCCGCTCTGCAGTTCGGCGAGCTGCTGCGCGTGTTCCGCTCCAGGGCGGCACGGAGCCGCGCGTGATCGGCAATCGGGCTGCGGGCGATGGCCGCGCGCAGCTGCTGCCTGAAATCCTGCGGCAGTGCCGGCGGGACCAGGCAGCGCGCCAGCGCCCGGTCCAGGGCCTGTTCAAGCGGCCCGTCGGCCAGCGGTTCAGGCGGCGTGCTCATTCGGCCTTCTCCAGCCAAAACCCGGGGTCGGCCAGTCCCAGCACGCGCAATCGCTCGCCCAGGGCCGCGCGGGCCCGGTGCAGGTTCGTCTTGACGGTGCCCTCCGGGAGACCGAGCATTTGCGCCACCTCCGCGACCGACCGGTCCTCATAGTAAAACAAGGTAAGCACGCGCCGAAAGCGCTCCGGGAGTGCCTCGACCAGCTCGCGCAGCATCGCCAGGTGATCCTGCTCGGTCTCCGGACCCACGGCCTGCGCGGCCTCGGCTTCATGTTCCACCGCCGGATCGGACAGCGAGTCCAGATCGCGACGGCGCTCGATGGCGGTCAGGCATCGGTTGCGCGTAATGGTGTAGATCCAGGTCGATAGCGAGGCCCGCTGATCGTACTTGGCCAGCGCCTTCCACACCCGCACCAGGCTTTCCTGGGCGGCGTCTTCGGCCTGGTCCGGGTTGCGCAGCAAAGAACAGCATAGCCGGTACACCTTGCGTTCATAACGGTCGACCAGCCGCTCGAAGGCGGCCTCGAGGGCACCCCCGCGCAGCAATTCGACGATATCCTGGTCACGTGATCCCGCCTCGGGCGGGGCATCCTGCTGCACGGTGCCTGTTCCTCACGCTTTTTACCCCGGGCGGGGGCGGCCGGTTTCAGCCGGACCGGCGGCCGGGGGAGATAATCGTTGAAACCGGGGCCCCGGTGGGCGGGTATCAAGGGCGCTGGGACTGAACACAGAAGGATTCGCTGGAATGAACTCGCCAGTCACTGAAGTTATCGCGGTCATGATCCCCATCGTGGCCATCGTCATGGGCATCGGCATCGGCATGTTGAGCTTGTTTCTTGACTACCGCAAGAAGCGCGAAATGTTTGCCATGCATCACAAGGAACGCCTGGCCGCGATCGACAAGGGCATGGAAGTACCGCCCCTGCCCCCGGAATTCTTCGGGGACATACGCCGCCGGGTGCGTGCGCCGGGTGACTATCTGCGCCGCGGATTGGTCCTGCTGCTGGTCGGCATCGCCATCACGGTCGCGCTGTACGACACGCTGCGCCACAACTACCTGTGGGGGTTGGTGCCCACCGCGATGGGCGTCGCGAACCTGATTTATTACTACATCGAGACCCGCAAGGCGTCCCGAAGCTAAACCCCTTCAAACCTACCGGAGCCCAGGAAGATGAACGCCGCAACCGCTTACAGGATCCCTGCCCACAAGCTCATCTGCGCACTGGCCGCTTGCCTGTTGACCGTAGTGCTGCTGGGGGAGATCGGTGAGGCTTCCGTGCAAGCCGCGCAGCGCGCGGTTCTGCAACAGGCTTAAGTACCAAAACGACCCGTGGTGCGCCAGTCGATCCTGACTGGCCGAAGGGCTAGCCGGGTAGGAGCAGCTCGGCCGGCATCGCCTCGAGCCACCTTCGGATGCGCTGCGCATCGGCGACCCGGGTGTAGCGGCCAAATGAATCGAGCAGCACGATGACGATCTCGCGACCACGGATCAGCGCCTTGATGACCAGGCATCTGCCGGCCTCGGTGATGTAGCCGGTCTTCTGCACGATGATGGTCCAGGCGGGGCTGCGCACCAGTTGATCGGTGTTGTGGAACTCGAGCGTTCGCCGGCCAACCCGAAGCGAGTGCGCTTCGTCGGTCGAGTACTCCTTAATCATCGGCTCGTGCGATGCGGCGATCACCAGTTTGGACAGGTCGGCTGGACTGGCCATGTTGTCGCTGGACAATCCGGTGGGATCGACGAAATGCGCGCCGGTCATGCCGAGCTCGTGGGCCCGGGCATTCATGGCCTTTACAAAGGCCGGCAGGCCGCCGGGATAGGTGCGGCCCAGCGCATGGGCGGCACGGTTCTCGGACGACATCAGCGCCACGTGCAGCAGGTCACCGCGGGTCAGGCGGGTGCCGATGCTCAGCCGTGAAAAAGCGCCGCGACCGTGCTCGCGATCCTCCTCGGTGATCTGCACTATTTCATCGAGTGGCTGATGCCCGTCGAGCACCACCAGCGCGGTCATCAGCTTGGTGATCGAGGCGATCGGCGCGGCCACTTGCGCCTGGCGCGACAACAGCACCTTGGAGCTCCCCTCGTCCAGCACAAACACCGCGCTAGAGCGGAGGTCCGGCTGGCCGGCGGGCGCGTGATGATGGCTCGCCAGGCACGGCGCGCTTGCAAGAAGCAGGACCAGGCAGCAGGGCAGGAACTGAAGGGGGCCGCGATACATCGAATCTAGGGGCATCCAGGATTTGCAGCGCGCGGAGTGTAGCAGTTGCGCGGGAAAGACTGGAAGCGCAAATTGTGACGCCTACTGAACTTTTTAGAGGTTGTGCATGACAGACAGGTATACGCGCACGGCGGTCGCACTGCACTGGACCGTCGGAGCACTCGTCATAACGGCATTGGGTGTGGGATGGATCATGACCGACATGGCCAGCAGTCCGCTCAAGCTGCGGGTCTTCGACTGGCACAAATGGATCGGCGTCACAGTTCTCGCCCTGTTCTTCGTGCGCGGCCTGTGGCGTCTGACGCATCCCGCCCCGGAACTGCTGCCGATGGCGGCCTGGCAGCGCCGCTCGGCCCAGTTCTTGCACGGATTCTTGTACTTAATGCTGCTGGTGCAACCCATCACCGGATGGCTGTACAGCAATGCCTCCGGCCGCCCGATTGTCTACCTGGGACTGATCCCGCTGCCCAACCTGGTGGCCAAGGACAAGGTCCTGGCCGGGGACTTCAAGGAACTCCACGAAACCGGGGCCGTGGTGCTGGCGATCGCGGTCGGCCTGCACCTGCTGGCGGCGCTCAAGCACCATTTCATCGACCACGACGACACCTTGCGGCGCATGCTGCGCTGGCGGACCGGCTGACCGGCGCCGCGCACCGCAACCCATGAAAATGCATCCCCGCCGCTGGATTGCTGTACCGCTGATCGGCCTTGGCATCGCCGCAGCGCTCGCTGCGGACGGCGCCGTGGAGCTAAGCCAAAGCAGCATTGTCGCTACGTTCAAGCAGCAGCACGCCCCGGTCGAGGCGGCGTTTAAAAAATTCAGCGGCTCCATTGTCTATGACGCCGCCCGGCCCGCGGCCAACCTGGCCACGCTGAGCGTGGATATGAACAGCCTCGACATCGGCGATGCCGATTCGGATGCCGAAGTGCGTAAGCCCGCGTGGTTCGACAGTGCGCGCTATCCGCAGGCCAGCTTCCGCGCCACCAAGATCACCCCCGGTGCGAACGGCAACTTCGAGGCCAGCGGGCCGCTGACGATCAAAGGCAAGACGCAGACCATCACCGTGGCGGTCACCGTTCAGCATAGCGGCGCCGCCAATGCCTTTGACGGCCACTTCGAGCTGTCGCGCAAGGCCTTTGGCATCGGCGACCCTTCCTGGGAGGGCGCGCTCGACGACGCGGTGGGCGTGCGCTTCCACTTGCTGGTCGCGGGCCCCTAAGGCCCGGCGTTCCCCTCACTCGGGCAGCGTGACTCCGGAACCCCCCATTTCCTTGGGGAAGTCCTTCTGCTTCGGCAATCCATCCTTGACGCTCAGCACTTTCTCGCCATAGGAGACATGGATCCCGGGCTTGAACGCCAGCGTCGGCAGCACCGCCGCGTACACGTCAACCAGCTTCATGGGGGGATGATCCGTGAACAGGTGGCCGCCGCAGGTCTTGCACCACTTTCTGAAACTGTTGGCGGTCTTGTTGTAGGTGCCGATGTTGTCCGCACCCTTGGTCACTTTCAGCGCCTCGGGATTCCAGAGCGTGAACGCATTGACCGGGCCGGCCGACCAATGACGGCACGATTCGCAGTGGCAATAGCCCATGGCTGCGGGTTCACCCGTGACGGTGAACTCGACTGCTCCACAGAAGCACTTTCCCTTGTGTTGACTCATAGCCCACCTCGCTGTACAGGAACCGCGCATATTGCATCAGCCCGAAGTCACCGGCAATCCCGTACCCGGGCCGCAGCGGTGCGTGCTCGCGGACCGTTCGAGCGCCGCGGCATCTGCAAGGCAAGGCGGGCCGGAGTCCGCGGGGAAACACAACCCCGGAGCCTCCGGTTATTTCGGTGCCGAAGCTGCCGCGCCGGTGACCGTGTTTTCGTTATCGAGCTTGAGCTTGCGGCGCAGCTCGGCGACCTGCTTGGCTGCAACCGGTTGCGCGCGATTGCCCCAGCTGTTGCGGACATAGGTCGCAACGTCGGCCACTTCCTGATCCGTGAGTTTCCAGGCGAAGCTCGGCATCGACAAGGGCGTCGGCCTGGCGTCGGTAGCCGCCGTGCGGTCACCTGCCAGAATAATGTGCAGCACTCCGGTGGGGTCCGACTGCTGTACGACCGCGTTGCCGGTCAGTGGCGGGAAGAAGCGCGCCTGTCCACGCCCCGCCTCCATGTGGCAAGCCGTGCAGGCGTCGGAAAAGATGGCCTCACCGCGCCGCATGGCGCTCGCCTCGGGACCGTCTGGCCTGGCATCCGGGCCCGCGGACTGTTCCTTTAAATACAGCGCCACGGCGTGCAAATCCGCATCGCTCAGCAGCGAGGTGGAATACGACACCACTTCCGACATCGCGCCGCCGGCATTACCGTGCGCATTGCGGCCGGTTCTTAGGTATTCGACGATGTCTTCGATGCTCCAGCCGCCCAGTCCGGTCCGCGCGTTAGTGGTCAGATCCGGCGCCACCCATTTATCCAGCGTCCCGCCCTGGAGTGCATGGCTGCTTCGGTCGGCGGCGAGCGCGTTCTTTGGCGTATGGCAGGCACCGCAGTGGCCGAGCCCGGTCACCAGATACGCGCCGCGGTTCCACTCGGCCGACTTGCCCGAGTCGGGCTTGAACTCTCCCGGGTGGAAAAACATCAGCTTCCAGCCGTGCACCAGGGAGCGGATGTTGAATGGAAATGACAAGGCGTTGGCGACCCGTTTCTCGTTGACCGGCGCAACGGTCTTCAGAAACGCCAGAATCGCGTCCGAATCCGCGCGCGTGGCGCGCGTCGTGTACGGATAGGGCATGGCCGGATAGATCGGACTCCCGTGCGGCTCGGTGCCCTCGTGCATAGCCGCGTAGAACTCATCCGGCGTCCACCGACCCACGCCGGTCTCGGGATCGGAAGTCAGGTTGGTGCTGTAGATCGAGCCAAATGGGGTATTCAGCGCGCGGCCGCCGGCCAGGAACGGGCCGCCCTCACGCGTGTGGCAGGAGGCACAATCGCCAACCCGCAGCAAATATTGGCCAAGGCGCAGTTGCCGTGCATCGGGAGTAGCGTCGGCAATGGGTTGCGTCAGCACGCTCGTCGACAAGGCGGCGGCCACTATCGGTGTGTAGGCCGTGGCCCGGCGGCCGAACAGCAGCGTCGCCAACACCAGCGCCCCCAGGGCGGCAAGCGCCACGGTTGCAACAGTGATGCGTGACTTGCGCGCTATCTGCATTCCCCTGTCAGGCGCGCACCAGCGCGCCCGGACTCTTGAGATACTGATTCTTTATTGCGTCGGCAGACAGATAGGCCAGCGCGGCAACGGTACCGGTCGGGTTGTAGCCCGCGTTCTGCGGGAAGGCGCCCGAGCCCATCACGAACAGATTGGAGACATCCCAGCTCTGCAGGTATTTGTTCACGACGCTATTGGTCGGATTGTCGCCCATGATCGTGCCGCCCGTGTT
This sequence comes from uncultured Gammaproteobacteria bacterium, assembly GCA_963699955.1. Taxonomy (GTDB): domain Bacteria; phylum Pseudomonadota; class Gammaproteobacteria; order Steroidobacterales; family Steroidobacteraceae; genus FEN-1191. Next base: position 1,164,483 of record CAVOVV010000006.1, read on the forward strand.
ATGCGTGGTCTGATAGGGCACGACGCTCCACGAGCCGGTGCGGTAGTTCTTGTTGACGGCACTTGCGCCATCCATGGCCAGCGCAATGTCCGCCGCCTTGTCCACGAGATAGCGCGACATCTTCAGCTCGTTGTCGGTGAAATCGAAGGTCATGCGCAGCATTGGGCGGCCGAAGCTGTCGCGGTAGCTGGGATCGAGATCCAGATGGTTTCCACGGTGCGCCATCACCGAGCCATGGCAGCTGATGTTGACCGCGCGCAGATAGTTCTTCGCGGCGGCTTGCTTCCATTCGGCGCCCCACTTAGGCGTGCCCTCGGGCGTATGGATCATCTCGATCGGCCGCCCGCCGGTTTGCATCTGGGCCAGGTAACCGCCGCCGATAAATCCGAGCTTCGCGTGATCGAAATTATCGCCGTTGAATTCATCGACCACCGTCCCCAGGGCACCGGCGCCAATGAAGGGATTCATGAACTTTTCCGCGAAGAAGACGTTGACCGAGCCCATCGTCTGATACGCGTAGTTTTTGCCGACTACGCCCTCGCCGGTGCCGGGATCGTAGGGCTTGCCGATCTTCGACAGCAGCATGAGGTGCACGTTCTGCAAAACGTAGGCGGACAGAATCACCATTTCCGCCGGCTGGAAGAACTCCTCGCCCGCGCTGTTGACATAGGTCACGCCGGTGGCGCGCTTGCCGTCGGCCGTGGTCTCCACTTTCAGCACTTCGGCTTCGGTGCGCAGCGTGAAATTCTGTTTCCTCAGCAGATACGGAAGAATCGTGGTCTGCGCGGTCGCCTTCGAGTAATTGCCGCAACCGAACTTCTCGCAGAATCCACAGTAGGTGCACTGCCCGAGCTGCGCGCCGAGCGGATTCGTATAGGGCCGCGAGAGGTTTCCGGCCGGATGCGGAAACGGCCGGTAGCCCTTCGCCTTCGCGGCCTGCGCAAACAGCGTCGGCCCATAGGGCATTGCCAGCGGCGGATTGGGATATTCGGCCGAGCGCGGTCCTTCGAATGGATTGCCGCCCTCCTGGATCGTGCCGTTCAAATTGCCGGCTTTGCCCGAGGTGCCGCACAACTTGTCGAAGGCGTCGTAATGAGGCTCGATCTCGTCCCAGGTCAGCGGATAATCCTGGATCGTCATGTCGTAGGCGCTGACCGCCTCCTTGCCGTAGCGCCGCCGATTGTGGCTGTAAGCCTTGAAGTCGCTCTCCAGGAAGCGCCAGATCTGCGCGTTCCAGTGCACGCCCGCGCCGCCCACGCCGGTTCCCGGCAGGAATGAGCCCAAATGCCGCATCGGCAGCGCCTGCTGATCCGCCTTGTTTCGGATCGTCAAGGTGTGTTGGGAAACATTTTGAAACAGGTGGTGGCGCCACATGTAGCGCAGTTCATCCTGCGCGAACGTGGTGGCGAAATCCGTCGGCGTGTCGCGCCACATGCCGCGCTCCAGGGCGAGGACGTTCAGCCCGGCATCGCACAGCTGTTGAGCCAGGATCGCCCCGGTCCACCCAAATCCCACCAATACCGCATCGACCGCAGGAAGATTGGTAGCCATCGCTTAGCCCTCCCACCAGCCGTGGCGGCCCTTGATGCCCACCGGCGCGAAGGGTACACGCTCGCCGTGGCGACTCACCCATTCCCGATAGTTGTAGTGCGCGCCCGGAAAGCCAACCATTTTCCAGGCGGCCATGTCCTTGTTTCCCCCATAGAGTGGGTCGGCGAAAAAACCCTCGAGTACATTCTGCAGGAACATGTCAAAGAAGGACTTGCCGTCCGCGCCGTTGAGCTTGGCCTCGCCGCTCTCCAGCGCCTTAAGCACGGCATCCTGCTCCGCCGGCGCGAGCTCCTTGAAAGTCTTGTTCGGGTGCTGTTCCCCGACGTAGGCCTCGATCGCGGGAATCGCAGCCCGATAGAGTTGTGCCGGTGACAACCGACTCTGGTAGCCCTGCTCGGGCGTGCCCTTCGGCCACGGCCCTGCCAGATAGAAGTGCTCTCCGCGCCCGAATGCACCGCCCAGCTGGCGATCGAGAAAAACCTGAACATTTGCCTGCGAAGCGCTCGGTCCATTTTCATCCGCAGGAATCAGCCGATCGATAGCGGGTTCAATGAACGCCTGTTCGGCGGCTGTAAAAAACCGGTAATCGGTCCCATCAGCGGCCGTCGGCACGTCGGCTTGGCCTTCGTGCCAGGGAACGGCGCCTTGGATAGTCTGTGGCACACCCCGCTCACTGTCATGCAGGGCATCTGCTCCCGTGGCACACGCTGCTCCGACCAGCGCGCCACCCACCAGCAACTGGCGTCGAGTGATCTCCTTGTCGCCCATTGGTTCGCTCCTAGGCCGTGGGCGATCGGGTCGGATGATAGACGAACGCAGCTGGCTGAGGCACATCGGGGCCGGACGCAGTTAATAACTTGCTGTGACCGTGGAGACGGGGAAGACAGCGCGCGTCAGAGCGTACCGCGGCGTTACCGACTCAAGGTGGAATCGCGAGCCGCAGCTCGCAAGCGCAGCACCTTCTTCATGAAGACGCTGTTCGGATCCAGGACGTAGTCTGCAAACGGACCGCATTCCTGGAATCCGGAGTCGGCGTAGAGCCGGCGCGCCGGCGCGAAGGCGGCCATCGATCCGGTCTCCAGGCTGAGGCGCCGGTAGGCACGCCGGCCGGCTTCCTCAATGATGTGGCTCAGGAGCCGCGCGGCCACTCCCTTGCGCAAGTGCCTGGCAGCGGTGCGCATCGATTTGATTTCTCCGTGATGCGCATCCAGTTCCTTCAACGCCCCGCAACCCATCAGTTCGCCGCCGCCCCACACGCTCCAGAAGCTGATCCCCGGCTGCCGCAATGAGTCGAGGTCCAGCGCATGCCTGCTCTCGGGAGGTGAATGTTGCGCGAGCGCCCGCAAGTGCTCGCGCAACAACTGGTGAACTTCAGGCCGGTCTAAGCCGCCTGGCCGAATTTCCATTGGCATCATGGTGTACGGTCTCATTTCCGGAGCGCCACTCGTCGTTGAGCAAGCCATAGATGATCGTGTCGTGTGCGACACCCTTGTCTATCCAGCGCTGTCGCAATTGGCCTTCGCGGGTAAATCCCAATCCCTCCAGGAGCCGGCTCGAGGCCAGGTTGAGCGGATCGACCTCCGCTTCAAGTCGCCGCAGTCCATAGCTGCCGAAGGCACAGTTGATGAGCGCCACGAGCGCCTCGCGCATGATCCCGCGGCCCCAGTAGCTGCGGCCCAGCACGTAGCCGAGTTCCGCCCGCGAGCTCGACTCTTCGTAGCGAAACAGCAGGCAGGTGCCGATGGCGAGACTCGACGCCTTCTCGATCACCACGTACTGGATGCTCTCGCCCCGGGCACCCATAGTGCTCATGCGCTCGAACCAGACGCGGCCGTCGGCGAGCGAGCGCCAGCTGGCATAGGGCAGGAAGCGTGTCGCCTCGTCGTCACCATTGACGAGCAGCAGCGCCTGCAGATCGCCCTCCTCGACGGGACGCACGATCAGTCGCTCGGATTCAACGATGATGGGCGCATGCAGTGGCATTGCGGTGCTCAGTCCTGTTCGGTTTCAGCGCAGCGACAGCTCAAAGTACGCCGCGCCCGGTAGCGGGTTGAATCGATACGCCGAGGTGGGCTTGAACCCGAGCGTTGCGTACAAAGCCTGAGCCTCCTGCATGGCCGGCAGTGTATCAAGCAGCAGACGGGCATATCCAAGGCGCCTGCCCTCCGCCACGATATCACGTGCGAGCCGCATGCCAATCCCGCGGCCGCGCGCGGACGGCACGACATACAGGCGCTTGATCTCGCCGTCGCCGTCGGCGAAACGCCGCACGCCTGCACAGCCCAGCGCCGCGCCGTGTTCCCGTGCGATCAGGAACGCACCCGTCGGCGCCGAGTATTCGCTGGCGAGATGTTCCAGTTCGTGAGCAATGTTCTGGAACGCCAGATCCAGATTGAGCGAGGCGGCGTATTCTTCCACCAGTAGCCGCGCCTGCCGCCAATCCTCGGGCGATTGCGGTTGCTGCAGCTCTATGGTCGGCGTAGCTCCACTCGGCATCGGCACGCTAGCTCGCTGGCAGGCCGCTTCAGCCGTTGCGAAACAGGAAACTGTAGGCGTTGAGGGCCGGTACGCCGCCCAGGTGCGCATACAGCACCCGGGAACCCGGAGGAAACTCGCCGTTGCGCACCATGTCGATCATGCCGTGCATCGACTTACCCTCGTAGACCGGATCGGTAAGCATGCCTTCCTGGCGTGCGCACAGCCGGATCGCCTCGAGTGTCCCGCCGTTGGGCAAGCCGTATTCGGGGCCGCCGTAGCGAGCATCGAGCACGATGTCCTGCTCGCTCAGCGCACGCCCGAGCTCGACCAGCCCGGCGGTATGCTGCGCGATGCGCAGGATCTGCGCCTTGGTGGCGGCCGGCTTGGCCGAAGCATCGATGCCAATGACGCGGCGTTCGCGACCGTCGGCGGCGAACCCCACGACCATACCGGCCTGGGTGCTGCCGGTCACCGAGCACACGACGATGTAGTCAAATTTGAAGCCGAGCGTGAGCTCCTGGGCCCGCACCTCCTCGGCAAACCCCACGAAGCCCAGTCCGCCCAGAGGATGCTCCGAGCAGCCTGCAGGGATCGGGAAGGGCTTGCCGCCCGCATCGCGCACGTCGGCCATCGCCTGCTCCCAGCTGGGGCGAATACCGATGTCGAATCCGGCCGCATCCAGACGCACCTCGGCGCCCAGGATGCGCGACAGCTCGATGTTGCCGACACGATCGTAGAGTGCGTCGGAGTAGTTGACCCAGTTTTCCTGGACCAGCACGCATTTCATGCCGAGGTGCGCCGCCACGGCGGCGACCTGGCGGGTCTGGTTCGACTGAATTCCGCCGATCGACACCAGCGTGTCGTAGCCACCCGCCAACGCCTCGGGAATCAGGTACTCGAGCTTGCGGGTCTTGTTGCCGCCGAACGCCAGGCCGCTGTTGCAGTCTTCGCGCTTCGCGTACAGCTCAACCTTGCCGCCGAGCCGCGCGCTCAGCCGCGGCAGGGAATGAATTGGCGTGGGACCAAAGGTCAGGCAATGGCGCGGAAAGCGCTGTAGGTTCATGGCACTCTACCGCTGCCGGCTGATCAGCGCCGTGCACAGGCCGAGCCCCAGGTAAACGCTGCCACTCACATACCTCAGCATCGATCCCCGCAATAGCCCTCGGCTGAATCGCGATCCTATGCTAGCAGCCAGTAGTGCGTAGGCGCTATCGGTGATCAGCGCCAAGGCGATGTAGATAAGGCCGAGCAGCAGCACCTGCTGTGGGATCGGTGCGCCACCGGGCACCACAAATTGCGGCAGGAAGGCCAGAAAGAACAATGCCAGCTTGGGATTGAAGACACTCACCAGCACTCCACCGACATACAGGCGTCCGCGCGAGAGCGGCACGGTGTCCACGGCGCTCGCTGCAGTCTCGCGAGCCAGCCAGGTGCGAATGCCCAGGAAGATCAGGTAGCCGGCGCCCAGAATCTTGACGACGCCAAATGCGGCCGCCGAAGCCCGCAGGATGGCCGACAACCCAAGGGTCGCGGCCAGCACGTGCACCAGCGCGCCGGTGCTCAGGCCGAGCACGGACAGCAAGCCCGCGCGTCGACCCTGGTTGACACTGCGCGTCACCACGTACATCACACCAAGTCCTGGGATCAGCAGGACGACGAGCGCCGCACCGATAAATTCCAGATGGATGCTCACGTGCCCTCGTGTTGGGCGGCCGCCGCCCGCCCGCTGGTGGGCGCGAGGTGTCCGCGCGGCAGCCGCGCAACCTCTGCCCTGGACGGCGCAGGAATCGGCCCGGTGCTCATCCGCATGTCGCTCCTCAATTTGCCCGATAGCTCGTTGCGATGATCAGCCGCCAGGAAACAGCGGCTCCGGCGGCAGATCCGGCTCAACCCATTGGCGGCGCGCCCGCCCCGAAAACAGCCGTTCGCGTGAATAGAATTGCAGCGGCCAGTCGCTGCGTGCGAGCGGCGACTCGAGCAAAAGTGCCAGTGACTTGGGTAGTGACTGCGTGCCATGTCGCGCCAGGTGCGCGCCAATGCCATTGAGGTAGAGACGCGTTATGGTTTCGTGGTAGCCGCTGCTGTCGGTATTGGCGGTACCCACGGCAACATTGTAGGCGCGAATGCGTTCCCGAACGATGTCCAGTGCCTCGGCAGGCGGGTGCCTCGACAGATACCACAGCCCCACCAGCAGATGAGCCTGGTGTGTCCAGCGCGGTTTCGGCAGGATGCAGGCTTCGAAGTCGCGGACAAAGCTCTCGATGTCCTGGGCGTGCAACGGCACGCGCGGAGCGATTTCGTCACGCTCCATAGTCAAGCCTTGGCGCGAGCCTCGAGCGGCAAACCCATCACGATCTCGGTGCGGCTCAGCACGAGCATCTGCGGCGGCGGTGCCATCGGGACAAACCCCATTCGTTCATACATGCCAAGCGCCACCTCGAGCCGCCGGAAACTTTGCAGCATGAGCAGCCGCCCGCCCGCGTTGCGCACAAAGCTGACGCACGCCTCGACCAGGGCGCGCCCGACGCCCAGGCCGCGCGCGCGCTCAACCACCACCAGCTTGCAGAACTCGAAGGCACCGCTGCCGAGGTTCCTGACGGCGACGACTCCCATGGGCTCGCCCTGCTGGAGCGCGAACAGGACGGCTCCGCCGCCCTTGACGTAAAAGGACTCAGGATCGCCCACCGCCACCAGGTCTTCGGGCTCAGGCTCCTTGCCGGTCATGCTGCGGAGCCAGGGAACCCAGATTTCGGCAAACTTCCCACGCAACTGCGGGGTGCAGGAGACGATTTCAAGCATCTTCACTGGGCTGCTGTGGCGTCGGTGTATTCGACGTTCGGGATCCAGTGCCGCTGCCGGCGGGCAAGCCGGTCCCCGGGCTGCTCACCGTCGAAATCCGCCGGGCTTGGCCGGATCAGTGCCCGATCAACGCCTTCGAACGCATTGACACTAACGACCGCATACAACCGCCCGTCGATGCGGCTGGTAACGACGGGAACGACCCCGCACCGGGCGCAGACATGAAATTGTGCGGTCTTGGTGCCAAATTCGTACTTCGACAGGAAGGCAGGCTCCCTGATCATGATCTTCAGCAGGCCGCCGGGGTGGGACGTCCAGACCCCGCCGTGCTTGGTGCAAAAACTGCACCCGCACAATCGGGCCGGTATGGTGCTCGGATCAGGCTCCCAGACGAGGGAGAACGATAGATTGCCGCAATGGCATTTTCCACGAATCAACATGCGTGACCTCTAGTCCGGTCGGCGTGGCGGGCCAGCAATCGAGCGGCCGGGCTCGCCGCCGGCAGATCGTGCCGCTGGCGCGGCGAAAATACCGCCCATCCGGTTCACGGTGAGCAAGACGCCTCAGGCGCCGGGCGCTCTCGGGATCGCCCGCCCCCGCCGCTGTACCGCCGCCCCTAGCAGGACGAGCGGCGCCAAGGTGGCCAGGAAAAAGAGGTGATACCACACCGGCAGCTTGTGCCAAAGGTTGTAGTGCACGGGCAGGAAGCACAGCAGCAGTAGCGCGGCACAAGCATAGGCAGCGCCCAGCGTGCCGCGGGCCAGCAGCGAACACACGTAGCCGGCGACGAGCGAGGACACCACGGCCAGGCCCAGACGCGAGACCATCATGGCAAGGGTAAAAGTCATCCCGGGCTCTGCCGCCGCATAACCAGGCAGCAAGGCGCGAATCAGAAAATTCCCGAGGGTCGCAACGACAAACCAGGTTACGAATCCTGCGAGCACTGCGAGTATCGACCGAATCATGGCTTTGTATCTCCTAGGCGTGCTCTCGGCGCGAGGCGGCTGGTGGTCCGTACCAAGCTAGGCGCGCGTCCGCCCGCGATTCATGAATGCCGCCGTCACCCCGAGCAGCAAAAGCACAATGCTGTCGAAAACGATCTGTTTCGCCACCGTTGCGCCTGGCATAGGTTGCACCACGTAGTAGATGATGTAGGTCGGAATCACGGTGAGCAGGGCGACCGCGAACCCGAAGCGCAGACCTTGCGGCAGCCAGGGCCTGGCCTCGTGGCCGCGGATATAGATCCAGCTGAATGCGCCGGCCATAATCACGTGTGCGACGATCATGAGCGGGAAATAGCGCTGGGCATCCGCGTCCGATCGAAACATCTGGGAGAGTGCCGCGTAATCGTTGTGCAGCAGCGTCGCATGGACGATATAGGCGCCCACCATCCACACTATAAAGACGACGACCCAGGTGCCCAGAAAGTTCTTGGTCATGTCGGATCTCCGGTTGGCGGGAGGTAGGGTGCAAATTGTGTGCGGAGTGGCTCACGCTCGGCAAGTAGAACCGCCCAGGCCGGCAGGCGCCCGCATTAGCAGGCGCTACCCTGCACTCGGCGAACGAATGCCTTGATATCGCTTTCATAGCGCGCGGGCGCATAGCCGTCGCGGCAATTGGCGTGCAGCAAGCCGCGGTAATTCATGCCCAGGTACTTGCAGGTTTCCTGCCAGGCACTCACAAATGGGCCGTCCGGCTCGTCCTCAATGGACGTGCACAGCACGTATACGCCCTTGCCGCGCAGCTGGCGACCCTTGGCCAGCAGATCCGGCAGCTCCAGCAGATCCGAAATCCGGTCCAGGAACACCTTCATCGGCGGACACACCGAGTACCAATACACCGGCGAAGCAAAAATGATCTGCTCGAACTCGAGCACGTGGTCGATCAGCGCCTCGAAATCGTCGTCGCGGTTTTTGTGTTCATAGTCAAACGCGGATATGTTTTTCCTGGCGAGATCAACGATCTCTATGTGCAGTTCGCTCGCGACCCGGTCCATAAGCTGGCCGGTGTTGCCGTTCCTGCGGGAACTGGCGAATAGTGCCACGGTGGGGCGCATGCGCTCCTTAGCGCCCGACATGCGCGCCGCGCCCGGAGCGCTCGACGGCTTTTTGCAGCACTAGCGCGGGTTCCTCAATCATCTGGCCCCGCGGCTCGGCCACTGGCGTTCCCAGGGTTCCACCGACCCGCTATGCCGGCGCATCAACGGATGGCACTTGGGCACGCGGATGGAACGCCATTGCCGGTAACGCGCCGGATTGCGCAGCGACAATTTGCGCAGCAGGTGCTCCCATTCAAAGGCGACCTGCCCCTCGGTCACTGGGATCCGCAGGCTGGTGCGAGCCGTGCCCACCTTGGCCGGGTCAAACGAGTAGCCGCGCATCGTGGCCTCCGCGTGCACAGCACTCAGATAGGTAGAAATGGCTGAACGCGGACGGCGATGCCCCCTGAACCGATCAAGCTGCGGGTGATGGAGATAGCCCCTGGTTCTGCCGCGCAATACCGCCCGCGCCAACAGTGCTTCCCGCCACAGCGCGACCAGGCCCGGCGGGTCGAGGTAGCAGGGGTGCACAGACCATAAACGCATAACCCGAGATGGCGCCGGCAGGGCCGCTAGCCGGTGCAGCCTTTCAGTTCCACGGCGTAGGCGTGCGCTTCGGTCGCACCGATGTTTTCAATCGAGTGCGTAACATCATCGCGCCATGCGACATCGCCAGGGACCGAAGTATGGACGTTGGAGGTGCCGTCGGGCTGCGTGATCTTGAGGGTGGCGTCGGAAAGCGAAAACACCACACCCGGCTGATGGCTGTGCATGACCTCCTTCTGCCCCGGGGGCAGGCGGTACTCATAGACCCGGACGCGCGGGTTGTCGACGCGCATCGTGTAGTACTGCGGAGAGAGCTTGACCGGGTCCATGCTCTGCTCGGCGGCGAACGCCACGATCGCGGCCGTCGACGCGGCACCCAGCACGGCACCCACCATCAGATCCTTGATACGGGCCATTCGATTCCCCTCCGACAGATTGGTAAGCGCTGCGGGCGGCGGGCGAATCCGCGCACCGCCTATGATTATGGTTTGCCGAGCTCCGCGCGCATTTGCTCGATCTCGGAGAGCGCTTGCTCCAGCGTTTCAGTGCTGCGCAGCGCCAGCGCGTCGGCCGCGACAACCTTGGAATACCCCCCAAACAAGGCATGCAGCAGCTCGATCAGGTCTTCGACCGCTTCCATGCCGGCCACCGGGGGCATGCACATCGATTGGGCGCGCGCCTCCGCGCAGGCGTCGCTCAGACGGGTGACCGTCTCGGGGGGCAGCACCAGCGACAGTGGATCGTTCTCGCCAAGCCGCCCGACACTGAAGTTAGTGTACTGTGCGGTCAGAACCAAGGCATTGGTGGATTCGGGCATCGTTGCTTACCTCGCTGCCTAGCGCTGCGCACGCGCGACGAGCGCGCAGCGGATTATCAGCGTGGCCCCCTGCAAAGTCCACGCTGGCCGGCGGGCGGCCGGCGAACATTGCTGGCCTCCAGCCGATAGCCAGACCGAGCCAAGATCCGGTATCGTCGGCCATGCCCATGCAACCCTTCCATCTTGCCATTCCCGTGCACGACCTCGCGGCGGCCCGCGCGTTCTATGGCCGCCTGTTGGGCTGCGCCGAGGGTCGCAGTTCCGCCGAGTGGGTCGACTTTGATTTCTTCGGCCACCAGCTTGTCGCACACCTCGATTCACGTCGGCAGTCGGCGGTACATCACAACCGGGTCGATGGTCAGGACGTACCCGTGCCGCATTTTGGTGTGGTGCTGGAATGGGACGCATGGCACCGGCTGGCGGACCGGATGCGCGCCGGTGGCGTGCAGTTTGTCATCGAGCCTGGCATTCGCTTCGCCGGCCAGGTGGGCGAGCAGGCCACCATGTTTTTCCACGATCCGTCGGATAACGCGCTCGAATTCAAGGCCTTCAAGGACCCTGCGCGGCTGTTTGCCCGCTAGCCTCCCGCGCCCGCCACCGTGCGGACCGGCGCGTCCCGAGATTCCCCTGAACCGCAGCACCTTGTTATAGGCCGTTAGCGGCCGCTGGCGCCGCGGCTCTCGTTGCACTAACCTTGGTTTCCAATCAATCGCTGAGCGGCCGATGTAGAGCTGCAGGCAGGCTAAAATGGAACGCATGTTATTGAAAGCGTTGCATGTTTCCGGTGACGCGGTGCGACGCGCGACGGTGGTGCTGCTCGGCGCATTGCTTGCCTGCGCCGTCCTGGCAGCCGAGCCGGCCGGGGCGGATCCGGCCAAGATAATCGCGATGGGCGATCTGCACGGTGACTATGACGCGTTCCTCGCGCTCATGGCCCAGGCGGGACTGATCGATGCCAAGGGCCATTGGTCCGGAAAGCAGGCCACCTTCGTGCAACTGGGTGATGTGGTTGATCGCGGCCCCAAGTCACGCGACATCATTTTGCACCTGCAGAGATTGCAAAAAGAGGCGAGCCACGCCGGCGGCAAGGTCATCACGCTGATCGGCAACCACGAAGCGATGAACATGACGAATGATCTGCGCTACGTGCCACCGGCGGAATTCCAGAACTACGTCACGCGTAACTCGGAGGCTGCACGCGAACAGGTCTTCCAGGCCAACAAGAGCAAGCTCGAGGTTGAATACCGGCAGGAGAACCCGCAGATCACGGACGCGGAAATCAAGGCCAAGTTTCAGGAGAAGTATCCTCTCGGTTACGTGGAGCAGCGCCTTGCCTGGGCCCCCAATGGGGAGATCGGCCGCTGGGTGCTGTCCAATCCCGTGGCCGTCATAGTCGGTGACAGTCTGTTCGTGCACGGCGGGATCAGCATCAAGTACGACGTGGATTCGCTCGACCAGATCAACGACCTGGTGCACACGGCGCTCAGCACCGCGGCGACCGACGATGACGCCATACTCGATGACCAGGTTGGCCCGCTGTGGTATCGCGGGTTCGCCGAGGAAAACGAGACCACGGTCAAGGACATCGCCGACGTGCTCAAGGCCTTTTCTGTAAAGCGCATGGTCATCGCGCACACGCCGAGTCTGTCCGGCATCAAGGTCCTGGACCAGGGCCGCGTGGTGCTCATCGACACCGGCATAACCGCCTCCTATGGCGGCACGCGCTCCTTCCTGAGCATCGAGGGATCTTCGATCTATGCACATGACAACGGCAAGATCACTGAGCTCACCAGCGCGGAATCCCCGCCTTGAGCGGCCACCACGACGCGATGATCATGAGCGCCTCTAGACACGCCGGGCGTTGGCTCCGGGGAGCCGCGGCGCTGGCACTGCTTGCGGCGGGGCCAGCGCACGCGGCGCCAAAGCCGCTGTTCGCCTCAGAAGGAATTCTGAATCTGCGGGTCGAGGCGCCACTCGCGGACCTCATCCGGGCGGCGCCGCACTCGACGGCCCCGTTCGACGCCAAGCTGGCAGTGACCGGATCGACGCCAGAAACGCTCGCGATCCAATTGAGCGCGCGCGGCATCTCCCGTCGTAATCCCGAGAATTGCGATTTTCCGCCACTCAAGATCGAATTCAAGGAAAAGCCCGGCGGCGCCTCGTTATTCAAGGGGCAGAAATCCCTCAAATTGGTCACGCACTGCCGAAGTGACTTCAAATACCAGGATTACAATCTGCTTGAATACGTGGCGTACAAGATCATGAACGTACTGACGCCTGCGAGTTTTCGGGTGCGCCTGGCGGAAATCGACTACGTGGAGGCCAAGACCGGTGCGGTGCGAATACACCGCCACGGGTTTCTCGTCGAGGACGCCAACGAGATGGCCGAACGCAATGGGCTCAAGGAAGTGAAGGCCGACAAGATCGAGCCCGCCCAGACCAGCGCGAGCGGAGTGGCGCTGTCGGATCTGTTCCAGTACCTGATCGGGAATCTCGACTGGTCCGACTTTGCGGCCGTGCCCGGCACCAACTGCTGCCACAACGTCAAAATGCTTGGCGCCTCTTCAGACAGCCGGCATGAGCTCGTTCCGGTTCCTTACGACTTCGATTCCTCGGGCATCGTTAATGCCCCCTACGCGAATCCTCCCACCGGGGTGCCGGTCAGGTCCGTGCGTTCCCGGTATTTTCGCGGACTGTGCCAATTCAACGCGCAGACAATCGAAGCGGCGCACCAGGTACTGCAGAAGCGCGCGGCCGTGATGGCCGCCGCGGCCGATACCCCGGCCCTGTCCGACAGCCGCAAGAAGTCGACGGCCGAATACCTTGAGGCGTTCTTCAGCGAGATATCCGATCCCGACAAGCTGCAACACCAGCTGCTGGATCACTGTCGGGGCTAAGCCCCACGATCAGCGCGGGACGTTATAGACCGAAATCTTGCCCTGGCCGCGCGGGCCTTCGTCGCTGAGGATCAGGCGGCCGTCTGGCATTAACGTCAGGCCTTCAGGCTGCGGGTGCCGCACTTTGTCGAGTTTGATGCGGTCGACCAGCTGTCCCTGTTGATCGATCTCGATGGCCGAATGACCCTTGGCCGACACAATAATCAACGTGCCGCGCTCGCGCCGCCACGCGAACGCCGATGGGTGGAAGTTCGCCTGGTCGAGCTTTTCGACCAGGCCGTCGAGCGACACGTTCAGCCAGGGCGTGGCGACCGGCTTGCGGTCGCGCAAATTCCAGATGTAGATGACCAGCCGGTCCTTGATTGCCACCTCGTGCGGCTTCTTGCACAGGATCAGAAAATCACCTTCCGCCGGCCCGAATGCCAGACCCTCGGTTTCACAGTGCTCGCCGACGCCGGTGTCGTACGCGTTGTAGATCACGCGTTTGCGATTCTCGCCCACGGGCGCCTCGTAGAGTCGCCCGTCACTGGTCAGCAGATAGACGTAGCCGTCGCGCGCAACAATGTCCTCGAAGTCACCCTTGACCGTCGGCTTGCCGAGGGCAAAGGCCTTGATCGCCTTCTTTGTGCGCAGGTCGACCTCGTAGACGATCGCGTAGTTATCGTTATGCGCAAATACCGTGTCGTTGGAGGCGACCGCCAGGCCGGAGATCTCCGAGAGCCCCTCGGGCAGAAAAAACTGTTCCGCGGGCGCTTGCCGCAGATAGGCGGAGAGCGTCGCGCCATCCTTGCCCGGCGCAGCGGCCACGGCGATTGCGCTCAATGCCGTGAGGACGATGGTCTGCGCGGCATTTCGCATCACTCATCATCCTCCTCGACATCCTTCCCGCCATCCTCGTCATCGTCATCTCCGTTATGTATCGACTTGCGTGCCCGGCGCATGTAGCGGCGGGTGTTGCGATGGCCGCCGTAATCGCTGATCCACAGAATCAGAAAGCAATAGTTGAAGGCCACCGACATGACGATGGCGATTTCCATCGCCCCCACGCCCGCTGCCAGGCCGATGCCGATCGCAACCAGGATATAAAGGGCGTCGCCGGTGCTCTTGAGGGTATTGCGGAAGCGGACTACGGCCACGATACCGCCGAGGCTGAATGCCAGCGCCAAACTGTTATGCACCATGGTCACCAGGCTGGTGACGGCGATCGGCAAGATCATGATGGTTTCGACCAGTGACTGGTCGTAGTCACTGCGCTTGCGGATCGACATGTAGGTCCAGCTGACCGGCAGAATCGTGAGCACCGCGCCGGTAATCGCAATCGTCATCCAGATGACGCTTCCGGTCAGGCTCGAGACTTGCGAGGCATTGATTTCGATGACAGCGAACGGATCCTTGGTGACATCGCCGAGCAGTGACAACGCGCCGCCGATCGGCAGATAAGTGTGCAGCTGCGGGAACTTCGTCACGGCGACGAAGACAATGATCGACACGGAGAGGTAGTAGATCGTCAGTTTGAGAAACAAATGCACCACGCGTTGACTGGCCCAAATCTTGATCGGGGGCGTGGGCTCCGATATCTGCTTGCCACTCGACACTGCGACCGTGCTGAGAGCCGTCCCGGCCGCCGCGGCCTTGGGCGCGGCCGGATTTGCTGAGTGCGGAGAGTCGACGTGATCTTTCATGTGTTCGCCCGTTCAGAGAAAGCGCAGCAACTATCCATGCCACCGGTCCAGCCAAGTCCAACGCCGGGAGGTCTGCTGCTAGCCCCCGGCGGCGACGATCTTCGATGATTGATGCGGCACGCGCAAGCGCAGCGGCCGTGGAATTCGAGCGCGGCGGGCATGGCGACGTCAGGCAACCGAGTCGGCGCTGATTCGACCCACGCGGTGCAACGGTTTGGCTGCGCTCTCGCGCCGTCCGGCGCAAATGGCTGACATTGATCGCAGTGTTTCGCCAAGCGGGTACGGCTAGCCACCCGCGCCCTGGTCCGGATGAGCGACAAGCGCAGCCATGTCGTGGGCGGGCGCATCGGTGAATGAGGCCAGGGAGGAGACAACGCCGGCACGATCGGCGGCATTACGGTTCTGACTTAACTTCCATTTGCCCGTGAGGCTCTCAAGCTCGATTTCGAAGCCGACGATTGCCGCCAGCATTTGCTCGATATAGTCAGGCGGCGCGTCACTTAGCCGCCAACGGGATGCGTAGGGCCGCTCGTGCCGGTCCGTCAGTCCCTCGAGAAACGCGCGCAGCCAGGCGGCATCGTGGATCCAGGAAATGCGTCCGCGCGCATGCACGACGGTGTAATTCCACGTCGGGACTACCTTGCCGTGTTCGCGCTTGCTGGGGTACCAGTTAGGTGAAATGTAATGACTTGCACCCTGAAAAACCGCCAGGACCTCGGAGCCGGCCGTGATGTCCCGCCACAGAGAATTCGCGCGGGCGATGTGGCCCTTGAGCGAACCCAGAGTGCCGCCTTTCGGTTCAAAAATGAGCGGAATGTGATTCGCCTCGATGCCTCGGGCCGTTACCGCCACCAGCGTGGCCAGCGGATGCTGCTCCATAAGGCCGTGCAGCAACTGCGGCCGGCGTTCATCGAAGTGAGATGGGCTGTACATGCGCTTACAGAATACCAGCTATGGGTCATCGCGATCATCGCCAGCCGCGGCGCTCGTGGCCGAACGGCGTGGCTCAAAGCCTCATTTGGGCTTGTTTTCCGTCCCCTCGCCAGGAGTGACGAACAGCATCGAGGTGGGGGTAGAGATTCGGGCCGTATGCCAGGTCCCCTTGGGAACAATCACAAAAGATCCCGGCTGCGCCAGGGAAGTGGTCTGATGGCTCCCGTCCCGGTCGAAGATCATGTCGGCGCGCCCTGAGAGCAGCACAACGATTTCATCGCCCGCAGGGTGAATCTCCCAGCTGGGCCAATCCGCTGCAAAGTCGAACTGTGCGACCAGCAGGTGTCCCTTGAAATTGTCAAAACGGTGATCCAGCTCCTGCCAGATCGTAGGGGTCACCTCAACGCCGATCGCGCGAAGGTCGGGCGGGATCACCACATAAGTCTTTTGCAGATCTGCCATTCGGACGCGGCCTCCCGGCACGCAGCTCACTCCCTGACGCACGACGCTTCCTCGGTCAATTGTCTACCTAGAAGGTCAACCACGCTATCAGCACACCGCCGAGCGCCCCGGTAACCGCGCTAGTGGGCATGATGTACTTCGCGTGTTGCAGCGCCGCCGAGCCTTTGCTCAGGCAAATCATGAGGCCAAACAGGGCTCCATAGACCAAGCCAAATCCGCTGCCCACGATCCACCCGCTGTGCCGGGTCATGGACAATGCCGTGACGATGGCGACCAACACGCCACGCAGGGTACCGGCGGCGACGATGAAGCGCTTACCCGGCGTGCGCGGATCGAAGTAGATCCCCGACGCGCCAAGCAGGCCCAGAAAGGCGCCAATCGCAATTACCAACGGAATATTCATTGGGCAACCTCGCCAGGCCAATGCGCGCATGCCCCCATCGATGTAGCCCGCACGCAGCCATGGCCGGCACTCAACGCAGCCCCCGGCGCACGAGGCCGGCGCCACACGAACTCAGCTGCCCGATCGGGCATAGAGTACCAGCTGGGTACAGCGAAACAGGGCAATGGTCTTGCCCGATTCTCGGTGCGTGACAATCGCATCCCAAATCTGGGTCGTCCTGCCAAGATGCACCGCTCTCGCGACACATTCGATCGTCCCATCGAGAGCCGTGCCCAGGTGGTTCGACTTGAGTTCGATAGTCGTGAAGCCCACGGCGCCCGCGGGCAGGTTGGCCGTGCAGCCATACCCGGCCGAGGTATCGGCGAGAGTGACCACCGTTCCGGCGTGCAGGTAGCCGTTCGGGGCCAGATGGGCCTGACGCACCGCAAGTTCCGCTCTGATCTCCGGTCCGGAGACCTGCGTGATCACGATGCCCAGATAACCGGGCAGATACTGAGACCCGAATTTATTGAGTTGCTGCACCGATTGCATGGGCGTCTCTAACGGCATGCAGCCTTCCGTACGCATTCGGCGGAGGCTTGACCTGTGGCCGGCGGCGTCCATGCCGCAGCCAGAGCGCTCACGGACTCCCCCTGACAGTCGTTAACCGCTTGCCGCAGACCTGTGGCGCGGTTCGCTCCACCCCGCAAAATCGCTTCCCGTCCTTGGGTCGTCCCCTCCGTGCAGCAACCGCCCATTTAGGCGACCGACCGCTTGTGTCCGAATTTTAGGACCATGTAGACCATGAGCAACATCGCCAGCAGGATGCCCAAGGCCGCTACGCTGAGGATGGGTTCCAGCTTCGATCCCTCGACCAGATTTCCGTATAGCAGAGTTAAGCCCACGGAAATCGTGATTGAGGCTATCTGATGCAGCCAGAATTGAAAATTGGCGAGCGCTCGGTTCGGCTGTACCAACCACAGCTTGTGAATCATCCCGTAGATGAAGGAGATCACGAAGCCGATCATCAGTATGTGCGCGTGGGCCACGAGTTCCGAATGGTTGTTGGTTGCCGCCATGAATATTCCCAAGCCCAGCCCCACGGTGGCAAAACTCAATGACCATACGAGGTATTTCTTATCGAGGTTCATCCCTGTCTCCCAGCTTTAAAGTCAATCGAACAGCCTAGACCGCGGCTTTCCGCGCGGGCGCAACATAGCACGGACAGGCAGAGTGCCGACACAGCCCCGGCGTGCCCGACTGGATCGGATCTGAGGCTATAACGAACGGCCATCGAAGTGCGTGACGGGTATTTGCTCCAGCGCAATACCCTCCAGGCACCGAATGTTGACGGCCGCCATGCGATTGCCCTTGGGATCGGTGCCCTCCCCATAGGGATGAATGCCGCATTTTGCGCAGAAGCGATGCTTGATCGCGTGCTTGTTGAAAAGATAGGTGCTCGCCTCCGCCTCAGGCGTCAGCAGGCGGAGCTTGTCACGAGGCACGAACCACATCAGCGCACCCTTGCGCTGA
This sequence comes from uncultured Gammaproteobacteria bacterium, assembly GCA_963699955.1. Taxonomy (GTDB): domain Bacteria; phylum Pseudomonadota; class Gammaproteobacteria; order Steroidobacterales; family Steroidobacteraceae; genus FEN-1191. The sequence goes on from CAVOVV010000006.1 coordinate 1,182,601, forward strand.
CAGATGCTGCAGTTGCATGCCATCGCTCCTTCCAGCGTGCCTTCGACCTCAAATGCAACTTGCCCGCAATGACAGCTTCCTTTGTAGATCATGGTCGCGCTCCCGATGTCTGGGCAAAATTCATTTCAACCCGAACGTGCCCGTCAGCAGCTCACGCACGGCGAGTGCGGCCTTCGAATGAGCCGCATCGTTGTATTCAAGCGTCACGCCCCGATCCACGCAACTGTCTCCGTAAGCGAAGGGTTTCCGCGAAGTCGTTTCAACAATCGTGCCGTCCGCGGCCTCCTCGAGAGTGCAGCGGCGGGTGACTTGCGCGCCCGGGATGCGCAGCGGCATCTTGAACGCCGGATTATCGAACAGGTGGCGGGCCCCCGGATACACCGTCAGCGCCGCGTCCGCGTGCGCTTTTTTCATCCGGTCCACATAGGCCTGGCAGGGAGCGAGGGCAACGAAGTCATCGGCATCCCCCTGGAATATTCGGATCGGACTCTGCGCCACATCCTCATCGTCCAGGTACCGGGTGTTGCAGGGCGAATAGAACACGATGTGCGCTGCAAAGGCGGCTACCGGACTCTTTTGGTACATGCGCTGAAATCGACTTAGACTGGAATAGAGTGCCGCCTGACCGCCGCGCGAAAATCCCATCACGGCGATTCTTCGCGGGTCGATGCCGGGGTGCCGGGCGAGCAGTTCCCGGGCGCGATACGCATCGATGATCATTGCCAGCCGCCCGAGCTGTGACTGATCGTTGACGGTGCTGGTGATGCCGCGCCCCGTGTAGCTGTCGATCATGAAGGTGGCCACCCCCATATCATTGAGCATCCGGATCCAGTCATCGCCCATGCCGGAGATCCCATTCGAGCCGTGCAGCAGAATTACCGCCGGGAGCGGAGCCGGGTCGGATTGAGGCAGGCGCAGCACGCCGGCAAGAGTTACCGGCTTCCCCGGGCTTCGCCCCGTCAGGAACTCCTGATCGCTCAGCGTTACAGACGGAAACGACTGCAACTCCACGCGCACGTTCTGGGCCGAGGCCATGCGCGGAGAGAGCCAAATGAGCATCGCCAGGGCGCCCATCACGCTCACGGACGTGAAGCGCCGTCCGCCTTGCACCGCTCTCTGCGGAATATGCCCGCTATGCCCCCGGCGCCATGCCCACAGCACAGTCAGAGGTGTCTGGTGTCTGCACCCGCTCAAGGCAAGCGCCCAAAGCGTGCGCACGCCGATGCGGTACGCCTAAGGCCGCGCAGAGAGACGATCGGAATCACTGTGCTATCCCCGGATCTCGGGCTCCACCAGTCGGGCAAGCTGCAGCAGCGATTCCTGCCATCCGAGGTAGCACATCTCCAGCGGAATGGCTGCGGGGATCCCTTCCTGCACGATATTCAACTCGGTGCCGCACGATACCGGCTCTAGAGACACCGTGACCTGCATTTCCCCGGGCAGGTGCGGGTCATCGAAGCGGTCGGTGTAACGAATGAGCGAATTCGGGACCAGCTCCCGGTACTGACCACCGAACGAATGCGCCTGCCCGGTTCCGAAGTTCGCAAACGACATCTTGAAAGTACCGCCGACCTTCGCATCCATGTGATGGACTGTGCACGTAAAGCCGTAGGGCGGCAGCCACTTGGCCATCGCGTCCGCTTGCAGAAACGACCGATAGACGCGCTCGGGGCTCGCGCGGAGCACGCGGTGAAGGCGAACGGTGCCTGTGCTCATGATCAATTCTCCCTATTTTGAGGCACTGGGATGCTCGCGACGGAACCTTTTTTCGGCCCTGTCGAGGTGCCGGATGAGGACATGCGAAATCACGTCTATGCCGATACCGGCGAACAATGCCGGCAATAGATAAAATCCGATGGTCACTTCCGAGTTGAACACCGCATCGTCCAGCAGCGAGGGGCTCAACTTGGACATGGTCGCCAGCCGTTGCAGCAGAAAGACGTCCATTCCTGCGATCGTCACCAGAGTCAATCCAAGAACCAGCACTGTGGCGCGCGAGACCGCGCGCTTGAAGAGTAAGACCAGATAAATGACGACCGGCAGGATCAGGGAACACACCACCAGCAGCCAAAAATAGAATTCAACGAATACCGAAAATTTCATTTCCTAGGGTTCCCTGTAGGTGTCCAGGATTCTCCATATTAGCGGCAGCCAGCGGTCTATGAGAATCTGGGCCCGACGCGTACGGTCTTGCAGCAATCAGGCCGTGTGCGCAGCTTGCCAAGGGCCCGCTAAATTGTCGCACTCCGCCCGGGCCTTAATTAAGGCCACCATTTTCCACGCGGTCGACCGGCCTGTATACAGAGGGAGGCTTTCTGCAGCATAGAAAGGACCATTGCCCCATTGAAGCAAGACTCACGGACCCGGACTGTCCGATAATGCCGGGCCGCTAGATAACCGCCGCACAGGCCACGTTGGAACGGACATGCAGAATTACCTGGCCGAAATCCTGGACTGGTACGGTGGTGAAATCGGGGGTGAAGCCTTCTTCAGCGCACTAGCGCAAGGCACGGTCGAACCGGCACTCGCTGACAAGTGGCAGAGGCTCGCGCAACTGGAACAGCACGTCGCCGCCCGGCTGCGTACAACGCTCGAGGCACGCGGCGTTCCGGTCCCTCCAGCTGCGGCCGACCGGCAGCGGGGCCTGAATTCCGCTCAGGATTACGTCGGCCTCCCCTGGCGGGAGGCCCTCAGTCGACTCCGACCTGAGTTGGTCGGCTATGTGCGCGCGTTTCAGGCCGCGGAATCCAGGATGCCGAAGGACATCCTGCCGCTGGCCAGGTTCGTCACGGAGCACGAGCGGGCGCTGCTCGAGTTCGTGACTCGCGAACTGGACTCGGATGGCCGCGACTCTCTGAGTAGGGTGCAAAGCCTGCTTGGCGAAGCCAACGCCGAATAGGTACAGCGCCCGCCGACGGCGCATTGACCGATGGCCGAACGCCGTCACCGGCGCCAACCTAGGGTTTTTCGCGATCGTAGTAGTCGACCGCGTTCTCCGTACGGAACAGCTTTCTGAGCCTTGCCGGGCCCGGACGGCGCACCGAGGCGAGAATCTTTTGAGAATCCGGGTATTCGCAGATTTCCAGTTCGGCTTTCGTCGATAGCGACAAATAGCGCATTGTCGTCGTCCCGGTATTGATGATCTGGTGGGCCACCTCCGCCCCGCCGGTCGGGCAGGCGATGACGTCATGCTTTCTGATCGGGTAACGGTCGTCACCGAAGCGCAATTCGCCTTCACCCTCCAGGATCAGGAACATCTCTTCCTCTCCATGGTGACAGTGAAAGGGACACTGGACCTTGCCGGGCGGAAGTACCGTCAGGTTGTAACCAAGCTTCTTGGCTCCAATGTGAGTGCCGATCTGGCCGCGACTCGAGGTGTAAAGTCCATTCTCCTCCACATCGTCAAACTCGACCTCATCGAGGTTCATGATAGGTGTGGCCACTTTATGCTCCGTTGATTTGGTTCCAAGATTTCCCGCCGACGCCCCGGGGCTGCGCGCGCCCTGCGCGCCGGAACGCCCGCCGATCGCCGGCGAAGCCGAGCACCTGCCGCGCCGGCTTTGATGACCGGGCGGTCCAAAGTGTTCCACGACGGCGTCTGGCGCCCAAAAGCGCCGGATGAGGCCAATCGCTAGCCGGCACGCTCGATATGGACGGCTGTGCCGTAGCACAGCACCTCACTGACGCCACTCATGACCTCCGTAGCGTCATAGCGTATCCCGATCACGGCGTTGGCACCGTGTTCCTCGGCGTGCCTGAGCATCAACTCAAACGCGTCGTTGCGCGTCTTCTCGCACAGGCTGGTGAACAGCGAAATGTTGCCGCCCAATAGGGTCTGCAGCGATCCGCCTACGGTTCCGAAGATCGAACGCGAGCGGACCATGATGCCGCGGACAACCCCAAAATTCCTGGTGACTCGATAACCGTCGATCGTGAAAGCGGTCGTAGTAAATGCGTGGTCCAAGCATTCCTCCTTGCAGCTAAGTTACGGTTGCGGGCTTAGGGCGCATTTCCGCGAAGTGCTCCTAGGCGCGCCATGAGACGCCTCCAAGCAGGAACAGCACTCCGCAGATAAGCCCGGTTAGAACGATCGCCCAGAATCTCCAGGGCTGTTGCCACCGGCTGTAGGCGCGGTTTCTTCCGAACACCCGGCCCGTGCAGACGGCGTATGCGCTGTATCCGAGCACCCCGGTGCCGACCAGACCTTCGATTAAGCGATGCGATGTCATGATCGCCCATCAAGGGCGACGGGCACTGCGTGGCACTTCTAGTTACATCGGTGGGCATTTTGTTTGGGCGTCCTGCGCCGCGACTATCTGCCATTTTCCGCCGCGCTTCAGCCAGGTATCCGTCCAGATCAGGCAATAGCGCTCTGGCTTGCCGGAAGGCGGAGACTCAACTGCCGTCTCGGAGCCATAGATTATTGCCGTGCTGGGGTTAAAGAATCGCACCTCCGATTGCAGGAGTCGGCAATCCGTGGCGTGCGAGGTACTTGACGCCTCCTTTGCCAGCGCCTCTGCCTTGCTATAGCGCTTAGCCGCCGGTGACGTGCCGCGGAAGTCGTCCGCCAACAAATTAGCGATGACCGACTTACCGCCGCATTCCTGCTCGGCCCAAGCGGTCTCCTGCTCAATCATCCATTTTGTCGTGGCGTCCGCTGTCGGCTTTGCATCGCCGGCCACTGAGATTACCGGCAGGCACAGGGCAAATGTCGCCAGCAACAGGACCAGGCTGTAAGTTTTCATCGCGCTCCCGGAATGCATGTTTAGGACCTCTACGCGGCCACCGCCGCACCGGATATTGCACCCTGGCCAGGTCGTCAGTCGAGAGGTGAATGTGGCGTGAAAAGGACCGGTGTTTCGCTCATCGGGATTGTTTTATCCCCTCTCGCGTGCAATCCGCAGTGCCTCGCGCTTCAAATCAGTGGCGAATGCCTCGAATATGGGACGGAAATCCGGGAGCATGCTTTTGGTGAGAGCAAACATGACACCGGAAAAATGTTCCTCCATCACGAAGTCCGTCGACCCATTGTGGCGGGGCGTGAGATTAAAGGTGCGGACACCTTTGAATACCGGTGCGAATCCGTTACTCCAAACCATGCGCCTCTCGGGTACCACTCCTGAGACCAGAGGCTTGAACGTACGGCTTGTGCCCGGCACGTGGAGCCTGAGACGATTGCCTTCGCGGATTTCACCTTCGATGCGCGTGACCGTACTGTTCCAGCGCGAGAAGCCTGCGGCGTCGGTCAACACGCTCCACACGATCCTCGCATCCGCCTCAATGGTGGCCGCCACACGACAGGTCATTGCGAGGACACTGTCGGTCCGGGTAAACGTTGCTTCGCTCATGTGCGCGTACTCCGGCATTTCCGGGCAACCGCCCGCAGGCAATAGAAAAGACTGCCGACGACAAGAGGGGTTCCCAGGAAACCCGCTGTCTCCGGGGCGGGTAGGCTGCTAGATGCCGTTTATCTCATTGAGCGGGAAAGTCGGCCAGCTTTCCGCGGAGGAAGGCCTCTGAGGTTACGACGCGTCCGTCGGAGAAGCGGATTTGATACGGAAGCCCGGACATTGAGGAGGCGGTTGCGCAGTAGCGGATAAAGTCGTCGGCGGACTTTATCCGCGATCCGGCGTACTTCAATTTCCGACGCAAGTGATTCGCAGCGGCCTTGGCGTCGTAGGAGGTGCCGTTTCTCACGAACTTCGCGTCCTCCAGCGTCTCGATCGCATTGATCAAAAAGTCGATCTTTTTGCTCTCGAGGGGTGGTAAGTCCGCAGCCCGCCCGACCGTGAATACGCCGACTAATAGCAGCGCACATAGAGTGCGTATCCGGTCCGCGCTCGCGCGTCTCGCGCTCCGCCTAAGCGTCGCAGGCACCAATGCTGGAGCTTGAGCCTTATGGTTCATGCGAAGCCTCGATACCGTTGTCAGCGACCGCTTCACCGCGGCACACCGCCTCGACGTTGTGGCCGTCAGGATCGATTACAAAAGCTGCGTAGTACCCCGTATCGTAGGCCGCGCGTATCCCCGGCGAGCCATTCGGTTGTCCACCGGCGTCGATTGCTTCCTTAAAAAAACGGTCGACGGCGGCCCGTGAGGTGGCTCGAAACGCCAGATGGAGCTTCGGAAATGGGCGCGGGGTGGCCACGATTCCAAATCCCCACGTATCAATACCGAAACCGACTGCGTTGCCGTCCGTCATGAGAGCGCGATATCCAAGCGGCCCGAGGATGCGCTCGTAGAACCGGCGGCTGCCCGCGAGATCGCTTACCGGAAGGTTAAAATGGTCGATCATGAAGTTCGGGTCACCAATAACATGCGTACCAACGGCCAACATGACCGGAGATCACGCGAGATTCTGTAGGAACAGCGCCTTTTTGGCTTTGATAACCCTCGTGGGGCACTACATCACTGGGGTTTTTGTAGGTCAATACCGTCGTTCGGACGCCCGAAAAGCGCCCCTCAGATTTTAGGGACGCGCTCCCCGGGCGCCGCGGCACCGGCGCTCCGCCCTCACGACTTCCCATGACCAGTCAACAACGGCTGAACGCCCGGGGCGAGCCGGGAGGCCATCATCTTCTTCCGGTCAAGTCTGCGCCCGTCCACGATGAAGGTTCCGTCACCCACCGCGTGAATCACGCGCCTCTCCTTGCGTGCACTATTGACGTAGGCGGCAACTGCCTTGAGCACAACGATATTGTGCTTCTTGAGGATGTCGATCACCCTGCACTCAATATTGGCGAGGCACTCCTTGATCAAGGGTGCCCTGACCCGCTTGGCGCGCACCGCGGTGAGCTTGAACCTCGTAAATTTATCGGTGTCCCGCCCAGAGCAGGTTCCTATGCGAATTACCGTATCCAGAAGATCGACCGTAGGAATTGCAACCACGCACACCCGATTCTTCCGCAACGACGCGAAGGAGTAGTTCCATGGACCCGTGGAAATAGCGAACAGCCCAGTAAAATCCAGCACCATGGTCCAGGAGATGGTCATGATGTTGTCCTTGTTCCGGTCATGGGTGGTCACAAGGGCCACGGGTCCTGATTCCAATAGAGTAAAAGCCTTGCCCAGCTTCAGCTGAGTCATGAGAACGCTCCGGTGGTCATGGCAAGCTCGCGAGCCAATAGTCTAGCTGCCCCGACCTTGAGCTGAACCGACGCCGTGGGCTTGCCCCACGAAATGGATGATGGCCTACAGCGGCTCGCAGCGGCGCGCCCGCGCTAACGCGCTCCAATGTGGGGCCAGCGCTCGATGGCGCTATCCGTGCGGCTTTGCAAACGGCAGCAGCGCCGGTACGCGCCGACGATAGTCTTGGTATTGCTGCCCAAACTGCTCGGTCATCCATCGCTCTTCGACCGTAAGCTTGCGCCACAACGCCAGCCAGCCGATCAGGATTGCGATCAAGCCGCGCCATTCTCCGCGGGCCATGGCTGTACCAACAAACGCAATCAGCAGTCCCGTATAGATGGGATGGCGGACGATGGCGTAGGGACCGCTGACGATCAGTTCATGATCATGCTTGATGGTCACCGTACCACTCCAGTTACGCCCCAGGTGGACGCGGGCCCACACCGCGAACAGCAACCCAATCGCCGTAACAAGCGTCGCCGCCCAGAATGACCAAGGAGCCCACGGGAACATCCGCTCGTTGAGAAGTGCGCTTGGGGCCCGGTCGGCCCAAAGCAGCCAGGCGGCGAGCGTCAGGGGCAGCACATGCAGCAAGCGCGAGCCCAGGGGTTCCCGGCGATCAACACGTTTGGCGCCGAAAGACGCCAGCCACCAATAGGCCGCCCATGACAGCCACATGAATGGAAAGATGAATCGGTAGAACTGAGTCATCGCTGATCCTTGTACGGGTCAATCACCGCCGCGAGCGCACCGGGTTCAAAAAATTGCCCCAGTGGGGCTTCGGTGGCCGTCAGCCCTTCACAGGTCCGGTCAAGTGCTTCGTATTCAGCAGAAAACCGCGCTCGGAATGCACGGTAGTGCTCCTCGCTCTCCCAGTCATCTATCGTAATGAAGCGTAGTGAATCATGTCGATCGCGCAATAGCCGCGTTCCAATGTATCCAGGCGCGCGCCGAAAAAGAAGCGCCCAACTTCCGGCGCTGTCGTAATGGCGCAGGAACTCTTCAACGCGGTCCGGGCGAACCTGGAAACTCCAAATATACGTGTAATCACCCATGGCGCCCGCCGCGCTCCAATCGGTTAACGCTGCTCCTGAGCCGTTGAGGCACCCGGGCCTGTGGCCGGTACGCCAGCGCTCACCGGGCACTCCTCTCGATTTTCAATCATCATGGTAAGCCACGTAGAGGACGGCAAGACCGAACAGCAAGCACAAGGGTGCGAAGACCGTTGTGTCTAGAAGGGCAAAGCGAGTTCCACGAACACGCTTGAAAAATCCTACGAGGCGAAAGTCGCCAACCGCCCTGCCAAGGAAAGTTGCACCGAGTCCGTACGCCAGTACCCTAAACACGCCTCTGTAGCCTCCGGCGCCCACTAGCCCTCCGGCGATTGCCACTACGGCGGCGGCGAAAAACAGTGCCGCCGCTACCGCCAGTGTTCCCGCCGTCGACGGAACAAACGCCCGGCGGCCATTGAGCTCCGGGACTGCCACGGATTTCCCAACTCTTCCGCCAAGCGCCCAATACACGTGCATCAGCGCCAGGGCGCCCAGTGCCGCAGCGACCAGCCGCGCAACTATGGTTGCCACGATATCGAACGCCCGCTCGCCTGGTCAGGCCCCAAGCAATTGCCACACATGGATCATCGCGCCCGCCATGACGGCGGTGGTGCGTCCCGTAGCGGTGGTTCGGTCCGCTGTCGTAGGAGCGCTATTCCTTCGCGGCATCGCACGACACCACTCCGGTCGCCAAGAAGTTGAGCTCCTCGTCAGTGAATTGACCCTGGGACAGGACCCACTTCGCCCGATGCGCCAGTGCCGAATCGACCATGACACGGCACGGTAATGCCTGTCCCAGCAGGGTCGAGTCGGGCGCGGCGTGGCAAGTGATGCCTTGTGCCATGAGCGTTTCCACGAGCGCATGTGCCGAGGGTAAATCCGGTGCCGTCGTCAAAAGCTGCCATTTGGGTTGCGACACGTTCAGCCTGCTTCCGTTAATGAGTAGCAGCATACGTCCTGTCGGTCCGCGGCGCCGAACTGCGTCATTTAACGTCGGCGTCGGGCGCCAGCCGATTTCTGGACACGGAACGGCGGTCACCCCTCCGAAGGGGCGCCCGCCACCTGACGCCGGTATTCGGCCTCGTCATAGTGCCCCTTCGATTCCGTGATCCGGCCATCGGCACCAAAGGTCCACTCCTCGTAACCCTTGATCCGCACCGACTTACCCGTTCCCCCAGGTCCCGTGTTTGTGCCGGTCCAGATCCATCGGAACACCGCGTGGCGACCCTCTCCGCGAACCTCGTCCAGCTGCACGATCATGTCCGGGAACGCGGTCATGAATTCCCCGGCCTTCGCAGTGATGGCTGCGCGGCCGACAGACGGAGCCCCGCCATTGACACTCAACGCGCCGTCCTCCGCATAGAAGGCCGCGAGACTGGCCGGATTCCGACTGCTCCACGCCGCCGCATATCGGGTGGCGAAGGCCTTCAGATCCGACGGATCCATGGTGGTCTTTCTCGGGCCGCAAGCCGCGAGCGTCAGGACCACACCGGCCATCACGAGGAGCGTCGTTGCAGCCGAGCTCAGCTTTGATCGGGTGATCACGATGGGGCACTCCATGTCGAGCTTGAGATGATTGTCAGCGTGAACCGACGGCTGCCGTAGAACGCTCCGGTCGAGATTAGGCGCCACCGTGGCGATCGAGCCGGTTGCTTGGTGGCCGCCGGTGGCACCTCGCCCATTGTAATTGCCTAAGATGCCGAGTCCGGGTTGCCGCTGCAGCACGCTTGCTGCTGCTGGATCGGCGGGCACTTCACCGATCCGTATGAACAGAATACGCAGCAATGACCCGCCTTTGGCCGGAGCAGCGTGTGACATCCCGTACATTCAAAGAAGTAGATACAGGCATTGATCGGCATGGTTTCAACCGTGGACGCACCACAGTGCGGGCAGGTTACGACGGATTGTAGAATCGGCTGGCTGTCCATTGGGCGGCGCTTACGGGTGAAGTGGCGCAGCAGCCCGGCATCGCCCAACCGGCATCGGGCGTCCGCTACTCATACCAGATCTCTATTTCGTAGCCGTCCGGGTCGGCGATGTATGCGAATGGCAGACCCGGCGCAAATTCCCCGCGCCGCAGCAGGCGCCCGCCAGCCGCGAGACTCTCGGCTACAGCCGCATCAATATCGGACGGAGTGGTTAGCCGAAATCCAAAATGCGCGATACCACCCTTCACACCCACCCCTGTGGTAGCCGCCTCGAAGGCGATGACGTCGAACGGCCCTGGACCCTCGACTTGAATGGTATTCGCATCCCGGAAATATTCCTCCACCCCGAATACGTTGCGATAAAAGCGCAGTGAAGCTTCCGGGTGTGCGACTTTTAGCGCGAGATGAGTAAGCCCGTGAGTCCTTATCACTGTCCGTACCTCTCAATACCGCAGAGCCTTCGCTCGGAGTATTTGTAAATTTTAGATCGCTCAGTCCCAAGAGTTGGCGTTTTTTGGAAACCCCGGGCGCTGCAGACGTACCACTGTCCGCATGCGCTGCATGTCCCCTAAGTGGGGCAGGGCCTTTACCCGGTGCGCGACCTAAAAGCCCAGACTGAAAGGGTACCGGCAACGATCGCGGCTACCCAGGAAAACAACACCGGGACGGTAAAGGGGCCGATTTGCACCATCCACCCGGCGAAGGCGCGTACCGCTTGGAGGATCGCCACCAGGCCGAAGATCGCGCCCGAGACTAAGGGATAATTACTCTTCATAGTGGTTCCTCACAAGGCCGTAATTGAGTGCCGCCCAACGGGCCCGCTGACGGCAGAACATACCCACCTCGCCGGCTGTTTGCCAGCGCATGGAGTGCGGTCGCGCTCTCATAGGCGTCGTTAGCGTCATGGAGCACCGCGCTGGGATTCCATCCATCGACCGTCCGCAAGGACTACCGACGTGTTGATCTGCCTCGCCGGGATCGCCCAGTACGTGCGGAGCAACCTGTCCTTTTGCTCGCTGGAGACGACTGTATAGCCATTTCGACGATAGAACTCGATGGCCCATGACGCGTCGGCCCAGGTGCCAATCAGAATGGGCTTGTTTGCAAGGCTTTCGATGTGCCGTAGGAGCTATGGTTCCGACGCCCTTTCGCTGGACGGCGGGCGCAATGTAGGCGTGACGCACCAAAGCGACCTCTCCCTTGTCCTGCATTCCCATAACCCCAAGCACGGACCCCTCTTCGTCCGCGAGCCAGAATGCGACGCCGTCTGCAATTTCCTGGTCCAACTCATCCCGCGGCATGTAGGGTTCGTGCCACCGGTCGGCCGGTATCACGCCCCGGTAAGATCGGGCGGCATGGTTGATTACTGTGAGTGCCGCGACCAAATCCGATTCCTGCATGCCTCGGATTAATACCATGCGGCTACCAATGAGGTAGCTAACGCTCCGCATGAATGCCGCCGGCAGTTCCCGCCATGAGCTTTGCGGTTCAGGGTTCACATCGCGCTCGATGCGGTGGTTAGATCGTTGTACGAGGTCGTTGGCGGGAGGCGATCAACCGGGCAATCGCGGCACCTGCCAGTGCGCCGCAAGAGGTTATCACCGCGATGCTGAGAACCAGTTCCAGGCCAAGCCTGAGGGCCACACCGGACCCTGCATCCAGAGATTGAGTCCCCTCCTGCCAGTAGCCGCCGGCAAGGTTGCCCTCGATGAGTGTGCTCAGAAAGAACGCCGGGAACAGGGCGGCAAGTCCCCCTACGGAGCCGAGCAAGGCCACCAGACGTGGCTTACGACAGCCACGCGATAGCCATAAAATGATTCGCTTGGAAAGCAGGTAGCCAGCGACGACCCCGGCGGAGTATCCGGCGATGACGGCCATGAGAACACTATGGTCCATGGCGATCTAAGGACGTACAAAGCCGCTGCCGGCCGACGGCAAGTGGTGGGCTGAAAACTGCGCGATGACGGTGGGAGCTGGGCAGATCGCTAAGCATTGTCGTCGACCCAGGCGAGGGACGCGATGCGCCAGCTGGACCCCATCTCTATAAGATGAAAGCATTTGGTACCTGACCCCGAGTAGTCATCGCCGTTAAATAAGCCCGATTTACAGTAGCGTGAAATACGAGCCGCAATGCCCCCAAATATCTGCGTTGTCGAGCTCACCTCCCATTCATGGAAATTGAGCAACGCCCCTTGAGTGAGTAGCTCGATACGAGGAGTTGCAAACTCCCCGACAGTGTACAGCTCCGCTTCTGTGTTAGAGTGGCGCGCAATCGTGGCTTTTTGCGCGAAGCATTCCGTCAGTGCTGTGGGTTCTGGCGTGGCACCGTTTCGATTGTCAAAGGCTGAGTAGAAACGGCCGATGAGAACATCGATCTTGTCCTGGGTATTGGAGTCTTTCATACCACACCTAACGTCCCGCGATGAGCGCCGCCTGGCAGCGCCAATACGTGAAGGAGCTACTTTAGCCCGAAATGCCACACCTTTATGCCCTGTCGGTAGCTACCGACCCACGCGCCGCCGTCAGCGCCGCAACTCCGCGTTTCGGTGCCTGGTCAGCGCCGCTCGGTCCAGTTGAGGAAGGTCGTCGCTTATTTTGAACCAAGAGGACTTGACGTCTACAAAAATATGTCTGTCGGGTCGAATTAGCGGATCGTCATCGAGCAGGCCGGCGGGTACTTCTATGTACCTTGATTCGCCAAAGGGATTCGGCACCGGAGATCCACAGCGACCACAGAAGTTCGTGCCATACGCGGGAGGACTTTCGCGGACCGGGGCTGCAAAGGTCTTGATTTGGTCGCGGCCCTGCACAAGTTTGAAATCCTCGCGTTCCACCAGCAACCAAGCGAAGAAGGCGGATCCGCTGGCCTTACGGCAGCGCGCGCAATGACAGAGCTCGAACGGTGCAGCGGCCCTGGTGATCTCAAACTTCACATGCCCGCAAAGGCAGCTCCCGCGAATCATACCGTTACCTCTCGTGCAATGTGCTTACGCCAAATCCGCGCCTGCCAACCTTTTGCTTCATCACCCGAGTCCTGCCAAGCTGTACCGACGGTACGGCAGCCACGTGGGATCGACGGCCCGATGCGTGTGCGGCGTGCTTGTTGAGTGCAGTCACCTACCGCTCGAACTCGCAATTAAGCAATCTTCGCTATTTATTATTGTTTCCTGCCCGGCGGCCAGGCGTCATGCTGCGGAAGTCTGTCAGTGATCTCAAACCACGCGGCTTTGGAGCCAACAAACATGTGCTCGCCAGCACGGACGCCGGGATCAGTATCGAGCGAACCGAGCGTAATTTCACTCAGTTGCCCGTGCATGGGCACACCGAGGCTGGACCCACAGATCCGGCAAAACGCCCAACCGATACCCGGCGAAGTTTCATAGACGGCCAGCAGTTCACTGCCCGAGAGCCAACGAAAGTGCTCAGCAGCAATCTTTGCGTAGGTTGCGAAGGCCGCTCCATGAAAGCGCCGACACATTGAACAATGGCAATTGCTGATGTCGGTAAGCGGGCCGTCAATCTCGTAACGGATCCCGCCGCACAGACACCCGCCCTGAAGACTCATGCTCTTAACCTCTCCTGTGGCCTGACGCGCGCTACCCGGCCGGCCGCAGAACCCTCAAGCGCGTCGGTGACAAACTGTGCCGCGCACCCGACGCACGCTTTGCTCGTCACTTTTCCAGTCCACTGCGGCGCGCATTTGGACGACAGCATGGCTATCTCGGCCAGGCGCCGAGGATTATTCCAAAGGCCGCGAATTGCAGAATATGGAAACCACCGTCAATGCACAGCGCGACGAGACTGCGATTCGCGAACTGGTAGTTGATGCCGTAACTGGCGGCGACGAACCCTGCGCCCACCAACAGGCCAAGCTTGAGGCCGCCTGCGGCTCCCGCTTCTGGACCTAACATCCAGGCCAGAAGCGCACAAGACAATACGCTAAAGATGTAAGCAAGACCAAATGCCCTGACCGGATGTCCCCGCTTCGTTGTCGTGATATTCATCGCATCCTGCCAGGGCTTGAGAAAAAGCGCAGGTGAATACCATGGACCCCCAATTACGAAGGTTGCCAGAGCCGCCACTAAGACGGAAATACAGTTGACCTTTGCAATCACGTTTCCCCCTCTATTGTCGTCCGTCGTTCCACATGGCTCCGCTCACTCGCGCCTGAGGCTGGGCGTTTATGGCTCCGGCGGCCTCTCCATGCGGTGTCTGGAGGACTGCCATTTGCCAGCAAGGGCGCGTCCGGCCAGTGCTCCGGTCTCACACAGGATGATTCCTATCCCGGCGTAGGCTGCAAAGACTTGCAGCGTCGGCAGCGCGGCCCAGTCGATATGGGAAAAGTGCCCGACCTGCAAGGTCACAAAAACTCCGACTAATACACCCAAAATCAGCCCATACAGCAGCGAATGTTGCGGCGAATACGCGCCCACCAGCGCCCCGGCCAGGATGAAGATGGCCACGGCGAAAAACGCGTTCAGATAGGGGGCATGCGCAAGATGAGGGAGCATGGCTTCGCGCAATAGGCTGCACACTGCGAAGAATGCCAACCCAAGGACCAATCCCAGGGCGGGTGACCGAACAGAAAACGTGGATGGTGCCATTGCTTTGTGTCCTCTAACGCTTGGGCCAGGCGGCCGCTGCCGCAGTGGGCCGGAGTTTACCGCAGCGCTTGCGCCGCGGCCCGCAGGAGCAAGTAGTTGACGCGCATTTGGACATCTTCCTATAGGCGCAAGCTCAGCGACTCGCCGACGGCGAGCGCTCGCCATTTTGAATCCAGCTCCCTTATCATGTCGCGGACCAAAACGATGTCTTCCGTCCCTACCGGCAACATGGGGCAGGCGCGAGCTGCGCAGGTCACCCGGTAGAGCTCGAGGATGTCGTCTGGGGCGGCATTGCCACCGGACCATGCATCGCCTTGAAATACCTCCACCAACCGCTCGACACCATCGCTTTGTGGCTCTGAGACCATTTGAAAGTTCGCCGGCTCGCCGTCACGAACTCGGCCCAGGAATCCACGTTTCTGCAGCGTATGTTCGACGGCATAGTGCACCATATCGTGCGGAATGATGCGCTGCTTGGGACAGTCAATGGTTTCCAATATACCGCCGCGCACGACGCGCATTTGGTCGTACTTTCCGGAGCCCTTGATAAAGGTAATTTCCATCTATGCGCCCTAATGCCCGACCGGCGCGACCGCCCCCCCGACTGCTGGACACGTGTGGATGCGTTCACGCGGCGCATCCTGACGCCGGGATTAAGGCCGCGCGCGTTGCGTATCGGCCTTGAACGACCTGCTAGGCGTCTCGTACATGTTAGCCTCGGCGTACCGCCAAAAACACACCGACCGACATCAGAATGAACCCGATAGACCGCTGCAAAGTAATCGTATGCACGGGAGCGCCCAGTAGGCCAAATTGATCTATTGCCGCCATGGATATGATCTGGCCCAGAAGTACAAAAGCCACCGCATTGCCGATACCGAATTGTGGGGCCACCCAGGTGACGCTAAGGACGTAAAAGGCAACGAACACACCGCCTGAGTAGAAATAGAACGGCAGCCATGTTTTCGGGAATGGCTTCAGGCCACCCCCAACCGTGAACAGGAATGCAACCGAAACTGACAGCGCCACCAGGAACAAAACGGAGGCGGCGAACGCTGGGCTTCCGTACTTGGTGCCCACCGTTGCGCTCAGCGCCGCCATAACAGGGATACCAATGCCCGCCACAAGCATGAGGCATGAGAAAAAAAGTTGGTTTGCCATCGGCTAGGGTTTCCCCGGGTTAGGTGGGCGTGTAACGCTCCGCCTAAGCGCCGCGGGCACCACCCTTTGGCTTGGCAGTTTATGGGTCACGCGGCACCCGATGCGGCACTTGGCCGTCACTACCCTTATTCCTTGAGCGCTTCGAGTTTCTTGTCATCCACGTGCTCTTTCAAGCCCGCCATCACCTTTTTTACGTGCTCATCCGTAAACAGTTCTTGCATAGCCACTTGCCCAAGGACAGCAAATGCGGCCTGGATGGCTGCCGGCCCTTCGTACTTTATAGCCTTCTTGGACTTATCAACGCATGCGTCCGTCAGCAGCCGCATGAATAGATCTCCAGCTGCGGCATTGATCTTGTCAATGTCCAAGTCCGTGGTCTTGCCGAGTGTTGCCACGGCGGGATGCTGCAATATTGCGACCACAACCCATTGCACAAGCGTTGCCTGGTCGGCCTTGCTTGTGCTTTCGACCAGGCACCGAGACAGGTCATCCGTATAGATCCCGGCCACAGCCGGCGCGGTCTGGCCGTACAGGAGCAATGCCGCGAGGATTAACTTCAAACGCATGATTGGCTCCAAAGTGACAATTGATGACGGTGAACGCTCCGGGTGACCGCGGCGCCGCACCCGCGATCGGAATCGAAGTGTGTTAATTCCGAGCATCGAGCCCCCCAGCCGCACGAAAGCGGTCGGCGCCGCCGCCGTGTTCGAACCGATAGTTACACAACTAGAAACGTCACGTTTTTGGTTCGCGTGGCGGCAGCTCATGGTGCAGCACCATCGCACGCCAAAGGCGAGCAAGCATGACGAGCCCGGTAATCCCCATGGTCCAAACCAGGAACAGGAAGACGTATCCGCGCGGCCTGGCGCCACCGAGCAGGCTCACCGTAAGGAGAATGAGATTCCCCATAACGATGAGAAAAAGTATGAGAACTGCGGCACGTCGCAACCACGCCGAGGTTCCGGCACGATGCAAGTGCGTTACGTACGGGTCTGGCACAGCGTACTGGGGTGGAGTTGCCCCTATCCAACCGGACAGGCTGCGGGTTGTTGATTGCTGCGGATGAACTCACGGGGTGACTTCATTCGCAGCTCCTTGTGCGGATGGATCTCGTTGTAGTCCTCGAACCATGCCGGCAACTGGGCCAGGACCGTCTGAGCATCAGGACGATCGTGAACATAGACGTAATCGCGCTTGAACGTTTTGACAAAGGCTTCGGCCATGCCGTTGGACTGCGGACTGCGCACCGGCGTGAAGCAGGGAACGAGCCCGAGGGCGATGGCACAGTCGATCGTCTCATGGGCCCGATAGCAGCTGCCATTGTCCGAGAGCCACTGGATCGGCTGAGGAACGCGCTGGGCGCCGAAGCGCCGCTCCACGCTCTCGAGCATCAGGTCGCGGATCATCTCACCGCTGATGCCGCTCGTGGAGGCACACCACGCCATGACTTCCCGATCGCAGGTGTCCAGGGCGAAGGCGACCCGGACCGCATCGCCGTTCCAGCACGCGATCTCCAGGCCATCCGAGGTCCAGCGCAGGTTGGGTCGGATGGTGATGATCTTGCCCTCGTGGGCTCGACCCGGCGGCTGGCCGGTGTAGCGTTGCAGGAGAAGACCGTTTTGCGACATGAGCCGATAGATGCGTTTGTGATTGAGCCGCGGCAGGCTCGATTTAAGCCGTTCCCGGTTCAACAACGCCCCGATCCGCCGATACCCATACGTCGGCCGCTCATCGACCAGGCGACGAAGCGAGGCGAGGAACTGAGCATCCTCGCTCTTGCGATAATGGCTTCTGGACCGCCCCGCGCCCTTGAGCCGCGCGCACAGCTGCGATCGGGAGACCCCGAGAGTCTCGGCCACTCGCTTCACGGCGTATCCTCCCCGGGCAACAACGGCAAGCGCGAGATCAGTTTTTTTTCGTGCGCCACCTTCACCGCTTCGCGCAGGATCTCGTTCTCCAGGGTCTTCTTGCCCAGCACCCGCTGCAACTCCCGAACCTGTTTTTGCAAGGCCAGGATCTCGGATCGGGCGACCACCTCATCGTCGGCACGGACGGCTTCCTTCCCCCCTTCGCTCATGCGCCGCCTCCAGCCAAAGATCAGACTGGGAGAAATACCATGACGGCGGGCAATATAGGAAATCGTCATGCCAGGCTGGGCGGCCTCCTCCAGCACGGCCAGTTTCTGATCGACCGAGTAGCGTCGACGACGCTGGATCCCGGCCAACACTTCAACTCTTTCGACACCATTGGACATAGTCGTATGACTAGGCTTACGCCTAGCCCCTCGCTAGGCAGCGGTGTCCGGTCCAAATGGGGGCTGCTCCATGGGGTTGCGCCCGCGTTCAGCGATGGCGTGCCGACCCGCAACGGCGCGCGGGGGCGCCATGTGATCGCGCATCCACAGATCGCTGCAACGCGTAGTTAGGCCGCATGTCGGGTAACGCATGGACTCCGCCGTTAACGTTCCGCAAGTCTAGCTTTAATGTCAGCATAGGCGTCAACTATAAGCGCTCGCAGTGCCGCTTCGTGCGCAAACAAACCGGGTCGTACTTTGGAGTGACGCATGAACCGACCGGTACCCTCCAGTAACTTTGAGGGATCACCAAGCTTTGCGCCGAAGAAAAACCCAATGTTCACGTGCGCAGTAAAGGCGTTGACATAGCCCAAGGCAAGACCCTCAACACATGCTGTGGGGTGGCCATCATGCAAGAGTTCAAACACATCGGGCCCGGCGGAACGAATTTCCCGGAACCACCGTTGGGCAACCGAGCGCAGTTCCGCCGGGGGTCTCGCGAACCAATCCTCAACTGCGGGATCGTGCTTCTGGGCCCCCCCTAGGGTGAAGAACCGGACAGAGTTCTTGTGGACTTGAGTGGACACGTACGACCTAACGCCCCGGTTGACCGCGGCGCGGCGCTCGCGGTTCTGAAGGAAGCTCAATTATTTCAGTCATCGGCCTTCCTCTGATCGTGCCGAAGCCACTGGCGCTGCTGTCGCGGCCCAACCCGCAGATAGCCCAGCCACTACCTACACCATTGCTTCTCGCATGGCACCCCGTCGCTATTACCATCCATCTTTGTCCCAGGGCAGTTCTTCAGAAAGTACATGGCTTCGTCGCAAGAAGTCATCTGA
This sequence comes from uncultured Gammaproteobacteria bacterium, assembly GCA_963699955.1. GTDB lineage: Bacteria > Pseudomonadota > Gammaproteobacteria > Steroidobacterales > Steroidobacteraceae > FEN-1191. The sequence continues at coordinate 1,201,606 of CAVOVV010000006.1, forward strand.
GAGCAGTAGACACGACCATCGCACTTAAAGGCAGGCGAGGTATGCGTGGCGGCGAACAGCGGGTCAATATTTGGGATCGCATGATCTGCCGGCGTCGGTTGTCCATGCAGCATCGAGCGAGCGATGTAGGTTTCGTAGCCTCTCCAAGCGACGAGGCCTACGAGAACAATTGCGATTAGTCGACGCATTCAGGCGTTCCCGTTGCTGGGTTTCGAATGCTCCGCATAAGTGCTGCGAGCACTCGCGTTTGAACTGAGCGGTCTGACTTTCCTGCGACGCTCGATGCGGAAGTTAGAGGGCAGCGCACCAATTCCCCACACCAGCGCCGGCAGAGTACCCACCAGCTTTACGGCGTCGAAAAGCGTGACCATCTTCAGACGTAGTGGGCTGCTGCCAAAGAAGCTCACGGCGGTTGGCAACGTAGTCAGACAGTACACGACGACCGATATCGCCAGTGCCACCCGTACCCCCGTGCGACCGTAGAGAAAATCAATGGCTAAGGCAAAGGGTAGCGATGTGACGAGCACCGCGAACGTGTGGACGGTGACCAGCCAGGCGAGTATTCCACGACTGCGTGAAGCGAACAATCCACCCCACCAAGAGGGAATTGAGAGCGCAGCCGCGTAGATGGTTGCCACCGGCACGACCCATATGTAGAGCCAAGCGAGGCCGAAGGCGAGAGCAATGAGGACGATGCGATTTATCATCGAATTCACCCTCTAACGCTCCGCATGCGCGCCGCGGGCAGTCACACGTGGACTTGATAATCCTCTAACCGGCCCCTCCGCCCGCAAGCGATTACGCTTGCGGGTGACTTGTGTCATCACACACAGGAGGGACCGGCAATGGGACTGTACTGCGGGATTGATTTGCATTCCAACAACCATGTGTTGACCGTGATTAATGACTCGGACCAGCGAGTATACGAGCGGCGACTGCCGAACGATCTGGCCAGAACCCGAGCGGCATTGGCGCCGTTTCGCTCGGAGCTGGTGGCCGTGGCCATCGAGTCGACCTTTAACTGGTACTGGCTGGTCGATGGACTGATGGAAACAGGCTACGAGGTGCGTCTGGTGAACACCGCGGCCGTGCAGCAGTATTCGGGGCTCAAGCACACCGACGATGCGCACGATGCCTTTTGGCTCGCTCACCTGATGCGGCTCGGGATCTTGCCCACCGGCTATATCTACCCCAAGGCGACGCGGGGACTTCGCGATCTGGCCCGTCAGAGGATGCGGCTCGTGCAGCATCGCAGCGCCCACATCACCTCCGTTCAGAACCAGGTGTGGCGCTCCACGGCGGTTCGCCTCAACAGCCGCACGCTCAAGGGTGAGGGCTCTGAGGTCTGGCCGGAGCTCTCCGATCCGGATGTGGCTCTGAGCATCGAGAGCGGCCGAGCCGCCATCGATGCGCTGACCGCCCAGATCGAGCGTCTGGAGACCGTACTGCTCAAGCGCCTGCGGCGGTCGCCCGACTTTCAGTTGCTCAAGACCGTCAGCGGTATCGGGCCGATCCTGGCCCTCACCATCGCCCTCGAGGTCGGCACGATCAAGCGCTTCCCGGGCGTCGGCGAGTTTGCTTCCTACTGCCGGTGCGTGGACAGCAAGAAGATCAGCAACGCCAAGAAAAAGGGCGAGGCGAACCGGAAAAACGGCAACCCGTATCTGGCCTGGGCCTTCATGGAGGCCGCGCATTTCGCCATCCGTTCGCTCCCCGCCGCTCAGCGCTTCTACGAACGCAAGCGCCGGCAGCGTCATCAACTTCTTGCCGTCAAGGCGCTCGCGCACAAACTCGCGCGCGCCTGCTTCTATATTCTGCGCGACCAGGTGCCCTTCGCACCCGATCGCCTGCTCGTGTAAGCGCGGTCCAGCAGCCTGGGTAGGCCGGTAAGCTACCTGGAAAAACCACAAGCTTGATGGATCGCCCAGGCTGCTCCGCACACGGTTGTTCGCTCGATGCGCCTCGGCGCTGAGTCCGAAAGTGGCTGGGACATCGCAGGACGATGAGCCCGTGAGACTTGTTCCATCCATGAACGGCGCCGGGAACCGAGGACTTTCTGGGGCTCTGAGAAGCCAGGGGCCATGGGTCATGTTCGCCACCGAATCATCCTTTGTGCCTTGATCCTGATGGGTGGCTGGTGCGCATCGGCTTACCGATGCCAACCAAGTTGATAGAGAGACTGGGTGCGTGCGACGACAACCGTATTCATCTCGACGTCTCAGTACGTCGAGGTCTTCGTACGCGCACTTGCACGGGGCCGGTTAATGGGTGGTAGCTTATCGTTCACGCGACGCTCCATGCGGTAGTTAGAGGGGAGCTTTGTGACTGCCCATGTAAGAAGCGGCAGCGTTCCAATAAGTTTGAGCTGGTCGAGTATAGCCACTAGCTTGAGACGGAAGGGATCATGGCCGAATGAAGAATGAACTCCTGGAAATACACAGGGAAAGCAAGAGACGTCATTGCAAAGGCGACCCTGACGCTATGGCGCCCATAGAGCATCCGAACTACACAGGCGAATGGAAGCGACACAAGGAGTACGGCAACAGTGTGGTGGAGAGCCATCCATGTCAGGGCCGCATTCCCTCGGGACGAGAACATACTCTCCCACCAAGGCGGTTGCATTCCCACGGGGTATGCAATGCCATAAATGAGATAAGCCTCACACAGATAGAAGAGCACGACTGCTGCCAGGATTAACAGCAAGCTTCGCAATAGTGCTCCCCTCTTAACGCCAGAGTTGAGCGACCGGCCAAAAACGCCGATGGTGTTCTGACGGCGCACCCGGCCCCTCGAACGCATAGTAAAGAGCCAACAATGCGCGCTTCTACTCCTGATCGGCTTTGGCCGGTATTTCGATCCCGACTTCATGAATCCCGTTCTTGCTTGAAATCAGGAGCTGCCATGTCCCTTCATATAGGCCATGCAACTTGTACGGGATGTAGACAACCATGCGCCCGTTTCCATTGGCTCTTAGGGGGCGATCTCCAGGAACAACATTGAGTATCTCCCCTTTGGGTCCAACCATCTGTATTTCAGCAGGAACCTTGGGCTCCCACCCTTTTACTATCACTACAAAGCCGTACCCTTCAGATACGCTATAAATATCGTAGTCGCCTGCAATGGTGACCTGGGCCTCTTGCGGCCGCTTGGGCGGAGGCTCTGCCGCCGACCCGGCGGGCGCATGACTCAAAGCAAGAAAACCGCAGATCAAGAGATGGCGCTTCATAGTTGGCACCTAACGCTCCGCATACGCGCCACGAGCACACGCGCTGGAGCTTGGTAGTCTATGGATCACGGGCACGCACGATGCGGTTGTTTGCCGATGTCACGGGTAGACACATTCCACGTGAGTAACGTGAGGTCGTCGATCGCGAGGATGGCATCAACAAAATGCCACTTCAGCGTCGACCAACGTGGGCCGGGGATCGCAGCATTCAGCCCCATCATCGCGGCAAGAGCGATGAGGTATCGAAACCCTGTTGCAAGTTGATGACACCGGACGTCAGGGTGCTTGGTTATTGGTTTGGCTTTGGAATGTCTGCCGGGGAGGTATGGCGCGACCTGTGCTCGTAGACCCAGAGCTCGTTACCGTACCTTTGTGCACTGCCTGCAAAAAACAACTTTGAGCCGATGCCGAGCTGTTGGAGGTGAGAAGGCGATTGGCCGCTGGATGGAACGGGGATAGTGGCGACGCGCGCGGTACCCTCCCGCGTGCCGTCTGTTCGCCACAGTACGTCGATACCCGGAGTTCCTGCCTCCTGCGTCGTGAACGCCGCGCCGGCCCCGAAACGAACGTACCAATCCATAAACGTTTGAGAGTCGGGTGTGATTTCGGCGAGGCGCCTTGTGCCCGACGGTGCCCCGTCGGTAATCCATGGCTCTATGCCTTGCGGCTCGCGCACAAAGAACAAAGCATTGCTAGTCATTGAGAGCGGGCCCGCCCACAAAGCATTGGACAAAAGCACCGCCTTTCCCTTGGATCCGTCACTGCTCCATAGGGAGATGGTGTAATCAAGGCCGCTCGCATCGGGGACAAAGCTTTCGAAAAGTATGTGGTTCCGGAGCGTGGCATTAGGTAGCGCGAACGCGTTTAGATTGCCTGGCGCCAAGTCGACGAACAATTTTGTCGACGAAGCTGTGCCGGCCGAACGCCATATTTGTGCCCCGTGACTTCCGTCCTGAAGATCAAAGTAGAGCTTGCCGTTCCAGGCGGTCAGGTCTGCTGGAAACGAGCCCGGCGAATTCGATCCGAGATTGAAGACCTGCTGTGTGCCCGCAGCCGAGCCATCACTACGCCAGAGCTGGGCACCCGTCGGGCCGCTAGCGGATACATATATGTGCCCGCCTGCCGCGGTGAGGTCACAGGGGTTGGATGAGGCCGGCCCCGGGTTGATATCCGCCACGCGATGCGTGCCGGAGGCCGCGCCATCCGTGCTCCACAACTCGACTCCTGAGCCACCGTCAGCTGCGGCAAAGTACAGGCGACGCCCAAGAGCTACGACCGAGTTGTTGTAGCAGGGTGCAAAAAAGATCGGTGGCTGAGCTGAGGGGGGCGCCGAGAGATTGGCGAGTACTTCCGGCTTGGTCTTTCCGGCGTGCAACTTCATGAAGCGCTGGGCGCCTGTGGCGTCAGTTGCAAAGAAAAAGAGATCGCGTCCTCGTACCGTGAGTTCCGTGGGGTTGGAGGCAGCAGGGCCTGGGGCCACATCGCTAAGCAGCTGTGTTCCGTGCTCTGTCCCGTCGGAGATCCAAAGCTCGCGGCCATGGCTGGCTTCGTCGGCGGTGAATGCGAGCTTGCCGTTGAAATCCACGAACTGGTCCGGATTCGAGGGATAGTCGCTCCACTCGGGGTTTAAATCCCGCACGCGGTAGGTGCCCTGCGCGGTGCCGTCGCTCACCCAAGGCTCAAGTCCGACCTTTTGGTCATTGACGGAGAAATACAGGCGCTCGGCTGATGCGACGGCGGACTCGTAGGCTGGGATGGCCAGGCTGTCGATAGTATGAGTAATGTCCGTCGCGGGGTCATAAACCAGCAGAGTTGGAGTCTGGGTTTCGGAACCCGGCACTACGAATACCCGTGAACCGGCGCCAAAAAACTGCGTAAGGCCAACCACGGAAATTGGGATTGCCGGAAGGGAGGTGCGCTTGGTTCCGGCGGACGTGCCATCGGTTCGCCAAATAGACCAAGTCTCTCCCGATGCGTCGTTGGGTACGGCAAAGTAAAAGATGTTGTTGATGGCTTGAAAGGGAATCAGGTCTGACCCGACCGAATCCGAGGGTGCCGGCAATCCGAGCAGCGGCACCGTTCCATTGATGGTGCCGTCAGTGCTGAGCAGCTGCAGATTGCCGCTCGTGTCCCGCGCCACGGTGAGCGCACGGCCATTGAACGTCACCAACATATTAATCGGCAGAGGCTGGAGGATGAAGTTCGGAGCGGACGCTAGATTTACGTCCGCCAAGTGGTAAGTACCGGCCGGAGTTCCGTCCGAACGCCACAACTGGGTACTGGTAAAGAAGTCGTTGGTTCCCAGGGAGATCACCACGCCGCCGAGTGAAACGGCGGTATCGGCCGGCGGTTGATTGGGATAGCCTGGCTGCGCTCCGGTGAACGTGTCGGGTACCACGGTTTCAGTCCCGGGATCGATGGCCCAGAGTAGGTTTCCGCTTGTCAGGATTGGCACATTTCCGGCAGCAGCTAGGGACTGCACGTCCCCGGGGAATTGCAGGTTCGAGCTGTCCACTGCCCGCGTGCCTTGCGCCGTCCCGTCACTTACCCAGAGCTGCTGGTCGTACAACGGAAGACCGCTGCTGATGAAATAAAACCGATCCGGCAGCATCAGGGTGGGTCCATGCGCACCTGCGCTGTTTCCGGCCTGCAGCGGCGAAAGCTGCACGGTGCCGGCAGGCGTCCCATTGCTGCTCCAGACCTGCATCACGCCGTCCGCGTCCGAGGCGTAGAAAATGACGCGCCCATGGAGTATCCCGATGAAATCAAAGAACCCCGAGTAGCTCGTCGTACTGGTAGTGTGGCTGGTCAGGCGTACGGTGCCCTGCGCGGTTCCATCCGTAACCCAGAGCTCGAGCACCCCTGTCGAGGCGTCATCTCCGGCGAAGAACCCCAGGCCGTTTTCCACGATGAAAAGCGGTGAGCCTGGAAAGTTCCGCTGCGCGAACACATCCACCCGCTTGATGATTCGCGTGCCAGACGAGGTCCCATCCGACGCCCACAAACCCGCGCCCTGCCGGTCAGTGGCTCCAAAGAGAACGCGCCCGTTCAAGATTCCGAGATATCCGGGGTTGCTGCTTTCCGGAATTCTTGCTCGGTTGATGTCCCGAACCTGATGCGGCGGGTTATCTGCTAGGGCCCCAGTGTTTACCGTCAGGCAACACAACAGGGCCCAGCAAAGCGCCGCCGAGGCTGGCTTCCATGACATGGTCGAAATCCCCCCAAGTGCGCAATGGCCTTGGCTTTGCGCAGTCGTCACTCAGTATGTATTTTGTGCGGCTCTCGGGCAAGATCGAACACTTCAGCCGCCTTTGAAGGATTATGTTTATCGCCAAATCCCACTTTGTGCTGCTGGCACCGGAGATGGTGGGTTTCGCGGGCACTCGTGCGTGAGTTGTTCACGTGGCGGTCAATGCGGTTGTTATGTGGCACGGGCTACGAGGCTCCATCCCTCAGCCCGTTACCCAAAGGCCGCGATGGCGGCCCTGAGGACCATAAACCACAACGCCCCCGCAGAGATCACGTAAAGCACAAACCTCAGAGGAATGTAGTTAAAAGAGCAGTGCACTGCGCTGTGCATTGTTCGAAATAGAAAGAATCCCCAAGCCGTACCCACGTACACAGCATCAACCTGATTGGCCGCGTACAAATAGAGAATGACCGCGTAGAAGATAGTGGGTAGCTCGAAGAGATTCTTCAGATTGTCAGATGGGTTCGACACCTGGGGTGGAGACAGTCGTGCCAGCTCAAGCGGTGTCATCTGCTTCGGATCGAGGCGACTCGAGAAAATGAACGGAAGGCGACGGCCATACATATAGGCCCACACCACCATTGTCAGAATCATGGTCGCAACGAATGGTCGAAAGATGGAAGTCTGGTCCATACGCGGTACCTTTCAGCTTGCCCTCAATGTAAGTGCCACATAACGCTCCACGCCGCGAGCACTCACGCATGGGCCTGGCAGTGTATCGTTAAGGCGGGCGCTCGATGCGGCAGTTAGGTGCATGGGCCAACCGCTCTTGCTCGTTTAACGCAAACGATTCCAGTTTTGTCATCAACAAAGGCCAGCACGTTTGAGTCGACCGGGACCATAGGCCCCACTTCCGACAATTTAACCAACCAGCGACGCTTATCGGGCTGGTACCGTGCGGTGTCCACTTTAAACTTTGCGGAATTTTGTCCCGAGGTCTTCAATCCGGCAAAGGCAAGCTGTATCGCCTGTTGACGAGACAAGCGGGCAATTTGAGCGGTCTGAGCGGAGGGGAATCCTTCGCCCGGCACGGCGGAAGCCCACAAAACTGCTGCCAGAATGAAGATTCTGGTTGTGGTACGCGCAGTCACGACCAATGCACCTGACGCTCGCATTGAGCGGCCGGCTGCCGCAGCCTGCAATACATTGACGCGATCAATTGGCTGTGCCAACGATTGGTTAGACCAAAGCGACTCACAACTTGAGCCCCATCCAGATGACGAATTCGGTAGCGCCTCTAACAATCGGCATTAAAATGTGCGGCCAGACCTTGCCCTGAAGCGACGCAAGATTTGCGCTGTCGTGGTGTTGGCGCTCCTCGTCAACAATCGAAGCGACCGCTGTATGCGCGGCATTGTCCAAGGGGGCCAGCTGCTGCAGCTGCTCTTCAAGGTGTCGCAGCACGACGCTTTCGACCGCGACCGTGGTTGCTGCAACTGCCGAACGCCCGAATAGGCCGGTAGTAAAGCCAAGCACGTAGCCGCCAATGCCGCAGAAGTGGTAACTGCGGCAACGACGTACACGAAACTCGGCAAGGTAGATGCGAAAAATCTCCCGGTGGCTCTCTTCGTGTCTACGGAAGTCGCGTAGCTGCGGTACTAGATCTGGCGCGGTAAGGCGGCACACCAGCGCTTGGGCTCGATCGATATTTACCGCGCCATTTTCACCGGCGTGGTCCACCTTGATCAAGCGACCAGGCAACGCATTTACTGCTGCAGGTTGAGTTGCGGTATGCATTTGCTTTGGTCTAGCGCTTGAAGTAAGCCGCCAAGCGGCGTCGGCTTGAATGAATGTTAGGCCGCACTTTCTGTGCCATTTCTATACCGCCTTCAGGACTGCGGGTCGAACCCGAAGACACGTAGTTCTTGGTCACAACGACAGGCCTTCGCGATTCGCGCCGCCCACGCGACGGCCTCCTTGCGTGAGGGTAGTTCTAGCACGGTGAAGCCGCCATCAAGCGGGGGCGCCCATGGGTAGCCTCCCTCGGCGACTGCTCCGTCTGCTGCGACGAGAACGGGCGGCACGCCTTCGTCGATGCCGCCGCCGAAGACGTAGACGCCGGCGGCTTTCGCCTCGTCAATTACGGCGCGCGCATCGCGGCCCACCACCTCCCACTCGCCTTCGGGCACGACCATCGCAGCGCTAGGGAAGGAGATCAGGTACTTGGCCATGGCGCTATCTCCTTTGGAGGTTGATTTCGTTCGTGGTGCGAATGTGCGGTCTGACGCTCCGCATGAGCGCCGCGGGCACTCAAGCCCGAGCTTGGCAGTCTATGGTTCACGCGGCGCTCGATGCGGTAGTTAGACGATCGCGTTTCACAGGCAGTCATGCACTATATAACAAGTGGCGTAGAGGCTTACCGCGACGGTAAGGGGCAGCGCGAGCAATAATCCTCCAAGAGCAAGCGCCGCTATCAGATTGCTCCTAATGCGGCCGATGACCACTGGGATAAGCAATACCCCTGGCACAATCGCCGCTGGGGCCAGTGAAAGAAACGCGTCGAGCGCGTGGGGAAAATCGGGCGCCTGCAGGAACGTGTGGATAGGAGCAATGGTCGAATGGCCCAGGAGGAGCGACGCCATGACCCAGAGCGCCGCGATACATATGACGTATGCCTCTGGGGCTTTACGCGTTGAGCAAGCGTATGCGATGCCGCCGTGCATAGCGGCGAGGGCAGGCGCACCAATCGCAGCTGGTACTGCGAAGTCTGACCACTCACCGCTCAAGGAACAGACTCCATGGCGGTCGTCTAACGTGCAGGTTGAGCGGCCGTGATTCGCCGCGTATACCTTGGCAGTTTATCATCCACGGCCGTTCCAACCGATGGTTACGCACCCCCGCACCTGACCGAAAACCGTGCGGTCAGCTGACTTAAGGCCGCGCCCACCACCTCCTCAGAGGGCGGACCAAGATGGGAAACGGAGTTGCTGTGCCCAGAGATAACAATGCGCGCGACGTGGGGCATGGGCGTGTCTTTGATAACCACAACCTCTTGATTCGAAACCCGCAGCACAATTGAAGGGCCATCGAAAGATGCGGAGACCCCTGGCCAATCAGCAACTGCAATTCTCACGCATTCTCCCAGTGAGGAGTTCTTGTAAGCGACCGTGGCGCTTCGTGACCAATACGTTATGTCCCGCCACACCCACCAAAATGCGAAGTAGGCTCCGATGAAGAGTGCGAGCAGCACCGCTGCACCGATGAGACGACGGGATGTCTCGTAGACCAATTGGCGTTGCCTAACGCTCAAGCTCAGGCGCGCCGAGCGAGGCTATACGAACGAGGTAACCCCGGCACGCGAAGCAATGACGGGGCGACGCCTGGAGCGCTCCGTTAGACACCATTCGAAAACGCCCGGGTAAGCGCATGATCAGCTCCGGCCAAGGCGGAAAGTCTGTAATGTACTGTGTCCATATCCAAACCTAGTGTGTAGATATAGAGATCAGACTCTGCTGCGCCAGATTTTTTAGGTGACATCTCCGCGTAGTCACTCAATGCTCGCGATGGCTAATGATGCAAAACGCCTCACGTCGTCGCTGGGATCGGCGAGCGCCAGCCTTAGCGCCGGAAGTGCAGCCATTGCACCGCTACCAATACCGCGAAGTCCAATACATGCGCTATTGCGGTCGCCCTCCTCACTACTACCTAGCATTTCAAGAAGCTTAGGCACAGCAGGCGCGCCTTTGGGACCCACATGGAGAAACACTTGTGCAGACAAGCCTCTAACGAACTCGTCCGAGTCTGACAGTCCCTTGAGCAATCCTGGAATCGCTGCCGATATATCCATCCCGCGGAGTTCACCATACCCCGGGTAGACATCGTATCCCCCGCCTAGTGTATCTAAGGCCGAGGCAACGTTGCGCCTCAGCAAAACATCTGGACTGTCATAGGCCCGCGAGAGGGCTCTGACGGCAGCGCCGTCTAGGGCTCGGAGTTCTGAGTAGAGTTGCTTCCGAAGTGTCGCGCTGGGACAGGGGGCCCCCATGAGTCCGGTGCTTACGATTTCACATGACGGAATCGGAACTGGCAACGCTCTGAGTCGGGAGACCACGGCGTCAGCTTGCGCAGCTACGGGATCTGATGCCCAGGTAACAGTGATTGCTAACGCAAGTGAAATCCCGCATACGATCCAAGTTGCGCTATGCCTTGCGAATGACGATCGGGTATGCATGACACCTAACGCTCGCGTTGAGCGGCTGGCCGCAAGCGCTTTAAGCGCGCGAATGGCGCATGGTGGCGGGCCTGCCGGGCGCGCGCGCGCGCGAATAGTGATCCGGCCAACACGAACGCGTAGTTAGGCTCACTTCGGCAACTCATAAGGGGTGCCCAGTTTGTCGGTCTGAAAGAGCCGAAAAACGACAGGCACTGACTCCATAAATGAATAACGCTTGCGGAATTCAGTTACGTAGTCTTCGAAGTTCTTCTTTCCGTTAACGTAAAAGCGCCAAAGGGTCGGCTCCCCATTGCAGTCCACGCCGAAGTGACCGATGTAGACAGCCTCCCCCGGCGAGACCGTGAATGAACCTCCCACAGGCTTACCGTCAACGATCAATTGCGATGGGCCAACCTCCGCGACCTTAATGTCGCTTACGGAAACTGCAACTTTGACTTTGGCTGCGCTCAGTGCGTACTCGCCGGGATCCACCAGATACGCATAGCTTTCAAATTTTCCAGGAGTAGTAAGAAGCGACCACGGAGCGGGCAACTCCCAGTCCTTTCCTGGCGTTGCATCCTCCGCTGAGTTTAGCCGGCGAAAGGCCAACCTTTGCAGCTGCGCGTTGTCATAGTGACCGCACCCCCAATATCGACCCCAATTGACCGCAAAGATTACGATCCCCTTCGACGGTCCCTGATCGTGAAAGACGCTTTTGGAGAGAGGCACCTGGGATTTGACGCCTAGCGAAAATGCAAGGATTAGCGTCGCGGCAATGAGCTGTCGGAAAATCATGTATTGCCTCCGAAGTGAGCCTAACGCTCCCGTTGACCGCGTCGCGGTGCTCGCATATCTGAACGAAGCTCGTTTATTCCCGTCACCCACCTACTCCAGACGCTATCAAAGCTGTTGGCGCCGCTGTCGCGGTCGAATCGCCAGTTAGGCAACTAGTACCGTCACGTTGTCGGTTCGTTTCGCGGTGACCTTCGCCGCCGGACCAGCGCACGCCAAAGCCGAGCAAGCATGACGAACCCGATTATTCCCATGACCCAAAGCAGGAAAAGGAGGAGATTTCCATGTGGCCTGGAGCCACCGAGGAGGCCTATTGAAACGAGAATGAGGTTCACCATGGCGATGAGAAAAAGAATGAGAACAGCAACTTTTTGCAGCCATTTACGGGCTCCGAAACGATGCAAGTGCGATACGTACGGGTCTGGCATACGCTGCTCGGCTTGTCTACGCCCGCGTTGAGCGGCCGCGCCACGCGGGCTGACTGGCAGCGCCGGCTCATGATGGTCGCTGCGACCATCGGCGGTGAGCGGCTGTTCTCGTGCGGCCCACTCCGAGGGATGTTTGGCATGTTGCGGTTTCGCCTTGCACTGTAGGTACAACGCCTTAGGAACATCCTCAAAATATTTCAGCAGCACAGGATGGACCCATGCCTCGTGGTCAAAGCTTTCCGAGTAAAACCAATGTCCATCCATATCGGAACGACGCCAGATCATCCCGATTACGTAGCCAGGAAAGGGCTGATCCGAGAATATTAGGAAAAACTCGCGATCGGCACCGAGAATGTTCGCGACGGCACGATCGATTAGGGTATTGGCGCCACTGATAAGGGGCTCTTGAACTAGCCCGAGCCGTGGATCATCAAAAACCCACGTGGCGTGGTATTTGTACGGGGCGATGACTTTGATTGTGTTCAAGATGCCTAACGCTCGCGTTGAGCGGCGCGCTCGCCGACGTATGTACCGAGCAGTTTATCCTTCCAGAGAGCGCACGAACGCATAGTTAGGCGTCACTGCGCAATACGCCACGTTTAGTCATTGATTCTGCGCCAACCAACCGCCAAGCCATTCTCAACCTCCATTCCAACACCTATCGCTTGAACCTTGCCGTTAGTTATCCAAGACAGCTTGTAGATATCTCCGTTCTTGCCAATGATCAAGTCATATTCGTCCGAAAACTCTCCGCTGTCGTAAAAGTAGCGAACATGGTAACTCCCGACAAAACCAACCTTCGGACCTCCTGTTGCAATTCCGGGACCGCTGTACTTTGTTGAGTACATCCATCTTGCGTTTAGGGTTCCCGGCGCGGGGCTCTTCGTGTACAGCACGAAGCCGATATTCGATACATCCGGCGCCTCTGGAGCAGCAGTAACGCACATGCAGCAGGACGCCCACAGCAATCCTGTCAGTGATGCCGCGATGAAGGTGGATCTAGACATGACTCGACCTCTCAGTGTGTCAAATACGGTTGTTGTGGCGCCTAACGCTCTGCATGAGCGCTGCGGGCATTCACGCCTGAACTTGGCACTTTATAGATCACGCGTGCACTCTATGCGGTTGTTTGGTCGACAACGACTACCAAATCTTTATTCCGGCGCCGCCATTTTTCACTGGACCAGCGAATGTTATTGCGCACGACTTTGTGGGTTCCTTATGAGTGACCTGCTTTCCCGCCGCGTCGAGTATTCGCATGCCACACGCATGCGCTTGATATATGGAGGCAAATTGAACCGTGTACGACTGACCCACACTCGGCGTAAACGTGGTGGTGAAACTGCACTGCCTGTTCTGGAAAAAGCGTGCCTCCATCGTTGTTATTGCAAGAGTTATTGGATCACCGGCAATGACTGTGACCGGCCCACCAACGTCTTTGTGGCCCGTTGATTTTATTGTCAACAACCTCGTTCCATCTGTCGCCGCACTGCAGTTGGAATCTTCGAATGTCGCGATTAAATAGGACGGCTTTGCCAGCGTGATGCCAGTCGAGTCATTAGACACCTCAAAGTTCAGTTCAGCGGTCGATTTCCCAGCGGGCACGGTATACGTGGGAACGACGCATGCTGTCATCATTGTGCACATCGCAAGAGCGGAAAATATCTTCACTGAGTAGCCTCTAGTGCGGCGATCATGACCGCCAAACGCTCCGCACGAACGCTACGGGCACTTATGCCTGCGCTTGGCACTTTATGGTTCACCCGGACGCTCGATGCGGTTGTTAGGCTCACCGTCTGGAATCTGAACGCCGTCAATAAAGTCTCTGGCCTGGGCGTTGAGATCGTCGACCTTTGTGGCTCCACGATGCGAGAACATAGCAGCGAAGCCGGTTTTCTCCATATTTGGCAGGCGGCAGTACAGTGTCTGAATCTGAAGTATCAAATGGCTCCGACCGAAGAAAGAGATCTTCGCTTTTGTGTCCTCCCCAGTGGCCTTGTATAGCACGCATGGATATCCGCGCTGATCCGAATACTCGAATGTAGATTCCATATTCTTGAATCTATCAGGAGGCGCATCGTTTTCGACGTTGCGTTTAATCAAGGCTACAAAGTCCTCCTTACTCTGAGCCTCAGGAAGTGAAAAGCGCAGGACCGCAGCAATGTAACTTTCATCGCTGGAAGCTCCGCTGCGTCCAAAGGTCACAGCGTTACCCGACGATTCCATGAGCTTCCAACCTTCCGAGTTTGGCGCCCTGACATTGAGGATTGGTCCGGTAAATCTTTGGCCAGGTGCAACAACTTGCTCTTTGGCCTGAACCCCCGGGGTTAGAAGAAGGAGGCTCGCGAGAAAAAGGTCACGGTTCGCATAGGTGAGGCGGTCTCAATGTGTCATCGAAACACTAGCTCCAAGGATATACGCTGGCGTCTTCCAGTGCAGGGTCTCTCGCGGCCGAGTATTTAGTTTCCTGGCCACGGTATCTAGCTGGGCTTGGCTGACGCCAGACAGGTCCGCTCCCTTGGGGTAATACTGTCGAAGCAGCCCGTTCGTATTCTCGTTGCTCCCGCGCTGCCAGGGGCTCGAGGGGTCACAGAAATAGACTTGCACGTCGGTGGCGATGGTGAAGCGAGCGTGATTGGCAAGTTCAGCTCCTCGATCCCATGTTAGCGAGCGCCTCAAAGCTGTCGGGAGCTTGCGCACCGCTTTGATTAGCGCTGCCACGACGACATGGCTTCTCTTGTCGGCAACCTTGACGATGATGACAAAACGCGATTGCCGCTCGACCAGCGTCGCGATGTAGGTGCCTCTGGAGCCCTCTACCAAGTCACCTTCCCAGTGACCTGGGATCGCTCGATCCTCAACTTCCGCCGGCCTCTGCCGAATTGAAATCGCATCTATGATCTGGCCTCGGCCCTCTCCGAAATAGGTGGCGTGGCGCGAGCGACGGATACGGCGCTTCGAGCGAAGATGCCCGATCAGCTCCTTTTTTAGGGCTCCGCGGGCCTGCACAAAGAGGCTTCGATAAATCGTCTCGTGTGACACCCACAACTCCGGGTTCCCTGGATACTCGTCTTTTAGCCAGCCAGCGATCTGCCGCGGAGCCCAATCCTGCTTCAGTTTACCCGCAACGATCTGTTGTAACTCCCGGTTCTTGGCGAGCAGGCAGGGCTTAGGTCGAAGGGCGGAATCCCACGCTGCCAGGTCCGCTTCAGCGGCCCTGTAGAGCTCGCGGCCCCCATGCCGTGACACCTCTTGGCTCACTGTGGAGACAGCTCGGCTTAGGCTCCGGGCGATGGCGCGGATCGTGTAGCCCGCGGCAATGCCGCGAGAAACCTCCTCGCGCTCAACTAGGTTTAAAGCCCTTGAAGATCGCCGCCGCTCTGGAGGCGCAATGCCACCGGTGTACTGGAGCTCACGGTGAACGGTCGTCTGGGATCGCTCTAGTGCCTGCCCGATGCCGAGAATCGACTCGCCAGCCTTGTACCTGCGCCACATCTCGGCGCGCTGGGCGGCAGTGAATATCCGACCACGTCCTCGTCTCATGGCGATCACCTCTTGCTCTATGATTACACGAGGTGTTTCGTCGACCGCTTGAGACCGCCGAGCCTAACTCTCCGCATGAGCGCGGCCCGCATTAACCTCGATTCTTGGCACTCTATGGTTCAAGCGACGCTCGATGGGTCGGTCAGGCCGGCAGCGGTTTATTGTTGCCGGGAACCTGGCACCTACCAACTTGAATCTCTTGTTCCGACGCCGTTATCCGGTGCTGGACCATAGGGGGCAGGTTTCGCGCACGACTTTATGGGGTCCTTATGGGCAATCTGTCTACCTGCGGCGTCCAAGACGCGCATGTTGCATGTTTGCGCTTGATCTGTGGAAGCGAATTGGACAGTGTATGACTGAGCCACGCTCGGCGTAAACGTAGTGGTGAAGCTGCACTGCCTGCTCTCAGCAAGGCGTCCCTCCATTGTTTTTATTGCAAGAGTGATGGGATCGCCAGCAACGACTCTTACAGGCCCATCAACGTCTTTGTGGCCGGTTGACTTTATTAACAGCAATTTTGTTCCCTCTTTCGGTCCACTGCAATTTGGATCTTCGAACGTCAACACCGTGTAATTTACCAGCAGGGTTCCGGTCGATTCAGTAGATACCTCGAAGTTGAGCTCGGCAGTCGGTTTCCCATCGGGCACGGTATACCGAGGGACGCATGCTGTCATCAATGTGCATAGCGCAATAGCGGCAATATTCTTCAAGAGTAGCCTCCAGGGTTCTAGCTTTTTTCACTCTAACGCTCCGCATGAGCGCCGCGGGCACTCACGCTTGAGCTTGGTAGTTTATGGTTCACGCGAGCGCTCGGTGCGGTTGTTAGACCGCGCCGATCTACCGAATAAGGGAGTCCAAGTAACGTGGATCAAGGCCCGCATCTCGATAGTATTTCCGACAGAGTTCGAGAGCCGTGAATCCGTCTTCGTAGGCAGCCAACCCACCACTCACCGGCTTGTCCAAATAGATAAGAGCTCCCTCAACTGCAAAGAAGATTAACGCAGGTTCCGGAGAGTCTTCGGTTATCACGAGCGTATGCGCTTCTCCAGCCGGCTCATAGATGAAAGTGCCGGGCTTAGCGATCCAGTCGTGTTCAAGGTACCGCCAGTGACCTGCGATCGTGTAGCCGCGCACAGTACCAACGTGGTAGTGAACGCCGAGCTTCGCACCGGGCAAGCCCTTAAGTAGGGTGCTAAAGCCTCCCGAAGTGACGTTGAAGCAACACGGCTGTATCCACACGCCTCCGGCGTAAGGTACCCACCGGCGCTGGTCGTCAACATCGATGTTCGCGACAAAGTGGCCGCGATTTCTCTGAGACGCATCGAGGCCATCGGTGAAGTTACTAAAAGCCGTGATCGGCATGATGTCGCTCCTGATCTATATGACCTGTATGGTGAGGCAACGCTCCGCGAGACTGATATGTACTCCGTGATTTCGTAGCGGTCTAACGCGCCGCACGGGCACCGGGGCCACTCACGCTTGAGCTTGGTACTTTATCGTTCACGCGGGCGCTCCATACGAATAAAAGGGAGTTCCCCGTCCCTGGAGTGGCGTGGGCCACACGGCATCAAAGTGCCAAGATTGGATTGCGTGTTCAATCTAATCCAGAGAAGGGGAACTCATGAACGAGATTACTACTGTCGGTGTGGACCTGGCAAAGGAAGTGATTGTGGTGTGTGCCGCGGATGCCGAAGGGCGAACACGGTACTTCAAGCAACTGAGTTTTTCGGGATTTGCCGAGTGGGCCGTGAGATTGCCACCGTGTACTGCTCGGGATGGAGGCGTGCAGCACGGCACATCACTGGGCTCGGTTTCTTAGCACGCACGGCCACACACCCAAGCTCATGGCCGCTGAGTTTGTGGCTCCGTTCCGCAAGAGCCAGGGTGCCAAGAACGACCGCAATGATGCTCAGGCGATCCTCACCGCGGTTCGCCAGCCCGACATGCGCTTCGTCTCGGTGAAATCCGTGGACCAGCAAGCGATGCTGGCCTGGCATCGTGCGCGCAGTGGCTTGAGCGTGGAGCGCACCGCACTGCTGAACCGCACCCGCGGACTGCTGGCCGAGTTCGGTGTCTGGATCGGGCGCTCTTCGGCCGTGCTGATGCGACAGGTGCCGATCCTGGCGCAGGATGATCGACTCCCGGAACGCTTCCGGCCACTGCTCCTGTCCACACTCGAACATCTGCGACGCATCGAGCAGTGCATCGCCGACTGTGAAGCCCAGGTCCACGCGCACGTCAGGCACAGCGAGCAGGCCAAGCGCCTCCAGGCCCTCACCGGCATCGGGGAGCTGACCGCCAGCGCTCTGCTGGCCACCGTAGCCAATCCACGTGACTTCAAGAACGGGCGTCAAATGGCTGCCTGGACCGGCTTGGTGCCAAGGCAGAATAGTTCCGGAGGAAAACAGCGGCTCGGCGTCATCACCAAACGCGGCGACAGTTACCTGCGGGGCCTGCTCACCCAAGGGGCGCGCTCCACGTTGCAGGTTGCTCTAAAGCGCGAGCCACTCAGACGCTCGCGGCTCGAGCAGTGGATCGTCGCTCTGCACGGCCGCGTCGGCTATCACAAGACGCTGGTGGCCATCGCCAATAAGCACGTCCGGATCCTCTGGGCCATCCTGGCTCATGGCGAAGCCTACGATCCCAACGCCTGGCGGCGACACGCTCCGCAGCGCAATCCTGTGGCCGCCTGAGTCCCACTTCCTCTCCCACCCACCAAGACGCGAAGCAAGATCGATAATGAGGTCAGACCGAGTACGGTGAAAACCTGGCTAACAATCTGGCGTCGCTCCCCAACGCGCTTGATCGATCATCGGTCGCGTGCGCTCGCCGACATACGAATGAGGACACCGTACGCGACTATTATCTTGGCCCGGAGAAGCCTAGCGCTTCATCCCACAAGGCCGCGTAGAGAGATGCAGTCTTATCCTCAACTTCAATCAATGTGCTCGCGCCAACACCAGAGCCGAGCTCCACCACAAAACGTCGGACTCAAAACTTGCCGTCAGCTATTGACGGGGAACTCCGTAGAGGTTGTTAGATGCCACTGCTCTTAACTCTGAAGATAAGGCTCTGCACACCGTCAAGTGAACCCTCTGACTCTAACGACATGCCAATGCGCCTCATAACGGCCGCGGAGGCGGCGTTGCCCGCCACGGTCGCGCCCCACACCGACGTTACTCCTGGCAGCGCCAGCGCGTAAGTGACCACGGACCGAGCCGCCTCCGTGGCAAGTCCGTGACCGCGAGAGGGCACCTCCAAGCCAAACATAATCTCAGGATCCCTGGGTTCGGCACCAGGTTTAAGGCCACACCAGCCTATGACATGTTCGCTACCGCGTGGCAATAAGACCCAGAGGGCGTATCCATACTCCTGCCACCACCGTGCCTGATTTGCTATTGATGCGGAGATGCGGGCCGTCGATGTGGTCTCTGCGGCGCGGGCGATCGCCGAAGTATCACTTTCTTCGGCTAAGCGGAGCACCAGTCGTGCAGTATCAATGAGTCCCAACAATCGTCGCTCTCAATGGCATCTAACGATTGAGCTGAGCGCGCCGCACGACGAAGCACTTTGTTGGCACTTTATGGGTCACGGCCGCGCTCGAGCGATTGTTAGGCCACCACTGCATAGACGTCGCCTCCATACGGATATGAATATTTATATTGATGCGGGTTTAAAGCGTGTAACAGCGACCTGAACTAACAGCAAGATAAACCCAACGATCTCCATCGCGATAGCTGCGGTGCCATGAAGCCCATACGCCAGTGTAGGAAAGTCCCAGCCCAGAACCGGCCACAGAAAGACCGTGAACGCGCCCGCGCTGAGATGCTTCGAGAATAGATCAAGGAGCAAATGAGTGGCGACACCGACAGTTACGGCCCACCATTTAGACGACTTACGCCACAAGCTAATGCTTGCGAGTAACAAAAGAAACACAGCGGTATGCGCAATCCCTCGCTTTCCAGGAACCCAGCCGCCGTCGTGGGCGTGCTTAAGAAGCGCTAAGAGGCGCTCCATGCGGCTGTTAGGCTTCATTTGGGTTTCTAATACGGGACCCCTGGAAGCTTGAGATTGAAGACGACAAATAGTGCTGCTATCAGCGCGAGTAATAAAATGAACCCAAAGAACCAGTACGCACAGGCCACCAACCAAAAGGAAAACGGAGCATTGCCATAGAATACGGGCCACATTGCGGTGAGAATGGCGCTGACAAAGAGAATTCCAAAGAGCACGTCGCTGTTACGGACAGTAGGAACGAACACGACCAAGAACTGAAAAATCGGCAACCCGATCAAGAATGGCCAGTACGTCTGGAGGGCTTGGCGCAGCCGAAACCGAGGACTTGTGTGACGCCGAAACATAAAGCTTGGCTGAAACATGAAGCCTAACGCTCCGGATGAGCGCCGCGGGCACTCACGCTTGAGCTTGGCACTTTATGGTCAAGCGGGCGCTCAATGCGGTAGTTAGATCGCAGCGGGAAATATGTGCGCTCATTTGTCATTTCCCCAGCGCCAAGATGGTGGCTCACCCTTCATCACACAAATGAGCAGGAGCGCCAGCACCGTACCGAAAATGACCACCAAAAATCGAACCGGGTCACGAGGCAGGAGGATGATACAAGCCCAGGCCACCGTAAATAGAAATGCCAAAAGCACGAGCCAGCCCTGCCAAGAGGATGGTAGTCCCCAACCCCAGCCGTAGCGCTTGGCTGGAAACCAGTACCGCTTACGGTCATTCATGTGCGTAGCGCCACCAATGCGATCTAACGCTCTGGAGCAGCCCCCATTTGGACCGGACACCGCTGCCTAGCGAGGGGCTAGGCGTAAGCCTAGTCATACGACTATGTCTAATGGTGTTGAACGAGTTGAAGTGTTGGCCGGGATCCAGCGTCGTCGACGCTATCGGTCGATCAGAAGCTGGCCGTGCTGGAGGAGGCCGCCCAGCCTGGCATGACGATTTCCTATATTGCCCGCCGTCATGGTATTTCTCCCAGTCTGATCTTTGGCTGGAGGCGGCGCATGAGCGAAGGGGGGAAGGAAGCCGTCCGTGCGGACGATGAAGTGGTCGCCCGATCCGAGATCCTGGCCTTGCAAAAACAGGTTCGGGAGCTGCAGCGGGTGCTGGGCAAGAAGACCCTGGAGAACGAGATCCTGCGCGAAGCGGTGAAGGTGGCGCACGAAAAAAAACTGATCTCGCGCTTGCCGTTGTTGCCCGGGGAGGATACGCCGTGAAGCGGGTGGCCGAGACTCTCGGGGTGTCCCGATCGCAGCTGTGCGCGCGGCTCAAGGGCGCGGGGCGGTCCAGAAGCCATTATCGCAAGGGCGATGATGCTGAGTTCCTCGCCTCGCTGCGTCGCTGGTCGATGAGCGGCCGACGTACGGGTATCGGCGGATCGGGGCGCTGTTGAACCGGGAACGGCTTAAATCGAGCCTGCCGCGGCTCAATCACAAGCGCATCTATCGGCTCATGTCGCAAAACGGGCTGCTCCTGCAGCGCTACACCGGCAAGCCGCCGGGTCGAGCCCACGAGGGCAAGATCATCACGATCCGACCCAACCTGCGCTGGACCTCGGATGGCCTGGAGATCGCCTGCTGGAACGGCGAGGTGGTGCGGGTCGCCTTCGCCCTGGACACCTGTGATCGGGAAGTCATGGCCTGGTGTGCCACCACCGGCGGCATCAGCGGTGAGATGATCCGCGACCTGATGCTCGAGAGCGTGGAGCGGCGCTTCGGCGCCCAGCGCGTTCCTCAGCCGATCCAGTGGCTCTCGGACAATGGCAGCTGCTATCGGGCCCATGAGACGATCGACTTTGCCATCGCCCTCGGGCTCGTTCCCTGCTTCACGCCGGTGCGCAGTCCGCAGTCCAACGGCATGGCCGAAGCCTTTGTCAAAACCTTCAAGCGCGATTACGTCTATGTTCACGATCGTCCTGATGCTCAGACGGTCCTGTCCCAGTTGCCGGCATGGTTCGAGGACTACAACGAGATCCATCCGCACAAGGAGCTGCGAATGAAGTCACCCCGTGAGTTCATCCGCAGCAATCAACAACCCGCAGCCTGTCCGGTTGGATAGGGGCAACTCCACGCTCCGCATGAGCGCCGCGGGCACGCACGCGTGAGCTTGGCACTTTATGGTTCACGAGGGCGCTCCTTGCGGTTGTAAGGTGGCATCAAGGGCGTTGCGGACGACGTTTGCAATGGCGGTCTGTACGGACGTCGGCACAGGTTCATAGTCCGCTTGGAGAAAGACGCGCGCTGGGTCGCTGCCAGGGTAACGGGGCACAACATGTACGTGAAAATGTGCCACATGCTGTCCGGCGTCAATACCATTGTTCTGAAAGATGTTGAGGCCAATTGCGCCAAAGGCGCGTATCAGGGCCCTGCCGAGAAGGGCGGCCTCCGTATGAACCGCACCTACAACGATTGACTCAAGGTCCATCACCGTAGCGGCGTGTTGCACGGGGATGACCAGTAAGGCGCCCTTCTCGTATTGGCGCAGATTTACAAACGATGCGACAGGTCCCGTATGCCGGATAAATGCGCATGGTCTTGTCCCGGCAAGATACTCACAAAAGACACAACTATTCGCGGGTTTCTCTGCCGTCGCCAAGGATGCCCGCCTCCTATGCCACCTAACGCTTGAGCTGAGCGCCGTGGCCGCGGCGACTTTGGCTTGGCACTTTATTCTCCACGCGTGCGCTCCAGCGATTTGTTAGGCGGCATGCTGCTCTCAGTGAGTCGCATGGGAACAAAGGCAATTCCATGCATCTCCAACTGAAGAGAAGTCTGCTCAAATCCCAGCCGCCTGTATATCGGCACCGCCATGGGGCTCGAGTTCACCGTAAAGTTCATGGGCTGATCGACAGGCCCAAGGGCTTGGCGCGTCCTCCGCCAAAGCTCACGGGCAAGACCCTGGCGTTGGAACTTGCGTGCCACGAAGAGGCGGAAAATGTGTGTTTTATCCCGAAGGGCAATGACGCCAGCAAGCGCACCTTCTACTTCCCCCAGCAAGTAGTAGTAGCGGGCGGAGCCGATATAGCCACGTTCAGCGTCCGTTGATACGGAAGTCAAGAACTCCTCGGCACCGCGGCCCGTGGGGTCAAGGAGGTAATCGTGTCGAAACACGAGGACGAGTTCCGAGATCGCCGCAGCATCGGAATCCATGGCAGCACGAAAGATCATGCTGCCTAACGCTCCGCATGAGCGCCGCGGGCACTCACGCTCGAGCTTGGCACTTTATGGGTCACGCGGGCGCTCGTTGCGGTTGTTAGCGGACTTGACTACGCGGCGAGCTTGGCCACCCGTAATGTCTTGCGGCGCTTCTCAGCCTGCCAAAGATCATATTGAACCTGCTGGTTCAACCAACTCTCCGCAGAAGTATTAAACGCGATAGAGAGCCGAACCGCCATTTCGGGACTCACTCCAGCCCGTCCATTAAGAACGGAGGAGAGGGTCTTGCGACTTACCCCTAACCCCTTTGCGGCGTCTGTAACGGAAAGTCCCAGCGGTTCCAAACACAAGGACCTTAGAATCTCTCCGGGATGAGGTGGATTGTGCATTGACGTAGCCATATTAATGGTAGTCCTCATAGTCAACCTGAACGGCATCCTTACCCAAGAAGGCAAATGTAACTCTCCAATTACCGCTGATCGTCACAGACCACCTACCTTTCAATCGTCCCTTAAGCCTATGCAGCCTCAACCCGGGGAGAGCCATGTCCTGTGCACTGACCGCAGCGGCGAGTCGCCCCAATACCAACCGAAGCCGCTCGGCGTGTTCGGGTCTGATGCCGGCCTTTGACCCGGTAGTAAAGAAAGTATCAAGACCCCGATGACGGAAACTGGAAATCACCCGTGTAGTGTAACGTAACGGGTTACAATGTCAAGTCCGCTAACGCTCCGCATGAGCGCCGCGGGCGCACACGCTTGAGCTTGGCACTCTATGGTTAACGCGGCGCTCCATGCGAATAAAAGGGAGTTCCCCGTCCCTGGAGTGGCGTGGGCCACACGGCATCAAAGTGCCAAGATTGGATTGCGTGTTCAATCTAATCCAGAGAAGGGGAACTCATGAACGAGATTACTACTGTCGGTGTGGACCTGGCAAAGGAAGTGATTGTGGTGTGTGCCGCGGATGCCGAAGGGCGAACACGGTACTTCAAGCAACTTAGTTTTTCGGGATTTGCAGAGTGGGCCGTGAAATTGCCGCTGTGTACTTTCGGGATGGAAGCGTGCAGCACGGCACATCACTGGGCTCGGTTTCTTAGCACGCACGGCCACACACCCAAGCTCATGGCCGCTGAGTTTGTGGCTCCGTTCCGCAAGAGCCAGGGTGCCAAGAACGATCGGAACGACGCTCAGGCGATCCTCGCCGCCGTTCGCCAGCCCGACATGCGCTTCGTCTCGGTGAAATCCGTGGACCAGCAAGCGATGCTGGCCTGGCATCGTGCGCGCAGTGGCTTGAGCGTGGAGCGCACCGCACTGCTGAACCGCACCCGCGGACTGCTGGCCGAGTTCGGTGTCTGGATCGGGCGCTCTTCGGCCGTGCTGATCCGACAGGTGCCGATCCTGGCGCAGGATGATCGACTCCCGGAACGCTTCCGGCCACTGCTCCTGTCCACACTCGAACATCTGCGACGCATCGAGCAGTGCATCGCCGACTGTGAAGCCCAGGTCCACGCGCACGTCAGGCACAGCGAGCAGGCCAAGCGCCTCCAGGCCCTCACCGGCATCGGGGAGCTGACCGCCAGCGCTCTGCTGGCCACCGTAGCCAATCCACGTGACTTCAAGAACGGGCGTCAAATGGCTGCCTGGACCGGCTTGGTGCCAAGGCAGAATAGTTCCGGAGGAAAACAGCGGCTCGGCGTCATCACCAAACGCGGCGACAGTTACCTGCGGGGCCTGCTCACCCAAGGGGCGCGCTCCACGTTGCAGGTTGCTCTAAAGCGCGAGCCACTCAGACGCTCGCGGCTCGAGCAGTGGATCGTCGCTCTGCACGGCCGCGTCGGCTATCACAAGACGCTGGTGGCCATCGCCAATAAGCACGTCCGGATCCTCTGGGCCATCCTGGCTCATGGCGAAGCCTACGATCCCAACGCCTGGCGGCGACACGCTCCGCAGCGCAGTCCCGTGGCCGCCTGAGTCCACTTCCGCTCCCGCCCACCAAGACGCGAAGCAAGATCGAAAATGAGGTCAGACCGAGTACGGTGAAAACCTGGCTAACAATCTGGCGTCGCTCCCCAACGCGGTTGATCGATCATCGGTCGCGTGCGCTCGCCGACATACGAATGAGGACACCGTACGCGACTATTATCTTGGCCCGGAGAAGCCTAGCGCTTCATCCCTCAAGGCCGCGTAGAGAGATGCAGTCTTATCCTCAACTTCAATCAATATGCTCGCGCCAACACCAGAGCCGAGCTCCACCACAAAACGTCGAACTCAAAACGTGCCGTCAGCTATTGACGGGGAACTCCGTAGAGTGCCGTCAGCTATTGACGGGGAACTCCGTAGAGGTTGTTAGGGGACACGGACATCGTATACATCCATCAGCACAGGCGTTCTGTGGTGCCCCGTAATCGCATGAAACAGGCTGCCACGCACTGTGGCGCGTTTACCCACAGCCTTACTCAGTGTGGTTACGTTAATGGAAGCAGCTGCGAGTTGAATCAGTATTTGGTTCGATTCAGGCGAATTGTTGTCCTCGTCAGGATGCGACGACCCCGTAACGCAGATAGGCGCATCCAGTAAGAGTAACCACGCATCCTCACGGGCGTCTGATTCAGGGTGTTCCCCATAATTGGGTGGCCCGAAATAAATGCGCGAGAAAACGGTGCCGGAGAGAGTGACCGTTGAATCATCGTAGTTGAGGCAAGGTCCGGTCGGATCCACAACATCGGCGATGGTGGGCCCAGCCACAGCAACGGGGCACCACAAAAATAGGAACGCAAATAAGTGGGTCCGCACAAGTGTCCCCTAACGCTCCGCATGAGCGCCGCGGGCACTCACGCTTGAGCTTGGCAGTTTATGGTTCATGCGTGCGCTCGATGCGGTTGTTAGACGCCACTCCGCTCAAAAGGATGCGTAAATCATCGGGGAGCGGCATCCGTTGCATGGCACTGACATTGGCTCGACCCGTGTTTCCAATCGGTACCCAGATTCGCGAGAAGATACTCGCCGCAAGAATACGAGAAAGCTGCCCGAAAACCTCGCGCCAATCGCCAATTGAAGCGCCCAGCTTCAACATCAGCCAATGAACGTGAACGTGCTGCCACATATCGCTCTGGCTGATGATGTGTGCGCGACCGAGGTGTTCAAAAGCGCACTCCGTGTTTCGCGCGGTAATTGCGTCCGAGGCGGCGAGCAACTCAGCCCTGTACACGTTGCGCAGATTCCCGAGCATAGAGTGGTGTCTAACGCTCCGCATGAGCGCCGCGGACACTAACGCCTGAGCTTGGCACTTTATGGCTCACGCGGCGCTCCATGCGGCTGTTAGACCAACGCAATCCTCGTGCCGAGTCATTCAATGTCTCCAGTGTTCCGAAACAAAGCCACTTCTGCAAACACCAACAGTATTCCAGCGGCGGCAGACACGGCGTGCCAATAGCTGTAACGCCAAATTGTTCTCGAAACTTCAGTGCAGTCGCCGTGCATACATAGAAAAAAATGCCCCGCTTTGGAGTAGCCGTTTAGAGCATCACCACCCAAATAGAGGCTCCCGCACCAAAACGCAATGAAGTTAATCAGTGCGACAGCAATGGATGGGTAGATCACCCGCTTGGCTCGCTTGGAGTACGACCAGGGCCTTGGTGATGCCTTCATGTTGGTCTAACGCTCCGCATGAGCGCCGCGGGCACTCACACTTGAGCTTGGGAGTTTATCGTTCACACGGCGCTCGATGCGGTTGTTAGGCTGCCATTGATAGTCAAAGCCACCGTCGTACTCTGGCGCGATAGGCATCGTACTCCGCCCCAAACCGGGCCGACATGATCCTCTCTTCCACATCAATGTAGCGGCGGGCGATCACCACAACAAACAAAGGCACTACGGCCAGTGGAGTGGTCGAGCCCAGCAGTACGCCAATACCCACAAGCATCGCCACCATACCCAAATACATGGCGTTGCGAGTAAAGCGGTACGGCCCGGTTGTGATTAGAGCAGATGATTCCTGGAAAGGTCTAACGGCCGTGCCGCGATGCCGAAAAAGCCCCGCGGAACTCACGGTGAGCAGCAGACCTGCGATAGCGATTACCCCACCCAGAAGCTGCAAGAGAGGTGTGTCCCAGCGGGGCCCAGGAAACGCAAAGTGCAGCCCGAGCATCGCGGCCAGAGCAATTAGCAATATGACGGGTGGTAAAAGCCAAGGCAGTGTCATATGCCGATGTGCAGCCTAACGCTCGCGTTGAGCGGCCGGCCGCAAGCGCTTCAAGCGCGCGGACGGCGCAAAATGAGAGACGCGCTGGCCGCGCGCCGAAGTGAAGCTTGTCACGGTCCGCTCGAACGCGTAGTTAGGTGGCGATGATGGCCACCCAAGAATTGAACTTGTAGTCGCTTCATCAACAATGCTGCGGCCACACCAGCTACAACCAGGCCTTCATACCATGACCCCAAAGGGCTGATTAGTGCTTGTGGGCGTTCAAAGGCCAGCGTCACAAGGGCGCTCACCCCCTTGAGGAGGCAGACTGCCGCCAGCGCCTGCAGCGGAACCTGCCAAAGAAGAGACCGCGTCTTAAAATACACCGCGATCGCGACCAGGCCACAGACGTCAAAGGCCAACACGTAAAGTAATGGCCGCTGTATGGGTGCCCCGCCCGGCCTCAAGCTCCCAACTAACGAAGCAAGCGTCCACAGCCACCAAAGGAACGCAAAAAGAAGCAAAGCGCTGGCGGCCTTCTGATGCGCGGAGGATGTCGACTGCTGTCTCAAATCGCCACCTAACGCTCCGCATGAGCGCCGCGCGCACTCATGCTTGAGCTTGGTAGTTTATGGTTCACGCGGCGCTCGATGCGGTAGTTAGAAGACCTAGGTAAAGGTGCTAGCTACAAAGATTAGAATGAACGTTTGTGCCGTCGTATACACCCATAGCGGCGCCGCGTCCTCACCCAAGGCGGCAGGTGTTAATAAGACAAGGGCCAGAGCGCCCGTGGTTAATAGCAGCGCGGAGGAAACAGCCCAAAACTCGCGACGGGTCCCCGTTGCGCGTGGTAGAAAAATGATCGCCGAGAGTGCGTAAGGCCAAATTACATACAGCGCCTCAAAGAACGCACGGCTTGAGCCTGCGCGAGGCCTGGCCAGGTAGTACAACGGCATGTTCCGCTCCTGGCTGATATATAACATGGCTAATAGCACGGGCAGTGCGACATACAAGGCGGCGAGAATTCGCCGGCGGATGATCATTTGATCAAAGCGCTCTGCGAGTTTCGATCCGTGCGTGTCCATAGGTCTTCTAACGCTCCGCATGAGACTTCCTGTGTCAACCTTTAGTTATGCCTGCTGCAAATGTTGGGCTCCGTAGTGTTTGGCTGCGATGTAGGGAGTGTGCGAGAACCAGGCGCGCCACAGCACGCGTATCCAGGCTCTAGCCAAGATGCGGACGGCGTGTGGATGGCGGGCCCCCCGAGCACGTGCACGCTTGTAGATCGCGTCGGCCCAGGGGCATTCGCGACGAGAGTTATGGGCCCAGAGGGTGAGTGCAGCGCGCAAGCGGTGATTACAGGCCCAGCGAAAGACGACACCGCGGCTCTTGCCCGACTGATGGGTCACAGGGCACACACCGGCTTCGGCTGCCAACTGCGCCTCGCTCTGATAGCGCTCGCGCACGGAACCCAGCTCGCTGAGGATTTGGGCGGCGTTGAGCCGGCCGGCGCGGGGGAAAGACATCAGGATCTGTCCATCGGGCAAAGCGGCCACCTCACGCGAGATCCGCGCCGTCAGGTCCACGAGCTGGGCCACGAGCGTGGCAAGGATGCAAGCGAGCGAGCTCACCAAGGCGCCCTTGGCCTGCGCTTCAGCTGGCCCGGCCTTGCCGCATGCGGCAGCGCGCAGGCGCTCAAGCAGGGTCGCGGCACTGCTGTGTCCCGTGTAACCCTGTGCGCTGAGAAAACCTCTCAAGCGCTTCTCGCCCAAGCGAGAGGCGCTGTCCGGAGCGGGGTAGCGCTTGAGGAAGGCCAGGGCGATAGGCGAGTCGATCTCGCCAAAAAGGCTTATCGGTGCGGGCCAGAAACTCTCCAGCAGAGCGCGCAGCTGGTTGCCCAAAGCGATGCGCTCCGCCAAGAGATCTCCGCGTGTGCGCACCAGTGCCTGCAAGGCCCGGATCTCATCGCACTCGGGAGCAAGGGCCCGAAAGCGATGGCCATCCGTACGCAACAAATCCGCCAGCAGGTACGCATCGCCCCGATCGCACTTGCCCCCGGCCGCCCGATAGCGCGGCCTGGAAGCCCTCACCACGTTCGGATGCACAGGCACCACCACAAAGCCCGCCTGCACAAGGTTGTCGATCAGCACGCCGGAGGGACGCTCGATCGCGATGCGCAGCGGTTGGCCCGCACAGAGCTTGCGCAGACGCTTGATCAGCTCGCTCAGGCCCCCTTCATCGTGCTTGACCTCAAAGTTAGCCATACTCTGGCCGCTGCCGTTGATCACGCAGGCCGCGTGAGTGGCACTCCCCCAATCGACCCCAGCAAATACCTCCATGGCACGACTCCTTCTGGATGTGGTACAGCTATCCGTGCTGGGAGGCCTGGCGGGGTGCTCATTGACTGGCGCTCCGGGCTGCAACCCACGGCGCAACTTCCTGTAGCCCGTCGTGGCCTCCCGGCCCTCGCTGCGCAGCAGGTCTCATGCGGGTCATTGAATGACGAGCACCGGTGGCTGTCGCAGCGAGTGCGCGGAAGATCATCCTTTACACGAGATAGGCTCAATCCCTCAACACTGGGGGAGGATGCCCAATGAGCGCCGCGGGCACCCATGCTTGAGCTTGGCACTTTATCGTGCACGCGAGCGCTCGATGCGGTTGTTAGAGGTCGCCTCTTCATACTGCGCCGCATAGCTATCAACAAGGCTCCGAATCATCTTCTGATATGGAACCTTAGACCGCGCCGCGTGCGCCTTGAAAAAGGCGACGCTGCGCTTGCTCAGTGACAGGGTGACTTTAATCCCATCCTCCTTCAACACCAATTGATCAGGCGACGGCAAAAAGTCCTTCACTATCTCCAGCCTGCCTAGAGCTTCATCGGTGTATTTTGTGGTGCGTTTCATAGATCTTCCTACCTCTGCGCCAAAAGCCAGCGCCAATAATTCGAATCTTCCGTTCCCGATATGTAAATCGAACAGTTAGCACTCCAAGGGGTACCTGTCCGAAACAATAGAACCGTTCCTCCACTCTGCTGTGAGTGGTGTCTTTGGCAATGATGCGATTGGCATCTAGGAACGCCAACTGGGCTTCTCCGAATGAGACCCCATGCGTCAATTGATTCGCCGCATCCTTTACAGGGTCCCACTCAAAGTCAGACGCCATAGCGGGATTCTAGCATTGATATGTAGAAAGAGCCATACGTAGGTATGGCTGAGAGGCCAAGTAGAGCGACCTCTAACGCTCCGCATGAGCGCCGCACACGTTCACGCCATAAGTACTTGGCACTTTATCGTTCATGCGTGCGCTCGATGCGGTTGTTAGGTGGCGATCCGAATCTAAAGCGCGGACGTGCTCTCATCGCCTTGTCCAATAACCCGTTTCGTAAAATATTTCCAAGTTCTTCCGAACATAAAGGATAAACGGCAAAAGGGACGTTGGATAAAGTAAACCCCAGGCAATAAATAGAGAGGCTTTAACAGGGCGGTCATGCGCCACAATGGTAAAGCCAAGTAATAGTGGCGCGACGATTACCGCGGCGGTTATTAGTCCCGTAAATAGGAATCCAGCGTTCTTCCTAAAACCACTTCCTCTACCGATTTTACGCACCATGTTCACATAAACTCGTGAGACGTAAAAACTTAACGAGCTACTGCACACGACTATGAGAAAGAGCTCGAGGTATACCCTCATGAGCCACCTAACGCTCCGCATGAGCGCCGCGGGCACTCACGCTTGAGCTTGGTAGTTTATGGTTCACGCGGGCGCTCAATGCGGTTGTTAGGCGTCAATTCGTTACGTAGGTAGCCTGGACACCGCATTGAGCTTTCCATCCCCGTAGAACGGCGTCCGTCACGTGCGTATCAAGTGGCGCCACGCCCGGTAGCATAGCCTCAAAATACATACCATCCTCAGGTGAGCTTTGAATCGTGAAGCGCGTAGGTCCCGTCCATCTCGACCTTTCTGCGGCCTCATATTCAAGAAACGGAAGGATTAATCCGCCCGGCGTAGTGACTTTGCCAAGTTTCGGGTTCGTAACTCCTGGTACCGATTTTAAGACCTTAAACATGCACTCCGAGGATTGCCTTAAATGCGCGGAAACGTCTGTGATCTGAGCATATGTGAACCCGGGTAAGGTGAGCAGTAGAAAGAAGGTGATTTTCACGTACGTGTCTTCTTAGTTGACGCCTAACGCTCCGCATGAGCGCCGCGGGCACTCACGCCAGAGCTTGGCACTTTATCGTTCACGCGAGCGCTCGATGCGGTTGTTAGGCCGCATCTCCATATCAGCTATGAGCCAAAAGATGTAACCAGCAACCGCGCCGGTAATGCCAAAGGTCATGATACCCCTGGCGTATCCGGCAGATGTAATCGGCTGCGACGAGAATTCGGGAACACGCGAGTACGCAAAGGCAAACACAATCATCGCGCCGCAGCCAAGCATGGCACCCGTCGCCGATGCCACCCACCCGCGCATGAAGTCCCACCGCCGCCATAGAGGACGAAGGAGCACGACAATTGCGGCAATGAAAACGAGGTCAAAGAGATACTGATACACGACCGTGTGGACAAGCGAAGGGAAGTCTTCGAAATGCTTGGCTGAGTCGAAGGCGAAAGGCAGCAAGGTTCCGCACACCACAATGACTGGAACGACAAAAATTGCGGTGAGCGTTCGCATGCGGCCTAACGGACAAAGCTCAGCGGCGGCCGTCCGGCCGGCCGCTGTAGCGAGTAGTTAGGCTCGCGCATTAGCGATTGGCGATTCGGGGTACAACCAGGACGCATTTCGACGAAGGTTCCTGCTGAAAGGCGCCAGAACGAAGATTCAGCCTTCAACCGAAGCCGCGAGGCGTCCGAACCAAGGAAGACCTTGATCGGCGCCTTGCGGCTTCGTTGTAGCAGAAATTTCGACCGTGCGCGATTTGAGATTCAATCCATCTTCATCACAATTGGCTCTTGACGTGACCACGTATCTCCAAGTGCTGTATGCGCGGCTTAACTACAAGTAGAGAACCGAAATGACGGAATACGTTGCGTCATTGGCGGCGAATAACATGGTTGGGAATTTGTAACCACTTGCGCCTACTACAACACTGGCCATTTGGCAGGTCAATTATATCCTTGGAGTTAGCAGAAACTTTCTCCATCATATGAGCGAACCCCCGCGTCTTCTCGATCAGCTGCGCCATCACGCCCGACTTCGACACTACAGCTATCGCACGGAGCAGGCTTATGTCGGATGGGTGCGCAGATTTATTGTCTTCCACAATAAACGTCACCCCGCATCGATGGGCGCTGCAGAGGTTGAGGCCTTTCTCTCTTACCTGGCCTCAGAGCGCAACGTCGCGGCTGCAACCCAGGCGCAGGCACTGTCAGCCGTATTGTTTCTGTACAAGGCCGTACTTGGGGTTGAGCTTCCCTGGCTCGAGAATATCGTACGGGCCACAAGACCGCGGCGACTGCCGGTGGTACTTACGCCTGAGGAAGCGAGGGCAGTCATCGGTTACGTCGAAGGTACCCGATGGCTCGTTGTGAGCCTCCTATATGGGTGCGGTCTGCGGGTACTTGAGGCGCTCCGCTTGCGTGTCAAAGACGTCGATTTCCAGATACAGCAAGTGACCGTGCGCGACGGCAAAGGTGGCAAGGACCGGGTGACCATGCTGCCAACTTCGCTGTTGGCACCACTGACGGTGCACCTGGCGCGAATCAAGGAGCAGCACGAACTGGCAACGGCCCGCGGTTTCGGTGGCGTTGAACTGCCCTTCGCGTTGGACCGCAAGTACCCGAGAGCTCATCTGGAATGGGCATGGCAATACGTATTTCCGTCGGCCCATCCGTCGATTGATCCGCGGTCCGGTGCGCGCCGCCGTCACCACATGCTGGAGTCGACCGTACAGCGGGCCGTTCGCGCGGCAGCACGTCGTGCAGGCATCATGAAGCCGGTCTCGCCGCACACGTTTCGGCACAGCTTTGCGACACATCTGCTCGAAGCAGGGTACGACATCCGTACCGTGCAGGAGCTGCTCGGCCACAAAGATGTGTCCACAACGCAGATTTACACTCACGTGATGCAGAAGGGCGCGAATGCAGTGCGCAGTCCCCTTGACCGCTAGAGACAATCTTTCGGCAGACGGCCGGGGCTACTCTACCGTAACGCTCTTAGCGAGATTGCGCGGCTGATCCACGTCGGTGCCACGCAGGATAGCCACGTGGTACGCAAGCAGCTGGAGCGGAACTGTGTATACGATGGGCGCCTGGAAGTAGCCGACGTGTCGGGGCATCTGAATTACGTTCACGCCATCACTCGACTGAAAGCCGGAATCAGGATCGGCGAATACGTATAGTTCACCTCCGCGGGCTCGCACCTCCATGAGATTCGACTTCAGCTTCTCAAGCAGTTCGTTGTTCGGCGCCACCGTGACCACCGGCATTTCAGCGTCTACCAGCGCCAGTGGGCCGTGCTTGAGTTCCCCGGCCGCGTAGGCCTCGGCATGGATATAGGAAATCTCCTTAAGCTTGAGTGCACCCTCGAGCGCCACCGCATGGAGCGCGCCCCGGCCGAGAAACAAGGCATGCTGCTTGTCGGCAAAGCGCTCGGCGAGCTTCTGGATCACGGGGTCGAGCTCCAGTGTCTTCTCTATCATGCCCGGAAGTTCAATGAGTCGACTGACCAGACCACGCTCGCTCTCGGCGTCGCCGCCGTTGTGGCGGGCGAGCGCGATCACCAGCATGCCAAGAGCAGTCAGCTGGGTCGTAAAGGCCTTGGTCGAGGCGACACCGATCTCCGGACCGGCCCGCGTCAGCATCACCAGATCCGCTTCCCGTACCAGTGAGCTTTCCGGCACATTGCAGATCGCCAGCGTCGCCAGGTAGCCCAGCTGCTTGCCCAGTCGGATCGCGGCCAGCGTATCGGCCGTCTCGCCGGACTGCGAAATCGTTACCAGCAGTGTGTTCTTCTGGACCACGGGGTTGCGATAGCGGTATTCGCTGGCAATCTCGACCCGACACGGCAGCCGGCAGTACTGTTCGATAAAGTAACGGGCGACGATGCCGGCATGAAAGCTGGTGCCGCACGCGACGATATGCACTCCTGCGACACGCCCAAACACCTGCGCCGCCGCCGGTCCAAAGGCGGCTTCGAGCAGGTGCCCATTGGCCACGCGCTCCTGCAAAGTGTCGGCAACGGCCCGGGGCTGCTCGTGGATTTCCTTGAGCATGTAGTGCTGGTACGGGCCCTTTTCGGCGGCGTCGGCCGAGAGTTCGCTCTCGCGTACCGGGCGCGTGACGTGGTTGCCGTCCCGATCAAAGATGCGGACCGCTTCGCGCGTAACCTCGGCCACGTCCCCTTCTTCCAGGAATATGAAACGCCGCGTCACCGGCAGCAGCGCAGCAACGTCGGAGGCGACAAAATTCTCGTGTTCGCCGCGCCCGATGACGACCGGGCAGCCCACGCGGGCGACGATGATGCGGTTTGGCTCCTGTTGGCTGATCACGGCGAGCGCGTAGGCCCCTTCGAGTTCTATGACCGTCGCGCGCACCGCCTTGAACAGATCGGCAAGCCGCTGCATGTGGAAATGGATTCGGTGCGCGACGACCTCGGTATCGGTCTCGGAATCAAACTTATAGCCAGAGGCTTTCAGTTCCTCGCGCAGCTCCTCATAGTTTTCGATGATGCCGTTGTGCACGATGGCGAGGCCGTCGCGCGAAATATGGGGGTGCGCATTGCGCTCGCTGGGGGCTCCGTGCGTTGCCCAGCGGGTGTGGGCAATGCCCAGCGGACCCGCGATGGGGGTCGCCGTCAATTCGTCTTCGAGAGCTTTGACCTTGCCGACGGTGCGCAGCCGGCCCATCTGGCCGTTGGCGGCGACGACGGCAATCCCGGCCGAGTCGTAACCCCGGTATTCGAGGCGCTTAAGGCCCTCGATCAGCAGCGGCACGACATCGCGCCCGGCAATCGCCCCGACTATTCCGCACATGCGTGTGACTCGCCCCGGCCCGCTATTTCTTAGTCGGCCGTTGCCAGTGGTCGATAGTGCGCTGCGTTGAGCGCTCGACGGTGAGCTGGCCCGCGGGGGCGTCGTGCGTAATCGTCGAGCCGGCGCCGATGGTGGCGCCGGCGCCGATCCTGACGGGCGCCACCAGCATCACGCCGGATCCGATAAATGCCTGATCACCGATGTCCGTCGGCCACTTGTTGGCGCCGTCGTAGTTGCAGGTGATGGTCCCTGCGCCGACGTTGACGCCGGCGCCGACCACCGCGTCTCCGAGGTAGCTCAGGTGGTTCGCTTTGCTGCCGGCGCCGATCTCCGATTTCTTGACTTCGACGAAGTTGCCGATGTGCACCCCGTCGTGCAGCGTGGACTCGGGTCGGATGCGGCTGAAGGGTCCGATCTGGCAGCCGTCGCCGATCTCGGCGCGCTCGATGACGCAGTTGGGCTTGATATTCGTGGCTGCACCTATCCTCACCTGGCTCAGTACACAGTTGGCGCCGACGCGCACGCCATCGCCGAGCTGCACCGGGCCCTCCAGCAGCACGTTGACATCCAGCACCACATCGCGCCCGCAGTTCACCGCCCCGCGCACGTCAATGCGCTCCGGATCAATGACCGTGACTCCGGCCAGCATCAGCTCGCGGGCTCGCAGCCGCCGGTATTCACTCTCCAGCCCTGCGAGTTGCAGCTTGTCGTTTACGCCCATGACTTCAACGCTGCTGGAGGCGACCAGCGGCATCACCTTGATCTTGTCCTTGACGGCCATCGCAATGATATCGGTGAGGTAGTACTCGCCTTGCGCATTGCGATTCTTCAGTTTTGCCAGCCAGCGCTTGAGCAAGGCGGCCTGCACCGCGAGCACGCCGCTATTGGCCTCGCGAATCTTGCGCTGCTTGGCGTCCGCATCCTGCTGTTCAACGATGCGCAGCACCTGGCCCCTGGCGTTGCGGACGATGCGGCCGTAGCCGCTTGCGTCCGCAAACCGTGCCGTGAGCAAGCCCAGGCTCTTGGGGCCCGCGAGCTCGAGGAGCGTGCGCAGAGTTTCGGGGCGGATCAGGGGCACGTCGCCATAGAGCACCAGCACCAGGTGGTTGTCGGGCATGCCCGGCATGGCCTGCTGTACGGCATGTCCGGTGCCGAGCTGCTTTGATTGCAGTACCCAGCGCAGGTTCGGGGCCCGCACCGCCGTGCGCACCCGTTCCCCGCCGTGCCCGTAGACGACGTGAATGAGTGCCGGTTCGAGCGCGATGGCCGCATCGAGCACGTGGGAGAGGAGCGAATGCCCGGCCAGCGGCTGCAATACTTTCGGCAGGTCGGAATGCATCCGCTTGCCCTGCCCCGCGGCGAGGATCACTACCGACAGCGGCCTGGTTTTGGGGGGCTTTGCCGTCATGGGGGACAGACAATCTAACACACGGGCCGAACCGCAGTGCGCCGCCAACGGCCCGTGCGCGCCGCCGGCTCAGCCCTTGATCTTACGGAGCTTCTGGATGAGTTTCAGCTGCGCCGCGGCGCGTATCAGTTCGGCCTGCGCTTCCGCCAGTTCGATCTTGTCGACCTTGGCCGCCAGCGCTTCCTCGGCACGTTGACGAGCGGTGAGTGCCGCGGCCTCATCCAGGTCGCTGGCGCGCGCCGCCGTGTCCGCCAGCACCGTCACCCGCGTGGGCTGCACCTCGAGCGCTCCGCCGCCGACATAGAAAGACATCTCCGCACCCTCGACCGGCTGCACACGTACTTCGCCCGCCTTGAGCAGCGCCAGGAGCGGTGCGTGGCGCGGCGCGACGCCGATCTCGCCCTCGGCGGCCGGCAGGAACACCATCTTCGCCTGGCCCGAGTAGATCTCGCCCTCGGCGCTCACGATGTCGACGTGAATGGTCTCGGCCATTATTGCAACGTCTTGGCTTTCTCGACCACTTCTTCGATGGCGCCCACCATGTAGAAGGCCTGCTCGGGAAGATGGTCGTAATCGCCGGCAAGAATGCCCTTAAAGCCACGGATGGTGTCCTTGAGCGGGACGATCTTGCCGTCCTGGCCGGTAAACACCTTCGCCACGTTGAAGGGCTGGGACAGGAAGCGCTGGATCTTGCGGGCACGGAATACCGTGAGCTTGTCTTCCTCCGACAGCTCGTCCATGCCGAGGATCGCGATGATGTCCTGCAGCTCCTTGTAGCGCTGCAGCACCGCCTGTACGCCGCGCGCGGTGTTGTAATGCTCCTCGCCGACCACCAGCGGATCCAGCTGGCGGCTGGTCGAATCGAGCGGATCGACCGCAGGGTATATGCCCAGCGAGGCGATCTGCCGCGACAGCGTGACGGTCGAATCGAGGTGCGCAAAGGTGGTCGCCGGCGAGGGATCGGTCAGATCGTCCGCGGGTACGTACACCGCCTGAATCGAGGTGATCGAGCCGGTCTTGGTGGAGGTGATGCGCTCCTGCAGCACGCCC
Organism: uncultured Gammaproteobacteria bacterium; assembly: GCA_963699955.1. Taxonomy (GTDB): domain Bacteria; phylum Pseudomonadota; class Gammaproteobacteria; order Steroidobacterales; family Steroidobacteraceae; genus FEN-1191. The sequence continues at coordinate 1,238,774 of CAVOVV010000006.1, forward strand.
ATTTCCTCGGCCAGCGTCGGCTGGTAGCCGACCGCCGAGGGCATGCGCCCGAGCAGCGCCGACACTTCGGTGCCGGCCAGCGTGTAGCGATAGATGTTGTCGACGAAGAACAGCACGTCGCGGCCGCGGCCGTTCGCCTGCTTCTCGTCACGGAAGAATTCCGCCATCGTCAGTCCGGTGAGTGCGACGCGCAGGCGGTTGCCTGGCGGCTCGTTCATCTGCCCGTAGACCATCGCCACCTTGGAGTTGCCGAGCGTGTCCTTGTCGATGACGCCTGACTCGATCATCTCGTGATAGAAGTCGTTCCCCTCGCGGGTGCGCTCGCCGACGCCGGCGAACACCGACAGGCCCGAATACTGCTTGGCAATGTTGTTGATGAGTTCCAGCATGTTGACGGTCTTGCCGACGCCGGCGCCGCCGAACAGGCCCACCTTGCCGCCCTTGGCAAAGGGCACCAGCAAGTCGATGACCTTGATGCCGGTGACCAGCAGGTCCTGTCCGCCCGCCTGTTCGTCGTAGGAGGGTGCGGGGCGGTGGATCGGCAGCTTCTCTTTCGTCTCCACGGGCCCGCGGTTGTCCTGCGGCACGCCCAACACGTCCATGATGCGCCCGAGTGTGCCCTGGCCCACCGGCACCATGATCGGCGCGCCCGTGGACTGCACGGCGAGCCCGCGCTTGAGGCCCTCCGAGGCGCCCATGGCAATGGTGCGCACCACGCCGTCGCCCAGTTGCTGCTGGACTTCGAGCGTCAGCTCGACGTCCGTGAGCCGCAGCGCCTCGTACACGCGCGGCACGGATTCGCGTGGGAATTCCACGTCGACCACTGCACCGATGATCTGCGTAATCTTGCCAGTTACCATCTCACTGCCTCATAACTTGAAAATGTGTCGCGCTAAACCGCCGCCGCGCCGCCGACGATTTCCGCCAGCTCTTTGGTGATCGCCGCCTGGCGCGCCTTGTTGTAGACCAGCTGCAGGTCAGCGATCAGGTTGCCGGCGTTGTCCGAGGCGCTCTTCATGGCCACCATGCGCGCCGCCATCTCGCAGGCCACGTTTTCCACCGAGCCCTGGTACACCTGAGATTCGACATAGCGCATCAGCAGGCGGTCGAGGATCTGCATGGCCTCGGGCTCGTAGATGTAATCCCAGTGCTGCGGCAGTTGCCCATCCGGGCTCGCCAGCGCCGGGAGCAGCTGCTGCACCAGGGGCTTTTGCGTCATCGTGTTGACGAACTGCGCATTGACCATGAACAGCCGGTCGATCGAGCCGTCCCGGTAGGCATCCAGCATCACCTTGACCGAGCCGATCAGGTCCTTGAGGTGGGGCCGATCGCCCAGGCCCGTGGTGCTGCCCAGAAGCGGCAGCGCCAGGCGCCGGAAGAACACCAGTCCCTTGGTGCCGAGGATGCACAGCTTGATGGCCGCACCCTTCTCCTGCCACTCCCGGATCAGCTGAATGACGCTCTTGAAGACGTTGGTATTGAGCCCGCCGCACAGGCCGCGATCGGTCGAGATGATGATGATGCCCACCGCCTTCGGCTCGCGCTCGATCAGGAACGGATGGCGGTAATCCGGGTTGGCCTCGGTGAGATTGCCGATCACGGCGCGCATCTTGGCGGCGTAGGGGCGCGCCAGCTTCATGCGCTCCTGCGCCCGGCGCATCTTGCTCGCCGCCACCATTTCCATCGCCTTGGTGATCTTCTGCGTGCTCTTCACGCTGGCGATCTTGCTGCGGATTTCCTTGGTGCCCGGCATGGCTCAGTCCCGCGCGCCGGCGATCGCCTGGCGGGCGATGGGCATCGTCACAATGTGTGGCGTCGGCGGCATGAGCTAGTACGACCCGCTCTTGGCGAATTCCTCGCAGATCTTCTTGAGGGTCGCCTCGTGCGCCTTCAGCTCCGGCTTGGCGTTGATGGCGTCGATGTCGGCCTGACAGCTGCTGCGCGCGAAGCCCTGCAACGCGGCCTCGAAGTCCACCACCTTGTTGCGCGGCACCTTGTCCATGTAGCCGTTGTTGACCGAATAGATCGACAGCGCCATTTCGGCCACCGACATCGGCGCGTACTGCTTCTGCTTCATGACCTCGGTGGTGCGCTGCCCGCGCTCCAGCTGCTTGCGGGTCGCCTCGTCGAGGTCGGAGGCAAACTGCGAGAAGGCCGCGAGCTCGCGGTACTGCGCCAACGCCAGGCGGATGCCACCGCCCAGCTTCTTGATGATGTCGGTCTGCGCGGCGCCGCCGACGCGCGACACCGAGATGCCGGCGTTCATGGCCGGGCGAATGCCCGAATTGAACAGGTCGGTCTCGAGGAAGATCTGCCCGTCGGTGATCGAGATCACGTTGGTCGGCACGAAGGCCGTCACGTCACCCGCCTGGGTCTCGATGATCGGCAGCCCGGTGAGCGATCCGGTCTTGCCCTTGACGCGCCCCTTGCTGGCCATTTCGACGTATTGCTCGTTGACGCGCGCGCTGCGCTCCAGCAGACGCGAGTGCAAATAGAACACGTCCCCCGGAAACGCCTCGCGGCCCGGCGGGCGGCGCAGCAGCAGCGAAATCTGCCGATAGGCGACGGCCTGCTTCGACAGATCGTCATAGATGATCAGCGCATCCTGACCGCTGTCCATGAAGTACTCGCCCATCGTCACGCCCGAATAGGCCGACAGGTACTGCATGGCCGGCGGCACCGAGGCCGAGGCGGCCACGATGATGGTGTGCGCCATGGCGCCGTGTTCCTCGAGCTTGCGCACCACGTTGGCGATCGAGCTCTGCTTCTGGCCGATCGCGACGTAGACGCATTTGATGCCCGAGGACTTCTGGTTGATGATCGTGTCGATCGCCAGCGCGGTCTTGCCGGTCTGCCGGTCGCCGATGATCAGCTCGCGCTGGCCGCGGCCGATCGGCACCATCGCGTCGATGGCCTTGTAGCCGGTCTGTACCGGCTGGCTGACGCTCTTGCGATAGATCACGCCCGGCGCCACGCGCTCGATGGCGGCCGATTGCTTGGCGTTGATCGGGCCCTTGCCGTCGATCGGGGTGCCGAGCGCGTCGACGACGCGCCCCAGCAGCTCCGGGCCCACCGGCACCTCGAGGATGCGGCCGGTGGTTTTGACGGTGTCCCCTTCGCTGATCGACTTGTAGTCGCCCAGCACCACGGCACCGACGGAATCCTGCTCCAGGTTCAACGCCAGCCCGAACAGGTTCCCCGGGAATTCGATCATCTCGCCGTAGCACACATCGGCAAGGCCGTGGATGCGGCAGATGCCGTCGGTGACCGACACCACGGTGCCGACGTTGCGCGCCTCGCTGGCGGCGCTGAATTTTTCGATGCGCGCGCGGATCAGGTCGCTGATTTCTGAAGCTTTGATCGACATGAATCTTTCCTCTTGAATACTCTAGTCAGGCGGCCGGCTCTAGTTCACGGTCGCCGCAGCCAGCTGCGCAAGCCCGGCGCGCACACTGCCGTCGATGACCAGGTCGTCGGCGCGCACGATGGCTCCGCCCAGCAGGCCCGGATCGGTGTGGCAGCTCAAGCGCACCTCGCGGCCGAGCCGCTTGGCCAGCGCCTCGGCGTAGTGGGCCTTCTGCGCAGCGCTCAGTTCGACCGCGGAAGTCACCGTGACCTCGACGGTGCGCTCGGCGTCGGCGCGCAGCTGCTCGTAGCGCGCGGCGATCTCGGGCAAGTACGCCAGGCGCCGGTTGGCGGCCAGGGTGGAAATGAGGTTCCGGGCCTGTTCGTCCAGGCGGGCGCCGCCCACGTCGGTCACCAGGCCAGCCAGCTGCTCGGCGGACACGGCAGGATTGTTGAGCAGTGCGCCGACACGCGGATCGGCCACCACGCTGGCCGCGAGCCCCAGGGCCTCGGACCACTCGGGCATGCGCTTCTGGCTGGCGGCCAGCTTGAAAACGGCCTTGGCGTAAGGCCGGGCGATGGTGATCCGTTCTGCCATGGTCGCCTACAGTCCCATCGCCAGCTTGTCGAGCAATTGGGCGTGCGTGCGCGGATCGATCTCGCGCTCAATGATCTGCGCCGCGCCGCGCACCGCCAGCGAGGCGACCTGGCCACGCAGCTCCTCGCGCGCCTTCTGAGTGTCGAGCGCGACCTGCGCGCGCGCGCCTTCGAGCAGCCGGGCGGCCTCGTCCTGCGCGGTCTGCTTCGCGGCCTCGATGATCTGGTTGGCGCGGGCCTGGGCCTGGCCTTCGATGGCCAGTGCACGCTCGCGCGCGCCCTTGACGATCTCGGCGACACGCGCCTCGGCCGCCGCGAGATCCTTGTGGCCGCGATCCCCTGCCGCCAAGCCCTCGGCAATCTTTTGGCTGCGGACCTGCATGGCCCCGGTGATCATCGGCCACACGAACTTCATCGTGAACCAGACCAGCGCGCCGAAGACGATCATCTGCGCCAGAATCGTTGCATTGAGATTCACGCGGAATACCTCGGATTAGGGGTCGTGATCAGCCGATGCCGGCCCGGAAGGGGCTCGCGAAGGTGAAAAACAGCGCGATGCCCACGCCGATCATCGTCACCGCGTCGAGCAGGCCCGCGACGATGAACATCTTGATCTGCAGCATCGGTACCAGTTCGGGCTGGCGCGCCGCGCCTTCCAGAAACTTGCCGCCCAGCAGACCGAAGCCGATTGCCGTACCCAGCGCGCCCATGCCGATCAGGATCCCGACGGCAATCGCGGTCATGCCCTGGACTTGCGCCAAACTCGCTACATTACCCATGTCAACTCCTTGAAAGAAAACAAACGCCCTAATGACCGTCGCTGGTCTCGTGCGCCAGCGATAGGTAAACAATGGTCAGCATCATGAAAATAAACGCTTGCAGCGTGATGATCAGGATATGAAAGATCGACCAGCCGAGCCCGAGCAGGAACTGACCGATCCAGGCGAAGCCCGAACCCAAGCCCAGCGGGTAACCCAGAATCAGCGCGAACAGTCCGATCAGGATCAGGATCAGCTCGCCGGCGTACATGTTGCCGAACAATCGCAGGCCCAGCGAAACCGGCTTGGCGACTTCCTCGATGCATTTGAGGATGAGGTTGAACCAGGACAGCCACCAGGTGTTGAAGGGGTGCAGGAGGAATTCCCGGGCGTAGCCGGTCACGCCTTTGACCTTGACGCTGTAGTACTGAACCAGCACGAACACCGACAGCGCCATGCCAAAAGTAATATTGAGATCGGTGGTCGACACCGGGCGGAAGTGCTTGAGGTGCAGGCCGCGCTCGGCGACCACCGTCGACCACCAGTCCGGCGGGAACAAGTCGATGAAGTTCATCATGAACACCAGGCTGAAGATGGTGATGGCCAGCGGCGCGACCAGATTGTTCGCCACGTGCAGGCTGTCCTTGACCTGCGTGTCCACGAATTCGACCAGTAATTCCGCAAAGCTCTGGAAGCCGCTCGGCGCGCTGCCGGGCGAATGGCGCGCGCGCCGCGCCGCCCAGTAAAAACTGCTGACAAATATCAGCCCGAGCATTCCCGACCACAGCAGGCTGTCCACGTTGAGGGTCCAGAATGGGTGCTTGCCGAACTGCCAGGTCCAGTTCGTCAAGTGATGCGTGATGTATTCAGAAACCGAGGCCGGTCCCTGCGCAGCTTCTGCAGCCATCGTGCCCGTCTACCTATATATAAGTCCCGACCAACCCGCTCAGCTGCCGCGCGTGCCGGCCGATCGCAGCAGCGCCACCCAGTACGCCACAAAGGTCGCGACGTAGCCCGCAAACAGCGGGCCCACTTCCACACGTCGCCCTCGCAGCGCGAGGACGAACAGCAGCACCGTGACCCCGATCTTTATCGCTTCACCGCGATAGAAGCCGCGCGCAATCGCCGGCGCGTCGCCGGCCGTGCTGCGGCGGAATCCGCTGGCCACCTGCATCAGGCTGGCCACCGCGCCAATCCCCCCTCCGATCGCGGCCGCCAACCCCGCCGCTGCGTCGATGAGCGCGGCGCAAATCAGCGCGACGATTCCGGCGATCGCCACCTGGCCGGCCACCAGCATCAGGGCCTGGCGGCGGGCAAGCGCAAAACTGTATTGCGTCAGCGGAATCCCTATGGCTTGGATGTGGCTTAAGGCCCATCGCGAAGGCGGCGCATTATAGGGAGGACGCTACCGGGCTTCAACGATTTTAATGCGTTGCATCAATAGCCCCTTCGGAGCGGCGGGGCGCTACTGAATATGCGCGAGGATCCCGTCCAATTCATCCAGGCTGTTGTACGCGACGACCAGTTTGCCTCGGCCGGTGCGCGTGTGCTGAATCTGCACCTGGGCTCCCAACTTGTCCGCCAGCTCGCTTTCCAGCCGCGCCACGTTGGGGTCCCGGCCGGCGACCCCGGCCCCGTTCTCCCCGGGACGATGGCTTTCGGGATTGTTCAGGCGCCGTACCAGCGCCTCGGTCTCCCGTACAGATAGCCCCTTTTTCACGACCAATAGCGCCAGTTCGGTCTGTTTTCGATGATTTTCGAGGCCAAGTAGGGCGCGGGCATGGCCCATGTCCAGCTCGCGGCGCTCGACCAGGCGACCGACCTCAGGAGCCAGGTCGATGAGCCGCAGGAGATTGGTCACCGCCACGCGGGAGCGGCCCACGGCATCGGCAACCTGTTGATGCGTAAGCCCAAATTCGCCGATCAGGCGCTCGAAGGCGTGCGCTTCCTCGAGCGGATTGAGGTCCTCGCGCTGAATATTCTCGATGAGCGCCATGGCCACGGCCGCCTCATCGGGCACCTCCCGGATGATCGCCGGGATCTCGCTAAGGCCCGCGAGCTGCGCGGCGCGCCAGCGCCGCTCGCCCGCGATGATTTCGTAGTGCTGTTCGCCACCCCCGCCCCCCACCGGACGCACCACGATGGGCTGGATGATCCCTTGCTGGCGGATGGATTCGGCCAGCTCATTCAAGGTATCGGCCCGCACGTCGTGGCGGGGCTGGTAGCGGCCGCGCTGCAGCAGCTCGACCGGCAGCCGCGCCAGCTGCTCGCCGCCCGTCACCGGGGTGCCCGACGCGCCCGCGGCCGCGGCCGGTGGGTTTGGCCGCGCCTGGCCCAGCAGGTCGGCCAGGCCACGCCCCAGGGTCGCCTTTTTCTGCGTCATGTCGCCACTCCCGCCTGCACCACATCGTCCCGTCGCAACAATTCTCCGGCGAGCGCGAGGTAGGCCAGGGCGCCGCGCGAGTCCTTGTCGTGCAGGATCGCCGGGCGCCCGAAGGAGGGGGCTTCGGCGAGGCGCACGTTGCGCGGCACGACGGTCCGGAACACCTTGTCGCCGAAGTACTCCAGCAGCTGGTCGCCGACCTCGATGGCGAGGTTATTGCGGGGGTCATACATGGTGCGCAGGATCCCCTCGATCTCCAGTTGCGGATTGGCGGCGTCGCGGATCTGCTCGATGGTGGCCACCAGCGCCGACAGGCCCTCGAGCGCGTAGAACTCGCACTGCATCGGAATCAGCACGCTGTCGGCGGCAATCAACGCGTTCACGGTCAGGATATTGAGCGACGGGGGACAATCGATCAGCACCACGTCGAACCCGGAGCGGACCGGCGCGAGCGCCTCTTTGAGCCGTTGTTCGCGCCCGCTAGGCATCGCCAGCAGCCGCACTTCGGCCGCGGTCAGGTCCTGATTCGCCGGCAGCAGCGCCATGTTGGCATCCGCCACGCGCACGATGGCCTCGGCCGCGGTGCATTCGCCGAGCAGTACTTCAAGCGTACCGCGCTGCAGGGCGGATTTGTCGATGCCGCAGCCGGTGGTGGCGTTGCCCTGCGGATCCAGATCGATCAGCAAGACCTCGCGGCGGGTCGCGGCGAGTGAGGCGCCCAGATTGACCGCGGTGGTCGTCTTGCCGACGCCGCCTTTCTGGTTAGCCACTGCGATGACGCGCTTCATGTTCCTTTAGTGTAGGTCAGCTCAGGCGATTACGGGAGAACTTGCGCCGCGCGGCGCGCCGGGCCGCGCGGTCAAGGTCACCAGGCAGCGCTCGGCGTCGAGCCCGGGCACCCGAAGTTCACGCACGCCCGTCAACTCCCAGTCGGGCGGGAGAGCGGCGAGCTCGGCCGTCGGCCGCTTGCCTTTGAGGGCCAGCAGGCGCGTGCCCGCGCGACTCAAGCCCCGGGCCAGCGCCGCGAGCTTGGGGAGCGGGGCGACGGCGCGCGCGATGACCGTATCGAAGGGCTCCTTGGGGCGCATCGCTTCTGCGCGGGCGTGCAAAGCTTCCACGTTCGAAAGGCCCAGCGCGCGCGCCGCGTGGCTCACGAACCGGACCTTCTTGCCGGTGGCGTCGATGAGCGTGAAGTGGCGTTCCGGATGCGCAATGGCGAGCGGCAACCCCGGAAAGCCCGCTCCGGTGCCCAGATCCGCGATGCGCGCGCCCGCAAGATCGCCGCTGGCGGCGAGACTGTCGAGCAGGTGCGTGGCCACCATCGCCTCGCGGGACTCGATTCCGGTCAGATTGAACGCGCGGTTCCATTGGATCAGTTCATCGAGCAAGCGCAGCAGCGTGCTCGCCCTTTCAGCGTCCAGCGCCACGCCGAGCTGCTGCGCCCCATCGCGCAGTTCCGCTGCCGTCGTCGACTGCATGGGTTGCCTTGTGCGCCGCTGCAGGCACAATACCCGCAGTCCAATCGAGGAACGATATCAAGGATGCGCCGACCGAACTACGCACGCGCCGTGGCGCCCTGGCTCGGCGCGTGCTTGGCGATCGTTTGTGCCCGGGTCTGGGCCGCGCGCGACGTGCAGGAGGGCGTACTCCAGGACGGCGTTCCACGGAGCGGTGCGCAGGCCGGCGCCGGATTGGAGCAATACAGCGGCGGTCGCGAGGCGCGCATCCTCGACTGGACCAGCGACGGCGCGCTGCTGATCGCCGTGCGCGAGGCCGGCCAGGATCAGATGCGGCGGCTCAGCGGCGCGGCGCCGCAGCCGGATCCGCAGCTGCTGGGCGCGCCCGTGGCCACGCTGCGCGCCGCGGCCGCGCAGTCCTTCCATAGCGAATGGGTCGCCCTCCTCGCCGAGGAGTCCGGAGCCGACGGCGCCGAGGGCGCAGCGCTCAGCCTGCGGCCACTTTCGGGCGGAGACTCGAAATTACTGGTCCCGGCCCCGGCGCGTCCGGGCGCTCCGGTGTGGGCGCACGATGGCCGGCGCCTGGCCTTCAGCGCGACGCTGCGCGACGGCAAGAGCACGGATTTGTACGTCCTCAACACGGCCGACGCCACCGGCCCGCGGCTGGTGGCCAGCGGCAACGCCGACGCGCGTCAGGTGCTGGCCTGGACGAGCGCGGACCGGGCGCTGCTGGTGCGCCATGCGACGGCCGGCACGGGCGATGAGCTGCTGCTCGTCGATGTCGAGACCGGCGCGGCGCGGCGCGTGGACGCCCCCGGAGCAGGGGCGGGCGGTTACGGCCACATTGGCGAGGTGCGCCTCGCGCCGGACGATCGCGGCGTGTACTTCCTCAGCCACCCGAACGGCGCGCGTGCCGCCCTGCGCTACGTCGATCTGTACGACAACAGCAGCGTGGAGGTGGGGGCGGGTCTCGGCCATGAGCTCGAGCACTTTGACGTCGGCCCGGACAATCGCACGATCGCGGTGAGCTGGACAGAATTCGGCTACAGCCGCATCGCGCTGCTTGATCGCAAGACCAACGCACTCACCGTGCTCCCGAACATGCCCCCCGGTGCGGTGACCGCGCTGCGCTTCGATCACGCCGGCGCGCGCCTCGCCTTCGAGCTCGCCGCCAGCACCGCGCCGCGCGACGTGTACGTCTGCGAGGTGGCGACGAGGGCCTGCACGCGCTGGACCGACGGCCAGCTCGGGGCCTACACCGCCGCGCGACTTATCGCCCCGCTGACCGTGCGATTTCCCACCTGGGATCGTCCCCCGGGCAGCGGCAGCGCGCTCACCGCGCTGCTCTATCGACCGCGTGGCGCCGCGCCGCATCCGGTGCTGATCCTGCTCAATGGCAACGGCACCGCGGTGAGCGCCGAGCTCGATCCCTTCGTGCAGTACTGCGTGAACGAGCTAGGGATTGCCGTGATTGCGCCGGGACTGCGCGACGGGGACTCCGGCGTGGTCGATCTCGGCGCCCTGCTGGCCTGGCTCGGCGCACAACCCGACGTGCGCCGCGATCGCGTCATGGTGCAGGGGCGCGGAGCCGGCGGCACGCTCGCGCTCACCGGCCTCGGACTCTACGGCGACCGCCTGCGCGCCGCGGTCAGCGTCGATGGCATGGCCTCCAGCGCTCAGATCATGCCCATCCGCCGGCCGGTGCTGCTGGTGCGCGGTCTGAGCAGCCCGCCCCTGGATGCCGGTTCGGCCGAGCAGCTGCTGTGGCGGCTCCGTAGCGCGAAAATCAACAGTTGGTTTGTGGCTCCGCGCGACCGGCGCGAGACGCTCGCGAGCGAAGCGGAACAGCTCGCCGCGCGGCGCGTGATCGCGCAGTTCATCGCGGCTCAGCTGGGCGAGTAAGGAGTACGCGCGCGGACTACAGCCAGCTGCGACGCAGCACGGTCTCGAGTTCCGGGCGCTGCGCGCCGTAGTAGTTGGCGATGGCCGTGATATCGGCCGCCGAGAGCTGCGTGACGAACGACTGCATGATGGCGTTCTTGCGGTCGCCCTTCTGATACTCCACCAGCGAGCGCGCCAGGTAGTCCGCGTGCTGTCCCGCCAGCGTCGGGTACTCGCCCATGAGGCCCACGCCGTTGGCCCCGTGGCAGGCCGAGCACAGGCCGGTCACCTTGGCCGGAGCGGCACCGACCGGGGGCGCGCTGGCCGCCAGAGGCTGCTTGGACAGATAAGCGGCGACGTCCTGCATGTCCTGGTCGCTCAAGGAACTGGCCTGCGCGTACATGGTGCCGTGCGAGCGCTGCTTGCCGCGGTAGGCCTTGAGGGCCGCCACGATATATTCCGGATGCTGACCGACCAGCTTCGGCACGTTGTAGGTCGGGTAGACGTTCTTGTAGTTTTCGATGCCGTGGCACCCCAGGCAGGTGTAGCCGATCTGCTTGCCGCGCTGGGCGTCCCCGGCCGCTTGCCCCGGGCCGGCAAGCGCCAATGCGAGCGCGACGCCCGCGATCCTGACCCAGCAACGCAACGTGGAAGGCATAATCGAACTCCGCAGCAACTGACGGCGTGGCCGCCGTAAAATGGCGGCAAAGTGTACGGATTCACCATCGGATTTGCCACTGCATGATCGCGCTGATCCAGCGCGTGAGCTCGGCCCGCGTGCAGGTTGACGACCAGACACGGGGCGAGATCGGCGCCGGGCTGCTGGCGCTGATCGGCGTGCAGCGTGGTGACGATTCGGCCCAGGGCGCTCGGTTGCTGGAGCGGCTGCTCGATTTTCGCGTGTTTGCCGACGCGGCCGGGCGCATGAACCTCTCGCTTCGTGACGTGCGTGGTGGTCTGCTGCTGGTGCCCCAGTTCACCCTGGCCGCCGACACCAGTTCCGGCCACCGGCCGGGGTTTTCGACAGCCGCCGAGCCGGCACGTGCACGGGAGCTGTTCGAGCAGCTCCTGGCCGCGGCGCGCGCCGCGTACCCCCTGGTCGCCGCCGGCGAATTCGGCGCCGACATGCAAGTGTCCCTAACCAACGACGGCCCGGTCACTTTCTGGTTGCAAGTGCCCCCAAAAGCGTGAACCCTGCGGCAGAGTCAGCAGAGCGCGGCTACGGCTGGGGCTGAAGTTCGCCTATTATTGAGTGCCGGACCTCTACGGGTCGATTCTGGAGAATGCTATGGACCTGTTTTCACCCCGCCATCTGATCATCATCCTCGTGGTGGTGCTGCTGGTGTTCGGCACCAAGAAGCTTCGCACCATCGGCTCGGACCTCGGTGCCGCCGTCCGTGGCTTCAAGAAATCAATGAGTGAGGGCGATCAGGAACAGCAGAGCGCCGCCCAGAAGCAGCTCCCCACGGGCGGGGCCAAGGACGCCGAATTCCCCGAATCGGCGGCCGCGAACGAAAGCAAGCGCCAGGACGACCGGCACGCCTGAGCGGGCGCTCGCGATGTTCGATATTGGCTTTTCCGAGATCCTGCTGATCTTCGGTCTGACGCTGGTGGTGCTGGGCCCGGACAAGCTCCCACAGGTGGCGCGGAGCATCGGCCGTTGGGTCGGCAGGGCGCGCGCCATGGCGCGCCAGTTCCGGGATCAGCTGGAGGCGGAAACCGAGAACCTCAAGGTGGACGTCAACCTGACGCCACCCCCTCCCACGCCGCAAGCCGCTCCGCCGCCACCCGCCACGCCACCCGACACGCCGCCAGCCGCTACGCCGCCCGTGGCGACTACGCCGGCGGAGGCCCCGGCGCCGACCACTCCACCCGTCCCTGCCTCACTTCCCACGCCCGACAGCGCACCACATGACCGGCGAGAGTGAACCGCTGCTCGAGGGCACACTGATCTCGCACCTGCTGGAACTGCGCACGCGCCTGATGCGCGCCTTCATTGCGGTGGTCATCGTGTTCATCCCCTTCGCGTTCTATTCGAACCAACTGTTCGAATGGCTCTCGCACCCGCTGCTGCAGCAACTGCCCGCCAACAGCGTGCTGATCTCGACCAGCATTACCGCGCCGTTCACCACGCCCCTCAAGCTCTCCTTCGTGGCCGCGCTGGTGGTGGCGATGCCCTATGTGCTCTACGAGTTGTGGGCGTTCGTGGCGCCGGGACTGTACCGTCACGAGAAGAGTTTCGCGGTGCCGCTGCTGGTGTCCGCCGTCATCCTGTTCTACGTGGGCGTGGCCTTCGCCTACTACATCGTGTTCCCGATGATCTTCGGCTTCTTCGTGAACACCACGCCGCACGGCGTGCAGATGATGGCGGACATCTCGATGTACGTGCAGTTCGTGCTGGTGCTGCTGGTTTCCTTCGGGGTGGCCTTCGAGGTGCCGGTCGCCGTGGTGCTGCTGGTGCTGATGGGCCTGGTGCCGCTCGAAAAACTGACCCGCATCCGCGGCTACGTGCTGATCGCGGTGTTCGTGATCGCGGCCATCCTCACGCCGCCCGACGCCATCTCGCAGACGGTGATGGCGGTGCCCATGTACCTGCTGTACGAGGGCGGTATCCTGTTCGCGCGCCTGGTGATGCGCGGCCGTTCAAAACGAGAAGATTCTCCGGGGGAAAGTCCATGAGCCAGTCCACGCCAACGCTCGGCGCAGCGGCGGATGCCGCGCGCGGCGAGCTGACCATTCGCGGCCTGATCCTGGGGGTCGCGATCACGCTGGTGTTCACCGCCGCCAACGTCTATTTCGGTCTCAAGGCCGGACTGACCTTCGCCACCTCGATCCCGGCCGCGGTGATCTCCATGGCGGTGCTGCGCGGCTTTCGGGGCATGACCATCCAGGAGAACAACATCGTCCAGACGGTCGCCTCGGCCGCCGGCACGCTGTCCTCCATCATCTTCGTGCTGCCCGGCCTGGTGATGATCGGCTGGTGGACCGGCTTTCCCTACTGGGTGTCGTTTGCGATCTGCGCGTTCGGCGGCACGCTCGGCGTGATGTACTCGATCCCGCTGCGGCGCGCGCTGGTGACGCAATCCGACCTTCCGTACCCGGAAGGGGTGGCCTGTGCCGAGGTGCTCAAGGTCGGCGGCGGCGAGCACGCCGATGCGGCCGCCGTGGAGGAAAGTCGCGCCGGACTGGCGGCGGTGATCTGGGGCTCGATCGTGTCGGCGGCCTTTGCCTGTGTCGTGGCCACGCGCGTGTTTGCGGGCGATGTGGTGCGCTATTTCCGGGTGGGCAGCGGTGGCGGCGTGACGGGCTTCGACTTCTTCCTGTCCTTCGCCCTGTTCGCGGTCGGGCACCTGGTCGGCCTGTGGGTGGGCATCGCGATGCTGGTGGGCGCGCTGATCGGCTGGGTGTGGGGCGTGCCGCACTACTCGGCCCTGGCGGGGGGCGCTGACTCGATCGTCCATCTGGCGCAGGCGACCTGGAGCCACAAGGTGCGCTTCGTGGGCGCCGGCACCATCGCGGTGGCGGCCGTGTGGACGCTGGCGAAGTTGATCAAGCCGGTCATCGCCGGGCTGGCCTCGGCCATGGCGGCCTCGCGAGCGCGTGCCGCCGGCACGGGCTCCCTGCTGCCGCGCACCGAGCAGGACATTCCGATTGGCTGGGTCGCGTTGCTGTCGGTCCTGTGCCTGCTGCCGACCGGCGGGCTGCTGGTGCACTTCGCGACGATCAGCGGGCTGGGCGATCACCTGCTGCTGCTGGCGCTGGGAGGCGTCATCTACATCGCGCTGATGAGCTTCTTCGTCTCGGCGGTGTGCGGGTACATGGCCGGACTCATCGGCTCGTCCAACAGCCCGCTCTCGGGCATCGGCATTCTGGTGGTGATCGGCGCGGCGCTGCTGCTGGTGTTCAGTGTGCAATCGCAGGTCGCCGCCAGCGGCCAGCAGGCGCTGGTGGCCTTCGCGCTGTTCGTCACGGCGGTGGTGTTTGCGGCCGCGGCCATCGCCAACAACAATCTGCAGGACCTGAAGACGGGCCAGCTGGTCGACGCCACGCCGTGGAAACAGCAGGTGGCGCTCGTGATCGGCGTGATCGCCGGCGCGGCGATCATTCCGCCCATCCTCGACCTGCTCAACCATGCCTACGGCTTCGCCGGCGCGCCCGGCATGCACCACGAGCACCCGCTTCCTGCGCCCCAGGCGGGCCTGATCTCGGCCCTGGCCCAGGGCGTCATCCAGAACAACGTCGACTGGAGCCTGATCAAGATCGGCGCCCTGATCGGCGTGCTGGTGATCGCCGCCGACGAAGCATTGCGCCGCGGCACCAAGTCCGCGCACCTCTCGCCGCTGGCGGTGGGACTGGGCATCTACCTGCCCACGCAAAGCACGCTGATGGTCACGGTCGGCGCGGTCGCCGGCTGGTATTACGACCGCCTCGCGAACCGCCGCCCCAAACCCGAGGCCTCCAAGCAGCTCGGCGTGCTGCTCGCCTCGGGGATGATCGTGGGAGAAGGGCTGGTGGGCGTGCTGCTCGCCGCCTTCGTGGCGTTCTCCGGCAAGGATTACCCGCTGTCACTGGTCGGCGATGAGTTTGCCGACCACGCCGCCGTGTGGATCGGTGGCGGCGCCTTCGCGCTGACGGTGTTCCTGATGTATCGCTGGATCGCGCGCGTTCGCCTGTAGCGACGGCCGGCTCTGGGATTCAAGCGCTGTTCAGGATGGCGCCGCGCGATTGCTGCTTGCCCGGCTGCTTGCCGCTCGCGAGTTGCTCGATGCACACCTTGAGGCGCGCCAGCGCCAGCGCCCACGCGCCGCGCAGGCGCACGTAGAACGCATCCCACAGTTCATCCTGCGGGAATCCCGATCCGAGCAGCCGCAGCACCGCCACGCCCTGCTCGGCGTCGAGTATGAAATCATCGATCATCACGGCCTCGCTCTCCGGCAGGCCACGCGGCGGCATGTAGATCAGGCGCAGCCGCCGCCCGGTGTCGAACACGTCGATGAGCGCCTCGCGCTCCAGTTCACCGTTGAGGCGCATGTAGTAACCGCCGCCGGCGCGCGCCGTCACGCGCGCTCCCGGACCGCACCAGATCGCCACCAGCTCCTGATCGACCAGGCCACGCCACACCAGCTCCGCCGGCGCGTTGATGTCGATGCGGTGCGCGTAGCCGCGCGTGCGTTCAGCCACGGGTCCCTCGAGCGGCGCGCCGGTCGGAGTACATCATCCACAGCAGCGGCAACAGCGACACCAGGACGATGGTCAGCGTCACCAGGCCGAAATTGTTCTTTACCACCGGAAGATTTCCGAACAGGAATCCGCCGCACAGGAACAGCGCCACCCACGCCGTCCCGCCCGCGACGTTGAACAGCTGGAAGCGCCCTTCGGGCATCTGGCTGATGCCCGCCACGAACGGCGTGAAGGTGCGCACCACCGGCACGAAGCGCGACAGCGCGATCGCAAAGCCGCCGTGGCGCCGGAAGAAGTCCTCGGCGCGGCGCAGGTGCTCGAGCTTGAACAGCCGGTGCTTGCCATCGAAGGCGCGCGCGCCCAGGTAGCGCCCGATGTGGTAGTTGACGGTGTTGCCGGCGATCGCGGCGCCTCCGAGGAGCAGCAGCAGCCAGTACAGGTGCAGCGTGCCGCTGCGATCGACCGCGGCCAGCGCACCGCACCCGAACAGCAGCGAATCACCCGGCAGAAAGGGCGTGACCACCAGCCCGGTCTCGCAGAAGATGATCAGGAACAGCAGCGCGTAGATCCAGAGGTCGTAGCGCGCCAGCAGCTCCACCAGGTGGCGATCGAGGTGCAGCACCAGGTCGGCGAGCCACTGCAGCGTGGTCATGGATTATTCCCGGGCCCGCAGCGCTAGCCGGGAATCGCCGCGGCGCGCCGGCCAGGGATAGTGCAGGAGAGCTCCGCAGCGCGTACATGCCTGCGAATACTACATGGCCTGAGCGATGGGTGAGGCTTCGCCTAAGGTAAATTTTTCGACCGGTCCGTCGGCCACGGCCGCGTACAGCGGCAGCTGCTCGAGCACGTCGGCGATCGGCACCGGCTTGCCGATGGCAAAGCCCTGGCCGTAGTCGACGCCGAGCTTGGCGATGCGATAGCGGATCTCGTCGGTCTCCACGTATTCGGCCACCGTGGTCAGCGACATGGCGCGCGCCAGCTGCGCGATCGCCTGGATGGTGGATTCGGCCTTCGGGTCCTTGAGCACGTCGCGCACGAAGCTGCCGTCGACCTTGAGCATCGAGATCGGCAGGGAGCGCAGGTAGGCGAGCGAACTCAGGCCGGTGCCGAAGTCATCGAGCGCGATGCCGCAGCCGAGCTTGCGCAGGCGCCGCATCAGCGTCTCGGCATGGCTGAGGTTGCCGATCGCCGCGCTTTCCGTGAGTTCGAAGCACAGCGCCGCGGGGTTGATGCCGCTGGCGAGGATCTGCGCTTCCAGGAAGTCGGTAAAGGCATCGTCCTTGAGCGACTGGCCGTCGCAGTTGATGGTGAACACGATGCCGCTCGAGGCCAGCAGGTCGGCGTGCGGCTTGAGCAGGTTGAGGGCCTGGGCCACCACCCAGCGATCGATCTCGGGCATGAGCTGGTAGCGGTGCGCCGCGGACATGAAATGACTCGGACCGACGGTCTCGTTTTGCGCGTCCAGCATGCGCAGCAACACTTCGAAGTGCGGCTTGCCCTTCGAGCCGCCCAGCGGCAGCAGCGGCTGTGCGTACAGGTGCAGCCGACTCTCGCTGATGGCGGCGCGCAGGTCGGTGATGACGTTGATGTCCGCAAAGCGCCTGATCAGGCTCTCGTCGGCTTCCTGGAAGATCTCGACGCGATTGCGGCCGCGGTCATTGGCGGTCTTGCACGCGGTCTCGGCGGCCGCGAAGGCGTGGGTGAATTCCTGCGCGCGCGGCTCGATGGCGGCCACGCCGATGCTGATCGAGACCACCAGCGTGCCGTCGGCGATCGAGGCGCCGAGCAGCTCGGCCCCTTGGCGGAGCGATTCGGCAAAGCTGGCGGCGTTGTCGAGGCCGATCGGCAGCAGCACCGCGTAGCGATCGCCCGAGATGCGCGCCGCCAGCGCCCCGGGGGGCAGGCGATTGCGGATCAGTTCGCCCAGCTGCGAGATGACCTTGTCGCCGACGTGCATGCCGTAGTTGTCGTTGATGACGTGCATGCGGTTGGTGTCGATCGCCAGCGCGCTCCACCAGCGCTGAGTGCTGCCACTCTGGCGCAGCGTGCTTTGCACGCGATGTTCGAACGCCGGCCGGTTGAGCAGGCCGGTCAGGGAATCGTAGCTGCCGGCGATGACGGTCGCCACGCGCTGCGCCAGCAATTCGGTGAGCCGCGCCTGACGCGGCGTGAATTCCGGCATGGTCAGCGGCCGGAACAGCGCCAGCACGCCGATCGCGCGCTCATCGGAGCGGGTGACCGGACAGGACAGGACGCGGTAGGCGTGGGTTTCGGTGCCGGCCTTGAGCTTCATGTTATTGACGATGACCGGCTCGTTGCTCAGCTGCGCCGTGGACATCAGGTGGCGGTGGGCCCGCGCCACCAGGCTGGCGTCGATGGCGTGCTTGGGTTCGCGACGCACCATCACCAGGCCTTTGTCGGGCACGATGATCGCGACCAGTCCGGCCTGGATGCGCTCCACGGCCGCGCGCAGGATGGCCTTCAGTTCATCGCCGCCGCCGTCGTCGCCGGCGGTGTCCCCGGCGCTCACCGACAGCAGCATGTCCAGGTCGCCTTCCTGCTCGGCCAGCGAGCCGTGCAGGGTCTGAATCTGTTCCCGGTTCATCAGCTCGCGCGCCAGAATTTCCAGCGCCGGGCGCACCAGCGCGTACACGAAAGCCACGGTGCGCTGATCGCTCTGCGATCCGGCCTTGCAACGCAGCAGCACCGCGCCGCTCGGTGGCACGGGCGCGCTCTCGCCGGCGCGCCACAACCAGAAGATGTACATCGGCTCGCCGTCGTTGACCAGCACGCCCGGGGTGCCCGGATGGTCGCACGCGGTGCTCATCGACTCGCCGATCAGCTTAGGCAGCGTGGTGTTGGCCACCATGTCGCTCGACCAGATGATCTCGGCCGCCGCATTGAAAATGGACACGCCGGTCAGGCGCGGCAGCAAAGCACGGAGCAGCCGCGTATAGGCCTCGTAATCGGCCACGGCTTCGACTGCGCCTGCTGTCGGAGTATTGGGAATCATGGATAAATTGCCACGGACAAGCATCGGGCAAAGCACGCCCGGTAACCTTGACCGGGTTCGCGCTTTAGTCAAATGGGGGAAAACTGTGTAGCTGCGCTGCGCGGCGGCAAGTGTGACGAAAGTCTCAGCGCCCGGCGGAGCGTGTTAGGGATGCCGCTCGCGGAACCAGGGGCGCGGGTCGATCGGCCTGCCGCCACGGCGGATTTCGAAGTAAAGCTGGGGCTCGGGACGTCCACCGCTGTCGCCGGCCGCCGCGAGGACATCGCCGGCCGCGACCGCCTCACCCGCCGAGCGCCGCAGCTGCTCGTTGTATCCGTACAGGCTCAAATAACCGGAGCCGTGATCGACGATGGTCAGCAGTCCCAAGCCCGGGAGCCAGTCCGCATAGATCACGCGCCCGGCGGCGACGGCGCGCACCGGGGCGGCGCGCTGCGTCGAGACGACCATGCCGTCCCAGTCCACGCCGCTGGCGCGCGTCTCGCCGAAGCTCGCCACGATGCGTCCGGCCACCGGCCATTCGAGCCGGCCGCGCAGCCGGCCAAAGCCGCTGCGATCATCGCTCGGTGCGCTCGGCGGCACGGCGCGGGCCAGTTCGCGCAACAGATGTTCGAGATCGGCCTGCTGCGTGCGCAAGCGCAGCAGGCTCGCCTGGCGCGAGCGCGCCTCGACCTGCAGGTTGGTCAGCGCGCTCTGGCGCTGGGCACGGCCGCCCTCCAGCTGCGCGAGCCGCTGCTGCTTGGCCACGTGCAGTTGGGCCAGCGCCTTTTCCTGCTCGGCCAGCTCCACATCGAGCTCGTCGATGCGTTGCACCTGCTGCGCGATGCCCGCAATCTGCGCGGCGCGCGCGCGGCCGAAATATCCGTACCAGGTGAACATGCGCGCCACGGCCGCCGGATCGCGCTGGTTGAGCAGCAGCTGCAGCGGCTCGTGGCGGCCGATCTGGTAGGCCACCTGCAGTTGCGTGGCGAGACTGGCACGCTCTTGCTCCAGCGAGGCATTGATGCGCTCGCGCTCGGCCGCCAGCTGCGCGCGTTGCGTGCTGTGCTCCGCCTCCTGCGTGCGCAGCGCGTCCAGATCGGACTGGGCGCCGGCCACCGCCAGTTCCGCGCTGCGCAAGTTCCGCGCCAGGCGGTCCTTTTCGACCGCATCGCGCCCGACGTCGCGACTGACGCGCTCGATGCGCTCCTTCAGCGCCCGCAGCTGGGCCTGCGTCTGGTCGGCCGAAGCCGCCGCCGCCGGCGCGCGCGGCGAGCTTAAGGACCACGGGAGCAGCAATATGAGCAGGAAAATCAGTGGGCGCGGCGGTGCCATACGGAAAAGTCTAACGCAGCGAGGCTATAATGCGCGGCCCGCTTGTACGCGGCGCCAGTTTAACGCCACGGACCGTACGCCCAGCCATGCAGCGCCTGCTCGAATACACCGCCCATCATCAGGCCTTGAGCCTGCTCGCCGTGGCCGCGATCATCGCGGTGCTGATCTACGAGCTGCGCGAGCGCGCCCAGCGCGCGGGCGCGGTCTCGCCGCAGGACGCCGTGCGCCTGATGAATCAGGGCGCGACGCTGCTGGATGTGCGTGACTCCGAGGAGTACGCCACCGGCCACATCCGCGGTGCGCGCAACCTGCCGCTCGAGCGGCTGGCCGAGGGCCTGGATGGACTGAAGCGCTACAAGGACCGGCCCGTGATCGTGTACTGCGAGCGCGGCGCCCGCGCCTCGGCGGCCACGCGCCAGCTGGCGCAGCAGGGATTTGGCAAGGTGGTCAACCTGCGCGGCGGCCTGAGCGCCTGGCGGGCCGAACAGCTGCCGATTGCGCGCGACTAGACTGGCGGCGAGACGGCGCTGAGCCCCATCCCAGCCAATCATGGCCGCACCCAAGATTGAAATGTATGCCAACTCCTGGTGTCCGTATTGCGAGTTCGCGCGCACGCTGCTGCGCCGCAAGGGCGCGGAATTTGTGGAAATCAGTCTCGAGGAACAGCCGGAGCGCCGGGTGGAAATGATCAAGCGCAGCGGCCGGCACACCGTGCCGCAGATTTTTATAGGCGAGCGTCACATCGGCGGCTCGGATGATCTGTATGAACTCGACGCCGCCGGCGAGCTCGACGCGCTGCTGGCCGGCTGATGGGCGCCTCACCCGACCAATCGCTTGCAACTACCTTAAGGAAATCCCAACGATGAGCATCGAAGCCCCACAACCCAGCGGCGA
Organism: uncultured Gammaproteobacteria bacterium; assembly: GCA_963699955.1. Taxonomy (GTDB): domain Bacteria; phylum Pseudomonadota; class Gammaproteobacteria; order Steroidobacterales; family Steroidobacteraceae; genus FEN-1191. Next base: position 1,259,594 of record CAVOVV010000006.1, read on the forward strand.
GGCGGCAGCCGGCGCCGGCATAACGCTGTCCATGCAGGCGGTCTATCTGAAGGATTGCTCCTTCGAGGCCCCGCAGGGCCCGCGCATTGCCGGCGAGTGGAGCCCGCAGATCGGACTCGACATCAACACCGCGGTCAGCAACATCACCGGCGACCTGCACGAGGTGCTGCTGACCGTGACCGTGTCGGCCAAGCAGGGCGAACAGACCATGTTTCTCGCCGAGGTGAAGCAGGCCGGCGCCTTCCTGATGCAGGGCCTGGCGGAGCCGGATTTCAGGCGCGCCGTGGGCGTGGTCTGTCCGAACGTGCTGTTTCCCTACGCGCGCGCCGTGGTGTCGCACCTGGTGAGCCAGGGCGGCTTCCCGCAGCTGCTGTTGCCCCCGGTCAACTTCGAGATGTTGTTCGCCTCGGGCAGCGCGACGCCGACGGACGCCACCAAGAACTGACCGTGAGCGCCGAAGCGCCCTCACAGATCGCGGTGCTGGGTGCCGGCTCGTGGGGCACGGCGCTGGCGATCCAGTGCGCGCGCGCGGGCCACGCCGTGCGGCTGTGGGGACGGGCGGCGGCCCATTGCCAGGCGATGCAGCGCTCGCGCGCCAATCAGCGCTACCTGCCGGACGCCGAATTCCCCGATAACCTGCAGGTGGCCGGCGACTTGCCGACGGCGCTCGCCGACGCGGAGGACGTGCTCATCGCCGTGCCCAGCCATGCCTTCCGCGAGGTGTTGACGGCGATCCGCGATCTGCTCACCGCGGGCCAGCGCCTGTGCTGGGCCACCAAGGGATTTGAGATCAGCAGCGGGCGTCTCCCGGCCCAGGTGGCCCGCGAGGTGCTGGGCACAGGAAGGCTGACCGCGGTGCTCTCCGGGCCCACCTTTGCGCGCGAAGTGGGTGCGGGCCTGCCGACCGCCATGACCATCGCCTCGCGCGATGCGGATTACGCCGAGCAGCTCGCGCATGATTTCTCCACGCCCGCCTTCCGCGCCTACACCTCCACCGACATTATCGGCGTCGAGGTCGGGGGTGCGGTCAAGAATGTGCTCGCCATCGGTGCCGGGCTCTCCGACGGCCTGGGGTTCGGTGCCAACTCGCGCATCGCACTGATCACCCGCGGGCTGGTCGAGATGACGCGACTGGGCGTCACCTTGGGCGCGCAGCGCGAGACCTTTATGGGTCTGGCCGGGCTCGGCGACCTGGTGCTGACCTGCACCGACGATCAGTCGCGCAACCGTCGCTTCGGTTTGCTGCTCGCCCAGGGGCGCACCTGCGAGGCCGCGCTGAGCGAGATCGGCCAGATCGTGGAGGGCTACGGCGCCGCGCGCGCCCTGCACCAGGTGGCGCAGCGCGAACGCGTCACGATGCCCATCTGCGCCGGCATCTACGCCGTGCTCTACTCGGGGCTCCCCGCGGACGAGGTGGTGCGCGGCCTGATGATGCGCCCGATCCGGCCGGAGTTCGACTAGGCGCCCGTGCTAGGCGAAGTCCTGCTGGCGCCAGGCCTCGTAGACCACCAGGGCCACGGCGTTGGACAGGTTGAGGCTCCGGTTCGCCGGCCGCATCGGAATGCTCAGCACATCCTCCGGCGTGATCCCCTGCAGCACTTCCGGGGGCAAGCCGCGGGTTTCCTGGCCAAACAGACAGCGCATCGCCGCGCCGGAACCGCGCCGCACTGTAGGGCCGCGAACCTGCGGTCTCGACCGCATAGAGCCGCGCCCCGGCGAGCGCCGCGAGGCAATGGGGCAGGTCCGGATGCACGCGCACCTCGGCGAGATCGGCGTAGTCGAGCCCCGCGCGGCGCAATTCGCGCTGTTCGAGGGTAAAGCCTAAGGGCTCGATCAGGTGCAGGCGCGCGCCGGTGTTCGCGCACAGGCGGATGATGTTGCCGGTGTTGGGCGGGATTTCCGGCCGATACAGAATCACCTCAAACACGGCGGAAATTCAGGCGATAATTGGCGCCCATGAGTGCCGCGCCCAACGCCTCAGCCAGCGTGCCTGCAGGAGCGCCCTCGGCCCTGCTCGCGACGCGCTTTTGCGGGCTGGAGCTGGCCTCGCCGATCGTGCTGCTGTCGGGCTGCGTGGGGTTCGGCGAGGAATACACCCGGGTGGCCGGATTCTCGAACCGCGAGGTCGGCGCCATCGTGCTCAAGGGCACCACCGGCACGGCCCGCCTCGGCAATCCGCCGCATCGCATCGCGGAAACCGCCGAGGGCATGCTGAATGCGATCGGCCTGCAGAACCCCGGCGTCGAGCACGTCGTGCGCAGCATCCTGCCCTCGCTCGACTTCAGCGAGACGCGTTTCATCGCCAATGTCTGCGGCTCGACCATCGAGGAGTACGTGGAGGTCACCCGGCGCTTCGATGATTCGCCCATTGATGCCATCGAGATCAACATCTCCTGCCCCAATATCAAGGAAGGCGGCGTGCAGTTCGGCAATGTACCGGAGATGTCGGCACGCGTGGTGGCCGCCTGCCGCGCCGTCACGCGCAAGCCCGTGATCACCAAGCTCTCGCCCAACCAGACCGACATCCGCGAGAATGCCCGCCGCTGCATCGAGGCGGGCACGGATGCCTTCGCCGTGATCAACACCGTGACCGGCATGGCGATTGATGCGCACACGCGCCGCCCGGTGCTCGGCAACGTCCAGGGCGGGCTGTCGGGGCCTGCGATCAAACCGATCGCGCTGCTCAAGGTGCGCGAGGTCTACGAGGTCGCCCGCTCCCACAATATTCCGATCATCGGCCAGGGCGGAATTGCCAACGCCACCGACGCGATCGAATTTCTGATTGCCGGCGCCAGCCTGGTGGGGGTCGGCACCGCGCTGTTCTACGAGCCGCTGATCTGTCCGCAGATCAACCAGGGGATCGCGGCGTACCTGCGCGATGCGCAGCTGACGAATGTCCAGCAACTGGTCGGCACACTGCAGGGGTAGTCCAAGGATGAACGTCACCGAAGAACTGGAACGGCTCCAGGCGCTGCGCGAGCGCGGCGCCATCAGCGACAGCGAATTCGCGCAGGCCAAGGCGCGGGCGCTGGGCGGCGGGGCCAGTGCGCCGCCGGCCCACGACACCTTCCTGCACCGGCTGAGCCTGTCGAGCACCGACCGCGTGATCGGCGGGGTCTGCGGGGGCCTGGGCGCGCACACCGGACTGCCCTCCTGGGCCTGGCGCGTGATCTTCTGCGTGAGCGTGTTCTACTTTGGCATCGGATTGCTGTTCTATCTGCTGCTGTGGATCTTCATCCCGGCGGGCGCCGCGCCCCCGCCGCCACCGACGCTGCCCAAACCGGACTAGCTCTTTCGGTGGCGCAAATCGATCTGCTGCGCTTCCTGTCGCTGGCGGCGATATGGGGCTCCTCCTACATGTTCATGCGCATCACCGCGCCCGTCTTCGGCCCGCTGCCGCTGGTGTTGCTGCGGCTCGCGGGCGCGACGCTGTTCTTCCTGCCCTGGCTGCTGCGGCCGCCGGTCCGGGCGCTGCTCCGCAGCCACCTCGGTGGGCTCTTGCTGCTCGGGGCGATGAACTCGGCGATTCCGTTCACGCTGCTGGCGTTCTCGACCTTGCGCCTGCAGGCCGGCTACACCGCCATCCTCGGCGCCACGGTGCCGCTGTTCGCCGTCGCGATCGACGGCCTGTGGTGGCGCCAGCCCTTGAGCCGGCAGCGATTGATCGGACTGGCCCTCGGATTTTGCGGCGTGGTGATTCTCGCCTGGCATCACCTGGACTTCGGTCGCGGCGGGAGCGGCTGGGCGGTGATGGCCACCCTGGGCGCGTCGGCCTGTTACGCATGCGCCGCCCATTTCGGCAAGCGCCATTTCGCAGGCCAACCGGTGATGTTGCCGGCGGCGGGCAGCATGCTCGCCTCGACCCTGCTGGTGGCGCCGCTGGGCGTCTGGCTGTGGCCTCAGAGTTTGCCACCGGCCATCGACTGGCTGGCCGTGGCGGCCCTGGCGGTCGTATGCACGGCCTGCGCGTACCTGCTGTATTACCGGCTCATCTCGCGGATCGGCGCCACGACTCTGACCGGGGTGGCCTTCGTCATCCCGGTGTTCGGCGTGCTGTGGGGTGCGTTGTTCCTGCACGAGCAGGTTACGGCGCATATCGTCACCGGTATGCTGATCACGCTCGCCGGCACCGCGTTCACGACCGGGCTAGCCAGCGGTTCCCGCCAACCGGTGGCTTGAGCCCGCTGCGCGTCTCGCGTATTGTGACTGGCCGCTTGGTCAGCGGCGGGCCACTCGCAGTCGGTTGCGGCTGCGCGGCTGCCGCAAAGACTCGTCAGTTTGCTCCTGCCATGAGTCCCTGCGCGGCCGTCCATAAGGGGTGCCGCTGATCCAGGTTTTGCTGAAGATGCGGCATGGCTTCCTTGGCGGTCGCCGCAGCGGCATCGCGCCTGCCTTGCGCTAGCTCCACCCTGGCCCGCCAAACGAGTGCTTCCCCGATCCATGCCGACGACTGGGGGTCAATTGCGCCCTGACGCGCTCGAGTAATCGCGGCCTCTGCGTCCGCGGCCGCTGCCGGATACTGCGCCAGCGCGTACTCCACCTGAGTCGGGTGAGCAACAGCGGGCCCCAGTCCGGATCCGTGGCGCGGCGCGCCTCGGGGATGAGCGCCATTGCCTGACTGAGGTGCCGACTCGCCGCGCTTGCATCGTGTGTTGCAAGATCGAGGCCCGCATGTGTGATCAGCACTCGCACGGCGTCACGGCGCCCGGATGCATCGGTTGGGTTGGTCTCCATCGCACTGATGTAAGACCAGTATTTTTTAGCCGCGACCGTATCACCGCGCCCCAGTGCGGCGCGCAGAGCGCCGATGCGATAGCGCAGAATCAAGCTGCTCAATCCCTGCTGTTCTGCGATGGTGGCATATTCCATGAGGCTCGGGTCCGCCATTGGCGCGAGGCCGGCCGCGTTCTGTGCGAGCAGCCACGTGGCACGAAGGTAATACGGCAATTCCATGTCCGGTGCGGATTTCCTGAGGCGAGAATCCGTGGCCTCCAATAATTCGCTCGCGCGGCGCGGCTGACCGCCGTTGATGAGCGCATTGCTGCCGACATTGAGCATCGCAAAGTAGGGCGCACTGTTATCGCGTCCAACCGCGGCAACGATCGACATGACCGCCTGCTCGGCAACCCAGCCGTCATGGTTGTCCCCCGCAAGCGTCAGTGAACGCGCGTGCTCGTGGGCGATGCTGGTGTACCGGGAGGTGCGTTGCAGGCCCGCCTTTTCCAGCACCCGCATCGCCTCTGCAGTTACCGCGATGGCCCGCGGGTATTCCCCCTCCGACTGCGCGATGTTCGCCGTGGTCATGGCGCATTCGGCGATTAGCCCGCTGGGAATGGATTTCAGCCGCTGCATATTGGCGCGAGCGATGGTCTCCTGCGCATGTGCGGCCCTGAGATCGCCTGAATCAACGGCGTCCTGCGCCCGGCCACATGCGATATCGGCGCTAAGGTGTGGATCGTCTAGTTTTCTGGCGATGGCCTCAGCTTCCTGCATCAAAGCGGCGCCCCCTCGCGAGTCGCCCACATCGATATAGCGTCCCGACAGATTGATCAGCAGCTTTGCCTGTACCAATGGATTGTCGGCGAAGCGCTGGTGAATCATGGCGCGCGCACGCTCAAGCCGGGTTGCTACGACGTCGTGCGGTGCCACGCCGAGACTGTCGCCCAGCAGGAATTCGGTCAGCTCACTTTGCGCGTTCGACTCCGCGGCTTCGAAGTTGGCCAGATCGCGCTGTGCGCGGGCCTCGAGCATCTGCCGGACCGCGAATGCGGTCGTGGCAATGAGGCTGATCGTGGTCAGCAGCACGCCCAGAACACTGCCGCGGTGGCGCCGGACAAACTTGGCGACCCGGTAAGGCACGGTATCGGCATGCGCGCGCACCGGCTCGTGGCCCAGCAGGCGCTTCAGGTCGTCGGCAAAGTCCGTTACCGACACGTACCGCTCGGCCGGGTCCTTCTTGAGCGCTTTGCCCAGTATGTTGTCGAGGTCACCCTTAAGAACCCGCCGCGGAATCGTCTCAAGGACACCCACCGTCGAGGGGCGCGGGGGATCCTGGGTCAGGATGGCCTGGAGGAATGCGGATCGTGACGGGCTGTCGGACGGGAAAGGAGCGGTTCCGGTCATCAGGACGAACAGCACCAGTCCCAGCGTGTAGACGTCCGTCCCCGTGGTCACCGGCCCACCGGTCAGTTGTTCCGGTGCCGCGAACTGGGGTGTGAGCGGAACCTGCCCGGACTGCGTGGGCGTCCCGGCGGCGCCTTCGCCCTGCAGGAGCTTTGCGATGCCGAAGTCCAGCAGCTTGACCATGCCGTCGCGGGTAACGAAGATGTTGCCGGGCTTCAAATCCCGGTGCACGATGAGGTGGCTGTGCGCATGCGCCACCGCGTCCAGCACGTCGAGGAACAGCCTTATGCGCGCCTCGATGCCCAGACTGCGCCGGCGGCAGTACTCGTCGATCGGTTCTCCCTCGACATACTCGAGAACGAGGTACGGCTGCGTGCCCTCGAGCACGCCGGCGTCGAGGAGCCGTGCGATGTGCGCGTGTTCTAGGCGCCCGACCAGCTGACCTTCGGTCTGGAAACGCTGCTCCGCCGCCTGATCCAGCCAGGACGCGTGCACCAGCTTGATGGCGACGACTCCTTCGTAGCGTCCGTCCACGCGTCGCGCGCGCCACACGCTGCCCATTCCGCCGCGCCCCGCTTCGGCCTCGATCCGGTAGGGACCGATGTGCCGCCCGATCAGCGATCCCGCGTGAAAGCTGGTCAAGCCGGGCGGGCGTGGCGCTGAGGAAGGCCGCAAAGTCGGCGCGCTCGCGGACGGCGAACAGACGTTCGAGCTGCATCGCGAGTTGCGGTTCGCGCTCGCGAAGATCCGCCAGCGAGCTCTCGCGCTGCGCCTCGCTGAGGTCGAGCACGCGGTCGAGTTGCTCGTTGAGCAAGTCCCAAGCGGCCAGTGGCGAATGGTTGGGGGTGTGCTCCATTGCTGGGTTCGGCGGGCGCGAGAGGACTCAGGGTCTCACAGACCCGAGGCGGCTCGTTTCGCTCCTTGCCTGCGTGTCCTATCTATCCTCATCGTAATCGGGCGGCAAAAAATGCCACTGGTGTTACGCGTCCACGGGTCACGGCACATCCTTGAGCTTCTGGAACAGGATCATGCGTGCTTTTTCCCAGTCGCGCTGCAGCGTGCGAACGGAGCTGTCGCGCAGCGCGGCGATTTCCTCGAACGTGTAGCCGCAGAAGTATTTCAGATCCACAAGCTCGGCCAGGCGCGCATCCTTCGCCGCCAGCTCATCGAGCGCCTCCGACAGCCTGGATATTTCCGCTGCGTCCGCCTGCGACTCGGCGATTTCGGTGTTGAGTTGGGTTATGTGAAGGCCCGCGCCGCGCTTGAGCGCCTTGCCCTCGCGCAGCAGATCGATCAGCAGTCCCCTCATGACCCGCGAGGCGTAGCCGATAAAACGCGCCCGGTCCGGGAATTGCGCCGCGCCGGCGGAGAATCGCAGATAGGATTCGTGCAACAGCGTCGTCGGGCTGATCCGCACGCCGCTGCTGCGACTGAGCTGTTGTTCCGCGAGCCTGTGCAGCTCCCCATACAAGGCGGCAAACAAGCGCTCCTTGCCGCCGGCGATACCCTCGTCGGTGTCCTGCAGCAAAGACGGCCAGTCCGGGTCGGACATGACGTCCATCCTACGCTCAGGAAACTGCCGGCACAGCCCCCCGCCTTTCCCGCCCACTTTGCTCGAATTTACGGGTTTTGCGGGCTCCGGGCCGGTGGCGTGGCGGTTTTCGCGCGTGGATTGCGATTAGCTAATTAGACCGCAGCGAATGCGTGGCGTCGGCCAATGCGGTGTCGGGGAGTCCGCATGAACAAGAACCTGTGCACAATTGCCGTGGCCATCGCCATGATCACCCCGGCGCTTGCAGGTCCACAGTCCGCGCCCCGCGTCGAAGTGCGCGCCTCACGGGATCCAAGCGGCGTCCTGGCGACGGTCAACATTAACGGCCCCACCCGCACCAGCGGCGCTTTTTTCCAGTCGCTCGGAACCAACGGCCGCAGCTGCGCCTCCTGCCATGTGGCGAGCCAGGGATTCAGCATCAACGCGGACGCCGTGCGTGACCGCTTCGAGCGCACTCACGGGCGAGACCCGCTGTTCGCGGCCGTGGATGGCGCCAACTGCACAACCGCGGCACAGGGCGATCTGCGGGGGCACAGCCTCATTCTGCGCAGCGGGCTCATCCGTGTGGCGTTGCCGGTCCCGGACCCGGCTGAGTTCACCATCAGCGTGGTCCATGATCCCTACGGTTGCGCGCTGCAGTTCGATCCGGCGACCGGCAAAATAATGGTCTCCGTCTACCGGCGACCCCTGCCCACGGCCAATCTGAAGTTCCTGAGCGCGATCATGTTCGACGGCCGGGAGACGGTCGCGCCGCTCACTGACAGCGCGACATTCCTCGCCAACCTCACTGCCGATCTCAAGCACCAGGCCATCGACGCCACCACGGGCCATGCGCAGGCGGCGCATCCGCCGACCGATGCTCAGGTTGCGGACATAGTGGGCTTCGAGCTCGGCCTGTTTGCGGCGCAGTGGTTCGACCAATCGGCCGGCTTGCTGGGCGCCGCCGGCGCGCGGGGCGGCCCTTGGCTGCTGTCGCAGGAACTCTACTATCCGGGCGTCAATGACTCGCTGGGCGGCAATCCGAGCGGCGCGCCCTTCGATGCGCGCGCCATGACGCTGTTCGACCCCTGGGCCGCACCTGGCGATGACGGCCGCAACGCTACCGCGCCCTGGAGGCGCGGCGCGCGATCGCAGCCGGTGAGACTCTGTTCAACTCCGCGCCGATGCGAATCGCCAACGTTCGCGGCCTCAACGACAACGCGGCCATCGGCACGCCTGATTCATTCGTCGGCAACTGCACGAGCTGTCACGACACGCCCAACGTTGGCAATCACTCGCTGCCGCTGCCGCTCGACATCGGCACCAGCCACGCGGTGCTGCCGAGCATGGAGACCGATCCGGCGATCGCAGCGGGACTCGCGCAGCTCGGCATGCCCGACCTGCCGGTATATCTGATCAGCGGCTGCCCGAATCCCTTTGCCGCGAACGAACCGGTGTCGTTCTATACCAGCGACCCGGGCAAGGCGTTGCTCACCGGCAAGTGCGCCGATTTCAATCGCACCAAGGGGCCGGTACTGCGCGGACTTGCAGCCCGTGCGCCGTACTTCCATAACGGCGCGGCGGCGAACCTCAAACAGCTCGTCAACTTCTACAATGAGCGTTTTGCCATGCAGCTGAGCGACAGCCAGAAGGCGGACCTGGTCGCCTTCCTCAATTCGCTGTAGTCCGGAAGCCGGTCCGCGGGCCGGCTGGCGTGCAATGCTGGCCCGAGGACCCTCGAACTCGATCGTCGCGCGAGTTTGCGGTGCTTGTTCAAGGAATGGCGTCGGGACCAGCCTGCTCCAGTTCCTTGAGTTTCCGGGTCAGCGTATTGCGTCCCCAGCCGAGGAGTCGCGCCGCATCCTGCCTGCGCCCTTCGGTGGCCTGCAGGGCGATGCGCAACAGGGTGCCCTCGAACTCGGGCAAGGCGGCCTCGAGCAGTGGAGTCTCGTTCGAAGCCAGGCGAGCCTCCGCCCACTCGGCAAGCGCCACGGTCCAGTCGGGGCCGGCGTGCTTGTCCGGCGCCGGGTTGAGCACCGACTCGGGCAGATCGGCCACGCGGATCTCGTTCCCGGGCGCCAGTGCCGTGGCCCGCCGGCAGAAGTTCACCAGCTCACGCACGTTGCCCGGCCAGGGATAGGAGACGAGCCGAGCGCTCGACTCGGCACTCAGCGACTTGGGCGCCACGCCGAGTTCGCGCGCCGCAGCTTGCAGATAGTGCTGCAGCAGATCGGGAATGTCCTCGCGCCGCGCGCGTAGCGGCGGCAGCTCTATCCGGATCACATCCAGCCGGTGGAACAGATCCTCGCGAAACTTGCCGCTGCGGGTGCGCGCCTCCAGGTTCTGATGGGTCGCCGCAATCACGCGCACGTCCACGCGGATCGGCGTCTGGCCGCCCACCCGGTAGAACTCACCTTCCGCGAGCACACGCAGCAACCGGGTCTGCAGGGCCGCGGACATGTCGCCGATCTCATCCAGGAACAGCGATCCGCCGTTCGCCTGCTCGAAGCGGCCGCGTCGCAGGCTATCGGCGCCGGTAAACGCTCCCTTCTCGTGGCCGAACAGTTCGGACTCCAGCAACTCGGCGGCGATCGCCGAGGTGTTGAGGGCGATGAAGGGCTGGGCGGCACGCGGGCTGTGCTCGTGCAGGGCGCGCGCCACCAGCTCCTTGCCGGTCCCCGACTCGCCGGTGATCAGCACGTTGACGCTGGTGCGCGCCAGCCGGCCGATGGCGCGGAACACCTGCTGCATGGCCGGCGCCCTGCCCGAGCAGTTCCGGCACCGCAGCGAAGCGGGCCGCCGTAGCCGCGCGCGGTCGCGCATTGCCGTGCGCGGCGCGGCGCACGAGCTGCACGGCGTGATCGATGTCGAAGGGCTTGGGCAGGTACTCGAATGCGCCGCTCTCGTAGGCGGACACGGCGGTGCCGAGGTCCGAGTGCGCGGTCATCACGATGACCGGCAGTGCCGGGTGCGTGGCGTGCACGCGCTTGAGCAACTCGATGCCCGAGCGTCCGGTCATGCGCACGTCGGTGATCAGCACGTCGGGCGCGTCGCTCCCAAGCGCGGCCAGCACCGGCTCGGCCGCGTCGAACACCTGCGGTAGCATGCCGTCGCTGCGCAGCGCGCGTTCCAGCACCCAGCGGATCGAGGCGTCATCGTCGACCAGCCAGACCCGCAAGCGGGAGCGAGCTCACGGCGCGTCCTCGAGCGGCAGCACGATCGAGAACAGCGTGCGCCCGGGCCGACTCTCGAACTCGATCGCGCCCTGGTGGCGCGCGATCATGTCCTGCGCCACCGACAGGCCGAGGCCGGTACCTTCCGTCCTGGAGGTCACGAGCGGCAGGAACAGCGTCTGCTGCAGCTCTTCGGGCACCCCGGGGCCGTCGTCTTCGACTTGCAGGCAGGCCAGCAGCCGGTGACGTCGCGGACCGATGTTGCGGTTCGACAGCGCGCGGGTGCGCAACACCAGCCGGCCGCTGCCGGCGAGCGCCTGCAGGGCGTTGCGCGCGATGTTGAGCAGCGCCTGGATGATCTCGTTGCGGTCAAATCGTCCGTCCGGGAGGCTCGGATCATAGTCGCGCTCGATGCTCACGCCCGGCGGCGCCTCGTTGCGCAGCAGCTGGTACACGTATTCACAGATCTCGTGCACGCTGAGCCGTCGCCTGCGCGGCGGACCGAAGGGCCCGAGCATGGTGTCGACCAGGCTGCACAGCCGGTCCGCCTCGCCGATGATGACGGCGGTGTACTCCTTCAGCCGGGTGTCGTGCAGCTCGCGCTCCAGCAGCTGCGCCGCGCCGCGCAATCCGCCGAGCGGGTTCTTGATCTCGTGCGCGAGCTGGCGAACCATCAGCCGGCTGCCATCCGCTCGGGAGCGCAAGTCGCTCTCGCGCGCGATGCGCTGCCGGGCCCGCGCGTCGATGAGCTCAAGCAGCAGCTGCCGGCCGCCGAGGGGATTGTCGAGCGGCGTCACCGTGAAATCGACCACGGCCGAGGCGCGCGAGGGCGAGAGGGTCGCGACCGGCACGAGGGTGAGCTCGTGGCCGGCACAGCTCTTGTTCTCCTCGAGGGCGCGCCGCAACAGGGCGATCAGCGGTTGCGCACCGGCCAACAAATCACCGAGCGGCAGGCCGCGCGCCTGCTTGAGGCTCATGCCCAGCAGGTCCTGGCCGGCGACGTTGGCGTAGAGCACACACAGCTGCGCATCGAGCAGCAGCAGGCCCGTGGACAGGGCCTCCAGCAATTCGGCGCCGTGAAAGCGGCCGGACAGCGGCGCGCTGGCCAGCTCAGCGGACATGGGGAGGGCGCGCGAGCGCTAGTGGGGCGTCGGGCGGACCATGGAGGCGGGCTTGCGGGCCGAGGGCTGGCGCACGTGAAAGGTCAGGGGCGTGGACTGGCAAAGACTCTTGCCGTCGGCGCTGCGCACCGTGGCGGCGACGGTGTGCGTGCCCCGGTCGATGGGCGAGATCAGAAATTCCACCTGGTCGTTGGTCTTGGGCTCGATGGCCTGGCCGTCCATGCTCAGCACCACCCGATCGCCGCTGCGCTTGGCCGGCTGCACGTGCACCGCAATGTTCGCCGATTCGACATCGATGAGCATCTGGTCCTGCGCCGGCTGAATCACCGCACAGCTGTCGTAGCGAAATTCTCCGCTGTCGCGCGATTCGCGCGGCGCACGGGTCGCCGAACTGGCGGCGGCGGGCGAGGTGTCGGCCTGGGCGCTGCTGTAGGTCTGCGACTGGCTCAGGGTGATCTGCTCGGCGCCCGGATGCGGCTGATCGGAATAGTGCACGCCGTCGGTATCGACCCAGCGATAGGTCGGCGGGGGGCCGGCCGCGGCAGTGGCCGCCGCCAGCAAAAAGCCTAGAAAAGCCGTACAGGTACGCACAGCGCACAGCATAGTCCTCTCGCGCTCCGGCGCGCAAAGCTGGGGTGCGATCCTGTGATGATCGTCACCTGAATAATGCCCGCGGCGGCAATTGGCCGCGCCGCCGCTAGGCGCTGTAATACATATCGAGCTCGCAGGGGTGCGTCGACATGCGGTAACGGGTGACCTCCTGGTACTTCAGGCTCATGTAGGCGTCGATCAGGTCGTTGGTGAACACGCCGCCGCGGGTGAGGAATTCGCGATCCTTGTCGAGGCATTCGAGCGCCATGTCGAGCGAATGGCACACCTGCGGAATGTGCCGGGCTTCCTCGGGCTCGAGGTCGTACAGGTCCTTGTCGGCGGGATCGCCCGGATGAATCTTGTTCTGGATGCCGTCCAGGCCCGCCATCATCATGGCGGCGAAGGCGAAGTACGGATTGGCCGCGGAATCCGGGAAGCGCACTTCGATGCGCCGCGCCTTGGGATTCGGGACCCAGGGAATGCGGATCGAGGCGCTGCGGTTGCGCGCCGAGTAGGCCAGCATCACCGGGGCCTCGAAGCCGGGCACCAGGCGCTTGTAGCTGTTGGTGCCGGGGTTGGTAAAGGCGTTGATCGCCTTGGCGTGCTTGATGATGCCGCCGATGTAGTACAGGGCGGTGTCCGAGAGGCCGCCGTATTTGTCGCCTGCAAACAGCGCGGTGCCGGCCTTCTGCAAGGACTGGTGCACGTGCATGCCCGAGCCGTTGTCACCGACCAGGGGCTTGGGCATGAAGGTGGCCGACTTGCCGTGCTGGTGCGCGACGCCGTGCACGCAGTACTTCAGGATCTGCACTTCGTCGGCCTTTTTTACCAGCCCGCCGGCGCCGACCCCGATTTCCGACTGCCCGCCGGTGGCGACCTCGTGATGGTGCACCTCGACCTTGAGGCCCATCTCCTCGAGCGCCTTGCACATGGCGGCACGGATGTCATGGAAGCCATCGACGGGCGGCACCGGAAAATAGCCGCCCTTGACCCCCGGCCGGTGGCCCATGTTGCCCTCTGGATAAACGGTGTTGGAATTCCAGGCGCCCTGCACGGAATCGATCGCGTAGCCGCAGCCTTGCATGTCGTTATTCCAGCGCACGCTGTCGAAGATGAAGAATTCATTCTCCGGACCAAACAGCGCGCCGTCGGCAATGCCCGTGGACTTCAGGTAAGCCTCGGCGCGTTTGCCGAGCGAGCGCGGATCGCGCTCGTAACCCTGCATGGTCGCCGGTTCGATGATGTCGCAGCGGATGTCGACCGTGGGGTCGGCGAAAAAGGGATCGACGACGGCGGTGCTCGCGTCGGGCAGCAAGATCATGTCCGACTCATTGATGCCCTTCCAGCCGGCGATCGAGGAGCCGTCGAACATCTTGCCTTCGACAAAGAAGTCCGCGTTGATGTAGCTCGCCGGAATGGTGACGTGCTGCTCCTTGCCGCGGGTGTCGGTAAAGCGTAGGTCGGCAAATTTGATTTCTTCTTCTTTGATGAGCTTCACTACGTCGGTCGGGGTCATGTCGCCTCCTCAAGAAAATGGGTGTGGGCCGAGCCTCGCAGACATGCAGGGAGCGTGCCAACGCCCTGCACTATTTAAACTTCCAGTAAATCAATAAGTTAGGTATTTTCAAGGACACAGCTGGACGGGAGCCGCACCAGTATAGGGCAGAGACGACATTTATGCCCTATTTTTGTGCATCACTGGAGCCGCTCGGGGCGACCCGATGGCAATCCTCGCGCCTTCGGTATACTCGCGCGCCAATTGCCTTCCGGCGTGCGGAACGGTCAGGAGCTGCATGAAAACCGCCAAAATCGGGGCCCGGCCGCGCACGTTCCAGGAGCTGATCTTCGCTCTGCAGCAGTATTGGTCGCTGCAGGGCTGCGTCATCCTGCAGCCCTATGACATGGAGGTCGGCGCGGGTACCTTTCATACGGCGACCTTCCTGCGCTCGATCGGACCCGAACCCTGGGCGGCCGCCTATGTTCAGCCTTCGCGTCGCCCCACCGACGGCCGCTACGGCAACAATCCCTTCCGTCTGCAGCACTATTACCAGTTCCAGGTGCTGATCAAACCCTCGCCCCTGGACATGATCGATCTGTACCTGGGGAGCCTGCGCGCGCTGGGTTTTGATCCGCTCGTCCACGACGTCCGCTTCGTGGAGGACAACTGGGAATCCCCCACCTTAGGGGCCTGGGGCCTGGGCTGGGAGGTGTGGCTCAATGGCATGGAGATCAGCCAGTTCACCTACTTCCAGCAGGTCGGCGGGCTCGACTGCCGGCCGGTGAGCGGCGAGATCACCTACGGTCTCGAGCGGCTCGCGATGTACCTGCAGGATGTCGAAAGCCTGTTCGATATCGTCTGGACCGAGGGCCCGCACGGGCGCGTCACCTATCGGGACGTGTTTCACCAGAATGAAGCCGAGCAATCGACCTACAACTTCGAAAAGGCCGATACGGCGGTGCTGTTCCGGCATTTCGATGACCACGAGCGCAGCTGCAACGCGCTGCTCGAGGCCCGCCTGGCGCTGCCTGCCTACGAACAGGTGCTCAAGGCTTCGCACGTATTTAATCTGCTGGATGCGCGCCATGCGATCTCGGTCACCGAGCGCCAGCGCTACCTCCTGCGCGTGCGCACGCTGGCGCGCGGCGTGGCGCAGGCCTACTTCGCCAGCCGCGAGGCGCTGGGATTTCCGCTGCTTGCCGCCCCGGCAGCGGCCACCGCAGGGGCGCTCGCATGAGCGAAACCGCCCGCAGCGAACGGCGCGATTTCCTGTTCGAGATCGGCACCGAGGAGCTGCCGCCCAAGGCGCTGCCGGAGCTCGAGCAGGCGCTGCGAGCGGGCCTGAGCGCCCAACTTGCCGCCGCCCATCTCCGCCACGGCCCGGTCGCCTCGTTTGCGACGCCGCGCCGCCTGGCGGTGCGCGTCTCGCGCCTGGCCGCGCAACAGCCGGCGCAGACCGTGCGACGGCGCGGGCCGCCGGTGCGCGCCGCCTTTGACGCCGAGGGACAACCGACCCGGGCGGCGCAGGCCTTTGCCGCCAGCTGCGGCGTGGAGCTCTCGCAGCTCGGTCGCGAGCGCGACGAGCAGAACAGCGAATATCTCTGGTACGCGGGGGCGCGCCCGGGCGCGAGTGCCGTGAGCCTGCTGCCGGGAATCCTCACCGAAGTGCTCAATGCGCTACCAATTCCGCGGCGCATGCGCTGGGGATCGGGCGATGCGTTGTTCGTGCGCCCGGTCCACTGGCTGGTGATGCTCTACGGGGCCGAGGTCGTGCCGGCGACCATTCTCGATACGCCCGCGGGCCGCAGCACGCGCGGGCATCGCTTTCATGCGCCGCGCGATCTGCCGCTGCGCGCGCCGGCCAGCTACGAGAAGACCCTGCTCACGCGCGGCTGGGTCATCGCCGACTTCGCGGTGCGGCGTGAGCGCGTGCGCGCGCAGGTCATGGCCGCGGCCGGGCAGGCCGGGGGCCTGGCGATCATCGACGCGCCGCTCCTCGAAGAGGTCACGGCCCTGGTCGAGTGGCCGGTGGCGATCGCGGGCCAGTTCGAGGCGCGCTTTCTGGAGCTGCCGCGGGAAGTGCTGCTCGCGGCGCTGCAGGACCACCAGCGCTACTTTCCGGTGCAATCGGCGACCGGCGAACTGCTGCCCCGGTTTGTCGCCGTCAGCAACATCGAGAGCCGCGATCCGGACGTGGTCCGCTCGGGGAACGAGCGCGTGGTGCGGCCCCGACTCGCCGATGCGGCCTTCTTCTGGGAACAGGACCGACGTGCGCCGCTGGCCTCGAGCATCGAGGCGCTCGCGCAGGTCAGCTTTCAGGCCAAACTGGGGAGCGTCGCCGACAAGGCCCGACGCATCGGCGGGCTGGCTGCCAGGCCTGGCGAGCGCCTGCCAGGCCGCGCCCGAGCGCGTGGCGCGGGCAGCGCTGCTGTGCAAATGCGACCTGCTGAGCTCCATGGTCGGGGAATTCCCGGAACTGCAGGGCGTCATGGGCAGCTACTACGCGCAGGCCGACGGCGAGGATGCCGAGACCGCGCTGGCGATCCGCGAGCACTACCTGCCACGCAGCGCGGGCGATCAGCTGCCGGTGACTCCGACCGGCATGGCGCTCGCGCTTGCCGATCGCCTCGATACGCTGGCGGGAATATTTGCCATCGGCCAGAAGCCCAGCGGCACCCGCGATCCGTTCGGATTGCGGCGCGCGGCCATCGGCGTGCTGCGCATCGTCCGGGAACGCGGTCTGCACGTGGATCTGCGTGCGCTGATCGAACAGGCCCTGGCCGCACAACCGATCGCCGAGCTCGAGCCACGCCGCGCGGCGCTCGCTGATGAGGTCTACGACTTCATCATGGAGCGCCTGCGCGCCCAGTATCTGGAGGATTTGACCGGCGGGGTCACGACGGAAATCTTTGATGCGGTGCTGGCGACCGCTCCGCGCTCGCCCCTGGACGCGGACGCGCGCGTGAGGGCACTGGTGGAGTTTCTCCAGCGGCCCGAGGCGCTCAGCCTGGCGGCCGCGAACCGGCGCATCGCCAACATCCTGAAGAAGTCCGCCGCCGCCACGGCCGGCGCGATCGACCCGCAGCTGTTCCGGGCGCCGGCTGAACAGCAGCTGCACGCGGCGCTCGCCCGGCGGCGCGCGGCGGTGGAGCGATCGCAGCGCGAGGCCGATTATGGCGCGGCGTTCGCCGAGCTGGCGCTGTTGCGGCCCGAGGTGGACGCCTTTTTCGAACACGTGCTGGTCAATGACCCGGACGAGCGGCTGCGCAACAACCGGCTGGCCCTGCTCGGTGAATTGCGCACGCTGTTCTCGGGCGTCGCCGACCTGTCGCGCCTGCCGGGCTAGCGCGGTCGATGCTTCGTACGCCGGAGGGATGAGCGCGTGCAGTGGCTGGCATCGCTGTGCTTTACGATCTTCCTGTTTCTCTGGACCGGCTTTTACGCCGTGTGGTTCTCGGCCGTGGCGGTGCTGATTCCGTTCCGGTACCGATCCAAGATGGCGCGCGGCTGGGGAAAGATGCTGCTGCTGATGCTGCGCCTCATCTGTCGGCTGGACTATCGCATCGAGGGCCGTGAAAACCTGCCGCCGGGCAACCACATCGCGCTGCTCAAGCATTCTTCCAGCTGGGAGACCTTCGCGCAGGTGGCACTGCTGCCCGACCAGGTATGGGTGCTCAAGCGCGAGCTGACCTGGGTGCCGTTCCTGGGTTGGGCGCTGCGCTTCATGCACGCCATTGCCATCGACCGCGGCGCGGGCGCGGCGGCGGTCCGCAGCGTGCTCGCGCAGGGCAAGCAGCGTATCGCGGAAGGATTATGGATCGTGATATTTCCGGAAGGCACGCGCATGGCCCCGGGCCAGACGCGGCGCTACGGGATCAGCGGCGCCCTGCTGGCCGCGGAAAATGAGCGGTTCATTGTGCCGGTGGCGCACGATGCCGGCTATTACTGGCCGCGACGCGGGCTGTACAAGAAGCCGGGAACCATCCGCGTGGTCATTGGCCCGCCGATCGCTGTCGCCGGACGCGATGCGCGCGCGGTCAACGAGGAAGCGCAGAACTGGATCGAGGCGCACTCGCGTCACTGACGGCGGAGCTAGGCGACAGATCAGGTAAGGTGCCAGATCCGGACGCTGACGCGAGAATGCGCAGGTCCCTTGGCATGCCCCCTTTCAGATCGCAAGCGGGGCGACGTCGGTTACTTGAATCGATCTCCCGCGAGTCGACCGATGCGAGCTCGCCTTAGGCTTTGGCCGGCGGCGCTGCGGTTATGCCGGATTCCGCGGCCGTCTTGGCGGCGCTGCGCAGCTTGAGCTTGCGCGCCAGCCAGTGCTCGAAGTCGTCGATCCAGGTGAAGGCGGCGGGCACCATCACCAGGGTGAGCGCGGTCGATGTCACCAGCCCACCGATGACGGCGATGGCCATTTGCCCCTGGAGCGCTGCATCGCCGGTGACGCCGAGCGCCAGCGGCAACATGCCGGCGATCATCGCCACCGAAGTCATGACAATGGGCCGGGCTCGCTTGTGGCCCGCCTCGAGCAGCGCCGTCAGCCGGTCCTTGCCGGCGCGCATTTCCTCGATGGCGAATTCCACCAGCAGGATCGAATTCTTGGCCACCAGCCCCATCAGCATCAATATGCCGAGCACCGTGGCCAGCGAGAACGGGCTCCCCGTGACCAGCAGCCCGGCCACCGCGCCGCCCAGCGACAGCGGCAGCGCCGCCAGGATCGTGATCGGCTGGAACACGCGCGCGAACAGCAGCACCAGCACCGCGAACACCAGCATGATGCCGGCGATCATGGCGAGCACGAAGCTCGTGAACAGTTCCGCCATGTACTGCGCCTGGCCGACATCGACGATCTGCACCCCG
This sequence comes from uncultured Gammaproteobacteria bacterium, assembly GCA_963699955.1. Lineage (GTDB taxonomy): Bacteria > Pseudomonadota > Gammaproteobacteria > Steroidobacterales > Steroidobacteraceae > FEN-1191. The sequence continues at coordinate 1,278,497 of CAVOVV010000006.1, forward strand.
GTGGGCAGGTTCTTGAAAATCGGCAGGGCGCGGATCTTCTTGAGCGCGGGTCCAAGCTCGGTGTGATTGAGGTCGGCCTCGAGCGAAAGGCGGCGCGTCTGGTTGTAGCGGCGGATCTTGGAGGGGCCCTGCCCAAAGCCGATCTCGGCGACCGCCTTGAGCGGCACGGTCGCGCCACTGGCGGTGCGCACCGGCAGGTTTTCCAGCGTGGCCAGGTTGCTGCGCGCCGATTCCACCAGGCTGACGCGAATCGGAATCTGCCGGCCGGCCAGCGAGAACTTGGCCTCGTTCTGCGCGATCTCGCCGAGCGTCGCCACGCGTACCGTTTCACTGATGGCCGCCACGGTCACGCCCAGCTGCGCCGCCAGATCGAGCCGCGGGTGGATCACCAGTTCCGGCCGGGCCATGTCGCCGTTGATGCGCGGATCGCGCAGTTCCTTGAGGGTGCGCATCTGTTCGATGGCGGTATGCGCGGTGCGCTCCACCAGTTGGGGATCGCTGCCGACGACGAACAGCGTCAGATCGCGACCACCGCCATCGGCCTGGCTCCTGAAATTCAGGCGCGCGTCGGGAATCAGGCGCAGCTGCTTGGTGACCTCGGCCTCGAATTGCTTCTGGTTCAGCTTGCGCTCGTTGCGCGGCACCAGCTGCACGTAGATATTCCCTGAACGGACTTCGCCGTCCTCGTCCTCGCCGATCGACTCGACGACGCTCTTCACTTCCGGGCGGCGGCGCAGGATCTGGTAGGCGGCATTCGAGGCCTGCGCGGTCTGGCTCAGCAGCACGCCGGGGGGCAGCTCGACCGTGATGGCCGAAGAGGAGTTGTCGCTGTCGGGGACGAAGGTCTGCGGCACCATCGCCAGGCCAACCACCGACAGCACGAAGAAAACGAAGCCGGCAACGAGCGTGATCACCCGATGTTTGACGGTCCAGCGCAAGGCCCTGAGGTACCACTCCATGAGCGGTCCGTCGGCGCTGCGCAGATCCGCGTGCGGCTTGAGCGTATAGGCGGCCAGCAACGGGGTGATGAGCCGCGCGACCACCAGCGACATGAACACCGCCACCGCCACGGTGAAGCCGAACTGGATGAAGAACTGGCCGACGATCCCGCCCATAAAACTCACCGGCAGGAACACCGCGATAATCGCCATCGAGCAGGCCACCACCGCCAGGCCGATCTCATCGGCCGCGTCCATGGCGGCCTTGTAGCCGCTCTTGCCCATCTTCATGTGGCGCGTGATGTTCTCGATCTCGACGATCGCATCGTCCACCAGCACGCCGGTGATCAGGCACAGCGCCAGCAGGCTCATCTGATTGAGGGTGAAACCAAACCACTGCATGAACGCGAAGGTGGGGAGCGCCGCCAGCGGGATCGCCAGCGCGGCGATGCCGGTCGCGCGCCAGTCGCGCAGGAACAGATAGACGATGGCGACCGCGAGCAGCGCGCCTTCGATCAACGCCTCGATCGAGGCGTGGTACTGCTGCTTGGTGAAATCGACGGTGGTGAATACCTGCTTCAGGTTGATGCTGGTGTTCTCGGCACTGATCTTGGCCAGTTCGGCCTCGACGCGCCGGAGCGTGTCGACGTCGGAGGCCCCCTTGGCTTTCAGGACACCAAAGGTGGTCGCCGGTCGCCCGTCCAGCCTGGAAATCGAGCGCACCTCCGCAATCCCGTCGCGGACGTCGGCAATGTCCCCGAGCCGCGCTGACTGGCCGGAGCCCAGCACGCCCACGGTCAGGCGGGTGTTGGCCAGTTGCTGCGCGCTGCGCGCGCCGCCGAGCACGCGGATCGACTGCTCGCTCCCGCCGACCTGGGCGCGGCCGCCGGCGGCGTCGATGTTCACCTGGCGCAACTGGTCGTTGACCTCGGCCGCGGTGATGCCGAAGGATTGCATGCGCGCCGGATCGAGATCGACGCGGATTTCGCGATCCACGCCGCCCGAACGATTGACCTGCGCCACGCCCGGTACCCCGAGCAAGCGCTTGTTGATGGTGTCATCGACGAACCAGGAGAGCTGCTCCTCGGTCATGCCGGTGGTGTTGACCGCGTAATAGGCGATCGGGCCGCCGTCGATCTCCTCGCGCCCGATGTTGGGCTCGAGGATTCCCTGCGGCAGTTCGCCGCGGACCCGCGCGACCGCATCGCGCACGTCGGTGGTGGCGCGATCGACCGGGGTGCCGATCTGGAATTCGACGAACACCATCGCCTGGCCTTCGGTGGCGCGCGAGATGATGTTCTTGACGTTGCCGACCTTGGAGACCGAGCCCTCCACCTTCTGCAGCACCTGGGTCTCGATCTCGGACGGCGCGGCGCCCGGCACCGTGATCAGCACGTGCACGAAGGGCGCCGAAACGTCGGGATTGAGCGTGATGGGCATGCGCACGAAGGCGACGATGCCAAACGCGGTCAGCACCGCGAACAATACCAGCGGGAATACCGGGTGGGTGATCGCCCACGCCGATATGCGTCTCATGGCGCGCTCACCGCGGCGGCGGAGTTGCCCGCCACCACATTCTTGCCGCTGTCGTCGGAGCCGCCCGCGGCCACGGCGATCGGAGCCACCTTGACCTGCTCGCCGGTGCGCAGGAACGCTCCGGCCACCGCCACCACGCGCTCATTGCCGGTGAGTCCGCGATCCACCAGCAATCCCGTGGCGCGTGCCCCGACCACATTGATGTTGCGCCGCTCGACCTTGTCGTTGGCGCCCACCACCAGCGTGTAGGTCCCCTGTTCATCGCTCAGCACCGCGGTCTGCGGCAGGATCACGCCGACCATGGCGTCCGCCTGGATGTCGGCGCGCGCGAATGCGCCCGGCCGCAAATTCTGGTCTTCGTTGGGCAGCGAGATGCGCACGGTCCCCTGCCGGGTAACCCCATCGATGATCGCGCCGATCTGCCAAACCTTGCCGGCGAACGCCTGGGCCACGCCATCGAGCCGCACCATCGCGACCTGACCGATCTTGAGGCGCGGCATGTCCTGCTCGGCCACTTCGCCGCGCATCTCGATCGCGCCGTCGCGCGCCAGGCGGAACAACGGCGGGGACGCCGGCGTGGCGATCTGGCCGATTTCGGCGGCGCGCGTCAGCACGATGCCATCGCTCGGGGCGATGACCGTCATGCGCTGCCAGCGCGTGCGCGCCTCGGCGAGCTGGGCCTCGGCGGCCTTGGCCTTCGCCTCGGCGGTGAGCGCGGTGGTGCGGCGACGTTCGAACTCCTCCACCGAGAAGGAATCGCGGGCTCTTTCGGCGCGCGCATATTCCGCCTGCGAGGAGGCGGCGGCGGCCTTGAGCTCCTCGTACGAGGCCTCAGCGCTGTTCACCTGGGATTCGGCGGTGAGCGGATTCAGTCGCGCCAGCACCTGCCCGCGCTTCACACGATCGCCCGGCTCGACCAGCACCTGGGATACGCGCCCGCCGTCACCTTCGACGCCGATCGGCATATCGTTCTGGGCGCTGATCAGTCCGGTGAGCGATACGGTGGTGGCGACATTGCCGAGCGCGGGCACCACGACCGTGACCAACGGGGGCACGGCACCGTCCTTGTCTTTGGCCTCGGCGGCGGCCGAGGGCGCGCGCGTCATGCGCCAGCCGCTGACGGCCAGAACCATTACAATGGCAATGCCGATGCCAACGAGTATCCGGCGAGAAGGCTTGCGACCTCTCGAGCCCGATCCAAATCCGATCATAAAGCGCTCCACCTGCACGAGACAGGCACGTCCCCGCCCATCATTAGTTGATTAGACTCAGGAACGTGGCCAGAGGTTTCAAACTAATGGGCCCGGTCGTCAGGGGGCGCATTCTAGGCCTTGGCGGCTCCCGCTCCCAGTGGCCCGGGCGTCCCCGTTGGGCGACGAGTTCCGGGCCATTATCGGCCTACATTGTTGCGGGCTCGATACAGCGTTCGCCCTGATTTCGGGGCGCATTGACGTAGCGGCTGACCGGGTAGTACTCGAACTCCCCGGGGGCAGCGGCGACCTGCTCCGCCAGCCGGGCGGCGGCCTCCCCCGGCCATTCGGCCAGCCAGGCGTCCCAGGCGGTGGGGGCCAGGACCAGGGGCATGCGGTGATGCATCGCGGCCAGGGTCGGGGAGGCCGCCCGGGTCAATATGGCAAAACTGAGCTGGGCCTCCCCGGCCGGATTTTTCCATTCGGACCAGAGACCGGCAAAGCTGATCCCCGCCATCGCCGGCGCGTGGACGAAATAAGGCACCTTGCCCTCGGGCCGGGCCTGCCACTCGTACCAGCCGAGCGCCGGCACCAGGCAGCGGCTGTGCTGCAGGGCAGCACGCCACATCGGCTTAACGGCCGCCTCCTCGCTGCGTGCGTTGATGGTCGAGGCGGGCAGATTGGGCTGCGACCACCAGCTCGGAATCAGTCCCCAGCGCATCGGCAGCACCTCGCGCTCCTCGCGACTCTTGCCCTTCCCCTGGACAACCACCGGCAACGACATGGTCGGGGCCGCGTTGTAGACCCGCTCGAAGGGATTGCGCACCTTGATGTTGTACTCGCGCTCGAGGGCCGCCTGTTCACGAGACACGAAACGTCCGCACATGGGTCAGGACCTCGCTCGAGGACTAGACGGAGATGGCCAGTCGCTCGGAGTTGTAGACACGGCGCGCCAGCACGAACACCGCGAGCGCGGCCAGCACCGTCACCAGCGCACTCACGCCCAGCGCCACGCCGGGCACCGGCTCGGCCCGCAGCAGCCGCATGATCGCCAGCTGCTGTCCGAGCAGCGGCACGGCATACATCCACAGTTGCGCCTTGACCGGCAGTACGCTCAGTACGATCGAGGGAATCAGCGGCACGAGCTGCGCCAATCCCAGGTAAGTCTGCGCCTCGCGCACGCTGCGCGCAAAAGCGGCAATGAGTATCTGCGTGATGCCGATCAGCAGCACCAGCGGCATCAGCATCGGCAGCGCGACCGCGAAAAAATGCGGCCCCAGGGCGACGCTCAGGCCCAGTTGTTCCGTCGGCATCAGGCGGCCGGCGAACAGGAAGGCCAGCAGTCCCAGCGTCAGGCTCGCCAGGCTGAAGGCGGCGGTCGCCATCAGCTTGCCGAGCAGGATGCGATCGCGCGGCACCGGATTGATCAACAGCGGCTCGAGCGACTGGCGCTCGCGCTCGCCGGCGGTCGAATCGATCGCCAGCCACAGGCCGCCGATAAACATCGTCAGCACCAGCATGTACGGCAACATGGCGAACAGCAGTGCACCGCGCGCCTGCGAGGTCGCCGTATCACGGCTCGCCAGCACCAGCGGCGTGGCGAGTGCCGGCGCGAGCCCTCGCGCCAGCAGGCGCAGCGCCCCGTTGCGCCGGCTGTAGCTCTCGAGCATGCCGCGCAGCCGTTCCACGTCGCCCTGGGCTTCGCGGCGCGAGGAATCGTAAATCAGCTCGACCTGCGCCGGATGCCCGCTGCGCCACGCGGCGCCGTAGTCGGCACCGATCCGCAGCGCCAGGTCGATGCGCTGCTCGCGAACGGCCAGTTCCGGATCGGCGACCGGCGGCAACGGACGCAAGCCCATCTGCCGCAGGGCGCCGATCAGTTCCGGAGCGCGCTCGGCACCGACCACCACCACCGGGAGCGGCTGCTCGGCCTTCTCCAGTTCGCGCCCGATGACCAGGCGCATCAGCATCAGGAACAGCAGCGGGCCGATCAGCGGGCCCAGCAACAGACTGTTGATCAATACGCGGCGGTCGCGCAGGCTCTCCCGGCATTCCTTTGCGAATACCGTGAGTGCCGGGCTCACAGCGCACCGCCGATCGCCGCGGCGCCGATGAGCTTCACGAAAGCTTCTTCCAGGTTTTGTTCTGCGGCCAGGGAGCGCAGCGCATCGGCCGTGCCGTCGGCCACCACCCGCCCGTGCGCAATGATGACGATCCGATCGCACAGCGCCACGACTTCCTGCATCAGGTGCGTCGAGAGCAGGATGCAGCACCCCGAGGCCTTGAGGCCGCGGAGGAACTCACGCAGGCTGCGCGTCGCCGTCACGTCGAGCCCGTTGGTCGGCTCATCCAGCAGCACGTTGTGCGGGGCGTGCACCAGCGCGCGCGCGATGGCGGTCTTGACCCGCTCGCCCTGCGAAAATCCGCTGGTAACGCGCGCGGCGATGTCCTGCATGCCGAGCGTGGCGATCAACGCCTCGCTCCGCTGGCGCGCCTGCGCCGCTGACAGGCCGTGCAGCGCCGCAAAATACTCGATGTTCTCGCGGGCGGTCAGTCGCTTGTAGAGGCCGCGGGCATCGGGCAGCACGCCGAGCGTGCGCCGCACCGCCAGCGGCTCGAGCAGCGCGTCGCGACCGTCGATCAGGATCGTGCCCGCGTCGGGACGCATCAGGGTGTAGAGCATGCGCAGCGTCGTGGTCTTGCCGGCGCCATTGGGCCCCAGCAGGCCCGTGATCTCGCCGTCGCGCGCAATGAAGGACACCTCGTCGACCGCCCGATGGCTCCCGAAGGATTTGCACAAGCCACGCGCCTCGATCATGGTCCGGCTCCGTTGGCGTCCATGAACGGCGGCGTCTGTGCGAGCACGTCCAGGCAATGGGCGTCGAGCGCGCGCGCGTCCAGGGTGCGGATGAACTCCGCCACCAGGCGCGGCACACAGCCGACCGCCAGCACCCCGTGCCCCTGCCCGGTCAGCTCCAGCAACCGTGCACGCGGGAGCGTTTGCACGATGGCCTCGCCGTAGCGCGCGGGGGTCACCGGATCGTGCTCGCCGGCCAGCACCAGCACCGGCAACGGACCACGGAGCGGTTCGCCGAAGTCTTTGGGGCGGCTGCCGTGAGGCCACAGCGGACAGGCGGCAAGCAGCCCGTTGGTGAGGCTGTTGCCGAGCACCGTGTCGGCCTCGGACGCCCCGGGCTCGAGCCGATCGGCGTCCTCCGCGCAGCTCACCGACAGGGCCATGCCCACGGAGAGACCTTCGGCCACGTCGCCGATGACGACCTGCGCCTGCCCGGTGAGCGGCACGTAATCGCCCCGGTCCGCCTGTTGCAACACGTAGGGCAGGAGCGCGGCCGTGTAGGGGCTGTAGGCGTAGACCCGCACCAGTTGCGCCAGCGATTCGGCGGTAATGAGTTGCTGCTGCGAGCGGTCCGTGTACGGATCGCGCACACTGAGTTTCTGCGGCTGATTGCGCAGCCGCGCCTGCACCCGTCGCAGCGTCTGGTACGGATCGCCGTAGCGCTGCGCGCAGTCGGCACTGGCGCGGCAACGGACGGACAACTCGCGCAGCACCGCTTCGAGGTTGGCGGCATGTTCGCTGCCGATCGCGAGCGTGTTGGGCACCGCGCCGTCGAGCACCAAGGCGCGCACCGCCGTGCCGTACCGGCGCGCGTACTGCTGCGCCACGCGCGTGCCGTAAGACACGCCGACCAGATCAAGCGGCGGACTGCCGAGCGCCCGGCGCACGGCTTCGAGATCCTCCACGGCATCGCTGGTGGTGTAGAACTGCGGCGCGGCGTGCGGCGCGAGCTCGCGCAGGCACTCGCGCACCTGCTTAAGATCCGGCGCCGCGGCGCTGCTGTTGTGCTCACCGCAATCCAGCGGACCGGAACTGCCGGTGCCACGCTGATCGATGAGCAGCACGGCGTGGCGCTTGCGCAGCGGACCGAAGGCCGGGGCCAGCGCGGGGTAGTCCTCGGTGGCGGCACCGCCGGGGCCGCCGTCGAGGAACACGACCAGATCGGCGTCGGGCTGCGCGGCCTCGGCGCTGACCACCGCCACCTTGAGTTGCAGCTGACGCCCGCCGGGCACGCCGCGATTCTCGGGTACGAAGACCCCGACACAGTAGGCGCGCAAGCTCGCAATGCCGATATTCGTGCGGCCGATGGTGCAGGGTTCGAGCGTCAGGCGACCCAGCCGCAGCACGTCGGGGGCCGCGGCGGACAGGGCGATCGAGGGAATCGCGGAGCGCCGGCCGATCAGCCATCCGCCGAGCGCGCCCAGCAGCAGCAACAGCAGCAACACGGACACGGTCCGCCGGCGTGCTTTGTCAGCCATCACGCGAGCCGCTGGCGCGCACGACGGGCCTGCCGCAAGACCCGGACCAGATAGATCACGATGACGACGTTGAGGAGTGTCGCGGCCAGCACCGCCCACTTGTTGTGACGCACGCCGAAGAACAGGTGCCAGAGTTCGAAGGGAATCAGCGAACTCGAGGCGATCACGGTGACCCACTCGGCCCAGGTCTTGCGCAGCATCAGCCCGATGCCCTCGGTCAGCAGTATGGCCGTGTACGCGCTGGTGACGAAAACGATGTTGTGAATGCGGTCGGAGCCGAGCGAATCCACCCAGTCCAGCGCCCGCTCCAGCAGTCGGCGCTCAAAACTGTCGGTCAGCGAGTTCAGCCAGTCATACAGCTGGTCGACCAGGTCCGGCTTGGCCAGCCGGATCAGCCCGTAGGTGGTGGCCATCAGCAGCGCGGCCTTGCCGAGCTTGATCAGGCCGATGATGCGCAAGCCATCGAGGCGCCGTGCGGGGTGAGAGGCGCTGGAGCGATCGTGCATGCCGCTAGTTTACTGTGCCGGGGCGCGCGGGGCAGTCGCGGAACGCGGCCAGCGGGCCGCGAGCGCAAAGCCCACGGTCATGACTGCAAGCATCAGGCCAAAAGCCAGCACACCGTAGAGCGTCAATCCGGGGATGGCCCACAACAGCAAGCTGTCGTTGCCGCCCGGAATCAGCGCGGCGCCGCACCCCATGATCGCGCCGCCCACCAGGCAGCGCAGCGCCCGCCACAGCTTCGGGCGCTGCAGGTCAAACCGTCCCGCCAGCACCGCCGCACCGATGGCACCGGCGAACAGGGTGAGCGCCGACGCCTGCATGCGCCAATGCGTCAGCGCGGTGCGCCCGCGGGCCAACGCCTCGAGCGCGGAGCCGTAGCTCCAGGCCGGGTGACGCGCGTACACCAGTCCGGCGACCAATCCGGCGCACAGCGCCAGCCACTGTCCCCGGCAGCGCCGCCGCCGGATCAGCACGACAATGATCAGCGCAAACAGCGCCAGTCCCAACAGCCAGAGGTAGCCCATCGCCATGCGCAGCATGGGCGTGGCGGCAAACGGGAGCGGCGACCACGCCGCGGCGGCGCGCAGACCCAGGCCGAGGCCGAGGAGCGTAAACAGAAAATTCAGGTTGCCGGTGCCCAGATACAGCACGCTGCCGAGGTAACAGCCGCCGTTGATCATCGCGCCGAGACCCAGCAACACGCCCCCGGCGATCAGTCCGAAGTGAAAGTGCGCATCGTTCGGCAGCGATACCCGCCCGGGCAGGAGTCCGGCCAGCAGCAGCAGAGTCAGTCCAGCGCCGCAGGCGGCGAGTGCGAGGCGTTCCAGTCCGGCGAAGTTGCCGGTGGCCACCGCCTGCTGCACCCCGGCGACGGCACACAGGCTCACGCGCGACAGCAGCGCGCCGAGCACGAGCGTCAACAGCAGCAATACGACATCGAGCACGGGTGGATTGATAAGAGGTACCGCGTCGCCCCAACAGTCAGCTCAGCTGCTGGCGCACCCATTGCTGAAACCTGAACACGTCGTACTCTTCGGGCAGCAGGTAACCGCGCGCATGCGGCGCCGAATGCAGCCCGAGCTGGGCCCGTTCACAGGCCGCACCGTCCTCCGCCATCACCTGGGCAGAGAAATCGCAGGCGCGCGCGATGTCCGCGGCAGAATCTACGAGCGTCTCCTTAGGGAACAGCCATTCGATCTCGAGCTCCATCATCTCGGGGCCGAGCGGCAACAGGCGCGAGGAGCGCACGTGATCGGCGTGCAACACCAGATAATGCGACGGAATGCTGGTCATGTAGTGGTAGCCGATGCGCCGCTCCTCTTCGGTGAGCTGCGCGAATCCCTTGCCGACCAGCTGGCCGTCGGTGGACCAGGTCGCCGCCCCGCGGCGCAGTCCGCCCGCGTACGCCGGATCATCGCTCCGTTCGTGGGCACGCCACTTCGGATCGTCGCGCGTTTCCATGATGCCGCGCTTGTAGATCGGCACCAGGCTGCTCAGCGCCGGGTGCACGCCCGGACAATGCAGGCACTCGTTGTAGTTTTCCCAGAACACTTTCCAGTTGCAGTGCAGGCGCCTTGTCAGCCGGCGTCCCACCGCCAGGTCCTCGAGCGGCCAATGGGCGAAGTTATCGCCCGGCGCGTTGAAATGATCGTTGAGCGGCCGGCTGGCATCCGTGAGGTTGACGTACACGAACCCGCGCCAGAGTTTGAGCGGCACGGCATACAGGGACAGTTCCTTCGGGTCGAGATACTCGGCACGGTGCATCGAAGGAATTCTTGAGAGCGTGCCGTCCAGCCGGTAGGTCCACGCGTGGTAGGGACAGGTGATGCTCCTGGTGCGCAGTTTGCCCTCGGCCTCGGTGCACAGCACCGAACCGCGGTGCCGGCAGGTGTTGAAAAAGGCGCGGAGCTCGCCCGCCTCGTCGCGCAGCAGCAGGATCGGTTGATCGCCGATGCTGAAGGTCCGGTAGCAGGAGGGTCCGGCCAGCGATTCGGCCCGGCACAGGTAGATCCAGCTGCGCCGCCATATGGCGGCGAGTTCGCGCTGGTAATGCAGCGGGTCGAAATACCAGGAACTCTCGAGCGTGCGCTCGAGCTGCTTGAGCCCGTTGTAGGGCCCGGCCGTGGGATCCGCGTTCGCTGCTGCATCTGCCATGGAAATCAAGCCCGCCAATTGCGTCTGTCGCTAGCGACTGCGTGGGATCAGCCAGCCGCTCTGGATCGGTTGCATGCCGATCTTCGAATAATAACCTTGCGCGGCGGGGGCGGCGATGAGTATCAGCATGGCCGCTTCGCCCGCGGCGCGGCGGGTTTCCGCCACCAGGCATACTTGGGGATTTCTTGTGCCGGAATGCTCCCGCAGTCCATAATCCGCGGCGTTCGGTACCTCTAACAATACAAAACTCGTTCACCCTCCCCTTTTTCCAACTCAACGGAGATTCTGTATGCGGCGTTTATTGCCCTTCCTGGTGGCGTTCGTGGCCACTTCTACCCCGGTCTTTTCCCAGAACACACCCGCCCAGCCTGCGCCAACGCCCGCCGATACCACCAAGGCGATGGAAGAAATGCGCGCCGACCTGCAGGCCAAGCGCGCCGACGTGATGGCGAAGAACATTTCGCTGTCGGCGGCCGAAGCGGCCAAATTCTGGCCGCTCTACGAGAAATTCCAGGCCGAGCAGAACACGATCATCGACGCCCAGCTCAAGGGGGTGCAGGAATACTCTGCCAAGTACAAGACCCTCGATGACGCCGCGGCGCTGGCCTACGTCGATGGCTTGCTGAAGCGCGACGAGGCGATGACGGCGTTGCGGCGCAAATGGCTGCCGGAATTCCAGAAGGTGGTCTCGGGCGGCACCGCTGCGCGCGCCATCCAGATCGACCGGCGCCTGAGCAACGCCATGCAGGTCATGCTGTCCTCGCAGATCCCGCTGGTTCGCTGACTCGTCCGGCCAGTCGATGGGCGCCGGCGGACCCGCATCCGCCGGCGCCCGCTGTTCCAGTCACCGCGCCTAGATGTCGAGGTTCGCCACCGACAGCGCGTTCTTCTCTATGAATTCGCGGCGCGGCTCGACCTGATCGCCCATCAGCGTGGTAAAGATCTCGTCGGCGGCTACCGCGTCATCGATGCGCACCTGCATGAGCCGGCGGGATTCGGGATTGATCGTGGTGTCCCACAGCTGGGCCGGGTTCATCTCTCCGAGACCCTTGTAGCGCTGGATCGACTGGCCCTTGCGGGCCTGTTCGAACAGCCAGCGCATCGCATCCTTGAATGAGCTGATTTCCAGATGTTCATCGCCGCGTGATACCGAAGCGCCCGCGCCAATGAGCCCGTTCAAGGTGCGCCCAAGTTCGCTGATGCGCCGATACTCGGCGGACTCGAAAAATTCGCGGGTCAGGAGTTTGTCGGTCATGGCGCCGTGTTCGGTGCGATGCACGACGATGCGCGCGGCGTGGCCGTCGCTCGCCGAGCGCACTTCGGCGCCAAAGCTGCGCGCGCTGTCGTCGGTGGCATTGAGAGTCTGCACCAGCAAGGTGCACCAGCCGGCCAGGAACTCGGGGCGATCGAAATTCTCCACCGTCACTTCCGGCAAATAGATCAGCGCATCGAGCAGCCGCTCGTCATAACGGCGCGCCCAGCGGCGGATGATGGCCTGCACTTCCATGTATTTGCGCGCCAGCAATTCCAGAGCCGAGCCCGTGATCGGCGCCGCTCCGGCGGAAGCCCGCAGCATCGAGGCCTCCAGAGCGCTGGACAGCAGCAGCGCGTTGAGCTCGTTCTCGTCCTTGACGTAGGTTTCCGATTTGCCGCGCTTGACCTTGTACAGCGGCGGCTGCGCGATGTAGACGTGGCCGCGCTCGATCAACAGCGGAATTTGCCGGTAGAAGAAGGTCAGCAGCAGGGTGCGGATGTGCGAACCGTCGACGTCCGCGTCGGTCATGATGATGATGCGGTGATAGCGGAGTTTGTCGATGTCGAATTCGTCGCGGCCGATTCCGCAGCCCAGTGCGGTAATCAGCGTGCCGACTTCGGCCGAGGAAATCATCTTGTCAAAGCGCGCGCGCTCGACGTTGAGTATCTTGCCCTTGAGCGGCAGGATCGCCTGGGTGCGCCGGTCGCGCCCCTGCTTGGCGGAGCCGCCGGCCGAGTCCCCCTCGACGATGAATATTTCTGAGAGTGCCGGGTCCTTTTCCTGACAGTCCGCGAGTTTTCCGGGGAGTCCGGCAATGTCCAGCGCGCCTTTGCGGCGCGTCATCTCGCGCGCGCGACGGGCCGCCTCGCGGGCCCGCGCCGCATCGATAATCTTGGCGACGATGGCCTTCGCCTGCGTCGGCTGCTCGAGCAGGAACTCACACAGCTTGCCGGCGACCGCGGTTTCAACCACGCCCTTGATCTCCGAGGAGACCAGTTTGTCCTTGGTCTGCGAGGAAAACTTCGGGTCCGGGAGCTTCACGGACAATATGGCGGTCAGACCTTCGCGCGCGTCGTCGCCCGTGGTCGGCACTTTTTCCTTCTTGGCCGCGGCTTCGCCTTCGATGTAATCATTGAGCGTGCGGGTGAGCGCGGCGCGAAAACCTGACAGGTGCGTGCCGCCGTCCTTCTGCGGAATGTTATTGGTGTAGCAGTACATGCTCTCCTGGTAGGAGTCGTTCCACTGCAACGCCACCTCGACGTTGACCGAACCCTCCTGGGTACGGAACCAGAACACGTTCTCGTGCACCGGCGTGCGGCCGCGGTTGAGGTGCTTCACGAAGGCCTGCAATCCTCCCTGGTGTTGAAACACGTCGCGCCGATCTTCGCGCTCATCGTTGAGCTCGATGCGGACCCCGGAGTTGAGAAACGACAATTCGCGCAGCCGCTTGGCCAGCGTGTCGTAGACGAACTGGATGTTCGTAAAGATCTGCGCGCTGGGCTTGAAGCGGATCGTCGACCCGCGCTCCATGGTGGCACCCACCTCCGCCAGCGGTGCGACCGGGTTACCGAGGTGGTATTCCTGCCGGTGCATGCGCCCCTCACGGCAGATCGTCAGTAGCAGCGTGTCCGACAGCGCATTTACCACGGACACGCCGACGCCGTGCAATCCGCCCGAGACTTTGTAGGAGCTGTCGTCGAACTTACCGCCCGCGTGCAGGACGGTCATGATCACCTCGGCCGCCGACCGGCCCTCTTCGGGGTGGATGTCGACCGGTATTCCCCGGCCGTTGTCGGTCACGGTGACCGATTCGTCGGCGTGGATGGTTACCGTAATACGGTCGCAGTGACCCGCCAGGGACTCGTCGATGGCATTGTCCACGACCTCGAAGACCATGTGGTGCAGGCCGGTACCGTCATCGGTGTCCCCGATGTACATGCCTGGTCTTTTGCGCACTGCATCAAGACCCTTTAAGACCTTGATTTTACTGGAATCATAGACATCTGTGAGTGTCATGAAATCGCCTTCGTTACCCTACTGTTATTATAGCGTGGTAACGCGGCCTTGTTCCACGTGAAACGCCCTGTCGGGATCACCAAAACGGGCCTCTTCGGGATGCAGCGCAGTGACTACCAGCTGGCCCTTCAGCGTCCTGATTTCGGACACCAGAGCATCCGTATGGAGACGATCGAGTTCCGCCGCCGGATCGTCCAACAGGAGCGTCGGTGGCCGTCGGCCGTCACTTCCCGCCAGTTGGGCCATCGCCAGAGCCAAGGCGGCGCCCAGCAATTTTTGCTGGCCGCGCGAGAGCACTTCCCGCGCAGCGCGTCCGTCGATCGTCAGCCGGACGTCGAACCGATGAGCACCCTGCCCCGTGGCGCCTCTTTCCAGATCCCGGGCCCGTTGCGCGGCTAACGCGTCCGCCAGGTTCTGTTCCTGGCTCCAGCCCTGGTAGAAGCTTAACGACACCGGCTCGCCCAGCAAGGCCGTGCGGGTTTGACGCCAATAGGGCTCCAGCAGCTGCAGGGTGCGCGCCCGTGCCAGGGACAGCTGCACGCCATGGCGCACAAGATCAGGTTCCCACGGACTGGGATCGGCCCGCTTCTTCAAGGCCGCGTTGCGCTGCTTGAGGGTACGGGCGTATTCCGACCAGGCGTGGACGAATCCAGGTTCCACGTGGAACACACCCCAATCCAACCAGCGCCGGCGATAGGCCGGACCTTCCTCGACCAGGCGATGGATGCCGGGATCCACCACCTGGACGGGAAACGCCTCCGAGAGTTCGGCGAGGGATCGCGCGTCGTGCCCGCCGATACGCACCTGGAGGCCGCTCTGCCGGTCGTACCCCACGCCCACTGTGGGAAAATTGGGTTCATAGGTCCGGCCAAAGACCGTCAGCCGGGCCGCGTCGTGGGCCACCACCCTCTCGGTGTGGCGCGTGCGGAAGGAGCGACCGCGGCCCAGCAGATAGATCGCTTCGAGTAGCGACGTCTTTCCGGCGCCGTTCGCGCCGGTGATCGAGATTGACGTGTGGGTGCAGCTCGAGCCGGGCGGGCTTGAGACAGCGCAGGCCCTCGACTTCGAGTGCCAGCAAGCTCACGCCGGTCTTAGAGCCGCATCGGCATGACGACGAATTTCACCGCGTTTTCCCCTGGCGCCCGGATCAGGCAGCTGGAGTTCGAGTCGGTCAATGCGACCTCGACCGAATCCACGTCGATGGCCGCCAGCGCATCCAGCAAGTAAGTGACGTTGAAGCCGATCTCCATCTCCGACCCCGTGTAGCCGACCTCAATCTGGTCCTCGGCCTCTTCTTGCTCAGGGTTATGTGCTTGAATAGTAAGAAGATTTTTTGCGAAAGTCAGCCGTACACCCCGGTACTTCTCGTTCGAAAGGATGGACGTGCGCTGCAGGGCCTGGCGCAGCACGTCGCGGGCGGCGCTCATCGCGAAAGGGGGCTTGGCCGGAATAACGCGGCCGTACTCCGGGAATTTACCGTCGATCAGCTTCGAAGTGAATCGAATGTCGCCGATCTGGGCCCGAACGTGATTGGACCCGATGCTGAGTTCCAGCTCGCCGTCTCCCGCCAGGATCCGCTGCAGTTCCAGAATGCCCTTTCTCGGCACGATCACCTGGTGCCCGCTGTCGGTGCGCCGCCGCAAGCTCGGTCTCGGCCAGCGACAGGCGATGGCCGTCGGTGGCGACGGCGCGCAGTGTCTTGCCCGAAGTCTCGAGCATCGTGCCATTGAGGTAATAGCGCACGTCCTGCTGTGCCATGGCGAAATGCGTCTTCTCGATCAGGCGGCGGAAGTGCTCGCGCCCGACGCGTATCACCTGCTTGGCGTTGATTTCCTCGATCACCGGAAATTCACTCGCCGGCAGGCTCGAGAGGGTGAAGCGGCTGCGGCCGGCCTTGACCACGACGCGCTCGGCCTCACGCGTCAGCGAGACGTTGGCCTTCTCGGGGAGCGTGCGCATGATCTCCAGCAATTTTCGGCCCGGCACGGTCACATCACCCGCCTGCTGCACGCTGACCGCGGTTCCGGCCACCAATTCCACTTCCAGATCCGTGCCGGTAACGGTGAGTTTGTCGCCGCGCGCCACCAGCAGCACGTTCGCGAGCACCGGCATCGTTTGCCGACGTTCGACGACACCCATGACACTTTGGAGCGGTGCGAGCAGGCTTTCACGCGACGCCGAGACTTTCATAGTATTAATTTCTTCTAGAGAGTTAAGACTGTAATGATTATTAGGCTTGTGCAGATCGGGGACAACCCGTTTTCATGTCCGATAGACCGAAAAAAGCAGCCCGCCGCGATCTCGAACGCTAAGCCAAACCGCCCGCGCTGCTTGTGGATGAACTGTGTGCAGAAACGCCCTCGAACTTGCCCACAGGATATGCCAGCTTAGCCCGCTAGGGTTCTCAACAAGGCAGAAAAATCTTCCTGGATGCGCGGTTCGCTGGCGCGCAGCTCGCGGATGCGCTTGCAGGCATGCATCACCGTGGTGTGATCGCGGCCGCCGAAGGCATCGCCGATTTCCGGCAGGCTGTGGGTGGTGAGTTCCTTGGCCAGCGCCATCGCCACCTGCCGCGGCCGCGCCACTGAGCGACTGCGGCGTTTCGAGAGCAGGTCGGCAATGCGCACCTTGTAGTAGTCGGCCACGGTCTTCTGAATATTTTCCACCGTCACCAGCCGTGCCTGCAGCGTGAGCAGATCCTTGAGCGCCTCGCGCGCAAATTCCAGCGTGATGGGCCGACCCAGGAAGCGGGCGTTGGCGATCACGCGACGCAGCGCGCCCTCGAGCTCGCGGACGTTCGAACGGATGCATTTCGCTATAAAAAAAGCCACTTCCTCGGGCAGGGCGACCCCGGCGAACTGTGCCTTGCCGAGCAATATCGCGACGCAGGTTTCCAGATCCGGCGGCTCGATGGCCACCGTGAGTCCCCAGCCGAAGCGCGACTTGAGGCGCTCTTCGAGACCGTCGACTTCCTTCGGATAGCGGTCGCAGGTCAGGATCACCTGGTGCTGGCCTTCGATCAGCGCGTTGAAGGTGTGAAAGAATTCTTCCTGCGAGCGGTCCTTGCCGGCGAAGAACTGAATATCGTCGATCAGCAGCGCGTGCAGCGTGCGGTAGGTGTTCTTGAATTCGTTGATGCGGTTGTGCTGCAGCGCGCGCACCATGTCGCTCACGAAGCGCTCGGAGTGCAGATAGGCGATGCGCGCGCCCGGATTGCGCTCGCGAATCAAATGGCCGATCGCGTGCATGAGGTGGGTCTTGCCGAGGCCGACGCCACCGTAGATGAACAGCGGGTTGTAGGCGGAGCCTGGATTTTCCGCGACCTGCAGCGCCGCGGCCTTGGCGAAATGGTTGCTCTTGCCCTCGATAAAACTGGCAAAGCTGAAGTTGGCGTTGAGCGGCACGCCGAGAAACTCGGCCGGTGTCACCGGCGTGCTTACGCCGAAGTGGGAGGCGGGCGCTGAGGGCGCGGCCTGCACCGCAGGCTCGCGCGATCCGATTTCAATCGACACCGGCAAGCCGCCGTCGGCTAACAGCAAGCTCTCGATGCGCGAGAGCAGGTGCGTGCGCACCCAGTCCACAACGAAGCGATTGGGGGCCAGCAGGCGCAGTCCCGTATTGCTTTCAATGGCCTGGAGGGGCTTGACCCAGGTGTTGAATTGCTGCTCAGGTAGCTCGTGCTCGAGCGCACCAACACAGCGGGACCAGGTTGCGCTCAATCGGGCAGCTGCCTATATGCGTAGGGGGTTCGGGGAAAAGGGGTCGAAGTCTATACCGATCTGAACCCGCCCCGAAAGCGTTTGTGTATTGACACGGCCGCCCCCCAAACGTACCCTGCCCGCCCATTTTCCGGTCAGTTGCCGGACCTCGTCAGAATCATGAAACGCACATACCAGCCGAGCAAGGTCCGACGCGCGCGCACTCACGGTTTCCGCGCCCGCATGGCCACCAAGAATGGCCGCAAGGTTCTGGCCCGGCGACGCGCGAAAGGCCGCAAGCGGCTGATCCCGTAAAAGAATTTCTCGAAGCGGCTGGGACCTTCAGAGCGTGGCGCCGGTGGGCACAACGCGCTTCCAGCGCTCGCAACGCCTGTGCCGGCCGGTCCAGTTCCAGGCGGCATACGCCCAGGGGCGCCGCTTCGGGAACGAATTGTTCACGGCCACGGTCCGCGTAAATGACGGCCACGCCAGCGCGCGCCTCGGGCTCTCGATCGCGGCGCGCAGCGTCGGCAACGCGGTCAACCGCAATCGCCTGCGGCGCCAGGTGCGCGAGAGTTTCCGGCGGCAGCAGGGCTTGCCGCCGGTCGATATCGTAATCGGCGCGCGCAACGGCGCACGCACGGCGCCGGCGAAGGAGCTGCGCGCGGCGCTGGAGCGGTTGTGGAAGCAGATAAACGAAGCATGGGCACAAAGATCCTCCAAGGACTGATACGCGTGTACCAACGGACGTTGAGTCCGCTGCTGGGACCGCGCTGTCGCTTTTATCCGAGCTGCTCGCAGTACACGCTCGAGGCCGTGGGGATTCACGGCGTGGCTTACGGCCTGTGGCTGGGCCTCCGCCGCCTCGCGCGCTGCCATCCCCTCCATCCGGGCGGCGTGGACCCGGTGCCCGGCGCCCGCTGTTCGGACGCGACGCATGTTTGGCACGCGTAACCTGAGGGGGATCCTGTGGGCAACGCTGGCGATGGCGTTGTTCATGAATTACATCACCTGGATGCACGACTACCCGCCGGCGGCGGCGCCGGCCGTGAGCACTCCCGCGCCCGGCTCGCCCGCCACCAGCGGCGCTCCGGCTCTGGGCGGCGCGGCCCCGGCGTTGACCGCGCCGGCCACGCCCGCCCATCCCGCACCCCTCGCAACGGCCGGCGCGGCGATTCCCGCCACCAGCCCGCTGACCGTGGGCTCCACGCTGGCGCCGGCCGCGCCGCGCGTGCACGTGGTCACGGACGTGCTCGAGCTGCAGGTCAGCCTCGAGGGCGGCGAGCTCACGCGTGCCGATCTGCTCGCCTATCCGCAGGTGAAGGGCCAACCCACGCCGGTGCGATTGCTCAACCGCGACAGCGACGAGAGCCTGTTTGTCCTGCAGTCCGGCCTGGCCGGTGCGGCGGGCAAGCCGATGCCCACTCACCTGGCGCTGTACACGTCGCCGGTCCGCGAGCTGCGGCTGGCGCCTGGCCAGGCGCAGATGCAACTGCCGCTGAGCTGGACGGACGGTGAGGGGATTACGGTCACCAAGACCTATACCTTCCGGCGCGGCCAGTACGCCGTCGGCCTGGATTACCAGCTGCAGAATGCGTCGGCCGCCCCGTGGGAATTTGCGCCCTACGCGCAGCTGCTGCGCAACAACGAGCCGGTGGTCAGTTCCTACTTCCATCCCGAGAGCTACGCGTACAAGGGCCCGGCCTACGACGATGGCCACAAGTACGAGAAGCTCAAGATGGGCAAGGACCCGCCGACGCTCGATCGCCAGATCGACGGGGGCTGGCTTGCCGCCATGCAGCATCATTTCGTGGCCGCGATCGTGCCCCCGGTGGGCGCTCCCTGGCACTACCAGCTCTCGACCAGCGGCAACGAATACCTGCTGGCGGCCACTGCCCCGGCGCAGGCGCTCGCACCGGGCGCCAGCGCCACGGCGCATCAAACCTTCTTTGTCGGCCCGAAGTTGCAGGCGCTGCTCGAGCAGGCAAGTCCAAGGCTTTATCTGGTCACCGATTACGGCAAGCTGAGTTTTCTCGCGCGGCCGCTGTTCTGGCTGCTGGACAAGGTTCACGGCCTGTTCGGCAACTGGGGCTGGACGATCATGGTCGCCACGCTCCTGCTCAAGCTGCTGTTCTATCCGCTCTCGGAGGCCAGCATGCGCTCGATGGCGCGCATGAAGGCCCTGCAACCGCGCATCAAGGCGCTGCAGGAAACCTACAAGGACCAGCGCGAGAAGCTCGGCAAGGCGACCATGGAGCTCTACCAGCGCGAGAAGGTCAACCCGGTCGCGGGCTGCCTGCCGATGCTGATCCAGTTTCCGGTGTTCATCGCGTTCTACTGGGTGCTGCTCGAGAGCGTGGAGATGCGCCAGGCGCCGTTTGTCGGCTGGATCAGCGACCTGTCGGCGCGCGATCCGTGGTTCGTGCTGCCGGTGCTGATGGCGGGCGCGAACTACATCAATTTCAAACTCAATCCGCAGATGGGCGATCCGACCCAGCAGAAGATGTTCATGATCATGCAGATCGCCATGCCGGTGATGTTCGCCTTCATGCCTTCGGGGCTGGTGCTCTACTGGACCACCAACACCGTGCTGTCGATCCTGCAGCAGTGGAACATCAATCGCCGCCTCGCGCTGCAGAGCAAGGCGCGCAACTAGGCCTGCTGCCAGGCAGAGGGTGCATGCCCGTACCCGCCGATACCATCGTGGCCACGGCCAGTCCGCCGGGAAGGGGCGGCATCGGCATCGTGCGCATCTCGGGCCCGCACGCTCCGCGCATCGCCACGGCGTTGCTCGGCCACCTGCCGCCCGCGCGCCACGCGCAGCGCGCGCGCTTTCTGGGCGCCGACGGTGTCGCGCTCGATGAAGGCCTGGCGCTGTATTTTCCGGCGCCGCATTCCTACACCGGCGAGGCGGTGCTCGAACTGCACGGCCACGGCGGCCCGCTGCTGCTGGAGCGGCTGATCGCCCGGGCGCTCGAGCTCGGCGCACGGCGCGCGCAGCCCGGCGAATTCACGCAGCGCGCTTACCTGAACGACAAGCTGGACCTGGCGCAGGCCGAGGCGGTCGCCGATCTCATCGACGCCAGCAGCGAGGCGGCCGCGCGCGCCGCGCTCCGTTCGCTGCAGGGCGAATTCTCGGCGCGCGTGCGCGCCCTCGATGAATCGCTCGCGCAGCTGCGCGCACACGTCGAGGCCACGATCGACTTTCCCACCGACGAAATCGATTTTCTCGCCGACGCCGAGCTGCTCACGCGCCTCGCCGCCGTGCGTGCGCAGTGCGCCTCATTGCAGGCCGTGGCGCAGCAGGGCCGGCTGCTCACCGAGGGGCTCACCGTGGTGATCGCCGGCGCGCCGAATGCCGGCAAGTCCACGCTCCTCAACCGACTCGCCGGCCAGGACGCGGCGATAGTCAGCGAGCAGCCCGGAACCACGCGCGACGTGCTGCGCGAACACATCCAGATCGAGGGCGTGCCGGTGCTGCTGCTCGACACGGCGGGGTTGCGCCACAGCGCCGATGCCATCGAGGCCGAGGGCATGCGCCGGGCGCGTGCCGCCATGGCGCAGGCCGACCGCGTGCTGTTCCTCATCGATGCCGCGGCCGATCCGCAAGCCCTGAGTTTCGAGGCCGAGCGCGCAGGGCTCCCGGCGGGCGTGCCCGTGACGCTGGTCTACAACAAGATCGACGTGTTGCCGGCCGCGGTCCGCGTTCGTGAGGGCGTGGCGGGTGCGGACGCCTGCATGGCGCTCTCGGCGCTGCAGGGCACCGGCGTCGACGCGCTGCGCGCTCAGCTGCTCGAGGCCGCGGGCTACCAGCGCGGGAATCCCGGCACGCTCTCGGCGCGCCGCCGGCACCTCGAGGCGTTGGCCGCGGCGGGACGGTTCCTGGAGGCGGCCGATGCGCAGTGCCGCGGCGCACGCGCCGCCGAGCTGGTCGCCGAGGAGCTGCGAAACGCGCAGCAGGCGCTGGGAGAAATCACCGGAGCCGGCGCCGCCGATGAGCTGCTGGGCCGCATTTTTGCCTCATTCTGCATCGGCAAGTAGGATGCCGGCCGGTTACGGGATGCCGGGCCGGTGACCTGCCGGTCTGCGCCGCTTGAACCAGAAGCTTCCGGCCTTCTCCATGAGCTCATAGCGTTGGTGTAAGGGATCGGTATCCACCGACGGGTCCAGCGTGAACTGCACGAGAATGGAGTACTGATTAACGTCGAGACTCCCCGATCGGTTCGGGATCTCGATACGCTCCTGCTGCGTGCCGTCGAAAACCACCGCAGTATTCCCTTGGGAGTCCGCCACCGTGCTCGGGCTCCAGCTGGTCTCGAACCCGATGGCCCCCTTCTTCCCCTCACCGTCATTTGCGTTTCCCGACCGATCGGGCACCGTGGAACCGGAAATGTTCAAGAAGTCGAGGTCAATAATCGGGCCCGCGGCCAAAGTAAGGTCTCCGGCGGCGGGCGGCTGGAACCCCGAAGCGCTGGCGCTCGAAGCCGCCCCAACCCACATGCATGCCGCAACGAGCGCGATGACGCGTCTCACTCGTAGGCCGGCGAACCGGCTCGCGATTCGCGCTTTCATGCAACACCTCCTTGTTCCCCATCGTGGTCGCGGCCCCGGCATTCCACGCCTCCGCTGCTGATCAATGCACAAGTGGTCCAGGTCCCCGCTGCAATGTTGCAAATGGCCGGCCCCTTAGTTCTCACAGGCTCGCAGCGAGCCATTGCAGCCCTTGTACTCGGAACTCGAAATAGAGATATCAGGTCAAGTACGTAGATATAAGCTGGCGATCCTGCGTGGGGTTCTCCGTACTAACCGGGTTCGCGGGCCTGCAATCGATCAACGAATCTATGAAGGCTTAATGACGCGAAGCACCATCAGGCGGGAGGAAAGTGGCGTGCGGCTCGCGCAGGCGCGCAGTCGCGCAGGCGTTCCGCCGCCTGCTCGGGCGTGAGATCACGCTGCACTTCGGCCAGCAATTCATAGCCGACCATGAATTTCTTCACGCTCGCCGAGCGCAGCAGTGGCGGATAGAAATGGGCGTGCAGCTGGCAGGCCGCCGAGGGTTCGGCGTCGGCAGGCGCGCCGTGCCAGCCGAATGAGTACGGGAACGGGACCTCGAACAACAGATCGTAGCGACGCAGCACCTCGCCCAAAAGCTTCGCCAGATCCTCTCTCTCGGCCGGATCGAGATCGGGCAAGCGCTGCACGGAGCGGCGCGGCAACAGCAGAAGCTCAAACGGCCACGCCGCCCACCAGGGGACCACGGCGAGCCAATGCGCCGTCTCGATCACCACGCGCTCGCCGCTTGCGGCCTCGAGCTCTCGGTACTCCTGCAGCAGTGGCACTCCGCGCGCGGCGAACCACAGCCTCTGCTGCTCCATCTCCCTGGCGACCTGCGTGGGCAGCGCCTCGCCGGCCCAGATCTGGCCATGCGGGTGCGGGTTGGATGCTCCCATGAGCTCCCCGCGGTTCTCGAAGATCTGTACCCAGCGCCATTCGCGCTCCAGCTGCAGCGTTTGTTCCGCCCAGGTGTCGATCACGGCCTGCACCCCTGCCGCGGAAAGCTCCGCAAGCGACAGGTCGTGTCGCGGCGAGAAGCACACCACCCGACACTCGCCGGCCTGGGCCTCGGCCCTCAGCAGCGGATGAAGGGGACGCCGCGGCGGGCATGATTTCCGGCCGCAGGGCCGGGAAGTCGTTTCGAAACACGTACGTCGATGAGTACGGTGGATTGCGCTCGCCGTTGGCTCGCGTGTTGCCGGGGCACAGGTAGCAGCCGGGTTCGTAGGGCGGCAGCGCGGTGCGCGCGCTTGGCTCGATGGCTCCCTGCCAGGGACGGCGGGTGCGATCGGGGGAAACAAAGACCCACTCGTCGGTGAGCGGATTCCAGCGACGGTGCGGTCGCTGGGCGAGCAAGGCCTCCATGGGACGCATCACGCGGCCATCGCGGTGAGGGTCGCACCGCCCGCCGGGCGCGAGCTGAAGATCGTGGGCGTGGTGCGAAAGCGCTTTGAATAGGCCGATTGGATCCTGCGGCTGATGGCGCCCAGCGCCGCGCGATGCACGATCGCGACGGCGCAGCCCCCGAAACCACCGCCCGTCAGCCGGCAGCCGAACATGCCCTCGCCGATGCCCATCTTCCGAGCGATCGCCACGATGTGATCAAGCTCCGGGCAGCTCACCTCGTAATCCTTGCGCAGCGAGTCGTGGCTGGCATACATGAGTATGCCCAATTCTTCCCAGCGGCCTTCGCGAAGGTACTGTGCCGCCGCCAGGGTGCGGGCATTCTCACCGATCACATGGCGCGCACAGCGCACGCCCCTCTCGCCCACGGCAGGCGCCGCCTCCCGCAGCATATCGAGAGTCGCGCCGCGCAGACTGGCCACGCCCAGCGCGCGCGCGGCCGCTTCGCAATGCGCGCGCCGCTGCGCGTATGCGCCGCTGGCAAGAGAATGCTTCACGTGGGTATTGACGATGAGCACCGCAATGGACGGATCGCGCATCGCGATCCACTCCGGCACTCCCGACTCGCAGTCCAGCAGCAGCACCTGCTCGGCTCGCGCCAGGATGGAGATGAAGGGATCCATGATTCCGCAGGGCACTCCCGCGTAACCATGCTCGGCGGTCTGGCAAAGCAGCGCCTTGCGAACCGGATCGAGCTGCAGGCCGCAGAGCGCCTCGAGCACGCTGGCCGTGGCCGCGGCCAAGGCGGCGCTGCTCGAGAGTCCCGCGCCGAGCGGCACCGTCGATGTGACCAACGCATCGAACCCCGTGGGCGCGGCGCCGAGTTGCTGAAATCCCGCCACCACGCCCATGGGGTAGTTGCCCCACGAGCCTTGAGGAGCGGGCCTTAGGGGCCGATCGAGCTCGATGTTGACCACTTGCGTGTCTTGCTCGCTGCGCAGCACGATGCGGCGCGAGTCATTCGGCGCCGCGGCGATCGTGGTGCGTCGCTCGATCGCCATCGGCAGCACGAAGCCGCCGTTAAAATCGGTGAACTCCCCGATCAGATTGACTCGGCCCGGCGCCGAGCCGATCCAGCGCGGCGCGCGGCCGTAGGCGAGCCGAAAGCGGCGTTCTGCGTCCTGGAGCGGGGATTCATTCACGCGCGGCGCGTCCCCCGGCAGGCAGCAGTGACTGCGGCGTTCCGGGCCCAGATCGCAGCTGCCATGGTCGTAAGCGCTGAGGGCACGTGCTTAAAATTTGTTCACGCCCGGGGGGATGATCGACTCACGGCGGATCACGCTTGGCTGCATCCGGGCCGGTGCCGCGCATAAACCGCCGTGCCACGCGGTTGATGGGGCCGCGCAGCAGGCTATAGGGCAGCAGCGCGAGCAGGGTCGCCGTGAACAGCAGCTCCAGCGGGAAAATGCTTCGATGCGTGAGCAGCTGGTAGGTGGCGTCCAGCACTATCGCAACCAGGAAGGGCATGCGAATGTCCTTCCAGCCACCGTGCAGCAGCTGACTGCGCGCGGCGGCGTCGCTGAAGGCGGCCCAAAGAAAGGCCGGGCGACCCGCGCGCGCATCCTTGAGCCCGGCGCGCAGCGCGATGAGCGCGGCGACCAGCGGCTGCAGCACGAAGCGCAGGCTGAACTGCCCGCCCGGCCGGGCGAGGAAATTCTCCCATCCTCGTGCGAAGCTCTCCCAGATCGCATGCATGTGGGTCCCCTTGGAGTGTGGACGCCTCGATCAGAACGCGACCGCCACGCCTATTTGAACAGAACTTCCCTGGTATGTGGACCGGTTCGAGTACTCATCGAAGTACTTGAAACTTAAATTCACTCCCTGCTTGGGCAGGCTCGCGGTCGCGCCTACCCCCAAAGCGTGGATCCGGTAGTGCTGCGCGGCCTGCACCGGCGTGATCGCAGGTCCCGTGGTGTCGGTCGTCTGCCAGGCCTCGTAGCCGACCAGTCCCAGCCGGAATTGCCGCTCCTTGTAGGCCGGCAGCGCCAGCATCAACGAATAGTCCAGGTCGAAGGTCTGGCCGGGCTGGATCTCGGTGCCGGGCTGTCGCGCATGAAATTCGTACATCTCGAAGGCGGACAGCGCCAGCGAGCGATCCGCGGTGAGGTAAACGGTCTCGCCCACCGACGGCGTCAGCGACCAGTAGCCGTTGCCGACGTTGTCCTTCGCGCCTGCCGAATAGCGCCCGGTGGGCGCCAGCGCGCCGAGGGTAGCGCGAACGTCGAAGCGCTCCCGGCGCCAGCCCAGAATGAGGGGCTGGAGATACGTGTCGGCCAGGCCGCCGCCACCGCTGAGGGTTCCGAGCTCGCTGGAGCTCAGCGAGTTGTTCGCGATCGGCACGGTGACGCCGGCCGACAGAATCGCGCCCCCCAGCCCGGTGAGCGGGTTTTTGCCGACCCAGGTCAAGCCGTTCATGTCCATGAGGACGGATTGGGCACCGGTGGCGATCACCTGTCCGCTGGCGTCCTTCGATTCGTCGCGCCCATAGAACAGGAAGCTGTTCGAGTAGCTGAAGCCTGCGGCACCCGTCACACCCGAGTTGATCGCGCTTAAGCCCAGCGGGTAGACCCCGCGATTCTGCGCGTGAGCGGCCGGGGCGGTCGCAAACCAGCCAGCGGCCAGGAGCGCGCAGACCCGTCCACTACATCGCCGCAAAATTGCGCCAGAAATTGAGCAAGCTGTCGGTCTCGCCGAACAGCGTCGTGAAGTGGGTGGAATCCGCGATGAGTACGTCGCCGGCACGCTCGCCCTGCGGCGGTGCCCACAGCAGGCAGTTGAACTCCTTGTTGCCGGCCGCCGTGAACGGATGCGGCCGATCCAGATCGACGGGCTGGCGCGCCAGTACGTGTACTGCCTTGGTATCGGGCGCCGTCAGCGCGTAGTGCGGCTGGTGCTGATGAAAGTTCATGCTCGACACATTCTTGAGCAGACCATGGGTGTCGAGGTCGCGGCTCGCGACCACCGGCACCGGCTCGTTGCGGGAACCCTTCACGACCGCCGGCCGCAGCCCCCATTGATTGATCACCGGGAGGTTGAGCGCGTTGAGCAGGTCGCGGCCGTAGGTGCTGAAGCGCTGCTGTCGTGGAACCAGCGAATCGCCGTGATGACGGAACTCCAGCTGGCGCTGCTTCAGATCGTCGGTCGCGCCGACGTCATGATGCGGAGCCAGCAGCAGGCAGGTGCCCTCGCGCTTCAGCCACTCGCGGATGGCCGCGATCTCCCCGGACTCGGCCTTCTGATCCGAGAGCAGATGGTCCAGGCTGAACACCATCAGGGTGTCCGTATCGGCGAGGATCCGCTCATCGACCGGCAGGCGGAACCCCGCCTGGTCGATGCGCTGAAAGACGGCGACCGGCTGGCCGGAGGCTTCCCCGGCCAGCTTCTGGAAGCTCAGCGTGGAGCGGTGAAACAGCTCGAGAGTTCCGGCGATGCCTTGCAGGAACTGCGCCGACTCGTATTCCGGGGTCTCGTACGCGGGATAGATGGCGTTGCGCACTTCGGTGATGGTCGAGAACCGGTTGTTCATCGCCGCAGGATCGCGGCCCGCCTCCCAGGGATAACTCCAGCTCCAGTAAATGCTGATGCGGCGCTTCCCGGCCCGCGGGGCGCGGGCCACATGGTTCTGGTTGTAGGTGCGCGCAGGCGTTGCAGTGCTCATAGAGTAAGGACCCACAGCTGGAGGGATGGCCCGCACGGCGGGCCGCAAGAGGATGGCGGAGCCGCCGTCATGGCGCTGCTCCGAGCTTCGAGAGCCAGCGCAGGGCCCGGAGTCCTGGCAGAAAGAAGTAGGCGCCGCCGCGTACGGTCGTAAAGGCCGGCAGGCCGGTGATCTTGCGGCGCACCGGGCGCTTCGGGATCTTGTACTCGAGCGTGCCGTCCTGCGTGCCGATGATGGGATCACGCTCGTTGCCGAGCTCGTGAAAGCTCCGGTCGTTGACCCACACATTCTGCGCAAACTCGAACTGCCGAATGAGGCTCGCGCACAGGATGAACGCTGCGATGCCGCGCTCCTGCCCGTCCTCGCGGGCATCCTCCGCCAGGTGCGGCCCGTAGGTGGCACCGCGGCGAATCATGCGGCGACGGTTCATGTTGTGGGCGGTGTCGCGCGGGTTCATGCGGCGCATGTGCGAGCCGAGCGGCACGGCGTAGCCCAGCGGGTCATTCTGCTTGTAGTTGAAGTCGTTGTTGCGCAGCGGGTCGGCACCGAGTGCCGGATCGTCCTTGAGGGGAGCCAGCGTCAGCGGCGCGCCGCTGCGCCAGCGGCCCATGAGCTTGGCCGCGATGAACTCCTGCTCCTCGGGGGTCTTGCCGTGCTCGCGCAGGAAATCGCGAAACCTCCCGGCATGCTCCTCGAGCCGCCGGTAGGCCATGTAGCTGCCGTTGCGCGCCAGGACCTCGGGCTGTGGGAGGCCTTCCTGGGGTCCGGCCTCGTCCGGGTAACCGAGGATGAATTCGCCCGCCTTGAGCGACGGGCCGGAACCGGGGGTGGGCTCCTCGCCGGAGCCCTGAATCGCGGGCTGCGACAGTCGGTCCCGGTACCCGAAGTGATCGTGCGCGTACTCGAAAGGCGGCACCGCTTCGAGGTCGAGGGTGGAGAGCACGCTGACCCCCGGATGGCGCGCGAGGCTCTCCGCGTGCGTGGCCCGGCAGCGCTCCCGCTCGGCCAGGTTGCGCGCGAACAGTATGACGATCGCGTGCAGGTCGGGGCTGGCCAGTCCACCGACCCAATGGTCCGGGTGGTTGGCACCGGTGTCGCCCAGCATCTGCGCGCGCGCGACCATCCCCTGGCGGAACTCCTCGGGGAACGTGGCGAGGGCATCCTCGCTCACGCCCAGGCGGCGCAGGCCGCCGAAAGTGAATGCGACCGTCACCCAGCGCGACTGCCCGCTGGCATCGCGCGCCTGTTCGGCGGACTGGACCGTGGGCAGGACGTCCGCCAGCCACGCGCGAGCGCTCGCGGCATCCTTGAATGACAGGAACTCGTAGCGGCCCGTGAGGGCCGGGGCGCGCGTCAGCAGGATGTGCTGGATGTCATCGAATTCCAGCGCCGGCGCACTGTCTGCCATGAAACAGTCCCGCCCGCTTACTGCATCTGGTCGAGGGCGGTCGCGAATGCGGCCTTGAGCTTTAGGGCCTTCTTGATTTCGTCGGCGCTCACATAAGGGTACTCGCCATACTCGAGAAAGCTCGGGCGATGGTGATCGCGGACGAACTTGATAAAGGCCGCCGAATTCGTCTTCCAGTCCTTGGGGAAACCCTCGAGGTTCTCGAACACGGTGTCGATCCCAAGGCTCCGAAACAGCGCGACCGCGTCCTCGGTGTACTTATCGAAGTCGGTGTCGAAGATGCCCTGGTACATGAAGTAGGTCTCGTCCTTGATGTCGAACAGCACCCAGCGCAGGGTGTGGAGTTTCAACACCTCGAGGCAGTACGGCAGTTCACCCACCGCTTTCTCCATCTTCACGCCGTAAGCTCGTATGGTCTCTTCCCGGCCGGGAATGATCTTGGCGATGATTGTGAAGCCATAACGGGTGGGCGACTTCGGAAACACCGGCCCGTAGCGGCCCTGCTCCAGCTTGTCGGGTAAGTAGCCGCCCTTCGGAATCGCCATGGCGGCGGGCTTGCTCCAATCGCGCGGATCCTCTGACATCGCCGGTTCTCCTGCGTTTTTTTGGGTCCCGAAAACGAACCGCGGATCGTAGGTGACCGGGTACAACGGGTCAATGTTAGGACCGGTGTGGTCGCGGTCAGTTCCGCCCCGACAGCCCCAGGTGCGAGCGGGTGCGTGTCGTGGTTGAATATTTCGCGGTCTCTGAGAGTGTCGGCAGATGAAATTTCGGCTCAAGTTGTTTGTTGCACACCTGCTGTGCAGCGTTGCCGTGCTGGCGGTAGTGCTGGGCAGCCTGTATCTGGGCTGGTACCGCTGGCCGGGCTGGTACCTGACCAACGCCCTGCGGGTGGTGCCAATCCTGGCCAGCGTCGATGTGGCCTTGGGGCCCCTGTGCACTCTGCTGATCGCAAACCAGGCCAAGCCCCGGCGGGTGCTCGGTCGCGACATTGCTTTCATCGCTGCCGTGCAGCTCGCGGCGCTGGTCTATGGGGTCTCGACGCTGTGGCTCGGGCGACCGCTGTACTACACCTTTTCCGAGGATCGACTGCAGCTGGTCCAAGCCTCGGACCTCGATCCGCACGAGCAGGCGCTCGCGCTCGAGAAAAATCCACAATTTGCGCCCCATTGGTACAGCCTGCCGCGCTGGGTCTGGGCGCCGCTCCCGCAGCAGGAGAGCGCCCGGCAGGAGATCGTCGAGTCGGCGGTGGGCGGTGGCGACGATGTCATACAGATGCCGCGCTTCTTCCAGAGCTGGGAGCGTGGCCTGCCGCAGCTGCGGGCGCACCTGCTCACGGTGGACCAGCAGCGCGACTACGGCTTCCACGGGAAAAAGCAGCGCCTCAAGCAAATGATGGTGCAGCGGGGCTTCTCGCCCGATGATCCGGTGACCATGCTCATGTCGGGCCAGTCCCCACCGCTCCTGGTGGTGTTCGACCGTCCGAGCATGCAAATCAAGGCGTACCTACGCTCGGACTTCGAAATCCCGCGGGCGCCCAGGCCCCGGTAGAATGCCGCCATGCGTTACGCGGACCCCTACGACGTCGTCGTGATCGGCGGCGGCCACGCCGGCTGCGAGGCCGCCCTGGCCTCGGCCCGGGCGGGTGCGCGCACCCTGCTATTGACCCAGAACATCGAACAGCTCGGTGCCATGAGCTGCAATCCGGCCATCGGGGGCATCGGCAAGGGCCACCTGGTGCGCGAGATCGACGCGCTCGGAGGCGCCATGGGGCGCGCCGCAGACCGCGCCGGCATCCAGTTCCGCACCCTCAATGCCAGCAAGGGCCCGGCGGTGCGGGCGACCCGCGCGCAGGCCGACCGGCAGCTCTACAAGCAGGCGATGCGCGAGCTGCTCGAAAACCAGCCGAACCTGACCCTGTTCCAGCAGGAAGCGGCCGACCTGGTGCTGGAGCAGGACACGGTGAGTGGCGTGCTCAGTCTCACCGGCATCCGCTTCGATGCGCGCGCGGTGGTGCTCACGGTGGGCACCTTCCTGGGCGGGCGCATCCACGTCGGGCTCGACAATTACCAGGGTGGCCGCGCGGGCGATCCGCCCTCCAACGCACTGGCCCAGAAGCTCCGTGCGCGCATGCCGCGGGTGGGCCGTCTCAAGACCGGAACGCCCCCGCGGATCGACGGGCGCAGCGTCGATTATTCGCGCCTCGAACGGCAGGCCAGCGATTCCCCGCTGCCGGTGTTTTCGTTTCTTGGGCGGCCTGATGAGCACCCTAGACAGGTTGATTGTCACATAACACATACTAATGAGCGGACGCACGAGATCATACGCTCGGGGCTCGATCGCTCGCCGATGTACAGCGGCGCCATCGAGGGAACGGGGCCCAGGTATTGCCCGTCGGTGGAGGACAAAGTGCAGCGTTTTGCCGAACGCAGCTCGCACCAGATTTTCATCGAACCGGAAGGGCTGAACACCCACGAGATCTATCCGAACGGCATCTCGACCAGCCTGCCGTTTGACGTGCAGCAGGAGTTCGTGCGCAGCATTGCGGGGTTCGAGCGCGCGCACATCACGCGCCCCGGCTACGCGATCGAATACGACTATTTTGATCCGCGCGACCTGCACCTGACGCTCGAGACCAAGAGCATCCGCGGCCTGTACTTTGCCGGCCAGATCAATGGCACGACCGGCTATGAGGAAGCCGCCGCCCAGGGCCTGCTCGCCGGGCTCAATGCGGCACGCGCGGTGCGCGGACTGGCCTCCTGGGTGCCCGCGCGCAGCGCCGCCTACCTAGGGGTGCTGGTCGATGATCTGGTCACGCAGGGCACCGCCGAACCGTACCGCATGTTTACCAGCCGCGCCGAACACCGGCTGTTGCTGCGCGAGGACAACGCGGACGCCCGGCTCACCCCCGTGGGGCGCGAGCTGGGTCTGGTCGACGACGCGCGCTGGTCGTTTTTCGAACGCAAGCAGCGCGCCATCGATGAGGAACTGGCGCGGCTGAGCGGGCGCCGGATCCGGCCGGCGGACCCGAGCGCGGCCTGGTGCGAGCGGGTGCTGGGCGGGGCGCCGCTGGGGCGCGAGCTCAGTGCGATGGAACTGCTCCGTCGACCGGGCGTGCGCTACGAGGACCTGCTCGAGCTGATCGGTCGCGGCGATTCCGCGCTGCGGGAGGAGCCCGTGGACGATCGGATCGAAGGGCAACTGCGCCTCGCCCTGGAAGTGCGGGCCCGCTACACCGGCTACATCGAGCGGGCGCAGGACGAGATCGAGCGTGCGCGGCGCAATGAACATACCGCGCTGCCCGGCGATCTGGACTACGACCGGCTCGCCGGCCTGTCGAGTGAAGTGCGCCAGAAACTGAGCGCCATCCGCCCGGCCACGCTCGGTCAGGCGGCGCGCGTCGCCGGCGTGACGCCGGCCGCGGTGGCCATTTTGCTGGTGCACCTGAAGAAGCGCCGCGCCATCGCCTGACCTAGGGGCCGGCGGGCCGCCCGGGCTGCGTTTCTGGGGGCTGGCTTCCGTGGTATGTTGATCGGCAAGGCGGCCCCTGCCGCCGGGGTACCGCAAATGCTGGGTCTCAATTTCAACGTGCTGCCGATCGTCATCCTGGTCGCGCTGCTGGTGATTGTGTCCAAGGCCTGGCTGACCGTCCCGCAGGGATTTCAGTACACGCTCGAGCGCTTTGGCCGCTTCAAGAAGACCATGGAGCCGGGCTTCCATCTGATCACGCCGTTCTTCGAGAGCGTCGGCCGGCGCATGAACATGATGGAGCAGGTGCTCGACGTGCCGCGCCAGGAGGTCATCACCAAGGACAACGCCATGGTGGGCGTCGAC
This sequence comes from uncultured Gammaproteobacteria bacterium, assembly GCA_963699955.1. Lineage (GTDB taxonomy): Bacteria > Pseudomonadota > Gammaproteobacteria > Steroidobacterales > Steroidobacteraceae > FEN-1191. The sequence goes on from CAVOVV010000006.1 coordinate 1,310,978, forward strand.
GCCGTGCTGTTCTACCAGGTGCAGGATGCGGCCAAGGCCGCCTACGAGGTCGACAACCTGCGGCTCGCGGTGGTCAATCTCACCATGACCAATATCCGCACCGTGGTGGGCGCCATGGACCTGGACGAAACGCTGTCCAAGCGCGATGACATCAACCACCGGCTGCTGCGGGTGGTCGACGATGCGACCATGCCCTGGGGAATCAAGGTGACGCGCATCGAGATCAAGGACATTCAGCCGCCCCAGGACCTGATCGATTCGATGGGGCGGCAGATGAAGGCCGAGCGCGACAAGCGCGCCAACATCCTGGAGGCCGAGGGGTTCCGGCAGGCGGCCATCCTCAAGGCCGAGGGCGAAAAGCAGGCGGCGGTGCTGCAGGCCGAAGGCGGCAAAGAGGCGGCGTTTCGCAACGCCGAGGCGCGCGAGCGCCTGGCGGAGGCCGAAGCGAAAGCGACCACCATGGTTTCCGAGGCCATCGCCAAGGGCAACGTGCAGGCGATCAACTACTTCGTGGCACAAAAATACGTCGAGGCGGTGAAGGCGTTCGCGACCTCGCCGAACCAGAAGGTGTATTTCATGCCGATGGAGCTGGCCGGCCTGGTCTCCTCCCTGGGCGGCGTCGCCGAACTCGCGAAGGATGCGCTCAAGCCGCCGCCGACCGGCAGCCGTTAGACGCCCGCGCGGAGGGATCGATGATCGAGTTTGCTTCGGGTCTGCAATGGTGGCATTGGTGGATTGCCGCCGCCGTGCTCGGCATCGTCGAGGCGCTGGTTCCCGGGGCGGTCGCCATCTGGTTCGCCGCCGCCGCGGCCGTGATCGGCGCGATGCTGCTGCTTATCCCGCTCCCCTGGCAGCTGCAGCTCGTACTGTTCGGTGCCCTGTCGATCGGAGCCCTGGCGCTGTGGCGTTACTGGAAGCGCGGACATCCCGAGACCTCGGAGCTGCCGCGCCTCAACCAGCGCGCGGCCCAGTACATCGGGCAGGTCTGCGTGCTCAGCGAAGCCATCATGCAGGGCAGCGGCAAGGCGCGGGTCGGTGACGGCTTCTGGAAAGTGCGCGGGCCGGATCTGCCGGCCGGATCGCCGGTGCGCGTCACCGCGGTGGAAGGCACGGTGCTGATTGTCGAGGCCGCCTAGGACCGAAAAAGGTCGAGGAGGAAGCCATGGCCACGGTAGCGCAATTACTGGGGCGAAAACCCCGCGCCATTTACAGCGTCGCAGCGGACGCGCCGGTGCTCGAGGCCATCCGCCTCATGGCCGAGCACAGCATCGGCGCGCTGCTGGTGATGCGCGGTGCCACCTTGGAAGGGATCGTCTCGGAGCGCGATTACGCGCGCAAGGTGATTCTCAAGGGCCGCTCGTCGAGCGACACGCCGGTCCGGCACATCATGACCGCCGATGTGATCACGGTCGGTCCCGACTACAGCGCCGAGCAATGCATGCACCTCATGACCGAACGGCGCGTGCGGCATCTGCCGGTCGTTGACGAGGGACGCGTGCTGGGAATGCTCTCGATCGGCGATCTGGTGCACGCGGTGCTGGCCGAGCAGGCAGAGACGATCGAGCAACTCGAGAACTACATCCATCACTGAGTCGCCAGGTCCATTCCGGCGCTGCCCCCGACGCTCCCCACCGACGGAGGCAGCCCGCCGGATAATGCCCGGCATGCAGGCAACCATCGGCACTGACCCATGACGACAATCTTTCCGGCCGTGTTCTTCGGACACGGCAATCCGATGAACGCGATTGAGACCAACCTCTACACGCAGGCGTGGCGGGCCATGGGCGAGCGGCTGGGCAAGCCGCGCGCCATCGTCTCGGTTTCGGCGCATTGGTACGTGCCCGCGACCGCCGTCACGGCCGGCGTCGAAGCCCCGCACCATCCATGATTTCGGGGGCTTTCCCCCGGAGTTGTACCAGGTGCAGTACCCGGCGCCCGGGGAAGACGCGCTCGGCACGCGGATCCGGGAGCTGCTCTCGCCCTTGGAGGTTCGGCCCGATGACTCATGGGGGCTCGATCACGGCACCTGGTCGGTGCTGCGGCACGTCTACCCGCAGGCCGACGTCCCGGTCGTGCAACTGAGCATCGACGCCACTCAGCCCCCGACCTTCCACTACGAGCTGGGCCGGGCACTGGCGCCGCTCCGCGGCGAGGGAATCCTGATCGTCGGCAGCGGCAATGTCGTGCACAACCTCGGGATGTACGCCTGGGACCGCGGGCCGCGCGCCGGCTACGACTGGGCGCTGCGATTCGAGCGCCTGGTGCAGGAAATCATCCGCACCGGCGACCCGCTGCCGCTCGTGGATTACCGGCGACTCGGCTCCGATGCGACGCTCTCCATTCCCACGCCCGATCACTACCTGCCGCTCCTGTACGTGCTCGGCAGCCGGCATCCGGACGATTCGGTCACGTTCCCGGTCAGCGGGATCGAGGGCGGATCGGTCTCGATGCTGAGCGTGCAGCTGGGCGGCACGGCAGGCTAAGGGGCGCGGAAGCCGATCCTCTTGTGGCTGCCGTCGCAGAACGGCTTGTTGGCCGAGGCGCCGCAGCGGCACAGAAAAGTGAGCGTGGTGCGATCGATCGTGCGACCGGTGCCACTGACCACCTCCAGCGCACCGGAGACCCGGAGCGGCCCGTTGGCCTGAGGCGCAATCGACAGCGGACCGTTGCGCTGCGGCAGCGGCTGGGATTCGACGGCGGCCGGTTCGCCGGTGGCCGCGAAGCCCGCCCCCGCGTGGCTCCCGTCGCAGTAGGGCTTGTTGGCCGAGGCACCACACCGGCACAGGGTGGCGCGAAAGCTCCCGTCGGTCCCCGGGAGGCTCAGCGCACCATGGAAGGCGAGCGGCCCGTTCTCGCGCACGTGCACCGTATTCACGATCGGTGCCGCTTCGTTCGCGAGGCCATCGAAACGCTCGTAGGTGATGGCGCCGGAAGGACAGTTGAGGGCGAGCGTGGCGACTTCATCGGGGGTGGCGCGTTCCGGATGGATCCACTCGCCCTTGACGTTGGGCACGAACACGTCGGGGCGGCTCAGGACGCAATTGCGCGAGTGCACGCACTTGCCGGCCTCGAAATGAATCGTCACCTTCTCGGCCCGCACGGATTCTTTTTTGACGTCCATGGTCATTCCCCTTTCCTGAGGGTGAGCACAGTTTACGCCGACCCGGCTTTGTTGCCTTGCGGCCCGCGGCCCCGGCGATGCGGCGCTGGCTGTTGCTTCGGCCCTTCGCAGGCGAGGGCAGAGCGTCCGCGCAAAATCGGCGCTATGCTGCCCGGCACCGCCAGGGGGAGAAGGTATGAGCGAGGGTTCGGGGGCCGCGATGTCGCGACGCCGGTTGCTGACCATGATCGGTCTGAGCGCCGGCAGCTCGGTGATGTACCAGGCGATGCACAGCCTGGGGCTGGCCGCCGATTCCAATTTTCAGGAACCGATCCGTCTGGGCGCCGCACCCAAGGGGGCTTCGGTGCTGGTGCTCGGTGCGGGCATCGCCGGAATGGTGGCCGCCTACGAGCTGCGCAACGCCGGCTACCGCGTGCAGGTGCTCGAGTACAACAGCCGCGCCGGCGGTCGCAACTGGTCGCTGCGCGGTGGCGACCGTTACACCGAACTGGGCGGAGCGACCCAGGAAGTTCGCTTCGACAGCGGGCTCTACATCAATCCCGGCCCGTGGCGACTGCCGCATCACCATCGCGGCATGTTGAGCTACTGCAAGCGGCTGGGCGTGGCGCTCGAACCGTTCGTGCAGGTCAACAACAACGCCTACCTGCACAGCAGCAAGGCGTTCGGCGGCAAGCCGCAGCGCTTTCGCGCCGTCAAGGCGGACTACCACGGACACGTCGCCGAACTTCTGGCCAAGGCGACGCAGGCGCACGCCCTCGATGCCGAGGTCAGCGCCGAGGACCGCGCGCTGCTGCTCGATTCGCTGCGCTTCTGCGGTGCGCTCGATAAGGACTTCAGGTTCGTGAAGGGGCCCGCCAGCAGTGAGCGGCGCGGCTACGCGCGCAATCCGGGGGGCGGCCTGAGCGCGCGGCCGGAATTTTCCGAACCGGTCGGCTTGAACGATCTGCTGCGCTCCGGACTGTGGGCCGCGCTGCCGATCTGCGAGTGGTACGACATGCAGACGACGATGTTCCAGCCGGTGGGCGGCATGGGCAAGGTCGGCGAGGCCTTTGCACGCGAGCTCGGGACCCTTGATCCGCTACAACGCCAAGGTCATCGACATCCGCCAGGACGAGCGGGGCGTGCGGGCCAGCTACGAGGACACGGCGGGCGGATCCGGGCCGTTGAGCGCCCAGGCCGACTGGTGCGTGTGCACCATCCCGCTCTCGGTGCTGGATCAGATTCCGATCAACGTCGGCGCGCCCATGCTGCGGGCGATATCGGCCGTGCCCTACGCGACCTCGGTCAAGGTGGGCTTGCAGTTCAAGCGCCGCTTCTGGGAATCGGACGAACAGATCTACGGCGGCGTGACCTATACCGACCTGCCGATCGGCCAGATCAGTTACCCGAGCAGCGGCTACTCCAGTGACGGCAAGGGCGTGCTGTTGGGCGCCTATATCTGGGACATGATCCATTCGATGGAATTCACCTCGATGACGCCGGCCGAGCGCGTGGCGAAGGCGGTCGAATACGGCAGCCAGATCCATCCTCAATACCAAAAGGAATTCGATAATGGCGTGGCGGTCGCCTGGCATCGGGTACCGGGCGCGCTGGGATGCTTTGGACTGTGGACCGATGAGAGCCGCGCCGAGCACTACGACAACCTGTGCCAGCTCGACGGCCGCATCGTGCTGGCCGGGGAGCACGCCTCCTATCTGCCGGCCTGGCAGGAGGGCGCCGTGACCTCGGCGCTCGATGCCATCGGCCGGCTGCATCAGCGCGCGCTCGCCGCGGGAGCATCGGCGTGAGAGCGCCCGTCACGCACCCGCGCCGGCCGGCGTGGCCCGTGGCGCTGTGGATTGCGCTGGCCCTGGCCGCGCCCGGTGCCGCGCTACGCGCGGACGATGCCGGCATATTGAACGGCGCGGTCCTCGATACCACCGACGGCGGGCAGATCTACGCCGAAATCTGCCAGGGCTGCCACATGAGCGGCGCGCAGGGCGCCATCGGCGCGGGCCATTTCCCCGCGCTGGCGAAGGATGCCACGCTGGCCTCGCGCCAGTACATGGCGCTCACGGTGCTGCGCGGGCGCCGGAACATGCCCGCCTTTGGCGCCAAGTACGCCATCGGCTTCGGCGGGCCGGCCGCCACCCTCACCGAGGAGCAGATCGCATCGGTCGTCAACTATGTGCGCTCTCATTTTGGCAATCACTACACGGACTTGATCACGGCGGCGGAAATTCGCGCGCTCGATCAGGACACGCACTGACACCGTCGGCATGAATGAACCTGCCCGGGTGATCGGAGCCCAGCCGCCGGGCGTGTCCGCCCGTCTGGTGCTGCTGCTGGCGGCCGCCATCTTCATCAACTACGTGGATCGCGGCAATCTCGCGACCGCCGCGCCGCTCCTGCAGAGCGAGCTGGCGCTGTCCAACACGCAGATCGGTGTGCTGTTGTCGGCGTTTTTCTGGACCTACGCGCCGCTGCAACTGCTCGCCGGATGGATGGCGGAGCGACTGGACGTCCACAAGGTGTTGCCGGCGGGTCTCGCCCTCTGGTCGATCGCCACACTGTTGACGGGCGTGGCCGGTAGTTTCCTGGTGTTGTTCGCGCTGCGCCTGTTGCTCGGCCTGGGCGAGAGCGTGGTGTATCCGTGCCACTCCAAGCTGCTCGGGCTCAGGGCCAGAGAGCACCAGCGCGGCACGGCGAACGGAGTGACCGCCGCCGGGCAGGGATTGGGACCGGCCTTCGGCACGCTGGTCGGCGGCCTGGTGATGGCGCATTTCGGCTGGCGCGTGGTCATGCTGGGATTCGGAGCGCTCTCGCTGCTGTGGCTGGTGCCGTGGATCGCCAGCACCCGGCGAGCCCCCTCCACGGTCGTTGAGTCAGGGGCGGGCCGGGCGCCCAGTTACGGCACGATCCTGCGGCGCCGCGCCGCGCGCGGCAGTTGCCTCGGCCATTTCTGCACCAACTATGCGCTGTACTTCGTGCTCGGCTGGCTGCCGTTGTTCCTGGTGAAGTCGCGCGGCTTCTCGCTGGTGGAGATGTCCAGGATCGGCGCGGCGGTGTACGGCGTCTATGCGCTGAGTGCCGCCCTGGCCGGATGGGCCTCGGACCGCTGGATCCTCGCCGGCCAGACGCCCAACCTGGCGCGGAAGTCGTTCATGGTCAGCGGCGGGGTCGGTACCGCGGTGTGCTTGTTGCTGACGGTCAATGCCCCGGCGACGATGGCCATCGTGTGGTTGCTGTGCATGGGAATTTTCCTGGGCTTCACCTCGGCGATGCTGTTCACGATCACGCAGACGCTGGCGGGCCCGCGGGCCGCCGGCCAGTGGACCGGGCTGCAGAATTTCTTCGGCAACCTGGCCGGGATATTGGGGCCGATACTGACCGGGGCGCTGGTCGATCACACCGGCGGATTCGGCTGGGCGTTCATCGTCGCTGCCGGGATATCAATGACCTCCGCGCTGGCCTTTGGCGTCGTGGTGCAGCGGATCGAACCCCAGGAATGGCCGGAGCACGGCGAACTCGCCGCTCTGGCGGCGACTCAAGCCCGCGCTTAGTGCGCCAGCAGGCGCTGGGCCGCCCAGCGCGCATCCCGCGCCCGCTGCGGGCCGTCCTGTTCTGCCGCGGCGATCGCGCCATCGAACAAGGCCACCAGCGCGCCGCCCAGATGCTCGGGATCGGCCGCGCCCGCGGCGCGCGCCCAATCGGTCAGGCGTCCGATGAGCCATTCGCGCTGCGCGACCGCAAGCTGGCGTGCCGGATGCTCGCGATCGTTGAATTCCCCGACCAGATGCTGCACCGGGCAGCCTCGAAAGCCGGCCTGCATGGTCCAGTCGACCACAAAGTCGAAGAACCGGAGCGCGCGTTCCTCGGCGGGGAAGGCTTCCACGTAACCGTCGATCGCCGCACGCGCCCCCTCGATGCGCCGCTCCACGTAGGCGGCGACGAGCTGGTCCTTGCAGCCGAAATGCGCGTACAGCGAGGCCTTGGCCGCGTCGGCCTCCGCCAGAATGCGGTCGATGCCCACGGCGCGCACGCCCTGCTCGTAGAACAGGCGGTCCGCCGCGTCAAGCAGGCGTTCACGAACCGCGACGCGGGTTTCTTTGGGTTCTTTGGCCACGAGATTTGAAGATACAGACAAGGCAGTCTACGGTCAATTCAACGCCAGGCCGCTTGCTCCAGCGGGCGCCGCTGGCGGGCAAGCAAGTGCGATCAGGAGCTTAGGCCCGGCTCGCCGCGGTCCCGCTGCCGAGCACTCGGCTGCCGTCAATCCACAGCCACAGCACGCCGCTGATGATGGCAAATACGGTCCCGGTGAGAAACGCTGCCGTCCACGCGTGACGCGCCGACAGTACCGCGACCAGCGGCGTGCCGATCACTCCGCCGAGATTCCCGCCGGTGCCCACCACGCCCCAGGCGGTCATGGTGTGCTCGCGCGCGACCGCGGTGGTCGCCGCGGAATAGGCGGCCTCGGTAATTTCGATCGCGGCAAAGGCCAGGGACAGTGCGCCGACGGCGAGATAGGGATCGGTCGACTCAACGCCGGCGAACAGCAACAGCCCGGCGAGCGGCAGGGAGACGACCGGCACCGCACGATAGCCGATGCACAATCCGTAGCGCACGGCCAGCGCGTCGGACACCTTGCCGCCGATCCCGGCGCCCACCCCGGCGGCGATAAACGGCAGACTGGCCAGCCAGCCGCTCTCGAGAATCGACAGGTGGCGTTCCTGCACCAGGTACAGGAAGCACCAGGTGCTGAGCAGGTAGAACACGTAATTCATGATCGTGTACGAGGCGGCCAGCAACAGGATGTCCCGGTTGCCCAGCACCCGCATTAAGTCGCGCCGGTTGATCCCTGCGGCGCTGTGGCCGCTCGCGTTCACCTCGAGCTCCGCACGCTCGGCGGCCGAGACCCGCGGGTGCTCGGCCGGACTGTTGCGGCCGTACCAGCTCCACAGCCCCACCAGCGCCAAGGCCGGGAGCGTGGTCCACAGCAGCGCATTCTTCCAACCGTAGGATTGCATGAGGACCGCAATCAGCGGCGTCGCCGCCGCCGAACCGAACTGCAGGCCCGCCGTCTGCAGGCCGTTCGGCAATCCCCAATGCCCGACCGGAAACCAGGTCTCGAAAACGCCCGTCGAGACCGGAAACAACGGCGCGTGCGCCAGGCCGAGCACGATCCGCGCGACCAGCAGCGCCAACAACATCGCGGACCCGGCCAGCAGCAGCGGCACCAGGGGAGTGGCGATCGCCGCGCAGAAGCCGACCAGTCCCGTGACCACCAGCGCCTTGCGCGCACCGAGCCACTCGCCAAATATTCCGCCCGGCAGCTGAAACACGGTGTAGGTAATCAGATAGGCCGTGAACAGCCAACCCAGCTCGACCTGCGTCATGCCCAGTTCCGGCATCATCTGCACGGCCGTGACGCTGAAGCTCGTGCGTTGCAGATAAATAATGAAGGCAAAGGCGAACATGTAGCCGAACATGACCCAGCGCACGCGCATGCGCGAACCCGTCCGCGCGTTCACCGGGGCGCCTTGCGAGCCATCATTTTCGCCAGAAGGTCGGCGTGAACAGGATCAGCACGGTGAAGACCTCCACGCGTCCCAGAAACATCGCCGCCGTGCACATCCACAGCTGGAAATCGCTGAGCACGCCGTAGTTGGTGCCGGGGCCGACGACATTGAGGCCGGGGCCGGCGTTGTTCATGCTGGCGATGATGGCGCTGACCGAGGAGGTGAAATCCAGTCCGGAAATCAGCAGCGCAAAGGTCAGCACCACGCTGGTGATGAAATACAGAAAAATGAACGCCAGCACCGAGAACACCACGCGGTTGGACACCAGCTGCCCGGCGATCTTCAAGGGCGCGACCGCCTGCGGATGCACCAGCGCAAACATCTCGCGCAGGGATTGCTTGACCAGCACCAGCACCCGGAACACCTTGATGCCGCCACCGGTCGAACCGCTGCTGGCGCACACGCAGCTTAGGAACAGCATCCACATCGGCGCGAATATCGGCCAATGGCCATAGTCCGTGCTCACCAGGCCGCAGCTGGTGGCGATCGACACCAGGTTGAAGCTCACGAAGCGGAACGCGGTGGCAAAATCCGGATACATGTTGTGGATCCACACGTACACGCTCACGCCGATGCAGCTCAAGCCGATCCACACCAGCGGCCACTTGGCTTCCGGATCGCGGCGGTAGGTGGCGGGCTCGCCCTTGCGCAGCGCCAGAAAATGCGTGGCGAAGTTCATGGCCGCGATGAGCATGAACACGATCAGCACCGCCTCGATCAGTGGCGAGTGGAAGTAGCCGACGCTGGTATCGTGGGTCGAGAAGCCACTCAGCGACAGCGCCGAAAAGGCGTGGCACAGGGCGTCGAACCAGCTCATGCCGGCCATGCGCAGCGCCACGGCGCACACCGCGGTCAGGCCCGCATACACGAACCACAGCAGCTGCGCGGTCTGGGCGATGCGCGGGGTGAGCTTGGCATCCTTGACCGGACCGGGGGTCTCGGAGCGGTACATCTCCATGCCTCCGATCCCCAGCAGCGGCAAAATCGCCACCGCCATGACGATGATGCCCATGCCGCCCAGCCAGCTCAGCGAGGCGCGCCACATGTTCAGTGCGTGCGGCAGCGCGTCCAGGCCGAACAGCACCGTCGAGCCGGTCGTCGACAGCCCCGACATGCTCTCGAAGAAGGCGTGCGTGAAGGACAGGTCCGGCAGCAGCATCAGCAGCGGCACCGTGGCCACTGCGGCCAGCACCAGCCAGGTGAGCGTGACCAGCAGGTAGGCATCGCGCGGCTTGAGGTCGGTGCGAAAGCGCATCGTCGCGGCGCGAATCACCAGTCCGGCCGCGAGGCTGGCGACCGCGCCGGCCAGGAACGGCGTGAGCACGCTCTCGTGGAAGATGAGCGCGGTGAGGATCGGCAGCACAAACAGCACCGAGAACATCGCCAGCACCGAGCCGAGCAGGTGAACGACGCCGAATAACGAGCGCATCGATCGGGTTACTCAGCGCTCGCCCTGGAGCAGGCGGGCGACGGCATCGACGTGGCGCCGGTCGGCGAGAAACACGATCAGGTGATCCTCGGCCTCGATGCGGGTATCGCGGTGCGCCATGATGACCTGCTCGCCGCGTGCGATCGCCACGATGCTGGCGCCCTGCGGCAATTGCACCTCGCTGATGTTGCGGCCAATGACCTGCGAATGATCGGCGGCGCCGTGCACCACCACCTCGATCGCCTCGGCCACGTCGCGGCGCAGCGAATGCACGCGCACCACGTCGCCGCGGCGCACGTGCGCCAGGAGCGATCCGATGGTGATGGTCTGCGGGGAAATCACCACGTCGATCGTGCGGTTGTCCATCAGCTCGCCGTAGGAGGCGCGATTGACCAGCGCCATGACGCGGCGCGCGCCCAGCCGCTTGGCCAGCATCGAGGCCATGACGTTCGCCTCATCCGCATTGGTGAGCGCGGCGAACACATCGGCGCTGTCGATGTTCTCCTCGATCAACAGCTCCTCGTCGGCGGCATCGCCGAGCAGCACGATGGTGTTCTCCAGGATCTCCGAGGCGCGCCGTGCGCGGCGCGGGTCGCGCTCGATGAGCTTGATCTGGTGGGTCTGCTCCAGCGTGCGCGCCAGCCGCAGGCCGATGTTGCCTCCGCCCGCGATCACCAGCCGGCGCACCGGGGGCTCGCGGCGCCGCAGTTCCGCGAGCATCTTCTTGAGGTCATCGCGCGCCGCCACGAAGAAGATCTCGTCGCGCTCGCCGATCACGGTGTCGCCGTCGATGGCGATCAGCCGGCCATCACGGTACACGGCGGCCACCCGCACGTCGCTCCCGGGCAGGTGCTCGCGCAGGATGCGCAGCGGCTTGCCGACCAGCAAGCCGTCGGCGCGCGCACGCACGCTGGCCAGCTGCACCCGGCCGTCGGCAAAGTCCACCACCTGCAGGGCGCCGGGGTTGGACAGCAGGTGCACGATGTAGTCGGTGACCAGCTCCTCCGGACTGATCCACACGTCGACCGCGAGCGCCCCTTCCGCAAACAGCAGCGGCCGGCTGGTGTACTCGGCGGCGCGAATGCGCGCGATGCGCGTCGGCGTGCGATACAGGAGCTGCGCGATCTGGCAGGCCACGATGTTCACTTCGTCGCTGTTGGTCAGGGCGATGAGGATGTCGGTATCGGCGATGCCGGCCGCCTCGAGCACCGAGGGGTAGGACGCGTTGCCGGCCACGGCGCGCACGTCGATGCGATCCTGCAGTTCGCGCAGCGCCGGCTCGTTGATGTCGACCACCGTCACCTCATTGGCCGGTTCGCGCGCCAGGCTGTAGGCGGCGCTGCGGCCGACCTGGCCGACCCCGAGAATCAATATCTTCATGGTTGCCCCGTTACACAGTCTCGAGCCGGGCGACGCTGACCATCAGCCACTTGGCTCCCTGCTGCTCAAAATTGACGTGCACGCGCGCGTGCGGCCCCTGGCCTTCGAGGTTGAGTACCACCCCCTCGCCGAATTTACCATGGCGCACGCGCGCCCCCAGGCGTATGCCGCCGGGGGCCAGCTCGGCCGGATCGTGCAACAGGCGGCCGCGGTTCGCGCCCTCGGGGCGGCCGCCGCCGGCGAGCGCGCCGGGGATCGCGCGTGACAGCTGGATGCGCGGTCGCACCTCGTCGAGAAGTGCCGGCGGTATCTCCTGGATGAAGCGCGAGGCCACGTTGTAGCTGTCGACGCCGTGCAGGCGGCGCTGCTCGGCGTAGCACAGGTAGAGCTGACGCATGGCGCGCGTGACCCCGACATAACACAGGCGCCGTTCCTCCTCGAGGCTGGCCAGGTCGGTGATCGAGCGTTGATGGGGAAACAGGCCGTCTTCCATGCCGCACAGGAACACCACCGGAAACTCCAGTCCCTTGGCGGTATGCAGCGTCATCATCTGCACGCAGTCTTCCCATTCGCTGCCCTGGGTCTCGCCCGATTCCAGCACCGCGTGCGCCAGAAAACTCTGCAGCGGCGGCAGGTCCTCGGCCTCGGGCTCGTAGCCGCGCGCCGCGCTCACCAGTTCGCCGAGGTTCTCGATGCGCGCCTCGCCGCGGTCGGCCTTGTCCTTGCGATGATGCTCGATGAGTCCGCTGTTGTTGATGACGTGATCGACCTGCTCGTAGAGCGGCAAGCCCTCGAGGTCGCGTGCCAGGCGCTCGATCAGCGCGAGGAAGCCGGCGAGCGCCGCCGCCCCGCGCCCGGCGGCCTGCGGCTCGCTCAGCAGCGCGCCGGCGGCGCGCCACAGCGAGCTGCCGGCGCCCTTGGCGGTCTCGCGCAAGATGTCGAGCGTGCGTGCGCCGATGCCGCGCACCGGCAGATTGACGACGCGCTCGAACGAGGCGTCATCGTCGCGGTTGGCGATCAGGCGCAGATAGGCGAGCGCATCCTTGATCTCCGCTCGCTCGAAGAACCGCAGGCCGCCGTAGACTCGGTAGGGCAGGCGCGCCTGGATCAGCGCCTCCTCGAACACCCGCGACTGCGCGTTGGAGCGGTACAGGATCGCGCACTCGCGCCGCAGGCCTCCGCCGGCCAGCCACTGCTGGATGCGGCTGAGCACGAAGTCCGCCTCGTCGCGCTCGTTGTAGGCGCAAAACAGGTGTACCGGCTCGCCGCGCGCGCCGCTGGTCCACAGTTCCTTGCCGAGGCGCGCGGAGTTGTTGGCGATCAGCGCGTTGGCGGCCTCGAGGATGGCGGCGGTTGAACGGTAGTTCTGTTCCAGCTTGAAGAGCTGCGCCTGCGGAAAGTCGCTGCGGAACTTCTGCAGGTTCTCGATCTGTGCGCCGCGCCAGCGGTAAATCGACTGGTCATCATCGCCGACCACGAACGGGAAGCCACTGGTCCCGACCAGCAGCCGCACCCATTGGTACTGGATGGAGTTCGTGTCCTGGAACTCGTCGACCAGCACATGCCGGAAGCGCGCGCGGTAATGGCGCAGCAGTTCGGGCTGGTCGCGCCACAGCTCGAAGGCGCGCAGCAGCAGCTCGGCAAAGTCCACGGCACCGGAGCGCGCGCACATCTGCTCGTACTCGGCATAGAGCCGCAGCAAGGTGCGCTCGGTCGGATCGCCACCGTCCTTCAGATGCTGCGGACGGCGGCCCTCGTCCTTATGCTTGTTGATGAAGTACTGCACCTCGCGCGGCACGAAGCGCGCCTCGTCGAGCTCGAGGGCCTTGATGACCTTCTTGATCAGGCGCAGCTGGTCCTCGCTGTCGAAGATCTGGAAGCTCTGCGGGAGCCCGGCCTCGCGCCAGTGCAGTCGCAGCAGCCGGTGCGCCAGTCCGTGGAAGGTGCCCAGCCACAGCGCGCCCCCGGAGACGCCCAGCAGCGCCTCGACCCGCGCGCGCATCTCGGCCGCCGCCTTGTTGGTAAAGGTCACGGCGAGGATCCCGTGCGGCGTCGCGCCCTCGGCCTGGATCAGCCAGGCGATGCGATGGATCAGTACCCGCGTCTTGCCGCTGCCGGCGCCGGCCAGCACCAGAGTGGCGCCGAGCGGGGCCGTGACGGCGGCGCGCTGCGCGTCGTTGAGGGGGCTGAGGATAGGCGAGACGTCCATGACGGCCTGCGAATAATCGGGCGCAAATTCTACTCCGCCCCGGGGCCCTGGCGCGGCCGCGATGGGTTCCATTACCAGCTGTTTCGCAGTTCGCGCAGGGCGAGGAACACTTCGCGCGCGCTGGGCCGCGGCGGCAGCGCGGGAACGCGTTCGCGCAGGGTCTCGATCAGGCCGGGTTCGGTGAGCCGGAAGAAGGAATTAAAGCCCAGTTCCTGGCCCAAGGTCAGCACCGGCCGGTCCTCCGGCCGCACGCTCTCGGTGCGCTCGATCCAGTCGGCCGCCACCTGATTGCTGGCCTCGACGTGGCGCGTGAAGCGCAGGTTATTGAGCAGGTAGTCGTGGCCAGGGTAAATGCGCGTGCTGTCCGGCAGGCGCGAGAGCTGCTGGGCGCAAGTCTCGTACAGGCGCTCCGGATCGCCGCCGCCACGACAGTTGCCGACACCGGCGTTGAACAGCGTATCGCCCGAAAACAGCGCCGGCCCTTCGGCGTGCGCCAGCAGGCAGACGTGACTGAGCGTATGGCCGGGCGTGTCGAGGCTCTCCAGCTCGACGGTGCGGCCGACGCGAATCACCTCACCGGCGAGCAGGCCGCGGTCGACCCCGCCGATGCGCGCCGCGGCGCGCGCATGGGCGAGGAGCTTCGCGCCCGTGGCCTGCACCAGGCCCGCGTTGCCCGCGGTGTGATCGGCGTGCTCGTGGGTGTTGACGATCTGGGTGATGGTCCAGTTGCGCTGCTTGGCGCGCTCGAGGCAGGCGCGCCAGTCGAGCGGATCGATGGCCAGCGCCTCGCCCGATTCGCCGCAGGCCACCAGGTAGTGGTAGTTGCGCAGCTCGTTGGCCGCCCAGATGCGTTCGACAATCATGGCGCCAAAGCCTACGTGATAATCGCCGTTATGCAACTGGCGGCGCTGCCGGGCGCATCCTCCCCGCAGGCGCGGGCTCGCTCGCGCCGCTACGCTCGGTTCCGTGAAATCAGGGCGAATCCGGCCGGCGCCGGTGCGCCGCTAAGCGCCGGGTAGGCGGGTTTCGAGGGTGTGGTGAACCGCCGCTGTATCGATCGTGACGACCGCCAGCTGTGCCGCGGTGATGGTCATGGCAATCAGTAAAATCAAGAATCGGCGCGCCGTCATGAAGTAACTCCGTTCAATCGAGGTCGTGTATGGCCTAGGCCGTCAGGTATTGGGTGAGCGAGGGTCTGGACTCGCTCTGAGAGCGCACGTGCCGCCACGCGCCAATCACGGCCGTGCACAGTTGATCGACGTCGGATTCGGTCAGCGCTCCGGAAATGATCGAGAGCCGCAGCACCCAGCGGCCCTGCCAGAGCGCGCCGCCGGCGAGGCAGATGTTGTCAGCCTGCAGCCGGGCGATGACCGCGCGCGCCAGCACATCCAGCTGTCGTGCGGAGCCTGAACCGAAGCCGACCACTACTTGATTGAGATCAACGGTGTGTAATACGTGTATTCCCGGCTCCGCGGCCAGGCCACGGGCGAGCTGGCGGGCCAGCGCGCAATGGCGCCGGACCATTTCGGCCACGCCGCGGCGTCCGTACCTTCGGAGCACGGCCCATACCGCGAAACCCCGGGCGCGTCGCGAGAGTTCGGGCGTCAGCTGAGCGGGGTCGTACTCGGATTCCGCCGCCACCGGCAGGTAGCTTGCCGTGACCTGCATGGCACGGCGATGGGCGGACGAGTCCCGCACAATGGCGAAGCCACTGTCGTAGGGGATTTGCAGCCACTTGTGGCCGTCGACGGACCACGAATCGGCCTCCTCCAGGCCCGCGGCGAGATCGGCGAGCTCCGGTACGGCCCGCGCCCAGAGTCCGAAGGCGCCGTCCACGTGCAGCCAGGCCCCGTGGTCCCGGCAAACCTTCGCGATGGCGCCTACGGGATCGAGCGCACCGGTGTTGATTTGCCCGGCTTGCGCCACGACGATGGCCGGTCCGGTGCCGGCGGCCAATGCGCTGCGCAGCGCCTCCACATCCATGCGCCCGTCGCTGTCGGCGCGAATGCGCATCGCGTTTTCGCCAAAGCCGAGATAACGCAGGGCCGAGAGTATCGTCACGTGGCCCGCTTCCCCCACAAAAATGCGGACCCGGGGCGCTCCTGCCAGGCCCTCGGCCTCCACATCCCACGCGTTGCGGCGCAGCACTTCGTTGCGAGCGGCCGCGAGACACACGAAGCTCGCCATGGTCGCGCCGGTCACGAAGCCGACCGAGCACTCCGGCGGCAGCTGCAAAATGTCGAGCAGCCAGCGGCCGGCCACCTTCTCGGCCAGGGCGGCCGCGGGCGAGCAGGCGTAATTGGCCGCGTTTTGGCCCCAGGCGCTGGTCAGCATGTCGGCAGCGACCCCGACGGGATCGGAGGCACCGATGACCCAGCCGAAAAAACGCGCGCCCGCCGAGCCGGTCAGGCCCGGCTCGACGGCGGCTACGAGCGCGTCAATCACCGCGTCCGGATCCTCGCCGTACTCCGGTGTGGCGGCGTCGAGCCGGCCCAGGAGTGCAGAGGCCGAGGACTGCGGTCGAGGCGGGCGCTCGCCGAGCGAATCGCGGAAGCGACTGGCGTGCTGCACGGCGCGCTCGAACAGCGCTCGATGGCCGTTCACCTCAGATCCTCCGCTCGGAACCGGCCAAGCCCGGCAGCAGCATGGGCGTGCGTCGGCGGTACTCAAGGTAACGCTCGCCGAACGCGGTCACCAGATCGCGCTCCTCGAAGCGAATGGCGATCAGGATGTACGCCGTGGTTGCCAGAGCAAACAACAGGTGCGCGCCGGTCATCGTCGGTGCGGCCCAGAAGATGATGAGCCAACCGACATACAGCGGATGGCGCACCAGCCGGTAGAGACTCGGGGTATGGAACTGGGGCGCCAGGTAGGCCTTTCCGGCCAGGCGTCGCCACACTTGCTTCAGCCCGAGCAGATCGAAATGATCGATCAGAAAGGTCGAGTAGAACAGCAGCAACCAGCCAAACAGATAGAGCCCCTCGATCGCCAGGCGCGCATGGGCTCCTTGCACCTGCCATACGACACCGCCCAGCGGTTGCCAATACACGAAGATGGCGATCATCAGGAGCGAGCTCACCAGCACATAGACGCTGCGCTCAGCCGCCTCGGGCACGATACGGGTCCACCAGCGCTTAAAGCCTGGCCGCGCCATGCCGCTGTGTTGCACCGTGAACACGGCGAGCAGCAGCAGGTCAGTGATCAGTGCGCGGCCGAACGGCGCGCTGGGCGCCGCATCCAGGGTGGTGGGCGTAAGAAACCCGCCGAAAAATCCAATGGCGTAGAGAAACACCGCCAGCGACAGGCCGTAGCAGAAAACGCCGAATACGAAGATCGTGGTGCGCGACATGGACGACTCCTTGATGGTCAAACCGCCGAGTCGAACAATGTCACTTGTCTAAGGGGCCACGCTTCGGTGAAAGCCCCTAACTTTTAGAGCACGACCCCTTAGTTTTGTGCGCCCTTGAGCAGACCGCGCTCGCGCGCGATCTGTACCGCCCGCAGCCGGCTTGGGGCCTCGAGTGCCGCCAGCACCGCCCCGACATGGTGCTCCACCGTCTTGGCCGACATGCTCAGGCGCGCGGCGATCGCCGCATTGGACAGGCCCTCGGCCAGCAGCCGCAGCACCTGGTTTTGCCGCGGCGTGAGTCCCGCGGGGTCATTGCGCCGCGCGCTGCGCGGTCCGGAGGGGATGGCGCGCACGCCGCGCTTGCGCAACGCGCGCCGCAGCAGGCGCGCGGCCGGCACCGCGCCCGAGTCGATCGAAGAGGGCGAGCGCCTCGCGTTGGGCCGCCTCGTCGCCCATCGCCAGCGCGATCGCCTGCTCGTAGGGGCACCCAAGATCGCGCCAGGCCTCGGCCGCCTCACGCCACCGGCCGGTGACGTGATACCGATGAGCGGGCGCCATCCGCTGCAGCAATTCTGGAGCGGTTGCCGGTGGCTCGCCGAGTATCGTCAACCACAGTGCGGTGTCACCCAGTGCCCAGCGCTGGCCTTGGGCACGCGTCGCCACGGCAAATGCCGCGCGCAGCCGCTCGAGCGCCCCTTCGGTAGGCACCTCGAGCCAGAGGGCCTCGGCGTCAACGACCGCAAGCGGCGCCATGCGCATCAGATCGCGCTGCGCCGTGGGCAGCGCGCGGGCCTCATCCAGCACCCCGCCTTCGCTAAGCCCGAGGCGAACCCGCGCCCGCGCCAGCGCCAACTGCGCCGTGAAGCGTATGGTGCCGTGCGGGTACGGTCCGCAGAGCACCGAGTCGGCTTCGGCGATGGCCTCCTGGGCGCGTCCCAGATCGAGCAGCGCCAGGGCGCGAATGCCGCGTATATAAGCCTCGAGGGGCGCGTTGTCGCGGGCGATCGCCGTGTTGATGCCCCGCTCGAAATGCTCGAATAAGTCCGGGTAATGCCGGTCCGACGTCATCATATACAGCAGGTTGGCGTACATTCGTGGCAGATAATCGGGCCGATTGCGCCGCTGCGCTTCCTCGATCGCGGCGAGAATAAGAGCCACCCCACCCACGACATCCGTCGAACTGCGCGCGGCGTTGGCATTGGTGAGTGCGTGCAGGTAGATGTCGGCGCGTCCCAGGCGCTCCGCGCTGGCCATGGCCTCGGCAGAACGCGCCATCGCCAGTTCATTGCGGTCGGCGAGCATGTCCAGCTGCGATTGCCCGCTCAGGGCCATCGCGTATTGCCAGCTGTCGCGGTGATCACGCATCACGTCCAGGGCCTGCTGCGACATCTGTTCGGCCTGATCCGGCTGTCCCAGCTGCCAATAGAGGCGTGCGGAAATGCGCAGCGCATTGCCGAGCCCCAGCAGGTCGCCGGCCTGCTTGCGCGCCACAACGGCCTCGGCAATGGCGCGTTTCGCGACTTCGAACTCACCGCACTGCTCTCCGGCCTCGGCCTGTTGCTCGAGCAGCCCCGCGCGCTCGCCATCGGAGAGCCACACGCCGTGCGTGAGTGCCCGGGCCAGGTGCGCCACGGCTTCCCGGCGCGCACCCATCGCCACGGCTTCGTTGGCCGCCCGCACCGAATACTCGACCAGCTCAGGCACTGCGCCCGCCTGCTCGGCGTGGTGCGCGATCTCCGCCGCTGGCCCATGAGGACGCTCCTTGAGGAACGCCAGCGCGGCGGCATGCAGTTCGCGCCGTCGCAACGGCGACATGGCATCATGGATAGCGCGCCGCGCGAGATCGTGGCGAAACGCCAGCGAGCCTTCCGTCACGTTGAGCATCCCGCAGCGCAGGCACTCCTCCACGCCGGCGTGATCGGTGTCCACGGCGAGAACCCGCAGGGTCTGCTCATCGATGCGACGCGGAAAAATGGCGGCACAGTCCAGTGCCCGGCGTGCGCGCGCGCTCAGGCGCGCGGCCCGCACCAGCGTGGCATCGCGCACGCTGTGCGGCACGGCGGAGGACATGCTGGCGAGGAATTCCGTGACGTGAAACGGATTGCCGCCCGTGGCGTCGAACACCTCGCGAGGCGCACGACCGGCTGGGGTCGAGAGCAGCGACACCGCCGTCAGCGACAGCGGGCTGAGCTCAACGCGCTCGCGGCAATCGCGCGGCAGGTCCGCCCAGAGCGAGGCGAGCCGCGCCTGCGAGTCCGAATCGTCATTGCGAAAGGTCACCACGGCCAGCACCGGGGTCGCGCGGATGCGCCGGCCGAGAAAGCGCAGCAGGTCGAGCGTTGGATCATCGGCCCAATGCAGGTCCTCGATGATCAGGAGCGCGGGCTCGCGACCATCGATGAGAAAGCGCAACAGCGCCTCAAAGGTGGCGATCTGGCCGCCGGAGGTCAGTGCAAACTTGCCGCGACTGTCACGGGCGATGTCGCGAAGCGGACCTAAGGGTTCCGGGGTGGTCAGGTTCTCACAGCCACCGAGATAGACCCGGGTATCCGGGCGGTGAGTATCGGCAAAGCGTAAGACCAGCGTGGTCTTGCCAATGCCCGCCTCGCCCTCGATGGACAGGATCCGCCCCTGCTTCCGCCGGGCCGCGTTCAAAGCCGCCTCAAGGCGCCGCTGGGGCTCCTCGCGTTCGAGCAGCAGAGGTGTTTCCCATGTCACCCGACCAATATTAGCGTCCGGAGCCGAGCAACGCCTGCGTGGGCAGGTAGTGATCCACCAGCAGCGCCAGGAACAGCCACATCAGATAGCTGATCGAGAAGCGAAACACCCGCATCGACAGATCGTCGCGCCGCGTCACCTTGAGCACAATCGCATGGGCCAGGAAACGGCCGTTGAGCAGCAAAGCGGCGACCAGATAGATCAATCCGCTCATGCCGGTGAGGTAGGGGAGCAGCGTGACCAGGCACAGGATCACGGTGTAGAGCATCACGTGCAGCCGGGTGAACTCCGCGCCGTGGGTCACCGGCAGCATCGGGATCTCGACCTTGGCGTATTCCTTGCGCCGCGCGATGGCCAGCGCCCAGAAGTGCGGTGGCGTCCAGGTGAAGATAATGAGAAACAGCAGCAGCGCGTGGGGATCTATGCTGTTGGTGACGGCCGCCCAGCCCAGCACCGGCGGCGCCGCCCCGGCAGCCCCCCCGATCACGATGTTCTGCGGCGTCGCCCGCTTGAGCCACAGCGTGTAGACGACGGCGTAGCCGATCAGCGAGGCGAAGGTGAGTGCGGCGGTCAGCGTATTGACCAACAGCAGCAGTATCAGCATCGAGGCGGTGGCCAGCACTCCGGCGAAAATCAACGCCTGGCGGTAATTCAGGGCGCCGGTCGGAAGCGGCCGGCCGCGCGTGCGCGCCATGCGCGCGTCGATCTGCCGGTCGAGCACGTGGTTGATGGTGGCCGCGGAGCCGGCCGCGAGGGCGATGCCGAGATTGCCGAACAGCAACGCGTCCAGGGGTGGAAGACCGGGCGTGGCCAGCAGTGTGCCCACGATCGCCGTGAGGACGATGAGCGCGACCACCCGTGGCTTGGTCAGCGCGAAGTAATCGCGCCACTGAGCTTTGTGCACTGCACGCATGGCCGCGGCCGCACTGCCAGGCGGTGCGTTCACGACGGCTTCCAGGCCGGCCGGAGCGAGCGCATCAAGGCCACGACCGCCAGCAACAGCACCGCGGCGCCGGCGTTGTGGGCCGTGGCGAGCCACAGCGGAAAGCCCCGTACGACCATGCTGATACCGATCAGCAGCTGCAAGGCCAAGGCGAGGAGCACCGCCAGGGCCGCCCGGCGCGCAAACCGATCGCTTCGCGAACGCAGCACCCGGGCCGCGACCAGGAGCAGCAATACCGTGGTGCCCACGGCGCCGAGGCGGTGCGCGAAATGGATTCCGACCGCTCCGTGCATCGCCGGCCACCACTGCCCCTGGCAGGTCGGAAAGTCCGGGCAGGCCGTGGCCGCGTAGTGGCTGCTGGTCCAGCCACCGAGGGCGAGTTGCACCGCGAGCATGGCCAGTGCGAGCCACGCCAGGGTGCGCGTCCGGGACAGGCCCGAACCCAGAAACGCCGTGCTGCCACGCCAGGCATTGGCCTGGCGCCGGCCGATCGTCAATACCAGCCACCACAGCAGGGACAACGTGCTCAGGCCGAACAACAGATGCGCGGTGACGATCGCGGGGTCGAGCTGCCTCGTGACCGTGAGCATCCCGAATATTCCCTGCGTGATGACCAGCACCAGAAGGCCGATGGCGTAGCCCGGCGCCACGATGCCTTGGCGCCTGTATTGTACCGCCAGAGCAGCAATAACGAGTATAAGGAGACCTAATGTAGCTGCAGAGTAACGATGAACCATCTCCTTCCAGGCCTTCCCCAGCTCGGCGGGAGCACCGCCCGTCGGCGAGCCCGAGGGAGTCACGTGGCCGTAGCAGCCCGGCCAGTCCGGGCAGCTCAGGCCCGCGGCCGAGAGCCTCACGTAGGCCCCGAGCACCACGACCCACAGGCACAGCAAAAAGGCGCCGATGGCGAGCGGACGGATGAGGGTGGCGCGGGGCATGGCTTAGCCGATATGCGATAGCTCGAGGAGGTTCTTGAGGTCTTCGCGCAGACCCTTGGGGTCTTGGCGCACATCGTAGCGCATCATCAGATTGCCCAAGGGATCGACGATAAAGATCGTGTGCTCCAGGGGCGGCGGAAAGGCGGCCCGCACCTTTGCGACCGCCGGATCCGCAGGCTCCGCCAGCGCCAGGCCCGGGTGTTCATCGCGCAGATAATTCCGGTCGCAGCAACCCTCCCCGGCCAGCAGCACGCGCTGCACCCGCGAGCTGAGTTTGCCCAGCGACAGCCAGGTCTGGCGCGCGTACACCAGCGCCACCCGGCAGCCGTCATCGCAGCCCGAGGCTCCATCGCCGATGACCACCAGCGACCACTTCCCGGCCAAGGCGTTGGCCGGGGCCCCCGCTGCCGGGAGCGCCGGCAGTGAAATCGCCGGCTCGATCAGTGCCCCATGGTTGGTGCGCAGGGCCGGGCGCCAGTGCGAGCCGTAGTACAACCAGAAGGCGAGGGCGAGCGGTGCCACGAAAATCAGCAGCAGCAGTAGCAGCGGGCGCCCGTTCCTTGTCATCGCCGCCGGCACTCCATGTTCATGAACAGGTACAGGAACAGGATCAGCGCCCCCAGGCCCCACCACTGCACGGCGTAGCTGACGTGCCGTTCGGGCGGCAATCCGAGGCTGGCATCCTGCCAGTCGCGCAGGTACCCCTGCGATTCGCCCGGGCCCAGCAGCAACTGGCGTGCTTCGAGGTCCTGGCCCAGCGCACGGCCGAGCTGCGCCATGCTCGGAAAGCTGGTTCGTTTAGGCCACGCCGGACCGTTGCCGGGAGGCGCTCGTCCGGAAGCGAGGCCGGCCACCGGCAAGGTGTCGGTGCGGCCGCCGATGTTGGTCATGCCGGTGTCGGACACGGACACATCGGGCAGCACCTCGCGCCGCTCGTTGGGCAACGGCACCCAGCCGCGATTGACCAGCAGCAGCCGGCCATCGTCGAGCCGGAAGGGCGTGAGCACCTGGTAGCCGACCTTGCCCGCGTGGGTCATGTTGTCGAGCAGGAACTGATGATCCGCCTCGTAACGGCCGCGCACGCGCAGCTCCGTGTAGCGCGGCAGCTCGGCGGTCGAGCGGCGCCCCAAGTAGGTGCTGAAGTCCGCCCCGCCGGCGGCAAAGGCGGCGGCGAGCTCGCGCTTTTCCTCCGCGCGGTGCCATTGCCAGCGCCCCAGTTGCGCGAACAGCAACACGCCCACCACCGTCAGGAGGGTCATCCACCAGCTGGCCACCAGACGGCAGTCGCCAAATTCCACTCGCAGCACGGACTTAAGGCACTCCAGGCGAGAAATTGCGGGCAGGCATTGTGCAGCCGGGTGGGCGCGGAGTACAGGCGCGAGCCTATAATCACGCCTAATTGGCGTCAGCCGTGGCTGAGCACCGAACTTTCAAGGAAGCCGAGCGGATGGACCCGATCAAACTGCTGGTGATGCTGGTGCTGGCGGCCATCGTCGCGAGCCTGGGCGTGGCGCTCTACCAGCTGAGCACCGGGCGCGACAATTCGGGCGGCTTGCTCCGCTCGCTCACCGTGCGCATTGCTCTGTCCGTGGCGTTGTTCGTGCTGTTGATGGTCGCCTGGCGCCTGGGGCTGATCCGTCCGCACGGCGTCGCGAACTAAAGGTGCATTCGCGTTCGGCCGGTCTGGCCGCGGCCGTACTGGGCGCCGCCGGCTTTTCCATCAAGGCGATATTCGTCAAGGCCGCGTTCCGCTACGGGGTGGATGCCGAGACCTTGCTGGCGCTGCGCATGCTCTATTCGTTGCCGCTGTTCCTGCTGATGGGGCTGGCGGCCACCCGCAGCGCCGCCGCACCGATCAGCGCCGCGGACTGGCGCGCCCTGGCGCTGCTCGGCGTGCTCGGCTACTACACCGCAAGCTACCTGGATTTTCTGGGGCTGCAGTACATCTCGGCGGCGCTCGAGCGGGTGATCCTGTTCACCTACCCGACCATGGTGGTGCTGTTGACGGCCTGGCGTGAACGCAGCGCGCCCAGCCGCGCGACCTGGGTCGCCCTGGCGCTGTGCTACGCCGGCGTCGCGCTGGTCGCCACGCACGATCTTCGCTCGGGTGGACGCGGCATCGTGATCGGCAGCGCGCTGGTGCTGGCGAGCGCCGTAAGCTACGCGTTCTATCTGCTGCGCGCCGGCCCGCTGCTGGTGCGATTGGGCTCCGCACGCGTCGCGGCCTGGGGCACCTCGATTGCCTGCCTGCTGGCGCTGGCGCAATTCACGGCGCTGCGTCCAATCGCCACCATCGTCGCGCAGCCCTGGCAGGTCCAAGTATTGAGCGTGGCGATGGCGGTGTTCTCCACGGTGCTGCCGGTGTGGCTGGTGACCGTGGCCATGCGCGAGCTGGGCGCGGGGCCCACGGCGATGATCGGGTCGCTGGGGCCGGTGATCACGCTGCTGTTGGCGTGGCTGCTGCTCGGGGAATCGCTCGG
The DNA here is from genome assembly GCA_963699955.1 of uncultured Gammaproteobacteria bacterium. Classification (GTDB taxonomy): domain Bacteria; phylum Pseudomonadota; class Gammaproteobacteria; order Steroidobacterales; family Steroidobacteraceae; genus FEN-1191. The sequence continues at coordinate 1,335,106 of CAVOVV010000006.1, forward strand.
CGTACTGCAGCTGGTGGGCGCCGCGCTGGTGATCTACGGTGTACGGATTGTGGCGGTGGCAAGATCATAGACTCGCTCATGGTGGAACCAAAACGCCGGGTGGCCTGGTCCGCCGGGCTACTGCTGTTGCTGTGGTGCGCAGGGTTGTTCGGACGCGGCTACTGGACCCCGGATGAACCTCGCGAGGCGGCCCTGGCCGCGTCGATGAGCGGGAAACCGGCGGCACTGCCCTCACTGGCGGGTGTGACTTTTGCCGAGAAACCGCCGCTGGCCTACTGGCTGTCGGGCGAGTCCATGAAACTCCTGGGCGCCAGCCCGCAGGCAGCGCGGCTGCCGCAGCTGGGCTACGCCTTGCTGGGAGTTGTGGCGGTTTGGGTCCTTGCGCGCCTCCTGGCCGGTGAGGCCGTGATCGCCCGTGCGACCGCTACAGCTACCGCCATGGTCTTTGCCACCGGCGCACTCGCGTATCAGGTGCAAATCTGGCTCGACACCGATGCCTTGTTACTCGCCGGCGTCGCCATGGCGCTTGCCGGCATGTACGCCGCGCTCGCCACTGCGGAGCGTGGCTCAGGGATGAGCGCAGGGCGCTGGCGCGCCTACCTGGTGATGCACGTCGGACTGACGCTGGCATTTTTCGCGAAGAATTTTGCCGCGTGGCTGGTGCCGGTACTGACGTTCCTGTGTTTCATCGTCTGGGAGCGTCGCTGGCGCGAGCTCGCTCGGCGGGAACTGTATCTCGGTGCGCTGGTGCCAGCCGCCTGCATTGCGCTCTGGGCCATGGCCGTCGCGGCGCGGCCCAACGGCTCACAGTTACTGCGCGTCCTGTTCTGGAACAATCTGCTCGGTCGCGCGCTGCCCATAGCCGCCGAAGCGCGGTTCAATTATGCGAGCGGTCACCCGAATTCGCCAGGCAAGTACTTCATCGAGCTGCCGCTCTATTTGTTGCCTTGGAGTGTCCTGGCGGGTGCAGCCGTGTGCGCCGCCTGGCAGGGCGTGCGCCGCGCCGGTCCGCACCGTTCGGCCTGGCGTTTCGCGCTGTGCGCGGCGCTGCCGGGACTGCTGCTGTTGTCGCTGGCGACGACGGCCCGCGGAATCTATGCCGCGCCGTGCATGGTTGGGTTCGCGCTACTGGTCGGACTGTGGGCGGCCGACGCGGTTCGCACCCGGCGCGCGCTGGCCGTCACGGCGGTGCTGATCGCGACGCTCGCAACCATCGTTTTGGCGGCAACGCTGGTTCTGCAATTCACGGTACTGCACTCGAACGACGCGGCCCTGTGGCTGAGCATACTTGCCGCCCTCGCCGCGATGGCCGCATGTCTTCGAATTGGCCTCTTTCCCGACCCGGTGGCGGCGACCAATATCCAACGACTGGCGGCGAGCTGGAGTGTGCTGTTATCGCTCGGCACCGTCAGCCTGATCGGCGCGGCCAATTCCATCCAGGATCTGCCGGGGCTGGCGTCGCGAGTGGCGCAAGTCGCGGGCTCGAAGCCGCTGCTGCTTTGGGCCCCCGACGAAACCACTCTCGCCTGGGCGCAGCTGTACTTGCCTTCGGGGAGCTGGAGCGCGATAGAGAGCACCGGCGCTCCCGCCGACGCCGCGCTCGCCGGACGGCTCCATGCCGCGCCGAACACAGTGGTCGTCAGCCAGCTCCCGGGGCATGGCTGGTCGTGGGCCCATTGGCGCGAGTATCTGCGTGGCCACGAGGCGGTCATGGATTCGTCCCTGTCCCCGATGCCGCTGGTCCCTCCCCAGCAGGCACTTTCGGCGGCCGAGTGGTATGTGAGCACGCGCATCGAGCGCCCCGGAGGCCGTGGCTATCTGCTCTGGCGCCGCGGCGGCGGCGAAGAACCTTGAGGGCGCCTCAGGGCAGTGAAAGCTGGCGCGCGAAGTAGGTAAATTCGCGCGCGGTCATCGCCGATTTCTCCTCGAGCGTGGCGCCGGCCCCGTGGCCGCCCTCGATGACCTCGTAGTACAGGTAAGGGATTCCCAGCGCCGAGAGCTTGGCGGCAAACTTGCGCGCATGCTGTGGACCGACGCGGTCGTCCTTGGTCGTGGTCCACACCAGCGGCAGCGGGTAGTGCACGCCAGCCTTGAGGTTCTGGTACGGGGAAATCGAGGCGAGGAACGCGCGCTCCTCGGGGACCGAGACGCTCCCGTACTCGCCGACCCAGGAACTGCCCGCGGCAATCTGCTCGTAGCGCATCATGTCCAGCAATGGCACCTCGATTGACACCGCACCCCAGAGCTCGGGATGCTGGTTGAACTCCACGCCCATGAGCAGTCCGCCGTTGGACCCGCCGCGGATGCCTAAGCGGGCCGGGCTGGTGTAGCCCTTGGCGATCAGATCCTGGGCGACCGCGGCGAAGTCATCGTAGATGCGCTGGCGCTGGGTCTTGAGGCCGGCCTCGTGCCAGGCCGGTCCGAATTCGCCCCCGCCGCGGATATTGGCGAGTACAAACGCGCCACCGCGCTCCAGCCACAACTTGCCGTTGGTCCCCGAGTAGTACGGGGTCTCTGACAGCTGGAAACCGCCGTAGGCCGTCATGATGGTCGGCGTGCTGCCGTCGAGCTTGATGTCGGTTCGGTGCACCACGAAGTAGGGGACCTTGGTGCCGTCCCGGGACGCGGCTTCGAATTGATCGATCGTGAGGCGCGAGGCGTCGAACTTGGGCGGCAGGGTCTTCACCACCGCCAGTTCGCTGCCCTTCAGGTCGGCGAGCCACAGGCTCGAGGGCGTCAGGAACCCGGTGACGCTGAGGAACGCCTGATCGCTGTGCAGATCCGTATCGACGATGTCGATGGTGGCGTTATCGGGCAGCGAGAGCGCGCGATGCGACCAGCCGCCGGACTTCTCGGGCGAGTACACGTAGGCACGGCCCTTGACGTTGTCGAGCTCGGTGAGCAGCAGATAATTCTTCGTCGGGCTGGCTTCCGCGAACGCCTTGCGCGCCGAGGGAGCGTAGACCAGCGTCGGCCGCAGACGGTCCGGCGTCTTGAGCGCACTGGCCAGATCAATCGCCACCAGCGCGCCTTGTGGCATGGCCGGACCGTCGGCGCTCTTCCAGTCTTCGCGCAGCTCGACGATCAGCCGACCCGCGATCAGACCGATGATCGCCGCCTTGCGCGGCAGCGCGAGCGTCTTCAGGCCTTGGGCGCCGACCAGGTGGAACTCGGTCTCGAAGAAGGTGACTTCGCGCTGAATCACCACGACCTGGTGTCCCGCACCGTCATTGAAGGTCACGGGGTCGACGCCGACATCGCTCGGCACACCGCGGAACACTTCCTTCGCCGCGGAAAGCGGCTGGCCGCGCGCCAGCCGCTTGACGATGTAGGGGTAGCCGGAAGCCGTCAGTTCACCGGGCGACCATTCCCGGCTCACCACCAGGGAATTCTCGCTTTCCCACGCGGCCGTCTGCTTGCCCTTCGGCAGCGCAAAGCCGCCGGGCACGAAACGTGCCGAGCGCAAGTCGAATTCGCGCACGGTCACGGCGTCCTCGCCGCCGTCCGAGAGCCCGACCATGCACAGGCGCTCGGCAGGTTGCGCGCAGCGCACGCCGCCCCAGAACCAATTGGCCTTTTCCGAACTGGAGAGCGCGTCGAGGTCAAGGACCGGCGTCCAGGCGGTGTTGGTCTGGCGGTAATCCTTGAGCGTGGTCCGTCGCCACAGGCCGTGCGCGTGGCTCGCGTCCTGCCAGAAATTGTAGATCTGCCCGCCCACCTGGCTGGGCTGCGGGATACGGTCCTGCGCCTGCGCGATGGTCAGCGCCTCCTTATATAGCACCGGGTAGCGCGGGTCCTGCTCGAGCACGGCGGCGGTCTTGGCATTCTCCGCGCGCACCCACTCCATGGCGCGCGGGCTGTCCACCTGCTCCAACCACAGGTAGGGGTCTTCGGCCGCGGCGGTGCTCGAGGCCGTCTCGGGCGCTGCCGCCCAGGCCACCGCAAGCAAGCCCGCACCGATGAGTGCCGAGAGGACAATTCCAATGCGCATGCCGTAATTCCCCGATTTGGACGTGGACCCGTGGCCGATTTTATTCCATTGCACTCCTGCGGCGCGTCGCTTCGGCCCGGACCGAAGCGCATTGCCGCAGCCACGCGCCCTTCGCTATGATCGAATCAGAACAATGCCAAGCGCGGCCAAGGGGCGGGCCATGAAGGTTTCCACATCCATTGCGCTCTTGTCCAGCGTGCGGCCGACAGCGAGTCGGAAGTGCCCTGATCTCACCCCCTCGCCGGCCGCATCGGCGAGGCTGCGGCTCCCAGCGAGGTTGGTGAAGCAACGATGAAGAAATGGCAGCTCGTTTCCGGCCTGTGGGCGGCCGCGACTCTGTATGGCGCGGGCGCTCCGGCGGCGACCCCGGCGGCCGACGCCGATGCGCTGGTGACGAAATTTGTCTACCAGAGCCTGGCGATGTCACCGGTGTCCGCCTCGGCCGCGGGCTACCACGTGCACGAGAACCTGCGCCTGGATGCGGTCTGGGACGATTACAGTGCGGCGGGCCTCGCCCGAGCTGGGGCAGTTCAATCGCCTGCTGCTGGATCGGCTGGACGCCTTGCAGCATGCGCGGCTGGACCCCGAGCGCATGGCCGATCTCGACATCATTCGCGATGCCGTCAGCCTGAAGCTGCTCGAGCTCGATCGCATTCAGGACTTCCGCCACAACCCCACGCTGTACGTGGAATTGATCGGCAACGGCATGTACACGCCCTTCGTGCTGAACTACGCGCCGCCCGAAGTGCGCTTCCAGGATCTGATCGGGCGCTTGCGGGGACTGCCGGCGCTGGTGGCGCAGGCCAAGGCCAATCTGCTGGATGCGCCCGAGGTGTGGAATCGTGTCGCCCGCGAGGAGAACGAGGGCAACATTGAACTCATCGACAAGACCCTGCGTGAGCAGGCGCCCGCGAGCCTGCGCGCGGCCTACGCGGAGGCCGCCGCACCGGCCCTGCAATCGCTCCGTGATTTCAACGACTACCTGGCCACGACACTGGCGGCAAAGACCAGCGACTGGCGCATCGGCAAGGCGAATTACGACCGCAAGTGCCGCTATACGCTGCACACCGGACGCACTCCGGCGCAGCTGCTGGCGGCGGCCGAAGCGGACCTCGCCGCGACCCGTGCGGAAATGGCCCGCTTGGCGGCGCCCCGCACCGTGGCCGTGGCGCTGCAGGAGATGGCGAGTCAGCACGCGACGCCCGCCACCTATATGGACGAGGCGCGGCGCACGCTCAGCCGAAGCCACGGAGTTCGTGAAGCAGAAGGACCTGCTCACGCTACCCGCCAACAGCAATCTCGCGGTCATCGATACGCCGGTTTTCATGCGCGGTGTCTACGGGGTCGGTGGCTTCAATCCGGCGCCGGCGCTCGAGCCGCAGCTCGGCGCGTTCTACTGGGTGACGCCGATACCGAGCGACTGGCCGGCGGCGCGCGTCGAATCCAAGCTGCGTGAGTACAACCGCTTTGGCCTGCAGCAGCTGACCATTCACGAGGCCATGCCCGGGCACTACGTGCAGGCGGAGTACGCCAACCGCATCGAGCCGCCGGCGCGCCGGGTGTTGCGCAATGTCTGGGGCAACGGTCCGTACGTCGAGGGTTGGGCGGTCTATGCCCAGCAGCTGATGACCGACGAAGGCTACATGAACCATGATCCGAACCTGCGACTGTCCTTGTTGAAGTGGTACCTGCGCTCGGTCGGCAACACGATCCTCGACATCCGACTGCAGACCATGGGCATGACCGAGCAGCAGGCGCTCGACTTCATGATCAACCAGACCTACCAGGAACACGAGGAGGCGACCGCCAAGTGGCAGCGCGCGCAGCTCAGCTCCTGTCAGCTGGACTTTTATTACGCCGGCGCCAAGGGCTGGAACGAGGTGCGCGCCCACTACCAGAAGCGCCACCCGAAGGATTTTTCATTGAAGACATTCCATGAGCGCGCCCTGGGCGAGGGCGCGGTCCCGCTCGCCACGCTCGATCGGTTGCTGCAACAGGCGCAGCCGTAGCTAGGCAGCACCCATGACCCGCGTCGTGATCACGAAACTGAAGGTCCACAGCGACGCGCGCGGCGCGGTCTTCGAGCCCCTGGAGCCGCAGCTGCTCGGCGGCTGGCGCAATGTGCACGCGGTGCTTACCGAGCCCGGCGCGGTGCGCGGCAATCACCGGCATCTGCGCGGCACGGAATATCAGCAGCGTGTCCGGCGCGGCCCTGGTGCGCTACCAGGAGGACGGCGCCACGCACGATGCGCTGGTGCCCGCAGGGGAAGTGTGGCGATTCCAGTTTCCGCCCGGGGTCGCGCATGCCTTCAAGAACATTGGTGAGCGGGCCTTCCTGATTGTCTCGTTCAACACGGAATTGCACGACCCGGCCGCCTCTGACGCGGAGCGCGTGGAACTCATTCCGGCTTAGACGGCGAATAATTGCCGAATTCAAATTGGGCTATGCTGCCGCCTCGAGTAGCCGGAGCTTGCAAAAAGCGGCTATTTGATCGCTACGCTACTCGGTGAGGCGCCCGATTTCTGGTGCGTCGCCACCTCGACGCGCGCATCGTTGTAGCAGGCGCCCTCGGCGAGGTCGGCCTTGTGGAGCGGCGCCAGCGCCGAGATGGTCTGCTGGTTGGAACTGGTGCGCAGCCACGCGCCTTTTTCCGAACACACGACGCCCGGCCGCATCGCGTCGGTAATCCGCAGCGGCAGGTACACTTCGCCCAGGTCATTCCACACCTTTACCCATTGACCGTCGTGCAGATCGCGACCGGCGGCATCGCTCGGGTGCATCTCGAGCACCGGGGTCGAATCGCTCGCCACCAGCCCGCCAAAGGTGGAGGTGATGCGCTTGTCCGAGGCCGGGCTGATCAGGGCCAGCGGATACGCTGAGTGCACGGGGCGGAAGGTCGGGAGCGCGGCGCCAAAGCGTTCACTCAGGCGCGAGGACTGCAGCTCGATCTTGCCGCTCGGCGTGCTCGGCCAGACGTTGCGGTACAGCACCGGCTCCGCGCCGTCGTACTCCATGCTCAGGGCCCGATCGAGCGGCAGCTCGCTGGGGCGCACGCCGCGCATGCGCGGATCCTTCTCGTCGAGAGCCACGTCCATCAGTTCCGCATCGCTCAGGGCAAAGGCCGGATCATCGAATCCGAAGCGCGCGGCCAGCCGGCGGAAGATCTCGGTGTTGGGCGCGCTCTCGTCGACCGGCGCGATGGCCGGCTCGCTCCGCTGCAGGTACTGCTGGCCGTAGGCGGTATGGATGTCGGCCTGCTCGAAGTGCGTGCACGCGGGCAGTATGACGTCGGCGTACTGCATGCTGTCGGTCATCGCGATTTCGATGCCGACGATGAACAGATCCTCGCGCGCCAGAGCGCGGCGCATGCGATTCTGGTCGGGGTGCACGATGAGTGGATTGTGGTTGTAGATGAACAGCGCCTGGATGGGCGGATCGAGCGTGGCATCGAGCAGCATCGGGCCGACATCGAGGATATTGACCGTGCGCGTCTCAGGGGGCACGAGGTCCAGACGTGTCAGCTTGTCGGAGTCGGTCGGAAAGGCGTCGCCGGCCGCGGCGACCAGTCCGCCGCCGGGGACACCAAATTTGCCGGCCAGCGCCGGGAGCGCTGCGATGGCGCGCACGCCGGAGCCGCCGTTCTGGTTGCGCTCCAGTCCGTTCCCCCAGGCGATGGTCGCCGGCGTCGCTTCGCGATACCAGCGCGCCAGGGTACGGATGTCTTCGGCGGGCACGCCGCAGATTTCGGCCGCGCGCTCCGGCGGATAGGCGCGCGCCTCGGCCATGAATGACTCGAAGCCCAGCACGTGCTGCTCGATAAAGGCGTGATCGAACCCACCGGTGCGTTCGAGTTCGGTCGCCAGCGCCCAGGCCAGCACCACGTCCGTGCCGGGTCGTACCGCGAGGTGAAGATGCGCCTGCTCGGCGACCTTGATGCGTCGCGGATCCACCACCACCAGCTTGGCGCCGTTGCGTTTGGCGGCGTTGATCTGCCGCATGAGATGCAGGTTGCAGACGGTCGCGTTGTTGCCCCAGACGATGATCAGCTTGGCGAGGCTCACCTGCTGGAGCGGCGTGCCGGGACATTCGCCGAAGGTGCCGGCGTAGGCCTCGGTGCGGATCCCGCCACACAGCGGATTGCGCTTGAGCTGCGTGGCGCCCAGCTTGTGAAAGAAGCGCAGCGACATCGAATCGCCCGCCAGCATGCCCTGCGGTCCGGCGTAATTGAAGGGCACCACGGCCTGCGGCCCGTGGCGATCGATGATGGCGCTGACCCGCTCGTGAATGATCTCCAACGCCTCGTCCCAGCTAATGCGCGCAAACTTCCCCTCGCCCTTGGCGCCGATGCGCTTGTAGCGGATACCGCAGCCGATTGGGACCGTGCACGAATTCCGGGTAGTACTTGGCGACCTTGGCGCAAATGGCGCCGTGCGTTAGGGGATTGGCCCTCGAACCCTTGACCGCGATCACCTCATCGTCGGCCACGGTCACCGTCAGGCTGCAGGTGTCGGGACAGTCGAGCGGACAAACGCTGGGTTTCTCGCTGCTCATGGGCAAATGTTAGCGATCCATCGGGTGTGACGCCAGCCGGACGCGTCGCTGCACGGGTGCGCTTCAATTCCGAATGCTCCCGGCGGAGTTCGCAGACGCTTGCGCCGCTGAGCCCGCCGGCAAAGCACGAACCCGATGGCGAAGATCAGCGCGCAGCCGCCGATTCCCTTGACCAGAAACAGCGCCGGATTGGCGCTGGCCTCGGGGGGAATCATGGCCACGACGGTGGCAAAGGCCGACACGCTGGCACCGAGCACCGCCACCAGCGCACAGACCGCGAAGCCTCCGGGAATCAGCGCGATGCCGTCGTTCTTGCCCGCGGCGCGCGCGCGCAACACCAGGAGGGAAGCGAAGATATACACCCACACCACGCAATTGAGCGCCGCCGTCATGTCGTTCAGCAGCTGGAAGGCCTCATGGATAGTCGAACCCGATATGGCGGCGAGCAGCACCAGGGAAACCGCGCCGGCCTGCACCAGCAAGGCCACATGCGGCGAGCCGTATTTCGGGTGAATCGCTCCCAAGTCGTTCCGGCAGGTAACGGCCCAGACCCATGACGAACGGCAGGCGGGCCGTGCCGCTGACCCAGGCCCCGAGGCCCCCGGCGGCGGCCAGCGCGAGCAGCACGGCACCGATTCACTCCGAACCACGGCATGCCGCCGCGTTGCTCCGATGGCCTCCATGGCCTGAGGTATTCCGCTGATGGCGCTGATCTGACTCGCCGGGAGCGAGACCAGCAAGGCGGCGCTGCCGGCGATGTAGATGAGGGTGATCAGCACGCCGGCAATCAGCGTCGCGCGGCGCACGGAGCGCGCGGAATCCTGAATCTCATCTCCGAGCACTGGTCCGAGCTCGAGGCCGGTGTAGGCGAGCAAAACAGCGCGAAGGTGTTGAGCGTCAGCGGCGAGGTCCATTGCGGCATCAGACTCGCGGGGCTGAATGGGTCGCCGACCCGAAGCGCCACCAGGCGAGTGCGCCGCCGGCCAGCAGCAGCACGGCGATCGCCATGGTGGCGATGCCGCCGAGGTTCTGCAGCCACTTGGCGCGCCGAAGTCCGAGTATGTTGAGGAGCGTGACCGCCCATATCAAGACGAGACAGAAGATCCCGTTGTAGAGCGAATTATCGGCCAGCGGCAGCAGCGACCGGCCTGCGATGTGCAGCACCACGCCGGACACGAACAACAGCAACGATGGAAAGTAGACCAGATTCTGCAGCCAGTAGGCCCAGCCGGCGAGGAAACCGTGCGTCTCACCGAAGGCCGCCCGCGTCCACAGGTACAGGCCACCCTCGTGGGGAATGCGCGAGCTCAGCTCCTGGATGGCCAGCCCGCACGGCACAAAGAAGGCCAGACAGGCCAGTGCCCACAGGGTCAGGCTGGCCGGCCCGAGCTTGCGCCGCGGTCGACAGCCAGCGCAAGCCGATGATGGCCGCGACGTACAGCAGCACCATATCAACGGTGCGCAGCGTACGAGCAAGGCCAGGCGCGCCGCCCGGGTGAGAATCACGGTCCATGGAGGTATGAATTCGCTCTAGTTGTACGGCGAGTGTACCCGAGCGGCGGCACCGCGGCGGCGCGCGCCTCGCGTCAAAGTCGCGCGCCGGCGCTCTGCTATGCTAAGCCGATGAATCGGCGGCCATCTCGTTGACCGGCTGCGGGACGCGCGCACACCATGCCCGCTCACGTCGGCATCGTCGCCTGCTCCGCGGAGGGCGCGGCGCTGTGCTATCGGACCATCTGCGCCGAGGGCGCGCAGTTTCTAGGTCCGCACGCGCATCCGGAAATCTCCATGCACACGCATTCGCTGGCCGAATACGTCAGGCATCTGGATCGCAGCGACTGGGCGGGCGTCGGCGCGCTCATGCTCTCCTCGGCCCACAAGCTGGCGCGGAGCGGTGCGGATTTCCTGATCTGTCCTGACAACACCATACATCAGGCCCTGCCGCTGATCGAGGCGCGCTCACCGCTGCCCTGGCTGCACATCGCCGAGGTTGTCGCTGCCACGGCCGCCGGCCGCGGATTCCGGCGCGTCGGGCTGACCGGAACGCACTGGCTGCTCAACAGCGAGATTTATTCGAGCAAGTTCAATGCGCATAACATCGAAGTGGTGCGCCCATCGCCGGACGAGCGCCGCGATATCAACCGCATCATCATGGACGAACTGGTGCGCGGAATCTTCAGGGCCGAGGCCGTCGCCCGCTTCCAGCAGGTGATCGGCCACCTGCGGCAGGCCGGCTGCGATGCGGTAGTATTGGGTTGCACGGAGATTCCGCTGATCATCAACGATTCAAATTCCGTCCTGCCGACACTCGATTCGCCGCGCCTGCTCGCGCGGGCAGCACTCGAGCGTTCGCTGCGGGGCGCGCGCGCATGAACGTTCGCGCCGCCCTTTCAGTATGGATCGGCGCCTGCTGCATTGCTCCCTGGTCACTGGCACTGGCGGCGACCGCTGCGAGCGGGGCGGAGCAGCAGTTGCGCAAGCTCGAGCTCGAGTGGACCGCGGCCGAGATCCACCGCGATGCCGGCGCCCTGGGGCGCATCCTCGATGAGCGCTTCGTCAGCACCTTTGGATCGGGGAAACCGGTCGACAAGGCGGAATTTATACGCAGCGCTGTCAGTCCGGACGCGGACCCGATCGTTTCCCAGGACTTGAGCGATCAGAGCTTCGTCGTGGCCGGCGATACCGCGGTGGTCGCGGAACTCGACACGGTGCAGGCGCTCCGGGAGGGCCGGCCCTACAGCGAAGCTGCTGCGAATCACCACGACCTACCACAAGCGCGATGGCCGCTGGCTGGCGTTGGCCGAGCACATGGTGCGCGTGCCCAGTGCTGCGCCCGCCGCGGGATCTTTCGATGCCGGGCGGGCCACCGCCGCCTATATGGCCACGCTGTCCACCCAGGCGCGAGCCCGGTCCGATCGCTATTTTGAGGGCGGATACTGGCTGGCGCTGTGGGATTTCCTGGTGGGCCTGGGCGTGGCGGCGCTGCTGCTGTACACGCCGCTGTCACGGCGTCTGCGGGATTTCGCCGAACGCGTGACGCGCCAGAAGTGGCTGCAGGTTGTGGTCTATGGCCTCTGCTATGTCTCACTGGTGACCGTGGTGACGCTGCCCTGGTCGGCCTACGAAGGTTTTTTCCGTGAACACCAGTACGGGATGTCAAACCAGACGGCCTCTACCTGGCTTGCCGACCAACTCAAATTGCTGGCGGTTTCGCTGATCCTGATCCCCCCGGCCCTGGCGGTGCTGTACGCCGTGGTGCGCACGTTCCCCCAGGCGCTGGTGGCTGTGGGGCAGTCTCGTGGCCGTGATCCTGATGAGCTTTCAGGCGCTGATCACCCCCACCTACCTGGAGCCGGTGTTCAACAAATTCTATCCGCTGGCGGAAAGCCCCCTCAAAGAGCAGCTGCTGTCCATGGCGCGCGCCAACGCGATCCCGGCTCGGCAAATTTATGAGTTCGATGCGTCCAAGCAGACCACCAAGATGAGCGCCCACGTCAGCGGCCTGTTCGGCACCGCGCAGATCAGCCTGAACGACAATCTGATCAACCGGGCCGCGCCCGAAGAGGTCAAGGCGGTGCTCGGGCACGAGATGGGCCACTACGTGCTCAACCACCAGTACAAGTCGCTGCTGCCAATCACCCTCATTCTGGTCGTCGGCTTCGCGTTCCTTTCGTGGTCGTTCGAGCGGATGTCGAGGCGCTACACGGGACGCTGGGGGATTCGCGGCATCACCGACGTGGCCGGATTCCCGCTGCTGGTGGCGCTGCTCTCGACCTATCTATTTGTGCTGACCCCGGTGCTCAACACCATCACCCGCACCATGGAGATCGAGGCCGACATGTTCAGCCTCAATGCCACGCGCGAGCCCGACGGTTTTGCGCAAGCGGCGCTGCACTTGTCGGAGTACCGCAAGATGCAACCCGGGCCGGTCGAAGAAGCGCTCATGTTCGATCATCCGAGCGGCTGGAACCGCATCCACAGGGCGATGATCTGGAAGGGGGAGAACATCGGCGCGGCGGATATCGCCGCTTACGACGCGACCCATCACCCGCCCGGAGCCACGCCTTAAGAGAAGCAGGCGGCGCGCTGACCGCCTAAAGGTTCGCTACACCCAGTAGACGAACACGAACAGCCCGAGCCACACCACGTCCACGAAGTGCCAGTACCAGGCCACCGCTTCGAAGCCGAAGTGCCGGGTGGGCGTGAAATGGCCTCTCATCGTGCGCAGCCAGATGATCGTCAACATGATGGCGCCGATCGTCACGTGCAGGCCGTGGAAGCCGGTGAGCATGAAGAAGGTCGAGCCGTATATGCCGGTGCTCAGCTGCAGGCCCTTGTGCGTGTAGGCTTCGCCGTATTCGTGGGCCTGGAGCGTCACGAACAGGAATCCGAGCAGGAAGGTCAGCGCCAGGAACACCTTGAGCACGCCGCGGTTGCCGGCCCGGAGCGCGTGATGGGCGATGGTGACGGTCACCCCGGAGGTCAGCAGGATGGCGGTGTTGAGCGCCGGCACGCCAAAGGCCGGGATGACCTCGAAGCTGCCGTCGGCACGCGGGCCGAGCTTAGCGGGGCCATTGGTCGGCCAGCCGGAGTCGTAGTTCTGCCACAGGAAGATCTTGTTGAAGATCTTCACGCCCTCGCCGCCGATCCAGGGCACCGAGAGCGTGCGCGCGTAGAACAGCGCGCCGAAAAACGCCGCGAAGAACATCACCTCGGAGAAGATGAACCACATCATGCCCATGCGGAACGAGCGATCGACGTCGAGGTTGTACACGCCCTGCTGGTTCTCGCCGATGACGGTGCGAAACCAGCCGATAAACATCACGGCCAGCAGCACCAGGCCGAGCGCGAACAGTTCGGGTCCGAACCAGTCATTGAGCCAGGCGACCACGCCGAGCATGGTCGAGAACAGCGCCACCGAGCCGATAATCGGCCAGGGCGTGCCGTGGGGCAGGTAGTACTTGGTGGAATCGGCCTGGGCGTGAGGCTGGGACATGGAGGTTTCCTAAGGGTGGCGCGCCGCTAGCGGGCCGCGACTCGAGCCGGAGAATCGTAGAAGGTGTAACTGAGCGTAACGCGATCGATGTTGACCGGCAGCGCGCGGTCCAGGAAAAAACGCACCGGCAGCACGCGCTCCTGTCCCTGCTTGAAGGCCTGCGGCGAGAAGCAGAAACACTGGGTCTTGTGGAACCACGTGGCCGCTTCGCCGGGTGCGATGTTGGGCACCGCCTGCGCCACGGTGTCGTGTCCGGTGAGGTTGCGGGCGACAAAGGTGGCCTCGTACAGCTGGCCGGGGTGCACGCGGAGCGATTGCTGCGACGGGTGAAACTCCCAGTTGCCGACCGTGGGCAGATTGCCGATAAATTCCACCGTGACCACGCGCGCGGCGTCGGTGCTGCCGATCTGCGCCGTCGACACGGCCGAGCTCAGCAGCTTCTGGTCGCCGAAACCGGTCACCTGGCAGAGCACCCGGTACAACGGCACCAGCGCAAAGCCGAAGGCGAAGCTGCCGGCGACGAACAACCAGAGCTTGCCGGTAAGGCGGCGGTTTTCGCGGCGGCGCTGGCCCGGATCGCTCATCCATGGCTCCGGTGCACCGACATCAGGATAAATCCACCGTAGATCGCCAGCGCCAGCACCGTGAGGGCAAACGCCATGAGTCGCGCGCGGCGGCGCTGTCGTTCGTGCAGCTCGTCACCCATCGTCAATCGTCCCCTTCTTCGGTCCAGTGCTCGACACCGTGGTGGATCACCCCGATGCTCGGCGCCACTTCCCAGGTGTGGTACGGAGCCGGCGAGGGCAGCTCCCATTCCAGTCCGTGCGCGCCCTCCCAGACCCGGTCGGTGGCCTTCTCGCCGCCGCGGATGCACTTATAGATGATGTAGGGAAACAGCAGCTGCGACAGGCCGAAGCCAAAGCCGCCAATCGAGGAAACCATGTTCCAGTCCGCAAATTGGGTGGCGTAATCGGGAACCCGGCGCGGCATGCCGGCCAGCCCCAGGAAATGCTGCGGGAAGAACAGCACGTTGACGAATATCGCGGACAGCCAGAAGTGCAGCTTGCCGAGCGCCATGTTGTACATGTGGCCGGTCCATTTCGGCAGCCAGTAGTAGACGCCCGCCATGATCGTAAAGATGGAGCCGGGCACCAGCACGTAGTGGAAGTGCGCGACCACGAAGTAGGTGTCCTGGTACTGGAAGTCGGCCGGGGCGATGGCCAGCATCAGGCCGGAGAAGCCGCCGATCGTGAACAGGAACAGGAAGGAGAGCGCGAACAGCATCGGCGGCTCGAAGCTCAGCGAACCGCGCCACATGGTGGCGCACCAGTTGAAGACCTTCACGCCGGTCGGGACCGAGATCAGCATGGTCGAGAGCATGAAGAACATTTCCCCGGCCAGCGGCATGCCCACCGTGAACATGTGGTGCGCCCAGACGATGAACGACAGGAACGCGATCGAGGCGGTCGCGTACACCATTGCGTCGTACCCGAACAGCGGCTTGCGCGAGAAGGTCGGGATCACTTCCGAGACGATGCCGAAAGCCGGCAGGATCAGGATGTAGACCTCGGGGTGCCCGAAGAACCAGAAGATGTGCTGGAACATCACCGGATCGCCGCCGCCCGAGGCGCTGAAGAAGCTGGTGCCGAAGAAGTGATCGGTCAGCAGCATGGTCACGGCGCCGGCCAGCACCGGCATCACCGCGATCAGCAGGTAGGCGGTGATCAACCAGGTCCACACGAACAGCGGCATGCGCAGCAGCGTCATGCCCGGCGCGCGCATGTTCATGATGGTGACGATGACGTTGATCGCGCCCATGATCGATGAGGCGCCCATCAGGTGGATGGCGAAGATCGCCATCGGAAACGAATCGCCGCCCTGCAGGACCAGTGGCGGATACAGCGTCCAGCCGCCCGCCGGTGCGCCGCCCGGCACGAAGAAGCCCAGCAGCAGCAGCGTGAAGGCGAAGGGCAGCAGCCAGAAGCTGAAGTTGTTCATGCGCGGCAGCGCCATGTCCGGCGCGCCGACCTGCATCGGGATCATCCAGTTGGCCAGCCCCACCCACGCCGGCATGATGGCGCCGAATATCATCGCCAGCGCGTGAATCGTGGTCAGGGAATTGAAGAACGCGGGATCGAAGAACTGCAGGCCGGGCTTGAACAGCTCGAGGCGGATCAGCATCGCCATCGCCCCGCCCACGAAGAACATGACGCAGGCGAAGATCAGGTACAGCGTGCCGATGTCCTTGTGATTCGTGGTCGACAACCAGCGCCACAGGCCCGACGGTGGTCCATGCTCGTGATGGTCGTGGGCGGCGGCGTGTGCGGTATAGGCCATGTTGATGATCTCGCGACTAAGACTTGAATTGGATTACTGGTCGATCGCAGCCGTTCCGGTCGAGCTAGCTGGCCTGTGCCGGATCGGCCGGCCGCTGCAGCGCCTTCTGGGTCTTGATCCATGCCTCGAAATCCGCCTTGCTGCGAACGTCGATGACGATCGGCATGAAGCCGTGATCCCGGCCGCACAATTCCGCGCACTGGCCGCGGTACAAGCCCGTCTTGTCGGCGTCGATCTTGAACCAGGCTTCGTTGAGGAAGCCCGGAATGGCGTCCTTCTTGATCGCCAACGCCGGCACCCACCAGGAATGAATGACATCCTGCGCGGTGATCAGCAGGCGTACCTTGACGCCGGCCGGCACCACCAGCGGGTGATCGACTGCCAGCAGATAGTTGGGCACGGACGCCGGATCGATGCCCGAGCCCAGCTGGCGTGCCGCGTTGCTGGCCCGGTCCAGCGTCGAGAACAGCTCGACGCCTGAATCAACGTATTGGTAGCCCCACTTCCACTGGTATCCGGTGATGCGGATCGTGAGTTCGGTGTTGGTGGCGTCTTCGGTCTCGATCAGGGCGCGCGTGGCCGGCACCGCCATGCCGATCAGGATCAGCACCGGGATCACCGTCCAGATGACCTCGGCCTTGGTGTTGTGCGTCAGCTGGGCATCGGGCGTGGCGCCGCGCGACTTGCGGAAGGCGACCATCGAATAAATCATCCAGCCGAACACGAAAAAACCGATCGCCACGCACCACCAGAACATCAACATGTGCAGCTCGAACACGCGGCGCGAGATGGCGGTAATGCCCGGAGTCATGTTCAACGTCCAGGCGGCCAGCGCGGCAGGCGAGGCGAGCGCCAAGGCGGCGGCGGAGGCGATGGCGATTCCGAGTTTCTTTATATTCATTAACTGGCCCTAGATGATTCCCGGCTCAACTCGCCAGCGGCGGCGATGCGTTTATGGCGCGCAGCATTCCGGAGCGCATTCTAAGCGCTCGGCCAGGACACGTCGGCGACTAAAAGTGCTGCGGGCGCCCGCTCACGGGGCGGCATCTTAGCGGATGCGGCTTTTCTATCGCAACTCAACGACTTAAGTGATTCAGGATTAAAGTGCTGCGCGCAATCGCCGCAGCGCACCGCGCACATGCAGCGCCGCGTCGTGAGTCGAAGGCGCGTAGGGAAGCAACGCCAGTGGTTCGGCTCCGAGAAGTTGTCGGAGCGTGGCCAGATTTTCCGCCGGCGCCATGAATTCGGGATCGATGTGGTTGCCGATCCAGCCGGCAAAACGACAACCGCAACGGCCTATGGCTTCGAGGCTCAGGCGCGCATGGTTGAGGCAGCCCAGCTTCAGCCCCACCACCAGCAGCACGGGCGCGCCGAGGGCCCGGGCCAGGTCCGCCATCGAGGCCAGGTCGCTGATCGGCGTGTACCAGCCCCCCGCTCCTTCTATAAGGAGTAGATCCGAGCGCTCCCGCAAGACTTCCGGCAATTGCGGCGATCCTGCCGATATCTATCTCGATATTAGCCAATTTTGCAGCGATATGCGGCGAAATGGCCACTTCGAGGCAATAGGGGTTCAACTCGGCGTAATCTATTGATTGGCCTGAAGCCGCGGCCAATTGCAGGGCATCCGCACTCGCCATCCGTCCCGAGATCGGCTCGGCACCCGAGGCCACCGGTTTCATGCCCAGCACCGTAAGGCCCGCGGCGCGGCCGGCCGCCAGCAAGGCGGCGGTGACCCGGGTCTTGCCGACCCCGGTATCAGTCCCGGCAACGAAAAAAATCTCGCCGCTCACGGCGATCGGTCCCGCGGGCGCACGGCAGTGACCGGCACCGCAAATTCCGTGGCGCCCGGATCGTGCGCCGGATCGGGACGCGTCGGGCCGGCAAATCCGGCGCCATAAATGATTTCCCAGCTGGCCGGTATTCCAGAATCGGTGCGCGAGGCTTCGTAGGCGTCGAGCATGGCCTGCCACCGAGCGCGTCCCGTCAGGCTACGGCGCCGGTGGGCAACCGCGTGTCCCGCGCCCATCGCGCGCAGCTCCACGATCAGGGCGCGCACGTCAGGGTAATGCGCGACCCGCACTTCACGATCCATGACCGGCTCGCTCAGGCCCGCGTGCGACATGCCTGCGGCAAGCTGAGCCATGTCCGCAAAGTTGCACAGCGGCGAGGCGCGGTCCGCGCGGCTCCAGGCGCTGCGCAATTCCTGCAGCGTGTCCGGGCCCAAGGTGCTGTACAGCATCAGCCCCCCGGGCCGCAGCGCGCGCTGCGCCTCGGCGAACACCGCCGCGGGATCATCGCACCACGGCAGCATCAGGTTGCTGAACACCACATCGACCGAGTGCGCGGCCAGCGGCAGGGCGCGTGCGTCGGCGCACAGGCACTCGAAGCGGCGCCAGAAGCGCTGCCGGCGGCGCGCCTCGAGCGCCATGGCGTGGATGGAATCCACGGCGAGGACCCGCGCGCGCGGGAAGCGTCGCCGCAGTTGCTCTGCCGCGGTGCCGAACGCCGCACCCCAGATCGAGGAGCACGCGCGGCTCGAGATGAAAGAATTGCAGGCGCTCCAGCAATTCTGCGCGGACTGCGGCCTGCCACGGTGATGCCACGGTGTTGGAAGCACCGGCCTGGGACGAGAGTGCCGCCCCGGGCCGATCCCTGCGCAATAGCCGCCAGCCGCTCATGCCGCGGCATCCACGCGCCACACCTGCGCCAGCGCCGCGAGCAGCTGATCGACGTCCGTCTCGCTATGGGCCGCCGAGAGCGTGAGCCGCAGACGCGCGCTGCCGGACGGCACCGTCGGTGGCCGGATCGCGCTGACCCAGTAACCGAGCTCAAACAGCGCATCGCTCAGGCGCAACGCGTGTGCGGCGTCGCCGACCATCAGCGGCTGAATCGGGCTCTCCGAATCCATCAGCGGGAGCCCGAGCGCCGCCGCGCCGGCGCGCAACCGCGAGATCAGCCTCTGCAGCTGCTCGCGCCGCCAGCTTTCGCGTTGCGCCAGGCGCAGGGCGGCGCTCGCCGCCGCGGCAATCGCCGGCGGCAGCGCGGTGGTGTAAATGTAGGTGCGCGCGCGCTGCAGGATCAGTTCGATAACGTCCGCATCCCCGGCCACGAAGGCTCCCGCGCAGCCCATCGCCTTGCCCAGCGTTCCGATCAGCAGCGGTGCGGCGGTGCTGTCGAGGCCCGCCTGTTCGAGCGAACCGCGGCCGCGCGCGCCGAGCACGCCGAGGCCGTGCGCGTCATCGACGAGCAGCCAGGCGCGATGGCGCTGCGCCAGCGCGGCCAGTGCGCCGAGCGGCGCGACGTCGCCGTCCATGCTGAACAGACCGTCGCTGGCGATGAGCGTGCAGTCCGGGTTCGCTTCGAGTGCGGCTGCGGCCGCCGCCACGTCGGCATGCGCATAGCGCAGCAGCCGCGCTCCGGACACTCGTGCGCCGTCGATGAGCGAGGCGTGGTTGAGGCGGTCTTGCAGCACCGCGCCGTTGCGGTCGGCGAACGCGCCGAGCACGCCGAGGTTGGCCATGTAGCCGGTGGAAAACAGCAGGGCGCGTTCGCGCCCGGTGTACGCGGCCAGCTCTTCCTCGAGCTGCTGGTGCGGCCGGCTGTGGCCCGTGATCAGGTGCGCGGCACCGCTCCCCACGCCGAACTGCGAGGCGGCAGCCTGCAGTGCCGCGCTCACTTCGGGGTGGTGGGCAAGCCCCAGATAATCGTTGCTGCAGAACACCCGCAGCACTCGACCACCGACGCTCGCACGGGTGCCATCGCCGGGGTGCGGATAGTGCTCGATCACGCGCCGGCGACGGCGCAGTGCCCCCGCATCGAGTGCGGCCAGGGCGGTGGCGATGGCGGCCCGGTCGGCGTGCAAGGCCTGTCCTCAAGAAACGGCGATCAGGCCGACGCGGCGCGCGCCACCGCAGTGGGCCGCTCGGCCTGCATGCCCAGGCGCGCAAGCAGTGCACGGTCGCGCTCCACGTCCGGGTTGCCCGTGGTCAGAAGTTTTTCGCCGTAGAAGATGGAATTGGCGCCGGCCAGCAAGGCGAGCGCCTGCAATTCATCGCTCATGGTCTCCCGGCCGGCCGACAGGCGCACCTGGGCCTGCGGAATCATGATGCGGGCCACGGCGATGGTGCGCACGAAGTCGAAGGGGTCGACGGGGGTGGCGCCGGCCAGCGGCGTGCCCGCGACGCGCACCAGCTGGTTGATCGGCACGCTCTGCGGGTGCTGGGGCAGGCAGGCCAGGGTCACCAGCAGTTGCGCGCGGTCACGCGCGGTTTCGCCCATGCCGATAATGCCGCCGCAGCACACGTTCAGGCCCGCGCTGCGCACCGCCTCGAGCGTGTCGAGCCGATCCTGGTAGGTGCGCGTCGAAATGATCTCCCGGTAGTACTGTTCGGAGGTGTCGAGATTGTGGTTGTAGTAGTCCAGGCCCGCGTCCTTCAGTTCCTTGGCCTGTGCGCCGGACACCATTCCCAGGGTCACGCAGGTTTCCAGCCCGAGGGCGTGCACCTCGCGCACCATGGCGGCGACCTTTTGCAGATCCTTGGCCTTGGGCGAGCGCCACGCCGCGCCCATGCAGAAGCGCGTCGCGCCGGCCGCGCGCGCCGCGCGCGCCCGCTCGATGACCGTCTCGAGCGGCAACAGGGTTTCGTTGGCGACGCCGGTGTCGAAGCGGATGCTTTGCGGACAGTAGGCGCAGTCCTCCGGGCAGGCGCCGGTCTTGATCGACAGCAGCGTGCTCATCTGCACTTCGGTCGGATCATGCCAGTCGCGATGCACCTGTTGGGCGCGATACAGCAGTTCGGGGAAGGGCAGCGCATACAGGGCCTCGGTTTCAGCGAGGGTCCAGTCGTGCCGGGGTTGCTCCATGCCCATTCTCCTTGAGGTTCGCGCCAGCGCCTGCGGCTCGCGCGACGGGCGCGCCGGCAGGCCGCAGCGATGTTCGCGGGCCGAGCCTGGACTGTCAACTTTGAATGACCTGCAAAGTCGACAATCAAGCCACTCGCGCTGCGCGACCGATGGGCCGGTTCGGGCCGACCGTTGGATGGCACGATACAAAGAGCGCTACTTCGCACCGATGCACGTTTGAAATCCCGCAGACCGGGGCGGCTGGGCCATAATCCGCTTCGTGCCCGGCATTGGAAACCGCCTGTTCTGGCAGGCCTACACCCCGAAAATCGTCATCGTCTGGCGCGAAGGGCAGCTCGCCAAGCTCTGGCGCACGGATGTGCTGGCCGGATTGACCGTCGCGATCGTGGCGCTGCCGCTGGCGATGGCGCTCGGCATCGCCAGCGGGGCTTCACCCAGTCAGGGCCTGATCACGGCGGTCATCGCCGGGTTCTTCATCTCGCTGCTCGGCGGCTCGCGCGTCCAGATCGGCGGTCCGACCGGCGCCTTCGTGGTCATCGTCGCCGGAGTGATTGCCGCACACGGTTATCCGGGACTGTTGCTCGCCACGCTGCTGGCGGGAGTGATCCTGATCGTGGCCGGCTATGCCGGGCTGGGCAGGCTGGTGCGTTTCATTCCCATGCCGGTGGTCACGGGATTTACCGCCGGCATCGCCGTCATCATCGCCACCAGCCAGATCGGTGATTTTCTGGGCCTCGACGCCGGCAAGTTGCCGGCGGATTTTCTGGCCAAGTGGTCGGCCTATCTGGCGGCGCTCGGCACGATCCATGCGCCGACCGTGGCGGTAGGCGGCGCGACGCTGGCGATCATCATTTTGTTGCGCCGTTTTGCGCCGCAGCTGCCGGCCTTTTTGCTGGCCTTGTTGATCGCCGCACTCGCGGTCGCCTGGCTGCACCTGCCGGTGACAACGGTCGGCGAGCGCTTCCCGGACATGCCCACCGGCATCCCCGCGCCACACCTGCCCGCGATTTCCATCGCACTGCTCCGCAGCGTATTGCCCTCCGCGTTCACGATCGCCTTCCTGGCGGGCATCGAAGCGCTGCTTTCGGCCGTGGTCGCCGACGGCATGACCGGCTACAGCCATCGCTCGGGGCAGGAACTCGTGGGGCAAGGGGTCGCGAACCTGGCCTCGGCCTTGTGCGGCGGCCTGCCGGCGACCGGTGCGATCGCCCGAACCGCCACGAACATCCGCGCCGGCGGGCGCACGCCGCTCGCCGGCCTGTGTCACGCGATATTCTTGCTGCTGTTCCTGCTGGTCGCCGGCCGGCTCATTGCCTACGTGCCGATGGCGGCGCTCGCGGCCATCCTGCTGGTCGTTGCCTGGGGGATGAGCGAGTTCGATCGCTTCCGAACCCTGCTGTCCATCGACCGGGGCGAGCGTGCCCTGCTGGTGCTGACCTTCGCTCTGACCGTCCTCGTGGACCTGACGGTGGCCATCGGCGTGGGCGTGACACTGGCCTCGCTCCTGTTCATGGCGCGCATGAGCGAGACGGCCGGCCTGATGCCCTCCGAGCAGAGCGTCGATGACCCCGTGCAGCGCGCCGCGCTGCCCAAGGGCGTCGAGGTCTTCAGGTTCGCAGGACCCATGTTCTTTGGAGTCGCCGGCGAAATGCTCGACGTCCTGCATCGCTCGGGGCGCACGCCGAAATTTGTGGTGCTGCGCATGGAGCGCGTGCCCTACATCGATTCCAGCGGCGCGCGGGCCCTCGAAGTTTTCGTCCGGCAGGCTTCCGGCAATGGGACGCGGGTGATGTTGTGCGACCTGCGCACGCAGCCGGCCGCCTTTCTGGACAAGGTCTGGTCGCGATTTGCAGGCGCAGAGCGCGTCGCCACCTTCGCGCAGGCCCTCACCGAAGTGGCGCCGGCGGTGGGCGGCGACTGAGAGGAAGGCTTTGAACGCGCCCGAGTGAAAGTCGCTATCGCTGGGTCGCGTAATCGAAGACGATTCCGGCCAGGATGACGACGCCGAAATAGTTGTTGTTGTGAAAGGCACGCATGCACCCCTCGGGGTCGCGGTGGCGCGCGAGCCATAGCTGCCACAGAAAACAGCCGGCGCCGGCCGTCAACGCCCAGAAGAACGGCGTGCCAAGGAGCACCAGCCGACCGGCGAACAGCAGCGCCAGGAGCACCATGACCTGCATGGCGGCGACCATCAGCAGGTCCAGATCGCCGAAGGTGATGGCGCTCGACTTGACGCCGATGCGCAGGTCATCCGGGCGGTCCGCCATCGCATAGAAGGTATCGTAGACCCCGGCCCAGACCACGGTGGCGAGCATCAGTACCCAGCCCACGCGCGGCACGACCCCGAGCTCGGCGGCAAAGGCCATCGGCACCGCCCAGCCGAAGCTCAGGCCCAGGTACAACTGGGGTATGGGAAAGAAGCGCTTGAGCAGCGGATACGAAACAGTGAGTCCCGCGCCGATAAACGCGAGCCGCACGCAGGCGGCGTTGAGCTGCAGCACCAGCAGGAAGGCCGCCGTGACCAGCAGTGCGAACAGCGCCAGCGCCTCCACTGGCGTCACGCGCCGCGCCGCCAACGGCCGGTTGCTGGTGCGGCGCACGTGGGGATCGATGTCCCGATCCATCAGGTCATTGACGACGCAGCCGGCGGAGCGCATCAGCACCGTGCCGAGGGTGAATATCAGCAACAGGCGGCGTTGCGGATGTCCGCCGGAGGCGCACCACAGCGCCCAGAGCGTCGGCCACAGCAGCAACCAGATGCCGATCGGGCGATCCAGTCGCATCAGGAGCGCGAAATCCACCAGGCGCTGTCGCAGCCAGTGCACCGGAGCGGGCGTCGCTACGACCGGAGGCGGCGGCTCCGGTGGCGGGGCCGATTCCGGCTTGGGCGCGCCGGCCGCGTCGGCCAGACCGGGCTGGTCGGCATTGCTCGGGGTCAATTCAAAATCAACCGACTCGACCATATTGCTCCCCGGCACCCACCCAGCGCGCGATCAGACCCTGGCAGGCCTGGGGTTGCTCCCGCTCCAGGCGCGTTGCCACCGCGCGCACCTGCGGCAGCAGGTCCGCGTCCCGAATCAGGTCGGCGACGCGCAGCTGCGCGAGGCCGGTCTGGCGCGTGCCGAGCAGTTCGCCGGGGCCGCGCAACTCGAGATCGCGCCGCGCGATCTCGAAGCCGTCATTGCTGTGGCGCAGTACCGAGAGCCGTTCCCGCGCCAGTTCCGACAGCGGCGCACGGTACAGCAACACACAGCTGCTCGATTGTGCGCCACGGCCGATGCGTCCGCGCAGCTGATGGAGCTGCGCCAGCCCCATGCGCTCGGCGTTGTCGATCACCATGACGGTCGCGTTGGGCACGTCCACGCCGACCTCGATCACCGTGGTGGCGACCAGCAGCTGTATGTCCCCGGCGCCGAAGGCGCGCATGACCGTTTCCTTGCGCGCGCCGCTCAGGCGACCGTGCACCAGTCCGACGCGCACCTGCGGCAGCGCCTCGGTGAGCAGGGCGGCCGATTCCTCGGCGGCCTGGCAGCGCAGCTCCTCGGACTCCTCGATCAGGGCACAGACCCAGTAGGCCTGGCCGCCGCCCCGGCAGGTCTCCTCGAGGCGGGCCACGATTTCGGCGCGGCGCTCCTCGGGCACCACCACCGTGCGTACCGGGGTGCGGCCCGGCGGCAGTTCGTCGATGACCGAGATGTCCAGGTCCGCATAGGCGGTCATGGCGAGCGTGCGCGGAATCGGCGTCGCGGTCATGATCAGCTGGTGCGGCATGGCGCCTCGGCCCTTGTCGCGCAGCTGCAGCCGCTGCTGCACGCCGAAGCGATGCTGCTCGTCGATGATCACAAGGGCGAGTGACTGGAACTCCATGCTCTCCTGAAAGAGCGCGTGCGTGCCCACCGCCAGCGGGATCTGGCCGGCGGCAATGCCCGCCAGTGCGGTGCGGCGGGCCCGCGCCGGCTGCGAACTGGTGACCAGCGCGACCGGGATGCCCAGTGGCGTGAACCATTGCGTCAGGGTGCGCGCGTGTTGCTGCGCCAGCAGTTCGGTGGGCGCCATGAACGCCACCTGGCGACCCTCGGCGAGCGCCAGGGCCGCGGCCGCCGCGGCTACGGCGGTCTTCCCGCAACCGACATCGCCCTGCACCAGGCGGGTCATGGGCTGGCCAAGCGCCAGATCGGCGTTGATTTCGCCCAGCACGCGCTGCTGCGCCTGTGTGAAACGAAACGGCAGGGCCTGCAGGAATCGCTCCTGCAATTGCGCCGCGCCGAGGAGACGATGCGCACTGTCGGCCTTGGTGGCGCGACGCAGGGCCATCAGCGACAGCTGGTGGGCGAGCAGTTCCTCGAGCGCCAGGCGGCGCTGCGCCGGGTGAGCTCCGGCGGCCAGCGTCGCCAGTTCGGTGCCGACCGGCGGCTGGTGCAGAAATTCGAGCGCCGCGCGCAGTTCGGGCAGATGCATCTCCTCGCGCAGCGCATCGGGCAGATAGTCGATCAGGGCGGCCGAATCGGTGGCGAGCAGGGCGCGGCGCACCAGACCGCGCAACCGGCCTTGCGTCAATCCTTCAGTGCTCGGATAGATCGGCGTCAGGGTCTGCGACAGCGCTTCGCCGGCGGCTCCGATGCCGCGGTACTCCGGATGCACCATCTCCAGGCCGAGCGGCCCGCGGCGCACCTCGCCGTGGCAGCGAAGCCGCGTGCCACGGCCTAAGCCGGCACGCTGCGCATTGGAGAAGTGGAAGAAGCGCAGCGTCAGCGAACCGCTCCCGTCCCCAAGCCGCACCAGTAATTGCCGGCGGCGCCGAAACGCCACCTCCGAAAGCAGCACCTCGCCTTCGACCACCGCGCGGCTCCCGGCCAGAAGGGTGCCGATGGGCACGATGCGGGTGCGATCCTCGTAGCGCAGCGGCAGCACGAACAGCAGATCGCTCGCGCTGCGCACGCCCAGGCGCGCGAGGCGCTCGGCCAGCATCGGCCCGACGCCAGGCAGGCGCGCTTCGGCACCCGGCTCCTTCAGGCGAGACTGAGTATGCACTCCATCTCGACTCTGGCCCCACGCGGCAACGCGGCCACGCCCACCGCCGCCCGCGCCGGGTACGGCACGGTGAAATAGGTCGCCATGATCTCGTTGACCTTGGCGAAGTGCGTCATGTCGGTCAGGAATACGCTCAACTTGACGGCGTTCGCCAGCGTGCCGCCGGCCGCCTCGGCGATCGCCTTGAGATTCTCGAACACGCGGCGGATCTCGGCGTCGATGTCACCGCTGATCAGCAGGCCGGTGGCCGGATCGAACGGGATCTGGCCCGATACGTACACCGTATCGCCCGCGCGCCTGGCCTGCGAATAGGTGCCGATCGCCTTGGGGGCGCGGTCTGTGTGGATGGTCGTGTTCATGGGAGTGCTGCTCACTGTGACAAGGATTCTCTGCGGCGATGCTGCCCGGCGATGGTGCGGACGATGCGCACCACGTCACTCATGCGGCGGACGGTGCGCATGACGCGCGCCAGGTGCTCACGATCATGCACCTCCAGCATGAAGATCATGGTGGTGGTTTGTGATTCATCATGCTGGAAATTCACGCTGCAGATATTGGTCTGTGTGCCCGATATCGCCGCGGACACCGCGGCCAGCAATCCCATGCGGTTCACCGCCTCGACGCGAATCTCGGTGAAGAAAAACCGCCCGGCGCTCGATTTCCAGTTGACCGGCAGCCAGTTCTCCGGATGCTTGCGGTAATCGGTGACGTTGCCGCAGGTCTCGCGATGTATGACGATCCCGCGACCGGTGCTCAGGAAGCCGAGTATCGGGTCGCCGGGCACGGGGTAGCAGCAGTGGGCGTAGGCCACCAGGAGCCCTTCGGCTCCGGCCACCGCGAGCGGCGCCGCCTCGTCGCTGCTCTTGGTCGGGTCGCCGGGCAGGAGGCGCCGCGCCACCATCGGCGCCAGCCGCTCGCCGAGGCCGATCTTCTCGTACAGTTCCTCCGCGGTGCGCAGCGCAAACTCACCGAGCGCCGTGTGCAGGGTGGCGGGGTCGACGGCGTCGAGCGCGACCTGGAATTCGGCCAGCGCCTGCTCGAGCAGCAACCGACCCAGTTCCACCGCCTCGTGGCTTTTTAGGCCCTTGAGGTAGTGGCGGATGCCGGTGCGTGCCTTGGCCGTCACCACGAAGTTGACCCAGGCCGGGTTCGGCCGCGCTCCCTTGGCGGTGATGACGTGCACGGTCTGGCCGTTGCGAAGCACGGTGCGCAGGGGCGTCAGGCGTCGATCGACCTTGGCGGCCACGCAGCGGTTGCCGATGTCGGTGTGCACCGCGTAGGCGAAGTCCACGACCGTCGCACCGCGGGGGAGCCGGAGGATATCGCCGCGCGGCGTGAACACGTAGACCTTGTCTGGAAACAGGTCGACCTTGACGCTCTCGATGAATTCCTCCGAGCTGCCGCTCTCCTGCATCTGCATGAGGTGGGTGAGCCAGGCGCGCGCCCGCTCCTGCTGCGCCGAGCCTTCGCCGGTGTGCTCCTTGTACTTCCAGTGCGCGGCAATCCCGGATTCGGCCACCCGATCCATGTCGCGGGTGCGAATCTGCACCTCGATCGGCACCGCGTTGGGTCCGAACAGGGTGGTGTGGAGCGATTGGTAACCGTTGATCCGCGGGATCGCCACGTAGTCCTTGAAACGCCCCGGCATCGGCTTGAACACGCTGTGCACGACGCCGATCGCCCGGTAGCAGGTGTCGACGCTGTCAACGATGATGCGCAGGCCATAGACGTCGACGATTTCGGCCAGCGGGGCCCGCTTGCGCTGCATCTTCTGATAGACGCTGTACAGATGCTTCTCGCGGGTTTCGACCTTGGCGGCGATGCCGGCTTTCTGCAGCGCCGGTTCGAGTTGCGCGCGGATCTTGGCCAGGAATTCCTTCTGGTTGCCGCGTGCGCGCTGCAGCGCGCGCTCGATCACGCGGTAGCGCTGCGGGTAGAGCGTCCTGAAGCCGAGTTCCTCGAGTTCCAGCTTGATGGTGTAGAGCCCCAGACGCTCGGCCACCGGGGCGTAGATGTCGAGCGTCTCGCGCGCCACCTGGCGGCGCTTGGCCGGCGCGACCGCGTCCATGGTGCGCAGGTTGTGGGTGCGGTCGGCGAGCTTGACCAGGATCACCCGCAGGTCGCGCACCATCGCCAGCAGCATCTTGCGGAAGCTTTCGGCCTGCGCCTCCTGGCGGCTCTTGAATTGAATCTGGTCGAGCTTGGTGACGCCATCGACGATCTCGGCGACGTCGTCGCCGAAGCGGGCGGCGATCTCTTCCTTGGGCGTGGGCGTGTCTTCGATGACGTCGTGCAGGATCGCCGCGATCAGCGTGTCGGCGTCGAGGTGGAGTTCGGCCAGGATGTCCGCGGCCGCCACCGGATGGGCGATGTAGGGCTCGCCGCTCAGGCGCTTCTGGCCCTGGTGCGCCGTGGCGCCGAATTCGGCCGCGGCGCGCACCCGCTCGACCTGCTCGGCCGGCAGGTAGCTGCTGACCTTGCTCAGTAGGTCCTTGAGGCCCGGAGTGCGTCGGGTGCCCGGAAGCAGGCCCAGTAACGACGCTGCGTAATCCATGGGCCGTGGGGCGCTAGCGCGGTACTCCGTCAGTCGCGATCGATCAGACCGAACTGCGGGGCGCGAAAGTTGGACTCGTTTTCCGCGTCGGGCATGGGCGCGGCCATCGCCTCCGGCTCGGGCTCGCGCAGCATTTCCGGGGTAATGTTGCCGGCGGCGATTTCACGCAGCGCCAGCACGGTCGCTTTGTCGTTGTCGACCGGCACGGTGGCCTCGGCGCCATTGGCCAGCCGGCGGGCCCGTTGCGAGGCCAGCAGCACGAGCTGGAACAGGTTATCGACGTTCTGCAGACAGTCTTCGACGGTGACTCTGGCCATGGTGTTCTGGAAATCCCTAAGAATGGTCGGGTGACAGACTCAAGCAGTATACGCCCATTGGCGGGCCCTTACGACACCAATGAGCTCAGCAAGGCGCTGATTTCCGGCCTGTTTGGGGTCAGCGCGGCGCCGCGGCCGTCGATAATGGTCAGCAGATCCGCCACCGCCTGCTCGAAGCGGTCATTGACGATCGCATAGTCGAATTCCAGGCAATGCGACATGTCGGCGGCGGCATCGGCGAGCCGCCGGGCGATGATCGCGTCGCTGTCACTGCGGCGCGCGCGCAGCCGCTCCTCGAGGACCGCCCGCGACGGGGGCAGGATGAATATCGACACGCAATCGGGCACGCTTTGGCGCACCTGGCGGGCACCCTGCCAGTCGATCTCGAGCAGCACGTTGCTGCCCGCCGTCAGGCGGGTACTGACCTGGTCGCGGCCGGTGCCGTAGTAATTGTCGAACACCTGGGCGTGCTCCAGAAACGCGCCGCAACTGGCCAGGCGCTGGAATTCCGCCGGAGTTACGAAGTTGTAATCACGCCCGTCAATCTCGTGCGCGCGCGGGGAGCGGGTGGTGTGTGATACCGATACCACCAATTCGGTGCGCGCGGCGAGCAACGCCTTGACGAGGCTGGTTTTGCCCGCACCCGAGGGCGCCGAGATGACGAACAGCTGGCCGGTAGGTGGCATGAGGCATCTTGCTGTTGAGGGGTGTCCATCATAGCCCCCGGCCCGACGTCCGTAACCGTTGAGGGCCCCCGGTGTGATCGGATGCGTAGCCCGCCGCGCTCCATTGATGTAACTTAGGGGACATATCCCGACGGATACATCCAGGATCCGGACGTCGAATGCCCGCCAGCCTCCCACCCTCGCCGCTCGATTCCATGGGTGAATCCGAGCAAATGGGTTCAGTCATTTATCGGGCCACCATTGGTCACGGCCTGATGGCATCTGGTCTTGAGCTGGACCGCAATCACCGTGGCGCTGGCCCTGTTGGTGACCGCCGCGTTGATCACCTTCGTGCGCGGCTACGTCAACGCCACGGAACTGGCGGCCGCCGCCGCGGTGACCGGCATCCTCACGGTCCCGATCTCCTACAAGATCGGCAAGCTGCTGCGCGACCTCGAGCGCAGCCGCAGCGCGCTGCGGCACCTGGCGCAGATCGATGCGCTCACCGGCCTGGCCAATCGCGGCTATTTCTTTCGTCGCGCCGAGCAACTGCTTCATCCCGACGCGACGCCGGCCTGGCCGTTGGCGGCGCTAATGATCGACGTCGACCGCTTCAAATCCATCAATGACGAGGCCGGCCACGCGGTGGGGGATCAGGTGCTCACCCAGGTGGCGCGCGTCCTGGAGAGGAATCTGCGCGCCGGGGATTTCATGGCGCGCTACGGCGGCGAGGAATTTGCCGCGATGCTCCCGACCACCGATCGCGTCACGGCGATGGCGATCGCCGAGCGCACGCGCATGGCGGTGGCCGAGGATGAAGTGCTGCGGCAACTGGCGCAACGCACCGTAACGATCAGCATCGGCGTGGCCGAAACCAGGGACGAAGTGCCGGTGGATGCCGTAATGCTGGCGGCCGACCGCGCCTTGTACACGGCGAAGGCCGACGGTCGCAATCGCACGGCCTTTCTCGATGTGGCCTCGTCGCTGAGCGCGACGGCGCGCGCGCGCGCTCTCAAGGCCGCAACGACCAGCAGCCGCATCGCCTAGCGGCGCCCTCGGGCCTGCGGCGCGCACTAGCGCGACGGCTGCAGGTACTTCCCGAACCACGCCGCGGTCCGATCGTAGCGGTCCTTCAGAAAGCTGGGCCGGGTGAGTTCGTGGTTCTGGTCCGGATACACGATCAGTTCCGTCGGTACACCGAGTATGCGCAGCGCCTGGTACATCTGCTCGCCGCCCACGATGGGAACGTTGAAGTCCTTGTCGCCGCCCATGAACAGCGTGGGCGTGCGGATGCGCTCGGCGTGGAAGAAGGGATAGGAGACCTTGAGCCACAGCTCGGGGTTGCGCCACGGAGAGCCCAGCTCGGCTTCATTTTCCACCACGTATTCGCTGCTGCCGTACATGGCCAGCTGGTTGCCGGAGCCGGCGCCGCTCACGGCGGCCTGAAAGCGCGCATCGCTGGCGATGGTGTAATCGGTGAGCATGCCACCGTAGCTCCAGCCGCCAATGCCGAGGCGCTTCGGATCGGCGATGCCGCGCGCCACCAGGGTGTCGGTGGCCGTGAGCAGGTCTTCCACTTCGTTGTGGCCCCAGTCGGCGTTGATCGAATTGGCGAACTTGAATCCACGGCCGCTGCTGCCACGATAGTTGACGCCGAATACCAGGTAGCCGTTGGCCGCGATGATCTGGCGCAGGAACTGGTAGCTGTTCTCAAAGTCGGCGGAATGATCGTCCTGAAGATCGGGGCCGCCGTGGATCCACAGGATCGCCGGGTAGGCGCGGCCGGGCACGTAGCCCGGAGGCTTGACGAGCATGCCGTGGATTTCGGTGCCATCCTTGCTGTGGAAGCTGAAGTCCTCGGTCGCGCCGAGTTCGATGTCATCGAGCAGCTTGTCGCTGTGGTGGGTCAGCCGTCTGAGGCCACCGCTTTCCAGTGCGTACACTTCGGAGGAGGTGGTGTCGTCCGCGGCCACGATCGCGCGGTGCGCACCGGCGCCCGATTGCGCATACGCAACCAGCGGGCGGGTGATGAGCCTGTCGATGGCACCGGTGGCGAGGTTGAGGCGCGCCGGGTATTGGTTGCCGTCATCCTCGACCAGCAAACTGATCGATTTGCCGTCGGCTGAGAAATCGTAGGAGCTGACCCAGCGGTCGAGCTGGGCGGTGAGCGTGCGCGGCGCTCCGCCCGCGGCCGGCACGACCCACAGCTCGTCGTGCATGTACATGGTGTACTTTGATTCCAGGCCCTGCAGAAAGGCGACCAGCTTGCCGTCGGGACTCCAGGCCAAATGCTGGAAAGTGGGCGCATAGGGGCGCACCAGTGGGCGCGGCGCGGCGCCGGGGCGGGCCTCGATGAGCTCGATGTCCACCTTGCCGTCCATGTCCTCGCCACGCTCCTTGGTGCGCACGAAGGCGATCTGCGTTCCGTTCGGGGACCAGGCCGGTTGCACGTCGTTGTATTGCTCATCGAGGCCAAGGGGCTCCAGTTTTTCCGCGGCGACATCGAACAGGTACAGGTGCTGCTTCTGCGAGCGGCCGATATAACCGGTCACGTCTTCCTTGAAGAAGACCGAATCGATGACGATCGGCTTGGGGCCCTTGGCGGGGAAGGCCGCCGTGCTCGGCTCATTGTCCGTTTCCATGACCAGAACCAGGCGCCGGCCGTCGGGCGACCACGCATAACTCTCGATATCGTCACTCACGTTGGTCAATGCGCGCGGCTCGCCGCCGCGGCGGTCGAGCAGCATCAGCTGCGAGTGCTCGGCGGCTTCGCCGGTCTTGGCCAGGTAGGAGAGGTAGCGGCCGTCCGGGCTCCAGCGCGGCGAATCGACGCTGCTCGAGGGCTTGGTCAGCGGCACGTGCTGCGTGCCGTCCCAACTGACCATCCAGATCGCGCTGCGCACTTCGTCGGCTTCGCGATCGCTGGTGGTCACCAGGTAGGCGACCCATTGGCCGTCGGGCGAGAGCTGGGGCTCGCTGACCGCCTCCATCCCGTAGATGTCGTCGGACGTCAGTGCCCGCTTCGCGGCGGGTGCTGCAGTGGCGAGCGCGCCGCCGGCCAGCGTCGTAAGCAACAGCATGAGCGCACGTCGGCCCAGATGATTTATCGCCATCTCTACCGCCCTTCGATTGTGGACTCGGGGTTGTTCTTAAGGCTGCTGCCGAGCGCTTGCGCAGCTTCGGGCGAGTCTAGCAAAACCACGCCGGCCCTTAATTGGACGAGCGGCCGACACGCCATGCTGCAACGCACGCACGGAGGGGATCCGGGGCAGACGCGCCGGCAAGGGATGGGCCGGCCGTCTGGTTTCCTGCGCCGACCGATGATAGTTTGCGAAGGTCCAGAGCCAATACTTCCCCCGGTGGGCGACAGTGAAAGTCCTTGCGCTCCTGCTCTCGATCCACCTGCTGGTCGGTCTGCCGACCACGGCCGGCGCCGCCGCCGACGACCAGCTCTACACGCGCCCCGGACAACTCGTCCCGGCCGACGGGCCGCGCCTCAATCTTTACTGCATGGGAACGGGAACGCCCGCGGTCGTATTCGATTCCGGCTGGGAGGACTGGGCGCCGGTCTGGGCCATCGTGCAACCGGCGGTCGCCAAGTGGACACGCGCCTGCAGCTATGACCGCGCCGGAGCGGGCTTCAGCGATGCGGGTCCGATGCCGCGCACCAGCGTGCGGATTGCCGACGAGCTGCATAGCGCGCTACACCACGCCGGCGTCAAGGGACCGTACATCCTCGTGGGTCACGCGTTTGGAGGCGATAACGTCCGTACGTTTGCAATTCGCTACCTCAACGAGACTGCCGGGCTGGTGCTGGTCGAGGCGGACGTCGGCGGCCCCGACGAACATCGTGGAATCGACCGCGCAGTCGCGGAACTGCGCGAGTGCCGTGACGCGGTTGCTGCCGGCACGCCGCTGCCGCCGCTCCCTGCACGCCCCGGCCAACCGTCGCGCAACTGTACTCAGCAGTTCTTTCGCGGGCTTCCGGAGGCGGCTTGGTCGCCGGAACTCAATGCCAAGCTCCTGGAGATCGCCCGCACCAAAGTCGCGATGTACGACGCCTTCATGTCGGAAATGCAGCAAATGCCGGCGGACGAGGCGTTCCTGGAGCAGCACAATCGATCGCTCGGGGCGCGCCCAATACGCGTATTGTCGACCGGCAACCACGGAGTCCACGCGCTCGACCCGGGACGGCCGAAGGATGCCCAGCAGCAGGCCTATCAGGACGAAGTGGCGCGCGCGCAAGCCAAGTGGCTCGAGAACTCTTCCAACGCCAAGCAGTTATTTACCGACAAGAGCTCCGAATACATTCCTTTTGAGCAGCCCGATTTCGTCGTCGATGCCATTCACGACGTGTATCGGCAAAGCAAGTAGGCGCGGACCGTACTGCTCCTGCCGGCCGCGCAGCTGGCCTCCTTAGCCGACGCTCAAACCAGCCACCCCGCGCGCCGCACTCGAGGCCGCCGGCGCCCCGGACAATCTCGATCAAGTTGACGATGCGAAGCCGAATCGCCGAGACTCAACGGGCAGCCTGAGTAGACGCCACGTGCGGAGCTAGGGAAACAGGCTGGCCATTATCATTGGGCTGGGGGATGGTTATAGGTGCTGCAGGTCGCGCGGATTGGCTACGCCTCGCCTTTACTAGGGAGTTGCAAATGAGTTTCGCAAAGGACGCCGTCACGAGGGTGACGGCAAGTGTGCTGGTGTGTGGCTTGTTCTACGCCTCATCGCCCGCGATGGCCGGGCCGCAACAGGAGGCGTCGACGGGAAGCGCGACGGTATCGGCCGAGGTCAGCGCCGATCAGCCGATCGAGGAAGTGGTCATTACCGGATCACTGATTCCGCACGTGCGCGAAGTCACCGCGGTGCCCACCAGCACAATTAGCGCGGACGACCTGCTGAACAAGGGTTACGTGTCGGTGGCCGACGCCCTGCAGCAACAGGTGTATTCGACCGGCAGCGTCCAGGGTGCTCAATTCAGCGGCGGCTTCACGCCCGGAGTCCAGACCCTGAGTTTGTTCGGCTTATCGCCGAGCTACGTGAAATATCTCATCGACGGCCGCCCGATGGCCGACTACCCGGCGCTCTACAACGGCACCGACGTCGTCACCAACATCAGCGGAGTGCCGGAAGATCTGGTCGACCACATCGACATTCTGCCCGGCGGGCAGTCGTCACTTTATGGATCGGACGCCATCGCGGGTGTCGTCAACGTCATCATGAAGAAGAATATCGACACGCCGATCCTCACCGCGCGGATTGGCGGGTACAAGGATGGCGGCGGCACGGATCGGCGCTTTACCGTGGCCGCCGGCCACGGCTTTGGGGTGGTGAACGTGATGGGAGGAGATCGAGTACGAGAAGGTCGACCCGATCTGGGGCTACCAGCGCGATCTGACCAAGGCGTACTACAACGCGGGCACCGGGCCGGCGGTCGCCGAGCGCGATTGGCTGGTCTACAGCCCGTTTACTGACCCGACACTCTACTATTTCATGGATCCGAACAATTGCGCGAACGTCACCTCGCAGTTTGGCGGGAGCGTTGCGGTACAGACCCGCGCCAACCAGGGCCAGTACTGCGGCACGACCACTTCCGGATACAACACCATCGGCAACAGCCTCGAAAGCACCCAGGGCTACGTGCACGCGACGGCGGACATCACGCCGGCCTTTCAGTTGTACGCCGATGCGCTCATTGACCACGAATCCGCCAAGTTCAGCGTCGGCAGTCTGTTCTGGGACACGACCGATTACCGCGACGGGGTGATCTACGACCCGAACCTCGACGACTTCGTGGGCCTGCAGCACATCTTCACGCCCGAAGAGAACGGCGGCCCCAGCAACACGCTCAACTCCGCCGACACCGACGCCTGGCGCGGAACACTGGGCGCCCATGGCGCTATCGGCCACTCGCGTTGGACCTACGACCTGGGACTGATGTACACGGAGCAAAAACTCACCGAGGACACGCACGTGATGCTTTCCGGTCCGACGGACGGCTACTTCGACACCATACTTGGGCCGGACCTGGGACCGGACCCCTACGGGTTCGGCGATTCGACGCGTACGCCCAACTACGCGCAGTTCTATGTGCCGATCTCCCAATCGCAGTACGCGAGCATGAGCACGGTGGCCGTGTCCAGATCGCGGACCAAGGAAAGCATGCTTCGCGGGCAGCTGACCAATTCCACGCTGTTCGAACTGCCCGGAGGCCCGGCGGGCATTGCGCTGGTGGCCGAAGGCGGCAATCAGGACTGGAACTACACGCCCGACCCCCGCTACTTCGACGGCGAGATCTGGGGCTACACCGCCGTGGCCGGCGACGGGCATCGTTCGCGCTATGCGCTGACCGGTGAGCTGCGCTTGCCCATTGAGAAGTGGCTGACCATCACCGGCTCGACCCGCTACGACTCCTACCACGTCAGCGGCGACAACGTTGCCAGCGGCACCTACAACCTCGGTATCGAGCTGCGTCCGGTCAGCAGCTGGTTGCTGCGCGGACGCGTCGGCACCGCATTCAAGGCCCCGACGCTGGCCGATGAGTTCCAGGGTCAGAGCGGTTACTTTGCCCAGGTCAACGATTATTATCTGTGCGCCAAGCAGGGCTATACGGGATCGCAGATCACCAACTGCCCCGACGCCGGCATATTCGTATTCGGCACCACTTCCGGAAACACCAACCTGAAGCCGATCAATGCCAATGTCTCGAGCATTGGTACGGTGTGGGCGCCGACGCGCCGCACCTCCATCAGCCTGGACTACCTGCATTGGAACATCAGCAACGAGGTCAATCAGCAGAGTTCCGATCAGCTGCTGATCACGGAGAACCAGTGCCGGCAGGGCACGCTGGACATCAGCTCACCGAGCTGTGTCGCCGCCCTGGCGCAGGTGGTGCGTGACAGTTTCGAGGACATCGTCAGCATCTCCACGCCCAAGATCAACGTCTCCAATGAGACGGTCAATGCCTTCGTGGCCGAGGGCCGCTACGGAATGGACCTGGCGCGGTACGGCAGTCTCGAGTTCCAGGCCGCCTGGACCGACATGCTCACGCATACCAACCGTGTGTATCCCGGGGATCCCACGCGCGATGCGCTGGCCGATCCCACCTGGAGCCAGGAGTTCAAGTCCAAGGTCAATGGCTCCGTGACCTGGAACATCCACAACTGGAGCAGCACCCTCTATGCCGATCGCCATGGCGCCTCGCCCAACTATGTGGCGACGCTTGAGGGCGGCTACAGCAATCCCGGAGCGGGCTCGCTGCATCCCTGGACCATCACGAATCTCACGACCCGCTATCAGTGGTCGCATCAGCTGGAATTGTCACTCAGCGTGCTGAACCTGTTCGACGTCATGCCGCCGGAGGATCACACTTATCCGGGCACGACGTCATCGCCCTATAACATCTACAACTACAACGTGTACGGAAGGTCCTTTTACGCGCAGCTGTCCTACCAGTTCGGCAAATAGTCGGCGGACATGACAGCGCGCAGAGCAGCGCATGCGGATCGCCAGGCGCGGCCCATAGCCGAGATCTGCTGCCGGCACTGCCCTGACTGCCGCTAATGCCGCGCCGGCCGGGCGTCGCCGGCTAGGCTCCCGGCAGACTTTCCAGCCCGGGGACGCATTCCCGCGCGGCCAGGACGGCGGCTCGGGTCAGAATTCCTGCGTAGGTGGGCAGCGAGATGGGAATGCGGGCCAGGTCCTCAACGCGCAGCCCGCCGGCCATGGCGGTGGCCGCCAGCTGAACCAGCTCGACCGCTCGTTCCCCAACGATATGGCAGCCGAGCAGGCGATGGCTCGTCCGGTCGATCACGAGCTTGCAGAATCCTGTGGTGCGACCGTCGATGATCGGGCGGGTGACGGCGGCAAACTGCACTACGACGCTGAAACTATCGTGGCGCTTGCGTGCCTCCAGTTCGGTGAGACCCACCTCGGCGTACTCGGGATCCGTATAGCTGCCGACCGGATTGATCTCACTCGTGTATACGCTCCGCAGACCGTGCACGGCGTTGCTGGCAGCGACGAATCCCTGTTGCAGGGCCTGCGGCATGAGCATCAGCTGGCCGGTGGCATCGCCGGCCGCCAGCACCTGCGGCGCGGAGGTCTGGAGGTATTCGTCGACTTCGATATAGCCACGCTGGTTGAGCGCGACTCCGGCAGCGGCGAGGTTCAAGGCGTTGGTGTTCGCGATCCACCCGACCGCCACGACGACCAGGGCCGCTTCAGCAGCCGCACTGGCGCCCTGGTCTGAAAAGTTCATGCGCACCCCGCCGGCGGTCTTCTCGAACGAGGTGATCGCGCCGAAATTCTCCCGGATTTCGATGCCGGATTTTCTGAAAGCGCCAGCGATCTCCACCGCTACCGATTCATCCGCCCTAGGAAGAATGCGCGGCCCCGCCTGAAAGAGCTGCACGCGGGTGCCAAACGCGTTGAATATCGATGCGACTTGCAGCCCGGTGTCGCCGCCGCCCACCACGATCATGGAGCGCGGCACGGCGGTCAGACTCCAGGCATCACTGTGCGTGCAGCACAGCTCGGAGCCTGGCAGGGCGAGTCTGCGACTCATGCCGCCCGTGCACAGGATGAATCGATCGGCCGTCAGTCTCAAACCGCTTGCCGTTGCAAGGGTGTGCGAATCAATGAAGCGTGCCGCGCCGGCATGTTCGTGGACGATGACCCCAAGTTGCCGGACCTCCTCCAGGCGCATGGACTGCCGGCGCACGTCTTGAATGATGCTTCGCGCGCGCTCCAGCAGCCGCGAATAATCGAGAACCGGATCGCCGACCACGATTCCGTATTGCCCGAGTTGCCGGGCATCGCGCATCAGCCGGGCGGCGTGCGCCAGAGTCCTGACGGGAACGGGCCCATCGTTGGCCGCCATGCCCCCGAAATTGCCGCTCGTCACCAGCGTGGTGTGCGCACCGAGTTCTGCGGCCCGCACAGCGGCCAGCCAGCCCGCGGGGCCGGCACCAATTACCACTACATTCGGCATGTGTTCCAGGTCATACCCAGGTTGGCAATCATAGGCGCTGGGTGCGCACGGCGTCGCGCTCCCCGCTATCGGTGGCAAATCGAATTTAATGTAGTCGTTCGCCTACCGGCCCGTGCACTAAAGAATCGTTAACAAATCCATCACCGTTTGCGGGCGATAGCATTCCTACGACAGCATTCTTTTAATGAGGCGGCCAGGGGAAGACTCGCGAAGTGACGCCGCATCCCCGTCCCGCGAGCATCGTACTTGCGGACTGTATATATAAGGAGGCGCGGCGCGACCGACGCTCGGGAGCCAACATGTCCAGGCGCGCTTAGCCGGCCCTAAGAAAGCGTACTTTCAGCTGACCCGTGCAGCTCCATTGCCTGATTAAGGGCTGCCCGAAACGCCATGGGATTTACGATGTCGCGAAATGGATCAAAGGTCGTGCCCGTGCCCGTCACTATGATGTCGCCGTACCCAAGAATCTTGCCCACCAGCCCCTGCGTAACCCGAACCGTCTCGATCTTGCCAAATCGGATTTCAATCGAGTGAGTGGAAATTACTCCATATTTAGAAATTAGCCGCTTGTCGGTAATTACTAACTCCGTAGTCTTCCGCACTATGAATGGCCAAATGAGTAGAACAATCGCCAGGAGAAACAGCAAGCCGAATATATAAATTGCCCCCGGAAATGGCGGGCTCGATCCTGTGTACGAGGTTATGAGTGCCCTGACCAGAAGCGGACAAAAAAATACAGTCAACAATCCGCCGACCAGAAAGTAAAAACTAAATTTCCATAGCGATACTCTGCCGGTATACCGTACGGCCTCATCGGGCGCTGCATTGCTGTCAACGTACTTTCCCATAATCGAACAGTCGCTCTTTAGTTACTAATTAGTCTAACAGCCGCACAATCCTCCGACGCCTGCATGCGGCAGTAATCCGCAACGCGCAGATCGCGCGAGGCCGCGTCAGCGCTGAATGGCATTGAACCGGCGCAGTATGGCCAGCGTCTCCTCGAGCGGCAATGCGTCGACCGACGCGAACGCGCCGGTTTCGGTCCTGGCGCGCAATAGAGAGTTATAAACCGCCTCGATCGTCGCGTCGATCGTCGGTCCGAACAGCGCGCTCACGGCCTCGTTGCCGAGTTCCTCGGTCCTGAGTCGCGCCGGTGGCTCGCCGTGCCCGCCGGGGGCAGCGGTTCGTCGCACCGACGGGTTGGTCGAGAAGGCGATCGCATAGTCGCCGGATCCGTTGTCCGCATGTGCGCCAGTGCGGGCAAGTCCGAGAAACGCACGATTCGCCAGCCGCCGCAGATTGCGGTCTGACAACGGTGCATCGGTCGCGATGATGACGACGACGGAGCCGCTTGCTCCCTTGTCGCGGAGCGGATGCATGCCATTGCGGCCGAGCTCGCGGCCGACCGGAACCCCTTGAATCAGCAGGTCCGGCCAGTCGCCGAAGTTCGTTTGCACCAGGACGCCGACTGTCCACGGGCCTTCGGCGACGACTCGCGAGCTCGTGCCGATGCCGCCCTTCCAACCGAAGGCTACTGTTCCGGTGCCCGCGCCGACCGATCCTTCGTCGACCGGGCCCGTCTTCGCCGCGAGCAACGCCTGGACTACGTCCTGATCACTAACCGGCATCGTGCGGATCGCATTGAGCGCCCAGCCGTCATTGGTTTCCGCGACGACCGGATTGATCGATCGAACCTCACCCATGTCCGGCAGCGCCAGCATCCACCTCGCGACACTCTCCGCGACGCGCCACGTGCACAGCGTGCAGGTGAGCGCGATCGGCGTCTCGAGTTCGCCGAGTTCGGCGACTTGGGTCGATCCCGTAAGCTTGCCGAAGCCGTTGCCGACGGCGATGCCTGCGGGAACACGGCTGAAAAACGGATTGCCGTCGTGCGGGAAAATCACCGTCACGCCGGTTCGCACGTCATTGCCGCGGCGGATCGTCGTCTGGCCGACCCGCACGCCCGGCACGTCAGTGATCGCGTTCCAGCGCCCTGGCGGGTAGGCACCCACGCCGAGGCCGACGTCCCGTGCCCGAGGTCGCTCGGCGGGCGGGGCGGCGAGCGTGACGGAGCCGAAAATCGCGCAGAGCGCCGCCGAGATGAGGAAGCGGGGCCAGGCACAGGCCGTGCTCGACTTGCGTGGGCGGAAAGCTGGAGCAACCGCCGCGTCGGCATGGTCGGGTCGATTTTGTCGCCGCACCGCGAGCTCCTTCGCTGTTCCGCGCGATCGCCGCCGGTCGCCGGACGACGGCTATAATTCTGGCTACACCCTTATAGGGCGCTCACGCGGCGCATGGCCCTGCACAGTATAGCCGTCGTTGTCGATAGACGACTTCGGTTTGCCGGCGAAGCGGGAGCCGGCTCGAATCTTTACTCTGTGTTCTGCGTGGAAGCCCACCGGTGCGGCACTGCGGCAATCGGCCTTGGGACAAATAATGTAAATAATGAGTTTTGCTCTATACTCATAACTCGGAGGAACGCGGCTACCCACTATGGTCAAGCACTATTTCAGCACTGGTGAGCTAGTCCGCCTCTCAAAGTTGTCGGCCCACATGGTTGGGTACTTGTGCCGATGCGGGATTCTTGCACCAACCCTATCGACAGAAAGGCGCCGCGGGCTGAAGCGGCGATTCGCCTACGCCGACTTACTGTTGGCAAGATCGATCAACACTCTGTTGGTTTCGGGAGTTTCAATTGCATCCCTTGGACGGGTACTGCGAACCCTTCGCAGAAAGTTTGGCGCGCTTCCAACGGCCGCTCTGGGCAGTAAGCGCGTGCTGATTATCGGCAACTCGGTATATCTATTAGACGACGACAATAGGATGGAAGACCTAACATCGAACGGGCAACTCGCGTTTCACTTTGTGCTCGATACATCCGGGATTCCCAAGGAGGCTGTTTCTACAGCTCAGGCGAGAAATCGCCGACGTATCGTTTGAACCAAGGAATCCCATGGCATCAAAATCAATTTCAGTCGGTCAGCTTCAGGCCAGGCAGTATGAACACGACTTGGCCGCGCATCGCGCGATCTTGCTGTTGCCGCTTGGTCGTCGCCTTACCCGCTTTGTTCTGCACCTTTCGAAGTATCAGGGCAGGTTAATCACCGGCCCAAACGGCGGATCTAAGGATCTGCGTCGTCGGATAATCACCGACTCAATGATCATTATTCTGTCCGCGGCCAACGCGCTGAATTTTTGTTTGTCAGACAGCCGTGCGTCAATAAATCTCCGTCGAGATCAGCCGAGCGATGCGGATGCAAAGAAACTGCTTGTGCACTACGTCTCAACGGTGGGATATATGGCAGAGGCCTGCGAAGCAATCGATCATGGCGGTGACTATCCCGTTACTGACGTTCTGAAGAAGGGGCTACGCGCACTCTTTTCGATTACCGCCGCGCTCGCAGCGTTGGAAGGCGTTGACCTCCAGCTGACAATTCCTGAAAGATGGGCGGAGGTAGAGCACGCCAGTACTAATTCGACAGACACGATGACCCGGGACGCGGACTCTAAA
This sequence comes from uncultured Gammaproteobacteria bacterium, assembly GCA_963699955.1. Classification (GTDB taxonomy): domain Bacteria; phylum Pseudomonadota; class Gammaproteobacteria; order Steroidobacterales; family Steroidobacteraceae; genus FEN-1191. Next base: position 1,376,915 of record CAVOVV010000006.1, read on the forward strand.
CTTTCCGCTGTTGCTTAGACCGCGCGAGTCTTTTGGTCGGCGGTTCAGCGAGTCCGTTACTCTATGTTCTGCACCTGATCCTCGAAGGCCGCACTGGCTAACCGTCTCGGACCTGTACCGCAAACTGATCGCTTGTGAAGCACTGCTCTCCGGTATGGACTTGCGGGAAGTCCTGCGGTCGACGCTGGCACAGTGGGCAGGCGATGGCTGGCAAGCTGAGAACGACGGTGCTTACGGTTTCGTGTTTATCGCGAGAGGATCTGAGCGCAGGCCGGTAAATCTCACGCCAGCGGCTCCGGCGGACTGGACCGGATCGAGCCATGCGTTTCTGGCTGGCCCCAGTGTTATCGGCTAGGCTCTAGCGCACTCCTTGTGTTGGGCTGGACACCTGCGGTCGGCCCGAGTGTCGCTTGAGGTCGGCCGCTTGTCAGAGTGGCGTAGGGCCAACGCGAGCACTGCGATCCCTTGGTTTCAATTGGGCTAGTATTTCGTTCGCCCAAGAGAGGCGCGCGCGTCCAAGAACGATAATTGGGGGGCTACACGTGAGCACCGAAATGAGACGGTCGTTGGGCTTTTGGCGTTGTTGGAGTTTGGTCGTGGGCGGCACCATCGGATCTGCAGTGTTCATGATGCCTGCGGTGATGGCGCCCTATGGCGGTATCGGGCTGCTCAGCTTGGCATTTGCGACTCTAGGCGCTCTGGCAGTGGCGCTGACGTTCGGAGCGTTGGCGCGACGCGTCACGGGAACCGGCGGCTCGTACGCTTACACGAGGGCCGCATTGGGTGACTTTGCGGCGTTCCTCATTGCGTGGACCAATTGGATCAATACGTGGGTAACCGGCGCGGCTCTTGCTATTGGATTCGTTGCATACCTCGGAGTGATCGTCCCCGGCATTGTCTCGCATCCCGTCGCCGGCGCGCTTTCCGGCCTTGCGCTGATCTGGGCAGTGGTGGCGATCAACGTCGCTGGCGTTCGCGAGTCCGGCATTGTGAGTCTTGCGACCACAATCTTGAAGTTGACGCCACTCCTGCTGGTCAGCATCGTCGGGCTATGGTTCATCGAACGCGACAATCTTCCCGCAATGCATCCTGGAGAGGGTAACGCGCTCTTCGTGTTTGCCTCGGTCTTTGCGCTCAGTTTCTGGAACTTTATCGGCATTGATACTGCGACGGGTCCGTCCGAAGACACCGTCGATCCTACTCGGACGATTCCGCGTGCGTTGCTGTTTGGCACACTGACAGTGGGTGCTGTCTACTTTCTCGTCAGCTTCGTCGCCATGGGCGTTATTCCTGCGAACACGCTTGCGGCATCGGCATCTCCGCTTGCGGACGTGGGAACGCGCGTATTCGGAAGAATTGGCAGTGGGCTGATAGTCATTGGCGCGCTGGTGTCTACCGCGGGGGCATTCAGTGCAACAATATTGTGGGGTGGGCAAATGACGATGGCTGCAGGACGGGACCGAATATTTCCCAGTTCGCTGGCGAGACTTTCCCGTCGAGGCACGCCTTGGATTTCGTATGTGCTGCTGGGCCTCTTCGCTAGTGTGCTTCTGCTGCTCAATTTTTCCCGAGGATTGGTCGCCGCCTATCAATTCATCCTCTTGATTGCCACTTTGACGGCCGTCATTCCTTATGCGTTCTCGGCTGTTGCCAGCCTAATTTTTGGAATGCGTGATCCGCAAGGAAGCCGCACGACTAACTGGCACGAGATGCTCGTAGCTGTTGTGGCCTTTGCTGTCTGCTTCTGGGTAATTGCGACTTCAGGGATGGAAACCGTTTACTGGGTTTTTCTCCTGGTCATTCTCGGGCTTCCGATCTACGTTATGGCGGCACGCCAATCGCTCAAGAAGTCGGATGCGCCCGTTCGTGCCGGTGACACGGCACCCGCTAGCTCGTTCGACGTTGCAGACTGAAACCGCGTGTCGGTGGATCGATTCCGCTCATGGCCACCATACCCTTCAAAAGTACTGGCTGGGAGCCGGTAGCTCCGGATACACACCAGTGGACATGCGGCCGCTGCATACGCAAGGGTCCACTGCGCGATCTTGTGTTCCCTAATACGCTCCCACACGCCTCTTGACGGTGCCGGTATCGCGGGCCTAGCAAGTTCTTGTGGTGCGCCTGTACTTTCGACGAGCTCGGTGGATTCGTTTGCCACTACGGTCCTAGTCTAGTTGTCACAGCAGGTTCATCTTACGCAGGAAGGCTTTGTAGCGAGGGTCATCAGCCATGTTCTTGAGAAGCGGCTCACCGACGATCTCGATCAAGCCGGTATCCTTTTGTTTATAAGCGCGTTCGAGCCAGTACATCGCACGCTCCTTGTCATTCGCGTAGGCATAGTACTGTGCGACGTAGAAGGCACTCACGCTTCCCTGCTCGCTGATAAGTTTGTCCACAGCTGCCTGTGCTTCGGCCTTGCGAGCGTTAGCCAGAAGAATCACCGGGGAATATAGCAATGCGGAGCCGTCCTTGATGGCTGGTCTCAAGGCATCAAGCGCCTCCCGCGGCTTACCTTGGGCGAGCAATGTCTTGCCCAGGTAAGCGCACGTCCACACAAAGTTTGGAGCCAACGCTAACACGCGCCGGAAGGTAGCTTCGGCCTCCGTGTAGTGACCTGCCAGATACTGCGCGTTGCCCAGGTTAAAAAGCCCAAAGGTGAACAGCGGATCGCGCATCAGCGCTGCGCGCAGCAACCGCTCGGATTCATCATGCCTGCCAAGCGTCTGTGCCAACATGCCGGCAGTCATTAGCGCGGCCGAATTTCCTGAATCGAGCGCCAATGCACGTTGCAATTCGGCATCAGCACCCGACCAGTTCCAGTCGAAGGTACGATACACGTTCGCAAGTGCTGTGTGCGGGTCCGCAAGGCTTGGACTAACTTCGATAGCTCGGGTGGCAAAGTGCCGGGCGCGCTCGAAGCCTTCGCCGGGAATAACATCGCCAATGTCGGCCGAAATTATCCACGTCTCCGCCAAACAGTGCCACGCAAGTCCGAATCCTGGATCAAGCTGCAGCGCTCGCTCAAGCTGCGAACGCGCGGTCTTGATCGTCTCGCTCGTATTCTCATTAATTTTGCTCAGTGCCTTCAGATAGAGTTGGTAGGCCTCGAGGTTCTGCGTCCCTCCGTGCTCGTGAGTCAGTGAGCCACCACTCAAAGTGATTTGAAGGGCCCCTGCAACCGAAGTGGCGATCTCGTCTTGGATCTTGAAAACGTCTTTCAGCTGGCGATCAAAACTCTGAGACCAGACTGTGTAACCGTCTTTAGCTCGCACCAGTTGCGCCCCTATGCGCAGATGGTTCCCGGATTTGCGCACGCTGCCTTCCACGACATTGGCGACGCTTAACTCGCGCGCAATATCGGCGAGACGTGTCGATTTACCCTTGAAGTAGAATGATGAGGCCCTGCCTGGTACATGCAAAGCGGGAACTTTGGACAAGCGCTCGATGATCTCCTCGGCCATGCCGTCGGCAAAATACTCCTGATCGTGCTTCTCGCTCATGTCCACAAATGGAAGCACGGCGATGGATTTGTCACTTATCGCAACGGCGGGCGTCGAAGCAACGGTGTGTGCCGAGCCGACCGCCGTTTGCACGGTCCCAGCCCCCTTAGTCACCAAAGCCTCTTGAGGCGCGCGAGCAAATCGCCACAACACAGCCGCCTGCGACGACTAGCAACACAGTGATGATTGTCAATTCTGCTCGGCCTACTCGGCGTAGCGCCCGATGGCCGTGATACCAGGCAAGTGTCACAACCAACGGCAGGCCGAGAATGAGCAACACGGTGACGACGCGGAGTACTTGGTGCGGCCAATCGAAGGCATCGCTCACAATCTTGGTGCCGTCCAAGAAGGGCGTAGGCGGCCGCCGCATAGGCGAGCGTCCACTGGGCAATTTTGTGTTCCTTGATGCGCGCCCACACGCTGAGCGACGGGGCACTCGCGGCTCGCGCCGCCGATTCTTCCGGTGCGGCTTGCGTGTCGCCTGAGTCGGTCGATTCGTTCGCCACTACTATTGCTCAGCTCAGGGCAGATTCATCTTGCGCAGGAACGCCGTCCAACGAGGGTCACTGTGGAGATTCGACATATCGGGATCAACGGTTATGGGCGGCCCTCCAATGAGGCCCGCAATCATGTTGCTGATACGCCCGATTCAGCCACGAGAACGCTTGGTCACGTTCTCCACGAAGGGCATGTAGCTGCGCGATCCAGTATGGCCGTCGCGCAGGTTTTTTTCAAACGCGGCAAGAGCCGCATCGGCATCGCTCTTTCGTCCGAGCATGATGTAGATCCGAGCTAAAGCATAGGCTCGAAAACTCGGGTCTGATTCCTTTTCGACCTCGGCAAGCGCCTCATCTCTCTGCCCCGCGGCCAGCAAAGCTTGCGCAAGTATCGCGTGCGCGCCTTCGGCGGTCGGGGCGAGTTCTACCGATTTACGCATGGCGGCTAATGATTCCGTGAACCGACCCATCGCGTAGTAAGTAGAAGAAAGATTGGCATAGGCAAAGTAGTTCAGCGGGTCCTGGGCTGCGGCCTGCTGCCAGAGTCGAAGCGCATCGGTCAGGCGACCATGGATCGCAGCAAGACGGCCAGCGCCGTTCAAAGCGTGGGAATTGTCAGGATCGAGTGAACGGGCCATCTCATACTCGGTGTTGGCCGCAGCCCAGTCCCACTCAAGCCAGTAGCGAACTCCTCCCAGAGCGACATGCGCCTCGGCGAGCTTGGGGTCGAGCGCGACGGCCCGTTCGGCCGCACGCAAGGCCGAGTCATGAACGTGTTGCCTAGCTTGTTCGGTCGGTTGATCTCGTAGGTCAGGGCTAGCGAAAGCCCTGCCCACGCCGCAGCGAAATTAGGGTCTTTGTCAATCGCCTGCTGGTAGTAGCTGGCGGCCCTCCGGAAGTCATCCGCTCCGCCGCGGGAGTACCAGAATTGCGCTTGCAATAGAAGCCTGTGGGCTTCTGCGCTGTTCGTAGGGGCAGTGCGTGGCGCCGCGCTTGTACCCATAGAGACCTTGAGGGCCTTGACGACCTCACCAGCGATCTCATCCTGGACCTTGAAGAGATCGTCGAGCGTGCGGTCGTAGGTCTCCGACCACAGGTGGTAGCCGTTGTCTGCTCGAACAAGCTGGACAGTGACGCGCACGTGATTGCCGGACTTGCGAACGCTGCCTTCTAGAACGTTAGCCACCATGAGCCGGCGAGCGATGGTTGGGATGTCCTCCGATTTGCCTTTGAAGTAGAACGACGAGGTCCGGGCGGGCACGTGGAGCCCCGGAATCTTCGCCAGCAGATCGAGAATTTCCTCGGCCATACCGTCGCCGAAGTACTCCTGGTCGTGCTTCTCGCTCATGTCGGCGAAGGGCAGAACGGCAATGGATTTGTCAGAGATTGCGACGCCCGGCGCGCTCTGTGCCGGAACGCTAGTCGACGCAGTGCCCGCGGGAGTCTGAGTGCTGCTGTGGTGCAATGACAAAAAGTACGCGCCCACGGCAACTGCAAGACACACGCCGACGATCGCGGCGGTGATGGCCACGGCCTTCTTCAGTACACCAACTCTGCCGCCGACCGGCGCAGGCTGAGAAGTGGCAGGTGCTTGCTGGACAGCCGCCGTTAGCGCGTTCAAGGCGGCGGGCATTCCGAGCTTCGGTACGTCGATCCACTGCGAGTTTGAAAGGAAGTACTCTAGCTCCCGGCTGAACGGAGTGCCATCGAGGCGGAAAGCGATAACCTGCTTGCGCTTGGACGCAGCGCGCTCTACTTCCCGTCCAACGTGCGCAGAGGCATCGCATTGGCCGAAAGCACCAGCACTAGCGCCTTCGCCTCGTTGATCGCCCTACGATGGCATCGGCGTACACCGTGCCGGGCCGCACGTCGCGCGGGGCGATCCAACACTTGATTCCGTGCGCTTCCAGCGTCTCGACAATGCTGTTAGCAACTGCCGCATCCTGAGAGGCGTAGCTGACAAATACGTCGCTAACAGCGGATGCCTGCTTGGAGCACTCCTCGTTCATTCGGGCAGATTCATCTTTTTGAGCAAAGACGTGTAGCGCGGGTCAGGTTGGAGCAGAACGGGTAGTCGCGAGTCGCTGCGTCGGGGAATGCCGTCGACAAGTGAGAGGCGCCGCAACAGGTAGTATCTGCGAATGACGGAGTACTCAATCATGCTGGAAGGTTCATCTTCCTGAGAAAGGCCTTGAACTTGAGGTTGTCCGCCGGCATGGTTGGCGCAATCTCAGTTTTAACAAAGAATAGAAATGGTTCCTTTTGGGAATATGAGCGTTCGAGCCAATACATGGCCTCATCGGGCTGGCCGCGATATGCGTAAACCTCAGCAATCCCATAGGCGTTCCCATCGGCTTGGCTTTTAATCATGCGGGAGATGCGGCATCCGAGTCCGCCCTCTTCCCGAGAGCGTGATAAACCATCCCTAAACCAACTTGCTTCCCCTCATCTGTCGGTTCCTTTTGGATCTCAACTAGCGCACCGCCGCGATCTCCGCTCCACAACTTAACAAGTCCAATTAACGAATGCGCCCACGGGAAGGTCGGTCGGATCTCCAATGCGCGACGCGCTGCTGCCTCAGCCTCAGTGAGATGACCGCGCCGAAATTGAATCTCGCCCAAATCAAACCATGTCTTTGAGTCGAGTGGATCTCGAGCCAGTGCCCCCTTAATCTCGATCAACGCCTCGTCCCAGCGACCGAAAGCCAAAGATAACAGCGCTTTGCCATGCAGAGCGTCGGCGTTGCCCGGGGCCAGGTTTGATACGTACTGAAACTCGCGACCGGCAGCGATCCAATCCCAGTCGTAGGCAAGATGTACTCGGCCCAGTACAACGTGTCCCAGCGCATTTCGCTGGTCCAGACTTACGGCCCTTTCCGCTGCATGACGAGCTAGAGGGGAAGCGGCCGTTGGCAACATGTAGCCAGCCTCCTCCTGCTTTTCGTAAGTGTAGGCGAGCTCGGCCGCCGCCTCTGCAAATGTTGGATCGAGATCCAATGCCTGGTTTAGCAGCGCGCTTGCCTCCTCGAGACCGTCTTTATCCCAACGATCAGCGCTGTGTCGCGCGCGCAGCAGCAGGTCATAGGCGTCGGCGCTCTTCAACGTTGCACGAGAAGTGAGGCTCTCGGAACCGACGGTAAGCTGCATCTCACGTACGACAGTTGCAGCGATGGTATCCTGAATGTTGAGCACATCGCCGATGTGCCGGTCATAAGTTTCAGACCATTCATGCGTACCCGTTCGCGCGTTGATAAGCTGAGCGGTGATGCGTACGGTATCGCCTGATCTTCTGACGCTCCCTTCCAGTATGTGAGCCACGTGCAGTTTCGTGCCGATTGATTGCAAGTCCTCGTGCTGGCCTTTGAACGAAAATGAAGATGTACGTCCAATAACCGTTAGACCGGGGATCTTTGCCAGCAGGTCGATGATCTCCTCCGCCATGCCGTCGGCGAAGTATTCTTGGTCGTGCTTTTCGCTCATATCAGTGAATGGCAGGACCGCGACCGATTTATCCGAGATTGCAGGCGCCATCGAACGGGTCACACTCGACGGCGGCGCGGCCGCTGCTAGTGGCCCCGGATTGCTGATGTGCTTTGACAGCCAGAACCGGTTAGCCACGAAAAGCGAGAAGGCGGCTATGATTACGATAGCCATTGCCAAGAGCGCTTGGTGCCGCCGGCGCGGAGTCGGTTCGGTAACGGCCGAAACGCCAGCGTCGACGAGACACTTCGGTAAACGGTTGCGTCAATGCAACCTTTACGGCATCTACTAGCTTCAGTAATGCGTGTTTGACGCCGATAGCGCTCGCATCCAGCCACTGCGAAGTGTTTAGGAAGTACTCAAAATCAGCCGGCATCGGCGCAAGATCGATCCGGAACGCAATTACAGGATGCCGCTTCGAACTTGCCCGTTCCACTTCGCGGAGTACGTGTTGAGAGGCGGCCGAGTGCTTCGACAGGACGAGCACGGTGACTTTGGTGGCGTCGATCGCGTGCACAATGGCGCCTGCGAAGGACTCTCCCGGAACCACGTCGCGCGGGGCAATCCAGCAGACTAATCCGGCCTTTTCGAGGGCCGTGCAGACTGATTCGGCCACGGCCTTGTCTTGCGAGGCGTAGCTGATGAACACGTCTCTGCGGGAGGAGGTCTGGGTGTCTCGGGCTTGCTCTTCGGCCATGCCGGATCTGGTCGTCCCTTGTGCCGTTGGGCGCCAGAATGCGCCCGTCTAGGCGGGGTTGCAATGAAGCGGTCGGCTGAGTCGAGCAACGGTGTCCGGGATGGCCATTTCGAGGCGCTAAACCTTGACCGCGACCGATTAGCAACTCTCAGCTGCCGCCCGCCTTACCGCCCTGTACGTAACTCAGCTGAAAGCGCCAGTTGCCCCTCCGCAAAGGCGCGATCAATCGCCAGCGCCACGTGCACGCAGAATCATTCGCCTGCCGATTCGTAAGCGAATTGGCGGCGTGCTACCTTAAGTGCCGTCGGCTGCACAAGATAAAGAACAGTTGCCACAGCAGGGCCGGATGGGCGCTCGCGGCGCGGCCAGTGCTCCTACTTGGGGGAATTATGAACTACAAGAGCTTCGTTCGACTGGGACCCTTAATGTTGGCTACTTGGCTTGTCCTCGTGGGCCCGCCCGCCTACGCTGACAGCACCCGAGCAGCGATCGAGGCGGTTGCCGCTGAGATGCAAGCCATCGCTAATAGGGGTGACAGCAAGGCAATCGCGGCGCTTTACACGAAGGATGCGGAGTTGCTGCCAGAGGGTAGCGACCCCATAAAGGGTACAGCCGCAATTCAAAAGTACTTCCAGGACGGCTTTGATTCGGACGGATTCGGTCACGTTCGTTTTAAGACACGTGAAGTCTATGACCAGGGCAATGCGGCCACAGAGGTCGGCGAATTTTGGTGGGACAGCAAGACAACCGGTGGTCTCGATCACGGGAATTACATAGTTGTCTATTTGAAGGTGGATGGCCGATGGAAGCTGCATCGGGATATGTTCACGTCGAGCGTACCGACAAAGAAGTAGGAACCAAGCGGGCTGTCACTCAGCAATCAGCGTGATGCGTCCTTCGTCAAGCGCGCGCTCGATAGCCACCGCCACATCCTCACAGTATCCGTCCGCGTACTGGAGCAGCCGGCGCTCATACTTGGCGCAGTCGCAGTGCCACCTTCGATGCAGTGCATCGTCCCGGACGCAGCAGGTCCGGTAGCCATTTAGAATACTCCAGCACGGCGACACGTTAAGTTCATTCTCCTATGAAGTGCCACTCGATTATCTAGATGCAGAGATTGGAATCTGGCCGGGTCCACAAGAGGAAAGCTGAACTTCCATTCCTTCTGCGCGGCCCATGTTGCGCCGCGGATGCGGATTCGAGCTTGCCGATGAAGGGCATACGCAACCCGTACGGTATATCCTTGTAGCCACAAGGAGTGCCAGCGATTCGCTACCTCAGTGACGCTGAGGTCATTGGCTAGGGCTTGGCGCTGCCTGAGCCGCTCAAGCTGCGGGTCCTTGCCATCGTCAATTGCCACACGCTGCGCGCGGGCTCGCCCTTTGGCTTCAGCTAAAGGCAAGTCAGGGAAGTGCCCCCGCATCATCCACTTGGGTTTGCCGCCTAGCTTATAGCGGAACATCCAAGAGGGACGAGCGCCGGCGGACTGCACTCTAAAATAGAGTCCCGCGTCAGCGCGTACATAGCAGGGCTTGCGGGCTGCGTGAAGCCGCCTTATTACCAGTTCGTTTAGAGCGCGCTGCGCCACGAGGGGTCCGTCCACCAGGGGGGTGTATCTGCGGGACGGCGTAGGCAGCTCTTAATCCTGTGCCAGATACACTAGCGGATACACCATAGAGCGCAACAATGGCGGATTCGTGTGGATCGTCAGGGACTGAAGAAAATGCCGAGATGTCGGCATTTCCAGTGTGGGGGCGCGGATTTTAGCCGCGCCAATGATCATTCAATGTTCTGCACCTGTTCGCGCATCTGCTCGATCGCGACCTTCATCTCAACCGCGATGCGCGTCGTCTCCAGATCCTGCGATTTGGAAGCCAGGGTATTGGCCTCGCGATTGAATTCCTGCAGTAGGAAATCCAGTCGGCGGCCAGCCGCCTCAGGACCGGCAAGGGTGCGGCGGGCCTCGTCGATGTGTCCGTCGAGACGCTCCAGTTCCTCGGCCACATCGAGCCGATGCAGGAGCAGCACGATCTCCTGCTCCACGCGCTCTTGATTGAGCTCCCCACCCAGCTCCGTGAGACGTTCCTCGAGGCGCGCACGCACGCGCGCCAGAACTTCCGGCAGGCGAGCGCGCACCTGAGCGATCAGCACGGTGAGCGCTTCGCAGCGCTGCAGGATGAGTTCCGTGAGTCTCTGACCCTCGCGCCCGCGCGCGGCACTCAGGCTCCGCACCGTATCTTCAAACACCGCTCGCACCGCAGCATGCAGGGCATCGATATCCGCCTGTTCCTCGCGCAGCACACCCGGCCAGCGCAATAGATCGAGCACGTTTATTTGACCCTGGTCGGGAATCAGCGCGGCGATCTGCCGGCTGCGTGCGAGCAGCGGCGTGAGCGCGGCTTCATCGATGAGCAACTCGCCGGCCACCGGCGGCCGATGCTGAATCGTGCAATCGACCTTGCCGCGACGGAGCTCGCGGGCCAGGCCCAGGCGCAGTTCCGATTCCAGCTCGCGGCAGCGTGTCGGGCAGGCGCATCGCGGCATCAAGAAAGCGATGATTGACGCTGCGGATCTCACATATCACCGCGCCATAGGCACCCGTGCGTTCCTGGCGCGCGAACCCCGTCATGCTGGAAATCATGCGAATTTGGCCAGTTACTTTGCGGAAATCACGGCTGCGCCGCTTACTTCGAGCGACGCGGAATGTTATAAAGCGCCGCCAGTTTAACCCAACGACATGGAGCCCGCTTGCGCGCTGAACACGCTGAACTCAGCCTCCGGGGCGCGCGGGACAGCAACCAAGACCGCGTCGGGGCCGAAGTCACGGAGCAGACCGCGCTGCTGGTGGCCTGCGACGGCATGGGTGGCCATGAGGAGGGCGAGCGGGCCGCGGTGATCGCGCTGCAGACCATCAATCAGCGCTTTCGAGCAACCAGCCAACCGCTGCTCGATCCGCTCGGATTCCTGCACCTGGCGCTGGGTGCCGCCCACCAGCAGATCGTCGGGATTGGCGCGGACATTCCGCTCGAGAACCGGCCGCGCGCGACCATCGCGATGTGCCTGGTGCAGTGCGGATCGGCCTACTGGGCGCACGTCGGCGACAGCCGCACCTACCATTTGCGCCGCGGCCGCCTGGTAGCGCGCACCCGCGATCACAGTCACGTCGAGCTGCTGGTACGCGAAGGTGTCATCGGCGCCGAGCAGGTGCACAATCACCCGATGCGCAACTTCGTTGAATCCTGCCTCGGCGGTGAGGCGCTGCTGCCTGAAATGGACGTGAGCCGCCGCCAGCCGCTGGAGAGCGGCGATGTGCTGTTGGTGTGCACCGACGGCCTGTGGGCGGGCGTCAGCGACGAGGCGATCGCCTCCGCGTTCGCGCAGCCGGACATGCCGCTCAGCGAAGCGCTGGCGGCGCTGGGTGCGCAAGCCCTGGCGGCGAGCGGTGCGAGCTGCGATAACACCTCGGCGGCCGCCCTACGTTACCTGGAGTAAATCATGCCTTCCCGTCGCAACGACCGCGCGGCCGACGCCCTGCGCGCCATACGCTTTACGCGCCACTACACCCGCCACGCCGAGGGGTCGGTGCTGGTCGAGTTCGGTGATACGCGGGTGCTGTGCACGGCCACCGTCGAGGATGGCGTGCCCGGTTTCCTGCGCGGCAAGGGACAAGGCTGGATCACCGCCGAATACGGCATGTTGCCGCGCGCCACCCACACGCGTTCGGCGCGCGAGGCGGCGCGCGGCAAGCAGACCGGCCGTACCCAGGAAATACAGCGCCTGATCGGCCGATCGCTCCGCGCGGTGGTCGATTTGCGCGCCCTGGGCGAACGCAGCGTCACGCTCGATTGCGACGTGCTGCAGGCCGACGGCGGCACGCGCACCGCCGCCATTACCGGGGGCTACGTGGCGCTCGCCGATGCGATGGCCGCGTTGCGTGCGCGCCAGGTACTGAGCAACAGCCCGCTGCACGGCCAGGTGGCGGCGGTCTCGGTCGGCATTGTCGGCGGGCAGCCGGTGCTGGACCTCGATTACGGCGAAGACTCCGAGGCCGAAACCGACATGAATGTGGTGATGAACAACGGCGGCGCGTTCATCGAGGTGCAGGGCACGGCCGAAGGGCACGCTTTCCGGCGCCATGAGCTCGATGCGTTGCTCAATCTCGCCGCGACCGGGATCGGTGAGCTGTGCGCGCTGCAGAGCCAGGCGATGATGGACTAGGCGGCGGGCGAAGAGGGCATGAGAATCGTGCTGGCGACGGCCAACCCCGGCAAGCAGCGCGAGTTCGCAGCGCTCCTGGGTCCGCGCGGCATTCGACCTGGTGCTGCAGTCGGAACTGCGCATCGACAGCATTGCCGAAACCGGCCACTCCTTCGAGGACAATGCGCTGCTCAAGGCGCGTCACGCCGCCGCGCTCGCCGGGCTCCCGGCCCTGGCCGACGACTCGGGCCTGGAGGTCGACGCCCTGGGCGGGCGGCCGGGCGTCTGGTCGGCACGGTTCGCCGGTCCCCAGGCGAGCGATGAGGACAACAACCGGCAGCTGCTGCGGGCCCTGGCCGAACGGCCCGGCGCGCCGCGTACCGCACGTTATCGTTGCGTGCTGGCGCTGGTGCACGGCGCGGATGATCCGCGTCCGCTCCTGGCGCAGGGCAGCTGGGAAGGGCGCATCGGCTTGACGGCGGCGGGGAGCGGGGGCTTTGGCTACGACCCGTATTTCATTCCGGACGGGTTCGAGTGCACGGCCGCCGAACTGAGCGCGGTCCAGAAGAATGCGCTCAGTCACCGCGGTGCCGCGCTGCGCGCGCTGATCGCGCGCCTTGACGCATGGCCTTAAGCGCGCCGCCGCTGGCGCTGTACCTGCACTTCCCCTGGTGCGTGCGCAAGTGCCCGTACTGCGATTTCAATTCGCACACCCTGCAGCAGGAGCTCCCGCAGCAGGCCTACCTGGATGCTTTGCTGACCGATCTGGACGCCCAGCGTCCGCAGCTCGGGGATCGGCCCATCGTCAGCGTGTTTATGGGCGGAGGGACGCCGAGCCTGTTTGCGCCCGAGGCTCTCGGGCAATTGCTGGCGGCGATCCGGGAGCGACTGCCGATGGCGGCCGGCGCCGAAATCACGCTCGAAGCCAATCCCGGCACCATCGAGCGTGGGCGCTTTGCGGACTATCGCGCGGCCGGCATCAACCGCGTCTCGCTGGGTGCACAGAGCTTTGATCCCTCGATGCTCGAGCGGCTCGGCCGCATCCACTCAGCGCAGGAAACGCGCCTGGCGGTAGCGGAGCTGCGGGCGGCCGGGCTGGACAATTTCAATCTGGATCTGATGTATGCCCTGCCCGGCCAGGATCTTGCAGGGGCGCTCGCCGACCTGCGCACCGCCATTGCACTGGAGCCCGCGCACCTCTCGCACTACCAGCTCACCATGGAACCGGGCACCGTGTTCGGCGGTCGGCCGCCCGCGGGACTCCCCGACGAGGAGCTGGGTTACGAGATGCAGCTTCGCTGCCAGGCCGAACTTGCGGCGGCCGGCTATGTTCAGTACGAGACCTCGGCGTACGCACGGGCGGGCGCGCAATGCGCGCACAACCTCAACTACTGGAATTTCGGCGACTACCTGGGTGTCGGGGCAGGGGCGCACGGCAAACTGAGCCACCCGGCAAAGGACCTGATCGCGCGCAGCGTGCGCGAACGCGAGCCGCGACGCTACCTGGCGCACGGCCATCGCGGGCCACCACCCACGCAGGCGGTGGGGCCGGAAGAGCGGGCGTTCGAATTCATGATGAACGCCCTGCGGCTGGTGGGGGGATTTGAGACCTCGCTGTTCGAGTCGCGCACCGGCCTGGGTTGGCATACCGTGGCCGGGCCGGTCGAGCGACTTCAGAGTCGCGGGCTCCTGAGCCCCTCGGCCCGGGGCGATACCTGGTCGCCGACCGACCTGGGCCAGCGGTTCCTTAATGACCTGATTGCCGAATTTTTACCAACGCGCCCCGTGGTTTAGGCCAACCGCTGCGGCCCCACGACGTTTTATGCACAGCGCCCCTTGGGTCAGCCTTAAATTAGCCAATTACACGTCCCATTGCAGGCCGAACGGCATCTCAAGACCCTAAGTGTTTGATTATATAGGGCGTAATATATTGGTCATTTTCTGTCCAAAGCGAAAAAAATGCAGAATTGACGTGCTTTCGAGCCGTGCGGGACAATGTTGCACACAGATTTATCCACAGATTTTGTGGATAAATCGATCCGCGGGGGCGCCCGTAGGACGTCCCCTTGTCGGACAGGCGTTGGACGGCTAGACTGCGCGCCCTTTTTTGATTGCAGGCCCCTGCCCTTTGGGGTGAGGCCGATGTGCCGGAGACATGCCGGAAAGGTGGCGTCCATGAAAGCAGCGACACATCCTGATTACAATGAAATAAGCGTGACCTGCAGCTGCGGGAACGTGTTCAAGACCCGCTCGACCCTGGGCAAGGATCTGCAGGTCGATGTGTGCTCGAACTGCCATCCGTTCTATACCGGCAAGCAAAAGATGGTCGACACCGCCGGGCGCGTCGACAAGTTCCGCAAGAAGTACGCCGCCGCCGCGGCGCGCGGAACGTAAGACCGTTCAGGTCCTTCAAGGACTCTCCGGCCGGGCCCGGTCCGCGAATTGCGGGCGGGCCCCTGACACCTTGATTCCCTGATGCGCTCATGTAACGCTGCGATTTGACGCGCCGCGTTTCGCGGCCGGTCGCAAATCTGATCTCGAGGCCACGGCGCGCGATGGACAAACCACCGTACGATCTGATCGATCCGGCCACCGGAACCAAGTCGCGCTTGCCGCTGCGCTCCGGAACCATCGGGCCGGCCTGCCTGGACATCGCGGAAATCTACAAGGATCACGGGGTGTTTACCTTTGATCCGGCCTTCAACGTCACGGCCAGCTGCGAGAGCAAGATCACCTACATCGACGGCGACGCGGGGGTGCTGCTGTACCGCGGCTATCCGGTCGAGCAGCTCGCGGCCGAGAGCTCGTTCACCGAAGTGGCCTACCTGCTGATCTACGGGGAATTGCCGGACGCCAAGCAGCTGACGAACTACCGCACCAGCATCACCCGCCACACGATGATCAACGAGTCGTTGCTGCGCTTTACCAACGGCTTTCACCACAACGCCCATCCGATGGCCATGGTCTCGGCGGTGGTGGCCTCGATGGCGGCGTTCTACTACGACTCGATGGACATCTACGATCCTCGGCACCGCGAGATCTTCTCGCATCGCATCGTCGCCAAGCTCCCGACCATTGCCGCCGCCGCCCATAAGCACGCGCTCGGCCAACCGTTCATCTACCCGCGCAACGATCTGGACTACTGCGCCAATCTGCTCAACATGTTCTTCGCGGTCCCCTGCGAGCCCTATCACGTCGAACCGGTGGCCGCGCAGGCCCTTGACCTGCTGCTGATCCTGCACGCCGACCATGAGCAGAACGCCAGCACCTCGACGGTGCGCCTGGCCGGCAGCACCGGCGCGAACCCCTACGCGGCGATCTCCGCCGGGGTTTCGGCGCTGTGGGGCCCGGCGCATGGCGGGGCTAACGAGGCGGTGCTCCACATGCTCGAGACCATCGGCACCGTCGAGCACATCCCGAAATACCTGGCGATGGCCAAGGACAAGAGCAGCCATTTCAAGCTGATGGGCTTTGGCCACCGGGTGTACAAGAATTTTGACCCGCGCGCCAAGATCATCCGCGAGGCTTGCCACCGGGTGCTCGCCAAGCTCGGCAGCACCGATCCGCTGTTCGAACTGGCGCTGCGCCTGGAGGAAATTGCCCTCAAGGACGACTACTTCATTTCGCGCAAGCTCTATCCCAACGTCGACTTCTATTCCGGGGTGATCTACCGCGCGTTGGGCATTCCGCGGTCGATGTTTACGGTCATGTTTGCGATCGCGCGCACCGTGGGCTGGGTCGCGCACTGGCTGGAGATGATCGGCGATCCGGAAATGCACATCGTGAGGCCGCGGCAGCTATACACCGGCCCGACCCAGCGCAAGTACGTCGAGGTCGCCAAGCGCCGCTGAGGCGCTCACTCCGTCGTGGGAGCGATCAGGCGAGCGTCGCCGCCGCCGGCGCTCAGCAACGTTTCGAGCTCAGCGAGGTCGGCGCGGCGCATCGGGCGGCCATCGACCGGGCTGACCGGCGTGTGGCGGATGCCGTCCACCGGGAACACGATCGCCTGGATCGTGTGCTGGTCGAGCTCAAAACGCACCGACGGAAAATTCTGAAAGCGCTCGGCATCGAGCCGCAGGCGTTGCTCGCCGACGTCGTGGCTGACGCCGCGGTCCAGGAGGCTGAACGCCACGGCTTCCGGGTTGTCGACAAACAGGTGCAGGTGCACGTCGGAATGCGCGGTCGCGGTGCCGGCCAGCACCGGGCCGACCAGCCGCGGGGAGAACGCCACCAGCGTGCGCATGGCGTGCAGCGCGGCCCGGCGCTTCGCCTGCAAGGTGGCGCCGTGAGTGTCGGCGGCGAACAAGCGCTGATATTCCACCAACGAGGCCTCGATTTCGGCGTTGCTCGGCAGCGCGCCCTCCTCGGTGATCCCGAAGCGCTCCGCGGCCTTGCGCTTGGCGGCCCGAAAATCCTGGATCCCGTGTTCGGCCATGACCCGCGCGGCTTCCTGCGCGACGGCGCGGCGTAGATTCTCGCTGCGGGGCGAATTGCGGCGTGGCATGGCGGTGAACAGCTAAAACAACGGTTCAGTTCCGGCATTCGCCGGAGTGCCGGGGCCGGTGGCGGCGGCGGGCAGCTTGTCGGTAAAGAAGAACTCGGAAATGGCCGCCGAATCGTTCGCCGCGGCCAGCTGCCCGGTCACCGCATCGACCCGCGCGCTCACCAGGCCGGGCGGCATCGGCCGCGGCACGTCGGGCAGGCCGCGCAGGCCCTCGCGCATCAAGCGCACCCAGATGGGCACCGCGACACTGCTCCCTTCCTCGCCTTCGCCCAGCGATTGCTCCTGGTCGTAGCCCACCCACACGGTGGCTTCGAGGCTGGCATTGAAACCATTGAACCAGGTGTCGTGCGACTCGTTGGTGGTGCCGGTCTTGCCACTGATGTCCTCGCGCCCGAGGACGCGTGCCCGCACCCCGGTGCCGCGCTTGATCACATCGCCCATGATGTTATCCATCAGCCACGCGTTGGCGGCGGTGATGATGCGCGGCGCCTTGCGCGCCGTGCCAAGAAGCGGCGGCAGCTGTTCCTCCACCGGCGGCGCCAGCGTGAGCAGCTTGCTGCTGCGCGGCGGCGTGGCGGCGGGCTCGGCGCCGTCTGGCCCCGCGTTCGGGCCGGCTGCCGGCGTGGCCTCATCCCCCGGGCCGCAGCCGTCGCAGACTTCCCTGGGCGCGGCACGCCATACGGTGACCCCCAGGCTGTTCTCGATGCGCTCTATGAAATAAGGACTCACCTTGTATCCGCCGTTGGCGAAGCTGGCATAGCCGGTGGCCACCTCGAGCGGCGTGGCCGACAGCGTTCCCAGGGCGAGCGTCAGGTTGTTGGGCATGCTCGAGGGGTCGAACCCGAAACGCGACGCGTATTCGATCACGTCGCTGGTGCCGACGGCGCGCAGCAGGCGGATCGACACCAGATTGCGCGAATGCACCAGGGCTTCGCGCAGCCGGGTCGGGCCGCTGAAATTGCCGCTGTCGTTCTCCGGGCGCCAGGTCTGCTCGATGCCGCCATCGGCCACGACCACCGGCGCGTCCATGATGATGCTCGCGGGCGTGAACTCGTGCTCCAGTGCGCAGGAATAGAGGAACGGCTTGAAACCCGAGCCGGGCTGGCGGCGCGCCTGGGTCACGTGATTCCAGGCGTTGGCAAAGTAATCGAAGCCGCCGACCAGCGCCACGACCGCCCCGTCGTGCGGATCGAGCGCGACCAGCGCACCCTGCACCGCCGGTACCTGCGCCAGTTGCGCCGTGCCGTGGCCGTCGCTCAGCACGTAGATCAGATCCCCGCGCTGGAGCACCGAGTCGGCCTTGCCTTTGGCGGCATTGGGGCGCGCCCAGGACATGCCGTCCCAGTCGATCTGCGCGAAACCGCCGCCGCGCAGGTACACGCGCGCCGCGCTGGGTGCGACCGAGACCACGGCCGCCGACTGCAGGTCGCCGACCGGTCCGAGGTCGGCCAGCAGCGCCTCGAGCTGGTGCGGGCTGTCGGTCGCATCGAGCTTCGCGTGCCGGATCGCGCCTCGATAACCGTGGCGACGGTCGTATTCGATCAGCCCGAGCCGCAGCGCGCGGTTACCGACGGTCTGCAGCCGGCCGTCGATGGTGGTGATCGCCCGGTAGCCGGCATTGATCGCGGCCTCGCCAAAGCGCGCCACCACTTGCTGGCGCGCGATCTCGGCCACGAACGGCGCCTCGATGTCATAGCGCGGCGCGTACTCGCGCGCCTGGATCTCCTCGTGCATCGCGCGCTGCGCGGTATCGGCGTCGATGAAACGGAGCGCCTGCATACGCTGCAGCACATAGTGCCGGCGCTCGGTGGCGCGCTGCGGGCTGGTGACCGGGTTATAGCGCGAGGGTGCTTGCGGCAGGCCGCCCAGCATGGCCGCCTCCGCGACCGACAGCTCGTTGAG
This sequence comes from uncultured Gammaproteobacteria bacterium, assembly GCA_963699955.1. GTDB lineage: Bacteria > Pseudomonadota > Gammaproteobacteria > Steroidobacterales > Steroidobacteraceae > FEN-1191. Next base: position 1,395,691 of record CAVOVV010000006.1, read on the forward strand.
TGGCTTGCCGAAGTAGACCTCGGCCGCCGCCGCCACCCCGTAGGCGCGCTGGCCGAAGAAGATCACGTTCAGGTAAGTCTCGAGGATCTGCTGCTTGGTGAATTCATGCTCCATGCGCAGCGTCAGGAAGATCTCCTGGAGCTTGCGGGTGATGTTCTTATCGCGCGTCAGGAACATGTTGCGCGCGGTCTGCATGGTGATGGTGCTGGCGCCCTGCGCAAAATCGCCGTTAGTCAGGTCTACATATATAGAGCGCAGCATGCTGAAGTAATCGACGCCGCCATGCTGGAAGAAGCGGTCATCCTCGGCGGCCAGAAACGCCTCGCGCACCAGCTGCGGTATCTCGTCGTAGGTCACCGGCACACGCCGCTGCTCGCCAATCTGGCTGATCAGCGCGCCGCTCCTTGTATACACGCGCAGCGGCACCTGCAGCGGCAGCGTGCGCATGCCCGCAGCGCTCGGGAGCGTCGGGGCCAGGTACACATAGCTGGCGAGAAATGCATAGATCACGCCCAAGAGCAAGACGACACAGACGATTGCCAGGCTGATTAATGCGTGCAGCGTGCGGGACTTCACCGATTACGACTCCACTTGTTGCGCTTGACTGGCGGCCCATGGTGAAGTGCGAGGCTGTGACATATGCCAAACAGTTCGCGCATTGCTCCATGAATGCGAATTCGCGCACCTCGAGTGCTAACAGCGAATTTCGTGAGACTACTCACGCTCAATTTAACCGATGGCTGCTATATATTGCTCTGCACATTCTCGCGGACTCGCCGTTACGGCGCGTATCTTACTGATAAGGAAGGGAAACTGTGTTCCTGTTCTCGCGTAAGAACCGCCAGTTGCTGGGGTTGGACATTACAACCTCCTCGATCAAATTGATCGAGCTGGCTAATTCCGGTGGTCGTTACGTCGTCGAATCGTACGCGGCGGAAGCGACGCCCGCGAATTCAATGAACGAAAAGACGCTCGTCGATCCGCAGGCGGTCGGCGAAGCGATTCGCCGTGCCGTGAAGCGCTCGGGCGCCACCAGCACCGAGGTCGCGATCGCCATCAGCGGCGACGCGGCCATCACCAAAGTGATCCAGATGCCCAAGGGCCTGCGCGATGCGGACCTGGAAGCGCAGGTCGAGATGCAGGCCGACCAGTACATCCCCTTTCCGATGGACGAAGTCAGCTACGACTTTGAAGTGCTCGGCCCCTCGGAAAAGGATGCCGAGTCGGTCGACGTGCTGCTGGTGGCCTCGCGCTCCGACAACGTCGAGCAGCGCCGCGCCGCCGTGGCCGCGGCCGGTCTCAATGCGCGCATCGTCGATGTCGAGGCGTTCGCGCTCGAGAATGCCTGCAAACTCATGACGCACCAGATGCCCGACGGCGGCATCGATCGGACCATAGCGGTCGCCGACTTCGGCGCCAGCAGCACGACCTTTAGCGTGCTGCGCAATCTCAAGATCATCTATACCCGCGATTTCGCCTTCGGCGGCCAGCAGCTGACCGAGGAGATCATGCGCACCTACGGCCTGACGATGGAAGAGGCCGGCCGTGCCAAGAAGGAAGGCGGGCTGCCCGGCAACTTCCAGGCGGAAGTGCTCGACCCGTTCATCGACGACATGACCCAGCAGATCAGCCGCTCGCTGCAGTTCTACCTGGCGTCGGGGAGCGGCCGCGACCAGCCGGAAAAGATCCTGATCTGCGGCGGCTGCGGCAACGTGCCCGGAGTGGCCGACGTGATCCAGAGCCGGGTGGGCATCACGGCCGAGAAGGGCGACCCGTTTGGCCAGATGAAACTGTCCTCACGCGCGCGCGCTCAGGCCGTGCAGCGCGACGCCACCGCCCTATTGACCGCCTGCGGCCTTGCCCTGCGGAGTTTTGACTGACATGCCACGTATTAACCTACTGCCCTGGCGCGACCAACAGCGCAAAGAGCGCAAGCTGGCGTTTTTCGTGGCGCTCGGCGGCGCGGCGCTCGCGGCGCTGGTCGTCGCCTTTGCCGGCTACCTGATGTTCAAGTCGATGATCAGCTCCCAGGAGCAGCGCAACGACCGGTTGCGCGCCGAGATCAAGACCGTCGACCGGCAGATCGAGGAGATCAACGACCTCGAGACGCAGAAGCAGCGCTTCATCGCGCGCATGCAGGTGATCGAGAAACTGCAGCGCTCGCGCTCCGAGATGGTGCACCTGTTCGACGAAGTCGCCCGCACCATGCCCGACGGCACCTACCTGACCTCCTTCAAGCAGAGCGGCAAGGAACTCAAATTCGAGGGCGTGGCGCAGTCATCGACGCGCGTGTCGACGTTCATGCGCAGCATCTCCGCTTCGCAGTGGATGAAGGATCCGGAGCTCGAGGTCGTCGAGAGCAAGCCGGGCAGCACCGTAGGCAACAGCTTCGTGCTCGATGCCAGCGAGATCGTCCCGAGCGGCGACGAGGATGACGACGCGCCGGCCAAGTCCAAGCGCCCCCTCCATGCCGGAGCCGCCAAATGAACCTGCTGCAGGAACTGCGTTCACTTGACCCGCGCGACCCGGGCCGCTGGCCGCTGACGGTACGTGCCGGCGCGGTCGCGGTGTGCTTTGTGGTCGTGTCCCTGCTGGCGGCCTACTTCTTTGTCTGGACCGACCTGAATCCCCAGCTCCAGCAGCTCGAGGACCAGGAACAGCAGTTGCGCACCGAATTCCACGACAAGCACTCCAAGGCCACGAACCTGGACGTCTACAAACAGCAGCTGGCGGACATCGAGAAGTCCTTCGGCGCCATGCTGCGCCAGCTCCCCAGCAAGACCGAGGTCGATAACCTGCTGGTCGACATCTCGCAGACCGGCCTGGCCGCGGCGCTCGATCAGAAGCTGTTCCAGCCCCAGAGCGAGATCAAGAAAGACTTTTACGCCGAGCGGCCGATCAAGATTCGCTTTGCCGGCAGTTATCACCAGTTTGGTGCCTTCGTCAGCGGGATCGCGGCGCTGCCGCGCATCGTCACGCTGCACGATGTGCAGATTACGCCAGTGCAGCACACCGGCGGCCCGGCCGCTTTCGACCAGCTGCAAATGGAGCTGACCGCCAAGACCTACCGCTACCTCGACGACGAGGAAGTGGCGACGGCCGAGGCAGACCGCCGCAAGGCGGAGAAATCGGCCAAGCGGCCCACCGGCTGATGGTCGCTTTAGAGCAAGCAACAGGTAAGCGGATGAAGCAGCAGCACAATCTGGGCGGGCGAAGTTTTGCGTGCATGGCGCTGTGCGCCGCGATGCTCGTGGGCTGCTCGGGACGCGATGCCGACCTGAACCGCTTCATCGAGGCGACCAAGAAGGAGCCCGGTGGGCGCGTCGAGCCCCTGCCCGAGGTCAAGCCCTACGACAGCTACGTCTACAGCAGCGCAGGCATGCGCTCGCCGTTCGTGCCCGGGGGTTCGCGCGGCGCCGCCTCCGGTCCGCGCCCCGAAGTGCAGCGCAATCGCGAATTTCTGGAACAGTTCTCGCTCGACACGATGAAGATGGTCGGCACGATCAAGCTTAACGGCCAGAACTACGGCCTGGTGCAGGTCGCCGACGGGCGTGTGCAGCGGGTACTGGTTGGAAATCACCTCGGCCAGAACGATGGCCGCATCACCGACATAGTGGCAAACAAGATCAGCCTGATTGAACTCGTACCGGACGGCTTGGGCGGTTATATCGAGCGCCCGGCGGCTTTGGGATTGAACGAGTGACCGGAATGGAGAGTAAGCGAATGAAGCGACCAACCGTCCATCACCTGCGTAGTGCCCTGAGGCTGGCGTGGGCCTGCCTTGCTGCAGCGCTCGTCACGCAGGTTGCCCAGGCGGCTGACGCCCCCGGCAATACTCTGCAGTCGATCGACGTGCAGACCCTGGCCGGCAAGCAGGTTCAGCTTACCCTGCACCTCAGCGGGCCGGCGCCCGAGCCGATGAGCTTTACCATCGACAAGCCGGCGCGCATTTCCATGGACCTGCCAGGCACCACGCTGGCGCTGCCCTCGCGACGCATCGATGTGGCCTCGGAAGGGGTCGATTCCGTGCTCGCGGCGGAAGCCAACGGCCGCGCGCGCATCGTGGTCAACCTCGAGCAACTCCAGCCCTACACCACGCGCGTGGCGGGCAATGACATCATCGTGACCGTGGGCGCGGTCGCCAGTGTCACGCATGCCGCGGCCGCGGCCGCAGCCGCGCCAGCCGCGCCGACCGCACCCGCCGCAGCGGCCAGCCGCGACATTCGCAGCATCGATTTTCGGCGCGGTGACCATGGCGTCGGCCGACTGATCGTCAAGCTTTCCGATCCGCGCACCGCCATTAATCTGAGCCAGCAGGGCTCGCAGATCATTGTCAATTTCACCGACGCCGGGCTGCCGAAGAAGCTGGCGCGCAGCTATGACACCCAGGATTTCGGCACGCCGGTCTCAGGCTTCGACGCCCTGCACGTCGGCAACGACACGCACATCGTCCTCAACACCACGGGCGACTTCCAGCAGCTCGCCTACCAGTCCGACGACGAGTACGTGGTGGAAGTCCAGCCGTTGACCAAGGCGGCGGTGGCCAGCGACGACAAGAAGGTCTACAACGGCGAGAAGCTGTCGCTGAACTTCCAGGACATCGACACCCGCGCGGTGCTGCAGCTGCTGGCCGATGCCAGCGGCCAGAACATCGTGGTCAGTGACACCGTCAGGGGCAGCGTGACGCTGCGCCTGCAGAGCGTTCCCTGGGATCAGGCGCTCGACATCGTGCTGCGCACCAAGGGCCTGGACAAGCGCCGCGACGGCAACGTGATCATCGTCGCGCCGGCCGAGGAATTGGCGACGCGCGAGAAGGCGGACCTCGCCTCCAAGAAGGACATCCAGGAACTGGCACCGCTCCGTACCGAGTACCTGCAGATCAACTACGCCAAGGCGACCGATCTGGCCGCGCTCCTCAAGGGCGGCGCCAACTCGAATTCGGTGCTCTCCACGCGCGGCAGCGTGGCGGTCGACGAGCGCACCAACACGCTGTTGCTGGTCGATACCTCGGAGGGCCTGGACGCCATTCGCAAGATGGTCGCGACGCTCGACATTCCGGTCAAGCAGGTGCTGATCGAGTCGCGCCTGGTCATCGTCAACGACGACTTCGAGCGCGACCTCGGTGTGCGTTTTGGCTACACCGGCATCCACAGCAACGGCAGCAATGGCCTGTTCCAGACCACGGGAACCGCGGCCGGTACCGACACCGGCCTGAACTCCGCGCTCACCAACCTGCAGAACAACGGTACCGTCAATCCGGTGGCCGTGCCGACCGGTGACACCGCCGCCAATCGCTACAACGTCAACATGCCGGTCTCCAACCCGGCCGGCAGCCTGGCGTTCCTGCTGCTGGGTTCCGACTACATCGTCGATCTCGAGCTGTCGGCCGCCCAGGCCGAAGGTCGGGGCGAGGTGGTGTCCTCGCCGCGCGTGATCACCGCGAACCAGAAGGAAGCGTACATCGAGCAGGGCACCGAGATTCCCTATCAGGAAGCCGCCTCGAGCGGCGCGACCACCGTGTCCTTCAAGAAGGCGGTGCTGTCGCTCAAGGTCACGCCGTTGATCACGCCGGACAACCGCATCATTCTCGATCTGTATGTCACCAAGGACAGTGTCGGCCAGGTGGTTGTGACCTCGGGCGGTGCCAACGTGCCGTCCATCGACACCCGCAAGATGAACACGCGCGTGATGGTCGCCGACGGCCAGACCGTGGTGCTCGGCGGCATTCTCGAGACCGATCGGAGCGAATCGGTAAAGAAGGTGCCGTGGCTCGGTGACATACCGGTGCTCGGCCACCTGTTCAAGAATACGACCACGATTAACAAGAAGAATGAGCTGTTGATCTTCGTGACGCCGAAGATTCTTCGTGAAGGGGTAAAGGTCAATTGACCTCGCTGGGAGTGCACGTGAACTTTACTCAAGGATCAATCGCTCAGGTGAATAAGATGCGCAAACTTAGATGGCTTCCGGCACTCCTTACGCTGGCGCTGGCGGCGTGCGGCGGCGACTCGAGTACTGATTGCAGCTCGCCGTCATTTGCCGCCAGTTGCGGCACGGCCGGTCCGCCCCCGCCCACCGTGGCGAGTCTGACGCTGCTCACCAGCCTGGCGCAGGTGCCCTCGGACGGGTCGAAAACCGCCACCATCACGGCGCTGGCGCGCGATGCGAACAACAACGTGATGCCCGACATCGTGGTCAGTTTTTCGGCGACTTCCGGCGCCCTCAACGCCTACCCAGCCGACGACGGACGCCAATGGCATGGCCCTGGCGACGATCGACTCCGGGACCGATCCCAGCAATCGAACCATCACCGTGACCGCAGCTGCCGGTGGCGCCACGGCGACCGTACCGGTCAGCGTGAACGGCACGTCGCTGGCTCTCAGCGGGCCTTCAAATCTGGTGCTCAACAACACCGGAAACTACAGCGTCGTGCTGACCGATTCCGCGGGCCAGGGTATCGCGGGCGCCGCGGTCACACTGACCTCGGCCAACGGCAACACCCTAACTCCGGGATCCCCGAACACTGATTCCAGTGGCCGCATGAATTTTACGGCCACCGCCACGGCGGGCGGCACCGACACGATCACCGCGGCGGCGTTGGGGCTGCAGCAGACGCTGACGTTGAGCGTCAGCACGCAAAGCTTCAACATCACCGCGCCGGCCGACGGCACCCATGTCGCTCTGGGCGCTTCGCAAACCGTAACGGTCACCTGGCTCAACAACGGAGTGCCGGTGGCAGGACAGGCGGTGACCTTTGCGGCCACGCGCGGAACGCTCTCGCCCTTGACTCCCGTGACCACCGATGCCACCGGCAAGGCGAGCGTGTCGATCAGCTCGACCAGCGCCGGTCCCTCGGTCATCAGTGCCAGCGGCACCGGAGTCAATGCGCAGGTCAATCTCGACTTCGTGGCCAACTCCCCCAGCCAGATCACGGTCCAGGCCGGGCCCGCTTCTGTCGGCGTGCAGGGGCAGAGCTCAATCACGGCGTTGGTGCGGGATGCGGCCAACAATCTGGTCGAAGGCGCGACGGTGAATTTCCAGTTGACCGCCGATCCGACCAACGGCGGCCTGTCGGCCGCCTCATCGGTTACCAATGCCCAGGGCAGCGCGCAGACCGTGTATACCGCGGGTAATTCGAGCAGCGGCGCCAACGGGGTCGTCATCACCGCCACGGTCCAAGGCACCGCTTACACCGCGACCACGCACGTCACGGTGGGTGGCCAGGCCGTGTTCCTGTCGATGGGTACGGGCAACACGATCGACACCGGCCAGGGGCCGGCGGTCTATCAGGTGACGTACACGATCTTTGCGGTGGACAGCGGCGGCGCGCCGCTCCCGAACGCACCCGTGACGCTAAAGATTCTGCCGTTGGCCTATGGCAAGGGCGTGTTGGGAGGCTGTTCGAGCGGCGGAACCTATTGGTCACCGATCTACTCGACGCTGCCCACCGATACCTACGCCTACAACAACGCCCCGTTGTGCAGGAACGAGGACACGGACTATACGGGCAACATCAACTCCCTGGGCGTCATTGGCGGTATCCCCGTCAAGGACTACAACACCAACGCGAAGCTCGATCCCGGCAACGTGGCTGTGGTCTCGCCAAGCTCGGGCAGCACGGACAGCAACGGTCGCCTGGACGTCAACATTACCTATCCCCGCGATCACGCCAATTGGGTGATGGTGACGCTGGTGGCCTCGACGACGGTGCAGGGCACCGAGAGCAGCACCAGCTCCACGTTCGTGCTCGAAGGGGCGATTGCCGATTACGCGTGCTCGGTCGGACCGCCTGGACCGGTCAGCCCCTACGGCGTGGCGGCGACCTGCGCGGATCCCAATTAAATCGGGCTTGAGATAGTGCTCTGAGGTACGGCCGCCGAAAGGCGGCCGTGCTGCTTTGGCGCCCATATCGGGCGACTTTTGCGCGCGGCGGCGCGCCCCGGCATGCTATGCCGGCAATGATCGGCGCCGACAACATCTTTCTGATTGGCCCCATGGGCTCGGGCAAGACCGCCGTGGGCCGCCAGGTGGCGCGGCTCCTCGGTCGGCCGTTTCTGGACAGCGACCACGAAATCGAGCTGCGCACGGGTGCGGACATCGCACTGATCTTCGAGCGCGAAGGGGAAGCGGGATTTCGCAAGCGCGAGCGCGAGGCCATTGCCAGTCTCACCGCGCAATCGGGCATCGTGCTGGCGACCGGCGGCGGTGCGGTGCTCGACGCCGAGAACCGTCGCCACCTCGCCGAGCGCGGTTGGGTCGCTTACCTGGAAACCTCGATTGCCCAGCAGGCCGAACGCGCCGGCCGCACGCGACATCGACCCATGCTCAGCGGCGTGGATCCGCTGCGCCGGCTCGAGGAGCTGATGCAGGTTCGCGAACCCCTGTATCGCGAAACCGCGGATTTCACCGCCACTACGACTCGCAAGCGGGTGGGCCCGGTGGCCGAACTCCTGGTCCGGGCCTATCGCAGCGCCCATGCCAACGCCTAGCTCCCGGGTATACTTGCGCCCGGCCAGCGCGCCGGTTACATGCAGACACTCACCGTAGAGCTCGATGATCGCTCCTACCCGATCAGCATCGGCGCGGGGCTGTTGCGCCAGCAATCGTTCCTGCAGGCGTCGGTACCGGCGAGCGACATCCTCTTAGTCAGCAATACCACCGTGGCCCCGCTGTACGGGAAGGCCGTGACCACGGCGCTCGCGGATCGGCGTGTCGTCGAGGTCATTCTGCCGGACGGAGAGCAACACAAATCGCTGGCCACCGCCGGACGGGTCTTTGATGTGCTGATTGCCAACCGCTTCGGCCGTGACGCGCTGGTGCTGGCGCTCGGCGGCGGCGTGGTCGGCGATCTGGCCGGGTTCGTCGCCGCTTGTTACCAGCGCGGCGTCGATTTTGTGCAGGTGCCCACGACGCTCCTCGCACAGGTCGACTCATCGGTAGGCGGAAAGACCGCGGTGAATCATCTGGGCGGCAAGAACCTGATTGGCTCGTTTCACCAGCCACGAGAAGTGCTCGCCGACACCGACGTGCTGGCGACGCTCCCGCACCGTGAGTACCAGGCGGGCCTGGCCGAGGTCATCAAGTACGGCCTGATCTGCGATCGCGCGTTTTTCGAGTGGCTGGAACAGAATATCGAGGCGCTTACGCGCCGTGACGGCGCCACGCTGGCGCGCGCGATCTTCCGCTCCTGCCAGATCAAGGCGCAGATCGTCGGTCGCGACGAGCGCGAGCAGGGCGAGCGCGCCCTGTTGAACCTGGGGCACACCTTTGGTCATGCCATCGAGGCGGCGACCGGTTACGTCGAATGGCTGCACGGCGAAGCAGTCGGCGTGGGGTTGCTCATGGCCGCCAGCATGTCGCACAGGCTGGGCGGGCTAGCCCAGTCGGACGTCGCGCGCGTCGAGGCGCTGCTCCAGCGCGCCGGCTTGCGCACCGCCGCGCCGCGCATCGGGGCCGCGCGGGCCCTCGAGTACATGAGCGTGGACAAGAAGGTGAAGTCCGGGAGGGTGCGGCTGGTGCTGCTGGAAGCCCTGGGCCAGGCCTACATCAGCGGCGAATACCCGGACGCCGTGCTGGAGGAGACCCTGCGCTCCTACCTGGATCCATGAGCGCCACCTCCGCACCGGCCGGCTCGCTGGCGCCCTACGCCGCGCACGACACGCGCTCGCGCGGCCGGCGCTTCGCGGAGCCGGCGCCCGAGTACCGCAGCGAATTTCAGCGCGACCGCGACCGCATCATTCACAGCAACGCCTTCCGCCGCCTCGCCTACAAGACCCAGGTGTTCGTCAATCACGAAGGCGACCTGTATCGCACCCGTGTCACGCATTCCATCGAAGTGGCGCAGATCGCGCGCTCGATCGCGCGCGCGCTGGCCTTGAACGAAACTCTGGTCGAGGCGATATCGCTGGCGCACGATCTCGGACACACTCCCTTCGGGCACGCCGGCCAGGACGCGCTTAACGAATGCATGCGCGAGTACGGGGGTTTTGAACACAACCTGCAGTCGCTCCGCGTGGTGGATGAACTCGAGGAGCGCTACGCAGATTTTCCGGGCCTAAACCTCACTTTCGAATGCCGTGAAGGCATTCTCAAGCACTGCGCATTGCCCAAAGCCCGCGAACTGGGAGACGTCGGTCGCCGCTTCGTCGATCGCACGCGCAGCGGCTTGGAGGCGCAGCTCGCCAATCTTGCCGACGAGATCGCCTATAACAACCACGACGTCGACGATGGGCTGCGCGCCGGACTGATCACACTTGAGGAGCTTTGCCAAGTGCGCCTGGTACGCCGGCATTTCGACGCGGTGCAGACGGCTTACCCGCAACTGGCCGCACGCCGCGCGATTCACGAGATCATTCGCCGCATGATCAACGAAGTCGTGATCAATGTGATTCGCACCAGCGGTGAGCTGTTGCGCGCAGCGGCCCCCGCCAATATCGATGCGGTGCGCGCGCACAAGAATGCGCTGATTGGGATGGGTGAGGACGTCGCCGCCCAGCATCTGGAACTCAAGCAATTCCTGCGCGAACGTGTCTATCGGCACCATCGCGTGCTGCGCATGACCAGCAAGGCGAAGCGGGTGCTCGAGAGTCTATTTTCGGCGTTCATGGGTGATGTCCGCTTGATGCCCGAGGAATATTGCCAGGCCGCGACCCGCGCTGATGCGGCGGCGGGCCCCAGTGGCCGCGCCCGTATCGTGGCTGACTATATCGCGGGCATGACCGATCGCTACGCGATACTCGAGCATCGGCGGCTGTTTGATCCGGCGGAGCGTACGTAGTGGACGGTACGGCATGAAGCAGAGAATTCCCAATCGCGAACGTCTGATCTTCGCGCTCGACGTCACCGACGCGGCGGCTGCGCGAAAACTAGTCGAGCAGCTCGGCGACGCAGTGCACTTCTATAAGATCGGCCTAGAGCTGTTCATGGCGGGTGAATATTTTCCACTGCTGGACTGGTTGGTTGCGCGCCACAAGAAAGTATTTGTAGATCTGAAATTCTTCGATGTACCAGCGACTGTGGCCGCGGCAGTGCGACAGCTCCGCAATCGCGGCGTCACCTTCACCACTGTGCACGGCAACCAGTCCATCATGGAAGCGGCCGCCGCAGCCAAGGGCGACGTCAAGGTGCTGGCGGTAACGGTGCTGACGAGTTTGGATCGAGGTGATCTCGACGATTTGGGATTTGCTTGCGACGTGCAACAGCTGGTGCTGTCGCGCGCCCGCCGTGCTCTCGAGGCCGGGTGCGACGGTGTGGTCTCCTCCGGCCTGGAAGCGCAGCTCCTGCGCCAGCACATCGATTCACGATTGCTGGTGATTACGCCGGGAATCCGACCGGTGGAAAATCGCTCCACTGATGACCAGAAAAGGGTGGTATCAGTGAAGCAGGCTCTGGAATACGGCGCCGACTATCTTGTCGTCGGACGACCGATACGAGATGCCGCCGACCCGAAGGCAGCCGCAGAGCTCATTCAGCGGCAGATTGAGGACGCAAATTCCCTCGATTCCCCGCGCTCATAGCCCCCTGATTGGCGTCCAGGACGCGACTTATCGACTCTTTTGTCTCGTTAAAGCAACAATCCGGTGGCCTACCCAAAGTGTAGGTCTTTTCCTAGCGCCTTGATTCCATTGGTCTGATTGACATCTGCATTTATTGTGCAGTGCGATATTTACCCTATTTCATTGACATAAGGTGACGCCAAAAGGTAATGTAAAGTCCTGATCGGCTTATGTTTAACCAAGGGTAACACTTGGAGCCAGGGGCGGTTGTTGATGACGAGCGTACGGCGCTGCTCGAGGCAATCGAGGAGTCGCTGCGTCCCCTTATGCGCGCCGCATTTGCATACGGCGTCAGTTACCAAGACCTCATTGAAGTCGTGCGCGCCCTCTACATCTTTGCGTTGCGCGAGCGAAACGAATCGCAAGGTCGTCCGGCCGATCCAACTCGCCTCGGCATGATGGCGGGAGTAACTCGTCACGAAGTTGTGAAGCTAGTGGTCAGTCGGCAGAAGCGAGAGCAGCAACGCCAGCTGATGTTGAAGCGTATTGATCAAATCGGTCTTCTTCTTGGACGGTGGCATGACGACCCCGGGTTTTCAACTCCCTATGGAGCACCGCTAGATCTGTCGCTTCAACCTGAAGGTTCGTTTCGTTTATTTGATGATCTTATTCGAGCATCCGGTACCGAACTGGATAGGGATACTGCATTGGAAGTACTCCTAACCAATCGGTGCGCAGAACTCCATGCGGGGAAATTTGTTCGATGCACGACCCGCGCATTTTTGCCGTTGGGGAAGGACCTTTCGAAAATCACACGTTTGGGGCGACTCGGCAACGCCCTGCATTCGACATTTACATACAACCTCTTCAAGGATCCATCGCAGCCGTCGTATTTTGATCGTGCAATGGTGTCTGACTTTCCGCTTTCAGCTCCGGGCCGCGACGCGATGCTTGCGCAACTCAGAGCCGATGGCGAGGACTTCATTGACGGCATGGACCGGTGGGTTTCCAACAAGGCGGTTGGGTTCAGAGATGAGGAAGCAGGCCATCGTTACGGGGTCACAGCTCTCTTCTTTGAAGATTCCGGTGAAGCCCAAAGGGCGGGCATCAATGATTGGACACTGACAGACGAAGTCGTGAGTTAACTTTTAGTGAATTGGGAATTGTCCGTTTAGGAAAAAGCATGAAGAAGATAAATAAAATTGCGGCCTCGATTTGCCTCGCAGTGGCGTCTGCGGCAATTTGCGCCGGCTCCAATATGGAACCCTACAGATTACTTCTGTCCGGTCCGGTCGAGTCTGTCGACAATACTAAAAATACAATAAGCGTCCTTGGGCATCGTTTCGTGCTGAAAAGCACAGCGTCAATATTGCCGGGACACAGATTGAATGTGTTTGGTGGCCTTGCATCGAATGGCTCGTTAAAGGCCGCCATGGTCCAGGACACAGCCCAATATGCGGCGAGTGGCGACAATGTTCTGATGGTTGGAGCTATTTCCGCAATTGATAGGAGTCGTGGCAGACTTTATTTGGGTGGCGCTGCGGTTGATTACACGGCACTACTAGGCAATCCGCAATTCATGGCACCAGCCGTTGGAGAAGTCGTTCAAATATCGGGGACGCAACCGGCGGGACGAAATTTGATTCTTGCGGGGAAAATTAATCGAACTCAGGGTGTGAATGCGGGCGGCCAGACTCTTGGAGTGAATGCGGGTGGCAAGGCCGTCGGTGTGAATGCCGGAGGTCAGGCGCTCGGTGTGAACGCGGGTGGTCAGGCTCTCGGCGTGAACGCCGGAGGCCAGGCGCTCGGCGTGAACGCGGGTGGTCAAGCTCTTGGCGTGAATGCCGGAGGTCAGGTGCTCGGTGTGAACGCGGGTGGCAAGGCCGTCGGTGTGAATGCCGGAGGTCAGGCGCTCGGTGTGAACGCGGGTGGTCAGGCTCTGGGCGTGAACGCCGGAGGCCAGGCGCTCGGCGTGAACGCGGGTGGGCAAGCTCTTGGCGTGAACGCGGGTGGCAAGGCCGTCGGTGTGAATGCCGGAGGTCAGGCGCTCGGTGTGAACGCGGGTGGTCAGGCTCTGGGCGTGAACGCCGGAGGCCAGGCGCTCGGCGTGAACGCGGGTGGTAAGGCTCTTGGCGTGAACGCGGGTGGCAAGGCCGTCGGTGTGAATGCCGGAGGTCAGGCGCTCGGTGTGAACGCGGGTGGTCAAGGCTCTTGGCGTGAGCGGGTGAACTCGCCGGAGGCCAGGCGCTCGGTGTGAACGCGGGTGGTAAGGCTCTCGGCGTGAATGCCGGAGGTCAGGCGCTCGGTGTGAACGCGGGTGGTCAAGTCCCTGGGCGTGAACGCCGGAGGCCAGGCGCTCGGCGTGAACGCGGGTGGTCAAGCTCTTGGCGTGAACGCGGGTGGCAAGGCCGTCGGTGTGAATGCGGAGGTCAGGCGCTCGGCGTGAACGCGGGTGGTCAGGCGCTTGGAGTGAATGCCGGTGGCCAGGCACTGTGAATGCCGATGGGTATGCGCAAAGCAACAATTTCGTTGGCGCCAGCTAATTCCAAATAGTTACCCGCTATAAGCGGGCTATGCACCTGCCAATAGGGCGTCCTTAGCTTAACGCGGCGCCCAACGAGGCGGTCCCCATATTCTTCTGCTGCGCGCGGTATGCCCTCTTGGGCATGCATTCATGAACTATTTGCGGCAATACCCACCATAGACCACGCACGACGAGATAATGCAATATTTCGCTTGCTACCGAATCCAGCCGTAGGCTAAGCGGCTACAGATTACATACAGGCGATTGCGACATGCAAAGAGCGTCAACGGCATCTACGCCCACCACTAAAACGAATCAAACACAAGTTGGCCGCGAACTCCTGGCACCGATTGCGGCGTTTCTATTGAAATCGGGACTGTCTCGCGTACAACTCCTGTCGGAATTCCGATTAGCAATTCGTCGCGCAGGCGGCTCGAAGCTAAAGGTCACACACCTACAAATTGGAGAAGAAGTCTCCAGTATCGTTAATCGGTGGCTTAGAGATCCAACATTTCTCAACACCGTTGGCCGTCCCGCCGAGTTGCCCTTAAGAGGGTCGCGTAGCATTGCAGCGTTAGTGAGAGCGAGCCGCGCAAATATTTCACCGACGGCCGCTGTTAATATGTTGGTTGAATTTGGCATCGCAAGGGAAGTCGCAACGCGGAAGTATCGATTGGTACGGAGATTGGTAGACTTCGGTCACTCGGAGTACCTCCCATTTGAGCCAAACTTTAGGTTTCTCGTAGACGCAACTAAGGTATCAACTAGCAAATTGCGGAAACCAACGGGAACCCCGGGTCTTTTTTGGCAATGCGCAGACAATCCGAGAATAGATGCGCGACACGCTAGTGAGTTCCTTCGGTTTGCGCAGCAACGAAGTCTCTCATTCATGCATGAAATAAATGATTGGTTAGACGAACACGAAAGCAAGCATTCGCGCTCAAGCGGAAAACGGATTCATCTGAAACGCCTTGGAATTGGGTTGTTTGGCATAAGTCGATAGGGATAGCCTTTTCCTATTAAACTGGCCAAAGAATGCGCTCCACAAAATCTCCGCCTCGCATCGATGCGACTGCGCGTCAGCGTGACATCAGTGCTTTGGCCGAGCCCTTTACGCCAATTGCCAAGCTGTGCATGAAGAGCGGCATGGGTGCAGGAGAGTTGCAGATTGCAGTCAAATTGGCTTGCATTAATGTCGCGGCGGAGAGCGCGAAGCTCGGCAATCGGTTAAATCATTCGAGAATAGCGGCCGCAACTGGGTTGACCCGCAAAGACGTTCGTACGTTATTTGCTCTGGTCAAATCTGGTGGCGGGGCGGTTGGGAGGGAGGTTGCAAAACAGCGTACCACTCGGGTACTGCAGGGTTGGCGGACAGACCCAGAGTATGTCGATCGGAATGGGCACCCTATTACGCTAATAATTCGAGGACCGGGGTTGACATTTCACACGTTGGTGAAGCGATACGGGGGCGACGTCACTCCGATCTCTGTGTTAAACGAGCTAGTACGCACTGGTGCTGTAGCAATTACCGGTAACAGTCGCGTCGAAATACGAAAGACCACGCCTCGGGTCAAGGGTTATGGGTCTGAGGTGGTCGCGACAGTTGCGAATCGGCTGCGGGATTTCACCACGACTCTTGTGGCAAACATTGAGCGTCACAAAACACCTATTTTTATAGGCTTTCATGAGATCCTTGGTCTTTCAGAAGATGAGGCCGCTCTATTTCACGCCACGTTTGCAGGTCGTGCCGCCTCGTTAGTAGACGGGGTGGTGCAGTGGCGCGCAAGTCAGTCCCGCCTCCGCTCAAGGGATGCAAGCAAGGCCAAGTCGGGAGTTAGAGTTGGTTTAGGAGTATTTCTCATAGGCCCGCTCCCCCAGCAGGCGGCGAAGGCAAAATCGGAAATTCGGCGCCGCACTAGGCGTTAGCGCCTGCCAGCTCGTTTCGCAGTTCCTTCCGCAAGATCTTGCCCACGTTGGTCTTGGGCAGTTCGCTGCGGAAGTAAATGTGATGAGGTATCTTGTAGCCGGTGAGGTACTTGTGGCAGTACTCAATCAGTGCATCGGCGGTGAGTGCCGGATCCTTCTTGACCACAAATAGCGCAACGGTCTCGCCGGATTTTCTGTCCGGCTGTGCGACCGCAGCGACTTCGGCTACCCCGGGATGATGCGCAACAACGTCCTCGACTTCATTTGGGAACACCTTGAATCCGGAAACTATAATGATGTCCTTCTTGCGATCTTCAATAAACACGTAGCCGCGTTCGTCCATTCGGCCTATATCACCGGTACGTAGCCAGCCATCGGGCAACATGACCTTAGCCGTCTCGTCGGGCCGCTGCCAGTAGCCGCGCATCACCTGCGGGCCCCGCAAACAAATCTCGCCGACCTCGTTCGTACCGAGCTCTTTGCCGTCGTCGTCGCGGATAGTGATTTCTGTGGACGGCAGCGGCAGGCCGATCGCTCCGGTGAATGTGACGCCGACCAGAGGATTGACGCAACCTGCAGGTGAGGCTTCGGTAAGGCCCCAGCCCTGCGTCAACTCGCATCCCGTAAGTTGTTTCCAGCGTTCGGCGACCGCGCGCTGTACGGCCATGCCGCCGCCAACCGTGGCGACGAGATGCGAGAAATCCAGGGCATCGAAGCCCGGAGTATTCATCAGCGCGTTGAACAAGCTATTCACGCCCATGAAAAACATCGGCGGGTGGCGGTGGAGTTCCTTCACAAAACCCTTGAAATCTCGAGGGTTGGCGATGAGGTGACCGGCGCCCCCCAACGACGTAAACAGCAGGCAATTCGCGGTCAAGGAAAAGATATGGTAGAGCGGCAGCGCGCAAACGTACCGGGTGTTGTCCAGCTCCACCTGTTTAAACCAGGCGCGAGATTGCAGCACGTTTGCGATCATATTGCCGTGAGTCAGCATGGCGCCTTTGGACACACCGGTAGTCCCGCCGGTGTACTGCAGATAGGCAATATCGTCGTGCCCGACCGTCACTGGCTTGAGCGTATCGGCGGCGCTGCGCAATACCGCCCTGAGGGAATGGGCGGCCGGCAACTTCCAGGCGGGAACCTTGCGTTGTACGTAGCGCAACACGAAATTTACAAGCGCACCCTTCGGAAACGGCAGCAAATCACCCACCGCCGTCACCACCACATGGCGCACGGCTGTCGAGGGCAGCGCGCGTTCGACAATCGAGGCAAAATTCTCGAGCACCACCAGTACTGCAGCGCCCGAGTCGCGCAACTGGTACTCAAGCTCCGTCTCGGTGTAAAGCGGATTCGTGTTGACCACCATGAGACCGGCACGCAGCGCGCCGAACATGACGACGGGATACTGCAGTATGTTGGGCAGCATGATCGCGATGCGATCGCCCGGTTTGAGGCCCTGTGTCTGCAGCCAAGCGGCAAAGCGCGCAGACAGGCGATCAAGCTCCCGGTAACTAAGCCGGCAGTCCATCTGCAGGTACGCGACGCGATCCGGGAACTTCTTGCAGCTCTGCTCGATCAGCGCCTTCAGGGACGGGTACTCGTTCGGATCAATATCCGCGGGCGTGCCTGGCGGGTACTGCTTGAGCCAGAATCTGTCCATCCGCACGCTCCCGTCGGCGATTGCCGGTCGTGTCAGTGCTGGCGCTTTTGCAAGAGCGGCCTGAGCACAGGCCAGACATTATCCAGCAGAATGGCCTGTCCGCGCTCGTTGGGGTGCAGTCCATCCGGCTGCATCAGCGTGGGCCGGTCGGCGACGCCCTCGAGCAAGAACGGCACCAGCGCGGCGTGGTGCCGGTGGGCCAATTCGGGATACAAGGCGGCAAACGCGAGCGTGTAGCGCTCTCCGTAGTTGGGCGGCATGCGCATCCCCAGCAGGACCACGCTGCGGCGGTCGGCGCCGGCCTGGCTCATGATGGCCTCCAGGTTGGCGCGCGTGGTCTCGAGCGGCAAACCGCGCAAGCCGTCGTTGGCGCCTAGTTCCACGATGACGATGGCCGGGCTGTGCACCGACAGCGCGTGCGGCAGGCGCGCCAGGCCTCCGGTAGTTGTCTCGCCGCTGACGCTGGCGTTCACGACCTGGAATCCGTACCCTTCGTGCTGCACGCGGTTCGTCAGCAGATTCACCCAGCCTTTGTCGGCCGCGACGCCATAGCCGGCGCTGAGGCTGTCGCCGTACACCAAGATCACCGGTTCCGGGCGCTGCGCGCCGGTCGCCGGCGGCGCGGGCCACGCGAACCACAGGCATAGCAGGAAGACGATGGAACGAGACATTGTTCTTAGCGCCGAGCGAGTGAGCAAGCAGGTTAGCAGCCCCGAGGGGCCGCTGACCATCGTGCGCGATGTCTCATTTACCATACGCGCACGAGAGAGCGTCGCGGTCGCCGGCCCGTCCGGCGCCGGAAAGTCCACCTTGCTGGCACTGCTCGCGGGCCTCGATTCGGTCAGCTCGGGCAAGGTATGGCTGGCGGGGGCGGACCTGACAACACTCGACGAGGACGGTCGCGCGCGGCTGCGGGCGGAACAGGTGGGCTTTGTGTTCCAATCCTTCCACCTGGTGCCGGCATTGACGGCTCTCGAGAATGTCATGCTGCCGCTCGAATTGCGCGGCCGAGCTGATGCCCGCGAGCGCGCGCATGAGATGCTCGCGCGCGTCGGGCTCGCGGCGCGCGTCGGCCACTATCCGCGGCAGCTCTCGGGTGGCGAGCAGCAACGCGTGGGGATGGCGCGCGCGGCGGTTGGCAACCCGACGGTGCTGTTCGCCGACGAGCCTACGGGCAATCTGGACACCGTGACCGGCGAGCGCGTCATCGAACTGCTCTTCGAGCTCAACGCCGCGGCACAGACCACGCTGGTGCTGGTCACGCACGATCCGGCGCTGGCGGCACGTTGTGGCAGGGTGCTCCATATGGACGGCGGCGCGTTGGTGTAGCGCATGCGCATTCTGCACATGGCCCTGCGAGCGCTGCGCCGCGAATGGCGTTCCGGCGAGCTGGCGATCCTTTGGCTGTCAGTGGCGGTGGCCGTGGCGGCGCTTACCGGCGTCGGGTTCCTGGTCGATCGCATTGGTCGGGCGGTGCAGGCACAGGCCAGCGAAGTGCTGGCGGCCGATGCGCGCCTGGAATCGCCGGAACCTCTGGCCGATGAGCTGCAGCAACACGCGCGCGCCCTGCAACTTCGCACCGCGCGGCTGGCGACCATGCTATCGGTGGTCTACAACGGCGACACCAGTCAGCTCGCCAACGTTCGTGCCGCCAGTGAGGGATATCCGCTGCGCGGCGCACTCACGGTGGCAGGATCACCCTTTGCGGCGGGCGCGGTCGTGCACGACATTCCGGCGCCCGGGGACTGCTGGCCCGATTCGCGCCTGGCCGCGGCCGTTGGGGTCCGGGTGGGGAGCACGCTTAGCGTGGGTGCGCTCGAACTGCGCGTCGCTCGCATCCTCATTGCACGGCCCGATCAGGGATCGACGTTTGTGGAATTTGCACCGGCCCTGCTGATCAACGAGCGCGATCTGGCGGGCACGCGCCTGGTGCAGCCCGCGAGCCGCATGCAATACGACCTGCTGCTCGCCGGCAACCCGGAAAGCGTCGCCTCCTATCGCGACTGGTTTCAGGCGCACGCGCGTCCCGGCGAAAAACTGCAGACCGTCGCTGATGCCAGCCCACAGATCGGTGAGGCCGCGCGGCGGGCCGGCCGATTTCTGGCGCTGGCGAGTCTGGTGGCGGTACTGCTGTGCGCGGTGGCGGTGGCGATGAGCGCGCGCTGTTACCTGGCCCGCCATCTCGACGCGGTCGCGTTGATGAAGACGCTGGGCGCGCAGCGTCGCTTGGTGCTGGGAGTCCAGGCGGCGCAGCTGCTGATCCTGGCCGTGACCGCAACGCTGGTCGGGTCGCTCGCCGGCTGGCTGACGCAGCTCTGGTTGCTGCATGCGCTGGCCGGCTTTCTGCGCACCGACTTGCCGCCGGCCGGCTGGGTCCCGGTGATCGTCGGGCTGGTGGTCGCCGTCGCCATGCTGGCGGGCTTTGCGCTTCCTTCGCTGCTCCAACTGACGCGCGTGCCGGCGCTGCGCGTGCTGCGGCGTGATACCGGGCCGCCGCCGCTGCGCTTGTGGCTGGCTCTCGCCCCGGCCATCCTGGCGGTCTTGGGCACCGTCTATGGAACGCTCGGGCAATGGAGCCTGAGCCTGGTGTTCATGGCGGCGCTTGCCGCCACCATCGCGGTACTGGCGGCGGCCGGGTGGGCGTTGGTGCAGCTGGCGGGCCGGTCCCGCGCCCGGGCGAGCCTCGCCTTGCGCCACGGACTTGCCAATCTTTCGCGGCGCCGGGTTGCGAGCGTCGTGCAACTGGTCGCATTCGGCCTGGGCATCACGCTGTTGCTGGTGCTGACCACGCTGCGGCGCGATCTCATTCATGACTGGCGGGCGACACTCCCGCCCGGGGTCCCGAACTACTTCTTCGTCAACATCCCCGCCGACCAGCGTGAGGGTTTCCGCGACGCCCTGGGCGCGATTGGCGCGAAGCCCGAGCGCATGCTGCCGATGGTGCGTGGGCGACTGCTGTCGATCAACGGTGTCGCCATTGGCGATCTCGCGAAGCACAGCGACCTGGCCGAGCGCGAGCAGAATCTCACCTGGGCGACTGAATTGGGCGACGACAACCGCATTACCGCCGGACGCTGGTGGAGCGCGGGCGATTCGGGCAAACCGCTGGTGTCACTGGCGAGCGAGTTCCAGGAGTCACTCGGCCTGAAGCTCGGTGACCGCCTCAAGTTCGACGTGGCCGGCGAACGCCTCGAGGTCCGGGTGGCGAGCTTTCGAAAGGTGAAGTGGGACAGCTTCCGGCCCAACTTCTTCATCATGTTCCCGCCCGGGCTGCTTGATTTCGCGGCCGGCAGCTACATGACCAGCGCGCGCTACGAGCCCAAAGGCGGCGCCGGGCTGACGGCGCTGGTGCGCCGCTTCCCGAGCGTGTCGATATTCAATGTCGGCGATCTGCTGGCGCAGGTGCGCGCAGTCATCGACAAGGCCGCCACTGCGGTGCAGAGCGTGTTTGCCTTCACGCTGCTGGCCGGAGTCACGGTGCTGCTCGCTGCGGTGCAGGCCAGCCGCGATGAACGGCGCTACGAAACGGCCATCCTCAGGGCCCTGGGTGCGGGGCGCAGAATGCTGCTGGGAAGCACGCTGGCGGAATTTGCCGGCCTCGGCTTGTTGGCCGGAATTCTTGCCGCGACGGTTGCGGCTGTCGGCGGACTGTTGCTGGCGCGGGAGCTGGAATTGCGTTACCGCTTCGATGCGCTGATGTGGCTGACCGGGGTGGCGAGCACCGTCGCGATCATGGCCATCAGCGGCTGGCTGGCGGTACGGCCGGTGCTCAATCACGAACCTCGATCGGTGTTGAACTAGGTGCGCGCTAGTGCGCGATGCCGACAGTAACCCAGGCTTGCGCGATCGCCTCGCTATGCAGCGTCAGGCCCTCGATCGCGAATTGATAGGTGCCCGGACCGAGCGCCGTGGTGTTCAGTGACAGGCGTAAGTCGCCGTTCGAATCACGCAGCATGTAATTGATGACCGCAACGCGTCCCTGATCCTGGCGGTCGATGGTCACGCGGAAGGCCGTATATTTCGACCACGACATGTCGATCTTAAGATCGGCCATCTGCGCGCTGCCGCCCCCGACCACTACGGCCGGGCGACCCGAAGGCGCGGTGCGACTAGGTACCAGGCGCGTGCTGCGCGTGCTGGTGGCCGGTTCGAGCGGCTGCTCGGCTGCGCGTTGACGAAGCGCCGCAATGGCGGCATCGCGCCCGGATATTTTGCTTGCCATCACCAGGGCGGTGACGCCGCACGCGAACGCCAGCACCGCCACGGCAATCAGCACCGGCAGCTGCTCCCACCATGCGCGCGGCTTGGCTTCCCAGGGCAGCGCAATGCCGCCGGCTTCGAGCAGTCGCAGCGCCGAGTGGACGCGCTCGGCCAGACCCAGTTCCTGTATGAACTCGGGATGCTGGCGGCAGTAGCGCTCAAAATCGTGGGTGCCCCTGAGGGGCAGGCGGCCGGCTATATAGCGCTCGGCAATCTGGTTGCGCACGATGAATTCGCGGTCCATTTCCACGGACGCGGGCACCACGGGAATGGCTTGCGTGGCGCTCACGCTCAGCTGTGGCGCCACGTAGCTGGGCGACCCATCCTTAGAGGGCGGTGGCGTAATGAGCGGCGCGGTACGCATCGTGGAGTCGGCTATGCCATTGGATCCATCTTAAGAGTATCGTGCCCCCGTACGGGGATCAGCGCATGGGCGTTGGATCACAGTTCCGGGCAGCGTTGAGTGTGGTGCGAACTGGGTCGCACTTTCGCCTCTACATGGGTCACAGTTTGGGCCGCCCTGCGGCGGCGCTTGCGGAGCTTGGTGCATGAACAATTTCAAGCTGGCGATGGCACTCGCCTGCGGCCTCGGCTGCTGTGCGCCGTGGCCTTGTGCGGCGCTGCCCGACGAATCGGCGCTGACCATCTACAGTTCACAGCAGCCGGGGGCGATCGCGGCCGATTTTTACCGGCCGGTTGCAGGCAACGCTCCGCCGGCCGCCGCCTCGGTGCCGGGCTACGCCCTGGTTCGCCAGGATCGCGATGTGCAGGTCGCGTCCGGACGCTCGAGCCTGCGCTTTACGGACGTTGCCGGCCTCATCGATCCGACCACCGTGACATTCTCTGTGCCGGCAAATCCGGGCGTGCGCGTGATCGAACAGAACTTTCAGTTCGACCTGGTGAGTACGCCGAAGCTCCTGCTGCGCTACCTGGACCGGCCGATTACCGTGGAGCGCACCATCGGCAGCGAGACTGCGACCGTAACCGGCACCCTGTTGTCGGCCGCCGACGGGCTGGTGCTGCGTGCCAGCGATGGCACCGTGTACGCCTTGAACGGCTATTCGGCGGTAAAGTTTCCGGAATTGCCCGGCGGACTGATCACGCAGCCGACGCTGGTTTGGGAGCTGGATTCCGCAGTCTCCGGCAGCCAGCGCGCGCGCGTGACCTACCAAACCGGCGGCATCACCTGGTGGGCGGATTACAACGCGGTGTACAGCGAAGGGCGCAATGCCGGCAGCGGCATGCTGGATCTGTCGGCTTGGGTCAGCATCATCAATCAGTCCGGTACGACCTATAAGGATGCACACCTCAAGCTGGTGGCCGGGGACGTCAATCGGGTGCAACCGGTGCCGCGACGCATGGGCTATGCGCCGGTCGCCAAGATGGCGATGGCCGAGGACAGCGCCGGCTTTGCCGAGAAGCCGTTCGATGAATTCCATCTGTACACGCTGGGGCGCACCACGACGCTGCCCAATAATTCGACCAAGCAGCTGGAACTGTTCCAGGCGGCGCGCCAGGTCCCGGCGCGACGCCTGTTGATCTACGACGCCCTGGGCACGCAATTCTTTGGCGAGCCGTACACCGAGCGCGATCCCGGCATTGCCGCCAATACCAAGGTGGCCACTTATCTGGAATTCCGCAACGACACGGGCTCCGGACTGGGCGTGCCGCTGCCGGCCGGCAGGGTGCGGGTTTCGCGCCTCGACGGCGCGGACGGCAGCGCGGAGTTTATCGGCGAGGATGTGATTGACCACACCCCGAAGGACAGCACCGTGAAGCTGAAGTTGGGCAACGCCTTTGACGTCACCGGGGAGCGGCGCCAGGTCGATTACAAGATCGACACGCGGGCGCACTGGGTTGAGGAGGAAATCGAAATCACACTGCGCAACCACAAGCCACAGCCGGTCGAAGTGCAGGTCCGCGAGCCGATGTATCGCTGGAGCAATTGGCAGATGTTGACGCATTCACCCCAATACCAGAAGGACAGCGCGCAACTGATACACTTTGACGTGAGCGTGCCTAAGGAGGGCACGGCCGTGGTGCGCTACCGCGTGCATTACAGCTGGTAGCTCCATGGGCCACCCCGAGGACAAGGATCCGGCAACGAAGAAGCAGCCCGCGCGTGATGGCGTGAGCATGACGCGCGTGGCAATGCCGTGTGGCAATGGGCCACGGATTCAGGCCGGCATCTCATGGAGGCCACCTCGCTACCTCCTGAAGCGCCTCGAGGTGCCCGGCCTCAAGCTGGAGGAAGAGGCGAGCGCGCAAGAGAGGAAATCCGTTGCCGAGAGCGGCCCGTCGAGCGCTGAGCACCAATCGGTAGCGCGGGCTATGACCCGTATGGCAACAAGCGTGTGGCGCAAACGGCCGCGCCGCGCGCCCGGCCGCCGATTACGAAACCAGCTGCAGAACCACGGCCTCGTCGGTCGTGGTGGCAACGCCTGTTTCGGCGGGACTGAAGGGATCCAGGTAGTCGACGCCCGCCACCGCCAGCCAGCGGCCGGCCGAGGCGCTATCGACGCGCTTGGCGATGCAGTGGATACCGAGCACCCGCGCAATGTGCGTGCAGGCGGAAAGCAGCGCGCGCGGGAAGCGCTCCCGCATCGCCTCGGTGGTCAGCTCGGCACTCAGCTTGAGCATGCGAATCGCCTTGCTCTTCAGCAGCAGCAACGCGGCCTCGTTGAGCTCGAAGTCGTCGAGCACCACGCGACAGCGGTGTTCGTCGCACAGCTCAAGCAAGGGCTGTACGGCTTCCGGTTGCGCACACCAGGCCGCCGCCGGCACGATCAGCATCACCAGGCCGTCGTCGAGCGAGTGGCGGCTCATGCTGGCCGCGACGCGGCTCGCGAATCCGCCATCGGTCGCGGCGGCGGCGGAAATGGGTACGGCGAAGCTCGCCGGCTTGGTGAGGTAGTGCTGCCGGTTCTGGGCCAGCCAGTCCACCACGTGCTCGAATACCGCGCCATCATGCGGCGCGCTCACCGGATTGATGACCACCTCATAGCGCCGGGTGCCGCTGCCGGACTGCAACCGCAGGTACTTGCGCGCGCGGATCGGCGTGAGTTCCGGGACGCTGAAGGGCAGGTTACCGTCGCGGCCCAGGGTCAGGCTCGACTGGCTGCTGGTCTTGTCGGTGTGCGGCGCGAGCAGCATGCTGAATCGCTGCAGCAGCGCGTGCAAGGCCGGTGTGACGACGCGTTCATCGTCGACGGCGCTGCGTTCCACGAACGCGCACAGCACGCCGATGCAGTTTCCGGTCGGATCGCGCGCCGCCAGGAACAGCGTGCGCCGTCCCTCCTCGAGCTTGCGATGAATGTGTTCGCGATAGGGTTCGAGGGCGAAAACATCAAGAGCTGTGAGCACGAGGCTGTGTTCGTCCGGGCCCATCGTACCGGCACTCAGCCACAGGGTGTCGCCGGCTGCGTCGTGCAGCGAAATGGCCTGGGGTCGCCAGGCGCCGAGCGCGTCGAGAAGCGCCCGACCCAGGTCGTCCGGAACCGGCCGACGCTGGGTGCTGGACCCCGTGTGCTCAGGCGTCGTGGACATAGTACCTATGATGGGGGATCGTCAGGCCTGCCACCGTGACGCCACTCGCGTTCCACCGCGAAGGCCATATTTCACAGTAGACTTGTCATAATTGCGTCGCCCTAGGGCCGGAGGTGCTTGCGTGTACCGCGCTCCCATCGATGACCTGCGTTTTACGCTCGAATACGTGCTGGAGGCCGGCCAGCTGGCGCAGTGGCCGCTATATAAGGAGTTTTCCATCGAGCTGGCCGCGGCGGTGCTCGCCGAGGCCGACCGCTTCGCGACCGGGGTGCTCGATCCCCTCAACCAGGAGGGCGACCGGGTCGGCGCGACCTGGACCCCTGAGGGGGTCAGCGGCGGCGCCCGGATTTGCCGAGGCCTATCGGCAGTACGTGGCCGGCGGCTGGCCGCAATTGGGCATCGACGCGGAACTCGGTGGCCAGGGGGCGCCGTTCGCGCTGGTCAGTGCCGTCGAAGAGATCTGGTACGGCGCCAACATGGCGCTGATGCTGTGCCCGATGCTCTCGCGCGGCGCGATCGAGGCCTTGCAACTGGTCGGTTCGCCCGAGCTGAAGAAGGCCTACCTGCCGGACATGATCGCCGGCAACTGGTCCGGCACCATGGTGCTCACCGAATCGCAGGCCGGCTCGGACCTCGGCGCGATTCGCACCCGTGCGCAGCCGGCGGGGGATCACTACCTGCTCTCGGGCCAGAAGATCTTCATCAGTTACGGCGATCACGATATGGCCGAGAATATCGTGCACCTGGTGCTGGCGCGTATCGAGGGCGCGCCGCCGGGGGTCAAGGGACTGTCGCTGTTCCTGGTGCCAAAATTCGTTCTCGGTGCCGACGGCAGACCCGGGCGACGGAACGACGTGCACTGTGTGTCGATCGAGCGCAAGCTCGGCATTCACGCCAGTCCCACCTGCGTACTGGCCTTCGGCGGCGACAGCGGGGCCCTGGGGTACCTGGTGGGCGAAGCTAACCGCGGCCTCGAGTGCATGTTCATTATGATGAACGCCGCGCGATTGTCGGTGGGCATTCAGGGTATCGGGCTTGCCGAGCGCGCCTTGCAACAGGCGAGCAGCTGGGCGCGTGGCCGGGTACAGGGACGGCCGGTCGGCACACAGGGCTCAGCTCTGCTACCGATCACTCGCCACCCCGACGTGCGCCGGCTCCTGCTGACGATGCGCTCGGGCGTCGAGGCCATGCGCACGCTCGCCCTGTACGGGGCGCTGCAACTCGATCTGGCGCGCGCGGCGACCGATGCCAAGCAGCGCGATGCGGCGCTGATGCGCGGCGAGCTGCTGATTCCCATCGTCAAGGGCTGGGGCACGGAGTACGGCACCGAGCTGGTCTCCCTGGGTCTCCAGGTGCATGGCGGCATGGGGTACATCGAGGAGACCGGGATTGCGCAGACGCTGCGCGATGTGCGCATAACCACCATCTACGAGGGCACCACCGCGATCCAGGCGAACGATCTGCTGGGGCGCAAGCTCGGACGCGACGGCGGCGCGGCCATGCGGGAACTGCTGGCCGCCGCCGAGCTGGAACTGAAGGAGCAGCCGGGAGAGGCCGACAGCCCCGGACTGGCCAGCGTGCTCATCGGCGCGCGCGAGGCCTTGAGCGAACTTCGCGGCGCGACCGAATCGCTCCTGGCCGCGCTTGGCAGCGCGCCGGCCTCGGCGTATGCCGTCAGCGTTCCCTACCTGCGGCTTTGCGGCATCACGTTCGGCGGATGGCTGATGGCGCGAGCCGCGCGCATCGGCACGGCGCAGCTCCACAAGACCGACAACGCGCTCTACTGGCGCTCGAAACTGCAAAGCGCCCAGCACTACGCGGCGCAGACCTTGCCGCTGGCGCTGGCGCTCGCGCGCACGGTCCGCAGCGGCGGAGCGTCGGTCGCCGCCGCCGACGCAGACCTGCTCTGAACGGAACTAGCCGATGGTCATCAGCTTGGCGTTACCGCCCGCGGCCGCGGTGTTGGTGCTGATGCTCACTTCGGAGAGCAGCAGCTCGAGCGCATAGTCCTCGTTGCCCTCGGCCAGCCCGGAGGCGCTTGCCCCCTGCACGATGATGATCGGTCCCTCGGTTCGGGCCGCGCGCCGGTTCACCTCGCGCAGCGCCTCGTGATCGCCGGCAAACAGCACGGCGGAAATATCCTCGGCGCTCTGCCAGCTGCTCACGGTGTCGATGCGCGCGGCAATTTCCGCGGGCAGGGCGGCCAGAGTGCGCGCCGCGGGGTTGGAGGCTTCGAGTATCGCCCGATTGCCGGTGGCCAGGATCGCACCCAGCTGCAGCAAGAGGGCAGGCTCGCTGTTGGCAAGCGCCACCACCCGGCCGCGGGGTTTGAGCACATACACGTTGCGCTCGCCGACCGGGCCGGGCAGTTCCCGCACCGCCCCGACCTGCGAGCGGGCCAGATACCGGGCCACGTGCGCCGCGGCCTGCACCAGCCCGCGCGCCCCGAGGAATTCCTGGTAGGCCAGCGCCGCCGATCGCCGGGTGAGCGTCTCCGCTTCCGTGGCGTTGGCGAGCGGCGGGACGCATTGATCAGGCGCCGCCACCAGCCGATACAAATACAGCGGGCCGCCCGCCTTAGGACCGGTCCCCGAGAGCCTATGGCCGCCGAAGGGCTGGACGCCGACCACGGCGCCGATCAGATTGCGGTTGACGTAAATATTTCCGGCGCTGATGCGTTCACTGACCGTGGCGATGGTTTCGTCGATGCGGGTATGCAATCCAAAGGTCAGGGCGTAACCGGTGTCATTGATGGCGTCGATGAGCGCTTCCAGGTCCGCGCGCCGATAGCGCAGCAGGTGCAGCACCGGTCCGAACACCTCGCGCTTGACGTCGGCGATGCTGTCGATCTCTATCAGGGTCGGCGGCACGAAGGTGCCGTGCGCGGTGGACGCGGGCAGGGGCAGCTGCTCGATCGCATGGCCGGCCTTGCGCATGGTCTCGATGTGCGCGCCGAGGTTCTCGCGCGCTTCCTCGCTGATGACGGGCCCGACGTCGGTGGCCAACCGGTCCGGATTGCCGATGCGCAGCTCCCGCATCGCTCCCTTGAGCATCACCAGCACGCGCTCGGCGATATCTTCCTGCAGGCACAGGATGCGCAATGCCGAGCAGCGCTGGCCGGCGCTGTCGAACGCCGAGGCGATGACGTCGGCCACCACCTGTTCGGGCAGAGCCGAGGAGTCCACAATCAGTGCGTTCTGCCCGCCGGTCTCGGCAATCAGTGGAATGGGCGTGCCCGAAGGCGTCAGCCGGCCGGCCAGCTGCCGCTGGATCAGGCGCGCGACGGCGGTCGATCCGGTAAACATCACGCCGCAGATGCGCGGGTCGGCGACCAGGGCCGCGCCGACTTCGCCCGCTCCGGGGAGAAATTGCAGCGCCCCACGCGGGACTCCGGCCTGGTGCAGCAAGCGGACCGCGGCGGCGGCCACCAGCGGCGTTTCCTCGGCGGGTTTGGCGAGCACCGGGTTTCCGGCCGCCAGCGCCGCGGCCACTTGTCCCACGAAGATCGCCAGCGGGAAATTCCACGGTGAAATACAGACCACCGGGCCCAAGGCGCGATGCGTGTCGTTGTGGAACGACGAGCGCACCTGGGCGCCGTAGTAGCGCAGGAAATCCACCGCTTCGCGGATTTCCGACACGGCGTTGGGCAGGGATTTCCCGGCCTCGCGAACGATCAGGCCGAGCAGCGCCGGCGTGCTCTCGAGCAGCTCCGCCGCGCGCCACAGCGCCGCGGCCCGCTCGCCGGGCGCGGTGGCCGACCACTGCGGAAATGCGGCCAGCGCCTGCGCGCAGGCCGTGTCCACGTCGCTGGGCCTGGACTCGACCACCACGCCGACGACATCGCGCCGGTCGGCAGGATTGCAGAGCGAGCGGCCGATGCCGGCACCCGTCGCGCCACCGGCCTCCGCGGTGGCATGGACCAGCGGTACTGCCCGATAGCCGATCTTGCTGCCCGTCGGCAGCACGGCCGCCAGCGCCGCAAGCTGCCATTCGCTGGCCAGATCAACACCGGCGGAATTGCGGCGCTCGCTCCCAAAGAGTTCCGGGGGCAGCGCGATCTTCGGGTGCGGGGCGCCCAGGGGCGAAATCGCGCGCGCCAGAGTCACGGGATCGGCGATGAGATCGTCGATGGGCACTTCGGGATCGGCGATGCGGTTGACAAAGGAAGTGTTGGCGCCGTTTTCGAGCAGCCTTCGCACCAGGTAGGCGAGCAACGTTTCGTGGCTGCCGACCGGCGCATAGATGCGGCACGGACGGCGCAGCTTGCCCTCGCCGACGACCTCCTCGTACAGCGGCTCGCCCATCCCGTGCAGGCACTGGAACTCGTACTGACCGGCGTAGTAGTTACCGCCAGCCAATTTCATCACGGTGGCCAGGGTGTGGGCGTTGTGGGTGGCGAATTGTGGAAACACGGCCTCCGGGGCGCTCAGCAGCATGCGAGCCGCGGCCAGGTAGGACACGTCGGTGTGCACCTTGCGCGTGTACACCGGAAAATCGCTGAGGCCGTCCACCTGGGCGCGCTTGATCTCGCTGTCCCAGTACGCCCCCTTGACCAGGCGGATCATCAGCCGGTGCTTGGAGCGGCGCGCGAGGTCGATGATCCAGTCGATCACGAAGTGGCAGCGTTTCTGGTAGGCCTGCAGCACGAAGCCGATGCCGTTCCAGCCCGCCAGTTCCGGGTCGAAGCACAGCGCCTCGAGCAGGTCGAGGGAGATCTCGAGCCGGTCCGCTTCCTCGGCGTCGATGTTGAGCGCGATGTCGTAGCGGCGCGCGAGCACGGCCAGCGTCCTGAGGCGCGGCAACAGCTCGGCCCGGACCCGCTCCAGTTGCGAACGCGAGTAGCGCGGATGGAGCGCCGACAGTTTCACCGAGATGCCGGGGCCCTCGTAGACGCCGCGTCCGGCGGCCGCGGTGCCGATGGCATGAATCGCCTGCTCGTAGTCCGCGAAGTAGCGCTGGGCGTCGGCGGCGGTGACGGCGGCCTCGCCGAGGCAGTCGTAGCTGTAGCGAAACCCTTTGGCCTCCATCGCGCGGCTGTTGGCGATCGCCTCGTCGATGGTCTGCCCGGTCACGAACTGCTCGCCCATCATGCGCAGGCCCAGGTCCACACCCTTGCGGATCAGGGGTTCGCCGCCGCGGCCGATCAGGCGGGTGATGGCCGCGGTGAGGCTGCGTTCCGAGGTGGTGGCGGTGAGTTTGCCGGTGATGAGCAGGCCCCAGGTGGCGGCGTTGACGAACAGCGAGGGACTGTTGCCGAGGTGCGCCTGCCAGTCGGCCGTCGAGATCTTGTCGCGGATCATGGCATCGCGGGTGGCCGAGTCCGGGATGCGCAGCAGCGCCTCGGCCAGGCACATCAGGGCGATGCCCTCCTGGCTGGAGAGCGAGTACTCCTGGATCAGGCCGGCAACGCTTCCCCCGCTGTCGAACTTCTTGCGCCGCAGCGCGACCACCAGTTCGCGCGCCAGCGACCTGGCGGCCTCGGCCTCGGCGGGCGGCAGGCTGGCGCCCGCCAGGAGCGGCGGCAGGCACTCGGTTTCGGGCCGCCGGCAGGCCTCGGTGATGCGGGCGCGCAGCGCGCTCTGGACCTGAATGCCCTGGGCGAATTCCTGAAAGGGAACGCTCGCTCCCGGTGTGTCCTGCGCGTGCACCGGTCCTAACCTCGGCCCAGGACCGGCACCATGTTGGCAATGAAGAACTCGATCAGTGCCTTCACCGCCGGCGAGCTGGCCCGCCGCAGGTCCGAGACTGCGTGCAATTCCAGCAGGTCCGCCACCTGCCACTCGGGCAGGACCCGCTCGAGCTTGTTCATCGACAATCCGATCCGGCACAGGAACTCCGGGAGCACGCCGATGCCGGCGCCCGCCGCGGTCGCCGCGTGCACCACGGCCGGATCGGTCACGATCAGCCGCGGCGTCAGCGATACCTGGGCCTGCGTGCGACCGCGGTGCAGGCGCAGTTCCGTGACCAGCTGACCCGGGACCAAGACCGCATGCTGGGTGAGATCGGCCGGTTGGGTGACGCCCGGATGCGCTCGCAGGTAGGTCGGCGTCGCGCACAGGATCAGGGGCGGCCGGCCGAGCGGCGTGCCCACCAGGCCTTCGCGCTGCGGTGGGCCGTTCTGGAACAGGACGTCCCAATGCTCGCCGGGCTCGTCGGGCACGGTCAACGCCATCTCCACTTCCAGGGGGATGTCCGGGTACCGCTCCATGAAACGGGGCAGCAGCGGCGCAAGCAGCAGCCGCCCGTAGGCCGGATCGGCCAGTACCCGCAGGCTCTGGCGGCCGTCTTCGAGGGGGGTCATTTCGCGGCGGGCCGCCGCTGTTTCAGCGGCGATGCGTCGTGCCCGAGGCAGCAGCGCACGTCCCGCATCGGTGAGCGCGACACGGCGTGTGGTGCGCGTCAGAAGACGCGTACCGACCCGTTTTTCCAGGCTTTGGATGGCGCGGCTTACCGCCACTTTGGGCACGCCAACCGAGCGCGCGGCGGCGGTAAACGAGCCGAGTTCGGCGACTTGGGCGAAGGCCGTCAGCTCAGAGGGAAGCCACATAGCTGTAACATATATGATTCAATAGGGCTCTTTCAAGCCGGATTGAAGCGAAACCCGGTTCGTGGAGAAGTCTGGCGGCCCGCGCAGACGGTGGCTCAGGTGGGGGTCCGGAGCGCCACCTGGAGCCCATCGATCGACATCTGCACGGCCAGGGCCACCAGCAGCAGGCCCATGAGACGTTCGAGGGCCAGCAATCCGCGCGGGCCGAGCAGTTCGCCAATGTAGTTGCCGAGTACCAGGATGATGGCACTGGCCAGCCAGGCGGCGCTTAGGGCGAGCAGCCACTCGGGCCAGCGCTGCGGCTCGCGACTCATTAACAAGAGTAGCGTGGCCAAGGTCGAGGGGCCGGCGACGTAGGGGATGGCCAGCGGCACCAGGAAGGGCTCACCCTTGACCTTTTCCTCCAGCGGGTTGTCCGCCGACGGGAACACCATGCGCAGCGCGATCAGGAACAGCACGATCCCCCCGGCAATCGTGAGTGCCGGGCCCGAGATATTGAGCACGCGCAGCAGGTGCTCGCCCGTAAACAGGAACATCACCAGCACGGCATAGGCGATCACGAGTTCGCGCGCGACCACGCGCTTGCGGCGGGCCACCGGCACGCTGCGCAACGCCGTGACGAACGGCAGGATGTTGCCCAGCGGATCCATCACCAGGAACAACAGGATTGCGGCTGACAGGACGGTCATGACCGGCCGCATCTTAGTGCCGCCGACCGACCAACTCCACCACAGACGGCGCCGTCTCTAGGCACCCACGGGTGTACGCAGGGCGGTGAGTACCGCGGAGGTGTCCGGGCGCAGGCCGCGCCACAGCAGAAAGGACTCGGCCGCCTGTTCGACCAGCATCCCTAGGCCCATCACGGCGCGGCCCGCGCCGGCACTGCGCGCCCAGCCCACAAACGCGGTGTCGCGCTCGCCATAGGCGCAGTCGTAGCACAGGCTCCGTGGGCCGATGGCACTCGCAGAAATCAGCGGCAGTTCGCCGCTCAGGCTCGCCGAAGTGGCGTTGATGATCAGCTCGTACGGCGCGGGCCCCACCTCCTCGGCGAGGCCCGCCGGCGCCGCGCGCACCGGCCCGAGATCGGCGAATTCCTGGGCCAGCTGCTGCGCCTTGGCGGCATGGCGATTGTGGATCATGAGCAGTGCAACGCCATTTTCGAGGAGTGGCGCGATGATCCCGCGCGCCGCCCCGCCGGCACCGAGTAACAGCACGCGGGCGCCGCGCAGCGGGCAGCCCAGGTTGAGCGTGAGATCGCGCACCAGTCCCGCACCGTCGGTGTTGTCGCCGAGCACGGCGGTGGCCGGGCCGCCGGTCAGGCCCCGTGCGAGCGTATTGACGGCCCCGGCGCGCTGCGCGCGCGGGGTGAGCGTCGCGGCCAGCTGCAGGGCCAGCTGCTTGTGCGGCACGGTGACATTCAGCCCGCATCCGCCACCGCTGAAGAACTCGCGCGCGGCTGCGGCAAAGCCGGCGCGCGGCACGTCGATCAGTCCGTAGTGCATCGATTGCTGCGTGGCGCGGGCGAACAGCGCGTGGATCTGCGGCGATTTGCTGTGGCCGATGTGCTCGCCGATCACCGCGTAGCGGTCAATGCTGCTCATGCGCGACCCACCTGACCAAGGTTCCGCCGTGGCGCCCGGCGCCGAGCGCGGCGCCCAACTCCGGCAGCCAGCGCTGCATCTCGTGATCGCTCTGATAGGGCGGATTGACGATCAGCAGTCCCGAGCCGTTGAGCCCGACGCGCGCATCGCGCGGATGCAGCCACAGTTCGGAGATCAGCGCCGGCACCGAGAGCTGGTCGGCGGCGCGCGCCAGCCTGGGGTTCAATTCACGTTCGTCCTTGATCGGATACCACAGCACCACGAGCGCGTTGGCGAGCCGCGACAGAGTCTCGCCGATGGCGGCAATCGCCCGTGCCAGATCATCGTGCTGCTCCTCGTAGGGCGGATCGATCATCACCAGCGCGCGCCGTTCCGTGGGCGGCAAGTGCGCCCGAAGGCTCTGGTATCCATCGACGCATTCGCAGCGCATGCGCGGGTAGGGGCGCAGTGCGCGCTCCAGCGCGCGGCATTCCGCGGCCTGAATCTCACAGCACAGACCCCGATCCTGCGCGCGCAGCGCCAGCGCCGCAAGCAACGGGGAGCCGGGGTAGCTTGAGGGCAGGCGGACATCGGCGCGAATCTGCTCGAGAGCCGCCTGGTAACTCGTGATCTCCGGGCTTTGGAAGCATGTGCCCTGCAGCGCGCCGATGCCGAGGCGCGCCTCGGCGCCCTGATGGGTCTCGGCGCTGTCCAGGTCGTACAGGCCCCGGCCCGCGTGGGTCTCCAGATACACGAAGCCCTTGTCCTTGCGCTGCAGGGCGGCGATCAGGGCCAGCAGGGTCACGTGCTTATGCACGTCGGCAAAGTTGCCGGCGTGAAAGCTGTGACGATATTTCATGCGCGCACGCTGCGCGCTCAGCCGCGCCCGGTGGCCTTCGTGCCCGCGTCCTGCGCTTTGCTTGCTGGCTTGGCTTTGGCCTTGGCCTTCGCCTTCGGCTTGGCCTTGGTTTTCGGTTGAGCTGGGCCCGGTTTCTTGCTCTTGGCCGTCGGCGCCGCGCTGGCCGCCGCGGCCGGCGGCGCGCTCTTGTCATCGGCGGGAGCGGCGGCGGCCTTCGCGGGAAACTTGCGGCCGAATCGACCGCGGCTGCCTTTGGCGGGCGCCGCGGCCAGCAGCGCCTGGCATTCCTCCAGGGTGAGCGTCTTGGGATCGCGGTCCTTGGGCACGCGCGCGTTCTTCAGCTTGTCGGTGACGTAAGGTCCGTAGCGGCCGTTGAGCACCTGGATGTTCTCGGCGGCGAAGTCCTGGATGATGCGGTTGGCGTCGGCGATCACCTTCGCCTGGATCAGCTCCAGCGCGCGCTCGAGCGTCACCGTGTACGGATCGTCTTCCTTGAGGGAGACGTACTTGGCGCCGTACTTGACGTAGGGGCCGAAGCGGCCGATCGCCGTAAGCACGGTCTCGCCTGCGGCGGTCTCACCGAGAGTGCGCGGCAGCTTGAAGAGCTCGAAGGCGTCGGCGAGCTGGAGCGTGTCCATCTTCTGGCCGGGGCGGAGTCCCGCGAAGCGCGGCTTCTCGACGTCGTCCTTGGTGCCGATCTGCACGAACGGGCCGAAGCGCCCCATGCGCACCGTCACCGGCTTGCCGCTCGCCGGATCGGTGCCGAGCTCCCGGGCCTGCGCGACCTGCTCGCGCGACACCGATTTCTCGATCAGCTCAACCTGGCGGATAAAGGGCTTCCAGAATTTCGCCAAGGGCGTGGTCCAGAGCTCCTCACCGCGCGCCACCGCGTCGAGCTCGTCCTCCATCGCGGCCGTAAAGCCATATTCGACGTAGCGATGGAAATGCTCGGTGAGGAAGCGGCCGACGATCCGGCCGATGTCGGTGGCGGTAAAGCGCCGGTTATCGATTTCCACGTACTCGCGATCGCGCAGCGTGGAAATGATCGAGGCGTAGGTGGATGGCCTGCCGATGCCGTGCTCCTCGAGAGCCTTGACCAATGAAGCCTCGGTGTAGCGCGGCGGGGGCTCGGTAAAGTGCTGCTCCGGATGCAGCGCGACCAGCCGCACCGGCTCGCCCACCTGCATCGCGGGCAACATGTGGTCGCTGTCGTCGTCCACGGCGTCGTCGCGGCCCTCCTGATAGACGGCGATGTAGCCGGCCTTGATCAGGGTCGAGCCGTTGGCGCGCAGCACGTGCCGCGCCGGCCCGTCGGCCCCGGCCAGCATGTCGACCGCGACCGTATCAAATATCGCGTGCGCCATCTGACAGGCGACGGCGCGCTTCCAGATCAGGCTGTAGAGCTTGAACTGGTCGGCGTCGAGGTAGCGTTCGATGTCGGCGGGAACCACGGCTGCCGAAGTCGGCCGCACCGCCTCGTGCGCTTCCTGGGCGTTCTTGGACTTGGTGCGGTAGACGCGCACCTCCTCGGCCACCGCCTCCTTGCCGTAGAGCCGCTCGATGGTGGCGCGCATCTCGGCGACGGCTTCGGCCGCCAGCGCCACCGAGTCGGTGCGCATGTAGGTGATCAGTCCGACGCTGCCCTCGCCAATGTCCACGCCCTCGTACAGCTGCTGCGCGGTGCGCATGGTGCGCTGCGCGGAGAAGCCGAGTTTGCGCGAGGCCTCCTGCTGCAGCGTGGAGGTGGTGAAGGGGGGAGAGGGATTGCGGCGCCGCTGTTTGCGCTCGATGGTCAGCACCTTGAGTTCGCCGGCTGCACCGCTTGCCGTGCGCAGCGCCGCTTCGGTGGCGCGCGCGCTGCTCTCGTCCACGAAGCTGAACTGTTCGACCTTGCGACCGGCAAATTCCACCAGCTTGAGCGGAAAGGTCTGCTGGCTGTGCTCGCCCTCGGCGTCTATGGTCCAGTATTCCTGCGGCACGAAGGCGGCGATCTGATCTTCGCGCTCGCAGATCATGCGCAGTGCGGGGCTTTGCACGCGCCCCGCCGAAAGCCCGCGCCGCACTTTCTTCCACAGCAAGGGCGAGAGATTGAAGCCCACCAGGTAGTCGAGGGCGCGGCGCGCCTGCTGAGCGTTTACCAGGTCCAGCGACAGCCCCCGGGGATGATTGACCGCTTCGCGGATGGCATTCTTGGTGATCTCGTGAAACACCACGCGGTGCGAGTTCTTGCCCTTGAGCTCACCGCGCTCCTTGAGGATCTCGTGCAGGTGCCAGGCAATCGCCTCGCCCTCGCGGTCCGGATCGGTGGCCAGCACCAGAGTCGCGGATTTCTTCAGGGCCTTGGATATGGCCGCGAGGTGTTTTTCGTTGCGCTCGATCGGCCGGTACTGCATCGCGAAGTCGTTGTCGGGATCGACCGCGCCTTCCTTGGGAACCAGATCGCGCACGTGCCCGTAGGAGGCGAGCACTTCGTAGTCCTTGCCCAGGTACTTCTTAATCGTCCGCGCCTTGGCGGGCGATTCGACAATTACCAGGTTCTCGGCCACTGCTGCCGCAGCTCCTTTACTTCAGGGTTCCCAAAACGAAAAACCGCGGACAGGCCGCGGGTCTTGCCTGCAGCCCTCACCCGCAACGCTCAATGCGGCACCTGCACCGGCAGCTCATGCAAGATATCTTCCATGCGCTCGCAGGCCGCTTCTTCGCCAGGCTGGCAGGACAGCACCATGAGCACGACCCACTTGACCTGCTCGAGACTGAGCTCTTCGGTATCGAGCGCCAGCAGACGCTCGATGACTATTTCGCGCTGGGTGGCCGATAGGATGCCGCCCCGTTCCAGCGACAGCAGCAGACCGCGGCAGGCGGCGTCGAGTCGCGCACACTCCTCGGCCGAGTACAGCCGGAAGGCGCCCTCATCGGCGCGCAGGCCAGGACGCTCGCGCTGGTCCGCCAGGT
This sequence comes from uncultured Gammaproteobacteria bacterium, assembly GCA_963699955.1. Lineage (GTDB taxonomy): Bacteria > Pseudomonadota > Gammaproteobacteria > Steroidobacterales > Steroidobacteraceae > FEN-1191. The sequence goes on from CAVOVV010000006.1 coordinate 1,433,040, forward strand.
CGGCCAGCCAATCGAGCGCCCGCTCGACGTTGGCGCCGCGGAAGCCGGCGACCTCCAGATCGTGGGCAATATCGGCCCGTTCGGTGTGCGCCGGGAGCTCTTCGAACAAATAGTGGTCGAAGACGTAAACCAGAATGTCGAATACCGTGTTGTCCATTTACCGCAGGCTACTCATTTGACTTGTGCGTACTGTCTCCAGGCGTGCAATCCAACCCTGCTCCCGCCCCCCTAGGGAAAAGCAGCTCAGGACGCTTGGTTGGGGCCCGCAAGGCCGGTCCGGTGTATTGGAGCGTTGATGCTCGGCGGCTCGAACCCGAGCGCATCTAACAGGATTTCATACGGCTTGTCCAACCCGGGAGGTGCCGCAGCGCCCTTCCGGCCGCCCGCCATGGATTCTGTAACATCCTGTTTGCCAAACAAAAACCCTCATCCCAAAGCGTCCTCGGCCAGGGGACCTTTGAGTCTTGTGGCCGCAGCCTGAAAATCAAGGCCGCCGGCACGGCGCGGGAGGGGGCGGGGCGGGCCCCAAATGCAAAGGGCCAGCGTGTCGCTGGCCCTTCGATGGCGCCCTTAAGGAAGGGCGCGCATGGGCTGAGAATCCTTGAGTTAAGGGCGAATAACCTGGTCGCCGTTGGCGATCGGGTTGGTCTCGGCCACGATCAGCCCGTAACTCAAGTGATCGAAGATGCGGAACATCAGCACCGTGCCCGCGGATTCGAGCGGCAGATTGACCTTGTGGGCCGTGCACGTGCCCAGACCGGTGACGGTCGCGCAGCGGTCGCGCACCTGGTCTCCGGATTCGTTGACGCGCAGCACGTGGCCGGGTTCGATGCCTTGCTGGCTGCCCCGGTTGATCGCGATCACCTGATACTGCCCGGCGAGCAGCACGCCGTTGACGACCGAGACCACCCGCGCGTGCACCTCGCCGGCAGGGACGTGCGGCACGATGTCGGCGACCCGGCCGCCGGTTTCCGGGACCAGCACGTCGCCGGCGACGATTTCACGCTCCGAATCCGTAATCAGCGCGCTGGCCGGATTGCCCGCGCGCGTCACCACCGCGGTGCCCGCGTAGTTGGCCAGGTAGCCGAGCATCTTGCCCCCGTCCGGATCGTGCAGCTTGTCACCCACGTGCATCACGTTGAAGCGCTCACCCACGGCGGCGTTGCCGAGCTTGCGCACGTAGATCTCGTTCTCGCTGCCGGCGATCAGGTGCCGGTCGCGCAAGGCGAGCACGTAGGGCGCGGCCTCGACCTGCTGCTTGGAGAGCACTCCGGGGCGCGAGAGGAATGCGGCGATGGTCGAGTAGGGAATGTTGGCGATCGGCGCTTCCAGTTCGGTGGTGCGCAGCATCGGCTCCAGCCGCGTGGCGCTGCCGGCGGTGCGGACCACCTGCACTTGTTCCTTGCCGTCCTTGCCGACCGCGAGTCGCAGCGTGTCGCCAGGATAAATGCGGTGCGGGTTGCTGACTTCCGGATTGACGTACCAGATCTCAGGCCACAGCCAGGGATCCTTCAGGAACTTGTTGGCGAGGCCCCAGAGCGTATCGCCGCGCTGCACGACGTAGCTCTTGGGCGCAGTCGGGCTGATCGGCGCCGTGGTCTCGGTAACGACGGTCGCACCCTGGCTGTCCGGGGGCAGATCCGGGAGGTTGGAGGTCACGGTCTCGGGTTCTGCGGCGGTCGCGGTTTCCGGCGCGGCGGGCGCTGTCGTTTGGGCGGCCTCGGGCGCGGCGGCTTCGTGATGGCGCATGGAAGAGCAGCCAGCCAAGGCAAGGCCCAGGGCCAATAGAAGAGTCGGCCCGGCGCACTGAGGGAACGCCCGGCGGCAGCTGGTTGTCGGATACAGGAACATCCCTCACTCCTAATACGGGGCCGGGTGGGGTGGCCAACCGCTAGCTGTTATAAACTCAAAGGCCCCTAAACGCACATGCTCCCGTGCGGAGTTTGTGCACTGGGTCACATGGGTGCAAGCCGAGGTATCAAAAAGCGGCCATGGCGCAACTATCTATACTGGAGTTCCCGGACCCCCGCCTGCGCACCCGCGCGGCACCGGTGCGCGAGTTTGACGCGCCCTTAGGCCGCCTGATCGACGACATGCTCGAGACGATGTATGCCGCTCCAGGGATTGGTCTGGCCGCCACCCAGGTCAACGTGCATCGGGCGCTGCTGGTGGTGGACATCAGCGAGGCTAAGAACGAGCCGCAGGTGTTTATCAACCCGCAGATATTGAGCCGCGATGGCGCGACCCAGACGGAGGAAGGCTGCCTGTCCGTGCCGCAGACCTACGAGCTGGTGGAGCGCGCCGCGCGCGTGCGCGTGCGCGCCCAGGATCGGCAGGGCGAGTATTTCGAGCGCGACCTCGAGGGACTGCTCGCCGTGTGCGTGCAGCACGAGATGGATCACCTCAACGGCCGGCTGTTTGTCGATTACCTCTCCAGCCTCAAGCGCGAACGCATCCGCCGCAGACTCGTCAAGGAACGGCGCGAACGCGGCGACGAGCCGGCCGCGCGACCGGTGGCGGCGCGCGTCGCCGCCAACGCCAAAGTGATCTAGCGACGGCCGCACCCAAGAGCCGACTGACTCGCATGGATTCGCTGCGGATCGTGTTCGCCGGAACGCCGGAGTTTGCCCTGCCGGCGCTGGATGCGCTGGCGGCCTCCGCGCACCGGCTGGTGGGCGTGCTGACGCAACCCGACCGGCCCGCCGGGCGCGGCCGTGCACTGCGCGCCAGCCCGGTCAAACAACGGGCACTCGCACTGGGCCTGCCGGTGGCGCAGCCCGAGCGGCTCGCCGGCGGCGCGGAACTCGCGGCACTGCGCGGCTGGCGGCCCGAGTTGCTGGTCGTGGTGGCGTACGGCGTGCTGTTGCCGCCGGCGGTGCTCGAGCTGCCGCGGCTGGGCGCCCTCAATATTCACGCCTCGCTCCTGCCACGCTGGCGCGGCGCGGCGCCGATCCAGCGCGCCATACTGAATGGTGACACCGAATCGGGCGTGACCATCATGCAGCTGGATGCCGGACTCGACACCGGGCCGATACTGGCGCAGCAGCCCGTGGCGATCGGGACGGACACGACCAGCGCCGAGCTCGCATCGCTCCTGGCCGCTGCGGGCGCGCGGCTGTTGCTCGATGTGATCGCCCAGTTGCTCGCAGGTACGGCGAGCCCGCGTGCGCAGCCGACCGAGGGCGTCAGCTATGCCCGCAAGCTCGAAAAGCGCGAGGCGCTGATCGATTGGAGCGCCCCGGCCCAGCAGATCGCGCGCCTGGTCAACGGCTGCAATCCGGCGCCGGTGGCGCACACGCTCCTCGCGGGCGAGCCTCTCAAGATCTGGCGCGCGCAGGCGCGCGCGGCGCCCGCTCGCCCGCAGGAGCTGCCCGGCCGCGTGCTCTCGCTCGCAGCCGGCCGCCTGCTGGTGGCCTGCGGGGAGGGGCAGCTCGCGGTTGAACGGCTCCAGTGCGCCGGGCGGCGTGCGCTCAGCGCCGTGGATTTTGCCCACGGCCATTCGATCGATGGGCTGCGATTCGGGTGACATCGCGCCCTGACCGCGGCGCACGCTCCGGCCGCCCGACGCCTGGGACCGCTGCCGAAGTGCTGTGCGGGGCCGCCGGGGCGGTGGCCGCGGTGCTGGCCGAAGGGGCCAGCGCCGAGCAAGCTCTGGGCCGCCGGCCCATCGAGACGCAGCGCGCGGCCATCCAGGCGGTCGCACTGGGCACGGTGCGCTGGTACCTGCGGCTCGCGCCCGCGGTGTTGCCGCTGCTGGCGCGATCGGCGGCGCACACCGACGCGCGCCTGCGCGCGCTGCTGGTCAGCGCCGTCCATCAAATCGAATACTCGCACCATGCGCAGGCCACGACGGTGGCCGCGGCGGTCGATGCCGCACGGCTTCTCGGGCTCGGGCGCACGGCCGGAATGGTCAACGCGATCCTGCGCCGCTACCTGCGGGAGCGCGAGGCGCTGCTGGCCGCGGTGGATCGCGACCTGGCCGCGCGCACCGCTCACCCGGCGTGGCTGGTGGCGGAATTCAAGGCGGCGTGGCCCGAAGCGCTCGAGACGATCCTGGCGGCCAACAATGAACATCCGCCGCTGTGCCTGCGCGTCGACACCGCTCGTGTCGGCATGGAGAAATACCTCGAGGAACTCTCCGGCGCCGGTCTGCGCGCCGAGCGGGTGACGATCGTGGACACCGCCGTCACGCTCGATCGGGCGCTGCCGCTCTCCGAGGTGCCGGGTTTTGCCGAGGGCCGCGTGTCGGTGCAGGATTCGAGCGCGCAGCTGGCGGCCCGGTGGCTGGCGCCGCGCCCGGGCGAGCGCGTCCTCGATGCCTGTGCCGCGCCCGGGGGCAAGACCGGCGCACTGCTGGAGCTGGCCGGCGGCCCGATCCAGCTCACCGCGCTCGATGCCGACGCGCCGCGCCTCGGGCGGGTCGCCGACAACCTCCGGCGGCTCGGGCGCGAAGCGCAGCTCGTGCACGCAGACCTGCTCGCGCCGCCGGACTGGTGGGACGGGCAGCGCTTTGATGCCATCCTGCTCGATGCGCCGTGCTCGGGGACGGGGGTCATCAGGCGCCATCCGGACATCAAGCTGTTGCGGCGCTCGAACGATATTGCCGCCTTCGCGGCCCGCCAGCTCGGGCTGCTGCGGGCCTGCTGGCCGCTGCTGCGACCGGGAGGCCGCCTGCTGTATGTCACCTGCTCGATCCTGCCGGCCGAGAACTCCGAGGTCGTCGCCGCCTTCCTCGCAGGTCCGGAGGGGGCCGTCGAACGAGCGCTTCCGGGGGCCGAGGCGCGCTCGCCGCCCTTGCGCCGATGCCCCTACGGCTGGCAACTGTTGCCCGGGGCGGGCGGCGACGGCTTCTATTATGCTTGCCTTAGTCAGAAGGGGGCGCCCTAGCTTGGGTCCGCGAGTCACCACCGTTCGCCTGCTCGCCGCCACGTTGCTGTTTGCGGCCGCGGCCGCGCGCGCCGCCGATCCCCTGGACGGCGAACTGGAGATTCGCTCGGCCTACGCCGTGCCCAGCCACGGCGTCATCATGCTGTCGGTGCGCGTCGGTTACCCGCGCAGCGACCAGCTCGACGCGACCCTCAAGGACGGCGTCACCCTGAGCTTCGATCTCGAATGCACCGTCAGCCATCACCGGCACCTGTGGTTCGATGCCGAAGCGGTCTCATTGCTCCGGCACAGCGAGCTCTCCTACCAGGTGGTCACCGACCGCTATCTGTTGCGCAACCTCGACGCCGCCACACAGGAGACCTTCCCGACTCTGGATGCGGCCCTGGCACGCGTCGGCACGGTCGAGGAATGGCCGATCGCGGTCGATTCGCAGCTGGCTCATGACGAGGAATGGCAGATCAGCCTGCGAGCCGGCGTGCGCCGCGGCCACATGCCCGACGCGTTGCGCGCCCTGATGTTCTGGTCCGATGCCTGGCATCGCACCAGCGACTGGTACACGTGGACCCTCGTGCGCTGAAGCGCTGGGGCCTGCGCGCCCTGATCCTGCTGGGCTGCGGCGCCGGCGTCTGGGCGCTGTTGCTGCTGCTGCAGGTGACCGAGAACTCGGCCGACTTCAATCGCCGCCAGCCCTGGATCCTGCTGCTCAACACCTGCGCGGTACTGGCGCTCGGCGTGCTGCTGACACGCAAGCTCTGGCAGCTGTACCGGGACTTTCAGAACCACGTGCCCGGCTCGCGCCTCACCGCCCGCACCGTGGGCATGTTTGGCACCCTGGTGGTGGTGCCGTTGCTGATCGTGTATCTGTTCGCGCTGGAATTTCTCAACTACGGCATCGACAGCTGGTTCCGGGTCGAGTTCAAGCATGGCCTGAACGACGCGCTGGTGCTGTCGCGCTCGGCGCTGGAACTGCGCTTGCGCGAACAGGCGCGGCGCACCGAGGAATTTGCGCTCACCATCGCCAACCTGGACGGCCCGGACCTCGCGGTACGGCTCGATGCGGAGCGGCGCGCCGCCCAGGCCGCCGACGTCACGGTCTATGACAGCGGGGGCCAGGTGCTGAGCCTCAGCAGCAGCGCCGGCTCGCCACTCCCGGGCCGGCCGCCGGCCGGGATGCTGCTGCAGGTGGCGGCCGGCCGCAGTTACGTCAGCCTGGAGACCCACCCGAACGGGCGCGCGACAATCGTGACCGCGGCGCCGCTCCCGCGGGCCGCCGACGTGTCGCCGGGGCGCTTCGTGCTCACCAACTACGACGTGCCCCAGGAACTGTCCCGGCTCGCGGACGCGGTCCAGAGCGCCTATTCCAACTACGGCGACATGTCGGCCACGCGCCGGCCCCTCAAGATCAACTTCATGCTGACCCTGACCCTGGTGCTGTTGATCACGATGCTGGCGGCGGTCTACGGCGCGGTCTGGTCGGCGCAGCGGCTGACGCGCCCGGTCAAGGATCTGATCGCCGGCACCCGCGCCGTCGGCAAGGGCGATTTCGGCACCCGCCTGCCGCTTCCCTCGCGCGATGAGATGGGGTTCCTGGTGCACTCGTTCAACGACATGACCAAGCGGCTGCGGCGCAGCCGCGAGGAAGCCGCATTGAGCCGGCAGGCGGTCGAGCGCGAGCGCGAGCGGCTGGCGGTCATCCTCTCGCGGCTCTCGAGCGGCGTGCTGGTGGTCGATGCGCAGCTGCAGCTGCGCAGCGCCAACCAGTCGGCGGGCGCGATCCTGGGGAGCGACCTGGCCGGCATGGTCGGGCAGATCCTGGCCGCGGGAACGGAGACCACCACCCTGCTGTCGGGCTTCGTGACCGAGCTGCGCGCCCGGCTCGATTCGGGCCAGCGCGAATGGCGCGAGCAGCTGTCGCTGAAGGACGAGGTCGCTGCGCGCGTGCTGTTATGGGCCTGCACACCGCTCCCGGACGTCGGGGACGCGGCACGGCTGGTCATCGTGTTCGACGATGTGACCGCGCTCCTCAATGCGCAGCGCAGCGCCGCCTGGGGCGAGGTGGCCCGTCGCCTGGCGCACGAGATCAAGAATCCGCTGACCCCGATCCAGCTGTCGGCCGAGCAGATGCGCCGCCAGCTGCTGCGCGGCCTGGACACCCAGCATGCCCGCATACTGGAGCGCGCCACCCACACCATCGTGCAACAGGTCGACGCCATCAAGCAGATGGTCGACGCCTTCAGCGAGTACGCGCGCGCCCCCGAGGTGCAGCTGGCCCGCTTCAGCCTCAACCAGCTGGCCGCGGAGATGGTGGAGCTGTACCGCCTGCAGGATCCGGGCATCGATATCGTCGTGGAACTCGACCCGCAACTGCCCGAAATCGAGGCCGACCGGGGCCGGGTGCGCCAGATCCTCGCCAACCTGCTCAGCAACGCCATCGAGGCGCTCTCCGGGGTCGGCGGGGCGGCCATTACCGTGCGCACCCGCTGGGTGCTGACCGCGCCGGTCGCGCAGGCGGAAATCACCGTCAGTGACAACGGGCCCGGCTTCCGCGAGGATATCCTGGGCCGGGCGTTCGAGCCCTACGTGACCAGTAAGGCGCGCGGCACCGGCCTGGGGCTGGCGATAGTGCAGCGCATCGTCGAGGAGCACGGCGGCCGGATAAATGCTGAAAATCTGGTCGCGGGCGGAGCACGGGTTCGCGTATTGTTGCCTGCTACGGCAGACCGGCGCACGGAGTCGCGGAGGGAGCGAGCATGAGTCCGAACCGAATACTCGTGGTGGACGACGAGGCCGACATCAGGCGCCTGTTGCAGGAGATCCTGAGCGAGGAAGGCCACGACGTCGACGTGGCGGCCGACGCTGCGCAGGCGCGCGCTTCGCGCGCCCGCAGCGCACCGGATCTGGTGCTGCTCGACATCTGGATGCCCGATACCGACGGCATCACGCTGCTGCGCGAATGGTCGAACGATGCGCGCAACGATTGCCCGGTGGTGATGATGTCCGGCCACGGTACGGTGGAGACCGCGGTCGAGGCGACGCGCCTGGGCGCCTTCGATTTCATCGAGAAGCCGCTGTCGCTCGCCAAGCTGCTGCCCACCGTCAAGCGGGCGCTCGATGCGCGCCGCACGCGCCAGTTCGGCGATTACGCGGCGGCCCGCAAGCTCGCGCCGCTCCACGGCCGCAGCCGCGTGGCGCAGGAACTGCGCAGCGAACTTCTGCGTCTGGCCACCTATCCGGCACCGTTGCTGCTGATCGCGGAGTCCGGCAGCGAGACCGAAGCGCTCGCGCGCTTTGTCCACCAGTCGGCAGCGCGCGCCGGCGGCCCGTTCGTGAGCTGCAATCCGCGCGCCTGGCCGGGCGATCAGGCCGTCAATGCGCTGCTGGGCACCGCGCAGCAGTCGGGTCTGCTCGAGCAGGCGAGCGGCGGCACGCTGTTTATAGGCGATATCGACGAGCTGCCCGAGGCGGCGCACCGGCTGCTGACGGGCGTGCTGGAGTTCGGCAGCTTTCCACGGAGCGGCGGCGATGCGGCGGTGAAGTTTGACGCGCGGGTGATTGCCACGGCGCTGCCGGGCGTCGAAAGCCGCGCCGGTAAGCCCGGCTCGATCAGTCGCGAGCTGTACGCGCAGATCGCGGTGCTGCCGTTGCGGGTGCCACCGCTGCGCGAGTACGCCGAGGACGTCCCGGAGCTGCTGCGCCAGTGCACCGATCAGCTCACCGAAGGCGAGCAACTGCAATTCCGGCGCTGCAGCGTCGCGGCGCAGAACCGGTTGCGCAACTATCCCTGGCCCGACAATCTGCGCGAGCTGCGCAATCTGCTGCGCCGGCTGCTGCTGCGCGGCGGCCCGGAGGAAATCTCGCTCGAGGAAGTGGAGCGCGAACTCGCCGCCCAGGCGCCGATCGATGCGCCGCTGGTCAAGCAGGACCTGCTCGCGCTGCCGATGCGCGAGGCGCGCGAGCACTTCGAGCGCGCCTATCTGCAGCAGCAGCTGCAGCTGTGCGCCGGCAAGGTCGGGCTGCTCGCCAAGCGCGTCGGCATGGAGCGCACGCACCTGTACCGCAAGCTCCGTTCGCTCGGCATCGAGATCAGCCACACCGCCGAGGAATAAGCGCGCTAGTCTTCGACGCGGATGACCAGCGTCACGATCTCGGCGGCCTGCAGCTGCTGGCGCACGCGATTGAGCTGGTTCAGATCCTTGATCGGACCGATCCGGATCCGGTACCAGACGTCGGCGTCGAGCGCAACGCGCTGGACGTTGGCGCTGATGCTCTGACGCGCCAGCTGCGCCTGCACCCGCTCGGCATCGGCCATGTCGCGATACGAGCCGGCCTGCAGAAAGTAGGTGCCAGGCCGCTCGATGCGCGCGGCGGCATCGACGTGCGTGCCGTGCTCCTTCTCGGGCACCACCACCTCGAACTTGGGCAGGCCGGCGTAAAAGTCGTAGCTGTTGCCGGCCTCCGCGGCCGCTTCGCCCGCGGTCTCGGCCGGCGGCTTGGCGGCGTGGCGCGGGCCGGGCGCGGGATCGGGGGCGCCCTCGACCGCGCCGGGCTCGTGGCGGTGATCGCCGACGTAAATGACCAGCGCCACCAGCAGTCCGGCCGCAAAGCCCAGCCCCACGTCGCGGAGCCGCGCCAGTCCGGGTCCGCCGCGCCCCACACCCTTGTAATCACGAGCCGTCAGGCGTCGGTTGCTCACATGCTCTCCGGGGCGCTGGCGCCCAGCAATGCGAGTCCATTGCGCATCACCTGCTGCGCGCCAAGGGCGAGCGCCAGCCGGGCATTGCGCGTCTCGGCCTCCTCGACAATGAATTGCGCCGCGTTGTACCAGGTGTGAAAGCTCTGCGCGAGCTCGCGCAGGAAATGCACGACCGCGTGCGGCGCGCGTTGCGTGGCGGCGTGCAGCAGGGTCTCGGGGTAGCGGCCCAGCGCCGTCAGCACCGCCGCCTCGGGCACGCTGTCGAGGCGGTCGAGATGGGCGAACGCGCTGGCGGCGTCGTAGCTTAGGCCGCGCGCGGCCAGTTGCTTCATCACGCTGGCCACCCGGGCGTGCGCGTACTGCATGTAAAAAACCGGATTGTCATTGCTGCGCGACTTGGCGAGTTCCAGGTCGAAATCCAGCGGCTGGTCGTGACTGCGCATCAGGTAGAACAGCCTGCAGGCATCGTTGCCGACTTCCGAGCGCAGCTGGCGCAAGGTCACGAACTGGCCGTCGCGCTTGCCCATCGGTATCTTCTCGCCGGCGCGGTACAGGCTGACGAACTGCATCAGGCACACTTCGAGGCAATCGCCGCTCTCGCCCATGGCCTCTAGCCCGGCGCGCACGCGCGGGATGTAGCCGTGATGGTCGGCGCCCCAGACATCGATGAGCAGCGCAAAGCCGCGCGCGCGCTTGTCGAGGTGATAGGCGAGGTCAGGGGCGAAGTAGGTCTTCTGGCCGTTGGCGCGCACCAGCACCCGGTCCTCGCTGTCGCCAAAGCTGCTGCTGCGCAACCACAGGGCGCCGTCCTTGGTGTAGGTGTGACCGCGCGCCGCCAGGCGTTCGAGCGTGCGTTCGACCGCACCGGCGCGCGCCAGCTCCCGCTCGGAGGACCAGGTGTCGAATTCGACGCCGAAGGCCTTAAGGTCATCGCGGATGTCGGCCAGCATGGCCTCGAGTGCCAGTTCCTGCACCGACTGGTAGCCGGCTGCGCCCACGAGCTCGCGCATGCGCGCGATCAGCGCGTCGATGTACTGCTCCTTGTCGCCGGCCGGCGCGTCGGCCGGAAGGCCGTTCAGCACCGACGCCGCGCTCGCTTTGAGCGCCGCGCCCTGCGCGGCCTGGAGCTGCGCGCCGATCGCATTCACGTAATCCGCGCGGTAGCCGTTCTCGGGGAACGGCAGCGCTTCGCCGAGCGCCTGCAGGTAGCGGACCCAGACGCTCGCCGTGAGGATGTCGACCTGGCGGCCGGCATCGTTGATGTAGTACTCGCGGTGCACGCGATGGCCGGTGGCGGCGAGCAGGTTGGCGAGGCTCGCGCCGTAGGCCGCCTGGCGGCCGTGGCCCACGTGCAGCGGTCCGGTGGGATTGGCGGACACGAATTCAACGCACACGCTGGTGCCGCGACCGCTGCTGCCGGTGCCGTAGCGCTCGCCCTGCTCGAGCACGCGTCGCAGCACCGCGCCGTGCGCTTCGCGCACCAGGTACAGATTGATGAACCCTGCCCCCGCCACTTCGCTGCGCGCCAGCAAGGGATTGGCAGGCAGCGCGGCGACGATCGCCGCCGCCAGCTCGCGCGGCTTGCGTCCGCTGGACTTGGCCAGGCGCAGCGCAATGTTGCAGCTAAAGTCGCCGTGCTGGGCGTCGCGGGTGCGCTCCACGACGATGGCCGCACGCTCGATGGGGGCGCTGAGGTAGCTGCCCTGAAGTTTTTGCAGAGCCTGCGCCAGCAGCTCTTCGAGCTCAGCTTTCAATCCGGTCCGCCTTGCATGCCAGGGTCGCGCAGTCTACCGAAAATATACGCTACTGGATGTCCAGCGGATCGACGTCGAGCGCCCAGCGCACGCGCCGCGACTCCGGGAGGCGCTCGATTTCCGGCAGCCACCCCTTGAGAAAGCCGTGCAGGCCGCCGCGATCGGGGTGTTCGATCAGCAGCTGCGCGTGGTGACGCCCCGCGCGCCGCGCCATGCTGGCGGGAACCGGGCCCAGCAGGCGCACGGCCGGCTTGGCCCGGCGCTGTCCCGGGCGCGCCGCAAAAAATCCAGCGCCTGCGTTGCACCGCGGGCCGAGGCGCGCAGCAGCGCCAGGCGGGTGAACGGTGGCCAGCGCGCGGCGGCGCGCTCCTCGAGCGCACCGAGAGCGTAAGCTTCGTAGCCTCCCTGAATCAGGCTCTGCAGGAGCGGGTGTTCCGGGTACTCGGTCTGGATCAGCACTTCTCCGGCGCGCGCACCGCGCCCGGCGCGCCCGGCCACCTGCACGATCGTCTGTGCGAGGCGTTCGGCCGCACGAAAGTCGCTGCTGAACAGGCCCTGGTCGGCGTTGACGACGGCGACCAGCGAAACGCCCGGGAAATGATGTCCCTTGGTGACCATCTGTGTGCCGACCAGGATGCGTGCCGAACCGTCGAGCAGGGCGTCCATCACCAGGCCCACGTCGGTCGCATCGCGCGCGGTGTCGCGATCGAGACGCACCAGCGGCGCGTCCGGAAACATGGCCGCGAGTGTTTCGGCGATTCGCTCGGTTCCCTGGCCCACCGGCCGAACTGCGAAGCCGCAGCGGCCGCAACGGCTCGGCAGCGGCTGCGCCGCGCCGCAGTAGTGGCAGCGCAGTTGCGCGGCGAGGCGATGGACCGTCAGGCGCGCGTCGCATTCCGTGCAGGGCGCGATCCAGCCGCAGCTGGTGCACAACAGCGTCGGCGCGTAGCCGCGACGGTTCAGATACACCAGCACCTGACCGTCGCTGTGCAGGTGGCGCTCGATGGCCTGCGTGACCGGCCCGGCCAGGCCTGCGTGCACGGCGTGCGCGCGCAGATCGATGAGCGCCAGGCGCGGCGCGGCCGCCTGATCGGCGCGCCGCGGCAAGTGCAGGGCGCGATACCGGCCCAGCTGCACGTTGTGGAGCGATTCGAGCGCGGGTGTTGCCGAACCGAGCAGCACCGGGACGCTTCGCCTGCTGCGCACGGCGCACCGCGAGGTCGCGCGCCGAGTAGCGGCAACCGCCTTCCTGCTGCTTGTAAGAACCGTCGTGCTCCTCGTCCACCACGATGAGCCCGAGCTTCGCAAGCGGCGCAAATACCGCCGAGCGCGTGCCGATCACGACCCGCGCCGTGCCCGAGTGCGCGCCGCGCCAGTTCGCGAGCCGCTCGGCGTCGCTCAAGCCCGAGTGCAGCACCGCGATCGGCACGGCCAGGCGCGAGCGGAAGCGCTCCAGCAACTGCGGCGTGAGGCCGATTTCCGGCACCAGCACCAGCGCGCTGCGTCCGCGCTCGAGGGTCCGCTGCACGAGACGCAGGTAGACCTCGGTCTTACCGCTCCCGGTCACGCCCTGCAGCAGGTAAGCGTTGTAGGCCTGAGCGCCGGCGTCAACGGCCTCGACGGCCTGGACTTGGGCCGCACTCAGTTCCGGCGTCGCTTCGCGCGGCGCGACGGACCGTGGAACGATCACGGACCAGTCCGTGGCCGCTTCGCGTTCCACGAATTCGAGCCATCCGCGCTGCTGCAAGGCGCGCGCCGCGGTGCGCCAGCCCGCGCTGGCGGCATCGAGCTCCGCGGCATTCCAGCCGCTCGGGCGCGAGGCCAGCCGCAGCAGCAGCTCACGCTGCTTGGGCGCGCGTCGTGGCGACCCCGCGGCGGCCGCCGCGCGGCCCTCGTCCTTGAGGGCAATCCAGGTTTCCTGCGCGTGCACCGGCTGCCCGCCGCGCAGCGCCGCCGGCAGCGCGCCGGCGAACACCTCGCCGGGAGGATGGTGGTAGTACTGGGCGGTCCACTGCAGCAGCTCCAGCAATTCGGGCTCAAACAGCGGCACGGCATCCAGCAGCTCGCGAATCGGCCGCAGGCGTTCGGGCGGCAGCTGCGAGCGCTCGGCATGCGCGACGATTACGCCGATAGCGGTGGCGCGCCCCAGCGAAATGCGCACCCGCGCGCCGGCCGGGAGCGCGGCCACGGTCAGCCCCGCCGGCGGCAGGTAGTCCAGGAGCGAGCGCAGCGGACAGTCCACCGCGACCTTGAGAATTCCACCGGCCTCGCCTTCAGTAGCGCTCATCGACGCCGGGGCTGTGGATAAGTCTGTGCACGGTTTGGCCCACAGAGTCCGCAAGCGACCCTCCAAATCCGCCTTTGGAGCCGCGGGCCGCCGGCCAAGCCCTTCAGAAAGATCTTATTAATCATAAACTTGAAGCATACGCGGCTCTGATGCGGCTCGTCATGGCCCCAGCATACGACGCGACCTCCAAGACGGTGCGTAAGTCGATGATTCTGGTTAAAACTCATGCGGGTAGGTCGTTGCTGTCAACCCTTGGGGACCGGTCACGTTGCGTTCATTAGCCATGAACAGCTTTGCTACATTGCTGGCCGATAGCGCGAGCTTCCTCCCCTCCAGGAATTTTGACTTGCAGGATTCGACGCAGCACTCAACGCGCGCGCTGGAAGGATTTCTGGCAGGCGTTGAGGCCAAGGCCTTCAGGATCGCACAGATCGCGCTGCGTCACGAAGACGACGCGCTCGATGCCGTGCAGGACGCGATGTTGCGGCTGGTGCGCAGTTACTCAACGCGGCCGCCGGAGCAATGGCGGCCGCTGTTCTATCGGATCCTCGAAAATTGCGTGCGGGACATGCAGCGACGGCGCAGCGTCCGCGGACGGGTACTGACCTGGTACCACCGGGCCCTGGGTGAGGATGCCTCCGCGGGCGAGGGCGATCCGCTCGAACAATTGCCCGATTTGGCCCCGACCCCGGCGGCGCAGGCACAAACCGACGAGACCATGCGGGCGCTCGATGCCGCGCTGGCGGGATTGCCCGCGCGCCAGCGCCAGGCGTTTCTGCTGCGTAACCTCGAGGGGCTGGACGTGGCGCAGACCGCCAAGGCGATGGGCTGTTCCGAAGGCACGGTGAAGACACATTATTTCAGGGCGCTGCAGACCCTGCGCGCGCACCTCGCGGAGTACTGGTCATGAATGACGAACAACTCGATCCGGCGGCGGTGGAATTTGCCCGACGGGCGCGCGAGTTGCTCGAGCGCAGTGCGAACGAATTGCCGGCGCGCATCCGCTCCCGGCTCACGCAGGCCCGCTATGCCGCACTCGATCGGCGCAGCGAGCGCGGCGGCGACGGGCTTTTGACCTGGCGACGCTGGCTGCCGGCCGGCGCCGCGGCCGCCGCGATCCTTGCCGTGCTGATGATGGAGGGGCCACGCCCGGGATCGGACCTGCCCCGCGCCAGCACCAATGGCGGTGAGGACTTTGAAATGCTGGCCGACAGCGGCGCCTTCGCCCTGGCGCAGGATCAGCTTTCGCAGGGCGGTGACGTGGACTATGAGTTTTACGCCTGGGCCGTCAATACCGCCCAGGACGAGCGCGGCGGCGAGACCGGTTCATGAGATCCGTTTGGTGGATCGTCGGCTTGATGTGCGGCGGCGCCTGGTTCGCGGCGCCTGGGCGCGCGGCTGACGAACCGGTCGACCCGGATTTTCTGGAGTTCCTGGGATCGGTGGATTCGAGCGAGGCCGGTTGGCACGACTACCTGGCGGCGACCGACGTGGACGCCTTGCTTAAGGCGCAGGCCGCCGCCGCGAAGGCCGCGAATTCCGGCGCGCCCCAGCCTGCCAGCGAGACAGAGAAGGTGGAGCCCCCATGAAATCGCGAAATGCCTGGTTGCTGATGGGACTGCTGCTGGCGCCGTGCGCGCTGCCGGGCGCTCGCGCGGCCGCCGCCGTCACCGACCGGCCGCCTGCGGCGGCGGACAGGTCGCCGGCCTCGCCACTGGCCTGGAAGGATTTGCAGCCGGACCAGCAGCAGCTCCTGCAGTCTTACTCCAAGGACTGGGAGGCGTTGCCCGCCGCGCGTCAGCAGGCGCTGGCGCGCGGCGCACGGCGCTGGTTATCCATGGATCCGGGGCAGCGCGACGAAGCGCGCCAGCGTTTCCAAAACTGGCAAAAGCTCCCCGAGGAGCGCCGGCAGCTCATCCGCAAGCGCTGGGAGCGCTTTCAGCAGCTCGATCCGGAATCAAAGGCCCTGGTGCGGGATAATTTCCAGGCCTTCATGCGTTTGCCGCCCGAGAAGCGACGCATGCTGCGGGAACGTTGGCTCAAGGCGACCCCCGAGGAACGCCAGCGCATGCTGGAGCGAATGCGAGAGCGGCGCGAGCGCCAGCACCGGCCGCCCCCGACTTAGGCGCGCGGATTCGACGCCTCGTTCACCACGTGGCCGCTCTGGGCGACGCGCGCTTCGGTCGCGTGCCCCGCCTGCGTGTTCCCGGCACCGCCGAAGTGCGAGACGGCAAAGATTGAGGTCTGCACGAAGGTCGCGCAGAAGGCCAGCATGCCGATGCCGATGTAGCGCGTGATTATGTTGGTATTCATGGCTTAGCTCCTTTAATTGAATTTCGGTCTCTGTGGCTTTGATACCCGCGGCGCGCACAAAGGTTGCAGAACCAGCCCGAAATTTTGAGCCGTTCCCGGTATCGATCACGGGCGCAGGGCCAGGCCAGGGCGGAACGCCCGCCGCCCGTGGCCAGGCAGGTCCCCAATGAGTCCCGCACGGCCGCGTCGGGCCCTGACTTGAAGGGGTGCCCGCTACGGGCAAAAAAATGCGCGCGCGCATCCGTAGGGAGCGGATGCGAACGCGCCAGGAGGGCGGGCTTCTTTGGCCCGCCACCGGCGCCTTGGGGGGACGCCGCAGTTCGTGCTAGCTACGTTCCGGCGCCGGGCGCGCGCCGCGCTGAGCGGCGACGCGCCGGCAGCCCCGATTACCGCGCTTAGGCGCCCGCCTTGGTGGCTTCCTGCTTGTGATAAGCCGACAGTGAGGCGTTGTTGATTTGCGAAACGGCACCGTCCACGGCTTGTGTCATGCACTGCTTCTTGCTGCCGCTCGGCAGCCTGCTGCCGGTGACAACATCCGCGCCGCAGGCCTGCACGGCGGCGCTCTTGATGCGCGCATAGAGGGTGGCGACGTCGCTGCTCTTCGAAAGGTCAAGGTCGCTGACGCTGATGCGCAGCGCATGCGGGTCTGACGCTTCGGCGGCGCTGGCCGTATTGACCATCCAGGCCTGCCCGAGGGTGGCGCCGACGGTGAGCATGCCGATACCAAGGTAGCTAGTGATCGAATTGGCTTTCATGACGGACTCCTTAGCAAAAATTCGGGGCAATACTAGGGCGTTAGCGCGGCGGGTCGCCGAGCCTTCAGTGCGCCATAAAAAAGCGCCGCCCTGTGTCCTTTGATACTCGCGAGCGCGCGAATGGTTGCAGAGGAAATGTGAAATTTTTTTGAAAGCCAGGCCCGGGTGCCTGGACGAGGCCCCGGGACTACACGCGGGGACTACGCAGCCTTGACCGCCTGAATCAGCTGGCTGGCCGCCGCCTGGCCGTCGCCGTAGAGCATGCGCGTGTTGTCGAGATAGAACAGCGCGTTCTCGATGCCCGAGAAACCGGCGCCTTGTCCGCGCTTGATGACAATCACGTTCTTGGCCTTGTCGGCATTGAGAATCGGCATGCCGTAGATCGGGCTCGACTTGTCGGTGCGCGCCACCGGATTGACCACGTCGTTGGCACCGATGATCAGCGCGACATCCGCGGTCTCGAACTCCGCGTTGATTTCATCGAGATCGGCGATCAGGTCGTAGGGCACGCCCGCTTCGGCGAGCAGCACGTTCATGTGGCCCGGCATGCGTCCGGCCACCGGATGGATCGCAAAGCGCACCGTGACGCCGCGGTCGATCAGCAGCTGGCACAGCTCCCACACCTTGTGCTGCGCTTGCGCCACCGCCATGCCATAGCCGGGAACCACGATGACTTTCTGGGCGAAGGCCATCATGACGCCCACGTCCGCCGCTTCGATGGGCTTCATGCTGCCGGCGATCGTGCCGCTCGCGGCCACACCGCCGGTGTCGCCGAATCCCGAGAACAACACATTGCCGAGCGAGCGGTTCATGGCCTTGGCCATCAACTGCGTGAGCAGCGTGCCCGCCGAGCCCACCACGGTGCCGGCGATGATCATCGCCGCATTGCCGAGCACGAAACCCTCGAAGGCGACGGCCAGCCCGGTCAGCGCGTTGTAGAGCGAGATCACGACCGGCATGTCGGCGCCGCCGATGGGCAGCGTCATGGTGACGCCCAGCACCAGCGCCAGGCCGAACACCGCCGTGACCACACTGGCGCCCGCGTGCACGCCGCTGACGATCATGCCGCCGTGCACCAGCGCCGCTGCCAGTATCAGCAGGTTGAAAACCTGCTGGCCACGGAAGCGATAGGACTTCTTGATCAGTCCCTGCAGCTTGCCAAACGCGATCAGGCTGCCGCTGAACGACACCGCGCCGATCAGACCACCGATCACCGCCAGCGAGGCCACCACCATGCCGAGCGGCTCGCCCCGGTACAGTTCGACCGCCGCGATCGCCGCCGCGGCGCCGCCGCCCATGCCGTTGTAGAGCGCGATCATCTGCGGAATGTCGGTCATCGCCACGCGCCGGGCGCTGAACCAGGCGATCGCCGATCCGACCACGATTGCCGCCATGATCAGCGGATAGTTGGTCAGCCCCGGATACAGGAAGGTCACCAGGGTCGCCACGACCATGCCGGCGCCGGCCCAGATAATGCCGCTGCGGGCGGTGACCGGCGAGCTCATGCGCTTGAGGCCCATGATGAACAGGAACGCGGTGAGCAGGTAGCTCACCTGGATCAGCAAGCCGGCGCTGAGCGAACCCATCAGTGGCCTCCGCGCTTCACGCCCGCTTGCCGTGCGCCGCTGGCCTTGAACATCTCGAGCATGCGCTCGGTGACCGCGTAGCCGCCGACGGCGTTGCCCGCCGCCAACAGCACGCCCACGAAACCGATGGTCTTTTCCAATCCGGTGTGCGCCTGGCCCAGCGCGACCATGGCGCCCACCAGCACGATGCCGTGCACGAAATTCGAGCCCGACATCAGCGGCGTGTGCAGGATCACCGGCACCTTGGCGATCACCTCGTAACCCGTAAATGCGGCCAACATGAAAATATACAGAGCGACTATGCCGGTCATGTTCCCTCCACCGCTTTACGCGTGGCTTCGTGTTTGATGACGCCGTCGTGCGTCAGGCAGGACTGCGCGAATACCTCGTCCTGCCAGTCGATGGCGAGCGCGCCCGACTTGTCGAGTGCAGGCTTGAGGAAATTGAGCAGGTTGCGGGCGTACATCTCGCTGGCGTGATAGGCGAGCTGCGCGGCCAGGTTGACCGGGCCGACGATCTTCACGCCCTGGTGCAGCACCGTCTCCCCGGCGCGCGTCAGTTCGCAGTTGCCGCCCGATTCGGCCGGGATGTCGACGATCACCGCGCCGGCTTTCATGCGCTCGACCGCCGCGCGCGAAATGATGCGCGGCGCCCGCCGCCCGGGGATCGCGGCGGTGGTGATCACCGCATCGGCCAGCGCGATGCGTGCTTCCAGCACTTCCTGCTGCTTGGCCTTTTCTTCCTCGGTGAGTTCGCGCGCGTAGCCGCCCTGACCCTCGGCGGATACTCCGGTCTCGATGAATTTCGCGCCCAGCGATTTCACCTGTTCCCGGGTGGCGCTGCGCACGTCGTAGGCCTCGACCACCGCGCCCAGGCGTTTGGCCGTGGCGATCGCCTGCAGTCCGGCCACGCCGACGCCCACGATCAGCACCTGCGCCGGGCGAATCGTGCCCGCGGCGGTGGTCAGCATCGGCAGGAAGCGGTCGAGCGTGTTGGCGGCGATCAGCACCGCCTTGTAGCCGGCCACCGCGGCCTGCGAAGACAATGCGTCCATGGATTGCGCGCGCGAGATGCGCGGCACCAGTTCCATGGCAAAACTGGTGATCCGGCGCGTGCGCAGCGCCGCCACTTCCGCACTGCGTGCGTGGGCCTGCATGAAGCCGATGACCACGCTCCCGGGTCGCAGCGCTTCGATCTGCGCGACACTGGGCGGCTGCACCGTTAACAGAATGTCGGCCTGCGCCAGGACCGCCGCGGCCGAGTCGGCCCACTCCACCTTCTTGTAGAGTGCGTCGGGAAACTGCGCGCTGACGCCGGCGCCGCGCTGTAACAGCACTCTTGCGCCCGCGGCGACCAGTTTTTCAGCAACCTCCGGAACAATACTGACGCGCGTCTCGCCGGGCACGCTCTCGGCGAGCGCGCCAATGGTCACGGGCATGAAATCACTCCTATTTGGATGGTGCGCGAGGCCCCATCCGTTGAATTCTCGCACAATTCTGCCTTATCTTACACGGATGGGTCTCAAGGTCTTAAGCGCGCGGCACCAGCGCCGCATCGTGGACGAGGACACGCGCCTGGTTGTGCACTCGGCGGCGCATGGTCTCGGGCAGATGGTCCTGCGCACCGATATTGCCGGCATGCCCCTGGAATGGATCGACTACCGCGAAGCCGCCCGGCTCTACCACCAGGAGCAGGTGGCCTATACCTGCGGCTCGCTGGTCTACCGGCTGTATGGCGGCGTCAACGCCCGCACCGGCAATCGCACCGTGGTCGAGGTCAGTTCGATCGTGGCGACCGTGGGCCACACCGGCAATCCGGGCAACACGCGCCACGATTACGTGCCACCGCTCAATAACGAGACCTTGTTCCGGCGCGATGCCTATCTGTGTCTGTACTGCGGCGACCGCTACAGCAGCCGCGAGCTGTCGCGCGATCACGTGCGGCCGTTCAGCCAGGGCGGGCGCGATGTGTGGACCAACGTGGTCGCCGCCTGCCGCAGCTGCAACAACTACAAGGCCTGGCGCACGCCCGAGCAGGCGAAACTGCAGCTGATCGCCGTGCCGTTCATGCCGACCTACGCGGAGTACATCTTTCTCAAGGGCCGCCGCGTGCTCGCCGACCAGATGGAATATCTGCAGGCGCACTTTCCGCGCAGCAGCCCGCTGCACGCGCGCATCGAACGCTGGCTCAGCTAGCCTTAAGAAAGCCGGCGCGTGGTCTACCTCGTCGATGCGTCGGTCTACATATTCCGCGCCTGGTATTCGCAGCAGCCCGAGCAGCGCGATGGCGAGGGCAATCCCACCCACGCGCTCTACGGTTTTGCGCGCTTTCTCGGCGATCTGATCGAGCGGCGCACCCCGCAGTACGTGGCGGTCGCCTTCGATGAGTGCCGCGGCTCGGGCCACCGCCACGCGCTGTTGCCGAGCTACAAGGCCAATCGCGAGCCGGCGCCGCCGGAACTGAAGCGCCAGTTCGTACTGTGCCGCGAGTATTGCCGGCACCTGGGCGTGCCCGAGTTTGCCAGCACCGACTACGAGGCCGACGATCTGATCGGCACGCTGGTCGCGCGGGTGCGCGCCGATGGCCTGCGCGTAACGCTGGTGACGCGCGATAAGGACCTCTCGCAGCTGATCGGTCCCGGTGACCGCTTCTGGGACTACGCCGACGCGGCCGAGTACGGCTACGAGGAAATCGCCGCGCGATTTGGCGTGGCGCCCGAGAGCATGGCCGATTATCTGGCGCTCACCGGCGACGCGGTGGACAATATTCCTGGGGTGCCCGGTATCGGCCCGAAGACCGCCGCCGCACTCCTAAGCCGCTACGCGACGCTGGACTTGCTGTACGAGAGCCTGGACCAGATCGCGTATCTGCCGTTGCGCGGCGCCTCGCGGCTGGCGGCCAAGCTGCGCGAGCATCGGGAGGCCGCCTACCTCGCGCGTGCCTTGACGCGCATCCATTGCGATGCACCGTTCCTGGCCGGCGGCGAAGCGCTGCGTCGCCGCGGACCGGCGCTGCAGGCCCTGGGCGAGTTCTGCAGCCTGCACGGATTTGGCGCCATGTTGCCCCGCCAGGCCGAGCGCATCGCTCGCCTGCCTGAGTACGCTGCCCTTAAGGCTTCTTGACGTAGACCTTGCACCAGCCGCCGGCATTGACCAGCTTGCCGGGAAACAGGTTGCACGGCCGCCAGGCGTCGCCGTCATTGCCGGTGAGTTGCAGGCAGTTGCCGCAATGCTGATCCGGCTTGTAGGTGGGAAACTTGGCGGCTTCCACGCTCTTCGCATTCTCGTGGTAGGAGAGCGATACCGCCACCGGATCGGTGGGGGCCACGTGCGGCAGCCCGGCGTAGCCTGCGGCGGGCGCGGCCGCCTTGGCGGCCACCGTCGTGCCTGCGACCAGCAGCGTGCCGGCGCCCAGGGCGAGGTTCTTGAGCGCCTCGCGGCGCGACATCAGTTCATTCATCGGCAGTCTCCATGAGGAAAGGATCCGCGCGGCAATTGTACCGGACTCGGGCCGGCACGCTGTAGTTCCACTGGCTGCGCTGCTTCCAGTATTCTTGAGTACACGTCCGGCCTCGCGGAGGTTTCGTGGATCAAAAAAATATTGAATGGGCGTTGCAGGAAAAACGCCGTTTCCCGCCGCCCGCGGCGTTCGCGGCGCGCGCCCGGCTGCGCGCGCAGGAAGTCGAGGCCATGCGGCGCAAGGCGGCGGCCGACCATGTCGGCTTCTGGGCCGACCTGGCGCGCAAGTCGCTGTACTGGCATAAGCCCTTCACCGTGGCCCTCGATGATACGAGGGCACCAAACTACCGTTGGTTCCCTGACGGGGAGCTGAACGTTTCATGGAACTGCCTGGACGTTCAACTCGAGGCGCGCGCCGACAAGACCGCCATCATTTCCGAGGGCGAGGCGGGCGACGTGCGCCGACTGTCCTACCGGGAGCTGCACGGGGAGGTTTGCCGGCTCGCCAACGGTCTCAAGCAACTGGGCATCGGTCGCGGCGACCGCGTCGTGATCTACATGCCGATGATTCCTGAGGCGGTCATTGCCATGCAGGCCTGCGCACGGATCGGCGCGGTGCATTCGGTGGTGTTCGGGGGCTTCTCCTTCAATTCCATCCGCGATCGCATCGAGGATGCGGGCGCGCGTCTGGTCATCACCGCCGATGGCGGGCGCCGCGGCGGCGGCGTCATCGAGCTCAAGTCCGCGGTCGACAAGGCCCTCGCCGGGTCCTGCCCGACCATCGAGAAGGTCATCGTTTTCAAGCGCAGCGGCGTGCCGGTGAGGATGCGCTCGGGGCGCGACCTGTGGTGGCACGAGCTGACCGAGAAGCTCCCCGGCGACTGCCCGCCCGAATGGGTTGATGCGGAGCACCCGCTGTTCCTGCTCTATACCTCGGGGTCGACCGGGAAGCCCAAAGGGATACAGCACGCCAGCGCCGGGTATCTGTTGAACGTCAAGCTCACCAGCGAGTGGGTGTTCGACCTGCGCGAGGACGACGTGTTCTGGTGCACGGCGGATATCGGCTGGGTCACCGGCCACAGCTACGTCGCTTACGGCCCGCTGGCCGCGGGCGCGACCCTGGTCATGTACGAGGGTGCGCCGAACGTGCCCGACGGCGGGCGCTTCTGGAAAATCTGCCAGGACCATGGCGTGACCGTGTTTTACACCGCGCCCACCGCGATTCGTGCGTTGATGAAGTTGGGCGACGCGTTGCCGGCGAAATACGACCTGTCGCGGCTGAGGCTGCTGGGCAGTGTCGGCGAACCGATCAATCCCGAGGCGTGGATCTGGTATCACCGTGTGATCGGTGGCGAGCGCTGCCCGATCGTGGACACCTGGTGGCAGACCGAAACCGGCGCGATCATGATCGCGCCGCTCCCGGGCGTCACGGCGACCAAGCCGGGTTCCTGCACGCAACCCCTGCCAGGAATCGACGCCATCATCGTCGATGATCACGGCGAACCGGTAACGGCGCCCGACGCCGGTGGCTACCTGGTGATCCGTAAGCCCTGGCCCTCCATGTTGCGCACCATATGGGGCGACAACGAGCGCTACCTGAGCACCTACTGGGAGAAATTTCACAGCCGTTACTACGTGGCCGGCGACAGCGCGCTGCGCGACGCCGACGGATACTTCTGGATCATGGGTCGCATCGACGACGTGCTCAAGGTCTCGGGACACCGCCTCGGCACCATGGAAATCGAGTCCGCACTGGTCGCCAATCCGCGCGTCGCCGAGGCGGCGGTGGTGGGCAAGGCCGACGAAATCAAGGGCGAATCGGTGTTTGCGTTCGTGGTGCTGCGCGGCGCGCGACCCAAGGGCGACAGCGGCGGCCTGGTCAAGGAACTGCGCGACTGGGTGGGCGAGCAGCTCGGGCCGATTGCCAAGCCCGACACCATCCGCTTTGCCGACAACCTGCCCAAGACCCGCTCGGGCAAGATCATGCGCCGGCTGCTGCGCGCGATCGCCAATGACCAGCCCGTCACGCAGGACGTCTCGACCCTGGAAAATCCCGCCATCGTCGATCAGCTGCGCGGCGTCGATACGCCGCCCGCACGCGCTGCCATCCGAAGCAAGCCAGGCCGCAAGGCCGCGCGCCGCAAGCTGCGCCGCGTACTCAAGCGCGCCAGCCCGCGAAAGCCAGCGCGCCAGGCCGCGCCGACCCCCAAGCGGGCCGCAGCGAAGAAGGCCGCGAAGCGCAAGGCCAAGGCGCAGCGCCCGGCAACCGCCAAGCGAAACAAGGCGCGGGGCGGCCGGAAAGCCAAGCGATCCGGCTCTGCCCGCCGCCGCTAGCGGGTTCGCGCACCGTCTTATCCTTCGGAGCCCTCCATGGCCAATTACGTGATCGAGATCGTCGGCTGGATCGCCGCAGCCCTGCTGCTGTCGGCGTACGTGCTGTTGACACTGGGCAAGATCACTTCCCGCTCCAGGCTGTACCAATGGCTGAACGTGTTCGCCGGGGCCGGCCTCATCGTCAACAGCGGCTGGAACGGCGCCTATCCGTCGGTTTTCATCAATGTCGTGTGGATGGCCGTCGGGCTCTACGGGGTGTTCGGCCGCGCGGCCGCCCAGGCGCCCGGAGCGCGATGAGGCCGCGCGGGGATCGAGCGCGGGTTACCTGAATTCAAGCTCTCCTTCAATCTCGACCGGCAGGTTGAACGGCAGCTCGGCCATGCCCACCGCACTGCGACTGTGCGCGCCGATCTCAGCGCCGTAGAGCTCGAGGATCAGATCGGAGCAGCCGTTGATGACGGCCGGTTGCTTGTCGAAGCCTGCCGCTGAGTTCACCATCCCGAACAGGCGCGCCCAGGCCGTGACGCGATCCAGATCACCGAGCGCGAGCTTGAGGCTGCCCAGTATCGACAGGGCCGTCAGCCGGGCGGCGCGATAACCCTGCTCGACAGTGACCTCCCGGCCGAGCTTGCCGAGCGGTGCGGCCAGCGAACCGTCCGGGTTCTGCGGGCCGTGGCCCGCGATCAGGGCGCGGTGGCCGAGAATGCGCACCGGCTGGAAGGGCAATTTCACTCCGGCAGGCGCCGACATGGGAGCCGGCAGACTCAACCCAAGTGCGCGCAGGCGATCTTCGATATGGGGCATGGACATTCGCTCCTTAACTGAATGAGGGCGGACTGTGGACATCAACCGAACAATTGGAACGCAAGATCCGGAGTGTGGCATTACCGCGACGCCGGCAGACTCGATTCTTCAATTCGCAGCCAAGGGCCAGGACTCATGAGTTTCAGAATCCAGGGATTGCCGGTGGCCCCATTCGCCCCGCTGTTTGGCATGGACGAGTCCGAACTTGCCGCGCGCGGCGTGATCCGTCGCACGGCGGACGAACCGGTGGGCTTTCCGTGTCGCGTCAGCCTGCGGGATGCAACACCCGGCGAGACGGTGCTGCTTCTCAACTATGAGCATTTGCCGGTGCCTGGGCCGTACCGTTCGCGTCACGCCATCTACGTGCGCGAATACGCGCAGGAATATCGGCCCGAGGTCAATGAGATTCCGGAGGTGCTCAGCCGTCGACTGCTGTCGGTGCGGGCGTTTGACGCCTCGGGAATGATGGTCGATGCGGATGTGGTCGCGGGCGTCGTTGCCGGCCGTGTCATCGAACAGCAATTCGCCGACCCGACGGTCGCCTTCCTGCACGTGCACAACGCGAAAATGGGCTGCTTTGCGGCCCAGGTCGTCCGCGCCTAGAGAATCCAGCCGGCTCACTGCACGTCATCGAAGGGAAGGCGGCGATGCTCGCGATCGCGCCAGCGCAGCTGACTGGCCGCCGCCACCGGGCGGCGTTCCCGCCCGCGCCGCTCCACTGCGCGCCGCGGCTCGATCAGCCACGGCGCCCAGCCGCGAGCGGCAAGCAGCGGCAGCAGCACTTCGGTCAACCGCAGGCCCTTCATGCCTTGCTCGAACCGTCTGAGGATGCACTCACATAGGCGACCGAGGCCAGCACCGACTCGGCACTCGCCGCGGTGTCGGCGACAAAAATCAGGGTCTGCACGACGGTGGTGAGAATCGCCGCCAGCAGCGTCAGATATCGATGGGCGTTCATAAATTTCTCCTTAAAAACCAAGTTAAACAACGCGACCTCCATGGGCGAGAGTCTCGGCCGTTGGCCGCCAAGCAGCAAACGCAATGCCTGAAGCGCCCGTCAAATTTTCTGAACTGTCCCCAGTTTCCCGCCGCCTGCAGGTACAGTAGCTCCAGGAACTGCCAGGACGATTGCGGACGGTGGACGGTGGAATGATGGACAGAATACCGGTGCATCAGAACCGTGCGGCGTGCAAGCATCTGCGCCTCCGCGGCGCAACGCTCGCAGGTACGGCCGTGGCGCTGACGCTGCTGGCTGGCTGCGGCGTGCGACCCTCCTCAACGGCGCAAGCGGTGGCGGTCACGCGGCCGGACGGTTCGACGCCATTCCCGCTCGATGCGCAGGCCTCGGAGATCTGGCTGTTCCTCCATGCGGATGGGCCCATGTCCAAGATCGGACATGCCCACGTCATCACGACGCACGGAATCAAGGGCAGCATCTGGCTGCATCCTCAGACGGAGCGCTCGGGTTGCGAACTTGAGTTAGCGGTCGCCGCGTTCGTGGTCGATGATCCGCAGGAACGCGCGGCGGCCGGGGGGGAATATGCCGAACCCCTCGATGAGGGAGCGCGTGCCGGCACGCGCGAGCATATGCTCGGCGATCGACAGCTGGATGCCGCGCAGTACCCGAAGGTGTCCGTGCAGTGCCAGCACGTGGCGGCCGGCCCCGACCATTCCACGGTGGATCTGACCGTCACGCTGCGCGATCACACCTCGCACCTGTCGGTGCCCGTGCAATGGCACCGAACCGGCGACACGGTTGAGGTCGATGGAGAGTTCAGCTTCACGCAAACGTCGCTGGGGCTCGAGCCTTACAGTCTGCTGTTCGGTGCCCTGCGCGTCAGCGATGAGATTCAGGCACGCGTCCGACTGGTGGCACACCATTCCTAACGCCGGCGTTTCCCGGCCGGCGGGATTAGGAATGTTCTACAATCCGCAGCGACCGGCCCGCGGCGTCCCCGCACCTCGCGCACATGAATAGGAAACGACAACAAGGGTGGGCTGGCACTTAGAACGAGCCGTGGCGACTGCTGTTCCCGCCCGCCCACTTGTGGGCCAACCCGAATTATCCGGAGATCGGACATGAAATACAGTGCATTGCTGAAGACGCTATGGTTGGCACCGGGACTGGTGCTGGCCGCAGCCTTCGCCCAATCTCCAGGAACGCCGCAAACGCCGGCAACGCGCGGGATCGACCGCACGGTGCTTCCCGTGCCCGAGCCGCCGGTGACGACAATTACCACGTTTGACGCCCGCAATGCGAAGGCACCGCCGCGCTTCGAGGTCAAGGCGCCCAAAGGGGCACCCAACGTCGTCATCGTCCTGCTGGATGACATCGGGTTCGGTCAGTCCAGCGCTTTCGGGGGCCCGGTCAAGATGCCGACGCTGGACCAGCTGGCCACCGAAGGCCTGCGCTACAACAACTTTCATACCACCGCGCTGTGTTCGCCAACCCGCACGGCCCTGCTTACCGGGCGCAATCACCACGTCAACAACGCGGGTGCCGTCATGGAAGTTGCCACGGCGTTTCCCGGCAACACCGGCATTCGCCCGCTCAGCGTGGCGCCGTTGGCGGAGATGCTGCGGCTCAACGGGTACAGCACCGCCGCGTTCGGCAAGTACCACGAGACACCACCCTGGGAGGTGTCCGTTTCCGGACCCTTCGATCGCTGGCCCACGCACTCGGGTTTTGACAAGTTCTATGGATTTATCGGCGGCGAAACCAACCAGTGGGCGCCGGCCATCTATG
Organism: uncultured Gammaproteobacteria bacterium; assembly: GCA_963699955.1. Lineage (GTDB taxonomy): Bacteria > Pseudomonadota > Gammaproteobacteria > Steroidobacterales > Steroidobacteraceae > FEN-1191. Next base: position 1,460,657 of record CAVOVV010000006.1, read on the forward strand.
ACGGCACCGTGCGGGTCGAGCACGCGCATACGCCCGACTATCACTTTACCGTCGACATGACCGATCAGGCCATCGGCTGGATGCAGGCCCAGCATTCGCTGACGCCGGATCGACCCTTCTTCGTGTACTTTGCGACCGGTGCGCTCCATGCCCCGCACCATGCGCCGAAGGAATACATCGATCGCTACAAGGGAAAATTTGATCAGGGCTGGGATGCCGTGCGCGCCGAGACCTACGCGCGCCAGAAGCAAATGGGCGTCATTCCCGCCGGCGCTGAACTGACGCCGCGCCCCAAGGAGATTCCGTCCTGGGATTCGCAGACGCCCGACCAGAAGAAGCTCGAGGCGCGGCAAATGGAAACCTTTGCGGGCTTCGGTGAGCATACCGACGAGCAAGTAGGGCGCCTGGTCGGGGCCCTGAAGGAGATGGGTGTCCTGGACAACACCCTGTTCATCTACATTGTCGGTGACAACGGCGCCAGCGCCGAGGGCGGACCGGAAGGCGCCTACAACGAGATGATGGCGCTAAATGGCATCGTCAACACGGCGGCGATCAACATGCCGCATCTCGATGAGTGGGGCGGGCCGAGCACTTTTCCTCATTACGCCATCGGCTGGGCATGGGCGGGAGATGCGCCATTTCAGTGGACCAAGCAGATCGCGTCCCACTACGGCGGCACCACCAACGCCGTGGTGATCCATTGGCCGGCGCGCATCAAATCCAAGGGAGAATTCCGCTCGCAGTTCACCTACGTCACGGACATCGCCCCCACGGTGCTGGAAGCCGCCAAGCTGCCGTTTCCGAAAAGCGTGCACGGGACGCTGCAACGCCCCTTTGACGGCACCTCGATGGTGTACAGCTTCGATCAGGCCAAGGCCCCCGAGACTCACACCACACAGTACTTCGAGATGTTCGGCAACCGCGGCATCTATCACGACGGCTGGGTCGCGGCCGCGCGCCACTCAATTCCCTGGCTGATGGTAGCCAATCCCCCCTTGTCCAAGGACATTTGGGAGCTGTACCACGTGGCCGAGGATTTCAGCGAGGCGCGTGATCTTGCCGCCGCGCAATCCGGCGAAGCTGCACGAGATGCAGGCGCTGTTCATGAAGGAGGCCGAGCGCAACCACGTGCTGCCCATCGATGACCGTCGCGCCGAGCGCTTCGATGCGTCGATCGCGGGCCGGCCCGATCTGATCGGCGGGCGCACTTCGCTGACGGTGTATCCGGGCATGAAGGGGATCGCCGAGAATGCGTTCATCAACGTGAAGAATCGCCGCTATACGCTCACGGCCGAAGTGAATCTGCGCGATGCCAACACCAATGGGGTGATCATTGCGCAGGCCGGCGCCTTCGGTGGCTGGACGCTGTACATGAAAGACGGCAAGGTGCACCACGAATACAACTACTTCGGAGTCGAGCACACCAACATCGCCGACTCGACCCCGCTCGCGCCGGGCAGGCATGTGATCCGCTATGAATTCACACCGGACGCCGCCAAGCCAGGGTCCGGCGGTACTTGCGCGCTGTTCGTGGACGACAAGCGAGTGGCGAGCGGGCACATTCCCAAGACCCAGCCCTACATGTTTTCGGCGGACGAAGGCGTGGACGTGGGCGAGGACGCCGAGACGGCCGTGTCCAGTGACTACAAGCAGGGTGAAAACAGTTTCACGGGCAAGATCACCAAGGTGACCGTTGCAGTGCAGCCTTCGGGCCTGAATGCCAGCGACCAAAAGACTGTCGAGGACGCCAACGACGCCGTGGCCGTCGCCGTGGAATGAGACTGCGCGCCCGGCGGGTTCCTTTCAGGGGCCCGCTGGTAGCGCGGCGCGACTATCGAAAGCCGTGTCATCGGTCGGCTGATCCGCGGTTCGCCTTCCTGTGCATTACATAACGGCCCAGCTGCAGCAATGTCGCGATGGCTTGGCTGGAAGCAACAATCGCTTGTGCATCCTGCCCATTGGGCGCATTGTCATCGCAAATCATAACGGGCAAGTCTTTCAGGGGAGATTTGCCGAGAACTCGACCGCGCGGAAATCAGTCCTGACGCCTGGGTAATTCACGATCGTGAGTGCGGGCTGCCCGATTTAGGACGCATCCAACAGCGAAACACATGCGTTAGCGGCAGGGTTGACCAGGAATCGCGAGGCCATATCCAAAAAAAAACACAAGGGCGTGACTTATGACTGCATCGCTACTCAAGATCTACTGGAGTGCAGGCGCGGCCTGCCTGTGCCTGATGATCGGATCCGCGGTGAGTGCCCAGGACGCGCAAGCACCCGGGGCGGTGATACACGTCCACACGGTCAAGGAACTGTACGCGGCCGTCAACAATCCCGCTAATCACGGTGTACCGTGCGTCTCGCGCCAGGAACCTACACGTTATCCACTCTGTACCCGCAGGGCGCGATCCGCCCCAATCGCGGTTCGCTGCGCATGCCGCCGGGCATGTCACTGGTGGGATCCGAGAAGCGCGTCGACACCAACGGCGATGGGGTGCCCGATCCGGTCAGTGACGCGACGCCCGATGATTTCACCGTTGCGGGGACGGAAACAATCATCGACGGCTCGGCGCTGGATCTTCCGTTCGAAGCACGCGCGGACTGCACCGGGTACGCGCCCTTCTCTGCTCCAAATCCCGTAATCCACATCGGCGTTGAGAATACGATTTCCCACCTGACTGTCGTCTCCGGAGACAATCTTGCGATCTCGGAGCCGACCAACGATCCGGTCGATCCCAACGGAAATCTGTCGATGACGGTCACCTACACGGTGCTGGACGCTTCCGTTGTCGCGATGACGTTCGCGAACTGTGAATGCGCCGCGCGCAGGGCCCGTTCGATGCTGACCTTTTCGCACAATGTCGTGCGGGGAACGGCAGCTCTCGGTCTGCTCATTCAGAACTTCCTGACCGGAGACGCCAGCAACGACGCCTCAGACGGCCCCGCCATCTGGGCGATGCTCACTTCCAATCTCTTCTACAACAACAACAGAGCGCTTCAATCGTCAGGCGGCGAGCGCGGCACCGATGGCGGCTCCGTAACGCTTTACATGAACGGCAACGTGTTCCGGAACAACGTGGCCAAATTTCCTGGGCCACGGAGGATCGTCGAGGGACCCAGTTCCGAGCGGTCGGAAACCGGCTCACTTTAAGGTCGGAGTTCGATACCTTTGGGGAGGCGAGCGCACAACATATCCCTGGAAGCGGGTCCCGGCGATACCGCCGACGATCCGCGGCGTAGCGAACTCGAGGCTGAATTCCTTCACAGCCATTTTATCCGCGATTCCGTGGACACGCCGGCCGAGATCTCGATCGTGGGCGGAGGCGGGAGCCACAGCCGTGCCCAGGTATTGATCCGCAATGCGACCGTCAAGACGTCCGCAGGCGTTCGTACTCAGGGCGGACTCCTGATCCGGAACCAGGAAGTACCCGGTATCGGCACCAGCAAGGCGAAGCTCGAGGGATCGCGGGCGGAATTCCTCCAGAGCAACCAGGGTCTGCCCGCGCCTCCCGCGCGATTCTTCCTCCAGCCGTAAGCGGGGTCGCGGTTCCTGCGGGAATCGGGTTAATGCGCACCAACGTGCTGCGGCGCCTCGCTTCGGCTAGCCCTCGGCGTGCAGCAACAGCAGCAGCGTGCCCTCGGGCGCTTCGAGGAGGGCGTTGGCGCTGGGATCGAACCCCTGTGGCAGTTCAGCGCTGCCGACGATCCCACTCCCGGCGAGCGCTTCCAGGCGCGCGGGCATGAGCGGGTCGGCGAAAACCAGCACCGGCGCCGCGATCGCCCGCGGCCGGTGCAGGGTCAGGGTCAGCGCGTCACTGGTGAGGGCGATTTGCGCCAGAGGATCATCCGGCACCTCGAGGGCCACAAAGCCCGCATTTTCCCAATAGGCCCGCACCGCCTCGGTGTCCAGCGTGGGTACGCTGTAGCTGCTAAACCAGCCGCAACTGGAGGCCGCGTGATCGGGGCGCGGCGGGGAAAAAGTGCGCGCCTCCAGCAACGCAATGTTCTGACCTGCGGGGTCGTGGAGCTGCAGCTCATGGAAGTCGCTGTCGCCGAGGCGCGTGTAATGCGGCTCGAAACCCACGGCCCGCAATTCGTGCACGTGCTGGGCAAGCTCCGGCCGCACGAAACTGAGCATGCTCTGGGGGCCGCGCCGCTGGTGCAGCCCGAGGCAGATGCGCCCGTCGCTGAGCACGCCGTAAGGATGCGTCCAGGTATCGCCGGTGGTGAGTTGCGAGAAGCCGAGCCGCTCATAGAACTGCACCGAGGCCGCAATGTCCGTGGTGGTCAGGCTGAGTTCGAGAAAGCGGCCGAACATGGCTCAACCCGCGGCGCCCAGCACGCGCTGCGCGAGCGCTCGCGCATGATCGCCGCGATCGTTGAGGGCCGGCACGTACTGGAATTGCGTGCCGCCGGCGCGCAAATAGATTTCCCGGCCGGCCAGGGCAATTTCCTCCAGCGTCTCGAGGCAATCGACCGCAAACCCCGGACAGATCACGGTGAGGCTCCGCACTCCACGCGCCGGCAGTTCGGCGAGCACCTGCTCCGTGGACGGTCCGAGCCAGCGCGCCTGGCCGAAGCGCGATTGGAAGCTGCGCGACCAGTCCGAGGAATTCAGCTCCAGTGCCGCGGCCAGCCGGCTCGCGGTCTGCTGGCATTGCTGCTCGTACGGGTCGCCGCGCTGTACGCAGCGCTGCGGGATGCCGTGAAAGGACATCAGCAGCTGCGTTGTGCGGCCGTGCTTCTGCCAGTGTTCGCGCACGCTGTTGGCGAGCGCGCCGATGTAGCCTTCATCCTCATGGTAATTCCCGATCAGCTGAACGTCGGGCAGGGCGCGCCAGCTGCGCAGACTGTCGCCCACATGATCAAACACCGCGCCGGTGGTGGTGCCGCTGGCCTGGGGGAATAAGGGCAGCACCACGATGCGCTGCGCTCCTGCAGCGCGCAGTCTCTGCAGCGCCGTGCCCAGCTGGGGCTCCGAATACAGAAACGCGGCCTCGATCGTCACCGCCCCGGGCAGCTGCGCCTCCAGCTCCAGTTCGAGCGCGTGGCGCAGGCGCTGCGAGAAGACCTGCAAGGGTGAGCCATCGTCCATCCAGACGCGGCGGTACTTGCGGGCGCTGCGCGGCGCGCGCAGCGGCAAGATCAGCCCGTAGAGGAGCGGCCACCACAGGATTGGCGGCAGTTCGACCACGCGCGGATCGGACAGAAACCGACCCAGAAACCGGCGCACCTCGCGGGCGCGTGGGAGCTCGGGCGTTCCCGTGTTGACCATCAGTACGCCGAGCATGTTGGCGTTCCCTCAGAGCGGCGTAATGCCGCCGATGCACAGGTACTTCAGCTCGGTGTAATCAAGGATGCCGTGGTGCGAGCCCTCGCGGCCGAAGCCCGATTGCTTGACGCCGCCGAAGGGCGCGACCTCGGTCGAGATCAATCCGGTATTCAGGCCGACGATGCCGTATTCGAGCGCCTCGGTGCAACGCCAGGCGCGCGCCAGGTCGCGCGTGTACAGATAGCAGGCGAGGCCGAACTCGGTGTCGTTGGCCATATGCAGCGCCTCGGCCTCGTCACGGAAGCGAAACAGCGGCGCCACCGGGCCGAAGGTTTCCTCTTTCGCAAAGCGCATGGCGCTGGTCGCCTCGGTCACGATCGTGGGTTCATAAAAGGTGCCGCCGAGCGCGTGCGGCTTGCCGCCCACGGTGACCTTGGCCCCCTTGGCGCGCGCGTCGGCCACGTGCTCCTGGACCTTGGCGAGCGCGGCAGCATCGATCAGCGGTCCCAGGTCGGTGGGGCCCTTGAGTCCGTCCCCCACCTTGAGCGCGCTGACCGCCCGCAGCAGGCGCGCCGCAAACTCGTCGTAGATTTCATTCTGCACCAGCAGCCGGTTGGCGCACACGCAGGTCTGGCCGGTATTGCGGTACTTGCTGGCCAGCGCGCCCTGCACCGCGGCGTCGAGGTCGGCGTCCGCAAACACGATGAAGGGCGCGTTGCCGCCCAGTTCCATGGAAAGTTTCTTCAACGTCGGCGCGCACTGCGCCATCAGCACCCGGCCCACTTCCGTCGAGCCGGTAAAGCTGAGCTTGCGCACCACCGGGCTGCCGGTGAGTTCGGCGCCGATTTCGCGCGCGCTTCCGGTGATGACATTGAATACCCCGGCAGGCACGCCGGCGCGGCCGGCAAGTTCAGCCATGGCGAGCGCCGACAGCGGCGTCTGCCCGGCCGGCTTGACGATAAAGGTGCAGCCCGCGGCCAACGCCGGCGCGGCCTTGCGCGTGATCATGGCCGCCGGAAAATTCCAGGGTGTGATCGCCGCCACCACGCCGACCGGCTGACGCAGCACCACGATGCGCTTGTCGGCCTGGTGGCCGGGAATGACCTCGCCGTAAATACGCCGCGCTTCCTCGCCGAACCACTCGACGAACGCCGCGGCGTAGGCGATTTCCCCGGTTGCCTCCGCCAGCGGCTTGCCCTGCTCGGCGGTCATGAGCTGGGCCAGATCCTTCTGGTTCGCCATCATCAGTTCGAACCAGCGCCGCAGGATCACGGCGCGCTGCTTGGCGGTCTGCGCGGCCCAGGCGGGGAACGCGGCGGCGGCGGCGTCGATGGCGCGGCGGGTGGCGGCGCCGTCCAGTTGCGGTACCGTGCCGAGCGTTGCGCCGGTGGCCGGATTGAGTACCGGCGTGCTGCGGCCATCGGCGGCATCGAGCCACTGGCCGTTGACGTAGCACTGACTGCGCAGCAGTTTCGAATCGCTAAGCTGCATGACTAGTTCAACCTATGTGCTGTGTCAGAAATTCCTGGGTGCGCTCCCAGGCGAGTTGCGCGCTGGGCGCGTGGTAGCTGGCGCGGGCGTCGCAGTTAAAGCCATGATCGGCCGGATAGAAATAATAGCTGGCCTGCGGGAACACGGCGCGCACCTGCTCGATGCGCTCGCGCGGAATGTTCTTATCCAGCTCTCCGTAGTGAAGCATGACCGGACAGGTCGGCAGGCGATCGAGCTTTTCCCAGATGCGGCTGGTGTAATAACCAACCGCGGCCTGCACGCGCAGCGCGCCCGCCCCGATCCAGGCGAGCTGCCCGCCCCAGCAGTAGCCAATCAGCGCGACACGTCCCGCGTGGTGCACGACGTTGACGGCCGCGCCGATATCGAGCAGTGCCTTGGCATCGTCGATCTGCATCCGGTAGCCGACCCCCTGCTCCATGTCTTTGGGTCCGTAGCCGAGCTCGATATTGCGGCCGACGCGATCAAACAGCGCCGGTGCGATGCTCAGGAATCCGGCCGCGGCGTATTGCTCGACCACGCCACGGATGTGCTGATTGACGCCAAAGATTTCCTGCAGCACCACCACCGCGCCGCGCGGCGCGCCGCTGGGCGCCGCCAGGTAGGCCGAAAATTCGTGCCCGTCGCGCGCCATCAATGTCTGCCATCGGCCCATGGGTTACTCGCCGAGCCAGGCGTCCGCTTCGATCTCGACCAGCATGTCGGGCGCAATCAGGCGGCTGACTTCCACCATTGACGTGGTCGGGCGTATCTCGCCGAACACGGCGCCGTGCGCGCGCCCGACCTGTTCCCAGTCGGCAATATTGACCACATAAATACGGGTCCGAACCACCTGCGCAAACTTCGCGCCGGCGCGCTTGAGCGCGACCTCGATGTTCTTGAGGCACTGTTCGGTCTGAGCGTAGGGGTCATTCAGGCCGACGATGCGCCCGTCCGCCCCGGTCGCGGTGGTGCCCGAGACGTGCACGTAATCGCCCGCGCGCACCGCGCGCGAATAACCGACGATGGGTTCCCACTGTGAACCGGAGGCAAAATTCTGGCGCGGCATCAGGCACGCTCCACCACGGCAGTGACACCCATGCCCCCGGCCGTGCACACCGAGATCAGCCCGCGCTGCGCCTGTGCATCGTTGCCGAGGAGTTTGGCGAGCGCAGCGAGTATCCGTCCACCGGTGGCAGCAAACGGATGGCCGAGCGCGACACTACCGCCCTTGACGTTGATCTTGGCGGGCGGAATGGAACCCAGAGCGGCGCTGCGTCCGAGCCGGTCGCGGCAGAACTCGGGGGACTCCCAGGCCTTGAGCGTGCACAGCATCTGCGCGGCGAAGGCTTCGTGTATCTCGTAGTAGTCGAAGTCCTGCAGACTGAGGTGCACATCCTCGAGCATCGCGGAAACGGCGTACGCCGGCGCCATCAACAGGCCCTCCTTGCCAGTGGCGAAGTCGACCGCCCAGCTTTTTCCGGCGCGCAGGTACGCCAGTATTGGCAGCCGCCGCTCGCGCGCCCAGTCCTCCGAAGCCAGCAATACCGCGGCGGCACCGTCGGTCAGGGGCGTGCTGTTGCCGGCCGTGAGCGTGCCTGAGCCGCTGGTGTCGAACACCGGGCGCAGCGTGGCGAGTTTCTCCACGGTGGCATCGGGCCGCACGTTGTTGTCGCGCTGCAAGCCGGCGTGCGGCACCACCAGGTCGTCGTAGAAGCCTTCCTTCCAGGCCGCCGCCGCCTTGAGGTGGCTTTCGACCGCCACCCGATCCTGCTCGGCGCGCGAGATATTCCAGGTCTTGGCCATGAGCTCGCAGCTCTGGCCCATCGACAGCCCGGTGCGCGGCTCGACCACCGCCGGCAATATGGGTTTGAGATCGCGCGGGCGGAGCTTCAGCCACGGCGCGAGACGCTGTCCGAGGTTGCGGCCACGGTAGCTGCGCAACAGCAGTTCGCCAAAGGAAGCCGGCAGCACCACCGGCGGATCGCTGACGGTGTCGACACCACAGGCGATGCCGGCATCAATCTGACCGAGCGCAATCTTGTTGCCGACCAGGATGGCGGCCTCGAGCCCGGTGCCGCAGGCGCGCTGGATGTCGAGTCCCGGAGTTTGCGGATCGAGATCGGCCGACATCAGCGACTCGCGCACCAGGTTGAAGTCCCTGGAGTGCTTGATGACCGCGCCGCCAATGACATCGCCCAGGCGCTGTCCCTGCAATCGGAAGCGTTGCACCAGTGAGCGCAGCGCCGCCACCAGCAAATCCTGGTTGCTCTGGCCCGTGTATGCACCGTAAGAGCGTGCGAATGGTATGCGGCTACCACCGACGATTGCGACCCGTCTGGCGGCTGACTGGACCAGCATGGCGGTCTCCGAAAGCGGCGCGCCGCCGGTGGCGGCGCTGGTCGCGTAGAATGCCAGTTTGCGACTGCTTGTGCACGGCCTGTGCGACTATCCGCGGCTGCCGAGCGCAGATTCGGCTAATGTATTCAACTCGCAAGCTGCAGGGGTCCACAGGGGATGGCGCGAGCGGTGACAGACCGTGCCTTCGAAAGGCGCCTGGCGGCGCTGGCCAACAACCGCGAGCACGGCGGCGCGCTGGCCGGCGGCCAGCGTGGCCTCGAGCGCGAGGGCCTGCGAGTGACGCCCGCGGGCCGCATCGCCGCGAGCGCACACCCGCGCGCGTTTGGCAGCGCGCTCTGCAATCCCCACATCACGACCGATTATTCCGAGGCGCTGCTCGAGTTGGTGACGCCGACGTTCACCGACAACGCCGCACTGGCCCGGTACCTCGGCGAGCTGCACCATTTCGTGGTGCGGCATCTCAACGATGAACTGCTGTGGGCCGCCTCCATGCCCGGCGAGATCGCCGGCGAGAGCGAGGTACCGATTGCCCAGTACGGACGCTCGCATCGCGGACACTTCAAGGAAGTCTATCGGCGCGGACTGCAGACCCGCTACGGCGGACTGATGCAGGCGATCGCGGGCGCGCACTACAACTATTCATTCCCGGAGCGATTCTGGCCGCTGTGGGCCGATTTGCTGGGCTCGCACCGGCACGACAGCGAGTTTGTGTCGGCGCGTTATTTTGACGTGGTGCGAAATTACCGCCGCCACGGCTGGCTGGCGCTCTACCTGTTCGGCGTCTCCCCGGCGTTGTGCGCGAGCTTTGTGCCCGAGGGGAGCAGCGCTGAAATGCAGCCCTTGGGTCCCGGCACGCTGCATCTGCCGTACGCCACTTCGCTCCGCATGAGCGATCTGGGCTACCGCAATCGCGACCAGTCCGCCGTGGCAGTGTCCGTCAATGCGCTGGATGAGTATCTGCGCGATCTGCAGCACGCGACGCACACCGTGCATCCGGCGTTCGCGGCGCTGGGTCTGTGCGTTGACGGCCGCTACCGCCAGCTCAATGCCAACATCCTGCAGATTGAAAACGAGTACTACAGCAGCATCCGCCTCAAGCGCGCGCCGCAGGCTGGCGAAAGCACCATGCGTGCGCTGGCGCGCGGCGGCGTCGAGTACGTTGAGGTGCGCGCCCTCGACATCTGCATCTTCGAGCCGAGCGGGGTATGCACGGACGAGATGCATTTCATGGAGGCGTTTCTGGCCCTGTGCCTGGCGCGCAGCAGCGATCCGCTCAGCGGCTCGGATCAGGAATCACTTGATCACAACCATCTGCTGGTGGCGCGGCGCGGCCGGGAAGCGGATCTGCAACTGCAGCGCGACGGGCGCTCGGTCTCGCTCAAGGCGTGGGGTGCGGAGCTGCTCGACCAGCTCGGCGGCATCTGCGAATTGCTGGACGCGGACGATCCGGGCCAACCCTACAGGCGTGCGCTCGCCAAGCAGCTGGAAAAGCTTCGCGACCCGGAGCGCACACCGTCGGCGCGACATCTGCAGGAGCTGCGGCGCGCGGGCACCGGCTTTGCCGAATACACGCTGGCGCTTTCCGGACAGCACCGTGCACGGCTGCTCGAGACCGCCGGCCACGATCCCGCACTGCAGGCGGAGTTCGCCGCGGAAGCGGCTGAATCACTCCTCGAGCAGCAGGCCCTCGAGCGCGCCGATCGGGGCAGCTTTGAGGATTATCTGGCGCACGCGTTAGGGCCCCATCCGGCCTAGCGGCGTGCGCTATTCGCCCGGTGCGCGCGCCAGCCGACGGTGGTGCAGGGATCGATTGTGCCGCTAGAGCTCGTAGCGCACTGCAAGCTGCAGCATCTGTTCACGCGCGTAAGCAGGCTGGCCATACACGGTGCGCAGCGGCACCGTGCTGTCGGATAGGATGCCTTCCAGGGCCAGGCTCCAGTGCCGGTTGAGTTCGCGCATGCACGCCAGAGTCCAGGCGTGGCCATGGTCGGCGAGCAGGATCGGAAAGTCATCATAGGTGCTGTAGGTCTGCTGCATGTCGAAGCGGTCGTAGCGCACCGAGTAACGCATCGCGCCCCGCTGCAGGCTGGCCAGCAGGAATTCCGAACTGAAGGTCCAGGCATTGCTCGGCGCTCCGTCTTCGTAGGTGCGTCCGTGCAGCCATTGGCCGATCACCGTCCAGTCGTCGTTCGGCGTCCAGCGCGCGCCCAGGCTGTCGAAGTACGTCAGCCAGCTGGCATCGTCGAGCTTTTCGGATTCGATGCCGAGTTTGGCTCGATTGTCGTAGTGCGTGGCGCGCATTTCGACCAGGCCGCGATAGTTCGAGGCGCCGCTCACGTAGTATCCCGCGCGCTTGTCGAGATCGTCAAAGAACAGGGTGCGCTCCGGGAGCGGTGCGCCACCGTTCGCGAAGCGGCCAAACAGAGTGCTCTGCCGGTCGTGTAGTCCCCAGCCGCGGGTCGCGACCACGGTGCCGGCCGTGTCGTTCCATCCGTAGGCGGCGGCACTGAGCGTAAAGTCGAAGTCATGGCCGTGGCTGCGTCCGAGCCAGTCCAGGCTGTATTCGGAGCCGATGGTGCGCAGCTCCTCGCCGACCCAGGTGTTGATCGCCGAAAACGACAGCGTGTAGGGCGAACGCCAGCCTTGCATGCGGTTCTCGAGCGAGATGGACGGATAGAACGCGCCCACCTTGAGGCGGGAGCGCCAGTTCGAGGACGGAATCGGACGCCACTCGGCGTACAGCTCAGTCAGGTCGATCACGCTTACGTCATGATCCCCGTAGGCGTAGGCCTGCGCGGTGACGCGCAGGGTATCGGTCGGATCGGCGCGATACCCCACGTCGACGTAACCCAAGCGCACACCGTCCTGCGTGTCGTCGTAGCGCAGCGCACCGAGTCCACCGGTCAGGCGAGACTGCGTCGCGTCGGTCGCGACCGCGCGCAGATCCACGCCCAGGTCGAATTCGCCCGCGCCGGCCACTCGCGCCAGCACCAGTGCGGTGGCGACACACGAGGGGATCAGTAATCTTGCCATTTCTTGTCCACTCCGTGATGGTGCAATGCCGGCCGCAAGGCGCGCGTGAGGCGGAAGCTCACGCTGGCAGTGGCGCCGTCGGCAAGCCGCTGCACTGAACTCAATTGCGGTCCGGACTCATCCAGCAGGTCGTGCCAGATCCGCACGGTGTACTCCCCAGGGGGCAGATCGCGCAGCCGCAGTGTGCCGTCCGCACCGGTGCGCCCGTACCACGGTGAGTCAGTGACATAGATGTAAGCCAGCATGCTGTCGTGAATATTGCAGCCGAGCGTCACTAGGCCGGCGCGATCAAACACCACCGGAGCGTGCGCCCTGCCGGCGTAGAGCCCCAGCTGGAAGGGCTTGGCTTCCGAAAAGGAATAGACCTGGTGCCGCACCTGGTCGCTGTTGGGGAAGTCAACCGCGGTGCCGGTTTGCACCACCAGCACGCCCGGCACGAAGGCGAGGTTGCGTTGATCCATGATGGCCTTCTGGCCAGGCTGGGGCTTGGGCAGCCCGGCCGTGGGCTCGGCGACGACCACCGCGCCCTCTACCGGCACACCGCTCACATCCACAACCGTGACCGACAGCGCCGAAGCCGCAGAAATCGCCTGCGGCACCGCAAAAACCGTGCAGGCCGTCACACAGGCGATAAACGTGGCGCTTCTACTATGCATATGTCAGGTCGATTAGAGCCCTCAAAGTTGACCAGCTTCAAGAACCGACTGCTCATTTTGATCGTCTCCCTGATGGCGCTTGCCCAGGGTGTGACGATCGTGCTGACGTTGGCCTCGATCCGCAGCGCCGTGCACGATGAATCGATCCGCCAGCTGTCGGCAACGCGCGCCATGCTTGACCGGACGCTCGCGGAGCGAGCGCGATTGTTGCGCGCGGCCGTCGACGCCATGGTGGGCGACTTTGCATTTCGCGAGGCGGTGGCGACCGGCGACTCGCCCACCATGCAATCGGCGCTCAGCAACCAGGCCGGGCGCATCGGTGCGGATCTGGCGGTGCTGTATGCACCCGCCGGACGTGTGCTGACCGCCACCACGCCCGCACTCGCGCAACAGGCCGGTGCGGAACTGCAACTGCCGGAAGGCGGCAAGGCGGCGCCGTTCGCCGTGGTCGGTGGGCGACCGTACCAGATTGTGTTTGCACCGCTCCGTGCACCGCAGGTCATTGCCTGGGTCGCGCTCGGTTTTGCGCTCGACCGGCCGCTGGCGCAGCAGCTTGCGACGCTGGCCGACACCGAAGTGAGCTTCGTGTACCGCGAGCCGAACGGTTCCAGCGGCACGATCTCGACCCTGGATGCGGGCACGGCCGGGCAGCTGGCGGTGCAGGGCCTGCTCGACCTGGGCACCGACGTTCCGGTGTCGTTGACGATCTCCGGAGACCAGTACCTGACGCTGAGCGCACCGCTCCGTGCGCAGAGCGGCGCGCTGCTGCTGGTGGCGCAGCGCTCCCAGTCGGCCGCCATGACCCAATTTCGCCAGATGCGCCTGGCGCTGCTGCTGATCGGCGGCGCGGCCCTGCTGGGCGCGATCGTGGTGGCGGTGTTCGCCGGGCGCAGCGCGGTGCGCCCGCTCGGCGTGCTGGTCGCGGCCGCCCGTGAAATCGAACGCGGCTCGTACAGCGAACCCATACAAGTGAGCGGCGGGGTAGAGTTTACGAAACTCGCCGGCACCTTTAACTCGATGCAGCAGAGCATCCGTGAACGCGAGGCACACATCGTGCGCCAGGCGAGCCACGACACCCTGACCGGACTGCCCAATCGCAACGGCCTGCGCGAGCGGCTGGCGGCGCGTGCCGGCGGGCAGCACCTTCAGTCTGGCGCTGGTGGACGTGCACAGGTTCCGCGACATCAACGCCTCGGTCGGGCATGTGGTCGGTGATCATTTGTTGCAGGCGCTGGCCATTCGGCTGGCGAAACTGGTGGGTGAGGTCGCGCTGTGCGCGCGCATCGGTGCTGATCAATTCGTGGTCGGCGCGCCGCTCCACGACAGCGAGCTGCTGCACCGTCTGCTGATGGCGGCCGATGACTGGCGTGCCGGTATTACCCTCGGTGAGCTGCGGCTCAGTGTCGACATCCGCGCAGGCATCAGCGAGTGGCGCGCGCCGCGCGTGGCGGTGGACGACCTGTTGCGGCAGGCGGACGTCGCGCTGCTGCAGGCCAAGGAGCAGTCGTCCGTCGCCGTGGTGTACAAGCCCGCGCACGATGCCGACCATCGCCGCCGCATCATGCTGGTGGCCGAACTGCGTCGCGCCCTGGCGGGCGATGGCCTGGCACTGCATTACCAGCCGGTCGTGAACATGAAGGACCGCTCGGTGCTGGGGCTGGAAGCGCTGCTGCGCTGGAACCATCCGAGCCTGGGCAACATCTCCCCGGCGGAATTCATTCCGCTCGCCGAGCGCGCTTCCGTTTTGCCGGATCTGTCGCGCTGGGTGCTCGGGGCCGCGATCGGACAGCTGGGCGCGTGGCAGCGCGAGGGCCTCGACCTCACCGTGGCCGTGAATCTGTCGGCGGCGGATTTTGCCGACGGCGGCTTGCCGGCGCGGGTGTTCGCGCTGCTGCGCGATCACCAGGTGCCGGCGACCGGCCTGCTGCTCGAAGTGACCGAAAGCGCGATCATGCGCGAGCCGCAGCTGGCCGCACAGATCATGCAGCAACTGCGCACCGGTGGAGTGCGCTTCGCGATCGACGATTTCGGTACCGGCCACTCCAGCCTGGCACAGCTCCACGCGCTCCCCGTCGATGAGCTCAAGATCGATCGCGCCTTCGTCGGCAATCTCGACCACTCGAACAGCAACCTGGCGATCGTGCGCACCACCATCGAACTTGGCCACAGCCTGGGGCTCAAGGTGGTGGCCGAGGGTATCGAGACGCCGGAAGTGTGGACGGCGCTGCTGCGCCTGGGGTGCGATCTTGCGCAGGGCTACTATATCAGCCGCCCGATGCCCGCTTCCCAGGTCTCTGCGTGGACCCGCGGACAGCGCGATCAGCTGGCACGCAACGTCAACGTCGCCGAGGAAGGCGGCCGGCTCACCACCCTGCGTGGACGACCGGCGTAGCGCCCTTAGGCCGGCGTGACCAGGCGCAGCGCGCGTGCGCTGCGGCTGATGCCGAGCGCACCGCTCCGTACGACCTCGAGCAGTTCGCCGTGCGCTACCACCTCGTGCATAAAACCGTTGACTTCAGCCTCGCTTCCCAGCAGTTCGACGATAAAGCTGTCGGTCGACGGGTCCAGCACGCGCCCGCCGGTGCGCACCACGTAGCCGCGCAGGGCATCGCGGCGCGCCGGATCGACCCGTAACTTCGCCAGCACCAGTTCGCGCTCGACGTGTTCGCCGCGCGTCATGTCGTCGATGCGCACCACGTCGATGAGCTTGTTGAGCTGATTGGCGATCTGCAGAATCACCGCCTCCGACCCGGTCGTCACCAGCGTCAGACGTGAGACCGTGGGGTCATCGGTGGGTGCCACCGACAATGACTCGATGTTGTAGCCGCGGCTGGAGAACATGCCGGCGACGCGCGAGAGCGCGCCGGCCTCGTTTTGCAGCAATATGCCGATGATGTGGCGCATGGCCCTAAGGGTGCTCGCTCGCGGGCGTCCGGACAGGGCCGCAGAATAGCCAAGTTTGTGGGGCCGCGCCAAACTGCTAGGCTCTGCCCATGGATCCAATCGCGCACCAGAATCAGCCCGCGGCGCACCCGCTCGCCGGCCAGGCGATGAGCGGCGCACAGATCATCGTGCAGGTGCTCGCGGACGAGGGGGTCACCGCCATATTTGGCTACAGCGGTGGCGCCATCCTGCCCACTTACGATGCGGTATTCACCTTCAACGAGGCGCAGCGCGGCGCCGGCAAGCGCGAGATCCCGCTGATTGTGCCCGCCAACGAGCAGGGGGCGGGCTTTATGGCCGCCGGCTATGCCCGTGCCAGCGGCCGGGTGGGGGTGTGCCTGGTGACTTCGGGGCCGGGCGCCACCAACACCGTGACCCCGGTGCGCGACTGCATGGCCGATTCGGTGCCGATCGTGGTCATTTGCGGCCAGGTGCCGGCCGCGGCCATCGGCACCGACGCCTTCCAGGAAGCGCCGGTGGCCGCACTCATGGGTTCGGTCGCCAAGCACGTGTTCCTGGTCACCGATCCGGAGCGGCTGGAAGCCACGGTGCGCACCGCCTTCGAGATCGCGCGCACCGGCCGCCCCGGTCCGGTGGTGATCGACATTCCTAAGGACGTGCAGAACTGGGCCGGGATCTATCGGGGCCGCGGCACGCTGCCGATTCCAGGTTTCCGCCGCCGTTCCGCGGAGCTGGCCGCGAACCTGGTGGCTGCGGAACAGCAGGCCGCCTTCGTCGACCTGCTGTCCGAGTCACAGCGCCCGCTGATCTATGCCGGCGGCGGCGTAATCAACGGCGAAGCGTCCGCGGCGCTGACCGAGTTTGCCGTGGCCCTGAACATCCCGGTCGTCACGACCCTGATGGGCATCGGCAGCCTCGATACCGGACATACGCTGTGCATGCGCATGCTCGGCATGCACGGGGTGGCGGCCGCCAATTACACGGTCGAGGATTGTGACTTCCTGATTGCGGTGGGTGCGCGTTTTGACGATCGCGTGGCCGGCAATCCGCAGAAATTCGCGCGCGCCGCGCGCGCCATCGCCCATCTGGACGTCGACCGCTCCGAGATCAACAAGGTCAAGAGCGTGCGCTGGAGCCACGTGGGCCTGTTGCCCGAGGCCCTGCGACAGCTGCAAACGGCCGTGCAGAAGGCCGCCCGCCAGCGTGACTACGGGCCCTGGCACAGCCATCTTGCGGCGCTCAAGCAGCGTTACGGCATGAATTACCAGCGCAGCGGCGAGCTGGTGCAGCCTCAGTACGTGATCGAGGAGATCAATCGCCATACGCGCGGCGAGGCGATCATCACCACCGGGGTCGGGCAGCACCAGATGTGGGCGGCGCAGATGTTCGACTTTGCCGCGCCGCGCCGCTGGCTCACCTCGGGCAGCATGGGAACGATGGGCTTTGGACTGCCGGCGGCGATCGGCGCGCAGGTCGCGAACCCGGGACGGCTGGTGATCGACATCGACGGCGACGCCAGCATCCGCATGAACATCGGCGAGCTGGAGACCGTGACGACCTACGACCTGCCGGTCAAGGTGGTGGTGCTGAACAACTTCGGCGACGGCATGGTCAAGCAGTGGCAGAAGCTGTTCTTCAAGGGCCGGCTGTCCGGGAGCGACAAGTCACTGCACAAGAAGGACTTCATCAAGGCGGCCCAGGCCGATGGGTTTCGCTATGCCCGCCGGCTCGATCGCAAGCAGGACGTACCTGAAGCGATCGCCGAGTTCCTGGCCTTTGACGGGCCGGCGTTCCTGGAAGTGATCATCGATCCGGACGCCGGCGTCTATCCGATGGTCGGGCCGGGCCAAGGCTATGAGGCGATGATTACCGGTGAGTTCATCCCGGCACGGGATCCCAAGGACGGCGGCAATATCGATCCTTCCAGCATGTTCTAGCGTCAAGCCCATCAGCATTTAATCTTCACTTTTGGTAACGCCGCCCCTGATCAGAAGCTTGCCTGCAACCCACTGATTACACTGGTTGTTGCTGGCAATGTCTGTCTATGGATTTAGTGCTACCTCAAATAACTCGATAATTGTGACGTTGGTCAACCCTTGGTCTAGCGGTACGCCCGCGCAAATCCAAAGAAGCGTGAACGGAATCCACCCGACTGTCGGCTAACCGACCTAACTTAGGGTTGACGTAACTGTAGCCTCTAAGGGAATAGCCGAAATGTTTGGATTCTCGAAGAAGAAGCGCCAACCGTCCACACTCATGGATCATATGATTCATGCAATTTACGGGTCCAACCCGCAAAGGAGGGTTGCGGACCTAACGCAGGCAATATCACTGGGGACGGAACTAACCAATTGATTGTTGCAGAGCGAGGGGCAACCTAATGGTCCTGCCTCTAACGTATTGATTCATCTAACGCCTGCAACCACCATTCGCACGACCTATTGGTAACAAGCGAGCATTACATTATGAGCGGCTTATTTGGCATGGGTGCCGGCATGGGCATCGTAATCATGCTCTTGTTGATTGTGATGTATTTCCTGCCGTGGATCATCGCGGCGAACCGTAATCACCATCAAACGGGTGCCATTGCGGTATTAAATATTTTCCTAGGGTGGTCTTTCCTAGGATGGGTAATCGCTCTTATTTGGTCGCTGACAGCAGTGTTGCCGACTGAAGGCAAGCGACGCGAGTCATATGTGGAAGCGGCATCATCGTCCGGCGAGTACGGGCAGAGACAAAGCAGGCATGGATTTGCAAATGCAGCAGGACAAATGAGCGATGCCGAAACAAAACGATGTCCAGAGTGTGGGGAAGCAGTTCTTGCGATAGCCAAGAAGTGCAAGCACTGTCAGGCTACTCTCCCGGAGCCGACGCCCATAGTTGCAAAGAATGCCGCAACCAAACAATGTCCGGAGTGTGGCGAGACAATTCTTGCGACAGCCAAAAAATGTAAACATTGTCAGGCTGATCTGTTTAAGCCCCTACCTATGAGTGCCATAAGGTTTACTAGTTCGCGGCGGGCAGCCAGCAGACTTGAAGGCGAAACCAATTATCTGTGGATTGCCATGCTGATCTTGGCGGTGTTTGCCGTCGGTGCGGTGGCAATCTGGTGGGCGCGGGCTCCCGATAATAGTGAGACCTTCGCGCAACACCGTGGAGCGGCACAGAGCAATGGTGAAACACTAATTTCAAAATTCAACGGATTGTTTGGTGGCTCGTCCGACCAGAAGACAGAGGACGAAGATTTCTCCGAGGTGAGAACAAAGGTTCAGAAGCTAATGGGGAAAGTAGATATTGCTGAAAAAGGAATCACCAAGTATTTCTTTGCTAAAGGCACGATGCCGTCATCGTGTGTATATGTGTCAGTTTGTGCGAAAGGGGTGTCTATAGGAGAAGATGGCAGAATTGTGCTGGATTTAAGCGCTGCGGGTGATCGGAAGGTCGATGGGAAATCAATAGTGGCATTCCCATCGCTAATCGCGCAGCGCGAAGTCAAATGGAGATGTACGACAGACGCAGACTTCCGGTTTGTGCCACTAAAATGTCAAAATTCTTTGCCGAAGATGCCATCTGATGGGGTTGAGTCGTCAGGCGCAGAAGCGCAACCGAGATCGCCGTATATCAAAACGTCCACTGTCGTCGTCGATGACCACGTAGCTTATGCAACAGAATAGGGTTGAGTGCAGGGGATAAATACACTGCTCTCTGGCAAAGCAAGCGGAGCTGGGAAATGGACTTTTTTACACCTCGGCACCTACTCGTGTTTTTGTGTGTGTTATTCCTTTATTTCCTACCGTCATTCATTGCCTTCAATAGAGTGCTACGAAACCGATAGGCAATATTTGTCGTCAATCTGCTTCTTGGCGCAACCGTGGTTGGGTGGGTCGTTTCTCTGGTATGGGCGATTGTTGAACGACCAGAAACCGAGAATCGGTCCGAGAATGATCATAAGCCAAGTAGAGGTTTGAGATATCAGTCGGGGAGTCCAGCGGGGGATAAGAGATTTCAGTCGAAGACTAAAGCATGCCCAATGTGTGGTGAGACAATTCTTGCGGTAGCAACGAAGTGCAAGCACTGTAAATCAGACATAGTGCAAACTGCCCCGATGTGAGCAAGTACATATCGCAGATGCAGTTAGCCATACATGCCGAACCTAGCCGCCTCCAGCCAACTATTTTAGTAGCCATCTAAGTGAGTAGCCACCGCATACTGCTGCTCGGAGCGGGGTTCAGCCGATATTGGGGTGGGTATCTTTCGAGCGAAGTAGCGGATCACTTACTTACCTGCAAAGAAGTGCAGGACAATGCAACAGTAAGAAGCGCTCTCCTACGACACACCAATGCGGGACGGGCACCGCGTCGCACGGATTGGACTAATGGCCGGCGGTGTGTTCGCCGCCGATGTCACGCACGAGGCGGACATCGTGCATGTTGCGCACCTCGGCGGGCATTGAATCGAGCAGGGCCTGCGCCTCCCGCAGCAACGCCGGCGCCCGCGCGCGGTCCGTTTGAGACTGTGCGTAGAGCGTGGTGCCCAGTTCGAAGGGCACCCAGACATCGCCCTGGTTGCGGGCCGCAAGCTCGCGCTCGTACTTCACCGCGGGCGCGATCAGCTTGGCGGCTTCGTCGGTCTTGCCCTGCCGGGCGAGTGCCATCGCCAGCCACGACGAAATGCCGGCCTCGGTGCGCCGATCGTCCATCGATATGGTGCCCTGCGCGCTGCGAGCCTGCAGCGATGTCCGCAGCGATTGCTCGGCGGCGGCGTAGTCCTTCTGCACCATCGCTGACTGCCCAGCGATCAAGCCGGCCAGGAAGAGCAAGGAGTTCTTCTGGAACCCCTCGACGCCCCCTTTGACCTTGATGTCCTGGAGTGCTCCCTCGGCGTCGCCGGCGATGCGTCGGGCCGCCGCATCGTCGCCCCGTTGCTGCGCCACGGCGGCCACGGCCAGGCGATTCTCCACATCGACGATGGTCAGCGCGGTGCTTCCCTGGGGTGTGCTCCGGCGGAGCCGATCCAGGTACGGCTTGCCCGAGTCGATGATTGCCCCGGCGCCGGAAAAATCGCCGATCTGCGCATGCCGCACGGCGCAATACGCCAGAGTGAAGAAGCTGGTGACGTAGAGGTTGGGGCCGCCGGAGGTCACCTGCAGCGCATCCTTGACCGACTGGTCGTAGTGCGGCATCGCCTCGTGTAGCCTGCCCGCTATCCAGTACACGTCGCCCAATACGGTGCGCGCCACCGCCAGGTTGTTGGTCGTGACAATGTTGCCCGGATCAAACTCCAGCAGGGTCAGCGAGATCTGCTCGGCGCGCTTGGCGTTGGCCACGGCGCCGAGCGGGTCGAGATTGATAAGGGAGGCGCCCGCGAGTTGACCCACCAGGAGCTGCTGCGCGTGCAGGGCGAGACGGTAGCCCGGACGCTGTGCGAGCACCTTGTCGGCGACTGCTACCGCATCTTCGGCCACGCGCTTCGCCTCGTCAGTACGGCCGAGCGACCCGAGCGCCTCGACCCGCCATGCGTTCGCCTCGGCGTAGTAGGCCGCCATGCTGAAATCGCTCAGGTCGCGCGCACCCAGGCCCGAGGCGAGCTTCGCCGATTGCTCGAGCGAATTGGCCGCCTCCGGGAAGCGCCCGTTGCGCAGCTGCTCGAAGCCCACCCGAACCAGCACCTCGACCAAGGCGCGCTGTGCAAGAACCGACGGATTCGGGGTCTGCACAAACGGCCGCAGCAGAGCGGCCGCATGCTCGGAGTTGCCCAAGGCGTTCGGATCATTGAGGAATTCCATGATCTGCGACTGCGTGGTGTAGGCGAGCGCCAGCGCGATCGTGTCCGCCTCGGAATCATCGCCGGCCCGGCGGCGCTGCTCGAGCAGGCGCACGGCCTCGGCGGCCGTGGCCGTCGCGGCTCTGGGATCACCCAGCACGCGCTGGGCGCGGGCGTAATGCACCATGGCGAGCGCGCCGTTGCGGATCGTATCCGGGCCCTTGAGGGATTCCGGCAGGCTGTGGAAGTAATCGATCTGGCGCTTGGCAAACTCCGCCACCACATCGAGCCGCCCAAAGCTCTCGAGTTCGCGCACAAAATCATCCGTGAGATAACCCAACAGGTGCTCCGCGCCGGCACGCGCCTGCACCGCCTGGCGCTCGGCCTGGTGGGCCCGCTGTGTGCTTACGTAGGCGATCACCGCGGCGACCAGAGCGCCGAGGGCGAGCAGCCCGCACACCGCCGCCACCTGGCGTGCCCGCACCAGCGACTGGCGTGCCGCTTGTTCGCGCTCGCGTTGCGCGGCCAGCAGGCGCTCGGTCGCCTCGCGCGACTCGCGTTCCTTGCGTTGGTCGCGGCTGTACTTGACGATCCCGCACAGCACGTCGTGGGTGAGTTCGACGCGGCGCGCGTCCAGACGCTCCTCGATGCGCAACAGTCGCCGGTTGACCAGTAACGCCACCGTGCCCGGCTTGGCGCCTGCGGCCGTGAAGCTACTGACCAGGCTCTCCTCCGCCACGTTCTCGCGGAAGCCCGAGGCGGTCAGTAATTCATCTTCGATGATGCGACGAACCGCGGCGGGCTGGTCTTCGAGCGCCCGTTCATAGAAATTGCTGAGGATCGTGGCGTGCGAGCCGGCCAGCAGGTCGAGGGAAATCTCGGCGCGATCCTGGGCGAGGCGCGCATCGTTCAGTTCCCGGCAGATTAGGCTCAGCAGCGAGGGCTCGACCTCGGCGTTGGCCAACTCGGCGCCGCCGGCCACGAAGCGCACGATGGCGGCCGCCACTTCCTCCGACACCAGCCCCTTGCCGGGCCGCATGACCGCGGTCATCGCCTGGGTGCCGGTCATCGGCGCCAGGCGCAGGCGGTTCTGGGTGATGCTCGGCATCGCGTTCTTGAGGCCTTCGAGCGGCGCCAGATAGTCCTCGCGCAACGAGATCAGCACGCGATAGTCGCTGCGCGCGAAATCGAAGCGCTCGGCCATCTCGTCGTCCGCTTCCAGCTTCGCCTCGACCGCCTTGGGCGGGCGGTTCTCGACCAGGTCCGCCAGGTCGGCCACAAAGGTCGCGGCCCGGGCGCGGCCAAAGTCATCGCTCTGCGCCAGCGTGAAGATCTCCTCGAACTGATCGAAGATCACCAGCGGGATGAGGGTCTTGCCGGCCTCGTCGCGCAACACGTCGTCGCGGTGATGCAGGAACTCCCATAACGATTCGCCGGCACTCGCCACGCCGACCTGCGTCCACTCACCGGCGCGCCGTGCGGTGCGGGCAATGGCCTGCTTGATCTGCTCGGCGGGCTCGGGCGCGTCGTGACCGTAGTCGACGCGCACATAGATCGGGCAGTAGCCCTGATCACGCAGGCGCGGTACCAGACCGGCCTGGAGAATCGAGGTCTTGCCCAGGCCCGACTGGCCGAACAGCACCGTCAGGAGCTTGCGCTGGACCCGCCGGGCCAGTTCCGCGACCTCCTCGTCGCGCCCGTAGAAGTAGGCGCGGGTTTCCTCGGTGAAGGAGGCCAGTCCCAGCCACGGATGGCGTGCGTCGATCGTCGGTTCGGCCGGCTCAGGGCGGTCGAGCGGCTGCGGCTGCGCGTTCATTGCTGGCGGGCGCGCATAAAGTCGCCCAGTCGTTGCGCGAACTCGCCCGGTACCTGGCCGCCGGGCAGTTGCGAGAAGTGCAGGGCCTTGAATTTGTCCGGCACCAGCGCCTCCATGGCGGTGGTGCCGTCGATCGTCACCGGCAGGATGAACAGTGCGCCGTCGGCCATGTTGCGCACGCGGTCCATGGCGTAGCTCCATTCGCGCCTGAAGTAGCCCTCGAGGCGCCGCTGCGTGTTGGCGGAGATCACCGGTATGAAATAGGAGCAGCGGGCGATGTTGCGCTGGATCTTGCGGTCGTAATCGTCGCCGACCTCGAGGCGGTCCATGTCGAACCAGGTGGTGACGCCGGCGGCCTCTAACCCGGCCTTGATCTGCTGTACGGCGGGCAGGTCTTCGCGCGAATAGCTGATGAACACGGCGTTGTCGGGCATGTCGCGCGCCGGCGGCACGAATCGGAGCGGTGCGGCGGCGTGCGCGGCCGTCGCCGCCGGCTTGCGCCGTGCCGCCAGCCGATCGTGCAGTTCGTCGACAAAGCGCTCCGCGCCCTGGTAGATGCGGGTGCGCACGCTCACCTGCTGCAGGAAGGCGACCAGCCGCTCGTCCTCGCTGGTGTGATCGTCGGCCATGATCTCGCCGACATCGCGCGGGTCGGAGAGCCGCTGGCGCTTGGCCATGCGCAGGAACAGCCGCGCCAGCCAGTTGGTGAAATTGCTGCCGATAAACAGCAGGTGGTTGTGCTCCAGTTCGTGGAACAGCTTCTCGGGCGCCAGGTGCTCGCTCTGCAGGGCGCAGATAAATTCCAGCAGGTCCTCGTCCGAGATCACGTAGGTCGGGGAGGCCGAGATCTTGCCGAACAGGTGGTAGACCACCGGCCGCTGCAGCTGGTCGCGTTCGGCCGGCAGATCGACGACGCGATTGGGCGAGTAGGACAGCGACTCGGTCGAGGGCGCGCCCGCAAACCGCTCCAGATTGATCGCGGTCTCAAGCAGCGGATCGAAGGTCGTGGAGACGAACAGGTCGAATTCCGGGATCGCGGCCAGGCGCCGGAGCGCTCGCGGCGGCTCGATGGTCGCGTCCTTGAGCAGGCCGCGCAGGCGCACGTAGGCCTCTTCGCGCCGGCCGCGCGCGCCGAGAAACCAGCAGACCACGTCATTGAGCGTGTAGGGTTGCGGCAGCTGCGACACGTCGACGTTCAGTCGACCGGCAAGCTTCTCGGCCAGCCAGTCGTACAGCAGGCGTGGCCCCTTGTCGGTGCGGACCTGCAGCAGCTCCGGCCCAATGATCGGTATGACCCGCCGCTCCTCGATGTAGCTGAGCAGGTCGTCCCAGGCGTCCTCATCCAGTGCGCTAGCGACCAGCTGCGCGGCAGCACTAGAACTCATGGGCCGCCTTCAGCCTCGGGCCGGGTCATGCAGGGTGGATGGACTTTTTGTTTGCGTATCATGTGTCCGAATATCCAGTGTGACGCAGCGCTATGCGACTGGCAAGCCAATCGGTCCGCGCCACAGGTCGGCAGGTCGGAATGCAGTGCCCGGTACTACATAACATTGGCGGCCTGCAATTACGTCGCGGGCCCTCATGGCCTATCATGCCTGCCTTCCGAGAGGGACCTTGAGGATCGCTTCGACCATGGCGGCGAACAAAAATTCGAACCGATACGAACGGATCACCCAGCCGGTCGCGCCGATGCCAAGGTACGTGCGACGGCAGCTGCGCAGCCTCGGCATCGGGGCCGTGCTGATTGCCATCGGCCTGGGCGCCGGCATGCTGGGCTACCACCGGTATGTGGGGCTGTCATGGATCGATTCCTATGAGAATGCGGCGATGATTCTCTCGGGCATGGGCCCGCTGGCCTCGCCCACCACCTTCGCCGGCAAGTTTTTTGCCGGCACCTACGCGCTGTTTTCCGGCATTGCGGTACTGGCGATTGCCGGCGTGATCGCCGCGCCTCTGGTCCATCGATTCCTGCATCGGCTGCATGCCGATTCGGACGAGCCCCGGTGAGCTCCCCAGCGCGCCTGCGGCGCGCCTATTTTGACTGCCGCTACGGCCAGCTGCATGTCCATCAGGCCATTCCGCCCGGGGGCGGCTTCGACGAGGCCGCCCCTTTGCTGTGCATACCGGGGAGCGAGGGCAGGGGACGCTTCTTCGACCCGGTCCTGGCGGCGCTGGGCCATGATCGGTCCATCTACGCCCCCGACCTGCCGGGCTGCGGTGAATCCGACAGTGCGGGCGCGGGCGCCGGAGCCGAACAATACGCCCTCGCCTTCACCGACCTGCTCGATTCGCTCCGTCAGCGCCAGATCGATGTGCTCGCCTATGCGCAGGGCGGGGAGACCGCGATCGCCATAGAACGGTTGCGGCCCCATGCGCTGGTGCGACGCCTGGTGCTCAGCGAGGCATCCCCTGCTGCGCTACAGGCGGCGCACAGTCTCAAAATCCTATTTCGTGAACTGGCGCCGGTCGGCTTTTCGCCCGATGCCGCTGCAGTCGCGCCGAAGAATTTGCAACTTACTGAGTTAATTGAGTTTTTTGGTACTGCAAAGCATGCCTGAGGACAGCGTCCGGAATCTTGAAGTGAGCCGGATCAGGAGTTTCGGGCTGCAGGTAGACTCCGGGTAGCCATGAGCGCCACCCCACAAGGTCCGTATTCCAGCAACGCCGATCTGGAGACGACGGCGGATTATCCGCCGGCCCCACCGGCGGCGCCCGCCGACACCTGGGTCATTCCGCGCGCCAAAGGCGGCGCGGCCGACGATCCGCTGCGCCCCTACCAGGAAGAAATACGGACGTTGCGCCAGAGCGTGGCCGGAATCACGCTGGTTCGCGACCAGCTGCAGGCCGATCTCGGCGCACTCACCGCCAAGCGGCATGAGCTCGAAGAACTGCTGCTGACC
This sequence comes from uncultured Gammaproteobacteria bacterium, assembly GCA_963699955.1. Taxonomy (GTDB): domain Bacteria; phylum Pseudomonadota; class Gammaproteobacteria; order Steroidobacterales; family Steroidobacteraceae; genus FEN-1191. The sequence continues at coordinate 1,486,850 of CAVOVV010000006.1, forward strand.
CGCGACGCGCTGTTGTCGAAACACGAGGCCGAACTGGGCGCGCGTCAGGATGAAATCGCCAAGCTGCGCGAGAGTCTCGCCGCAGCCACCACCGGCCGCGATTCGCTGCAAGCGGAACTGAGCGCGTTATCGGGCAAACTGCAGGAACTCGAGCAGCCCCCGGCCGCGGGCGAAGCGCAGCGCTTGGAGCATGAACGCGAGCTTGCGGCGCGCGATCAGCGCGCGGCTGAACTGACCGAGGAGCTCTCGGCACGGGCCCAGCAGCAATTCCTGCTGTGCGCGGAACGCGATGATCTGCAGGCACGCCTTGAGCGCGCGCGCGCCGATCTCAGCAGCATTGCCCAGCGGCGCGAGCGTCAGACGGGCGCACAAGCCGAAGCCGAACGCGAGCACGCCAGGCGTGAGGCGGAGCTGGCGCGTAGCCACGATGATCTGACGGAACTGCAGCGCCGCGTCGCCCGACACCGTGAAGCCCTGCAGCGCGGCGAAGCGCGCCGCCAGGTCTTCGAAGCCATGCTGCGCGATCGCGAGGACATGCTCGACGAACGCGACTCGCGCCTGCGCACGCTTGAGGATGAACTCGAGCAGCAGCGCCGCGACCACCGCGCCGCGCTGGAGCGCGCCAATACCCAGCTGGCCGCGGCCATCGCTCCGACGACCGCCGCCGAACGCCATTTTGGCCAGCCGCTGCCGGACACGCCGGCGGCGGTGGCTGAGCCGCCGGCCGACCCGGAGGCACAGCAGCGGATCAGGACACTGGAGGCCGAGCTTGCCGAAGTGCAAGCCAGCGTGCGTGCGCTGCAGGATGAGCTCCAGGACGCGCAGGGCACGAACCAGATACTGCGCGCTGACCTCGCGGCCGCCGAGCTGCAGCTGCGCGAGGCGGGCAATGACTTGCTGCACAGTAATACGCGGGTGACGCAGCTGGAGGCGGAAGCGGCCGTTGAGGCGCAGCCTCTGCCCGCCGGCGAACGACTGCTGGTGCGCACCATGGGCGACGCCGGCATCGTGCATGTGCTCGGGCGCCGCACGACCATCGGCCGTATACCTTCGAACGACCTGTGCATCGACACCGAATTGGTCAGCCGCCACCACGCGGTGGTGTTGGTGACCGACAGCGGCACGGTGGTCGAGGACCTCAACAGCACCAACGGCGTGTTCGTCAACGAGGTGCGCGTCATGCGCCAGGCGCTGCGTGAAGGGGATGTGCTGACCATCGGCGCCACCAGCTTCCGCTACGTACTCAAGCGGGATACCAACCCGGCCTAGAGCCCGCTGAGCTTTCGGGCCCGCGCAGCGCCGGCGGCCACCGGCTCCACCCGGGAGCGCCAAGGATCCCTTAAGCTTCGCTCCATGAGCGAGGAATACCTGCAGCGCATCCGGCAAGCCAAGGTCTACGACGTGGCGATCGAGTCGCCCCTGGATCTTGCGCCGCGCCTGTCGCGCCGGCTGGGGCATGAGGTGCGTCTCAAGCGCGAGGACCTGCAACCGGTATTTTCCTTCAAGCTGCGCGGTGCCTATAACAAGATCGCTCAGCTCGGTGCCGCCGCGGCGCGCGGGGTGATTACCGCCTCGGCGGGTAATCACGCCCAGGGCGTGGCGCTGGCGGCGCGGCGACGCCAGGTACGCGCACTCATCGTGATGCCGCAGACCACCCCGGCCATCAAGGTGCAGGCGGTGGCGGACCTGGGGGGCGAGGTGGTCCTGCACGGCGACGTGTTCGACACGGCCTACGCGCACGCCACCGAACTGGCGCGCGAGCAGAACCTGAGCTTTGTCCATCCCTTCGATGACCCGGACGTGATCGCCGGGCAGGGCACCGTCGGCATGGAGATCATCCGCCAGACCAACGGAGCGCTGGATGCCATCTTCGTGCCGGTCGGTGGCGGCGGGCTGATCGCCGGCATTGGCGTGTACGTCAAACAGCTCTATCCGCAGGTGCGCATCATTGGCGTCGAGCCGGAAGATGCGGCAGCCATGCACGCCTCGCTCAAGGCCGGGCGGCGCGTCACGCTCGACAAACTCGGCCTGTTCGCCGATGGCGTGGCCGTGCGGCGGGTGGGCGAGCAGACTTTTGCGCTGGCGCGCCGCTACGTCGATGAGATCGTGACGGTCAACACCGACGAGATCTGCGCGGCCATCCAGGACGTGTTCGAGGACACGCGCTCGATCCTGGAGCCGGCCGGAGCGCTGGCCGTGGCCGGGATCAAGCGCTACGCGGCCACGGCGCCGGCGGGCCAGCGATTCGTGGCCATCAACAGCGGCGCCAACCTGAACTTCGACCGCCTGCGTTATATCGCCGAGCGCGCCGACCTCGGCGCCGGTCGCGAGGCGCTGCTGGCGGTCGAGATTCCCGAGCAGCCCGGAAGCTTCCTGAGGTTCTGCGGTGCCCTCGGGCAGCACAGCGTGACCGAATTCAACTACCGCTACCAGGGTGCCGAGCGCGCGCAGTTGTTCGTCGGATTTGGCCTGAACGCCGGACAGGAAAGCTGCGCCGCGGTGATCGCGCGCCTGACAGCGGCCGGCTACGGGGTGCTGGACATGAGCGGCAACGAGATGGCGAAACTGCACGTGCGCTACATGATCGGCGGCGGCGGTCGCGGGCTGGCCGACGAGTTGGTGTTCCGGTTCGAATTTCCGGAGCGGCCCGGCGCGCTGCTCGCCTTCCTGCAGGCGATCGGCAGCAGCTGGAACATCACGCTGTTCCACTACCGCAACCATGGTTCGGACAATGGCCGGGTGCTCACCGGCATCCAGGTGCCGCGCGCGGGGCGGGAGCTTTTTCTGAGCCATCTGCAGGCGCTGGGATATCCGTACACCGAGGAAACGGCCAATCCCGCCTATCGCAGCTTTCTGGGCGCCTGAGCACGATGAGCACACCGAGGCCCCCCGAGGTGTACGTGCCGCGTCGGCCCGCGCGCCATTCCGAGCGGGAGGGACCGGAGGGGCGCATCGCCCTGATTCACTGGGGGCCGCCCGATCCCTCGCCCATAGTCCTGCTGCACGGCTGGATGGATTGCGGGGCCGCGTGGCAGCTGCTGGTCGATCAGCTGCCCGAGGACTGGCCGCTGCTCGCCATCGATTGGCCGGGCTACGGCCAAAGCGCTCGGCAGGCCGGGCATTACTGGTTTCCGGAACACCTGGCGGAACTCGACTGGCTGCTCGGGGAATTCTCGCCCGACGAGCCGGCGCGGATCATCGGCCACAGCATGGGAGGGACCATCGCCTCGATGTACGCCGGCGTGCGTCCCGAGCGCGTCGCCTGGCTGGTCAACATGGAAGGCATCGGCATGCCCGAGCTGCCGCCCGCCGAGCTGCCCACGCTGATGAGCGGATGGCTCGCTGCCTTGCGCACGCCGCCGCTGGCGCGTCGTTACCGGGATCTGGAGGAGCTCGCCGCGGCACTCCAGCGCTCAAACCCGTGCTTGCCGATGGCGCACGCGCGCTTTCTGGCCGCCACCTGGACGCGGCCTGTGGACGGAGGCCATGAAATGCTCGCCGATCCGCGCCACCAGCTGCGCTCGCCGATGCGCTACACGCGCGCGGAGCTCGAGGCGTGTTGGGCGCAGGTCCGTGCGCCCCAGCTGCTGCTGTACGGCGAGCAGTCCGGGCACTCGCGGCGCGTACTGGACACCGACCTGCCGCTGCAGCTGCGCAAGCTCATGCCCGCCCTGAGCATCGCACCGATCAGCGCGGCCGGGCACTTGATGCCCTACGAACAGCCCGAGCAAGTGGCGCGCGCCATCGTCCAGTTCGCGGCGACCCAGGTGTGAGCGACACCCCGGCCGGCCAGGGTGCGCCGCGCACCATGAGCTAAGCGCCGGCGCGATGCGCCCTGCTTTGTCATTGGACGCTGCTGCGCAACCCTGGCCGGGCAGATGCTGGCCGTGGCCGTAGGCTGGCAGGTCTATGCGCTGACGCGTGATCCGCTGGCCCTCGGCCTGGTGGGCTTGAGCGAGTTCCTGCCCTTCATCCTGCTGGTGCTGATCGGTGGCCACGTGGCCGACCGCACCTCGCGCCGTGCCATCGTCTGCAGCGCCTATGCGGGCCAGATCCTGTGCGCGATCGCGTTGCTGCTGATGAGCGTCCATCAGGGACAGCGCACCTGGATGATCTACCTGACCTTCAGTGTATTTGGGGCGACGCGGGCCTTCTGGGGGCCCGCGATGCAGGCCATGCTGCCGGGTCTGGTAAGCCGGGAGCGATTTCCGGGGACGGTGGCGGTAAATTCGATGCTCTTTCAGCTGGCCTCGGTTGCCGGACCGATCCTGGGTGGGCTGCTGTTCCTGGCGGGCGCGCCGATCGTGTACGCCAGTTGTGTGCTGCTGTACGCCGCAGCGCTGGTGCTGATGCTGCTGATCCGCGCCAATACGCGCCCCGTTGCGCCCCCGGAGGCGGGCAGCGCGCGGCAGTTCCTCGAGGGGATGCGCTTCGTGCGGCACAACCCGCTGGTGCTGGGAGTGATATCGCTTGATCTGTTCGCGGTGCTGTTCGGCGGCTCGGTGGCGCTGCTGCCGATCTTTGCCAGCGACCTGCTGCACACCGGACCGGCGGGCCTCGGCCTGATGCGCGCCGCGCCCGGCATTGGCGCGGCCCTCACGGCGGCGGTGCTGGCCGTACGTCCATTGCGCGACAACGCTGGCCGCGCGCTGCTGGGCGGAGTCGCGGTGTTTGGCCTCAGCATGATCGTGTTCGGACTATCACGCAGCCTGCCGCTGTCGATCGCGGCCCTGGTGCTGAGCGGCGCCGGTGACATGCTCAGCGTGAACATCCGCGGCATCCTGGTGCCGCTCAATACTCCCGATGCCCTGCGTGGGCGCGTGAGCGCGGTGAACTGGATGTTTATCGGTGCCTCCAACGAGCTCGGGGAGTTTGAATCGGGACTCACTGCGAGCTGGTTCGGCACCGTCCGATCGGTGGTGGTGGGTGGTCTGATGACCCTGGCAGTCGCCGTGTCCTGGGCCTGGATGTTCCCATCGCTGCGGCAGCTGCGTCGTTTGCGCTGACGATTCCTTTATAGCTGTAGGACCGAGGCGCGTTCGAGTACCCGCATTCCGTCCTTTCGGATCAATTTGCAGCTTGGCTTGGATCGGCAAGCGATGTTTCGAAGGCATCAGCCCACCCGCCGGGAACTTCATCGCCGGATGACTAACTAATTGTCTGGATTACCCGCAAGCCCCACCCCGGCGCTCTTGCATGAGTCGATTCTCGCCACGATCTGCGTGAATTAAGAATGCGAAATCAACGTCTACGCCGGCCCTGCCATACGCACACGGCGCCCCGCAAATTCGGGCGGCGCGGCATCGAGCTCGAGCGTCGGCCGCTATACTGCGCGACTATTCCTGCTGCTAATAACCAAGGAGAAACATCTATGTCAAAGTTCGGGACGTCAATTGGAGCCGCCGCTCTGGCACTTGTGGCCACCGCGATGGCTCCGGCGACGCTGGCCTCCGAAGGGCCGGTGAGTTGGCTGGTCAACGGCGGCTGGACGCCGACGGTAGGCACGACCTCCGACTATCTCAAGGACGGATGGACCCTGGGTACCGGCGTCGAGGTTCGCTTCGACTCGTCGAGCCCTTTCTCAACGCAGTTTGATCTCAGTTATTCGGACTTCAACGCCACGAACAAGCTGATCACACTCGGCCAGAGCCAGAGTTTCCGCATCGACGGTGGTCGCGGCGACATCTGGGCGCTGACGGCGGCCGGCAAGTACACCATGCCCGTCGAAGGCGTACGCGGCTACGGCCTACTGGGCATCGGCGCTTACCATCGCTACGTCGAGCTGACGCAGACCGCACTGGGCAGCGGCTACATTTGCGATCCCTGGTGGGGCTATTGCTATCCGGGCGTGGTCGTGGGAGACGCCATAGTCGCCAGCAAATCGCAAACCAAGTTTGGTTTGAATGTCGGCGCGGGCGTCGAGTTTCCGCTCCAAGGCGGTTCGGCCTGGTTCATCGAGGCGCGCTATCACTGGGTCGACGGCAGCAAGCAAACCGAGTTCCTGCCGATCCAGATCGGCTTCAAGTTCTGAACGCCGGGCCATCCCGCTTGGCGCGCTCAGCGCCGGGCGGGTAGGTTCGCGCCCGCACGGTTCTTGGAGTACAGTTCACAGACTGCTGAATCCCGGCGCACACGGGCAAGCAAACCTTCGGAGCAGCTGTGAAGAAGAGGCCGGCGAATTTCCTCGTATCGCTACTTGGCGCAGCGCTGCTGGTGAGCGCCGCCGTGTCTGCGCAGCAGGGCGCGACGCCGTCTTCGCCGCCGGCGACCCCCACTGCTACCGGGCAGGCTCCGCCCGCCGCCAAGACTTTCACGCAGCAGGATCTCGATCAACTCCTGGCCCCTATTGCGCTCTACCCGGACAATTTGCTCGCCCAGATCCTGATGGCCTCCACCTACCCGCTCGAGGTCGTGCTGGCGGCCCGGTGGCTGCGCGACAACCCGAATGTGAAGGACAAGGCGCTCGAAGACGCCATGCAGAAACAGACCTGGGATCCGAGCGTCAAGGGACTCACCGCCGTGCCGCAGGTCCTGAAGCAGATGGACGAGAAGATCGACTGGACGCAAAAACTGGGTGACGCGTTCCTGGCACAGCAAGCGGAAGTGATGACCACGGTGCAGTCGCTGCGCGCCAAGGCCAACGAGAGCGGCAATCTCAAGTCCACTCCTGAGATGGCGGTGAAGACGGAAACCGTCAATGAAAAGACCGTCTACGTGATCGAGTCGACGAAGACCGAGACCGTGTATGTCCCGACCTATAACCCGTCGGTGGTCTACGGTGCCTGGCCCTATCCGGCCTATCCGCCTTACTACATGTACCCGCCGTATTACGCTTATGCGCCCGGCATTACGTTCACCGCCGGCATATTCGTCGGCGCCGCGATCTGGGGTGGCTGCGGCTGGGGCGGCAACGACGTCTACATCAACCACAACAACTACAACAACTTCAACCGGACGGACATCAACAACGACATCGGGAACGGTGATCGTGGCAACGGCGACCGCGGCAACGGCGATCGGGGTAACGGCGACCGCGGCAACGGCGATCGCGGTAACGGCGATCGCGGTAACGGCGATCGAGGCAACGGTGGCCGCGGCAACGGCGATGCCAGCTGGAAGCACAACGCCGATCACCGCGGTGGCGTGCCTTACCGTGATCAGAACACCGCCAGCCAGTACGGCCGTGGCTCCGAGAATCGCCCGCAGAGCAGCGACTCGTTTCGGGGCCGCGATCAGGGGGGCGGAGCGGACCGCCCCGGTGGCGGAGCTGACCGCCCGGGTGGTGGAGCGGACCGCCCCGGTGGTGGAGCGGACCGCCCCAGTGGTGGGGCTGACCGCCCCAGTGCGAGCGCCGGCACGCGCGACACGGGGTCACGCGATACGGGTTCGCGAGACACAGGTTCGCGCAACACCGGTTCGCGTGATACGGGCTCACGGGGTGGGAGTTCGCGTAGCAGTGGCGGCGGTGGATTCAGTGGGATGAGCAGTGGAGGCGGCGCAAGGGCCGCAAGCTCGCGCGGCGGCTCGAGTTTTGGTGGCGGCGGCAGGGGCGGCGGCGGTCGCCGGCGGTAGGTCCGGTGACGTTGGAGTTCGATCAAATGACGTTGAGGAAAATTTCACTTACTGCCGCACTGGGCGCTGCACTTGCTCTGGCGGTGCCGGTCCTCGCCCAGACTCCGGCGGCGCCCGCCCCATCGACACATGCCGCGCAAACCATCTTCGCGACACCCGAGGCGGGGGCCGAGGGGCTCGCCGCCGCGATCCGGGCAGGGGACCCGCAGAAGCTCCTGACCGTAGTGGGGCCCAATTCGTCCAGCTGGATCTTCTCGGGAGACAAAGTCGCCGACCGTGCCGACTGGACGAAATTCCTGGAGCTCTACGACACCAAGCACACCATCGAGCGGAGTCCCGACGGGGGCGCCATCGTGAGCGTGGGCCCCGATGCATGGCCGTTCCCCGCGCCGCTGGTCAAGACGCCGGCCGGCTGGCATTTTGATTCCGAGGCGGGCCGCGTGGAGGTTCTCAAACGCCGCGTTGGCCGCAATGAGCTGGACACGATCCAGACGCTGCTCGCGATTGTGGACGCCGAGCGCGAATACGTGCGCGCCGACTACGATCGGGACGGTTTCAGCACCTATGCGAAGAGCTTCCGCTCCAGTCCCGGCAAGAAGGATGGGCTGTACTGGCCCACCGGACCGGGGGAACCCCAAAGTCCGCTGGGCCCGCTGGTCGCCGAGGCCACCAAGGAAGGCTATTCCGCGACGGCCGCGGCGCCACAGGCGTACCACGGTTACCTGTTCCGGATGCTGACCGCGCAGGGACCGGCCGCGCGCGGCGGCGCCATCGACTACATGGTTCGCGGAAGGTTGTTCGGGGGCTATGCGGTCGTCGCCTGGCCGGCGAAGTATGCCAATTCCGGCATCATGACCTTCATCGTCAATCACGAAGGGATCGTCTACCAGCGCGACCTCGGCGATGACACCTCAGAACGCGTCGCGAAGATCACGACTTTCAACCCCGACCATTCCTGGAAACGCGCCCAGGAGTAGACAGCTCCGCCCCCGGATCGCCGGGCCCACGCCATCCGCCTCTGGCGAGGCCGCCAAGTCGGCGGAGCAGAATTCATCCTGAGCCAAATCGGTAGCGGTACAGTATCGCCATGGACGGCGTATTGAAGGGTCGCGGCGCGACCATCAACCCGGCGGGGCGATTCGCCACCACCACCCACGCTCCGGTCGACGACGGCTGGTTCCAGGAGTCGGTGCCCGATTCCATCGCGACGGAGGTGCGCCCGGAAGCGGCGCGCAGCATCATCTCGCGCAACGACTCGCCTGACATTCCCTTCACGCAGTCGATCAATCCGTACCGCGGCTGCGAGCACGGCTGCATTTACTGCTATGCGCGCCCCAGCCACGCCTACCTCGATTTGTCCCCCGGCATCGATTTTGAGACCCGACTGCTGTACAAAGCCGACGCCGCGCGGGTGTTGCGCGCCGAACTTGCGCGTCCGGGGTATCGCTGCGAGCCGATCATGCTCGGCGCCAACACCGATCCCTACCAGCCGGTCGAAAAGCGCCTCGGCGTCACGCGCGAGATCCTCGAAGTGCTGCGGGAGACGCGCCATCCCGTCAGCGATCATCACCAAGGGCACGCTGGTGTTGCGCGATCTGGCGCTGCTCCAGGAAATGGCGGCGATGAATATGGCGCGGGTCACGGTCAGCCTCACCACCCTCGATCCGGAACTCAAGCGCACCCTGGAGCCGCGCGCGGCCTCGCCGCAGGCGCGGCTGCGCGTGATCTCCGAACTGGCGCGTGCCGGCGTGCCGGTGAGCGTGCTGGCGGCGCCGCTGATTCCCGCGGTCAACGACGCTGAACTCGAGCAGCTGCTGGCGGCGGCGGCAGCGGCGGGCGCCACGCGCGCCGGTTATGTGCTGCTGCGACTTCCCCATGAGGTCAAAGACTTGTTCCGCGCCTGGCTCGAGCAACACATGCCGCTGCGCGCGCAGCACGTGATGTCGCTGGTGCAGCAGGCGCGCGGTGGACGTGACAACGACCCGCGTTTTGGAATGCGAATGCGCGGCACCGGGCCGTGGGCGGAAATGCTGCGCGCGCGCTTCGAGCTGGCCCGCAAACGCCTGGGCTTGAACGCCGATCGCAACCCCGAGCTCGACACCACGGGCTTCCGCCCGCCGTCCAGCCACGGACAACTCGATCTCGCCTGGTAACAGTTCGCCGGCCGCTCGGGTTAAGCTCTGCGTCCATGCAGACCGAGGCGGGGCAGGTGGCGTTGGTGGCGGGCGCCGGCGGCATGGTGGGAAGCGAGCTGCTGCGCGCGCTCGCCGCGGGCGGTGCCTACCAACGCGTCATTGCGCTGTCGCGACGACCGCTGTCCTTCGAGGCGCCCAGGCTCGTCAATCGCATCATACGGTTTGAGAACCTTGACCAGGAACTGCGCGGCCTGAGCTGTGCGGACGCCTATTGCTGCCTGGGCACGACGCTGCGCGAAGCGGGCTCGCCTGAGGCTTTCCGCGCCGTCGACTACGAGCTGGTGTTGCAGTTCGCGCGCTTTGCACAAGGGGCCGGCGCCCGGACTCTGGTCGCCGTGTCATCGGCGGGAGCCGCGCCGGAAGCACGGAATTTCTATCTGCAGGTCAAAGGCGAAACTGAACTGGCTTTGATCGCGTTGCGATTTTGGGGCCTGCACCTGATGCAGCCCTCGCTCCTGCTGGGCGCGCGCAAGCAGTGGCGGCCGACCGAGGCCTTGAGCCGCGCGATATTGCCGCTGTTCAATCCGCTGCTGCTCGGTCGCTACGAGCGCTGGCGTGCGATACCGGCGCGCACGGTCGCGGCGGCGATGTGCGCCGCCGCCGCGCTGGGGACCCCGGGTGTCTATCACCACACCTGGCCGGCTCTGCAATCCCTGGCGCGCACCGGCCGGCTGCCGGCCCGAGTGTGACGCGCTTCGCAGTCGACGGGACATAAGCGCGGCAAGCGTGATCTGGCGCGCATAGGCCAGGGCACGGGCATCGTTTAATTAGACCCAGGATCGTCGGGTCGTTGCCCAACATGCCGCTGACCACCGGGATATTTTCCTCATCGCAAAGCCGGCGCCTGCTTGGCGCCATGGCCGTGCTCGCCGCCGTGGTGCTGCTGGTGGCGGCGGCCGGTGCCGTGCAGGATCTGCGCGCCAGCGAAGAGCATCTGGCCCTGGATGCGGTGGCCACGCAGAGCCGCAGCTACGCGCGGGAACTGCGCGCCCGGCTCGCGGCCAGCGAGCTGGTGGTGCAGACCCTGGTCGGCGACGACGCGGGTCCGGGCGGCGCACTGCTGCGGGCGCGGCTGGTGCGCTCGGAGATGATCCACGGCGTGGTGCTCGCCGCGGCAACTATGGATTCAGGACCAGTGGCGCTCAACAACGCCGATCGCCTCGCGATCAGCGCCGGACAGACGCTGTTGCGTTCCGGGCCGCGCCGCAACGGCGAGGCGCCTCAATATCTGGTGCACACGGTGCGCGCGGCAGGCACCAGGGCCACCGCCTACTTTGAATTGGCCCCCGACTGGTTGTGGCGGGATCGCGAGGACCTGCCGGCCGGCCCCTCGTTGCTTGCGGTCTACGACGACAGCGGGTTGCTGCTGAGCGCCAGCGACGAGGTGCCGGTGGATCTGTGGCGCATGTTTGCGCACGGGGGCTCCGGCGCGGCGCAAAAATCACCGACGGCGCTGCGTTCCTGGACCGTGCGGCAGCAGGAATGGCGCGGCGCCGCCGTCGTGGTGCTGCCCGAGGAAGTGCACCTGGAGACCGGCCGCTGGACCGTGATCGCGAGCCGGCCGGCGGCCCCGTGGCTCGGCTCCTGGGCGCAGGTCGCCCGGTTGCTGCCGCTGCCCTTGTTGTGTGCGGCGCTATTGATCCTGGCGATCGGTTCACTGCTGTATCGCCGCTGGGAGCCGGTGCTGGCGGAACTCAGCAATGCGCTGCGCGAGCTGGCCCTCGGCCGATACCAAAGGGTGGCGCTCGAGGGCGCGGGCGACGCACCGCGCGCGGTGGCGCAGGAATTCAACCGCACCATCGCGGTACTCGAAGACAAGATGCGCGCCATGGCGAGCCTCAACGACATCGATCGCATGCTGCTCGAATCGGTCGACCTGGAGTCCTGCCTCGATCAGCTGCTCGAGCGCGTCGGGAAGATCACCGGCTGTGATTCGGCCATGCTGGTGCTGCTGGACCGTGACGCCTCCGAATACGGCCGCGCTTACCTGACGGCATCCGGCGAGCAGGCTCCGGTCAGTCGCGTCAGCCTGGATTCCCTGCTGGTCTCGCAGCTGGCGCAGGAGCGTGGCGGTCTGACCGTGGCCCGATTTGAGCCCGGCAGGCACAGCGTGCTCGAGCCCTTGCACGCGCACGGCGCGGAGTTCTTCTGGCTCTGGCCGGTGTTTTCCCAGGAGAGCATGGCCGCGCTGCTGGTGGTGGGCTACCGCGGCGTGCCGCAGGTGGCCGCGGAGATCGCCGGCTTCGGTACCGAGTGCGCATCGCGCATCGGGGTCGCGCTCTCCAACAGCGCGCGCGGCGAGCAGCTCTACCGCCAGGCCCACTTCGACGCGCTGACCGGGCTGCCGAATCGGCTGTTGTTCCGTGACCGCCTCTCCCAGGAACTGGCCAGCGCCGCCGACGGTCGCCTGCGCGGAGCGCTGCTGTACGTGGACCTGGACCACTTCAAGAAGATCAACGACACCGTCGGCCACAACGCCGGCGACCAGCTGCTGCAGATCGTGGCCCAGCGCCTGCGCGCCTGCATCAAGGAAGGCGACACCGTGGCGCGCCTGGGGGGCGATGAGTTTACGGTCATTCTGCGCAGCGTCGGCACCGCCGACGCCGCCCAGCGGGTCGCGGCGCGGCTGATCGCGGCGCTCCAGGAAGCGGTCAATATCGGTGGTCGCGATCACTTCGTGCGCGCCAGCATCGGCATCACGCTGTTTCCGGACGACGCCACGGCGCTTGATGAACTGATGCGCAATGCCGACCTGGCGATGTATCGGGCCAAGGCCGACGGTCGTGCCCGCTCCGTGTTCTACAACCGCGCCATGCAGCGCATGCCGGCGCTGGCGGCCGAGAGCGGCCTCCACAACGCCTTGCAGCGGCGGGAGTTCTCACTCTACTACCAGCCGCAATACGCGCTCAGCGACGGGAGCCTGTCGGGACTCGAGGCGCTGTTGCGCTGGCAGCCGCCGCGCGAAGCCATGCGCTATCCCGGCCAGTTCGTGCCGGCCGCAGAGCAGAGCGGCCTGATCGTCGATATCGGCGCCTGGGTGCTGGAGGCGGGTTGCACGCAGATGGCCGAGTGGTGCGCTGCCGGCGTGGCGCCGCCGCGCCTGGCGCTCAATGTGTCGGTATTCCAGCTGCGGCAGGCGGAATTTCCGAAGCTGGTCCGCCGCGCGCTCGAACGGGCCGGCGTCGCACCCGAGCGGCTGGAATTCGAGGTCACCGAATCCGTGTTCGCCGACGAAGAGGCGCTGGCGACGCTGCACAAGCTCTCGGCGCTGGGCGTGCACCTCTCGCTCGATGACTTTGGCACCGGCTATTCCTCGCTCGGGTACCTGCGCGCGCACCCGGTGCAGTCCATCAAGATCGATCGCTCGTTCATCGAGGAGGTGGCGACCAATATCACCGCGGCGACGCTCGCCGAGACCATGATTACGATGGCTCACGCACTGGGCAAGAAGGTGGTTGCCGAGGGCGTGGAGACCATGAAGCAACTGGAATTTCTGCGCGAGCGGCGCTGCGACTACGCGCAGGGATTTTACCTCGCGCGCCCGGCGGCGGCCGCGGACATAACCGCTTTACTCGAGGGGCAAAACGACAACACCGGCAGCGAGCTGCGCGACACGGCCTGAATTTCGGTCGATTTAACAGAAGTGTGACCGAGTTCGCCAAGTTGCGACAGTTGTGAACTGTCTCTCCTTCTGCACTCTTGACCCACAACGTCACCGTGCCAAACTGCGTCACGTTTAGTGATTGGCATACCTGTTGAGAGACAGGGACGCAAAGCCTCCGGTCCCCCCGCCAACAGCGAGGGATAGCGGGGTTGCCACCGAAGTGTGAAGAACAAGCCTAACGGACAGGCAGTTTTCTCATCAACTGAGGTGCCATCCCCGACCATGATCGGTTGCTAGCGAAGTTTTTTTCGCGGCCCAACGGGGATGAGCGCATGCAGCAGGCCACCAGCACGATTGACAAACTTGTATCCACGGCCGGTACGAGCTTATCGCCCAGAGCCGTCAGTCCGCCTCGCTTTGTCGTCAATCTGTGCGCCTCCACGACGCCGGTCGGACTGGTTCAGCCCACCCACGCGGGCCTGAAGCGCTTTACGTTTTTTGTTTCGCGCCGGCTCGAAGAAGGTCGCGAGCGTTTTCGCTTGCACATGGGCTACTTCGAGAGCCAGGAAGAGGCCGAGAAAATGCTCGACCTGGTGCGCGACGTGTACCCGGCGGCCTGGGCCGGTGCCGCCCCTGGCATCAAGCTGCGCGCCCGCGCGGCGCTTCCCGAACCGGCGCCGATCGAGGAGCCCACCGCTCCCGTCGCTGCAGCGAGCCCGCGTGCGCCTGCAGCGCCCGTCGTGGCCGCGCGCAGCCCCGCTGCACCGGCCGAAACACGCCCGGTTGCGCGGGCGACGGCCACCCCCGCGGCGCCTCCGGCCAAGGCCAGCACGGCGCCGCTCAAGCTCGAGCTCGCACCGGACCTGCCGCGCGCAACGCCCGTGATCGCGGCGCCCGTGACCGCGGCGCCGCCCAATGGCGCCGCTCACGATGCCACCAGCTCACTGAGCGATGTGCGCGCCACCATTGCGGCCCTCGGCGATACGGCCGAAGCGCCGGCGCGGCCCGCCGAGGCGGCGCTCGAAGGCGCGGCGGTACTGCGATTGCTCACCTCCGCGCGTCCCGCGCCGGCCGCGCGATTGGCGCCTGTGCAGCCCGCGGCGAAGCGCACCGCCGCCCGAGCGCCGAACGAAAAGTCGGCGCCGGCGCGCGCGGCGAAACCTACCGCACCGCCGGTGGCCGCGCAGCCGGAGGCCGCGGTGTTCGCCGTACAGCTCCTGTGGTCCGTGCAGCCCATCGACATGAGCAAGGTGCCGCAGCTCGCCATATTCAGCGCCTACACGCTCTACGGCGCGGAAGGCAATCGCGATGGCCGTCGCTGGTACGGCCTGCGACTCGGGTTCTTCACCGACGCGGTCTCGGCCAAGCAGGTGGCGCAGTATGTGCGCTCGGAATTCACGTCGGTGTCGGTGGTCCCGGTGACCGAGCGTGAACGGAGCCGCGCAGGCGCGGCGACCGCCCAGCCGCTGCCGGCGCTGGTGCCGCCGAAGAACGACGTGCCGGAACTGAATTTCATCAACGACGTATCCACCGATACCGCCACCAGCGGCAGCCGGCCCGCTCTGGAAGTCTCCGGCCCGTCCGCGACCCATACGCCGCCGACCCTAAGGCCGGAAGTCGTCGCGGCGCTCGGCATGACCTCGCGCGCCACCCCGGGCAAGCGCGCCAAGCTGCGCAACGCGCCCGGGGCCAAGCCGACGAGCAAGCGATCGGTGCCGAACCGTCCGCTGTCGCTCGAGGAAACCCTGGAAATACTGGGCGCCGGCGAGCTGCAGATCGAGAGCAACAAGCGTCGCGACCTGCTGAGCGAATCCGCGGTGCGCGACCGCAAGTCGCCGGAAGCGAGCACCTCGCGGTTCGGCCGCCTGATCAACCGGCTCGCCGAGCGTCTCGGCAACGGCTGAGCGGCCCGGCGCTGCTCTAGCGCTTGCCGAACAGCCGATCGAGTTCGGCGCGCGCGCTGTCGACCGCGGCGGTGTTCGGGGGAACCCAGGCGTTGGGACGCGGACGGAAGAAATCGCAGAAATTCGCGTGCTGCTTGTCGCTCACTTCTTCCGCCGTCGGCTCGCGGCAATGCTTGGCGACCCGCTCGTCGTACTCGACACACATCCGGCACACGTGCAGCTCAGCGCGGCAGCGCGCGCATTCATCGCGACGTGACAGCGGCAGGGTGAGTGCGGCCAGATCCGCTCCGCACTTCCAGCACACCAGTCCATGGCCCATCGGCCCTCCTTAAGAGCTAATCGGCGCGCTCCCGCAGGAACGGCGCCAGCGCCGCGCCAGTATGCGAGCGCGCGGCCCGCGCGGCAATCTGCGCCGGGGTGCCCTGGGCGACGACGCGCCCGCCACGCGCTCCGGCCTCGGGACCCATGTCGATGATCCAGTCGGCTTCCGCGCACAGATCGAGGTTGTGTTCGACCATGACGATGGAATTTCCGGCGTCCACCAGGCGGTGCAGCACGCTGCTCAAGCGCCCGACGTCCGCCATGTGCAGGCCCACGGTCGGTTCATCGAGCACGTACAAGGTGTGCGGCATGACGCGCCGGCCGGGATGCACGCTCGGCAGTCGCGCCAGCTCGGTCACCAGCTTGATGCGCTGCGCCTCGCCGCCCGAGAGCGTGGGGCTGGGCTGGCCGAGCGTCAGGTACCCCAGCCCCACGTCGCGCAGCAGCGCCAGCGGGCGGCGCACGCGCGGGTGGGCCTGAAAGAAATCGACCGCGTCCTCGACGTTCATCGCCAGCACGTCGGCCACCGACCGCCCGCGCCAGCGGGCCTCGAGCGTCTCCGGATCGAAGCGCCGGCCGCCGCACTGCTCGCACAGCACCTTCACGTCCGGCAGAAAGCTCATCTCGATCGTGCGCTGACCCTGCCCGTCGCACTCGCTGCAGCGACCGCCGGCGGTGTTGAAGGAGAAGCGACTGGCGCTGTAGCCACGGATGCGCGCCTCCTCGCCGCCGGCATAGATGCGACGGATGTCGTCCCAGAACCCCACATAGGTCGCCGGGCAGGAGCGCGGCGTGCGCCCGATCGGCGTCTGGTCGACCTCCAGCACACGGGTCAGTTGCGCCGCGCCGAGCAGCCGGCCGGGCGGGCGCGCCGCGGGCCGCGCACCCGTGTGGAGCGCAGCGCGCAGGTGGGCGTACAGCACATCGCGCGCCAGGGTCGATTTCCCGGAGCCCGACACGCCGGTAATCACCACCAGCCGTCCGAGCGGGATGCGCACCCCAAGGGAACGCAGGTTGTGGAGCGTCACGCCTTCCAGCTGCAGTGCCGGGGTGCTTTTCGTCACCGCTCGGCGCGGCACGCGCGCATGGCGCAGGGGCGAGGCCAGCATCCGGCCGGTGACGGACTGCGGGTTTTGCAGCAGCTGCTCGGCCGTACCGCTGGCAATGAGCTCACCGCCGCGAACGCCTGCGCCCGGGCCGAGGTCGATGATGTGGTCGGCATGGCGAATCGTATCTTCGTCGTGCTCGACGACGATGAGGGTGTTGCGGGCTCCGGCCAGAGCGTCCAAGGCCTTGAGCAGTACCGCGTTGTCGCGCGGATGCAGGCCGATGGTCGGCTCATCGAGTATGTAGCACACGCCCTGCAGGTTGGAGCCCAGCTGTGCGGCCAGCCGAATGCGCTGCGCCTCGCCGCCCGACAGGGTGGGCGCGGCGCGATCGAGCGACAGGTACCCCAGGCCCACGCGCGCCAGAAACTGCAGGCGGCTGCGAATCTCGGCCATCGCATCCAGCGCGATCGCCGTGCCGCGCGCGTCCAGGCGCAGCCGGTCGCAGAATTTCCCCAGCGCATCGACGGTAAGCGTCGTCAGAGCGCTGATCGAGCGCCCGTCGAGACGCAGGTGGCGCGCGATCGGGTTGAGCCGCGCGCCTGCGCAGGCCGGGCAGGGACTGGCGGTCGCGGCATCTGTCGCCAGCCACTGCGACTCCTCGCCGGTCTGCTCGGCGGTGTAATCGGAATTCGTCGTGCCCGTGCCATGGCACTCGGGACACCAGCCCTGGGCCGAGTTGAAGGACAGCAGCCGGGGATCGGGTTCTGCAAAGCCGCGGCCACAGCGCGGACAGGCGCGGCGGCTGGAGTGAATCGTCACGCGACCCCGCTCATCGAGCGCGTGCGCGACGCCCGCTCCGGCCTCGAGGGTCGCGGCCAGCGCGGCGCGCAGTTCGCTGCCCGTGCCGCGGCCGATTTTGAGCGTGGCGACCGGCATCTCGATGCTGTGTTCGACAAAGCGCTTGAGGCGCGGGAAGGGTTCGGTCGGAACCAGCGCGCCGTCGACCCGCAACTGAGTGACGCCGCGCGCCGCGGCCCAGCGTGCCAGGTCGGTGTAAATGCCCTTGCGCTGCGCGATCAGGGGCGCCAGCAACTGCAGGCGGCGTCCGCGATGGCGCCGCTCGAGCTGCACGGCGATGTGCTCGAGGCTCTGCGGCGCGATCGCAACGTCGCAGTCCGGGCAATACTGCACCGCCAGCTTGACGTACATGAGCCGCAGAAAATGGTAGATCTCGGTGAGCGTCGCCACCGTGCTCTTGAGTCCGCCGCGGCTGGCGCGCTGCTCGATGGCCACCGTGGGCGGCAGCCCGCTGATCGAGTCGACATCGGGGCGTGCCGCCGGCTGCACGAATTGCCGCGCGAAGGCGTTGAGTGATTCGAGATAGCGCCGCTGGCCCTCGTGAAACAGGATGTCGAAGGCCAGGGTCGACTTTCCGGATCCCGACACACCCGTGATGACGGTGAATTGCTCGCGCGGCACATCCACGCTGAGCTCGCGCAGGTTGTGCTCGCGTGCGCCCCGCACGCTGATCGACGGCACGCGCTGCGTCGCCATGACCGCGGTTATGGCATCGCGCACCGCGGGAAACGCGGGCGGCGCAAACCTGTACTCACGTTGAGCGCGCATCGCCGTCCCGGTGTGGGACTCGAGCATGGTCGCGATCAGTTCCGGCGGGCCGCAGCCGACGATCTGCCCGCCCTCGGCGCCGCCTTCGGGACCCAAGTCGATGATCCAGTCGGCGGAGCTGATCACCTCCAGGTTGTGCTCGATCACCAGCAGGGAATGACCGGCCTGGAGCAGCAAGCCGAAGGCGCGCAGGAGCCGCGCGACGTCCTCAAAATGCAGGCCGGTGGTGGGCTCGTCGAACAGCAGCAGCTTGCCGATGCCGTTCGCGGGCGCACGCGCCGCGGTGCGCGCCCGGGGGCGGGGCGCCGACGCGGTGTCGGCCAGATAGCCGGCGAGCTTGAGGCGCTGGGCTTCGCCACCGGAAAGCGTCGGCACCGGCTGGCCCAGGCGCAGGTAGTCGAGGCCGACGTCGGCGAGCGGTTGCAGGCGTGCGAGCACGCGCGGGGAGTGCGCGAAGAACGCGAGCGCCTCGGTCACGGTCAGGTTGAGCACCGCGGCAATGTCGGCGCGCTGGCCGCCGGCGCCTTCGAGACGCACCTTGAGCGTTTCGGCGCGGTAGCGGCTTCCTCCGCATTCGCCGCAGCGCAGGTACACGTCGGCGAGAAACTGCATCTCGACATGTTCGAAGCCATTGCCGCTGCACACCGGGCAGCGGCCGGTGCCGCTGTTAAAACTGAAGGTGCCCGCGGTGTAGCGGCGCAGCTTGGCGTCGGGAGTGGCCGCGAACAGCGCGCGAATCTCGTCAAAGGCGCCCACGTAGCTCACCGGATTGGAGCGGGTCGTGCGGCCGATGGGTTTTTGATCGATGAGCACCGCGGCCTCGATCAGTTCGGCGCCGCGCAGCTCGCGATGCGCCAGCGCCGATTCGCCCGCCTTGCCCTTGGCGTGCTGCAGCGCCGGGTACAGCACCTGCTCGACGAGCGTCGATTTTCCCGAGCCCGAAACGCCGGTCAGGCACACCAGCCGGTGCAGTGGAATGCGGACGTCGATGTTCTTCAGGTTGTGGGCGCTCACCCCGACCAGCTCGAGCGCGGCGTCCGCCGCGTAGCGCCCGGCCGCCACGTCGCTCACCTGATCCGAGACCCGCTTGCTCGGCAGGCGCTTGCGCCCCGCCAACCAGGCACCCGTGAGGGAGGCAGGATCGGCGGCGACCTGCGCCGGGGTGCCGTAACTCACGATCTCACCGCCGTGTTCGCCCGCCCCGGGCCCCAAGTCGAGCAAACGGTCGGCAGCGTGCATGATCTGCGGGTCGTGCTCCACCACGAGCAGCGAGTTGCCGGCGTCGCGGATGCGTTCCATCACCGCGATGACTCGGCCCATGTCGCGCGCATGCAGCCCGATCGATGGCTCGTCGAGTACAAAAAGCGTATTGACCAGGGAGGTGCCCAGCGCGGTCGTGAGGTTGATGCGCTGTACCTCCCCGCCCGAGAGCGTGCGTGATTGTCGATCGAGGGTCAGGTAGCCCAGGCCGACGTCGCACAGAAAATTAAGGCGCACGCACAGTTCGCTTAACACCAGCTCGGCGGCCTCATCCAGAGGCGTCGAACGCTGCAGCGAGTGCAGGAAATCGCGGCAGTCGGTGACCGGCATGCCGGCCAGATCGTGCACCGTGGCGCCGGCCGCAGCGCCTCCCGAGCCGAGGCGCCAGAGCAGGGCGTCGGGCTTGAGCCGCGCGCCCTGGCAGCTGGGGCACAGCGTGTAGCTGCGGTATTTCGAGAGCAGCACACGGATGTGCATCTTGTACGCCTTGGTCTCCAGCCAGGCGAAAAAGCGGCGCAATCCGTACCAGGTCTTGCGGGTCCAGGGACCTTCCCCCGCCATGACCCACTCGCGGTCGGCCTCCGGGAGCTCCCGCCACGGGACATCGAGCGCCACGCCGCGGCGCCTGGCGTGGCGCACCAGGTCGTCCTGGCATTCCTTGAACGAGGGGGTCTGCCACGGGCGGATCGCCCCCTCGCCCAAGGTCTTGCCCGGATCAGGAATCACCAGCGCATAGTCAATGCCGATGACGCGCCCGAAGCCGCGACATTTTTCGCAGGCCCCGATGGGTGAATTGAAGGAAAACAGCGAGGGCAGCGCATCCTGGTAGTGCAGATCGCACTCGGCGCAATGCAGGTCACTCGAGTAGCGCCAGCTGCCGCACTCGCGCTCGGACGCATCGAGCGCGTGCACGATCAGGCGCCCGTGGCCGGCGCGCAATGCCGCTTCCAGCGCCTCGTTGAGGCGCGCCGCCTGATCATCGCCCACCCGCAGCCGGTCCTGGATGACTTCCAGCTCCTGGGCGGTTTCGCGGTGCAGCCGCGAATAACCCTGGCGTTCGAGCTCGGCGCGAATCTCGGCCACCGCCATGCGCGCGGGTACCTTGACGGGGAAGCACACCAGCAATCGCGACGCGCCCGTGGCCGCCGCGCGCACCTTCAGGTCGGCAGCGACGCTCGCGGCGCTGTCGCGCCGCACTGGCCGCTGGCAACGCCGGCAATGCAGGGTGGCGGCGCGCGCAAACAGGAGCTTGAGATGATCGTTGATCTCGGTCATCGTGCCAACCGTTGAGCGCGAGGTCCGCACCGGATTGACCTGGTCGATGGCGATCGCCGGTGGAATGCCCTCGATGCTGGCAACCCGCGGCTTGTCGCAGCGATCCAGAAACTGGCGCGCGTAGGGCGAGAAGGTCTCGACGTAGCGCCGTTGACCCTCGGCGTAGAGCGTGTCGAAAACCAGCGAACTCTTGCCCGAGCCCGACACGCCGGTCACCACGATCAGCTCGCCGTGCGGCAGTTCGATATCGAGATTCTTCAGATTGTTCTGGCAGGCGCCACGGACAACGATGGCCTCTGCGGCGCGCGCATTCATCGGCTTATTTTACCGACAGTTTCGTAGAATGGCGCCTCGCTGTAGGACTCATCCATGGCTCGATCCGGTGCTGACTTGCGACCCATCGCGCTGATCACGGCGCACGCCGCGCGCGCGCAGGATGCGGACCTGCCGCTGCTCCAGGCGGCCCTCGGCGCGCACGGCTTAAGCGCCGCGGTTGTGGATTGGGATGACGCACAAGTGGACTGGTCGCGATTTGCACTGCTAGTGATCCGTTCCACCTGGGATTATTCGCTGCGCCTGCCTGAATTCCTGAACTGGCTGGATCGCGCCGCACTCGCAACGCGCGTGTTCAATCCACCCAACGTGATTCGCTGGAATCTGGACAAGCACTACCTGGCCGAGTTGCAGCACGCGGACGTGCCTACCGTGCCCACGATCTTCGCCGAGCCCGGCGAGGAGGCCGGCAAGGTACTTGACAGGTTCCTGCAGGAACATGGGGCCGCCGAGCTTATTATCAAGCCCGCGGTCGGCTCGGGCGCGCGCGATGCGCAGCGCTACCCGCGCGCCGCCGTCGCCAAGGTGCGCGCGCATATTTCGCGCCTGCTCTGCGCGGGTCGCAGTGCGCTGTTACAGCCCTATCTTGAGCGTGTCGATGAGCAAGGCGAGGCCGCACTCATCTATATCAGCGGCGCCTTCAGCCATGCCATCGTCAAGGCGGCCGTGTTGAGTCCCGGGCAGGCACCCAGCCAGGAACTGTTCGCGCCCGAACAGATCGGCGCGCGCCCCCCCACAGCCGAGCAACTGGAACTCGGGGCACGGGTGCTCGCTGCGCTTCCCTTCAAGGATCTGCTCTACGCCCGGATCGATCTTCTTAACGATGAGCACGGGGTGCCGTGCGTGCTGGAGCTTGAGCTTGCCGAGCCCTCGCTGTATCTGGGCTACTCGAGGAACGCGCCTGCGCTGCTGGCCGAAGCCATCGTTGAGCGCTTGCCGGCGGAGGCTCGCGGCGGCTGATTACTCGGGCCGCAGCTGATACTGCTCGAAGCGCCCGTCGGGCAGTTCGCGCGCTACCAGGATCAGCGTGCGCTTGGCGAATTTGATCTCGAAACGGCGCATCTTCATTCCGCCCCGGTCATGCTCGAGAGTCTCCTGGAAGCTCGTTGGCGCACCGAGCGGGGCCAGGCTCGCCTTGGCATCGAGCAGCGCCTGTGCGTTGAAATAGGCATTGCCGTTGTCGGTAAGCAGCGATCGCTCGAGGGTGCCGTGCTGCAGGTCGGTGAAAATTTTGCGCGCGCGCTCCAGTTGCCGGGTACTTTGCGGCGAATCGGCCAGGAACAGCAGGTCCCGGATGCGTTCGCTCAGCTGTTGCGCCGCTGAGCTGGCATCCTGGTTCGTCAGCACGATGACCGCGGCCTTTTGATCCGGATACAGCGTGTTCTGGGAGACAAAGCCGGACACTTCGCCGCTGTGCTCGAGCACCCGGCGCCCGGAGGCCATGTACACATCAAGGCCGAGGCCGTAATCGGCGCTGGTGCCATTGGTCAGCAGTCGGGTGGCCGACATGGCCCGGAACGAGGCGGGCGCAAGCAGCGTGCCATCGAGCAGGGCGAGATCCCAGCGGGCCAGGTCTTCGGCCGTCATCGCCAGGCCGCCGGCGGCAAACAGCCAGCCCGCGCCTTCCTTGGGCGCCCGGCGCGGCGGCCCCAGCGTGTAGCGCAGGTAGCCTGTGGCATCCTCAGGCTCGAGGTGGCCGAGATTGACGTCCAGGACGCTGTGCATCTGCAGCGGCTCGAAAATGCGCTTGCGCATCACGTCCATGACGGGCTGCCCGGCGACCTTTTCGACAATGGCGCCGGCAATGACATAGCCCGTGTTGCTGTACTGGTACTCGGTGCCGGGCGCGAAATCCAGCGGCAGCGTGGCCCAGTCCCGGATCAGCTTATCCGTCGTGATGGGCTGCAACATGGTGACCGGCACGTAATCCTGCGGCCAGAAGTCGCGATATCCGGAGGTGTGCGTCAACAGGTCGCGGATACGTACCCGAGCGGCATCGGTGAGGTTGGGGAAATATTTTGCGACCGGATCATCGAGCGACATTTTGCCCTGCTCGGCGAGCAGCATGATGGTCGCCGCCAGGAACTCCTTGGAGACCGATCCGATCGCATAGCGCATCGCCGGACTGGCGGCCACGTCCGGGTCAAGATGCGCATGACCGTAGGCCCTGACCAGCACCACGTGGTCGTCTCTGATTATCGCAACCGATGCGCTCGGCACGCCGGTCGAGAGCAACACTTCGGCCGCGGCGGCATCGACCGCAGATTCGAACGGAGAGATCGCCGCCTGCGTGGCGAGTGAAAATCCCGCGGCCAGCGTCAGGCTGCACACCCATCGGGCGATCATGGGCTGCTCACCGGCGGTGGCGGCTGGCGCTCCACGCGCGGGATGTCCGCGCCGATGCAAGCCCAGCTCGGGGCCTGCGCCGTCCAGATGGTCATGGCCGGTCGGGCGAGCTCCGGATCATCGAGCGTGCCGGCGCGCACGAATGTGAGATGGGGCCTTGCTTCCGCGCGGCTGAACATGGGCGTACCGCAGACTGGGCAAAACTGTCGGTGCATGATATTGCCGCTGTCGGCGGTATTCGAATAGTCATGGGTGAGGCCGCGGACGGTGAAGCCCTCGGTCTTGAAGCAGGCATTGACCGTACCGCTCCCGGCACCCAGGTACTGGCACAGGCGGCACCAGCAAACCCGCGTAATCAGCGGTGGATCCGTGGTTTCGAAGCGCACCGCCCCGCACAGACAACCCCCGGTTATTTTCATCCCCACGCCTCCTGCCGATTCGCCGCCGCGCCTATAATCCCTGCATGCTGCCGGCACCGCAACTGCAATCCTGGCTCCCCGCGCCCGGCGCCAAGCGCGCTGCGGTGGCGCCCTTTCTGCCCATGTCGCGCGCCGAGATGGACACGCTCGGCTGGGAGCAGTGCGACGTCATCATCGTGACCGGGGACGCCTACGTTGATCATCCGAGCTTCGGCATGGCGTTGATTGGCCGGGTGCTCGAAGCCCAGGGACTCAAGGTCGGGATCATCGCGCAGCCCGACTGGCACAGTGCGGAGGCGTTTCGTGCGCTGGGGCGCCCGCGGCTGTTCTTCGGTGTGACCGCCGGCAACATGGACTCGATGGTCAATCGCTACACTTCCGACCGGCGGGTGCGGAGCGACGATGCTTATACCCCGGGGGGCAAGGGCGGACAGCGGCCCGACCGCTCGGTGATTGTCTACGCCCAGCGAGCGCGCGAGGCCTATAAGGACGTGCCGGTCGTCATCGGCAGCATCGAAGCCTCGCTGCGCCGCATCGCGCACTATGATTACTGGTCCGAGAAAGTCCGCCGTTCCATCCTGCTTGATGCCAAGGCGGACCTCCTGGTGTTCGGCAACGCCGAACGCCAGATTCTGGAAATCGCGCGCCGCCTGGATGCCGGCGAGCGGATCGAATCTCTCACCGATATCCGCGGCACGGCCTTCGTGCGCCGCGAACGGCCCGAGGGATGGATTGAAATCGACTCGACGCATCTCGACACGCCCGGCCCCATCAACCCCCCGGTCGACCCCTATGCGTTGACGCCTGCGGCAGGCGGCGCGCCGCCGACTCCGACCGCGAATCCTGAGCCGGGGGTGAACGTGGTGCGCTTCGTGCGGCGGGTGCGCAATGCGGATCGCGACCACAGCGTCATCCGCCTGCCCGCCTACGAGCAGGTGCTCAGCGATCCGGTGCTGTACGCGCACGCCTCGCGCATCCTGCACCTGGAATCGAACCCCGGTAATGCGCGGGCGCTGGTGCAGCGGCACGGCGGTCAGGACGTGTGGCTCAACCCGCCGCCGATTCCCTTAGGAATGGCCGAGATGGACTGGATCTACGAGCTTCCCTATCAGCGCCGGCCGCATCCTGCTTATGGCGCGGCGGTGATTCCGGCGTACAAGATGATTCGCTTTTCCGTGGCGATCCAGCGCGGATGCTTTGGCGGGTGCACCTTCTGCTCGATCACCGAGCACGAGGGCCGGATCATCCAGAACCGCTCCGAGGACTCGGTGATCCGCGAGATCGAGCGGATTCGCGACGAGGTCCCGGGATTTACCGGCGTGATCTCGGATCTGGGCGGTCCGACGGCCAACATGTATCGAATCGCCTGCAAGAGTCCGGAGATTGAGAGCGCCTGCCGCCGGCCGTCCTGCGTATTTCCGGGCATTTGCCCGAATCTCAACACCGATCACAGCGCGCTGATTGGCCTGTATCGGCGCGCGCGCGAGTTGCCGGGCATCAAGAAGGTACTGATCGCCTCGGGGGTGCGTTACGACCTCGCCATCGAATCGCCCGAGTACGTCCGCGAACTGGCCCAGCACCACGTCGGCGGCTATCTCAAGATCGCCCCAGAGCACGTGCGCGAGGGCCCGCTCGCCATGATGATGAAGCCAGGCGTAGGCGCCTATGACCGCTTCAAGGAGCTGTTCGATCGGTATTCGAAAGCCGCCGGCAAGGAGCAGTACCTGATTCCGTATTTCATCGCCGCGCACCCAGGGACCACGGACGAGGACATGCTCGAACTCGCCCTCTGGCTCAAGCGCAACGGGTTTCGCGCCGATCAGGTGCAGGCCTTTCTGCCCTCGCCGATGGCCACGGCGACCGCGATGTACCACACCGGCAAGAATCCGCTGCGCCGCGTGACGCGCAGCAGTGCCGGGGTCACCGTGCCCAGGGGCTTAAGGGTGCGCCGGCTCCACAAGGCGTTTCTTCGCTATCACGACGCCAACAACTGGCCGTTGCTGCGCGAGGCCCTGCGCCGAATGGGCCGCGCCGATCTGATCGGTCCGGGCCGCCAGCAGCTGATTCCATCCTGGCAACCGGCAGGCACGGGACTGGCCAGAGAAGGCCAGCGCGCCGCGCCGGCGCGCCACCAGCCGATGCGCACCCAGCATACCGGCCTGCCGCACACACCGCGCCCGCGCGCCGGCCCGCGACATCGCAAGGGCCGGGCGTGAATCCAGCGGGGCGCCTGCACAATCCCGCGACACGGGCGCTGGCCGCAGGCGCCTCATTGATGGCACTGGCGACGCTCATCGGAGCGATCGGCACGCACCGGCTCAGGCTGGTGCTTGCCCCTGATCAGTACGGCGTGCTGCAGACCGCCGTGCTCTATCAATTTCTCCACGCGCTGGGCCTGCTGTGCCTGGGCGTGGTTCTGCAGCGGCGGCCCGATCGTGTTCTTGGCATCGCCGCCAATCTGCTGCTCGCCGGCGTGCTGCTCTTTTCGGGCAGCTTGTACGCGCTGCTGTGCGGGGCCCCGCGCGGCTTCGGGGTGCTCACGCCCGTGGGCGGGCTTTGCCTGATCGTCGGTTGGTGCGTGGCGGCGGCGGCAATGCTGCGCACGCGCGAAACACCGGTCGCGTGAACGGCATCGGTCCGGCGTCGGATCCGGCGCTGGCGCGCGCCGTGCACGAGGCCTTCGCGACGCATCGCGATGCGGTATTGCGCGCACCTCCCGGCGCCGGCAAAAGCACGCTGGTGCCACTTGCGCTGCTTGAAGAGCCGTGGCTTCGCGATCGCAAGATCCTGCTGCTCGAGCCGCGCCGGGTGGCGGCGCGCGCGATCGCCCGACGCATGGCCTGGCTGCGCGGTGAGCCGGTCGGCGGCACAGTCGGCTACCGCATGCGGCTTGATACCTGTGTGTCGCGTGCCACGCGCATCGAGGTCATCACCGAAGGCGTGCTCACCCGCATGCTGCAGGCCGACCCGGAACTGGCCGGCGTGGGTTGCGTCATCTTTGATGAGTTTCACGAACGCAGCCTCCAGGCCGATCTGGGACTGGCGTTGTGCCTCGATGCGCGCGCGGCGCTGGATGCTGACTACCGGCTGCTGGCGATGTCGGCGACGCTCGATGGCGCCCGCATCGCCTCGCTGCTGGGCGATGCACCGGTCATCGAGGTGCCCGGCAGGCAGTTTGAGGTCACGATCCGCTACGTGGGCCGTGCGGCTCCGCTCTTGCCCGGGGGTGCGGAAGCCCCGGAACGCCTGGTGGCGAGGACCGTGCGGCAGGCCGTTGATGAGACCGCGGGCGACCTGCTGGTATTTCTGCCCGGTGCGGGCGAGATCCGGCGGGTGCAGTCGCAACTCGCCGATCTGGCCGGCTCTCGCTTACGGGTGTTGCCTCTCTATGGCGAGCTCAGCGCCGAGGAACAGGACGCGGCGCTGGCCGAGAGCCCTACGGGCGTGCGCCGCGTCGTGCTCGCCACCAACATTGCCGAGACCAGCGTGACCATCCCGGGCGTCACCGCGGTGGTCGACTCGGGCCTGGCGCGCCGCTCGCGATTTGACCCCGTCAGCGGGATGAGCCGGCTGGAAGTCACGCGCATATCGCGGGCGGCGGCCGAGCAGCGCGCCGGGCGCGCCGGCCGCACGGCGCCGGGCACGTGCTACCGATTGTGGAGCGAAGGATCGCAGGCCAGCCTGGCGGCGTTTTCGGCCGCGGAAATCACCGAAACCGATCTCGCCCCGCTGGCGCTCGAACTGGCGCAGTGGGGCAGTGCGGACCCGTCGAGACTGCGCTGGCTCGACCCGCCTCCCGGGCCGATGCTGGCGCAGGCGCGTGAGTTGCTGCAGCGACTGGAAGCCCTCGACGCCGCGGGCGCGATCACGCCGCTGGGACGTGAGATGGCTGGTTTCCCCTTGCATCCGCGGCTGGCCCATATGTTGCTCGCGGCGCGCGCGCGCGGCGCCGTGCCCTTGGCGGCGGAATTGGCGGCCTTGCTGTCCGAGCGCGATCTGATGCGCCGCCCCGGCCTGCCACGCGATCCGGACCTGCGCACACGGCTTGAGATACTGCGTCGTGAGCCGGGGGCGCAGTCTGCCGAACGCGGCGCACTGCAGCGGGTGGCCCGCAATGCGGCGCAATTCCAGCGCCTCGCCTCGCAGCGCCCGGACGCCGCGCGACGCCTGGCCGCGTCGACCGACGCATCTGCCGGCTTGCTGTTGGCGCTGGCCTTTCCGGATCGGATTGCCAAGCGGCGCGCCGCGGCGAGCGGGCGGTATCTGCTGGCCAACGGGCGCGGCGCGGCGTTTGTCGGCGTGACCGGGCTCAGCGCCGAGGAGTATCTGGTGGCGGTCGAGCTTGACGATCGCGAGCGCGAGGCGCGCATCGATCTTGCGGTGCCGCTCCAGCTTAGCGAGCTTGAAGAAGTCTTTGGCGCGCAGGTCACGACCGATGAGCAGGTGGAGTGGGACGAGCGCACCGCTGCCGTTCAGGCACTGCGCACGCGGCGCTACGGCGCGCTCATCATCGAAACACGTCCGCTGCAGGCCGTGCCGCCGGAACTTGCCATCGACGCCATGCTGAGCGGCGTCAGGCAGCTTGGCATTGCCGTGCTGCCGTGGGATGCGGAGTTGCGCAATCTGCAGGCGCGAGCGGAATTCGTGCGGCGCCTGGAGCGCGCTCCCGGCGGTCCGTGGCCGGCGAGCGATGACGTCACTCTGCTCGACACCTTGGATCAATGGTTGCCGCCGTGGATCGAGGGCATGACACGACGCGACCATCTGGCGCGCGTGCCACTCGCCGAGGCCTTGCTCGCGCGCCTGAGCGGCGCGCAACGCCGCTTGCTCGATGAGCTCGCGCCGCGCGAACTGGTCGTGCCTTCGGGTTCGCGAATTCGCGTCGATTACGCGGAGGAGGGCGGTCCGTCCATCGCCGTACGCCTGCAGGAGGTCTTCGGAGTGGCCTCCACGCCGCGCGTTGGCGGCGGCACGGTGCCGGTTACCTTCAAGTTGCTCTCACCGGCCCGGCGGCCCGTGCAGATTACGCGCGATCTGGCGGGTTTCTGGAAGTCGGGCTACCTCGAAGTACGCAAGGAAATGCGCGGCCGCTATCCGAAGCACTATTGGCCGGAGAATCCGCTCGAGGCAGCGCCTTCGCGGGGCGCACGACGCCGCTAGCATCCTGGGGCGGGTGCTCGGGCGCATCACCATATGCGCCGCCGATCATTGGCAGAGTCTGGCCCAGGCGCTATCTTAGAGCCATGAAGAATCTGCAAAAATCCGGCGCCAAACTGCTGGCGCTGGTCGCGATCACATTGCTGGCGTGCTGTGCCAAAGCCCCAACGCCAAAACCTGCTCCGGTCACCTCGGTACATCGACACGCCGATGCTCCGGGCATCGACTGGTTTGGGGGCGAGGTGAGTTCCGCCTTTGCGGCGGCCAAGAGCGCGCACAAACCGATCCTGCTGTATTGGGGCGCCAGCTGGTGCCCGCCGTGCCAGCAGCTGAAATCCACCGTGTTTTCGCGCCCGGATTTTATCGCCAAGAGCCGCCTGTTCGTGCCGGTCTATCTCGACGGTGACGACGCGGGCGCGCAAAAGTGGGGGGACACCTTCAACGTCTCCGGTTACCCGACGGTCGTGGTGCTTGACGCCGAGCGCCACGAACTCATGCGCATTGCCGGCGGAATGGATTTATCGCAATACGCCGGCGTGCTGGATACGGCGCTGGCCGACGTGCAACCGGTCGAGGCTTTGCTGGCCACAGCCTCGAGCGCTGCCGCGCTTGATCTCGAACAGTGCCGCCGCCTGGCCCTGAACGGTTGGGAGCCTGATCTGGGCGGTGACGCCGCCGGAAGCACGAATTTGGCGAAGCAGCTCGACGCCGCCGCCGAGCATTGTCCGGCCGATGCGCGCATCGAGCGCGCGCGGCTACGGATCTTCGCTGCCGGCTACGCGACTCAGGCCGAGGCCGACGCTCTTAAGGCGGGCCATGCGCCGAGCGACGCGCTGCGTGCACACGTGGCGGCGGTCGGTGAGGTTCTGGCAACCGAAGGTACAGCCCTGCAAGTCACCGACGCCCTGCAATCGCTGGATGCGAATTTCTTTCGCGCTGTACGGGGCACCGGCGCGCTGGCTGGTCCTTGGCTCGCCCATTTCACCAAGGTCATGGACGCTGCCGCGTCCGATCCTGATTTTGCCGAGGCTGATCAGCTCGGTGCGGTCGGCTCGAAGCTGACGGCGATCAAGGTGATCAAGGGAGCCGTGCCTGCCGGAGTGGCGCGCGCTGCCAGCGCGCGGGTGGCGTCGGCGCTCGCTGGGAACCAGATACCGTACGTGCGCTCCGGCATCATCAACGCCGTGTTGCCCATCTATGAGGTGCTCGGCCAGAACGAGAAGGCCTACCTGGTGGTGCAGGGCGAGTTGACTAAGACGGCGACTCCTTATTATTACAAGGCCGATCTTGGTGACCTTGCCGAAGCCCTGGGCCGCAAGGACGAGGCCCTGAAGTGGTTTTCCGAGGGGTACGCGGAGGCGCGCGGGCCGGCCACCCGGTTTCAGTGGGGGACGTTCTACGCGGCCAGCCTGCTGCGACTCGATCCGAATGACGCCGACAAGATCCAGAATGTCACGGGCCAGGTGCTCGGCGAGCTGGACGGCCCCGACCGAATTTACCGCCGTGCGCGCATGCGGCTTGCGCGCCTTGACAAGTCGCTGCGCAAATGGAATGCCGACACTGGCAACGCGCACCACGCCGTGATCGTCGGGCTGCGCGAACGCATGCAGCACATTTGCGTCAAGATTCCGCAGGCCGAGCCTGCACGCGCCAGCTGTGATGCCTTCCTGGCAAGCGCCTGACCGCAAACAGCGCTGCCCTGCTAGACTTCGGCACCCTTAAGTGCAGCGACGGGCCTGTAGCACAACGGTTAGTGCAGGGGACTCATAATCCCTTGGTTGTAGGTTCGAATCCTACCGGGCCCACCACAACACGTTGTTCTTAAAGTATTATTTAAAAAGAAGCTGGCGTACTTTAGCGCCAGCTCCAAATTAGTCCCCGCTCGGGTCCCCGTTCACAGGACTGGCTTGTGCAGAGCTTCGCTAGAGATCGCCAATGGCTGCGATGACGCCTGCGCGCAGGCTGTAACCGCCCTCGCCGTTTGTGAATATCACCAGGCCTGAGCCCTTGGCTGGATTGAACTGACCGAAAGACCTGAAGCCCGAGCTGTTTGAGCCTGAATGTTCAACGATGTCGCCCTCCGGAGTGACATCCAGGCTCCAGCCCAACGCCCGGTAGGTCGCGACCGATCGCGCGCGGCCAGGGCGAGCGATCGCATCGCCGTCATCGACTCGTAGCTGCCGCTGCAGCAGCTGGTCAATGCTCGCGCGCGTGAGTGCTCGATCACCCAGCAACTCCGGGCTCTCCACGGTGAGCATCAACCGGGCGTACTCCGTCGGCGTCGTGTACAGGGAATACGCCGCATTGGGTTTGCGGTAGTGCGTGTGTTCCTTGTAGCTGCCGTCGTCGCGATGGCCGCTCGCGAGGTCGCGCTCGATCGCCTCGGTCCACACGAAACTCGTGCGAAAGAGGCCGAGCGGCGCGAACAGACGCTGGCCGGCGAGGCTGTCTAGCGGTTCACCTGCGATCGCCTCGATGGCACGCTGGAGGAATACGATGCCCTCCCCCGAATAGGTGTATTCCGAGCCGGGCGGATACTCCAGCGCCAGCGGCCCGCCCATGTCGTCGTAACCCAGTCGCCAGTTCGCCAGGCCGGTTCGATGGGTCAGCGCCATGCGCGCCGTAATTAGCCGGTGCTCCGGCTGGTCGGGCAAATAGTCCTGACCGAGGTATGCGACCAGAGGCCGGTCCAGATCGAGACGCCCTTCCTGCACGAGTTGCATGGCGAGCAGCGCCAGCACCGGCTTGGACATGGAACAAGCCTCGAACGCAGTCTGCGTCGTAACCTTCCTGCCGATGCGCACGTCACTCACGCCAAATCCTTCCGCCCAAGCAACTGCGCCACGCTGCACGATCGCGATCGAGACGCCCGGCACGTGTGTCTCGCGCATCAGCCTCGGCACGTTCTCCTTCAGCCATGCGATATGCGCTGCCAGCGCCGCTTCAGCCAACGGGACCGGCGGCTGAATCCTCCGTAGCGCGTCCGCCGCGGCCAGCCGCAGCGGCGCGGATTGGTCGCGCAGGAACGGCTCGATGTCCGATATTGCGTGGTGGGCGGCGGGACCGATGGCGGCGAGGGTCTCGAGGGCGCCCCAGCGCAGGTCGGCGTCCTTGTGCTTAAGCAGCGCTTGCAACATTGGCACGGCAGCCGCGGCCCGGGACTGCAGCCGCGCCAGCGCGCCGAGACTCGCACGCACAAGCAACGCGTCCGGCTCAGATAGTTGCCGCGTCAGAAGAGTCACGAATGGCTCAATATCCGCGCTCGACCTGTAAAGCGCGACGGTCGCGCCCCAGCGTTGCTGCGCGGAAGTCGAAGCCAGCGCCTCGTAGATTGCGGGAAAGGCGGCGGTGCCCATCTGCCCTAAGACCAGCGCCGCCTTCCCCGCAATGGCGAGATCGGCGTCGCCAAGGAGCGTCGCGAGCGTCGGGAGCAGTTCGCTTCGGCCCTCGTGTGTCTCGATGAGTCGGTCCAGCGCCGCCTCGCGATCGGCCGCCAGCGGCGCGGCGAGCGCGATACCGACATCCTGCGGAATCGATTCAGCCCATGCGCACTCGGGTGCGATCCATGCGAGGCATATCAACAGGGCGCGCTGGCACGACATGGCCTACAACCCAGCCGTTCGTTGGCTAACGCTCCGCATGAACCCGCGGGCACTCACGCTTGAGCTTGGCAGTTTATGGTTCATGCGGCGCTCGATGCGGTAGTTAGTCGCCACCGCTACGTAAAGCGGCGAGGCTGCAAACAATTTGTCTCGACCTCTCCAGAACACTCCCGGTGGTCGGAGTGGTCCACTCGTATTCGCTCGGGGATGAATGCTCAAGTTTTTCTACCACTGTTCCAGCGAGATTCTCGCCGTCGTACCGCCTATAGCTGACCAGTGCAGTTCGACTTACGGTGCAGTCATAGGCGTATACGTCCAGCTCAGATCGAAACGACGCCCCTGTACTTGTCCTTTGTGGAGAGGAAAACAGAGTCTTTTGTCGGGCTGTCCAAAAGTCCCCATGTCGCGTCAGGCCATTACCACCGTCCACAAACACAGTGGCAGTGCCTCCGCCTGGCATGGCAAAGGTTCCAATAGATGGCCACTTCTGTGCGGCATCTGCCGCACTTGCAAAGGCTGACACCGATAGCAATAGGACTGCAGTCTTACGCATGATAGCGGCCTTCTCATGTTCAGGGGTTAAGTACACGAGTATGGGTAAGCGCGAGCGACGTCTAACGCCTAAGTTGAGCGGCCGCGGCAGGCCGAAGGCCGGGGCCGCGTGACGCAACACGGCCGCTCAAACGCAAAGTAAGGCTTCATGTTCGGTACTTTTGCGCAGTGTAAGTCACAGTTGCCAGCCCATCGCTGTGAAGATGATTACCTTAAGGGCAACCGGGATGAATAGGCCAAACAGCCAGTACACCCCACTCACTACCGTAAAGCTGAAAGGGGCGTTGCCATAAGGCCATGCCCACATGGCGGGAAAGAATGTAGCAAAGAACAAGGCGCCGAGTAGAAGGTGGTGTGTGGTGATGGCTGGCACGAATACCAGGAGGAAATGAAAGACAGGCAACCCCACTAGGAGCGGCCAATATTTGCGTAACGCTTGCCGGAGGGGGAGCTTAGGTTCAATTGAACGTCGCAGCACGAAGCGTAACGCCTAAGTTGAGCGGCCGCGGCAGGCCGAAGGTCGGAGCCGCGTGTCGAGAGGCGGCCGCTCAAACGCATTGTCAGGCGACGAGCTCATAGCCAGTCGCCTGTAATCGCCATTGAGCTGGCGAAAAGCGAACTGAGCGCCCAAAGAGCCGCAATCGTTGCAACAGCGGCGGTAGTGAGAGCACGCACGCAATGCCTCCACACGAACCAGGCAAGAGGGACGACTTGAAGCACACAAAGTGCCGTAATTACCTCAAGCAAGAAATGTTCATTCGAATGTCTCGGTGCCGATTCCCAGTGTCGCCAATAGATCAACCCAAGAACTAAGATGGCTAGCGGCACAACTGCGAGAATGACTGACTCGAGGGCAAAACGAATAGTCGTCGTCGATACGCCCGCGTCGGTTCCGGTTTTCCGACTCTTGTATTTGTGTGCGAGCAGGCACAGTCCGAAAACCGCTGCTACCACAAGCCACCCGACGGGATTTGTGAGCGTGAGGGGGATGAGTGACACCGAAATTAAGAGCATAAACACGACCCCCGCTCCGTCGCCTAACGCTCCGCATGAGCGCCGCGGGCACCATTGAAGCACTTCGCGGGCCGCTGAAACGCGCAGTTAGCGCCCACTATAGTTCCCATATGGCCATCATGAGATCCATCCGATCTTGTATTACGTGATTATTGGCTACGTTCTGTAGCCACTTCTCAACGGCGTCGCACACGTCAAAGCAGAATTTATCTACCTGAAGTTGCAATGTAAGCGGCGTATTCGGGCGCATTTGAACTATGTTGCAATGAATCTTAGCGCCAGCACGTGGCTTCGAAAAATGGAATCTATCGAGCGCATCGAGCGCGCGCTGGCTCGAAATATCTGCCTCTCCCTGATGCAGTACGCACAACGCAAGGCATAGCAATCGGATCCAGACAGAAACACCTTCCACACCCTGCTTGCCCCAACCGCCTAGCTCCCCTCTAGGTCGGACGGCCTCTGAACCCTCTGGTGTGACTACTTGATCTGCGTGTAGGTCCCATCTTGCTTGAGCTGGTAGAGGTGATCAGCCGCCAAGCCTGTGTACGTCGTCGAAGTACTGTCGGGCCACACTACGGTGGTGGTATCGACCGTGGTGTTTGAAGCCAGGCCAAAATGCACGCGCATGAAGTTCTGCGACCAGCGATGGTAGCCGCCATTCTGCTCGCGATACTGCTGCACGCCGCCCGTGGTCACATACACTTTGGAGCCAATGCCATCGCGATTGGAGGTCGTGCCGACCAGGTCGAACTCGACCCATGAGTTGCTGTTGCCGAGATTGTGGAACAGCTGCTTCGGGCCGCCGAGGTTGAGCGGGCGCATGTTGTCGCCGTTGGTCACGAACAGATCCAGGAACCCATCGAGGTCGTAGTCAGCCGTCACCACGGTCTCGCTGGTACCCGCATGCTCGCCCACAGCGCCACCAATCAGGCCGGCGGCGCCACCGGCATTGGCAATCTCCGTAAACGTGCCGTCGCCATTGTTCCGGAACAGGCGGTTGGCAAGATTGTGGGAACCGCCGGTGCAGGCGAGAAATATGTCCTCGTGCATGTCGTTGTCGAAATCACCGCTGACAGCGCTCTGGCAACGCATCCCCGCACTAAAGCCCACATTCAACACCTGCGCGAACCCGCTGCCGGTGTTGTGGAGCAGTATCGGCGCATAGCCGAGGTCCGAAGCACTCGCGCCGAAGAACGTCAGGCCGCTGATGGGCTGCGTCGAGGTCACCTGCACGTAGCTGTAATTGTAAAAGCTGTTGGCCTGAGAGATCTTCCAGGTGTTAGTTGCTGGCGTGTAACCGATATTGATCCCATCAGAGCTGGTCTTGATGCCCGCGTTTTTGGGATTGGCGGGGTCGAGCTGGAAAATCAGGCTGCTGGGGTGCTGGCCGCCGCTGCCGAGGTAAATATAGGCCGGGTCACCCTCGAACTGGGGGTCATTAGAGAGTCTGCCCGAGCGCGTGCTCACCGTAACGGTCAGCACACCCGTGGTCTGGAAGGTCACGGACTTGCTCTTGTTCGCCGCAGTGATGATCTGCATCTCGATACCCTGGGGCGAGTACTGATACGCATCGGAGGGCCGCTCCGCACCGCGCACCAGGAACAGATCGGGTTGCAGATCGCCGTCATAGTCCAATGTGGCCGCGTCATTGATCGGACTGTACTGCGCGTATTGGGAAGTCACATCGGTGACCACACCGCCCGCGAACGTGTTGACCTTCGGGTAGCTGGCAATGCGCGGCGCGCAGATCACTTCAAACCCCGGACTGGGATTGATGTCCGACACGTGTCCCCACTCGCCGTCGGAACCGCAGGCCATTGGCGCAGTTAGGCCGTTGCCCGTGCCGAAGGTGCCGTTGTTCAGCTGCGGAGAGAAGCTCGAGCTGTGCAAACCAACCGAGGCCAGGTCCAGAAGGCCATCGCCGTTGTAATCGAAGAACAGAATTTGGCGCTTGGACCGGGTAGGTATCTTGTCCACCCCGTATGCGATCGTGGACAGCGTCAGCTTCCCGCCGTTGTTGATCCACAGGTGATCAGCGCTGCTGGATACGGATTCGATGAGATCTTCCTGCCCGTCGTTATTGACGTCGCCCCACACGGCACCGTGCGTATCTACGCTGGCCTGCCCGCCGGTCCAGCCCGGGGTCTTGGACAGATCGACCTGCTTGGAGACGTCAGTGAAGGTACCGTCTTGATTATTGTGGAACAGGGTTGCGCGCATGCGGTGGTTGCCGGTGAACAAATCGGGATAATGATCGCCGTCGAGGTCGCCCCAGGCCGCGCCCCAGGTCTCGGTGGCGGTGTTGGCAAAGCCGGCCGCGGCCGACACGTCCTCAAACGCGATCTGTGCCGAGGCGCTGGTGAGCGCGGCGTCAGTAAGCAGGACCGCCAGCAATATCGTCGCGGTCCGCTGAGCCAAGCGGCCGGTGGGTAAGTTACGCATTTTTCTTGATTTACCTTTAGTCCAGACGAGGAGTCCGGTAAGCCGAAGGGTGGAATCTTAGGGCACGTGCAAGCACCTTCGCGGCACCATTGCTACCCGGAAAACCCCAATTTCTGTGACGCGCGTCACTAGAATCCCGCGCCAATTCAATTATGTCTCGCCCGGCCGAAATTAAACCACAATGCGTTCGACGATTGTGCTTGGGGCGAGAGTGCAGCTGGTAGCGCCGTGCTGGTGGTCCCGCCGCGCAATCAGAACTCGATCGCCCCTATCTATACTCCGGCCACCCGGGGGCGGTGTATTTCTCAGAGAAATCAACGCTTCAGATTGCCCGGCGCCGCCTTTGTTGCGCCCCGGCCCGTCTCATAATCCCTTGGTTGTAGGTTCGAGTCCTGCCGGGCCCACCATTACATAGATCCAATCGAATATGCCGATGCATCCCCCAGTCGTTTAAATCACGCACATCGCCAAAATACTACCCCAGCGAAAATGCACCTCCGGAATCGGCACTTCATCTCCATCAACGACGAAATTAGGCAATTGCACACTGAAAACTTGCGGGAAGGGTCGATCCGGCCTGACGTCAAAGTCAAAGGCGGAGGAGACCGGACCCCCGTGCATTTCTGCCCGCGGATCAAACGCCTCTCGCACGAAAATGTATTGGTTCGCTTTGGGATCCCAAACGGGCTTAAAGGTACCCACTAGGGATCCGTGCCACTCCTCCGTTGAATCGGCAATTCTTATCACCGCCCCATCGCCCACAAAATGCCCGGTGTGCCCATATGGAATTTCAACACTGATGGTTACGAATTCGTATTTATTTTCCAGAAGCAACGGCGGCGAAATCGACATCTTCACCCCGCTTAGCATCTTGATTTGGACTTCGCCAGACTTCCCACAATCTATGGTGAATCTGAGGTGAGGCGCAGGCCCCACCGACACGGCGTAATAATGGTCAACAGATGGGAAGCACCCGACCAGACCCATTGAGAACAAGGCCAAGGCCAGAGCGGGGATAAAGAACCGTACACGACAAGGCAAAAGGCGCTTTTTTTCAGTCATCGAGTTTTGGTTCGCTTTACCAATACCAACCTGAATAAATAGCTCCAGGTCAGCTCAGCAGCGCGCGCCGCAGCGCAGCGCGCCAGCCCTGCAGCATTTTTTCGCGACTGCTCGCCGCCATGCGCGGGCGAAATACACTGGCGGTTGCCGAAGTCGCCGCCAGGGCCTTGAGATCAGGCCAGACGCCGCAGGCGAGCCCGGCGAGAAACGCCGCACCGAGCGCCGTCGTTTCGAGCTCCGCCGGTCGCTCGACCGGGGCCTCGATGATGTCAGCAAGAAACTGACAAAACCAGTCGTTCACCACCATACCGCCATCGACCCGCATCGCCTGCGCGCGCCGTGCGCCTTCGCTTGCCATCGCTGTGGTGAGATCCAGCGTCTGAAAAGCCACGGACTCGAGCGCCGCCCGCACGATGTGCGCGCGATTGACATCGAGAGTCAGACCACAGATGAGGCCGCGCGCATCGGGCTGCCAGTGAGGCGCGCCGAGTCCGACGAATGCCGGCACCATGTAGACGCCATGATCATCGGCGACACTCGCCGCGAGGTTCGCCGTTTCTGCTGCCTGAGCGATGATGCCAATGCCATCGCGCAGCCACTTCACGGCGGCGCCAGCCACGAAAATCGAGCCCTCCATCGCGTAGGTCGTGCGCCCGCCGATCCGGTAGGCGGGCGTCGTCAGCATGCGATTGCGCGAGCGGACCGCCTGCTCTCCCGTGTTCAGCAGCAGGAAGCAACCCGTGCCATAAGTCGACTTTGCCATGCCCGGCTCGAAGCAGCATTGCCCGATGAGGGCAGCCTGCTGATCGCCGGCCATGCCGCTGATCGGAATGGGTTTGGCAAACAGACCCGGCGCCGTCGCGCCGTAAACCTCGCTGCTGTCACGAATCTGCGGCAGGATCGCCGCCGGTACGCGCAGCAAACGCAACAGGTCTTCGTCCCAGCAGCCGCGATGGATGTCGCACAGCAGCGTGCGCGAGGCATTGGTGAGGTCAGTTGCATGCACCTTGCCGCCGGTGAGCCGCCACAGCAGAAAGCAGTCGATGGTGCCGAAGGCCAGCTCGCCGCGTTCGGCTCGGGCCCGCGCCCCGGGGACCTGATCGAGCAGCCACGCGACCTTGGTGCCGGAGAAGTAGGGATCGAGCAGCAGGCCAGTGCGCGCGCTCACCAGTTCCTCATGGCCATCCTGGCGCAACTGGGCGCAGACATCGGCCGTGCGCCGGTCCTGCCAGACGATAGCCCGGTGAATCGGCTTGCCGCTCGAACGTTCCCAGATGACGACCGTTTCGCGCTGATTGGTGATGCCAATGGCAGCAATATCATCGCCGCCAAGCTTCGCAGCCTCAATCGCCTCGCGCGCCGTGGCGAGCGTCGCTTGCCAGATCTCCTCGGCATCGTGCTCAACCCAGCCGGCCGCGGGGTAATACTGCTCGAGATCGCGCCGCGTGATGCTCACGGCGCGGGCACTGGTGTTGAAGATGATGCTGCGCGTCGAGGTCGTGCCCTGATCGATCGCCAGCACGTGGCAAGGGCGACTCATGCCTGTGCTCCGCCACCCCTGACAGCCGGCAAATAAGGTCGCACCAGCCCGTGATAGAAAGCCCCGCCCAGCACACCGCCCAGCAGTGGCCCGGCGATCGGTACCCACCAGTAATTCTGTGGCGCAGGAAAGGCCTGCGCACCCCAGCCGTTGAGGAAGCAAAACAGGCGCGGCCCGAAATCGCGCGCCGGGTTGATCGGCCAGGCTTCGAGATAGCCAGCACAGGCGCCGATCGTTGCCACCAGCAGACCCACCATCAGCGCGCCTTGCGCCGGCGCGGGCGCCGCCGAATTTCGCGGCTCGGTAATCGCGAAGATGCCGAGCACCAGAATCGCGGTAAGGACAATCTCATCGACGAAGGCATGGGTTGGAGTGATGCCCGTACCCGGGTGTGTAAAAAATACGCCGGCGGCTCCCCCCTCAATACCGCGCGTCAGATGATGCAGCTCGTTGAATTGATCGATCACCGGCGAGAACAGCAGGTAAACGAGCGCCGCGCCCAGGAACGCCCCGACAACCTGCGCCAGCACATAGGGCAGCACTTTCCTCGCGGGGAAGCCGCGGAACAAGGTCAGCGCCAGCGTCACGGCCGGATTGGCGTGACAACCCGAAACCGCACCGGTGACGTAGATGGCGAGCGTCACGGCCAGACCCCACGCGATGCACACGCCCCAGTAGGCATGCTGATAGGGGCTCGGGTCGTAGAGCACATACATTGCAGCGACCGAATCGCCGATTCCAAGGATGATGAATGCCGCAATAACCTCGGCGATCAGTTCACCCAGCTTCAGGCGGGTTAAATTCGCAGCGGCGTCGGTTCCCATGCTCACTCCTATGCTACAGCGCCGCTCGGCGGCCCATGCACAAAAACTGCGGATTACGTATTGGCCAAACCTAGTGATTCGACGCTTTGAACTCTGATTTCATCAACTTGCAGGTTGCGACGGGACTTCCATCGACCACAGGCACTTTATACGCTCCTTTTGCCAGCAGTTTTTTAGCTGCCTCGTCCACTTTGTGGTTTCCCGACGATTGAGTGACGACCACGGAATCCACGGTTCCCTGTGCGGATACGCATACTTGCGCAATGACAGTCTTTACGTCGCCGGGCTGGAGTCCTGCGAACACTCTGCCGATATCCTGAGGCGCCGAACTCGCGCTCCAGAATGTCGACTTGTTGATTATCTCTGAATGCCCGACCATCGACCTTTCGCCTGCCTCTGCACTAGCCGGCAACTGCTGCGGCGCTCCCCCGCAAACCACCACCATGGTCCGAGCGCTTCCTACGAAAGTCATTGGGGCGCCTAATTTTTCGCCAGGCTCGTATGGTCCGCTACTTTGCTTTGACAATACTTGATAGGGCCCGTGGCACGCTTTGGCTGCGGCACTCTCGCACCAGTCGAACGTATAGGCCGCACCGGAACAGTCGAGTTTGAGGCCTTGCCGACCGTCGGGAAGTGCGACTGTCTTTGGACCGGAGGCGCAGGCTGTAAGGGCCAGCGCAGCAAACACCATCGACACTCGCATATGCATTGTTCCCGGATTTAACGCGGGCCTGCGGATTATATACGCGCCAATGCGAGCTCGATCCCATCACGGCACGCGCTGGAACCGCCGAATGGATGCAGGTCGTCAATCACAGGTATTAAGGCAGCCATTGGCTGCGTCACGCTCCCGCCAGCCAGGAACGCATGATCCGCCCCGCCGCCGCCCGAAGCATGTACCGGCCTGACGTTCACCAGGCGGCGCTCAGATCCCGCCACAGCCTAACCACGACCAGGACACCAGTACCCTTCGCCGGTGCCTCGCACGGAGGAGCCGTATCCCCCTGTCCTGCTGGACAACAAAAGCAGTACGTTTCCGCCCAACTCAGAGACGTCCCGCTGCATATTCCTTTGTACTTGGTCGTTCTCCGATGCATTGGCAGGTGCCTTATTCACATCTGAAGTTTCGGCCACATTTCCTACAAACTTGCAGCCCGAGGCCTCGACCACGCTCCGATTAGTCGTAACGGTAACATTGTTCTGCCCCTCGAGGGCCAACGAGGAGCATCCGCACAGCAGCAAGCACGCAGCACCAGCTACATTGATCCGCACGTCCCACCCCCGCGAAGAGGGTCATCATACTTGAGCGTGACTTTCATTCGCTCCTCAGACCGCGCCCCGCCAAAAATGCGTGACCGGGCCCTGCGCTACTTGCGGGATCGGCGGGCGTGAGACTGATCAACCGGCGTTCGGACCCTCTGGCAATGAACGCGAATCCGTAGGTGCCGTCATTTTCGGCTTGCCAACCTTCGGCCGTGCAGTGCGCCAGCGCGACCCGCAGCACCTGCCGCAAGTCCTCTCCAGCGGGCAGCGCCTCGCTCGAGATTAGATTCCGATGCAGATCCGAGACAGTTAGCCAGTGCGGGCGACGATTTTCGGCCAGTGGATCGCATCGGCGGCGGGGCATGGGCGTGAGCATACTCTGCGGCTGTGATCTAGGCCGTTCTGCTGCTCCGACTCACGCATCTATCGCTTTAATAGCGTAAACGCCCGCGCTTGTGCGCAGTCACTCCATGGACGATCAGGTGCCTGTGCCCGTGAGGGACACAGTACGCAATCCGCCGCCGCCGCCGTTCACGTTCAGTAAGGCAGACTTTGCCCCCTTTGTAGTTGGCTTAAACGCGACCTTGATTACGCAAGTCGCGTGGCCCGCCAGCGATTTTCCGCAGTTATTGATCAGAGCAAACTGCCCAGCACCGGTGCCGGCCAGCGCCACACTTGTAAGGGCCACCGCTTTAGCACTTGTGTTAGTCACGGTGACGGACTGAGCGGCACTGGTGGTATTCACCTTGTGGTTGCCGAAAGCGAGAGCACGCGGTGAGAGCGTGAGGACAGTGCCCTGCAGAAAGTAGGCGTGGGTATAGCCGGTTCTGCTGTCGATGCCGTCGGCCAGGATCTGACCGGAATCATTGATCTCACGTCCGTTGAATAACGTTACATAGGGCTTCAAAGGATCGGCGGGGTCAATAAGCGTATTGAGATCCTGCATCCGCGTGCCATCGTTCCTCCACAAGAATGCATGATTGGCAGTATTGCCCTTGACCTTCGAGGTGCCCGTCACCTGGCCTAAATCGTTGAGCGCGCGGCCCTCGCTCCCATTTCCGCCCAGCGTGCCGAGGTCGTGCATCGGCGTGCCATCATTCTTCCATAGAAATGCGTGAATAAAAGGACCTTGGCCCGAATGTCCAGTTACCTGACCGGAGTTGTTGATCCTTAGGCCGACACTTCCAGTTCCTTTAAGAGTGCCGAGGTCCTGCATCGGCGTGCCGTCATTCCTCCACAGAAACGCGTGCGGGTAGTTAAAATTTCCGCCCGTGCTCGAGTAGCCCGCCACTTGACCTGAATTGTTGATCGCCAGCGCGTGACTGTCACCTCCGCCAAGATCGCCAAGGCGCTTGCATCGGCGTACCATTGTTCCTCCACAGAAATGCGTGCGAGGTGCCATCATCAGCGATAGAGTCCCCCGTCACTTGACCGGAATCATTCAGGTCGAAAGCCATACTGTTGGGATCGCCGAGTGTGCCGAGATCGCGCATCGGCGTGCCATTGTTTCTCCAAAAAAATGCGTGGAAAGCGCCATCCCCTACCGTGGAAGTTCCGGCCACTTGGCCGGAACTGTTGATTGCAATGCCGGAGCTCCCTTTGCCCTCAAGATCCCCCAGGTCCTGCATCGGCGAGCCATCATTCCTCCATAGAAATGCGTGGGCATAGATGGACGGATCCTTGACGCCCGACTCGCCCGTCACTTGGCCGGAATCGTTCATGTCATTGGCGACGCTTCCCGGACCACCGAGTGTGCCCAGATCGCGCCTCTGCGTTCCATTGTTCTTCCACAGAAACGCGTGCGAGGTGCCATCATTACCGAAAGAGTTGCCCGTCACTTGGCCGGAAGCATTCAGAGCTTCACCCTGGGAGTAACCGCCGCGCGGCCCAAGGTCCTTCATTCGATACATCGCCTGCGCCATTACTGTTTGGCACGAGATGACGAGCGGAAGGAGCCATATTAGCTGTCGAGCGACTGCGCAGATACGTACGGTACGTGCAGCGGCTACAGAGCAACGACGCGTCGAATCATTAAACAGGGATTTACTCATGTCTCCCCCTATAGTTTTTTTCGGCGGCCGGCGACTAACGGGAATATACACCCGCGATCCTCTGAGTCGTAACGCCTTGATAGTTGCCGCGGAGCGCTGCAACAAGGCGGTTGCCGGATCCAGCTACATTGACGGGGCTGTTCCGGAGGGAATAGTCGCACCGATCGACGCGCGCTCGAAGTAGCAAAAGTATGTAGACAAAACCCGCAGGGCGCTATCGGTCAGTTACCTACAGCGGTAACTCGGACTGTTCGGGTGGATAGGTAATGAGCGTTCCGTCCACGTGTGCAAACGGCGTCAACTGATGTAGCCGGTAACTGCTCTCAGATAAAATCTCGACCGCCGGGATGCCACGCACTCCGAGCGCGTCGGCGACCAAAGACCGATGGCACCGCCACGGCACCGCTTCCGCGCACATGATGGCGGTACGTTTCTGGCGGCTCAATTGAATGAGTATTGCCAGCCCCTCTTCGAAGGCCTCGGTCTGCATGTAATCGGCATAACCGCGAAAACTCTTGTTACGCCAGCCGGTGTTTAATGAATCTTTGCGCGCATGGCGCAAACCGCCGAGCGCCGGCAACGGGACATAGTCGATATTCTCTGGCCTTAGCGCACGGGTCAGCGCGTCACCGTTGAATTGCGGGTTGTGACGCGAACGCGGCACCGTGCGAATATCAGCGAGGCATGCAATGCCGTAGGTGCACATCAGCCCAATAAATTTCTCTATAGGCAGCGTCGAGTGCCCAACCGTGAATACAGCGGCTTCGGGCCAATGCGCTA
This sequence comes from uncultured Gammaproteobacteria bacterium, assembly GCA_963699955.1. Taxonomy (GTDB): domain Bacteria; phylum Pseudomonadota; class Gammaproteobacteria; order Steroidobacterales; family Steroidobacteraceae; genus FEN-1191. The sequence goes on from CAVOVV010000006.1 coordinate 1,531,041, forward strand.
CCTGCGGAGGACAGCAATGAGTCATGACGTAAACCAGCGGTGTACGCATGATACCCAGAGACTGCGACCAAGCGCACGACCAAAACACAACCAACCCCACCCAAGCTGGGCCTCAGGCACGATTTGTTCCGCCGCCTGCTCCTGCGCCTTAGTTGGTCCCCCTGGCTCAGTTACGGATCCGTGGTACGCCTGAGGACACCATATAAGGAGGCTCATAATCACTTTGTTGTAGTTCGAATCCTACCGGCGCGCCAATTTGCGACAGCTTGACGTCATTGTTGTGTAGGCGTAGATGTCAGAGGCCCCGTACATCAACGGCGTTGATCCAAACGCGCAGTTCACAACGAATGACGGTACGGGGTAATGTAATCATGCGAATCGGCCTCCAACCATGCGCGCGCGTGGCGCTTGCAGCACTGCTGATCGTGGGCCGCACTGGCACGCTCAGCGCGCAGATCGACAACCCTTCCGGCGCCAGAGCGCCGGCCGCAAAGCCACCGATGAATGTGCTCCTCATCCTGACGGATGACCAGCGCTTCGACACCGTGAGCCGGATGCCCAACCTCTCAAGTATCGCGTCGCAGGGCGTGACGTTCACCAGTGCCTACATGCCCTCGCCGCTTTGTGGACCCAGCAGGGCGATGCTTTTATCCGGTGGGTACCGCGAGCAGAACACTGGTGTGCTGGAAAACAAACTTCCCGACGGTGGCGCGAAGGTTTTCAACGACAAGGGAAACCTGGGTGCTGCGCTACAGGCGGCGGGGTATAGAACTGAATTTGTGGGTAAGTGGGTCAACGGCTATGAGGGAATGGGAAAGTACATTCCTCCGGGCTGGACCAAGTGGGTCGGCAGGCATTCATACAGCACGGCCACCAGTTGGCAGTCGTTTGCATACACCAGCGGGACGAGTGACCAGAACTCCGGCGTCGGCACGATCGCCAATGCCAATCAGTACACGACGTATTTTGAACGAGACCAAGTGCTGAGTTTCCTGAGCAGCACACCCGCCGCGCAACCATTCTTCGTGCTTTGGGCGCCCAGTGCACCGCACGCACGGGCGACCGCCGCGCCCGAGGATCTGGGCCTGTTCTTGGACTATGTGTACCGGGATCGCGGCTACGGAGAGACCGACCTGAGCGATAAGCCCAGCTGGGTGCGAAACCACAGAGACCCGGATGATGAGGTCTTCGCACGACATCAGCTGCAATCGTTGCAAGGTGTTGATCGATCGATTGCGGACGTGATCGCGCAACTTAAGAGCCTTGGCAGATTCAACAATACGATGATCATCTTCACCTCTGACAATGGCTACATGTGGGGTGAGCATGGAAAATGGGGCAAGGACGCGGCCTACGAAGAATCAATGCGCGTCCCCTTCATTGTGATCATGCCCGGCGTGGCGCCGCGGACCGAAGCCAGCCTGGTCCTGCCGAGCCTGGATCTGGGCCCGACGCTCTTCGAACTCGCCGGAATATCCAGGACGACCGACGGGGCGAGCCTGGTGCCGTTATTGAAAGTACCCGGGCAGCCGTGGAGAACGGATTTCTTTTTCGAAAAGACCACGTCGGCCGCCGGCGGGCCTGCCATTTGGGCAGGAGTGCGCGACGGGCGATGGAAGTACGTCAGGTACTGGAACGGCGAGGAGGAACTCTATGACCTGAATGCCGACCCATACGAGTTGACGAGTCGCCACAAGGACTCCACGCTCAGTGCTCTGAAGAGTTCGCTGTTGGCTCGCACCCAGCAGCAGCTCGGGCTGGCCATCCTGCCCACGGGCAACGCTCCGAGCTGCACCGTCGGCGCGCCGTGCAAGTTCCCGATGAAGATCTGGGGTGGCAAGGCCCCGGTTTCCTGGACGGTAACGTCCGGACAACTCCCGCCAGGGCTGTCGCTGAATCCATCGACTGGCCTCATCCAGGGCGTACCCAACAAGTCGGGTACCTACCAGTTTTCCGTGCGGGTCACGGATTCAGCTCTCGCGACTCAGACCGGCAATCCGAGGAGATTCGTGACTCGGCCAATAAAATTGATCGTCAAGACCTGAACGTTCTCGTGCCGCGCTCGGTCCCGCGTATGTGCGCAATCTGACGCGAAATTCGCCGCCTCGTGACGGACGATGCTCTGGAACTCGCGGGCTCGAGGCGGCCCGCCGGGGGCAGGCCATGAAATCTGCCGGCCGATGCCTCAGTTGGATTTGGCCGCTTTAGCTTTCGCTTTTACCGCATCCAAATGTGCGTTCGCCTCGTCCTTGCAACTCTTTTGAGCATCACCCGAGAGCGACTCGCACTTCGCCAGAGCAATTTTTGTTTCGCCCTCCGCTTCAGTAACCGCGGAGTCCGCTACGACGTCGACATTCTTGTCAGCCACCTTGGCTAACGCGTCCGCGCGGTCCTTTGTGGCAGCGGCTTCCACTTCCTTCACTTTCTGGTCCGCCTTGGCGTTCTCCTCGAGCGCGCTGCTCTGCGCTTTGGCGACGTCCGCTTGAACATCCTCTGGAGACTTGGCCTTGTTGCAGGCCGAAAGGGTTAGTAATGCGCTGATCATCAACGCGCAGCTTATTGTTAGTTTCATTTTAGATACTCCGATTTTCCCCGACAGGGTAGTGATCTTAAGGGCGGGCATGCGCAGCGCCCGCTCCCGCCGAGCGCGACTTGGTGTAGGACAAATGCTATACCTCGCACCGACGCACGCGATCAGGGCAGGGGAATCCCCCTAGAGAGCTGGCTTATGTCAAAAAAGGCCCGCGAAGGGGTATTTCTGGGGGCGCCTTCCTGCCACCAGGCGATAAATTATTAAATAACAGAGACTTACACTGCAGTTGCGCCGGTTATCTGGGAGCACAATGCCTTAATGAATTTCGAGTGTTGGCTTAAATGATCGCAAACTCGCGCTCGCGCGCTCCTGGGTATTCACGGGAGACAGCTGTACCAAGGGGTCGAGTCATGGCACACCCACGTTTCTTTACGCTGGGGCTGCTAGGCGTCTGGACGATCGTTCCGGCCGCAACAAGCACAACTTTCGACGCCGCGAGCGCGTTTGGGGCCCGTCCCAGCGTGAGCACCATGAGCCTGTCTCCCGACGGCATGAACGTGACCTACCTGGCTCCGACCAAGGGCCAGGGGTCAATCGCTTACACGCTCAATCTGGCCAACGGATCGGCGCCCAGGGCGGCTTTGGGTTCCGACGGAAAGCCATGGCGTCTGCAAGAGTGTCACTGGGTGTCCAACGACAGGATTGTTTGCCTGATATACGCGGTCCTCAACGACGCAGTGTTCGGCAGTGTGGGGATGACGCGCCTGGTGGCCGTCGACGCGGATGGAAAGAATTTCCGACTGCTCAGTACCCGGGAGAATAACCATACCCGTGGCTATCAATTCGGCGGGGGCGATGTCATCGACTGGTTGCCGGACGAGTCCGGAGCGGTGCTGATGACCCGGGTCTATTTGCCTGACGATCATCTGGGCACCCGCTTGGGGAGCTCAACGGAGGGCTTGGCCGTGGACTGGATCGATACCAGGTCTCTGGCCGTGAAGCACGTGGAACCTCCCCGTAGTGACGCCGCGGGGTACATCACGGATGGCCGTGGCACCGTCAGGATTGTTGAGACCCTGAACACTCACATCGGCGGGGAGCAATACACCGGCATTCTTAGCTTTTCGTACCGGCTCCCGGGGTCGCGAGAATGGCGGAAACTCTCCGATTACAACGAGGTCGATCACAGTGGCTTCTGGCCACAGGCGGTCGATCATGACCGCAATGTAGCCTACGGTTACAAGAAGAAAGACGGACGGCTCGCGCTTTATTCCGTGGCCTTGGACGGTTCATTAAAAGAGGAACTGGTTTACGCCCGGCCCGATGTCGACGTGAGCGGCCTGGTTCAAATAGGCCGCCACAATCGGGTTGTAGGGGCCGCCTATTCCACTGACATCGGCAGGGTGAGCTATTTTGCGCCTGAAATACAAACGTTGGTCCAATCGCTCTCGAAGGCAATACCGCAACGTCTGGTGGATGTGACCGATGCCAGTGCGGATGAGAGTCGAATGCTGGTGTCGACGGCCAGCGATGTGGATCCGGGCGTCTACTATGTCTTCGACCGGAAATCGCATCATCTGCAGACCTTCTTGGTCAAGAGAAACGAACTGGAAGGCGTCACTCTTGCCCATGTCAAGCCGATCACCTATCCCGCCGCAGACGGCACGCTAATTCCTGCCTATCTCACCCTGCCTCCGGGCCACGATGACGCCAAGGGGTTGCCGGCAATTGTGCTACCGCATGGCGGCCCGAGCGAACGCGATGAATGGGGTTTCGATTGGCTTCCCCAATTCTTTGCAGCGCGCGGCTTTGCCGTTTTGCAGCCTAATTTTCGCGGTTCGAGCGGCTACGGCGATGAGTGGTTCGAAAAGAACGGCTTCAAGTCCTGGCCCATCGCGATCGGCGATGTGTTGGACGGCGGGCGCTGGTTGGTGCACGAGAAGATCGCAGACCCTGCCAAGCTGGCGATTGTGGGTTGGTCCTACGGGGGTTATGCCGCTTTGCAATCGGCGGTGGTTGACTCGACAGTGTTCAAAGCCGTGGTCGCCATCGCGCCGGTTACGGATTTGCCGGCTCTCAAGGAGGAACACCGCAACTGGACCGATTTTGAGCTGGTGAGCAACTTTGTCGGCGAAGGGACCCACATGCATGACGGTTCCCCCATAGAGCATGCGGATAAGATCAAAGTGCCGGTGCTTCTGTTTCACGGCGGACACGACGCGAACGTGAGTATTGCGCAGTCCACGAGCATGGCGGCACGCCTCAAGGCGGTGGGCGGGAAATGCGAGCTCGTCAGTTGGGAAGAACTCGACCATCAGCTCGATGATTCCGACGCCCGTGCTCGAATGCTCAGCAAAATCGAACAATTCCTGCGCGAGACGCTCAGACTCTAGCCGCAGACCTCCGGCTCTGCTCATCCCAAGTCAGACGACGTCGGGATTTCCGTTATCGTCACGGAAACCATCCCTTTTCATACCGTAGCCCGAAACGCTGCTCCTGTAGGACAGCACCCGAGTTCGATGAGAAGCGTTGAACGCTAAGATCTCCCCGGCTGAAGTTGGCATTTAGGGCGTTCCGAAGGCAAGAAAGTTTTTGCCTCATCAAGGCGTGAAACGGCCGATCCCTTGGAGCGCAAAAATAAACTCGAGGTGACTCCGGACATGAAACGCAAGAAACTGCGATTTGGCCGCGGCTTTCGGGTAGCGCTGGGAAATCGCCGTTCGCAGGCGGCCGAAATGGTCATCGAGCCGGGGAATTCCGAAGGCGGTCCGGAAAATCGCCATCGTGGTGCGGATCAGTGGCTCTATGTCGTGGCCGGAACAGGCGTCGCCCGTGTCAACGAGCGCTCGTATCCGTTGTCCGCGGGCGTGCTGCTGTTGATCGAGAGGCACAACAAGCATGAAGTGAAAAACACCGGCCGCGTATTGCTGCGAACATTGAACTTCTACAGCCCACCGGCATATCGGAAGGACGGCAAAGAATTACCCGCAGCCCGCCCATGAGGGCTCGCGGCAAGGCGGCTGCGAAGCGGAGGCGACGGCGTCCCAAATCGGCGGTGGTGGGCCCGAGCAAGCCGAGATTGTGGGGGACGCTAGGGCCGGGGTTGATCACCGGCGCCTCCGATGACGACCCGAGCGGTATCGCGACCTATTCGCAGGCCGGCGCACAGTTCGGCTACCAGCTCTCCTGGACGCTGCTGCTGACCTATCCGTTAATGACCGCGGTGCAAACGATCAGCGCCCGCATTGGACGCGTCACGGGCCGCGGAATCGCGGGAAATCTGCGCGAGTATTATCCCAATGCGCTGCTGCAGATCATGGTGCTGCTGCTGTTCGCCGCCAATGTATTAAATATTGGCGCCGATCTGGGTGCCATGGCCGAGGCAAGCCGTCTGTGGACACCGGCTGTTCCGGCCTGGATTTACGTCGCTGCCTTCGGAACCATCTGCACCCTGGGCCAGGTGTTCTTCAAGCACACCCGCTACGTGGCGATTCTCCGCTGGGTGACCTTATCGCTGTTTGCCTACTTTGCGGCGCTGCTGATGGTTCATGTGCGATGGTCCGAGTTGCTGCGTGGGTTGCTATGGCCGCGTCTCTCCCCGAGCCGGGAGTTGTGGATGATGGTCGTGGCGGTGCTTGGGACGACGATCAGCCCGTATCTGTTCTTCTGGCAGGCGGCACAGGAAGTGGAGGATACAAAGGAGAAGCCGGAACGCACACCGCTGCGCCGGGAGCCAGGACAAGCGCCGGTCGCCTTGGCGCGGATCCAGTGGGACACCTTGATCGGCATGGCGTTCTCAAATCTGGTCGCCCTGGCGATCCTGGTGACGGCCGCCGCCACGCTGCATGAGTCTGCGGTTCATGAAATCGATAGTGCCGCGCAGGCTGCCGAGGCGCTGCGCCCCATCGCCGGCAATCTTGCCTTTACCGTGTTTGCGCTGGGCATCATTGGAACCGGCTTGCTCGCCGTGCCTGTGTTGGCAGGCTCGGCCGCCTACGCCGTGGGGGAAGCAAGACACTGGCCGGTGGGCCTGGCGCGCGCGCCGTTGGATGCCAAGGCGTTCTACGCCGCCATTGCCGTGGCGACGCTGCTGGGAGCCGCGAGCAACATGTTGTCATTGAGCCCGATGACGGCCTTGGTGTGGGTGGCCGTCATCAACGGCGTGCTGGCCGTTCCGGTCATGGTCTTGCTGATGATGATGGCGAGGAATCGGCGCATCATGGGAGAGTTTCGCATCTCTCCGCTGCTGAGCACGATTGGCTGGATCGCGACCGGCGCAATGGCGATTGCGGCGATCGCCTTTTTGCTCACAATGAGCCACGCGGTCTAGGCGGCGCGGATCCGAAATTTGCGCGGAGCTGAACCGCGCCCGCCCAGGTTCCGGCTGAGCGTTTCCCTGGCGCAGACCGTTAGCCGAGCTTCGGGGGGACGTTGGCGTTCAGCCGGAACAGGTTATCCGGATCGTACTTGGCCTTGAGGCTGACGAGCCGTTCGAAGTTGGCGCCGTAGTTTTCGCGATGCCCGGCCATCGTGACGTCCGCGTCCGCGTAGTTCGAGTAGAAACCCTTGGTCAGCGGCGCCACTTCCTTCCAATTGGCACGCATCTTCGCCATGTTTTCCTCGACGCCGTCCTTGTTCGGCCAGACGCCGATGGCGGCCAGCGTCAAGGCCATGTCGCGATTGGGGAATGCCGTCGCTGCCGGCGCCATCTTCCCGTACGCCGCGCCCCCATGCTCCAGGAACATCAGGTACCAATTTGGCATGCGCTTGAACGAGTCGATGATCAGGTCGATGCCGTCGTCCTTGAGCTGCGTCATCATGCCGCTCTTCAAATAGTAGTAACCGCCCGCAGCCAGCGCCTCGTCGTCACCGGACTGTATGGCCACATAGGGCATCGGCGCGATGGCGTCGCGCGCCGGCTTTCCGAAGGCGCGCAGCTTCTTGAGCCAGGCCTCGCCCTGGCTGCGATCGCCGGACCAGCAGACTTCGATGGCAATCATCGAACCCTCGGGCTCCGAGTACAGATCCAGATTCAGATTGACGACGTCGGGCGCGTCTGCGGTGATGTCACGGTAATAGCGCAGCACATCGCGCGCCTGGGCCAGCGGCCAGGTGATATTGCCCCCGAGGATGACCGGATCCATGTCGTGCAGCCGGTAATCGAGCGAAGTCACGACTCCAAAATTACCGCCGCCGCCACGCAGGCCCCAGTAAAGATCCGGGTTCTCTTTGTCGTTCGCGCGGAGGAAGCGTCCGTCGGCCGTCACGATATCGAAGGAGGCGACGTTGTCGCAGGCGAGTCCGTAGCGCCGCCCGAGCCGGCCTAGGCCGCCGCCGAGCGTAAGGCCCGCGGCACCCGTGTGCGAGACGGTGCCGGCCGTAGTGGCGAGCCGAAAGGCGGCGCATTCGTGATCGAGCTGCCCAAGGAGCGAACCCGAATCGACATAGGCGCGTTTGGATTCCGGATCGACGCGCACGCCCTGCATCGATTGCAGGTCGATCACCAGCCCGCCATCGCAGCTCGACTTGCCGGAAAAGCTGTGGCCGCCGGCGCGCACTGCGGTCAGCAACCGGTGCTCGCGGGCGAAATTTACGGCCTGCTGCACGTCGGCGGCACCCGTGCAGCGCGCGATCAGCGCCGGTTTCCTGTCGAACAGGGCATTCCAGAGACGACGCGTCCGATCGTAGTCCTGATTGCCCGCCAACAGCACGTCGCCGCGCATGCCGGCCGCCAGCGCCTCTACGGAGGAGCCCGGCAGCACGATATCGCCGCCGGCAAGAGACTTGGCCGGCACGTCGCCGACGCCCTTCAGCACGAATGCGAATCCACGCAGCGGCCAGGTTGCGGCGAGCGCAAGGCTCGCTCCCACGAATTGGCGTCTCTTCATGATTGGCCCCCCGTTGTGTTCATCAGGTACGCGCGGCACCCGCGCTTGTCGCCCCTTGTTCGCGTTCAGTGCGGGAGGTCGACCTCCCACACGCCGCGCCCGTAGGTCGCGATACGCATGAAGGCGCCTTCTGGCGAGAGGTAAAGGCCGCGCACCGAGACATTCGGCAGGCCGGCGCCAAACAAGGACCAGCTGTTGCCGCCATCCTGGGTCCAGTAAACACCCAGGTCGGTCGCTGCGTACAACGTCCGGCCACTCGCATCGCGCGTGTCTACCGCGAGCTCACTGACTGCGGCGTCCGGCAGGCCGTGGTCCTTTGCGCTCCAGGTCTTGCCGCCGTCGGTGGTCTTGACCACGTGCACCACGCCCGGGTCGCGCCCTTCGGAAGAATAATAGAGCACGTTATTTTCCGTCCAGGCGGCGGAACTGTTGAAGCCTTCGTAACCCGGGACCAGGTCTATCAGGCTCGTATCGGTCCCGCTCCAGGTCGCGCCCCCGTCCCGTGAAATCAAGGGGCGCCCGCTCGCTCCCGTCAGGGCGATCAGCTTCGGGTTGCTTGGGTGCAGGGCGGTGGAATGCCAAACCGCGCGGATGATGCATGCGGGCGCGGCGACCGTGCCGAATAGCGCCACCTGCTGCCAGGAGGCCGCACCGTTCGTGGTGCGATACAGGCGTGAGCCGGTCGTCGTATAGAAGAGCCGACCGGTCGTATCGAGCGTCGCGGTGGGCGTCGCCAGTGCGGTATAGAAAGGGAAACAATCGAGGTCGGTAAAATCGATGCCCTTGGTCCCGTCCTTCCAGTTATTCGGGTCGCCGGTATTCCCCGGCAAGCCCGGCTGGCGCTGGATATACATGAACTCGGCCGTGGCCAGCGTCACCGCGTTGTTGGCCTGGCTCCAGGCCACGGCTTCGCCATCGCCGCCCAGCACCTGGTTCCAGGTCTGCGAGGTGCCGATGCGCGCTCTCGTGCCGGTGTCCTGCAGGCCGGTGATCGCGCTGCTGTCACGCTGTGGCGTCGACATGATGGTCTGTGCAAGCAGCGCCACAATGCCGACGTTTTTCGAGCTGTCAAAGGACTTGCCACCGTCCTCGGACACGAAAATGCCCCCGTCGGTGCCGAATATCACCTGTTCGTTGCCGCGGCCCTGCGAAACGATCGTTGCCGTGTGGTTATCAGCGTGCACGTAAGGGAGCTTAGGTCCTACGCCGTTGCAGGACGTGGGCAACCAGTTCGAGGTCAGGGTCCAGCTGGCGCCGCCATCCGTGGACTTGGCGGTCGACAAGTTGCCGCCGATGTACAGCGTGTTGCGCTTGGAGTCCCCGGGCGAGACGACGATCATCTGGTTGTACCAGGCCTGGTCGCCGAGAATGTTCATGTCAGGCTGATAGCAGTTCGGATTGGTGGGAGCCCGAGCCGTGATCTTCAGCGGTTTCCAGCTCAAGCCACCGTCCCTGGACCGGTACACATCGGCCTGCGCGAGTCCGGTGGGATCGGACGCGATCGCGTAGACATTCGGTTCACCCGGGCGCGCCACGGCCAGCGTGGCCCGGCCTACGCCCGTAAATACGTCGCCGGCCGCCGCAATCTTCGACCAGGCCGCACCTCGATTGGTCATACGATAGAGCTCGCCGGTCGCGGGAATTCCAAAGTCGAAGTTCGGATCGACGGTGCTGACGAGCCACCCCATGTTGGAACGGGCGATGCTCCATACCGAAACCTGGCCACTGTCTTGGCCCAGGCCGCTGAGTGAATAGCTGGCACCGCCGTCGGTGGAGCGGTACAGGCCGACATCCGTCGCCACCAACACCACGTCGTCGGGGCCCGAAGTATCGACCTTGACATCGCGGACCGCCGTGGCGCCCGGCAGCACCACGAACGGACTCCAGCTCTTACCACCGTCGCTGGATTTCACCATCACGCCGGCGAGCGTCGGGTAAACATCGAACGGATCGCCGATGCCCAGGTAAATCGTGTTGGCGTCGCGCCCGAGTGCGGCCGCACCGCCGCTGGTGCTCAGCAGTGCATCGGTCAGCACCGTCCACTTGGGTTGCGCGGCCGAAAAATTCTCGGTCTTCCAAATGCCGCCACCCGAGGTCAGCAAATAGACGTGGTCCGCATTTTGCGGATCCACCAACACATCGCGCATGCGGCCGCTATCCACGCCATCGATGAACACGTCGTTGTACGAGTACTTGCTGGTACGCGGACCGATGGAATGCCACACCGGCATTCCGGGAGGTGGCGTTGCCCCCGCAATCTGGTTCGGATACAGCGCCTGCTTGCGAGCCAGCTCGCGAATGAAGTTCAATTTCTGCTCGTCCGTGACCGGCCCGTGGCCCAGGCTCTGGCTCGCCTCAAGGCCCTCCATGGGATCGGCGTCACGGGGACCACGGTCCGTCGGTGATTCGCCGATGGGCGCGGGCGTGGCGATGGGCTCGGTCGCTCGGGACTCGGCCACTTGCCACGCAGCCGTAATCGCCAGCACGATCCCAAAAAGCGCGCTGACTGTGAATTTAGGGTGATGCATAGTGAAATCCTCTAGCCAGCTATATTGTTTTTTATGGGCTTCGCCCGGCTCCGCCAGCAGGCAGCTGGGAATCTAACCCACGCCGGACTCGAGCGAAAGGTACCAACCCCTGCGACCGGCAGCGTTAAGTCAACGTTAGGCTGCGCTCGTTACTCCAGACACCGTGGCCCGGTGGGACACAGGCTTTGAGGGCCGCGCGCCAAGCGCTGCAGTGCCGGGCGACGGCGATCGCGCCAAGGGGTGTCCTAGAAGCTGCGGGGAATCAGCTCCGGCAGGGCCCGACCGTGTCGCCGTGCGCAAGATGCTGGTCGAATTCCGTCGGGAAATCGACCTTCATGGTCTTGGCCGCGCCTTTTGTGCCGGTGCCTGGCGAGCTGTCCGAGGGGTGGCAAACAAACGCGGTGTCGATTCTCAGCACCCAGCCCGCATAGTTCAGCTCGCCCAAGCCCCAGCCGCCGATGACCTTGCCGTCGTCGGACACGGCGGTGGGTGACCACAGGCTGATCCATTGCTCAGTCGCCGTCCCTTGCTGGTGCACGAAATCGTCCAGATTCGCCGTGCCCAGTTCATGCGTCCAGATAAAGGGTCCGGGATTGAAGCTGAGGAAGGCGTTGCCGCTGAATCCAGCCATCACCTCGCCATGGGCGGACATGGCATAAGGCGCGGCCGGGCTGGCGTCTCCCGGGAGTGGCGCCACGTACTCCATGCGCCCGCCGGTCGCGCGCCGCCGATAGCCATCGCCCAAGGGCACGGTGCCGTCGTGCAGCGCTCCGCCAATGTACACACCGTCAGCGCTCACAGCCACGACCTCATCGACCCGTTCGCCCGCGGCAGTAAGCACCAGGCTCGGCACGCCCGAATTCCAGACCACGCCGTCCCACTGGCCCGTCACCGGATCCTCCTGCCAGCCCACGATGGTGCGGCCATCGGGCGAGGCCTTATTGACGCGCGAGTTCACCGATTGGCCGTTGGCCTTGAGGCTGGGCGGCCGCAACGGCATCGAGCCCGCCTGCGGGGTCCAGCGGAACGCCTTGTAGCTCCGGCAGGTCCGGTAGGCCAATCCATACACCGCGCCGTTGTCGTCGACCGAAAAGGCGCTGGTCGTGTCGGTGCCGCAGGCGCCCAGCGGCGCAATGGGCAGCCAACCGTTCGCAGCGTCCCAGCGATAGGCGCCGAGCGCAGTGTCGGTCTTTGGATCGAGGAAATTGGTGGCGATGTACTTGCCATTCCTGGAGATCGAGGTGATCTCGCCGGTGCTGACGACATCCAGCGGCACGACGCCCGTCTTGGCCGTCCAGCGGTATGCCGGCCCGCCGCGACCGTAATTGCCGACCGCAATCGAGCCGTCGCCGCTCATGCCCGTCACGCCGGCGCCGTAGCCGAGTTGATAGAGCACCGGCGCGCCGGGCTTGAGCCGGAACTTGATCGGTGCGCTCGTGGTGCTCCCAGCCCGCGCCGTGATCACGCTGTAGCGGCACGGATCGTATTTTCCGTCGTCGCCTCCATTCGCGTAGAACCGTTCGGCGCCCGGCAGGAACCAGTCCGGGGGGGTCGAAAAGCCGCCCGAAACCACCGCGTCCACGTACAACACGTAGCGCTGCCCCGGCACCAGCCCGTGGATCGCAAAACGGCCGTCGGGCCCGAGCGCGCCCTGCGTCATCTGCCCGCTAATGGCCGTGTTTGCGCCCACGTAGGGATCGGCGATGTTCCGCGCGATGACGTTGATTCCCGTGAGCTGAGTCTTCCCATTCAGGTCGTAGACCTTGCCCACGATGCTGCCGGAGGCCGCGGGCCAGCCGGCACCCGGATAAAGGTCCGAAATCGAAGCCATCGAGTCAAGGGTATGCACGTTGCCCATTCCGACGCCGCTGCCGGTGTCGGGTGTCGGATCGATGTACGGGTACATCGTCTCGACGTCGTTCCGGCCGGGCGTGCCCCCATAGGGCAGCACGCTACAGCTGGCCGGACCCACCGGATCGTTAAAGAACACGGACGCGCCGTTGGCCTGGCTGTGCGCGAGGCCCAGTGAATGGCCGAATTCGTGGGTCGCGACACCCTGGAAGCTGGCGGCACCCGTATCCTGAGGATTGACCGTGGCACCATTCAGCACCGCAAAGCTTTCAGTGATCGTCGTCGTGCCGTCAATCGCGTATTGAGGCGATGAAATTCCGAGCACGCCATCGGACACGCCAAAGAAATTTTGCATGATGCTGCCGTCAGCATCGAACACCACGTAGATGCCGCGGCCGTTGCGCGTGCCGATGATCTTCGTGATATTGGTGGCATCGATGTTCGGCAGGCCCTTGAGTGCGAAATTGCCTTCAACCTTGGCACGTAACGATGTGGTCGGCACATTTGACCAGCTCGCGTATCCCGTGCGCACGAGATTGGCACCGACGGCATTGTCGAACACGACCTTCCTTGGTATCGCCGTGGAGTAATCCCAGACCACGCCGAAATTGCCGAGGTCGTAATAGACCGGCACCGGGGCCGGCCCATAGTGGAAAGCGGTGCCGGTCTTGGGATCGACGAGCAGCGGGCCGCCGGCCATGGCCATGCCGGCAAAGGCCGCGCTCAGTGTCAGCAGCGCATTGCGCACGGACTTAACGCGGTTCACTGCGCAGCCCTCCCTGTTCAATCCAGCGCTCGGCGACGATTTTGCGTACTAGCGAAACGAAAGCCTTGGCGTTGACCGCGCCCCTTTCGGTATTCATGACGTGCCGGTCGGACTCATTGAGGAGCGTCGGGTCAACCTGCATGTGGGCAAACAGGCCGGCGTTATCGACGCGATTGGCGGCGCCGGCCATCGCGACCCTGAACTGCCCCTGCCCGAGGCCCACCGTAGTCTGCAGGCCGGTCCACTGCGCGTGCCTGTAGAGGAACAGGATGGTCTCCTCACCTTTGCGGTAAGTCGCCCAGCCGGCCGGTGTCACGGTGACGTTGGACAGGCCGTTGCCCATGCTGCGCGGCTTGAGCAGGCCAAACTGGCGGAAGGTGTACTCACTTCCGACCTGGCCGCGTATCGCTTCGGCCACCTGCAGCGTGACCTCGGTGTAGGGTATGCCGCGCTCGTCGATGCCGTCGCTCAGCTTGGCGACGGTGCCGCGCAGGATCAGTTCCGACTGGCTCACCAGATCGACGATGTTGTTCTCGCGCGGCTGCACCGTGGCCCGTGCTCCACCTGCCGCGAGACCCAGAATCACAATTACCCAGACCGCAGCCTGGCTACAGCGCACCTGCATGCATCCCCCGTTGTTGGTCGTATGGCCGTTTTGGCTCTTGAGCAAAGTGTACCGAACGCTTCGGCCGGGCGTGGCGAAAATTGCAGTTGACATAAAAGCCGGGACTGGACAGGCGCGCGAACCTGCATCGAGCGTGACGATGCGGGGACGAACTGCCGATGAGTCGCGGCAGTTCCGGCGTGCAGGCACGCTCGTGTGGCGCGACCATGTCCTCGAGCCGCGCGATATCGCCATTTGACCTGGGCGTGTCAAACAACAATGCCGGCCACAGACCACCGCCGGCCACCCACGGATGAACGGTCATTATTAGTCGTTGAACGGCTGTGCAACCGATGGACGGCGTCCGCCAGCCGACCGGCAGACTGGCTTCGTGCGCCGAGCAGGAAATAAGATGATCTCGCAGGAGCAGACCATGTCGCACGCAAAACACGAGCACAGTGAATTCCATCATTCGGCGGCCCGCCGAGCAATGGCGCGGACCAAGCCGGTGCAAGCAGACTCCTGGGAATTGATCGACCCGGCGGACATCCGTGTGCTGGAATCCTGGGAAAAAAAGGCGGCCCCGAACGGGGATCCCTACAACGGCATAGGGGCACGCGCCCTGAGCGGCCGTGCACCGCGCAGGTAGCCCGGCCGCGGGGCGGCATCCGGCCGGCCACTCTAGCGCTCCCAAATCGCGGCTATAATCCCGGTCCACGATCGATCAAGCGGGGGAAGGGCCATGTCGGAGCTGCACGCGGTGGTGTGGGTCGATCATCAGCATGCGCAGGTGCTGCATCTGGACGGCGGCTCGGTGCAGGTGCACAAGATCAAGGCGCACAGCCACCACACTCGCCAGCACGGCAGCCAGGTGCGCACCGAGCACGAGTTCTTCGGCGAGGTGTGCGACGCGCTGACCGACATCAAGGAAGTGCTGGTGACCGGCGCGCACCAGGCGCAGGCCGATTTTCGCCATTACGTCGACAAGCACCGAGCCCACATCGCGCCACGGATTGTCGGCTGGGAGACCGTGGATCATCCCACCGAAGGGCAACTGGTGGCCCTCGCCCGACAATTCTTCGTCAAGCACGATCGCATGGCGGGCACGTCCTGAAAGTGCGCGCGGTCGTTTGATCAAAAAAATAACTGCTCCAGGACCACCTGAAGCGAGGCTCCGACGCATGAGATGTTCCGCCCCGATGCTCATTTTGATGGTTGCGCTGGCCGGCTCGGCCGGCGCGACGGCGGCGAGTTCCGGTGGCGGCGATCTTGACGCCTTGCATCAAGGAATAGACCGGCTGGCCGATCAGGTTGAGCCGCACGTCATTGCGAATCGCCGTTACATACACCAGCACCCGGAGCTCTCCAATCGCGAGACCGAGACCGCGGCCTACATTGCCGAGCACCTCAAGGCGCTGGGCATTGAAGTGCACACCGGTATCGCCAAGACCGGCGTGGTCGGCGTGCTGCGGGGCGGCAAGGCCGGCCCTGTGGTGGCGCTGCGATCCGAACTCGACGCGCTTCCCAATACCGAAGAAGTCGATCTGCCTTTCAAGTCGACCGTGCGCACCACGTATGGCGGCAAGGAAGTCGGCGTGATGCACGCCTGCGGCCACGACGCGCACATGGGCATACTGCTCGGAGTGGCCGAAGTGCTCTCGCAGTTGCGCTCGCAGCTGCACGGTACGGTGAAGTTCATATTCCAGCCGGCGGAGGAGGGTGCACCCGCGGGCGAAGAGGGCGGGGCGGCCCTGATGGTGAAGGAAGGGGTGCTGGATCAGGATCCGAAGCCCCAGGCGATCTTTGGGCTGCACGTGCTGACGCAGTATGAGGTCGGCACGGTCGCCTACCGCGCGGGCGGCATCATGGCGGCCACCGATGACCTGAAAATTGTCGTCCACGGGCGCTCCACGCACGGCGCCCAGCCCTGGAACGGCGTCGATCCGATCACGGTCGCCTCGCAGATCGTGATGGGACTGCAGACCATCGTCAGCCGCCAGATGGACCTGACCAAGGCGCCGGTGGTGCTGACCATCGGCCGAATAGAAGGGGGCTTACGATTCAACATCATCCCGGACGCGGTGACGCTGTATGGGACGGTGCGCACCCTGGATCCGTCGGCGCGCACCGACGTGGAGCAACGCATCAAGCGCACCGCGGAGAATATCGCCGCCGCGTCGGGCGC
The DNA here is from genome assembly GCA_963699955.1 of uncultured Gammaproteobacteria bacterium. Taxonomy (GTDB): domain Bacteria; phylum Pseudomonadota; class Gammaproteobacteria; order Steroidobacterales; family Steroidobacteraceae; genus FEN-1191. Next base: position 1,547,396 of record CAVOVV010000006.1, read on the forward strand.
GAGTGCCGAGGTGAGCATGGGCGGTGAAGTCTCCTATCCGGTGACCTTCAACGATCCGGCGCTCACCGCGCAGATGCTGCCGACGCTCGCGCGCGTCGCGGGCAAGGATCATCTGCTCGAATGCCCTGCGCAGACCATCGCCGAGGACTTCTCCTTCTACCAGCAGAAGATTCCCGGGGTTTTCGTGTTCCTGGGGGTGCGCAAGCCGGGGGCGAGCATGGAGGAATACGCACCGAATCACTCGCCGCGCTTCAAGATTGACGAGAGCGGCCTCAAGCTGGGTGTGCGGCTGCTTGCGAACCTGACGGTCGACTACCAGGCCAAGGCCCACTAGGCCCGTCGCACATGCCCGAGCTGAATCAGCTTTTCGAGAACAACCGGCGCTGGGCCGAGCGCATTCGCCGGCAGGATCCGGAGTTCTTCAGCAAGTTATCGCGGCAGCAGTCACCCGCCTACCTGTGGATCGGTTGTTCCGACAGCCGCGTGCCGGCCAATGAAATCGTCGACCTGCTGCCGGGCGAACTGTTCGTACACCGCAACGTCGCCAATCTGGTGGTGCATACCGATCTCAACTGCCTGTCGGTGATGCAGTTCGCGGTCGACATCCTCAAGGTGCGCCACATCATTGTCTGCGGCCACTACGGTTGCAGCGGCGTAGGCGCGGCGCTGCGCGGCGATCGCATCGGCCTGAGCGACAACTGGCTGCGACACGTGCAGGACGTGCGCCAGAAACACCGGGACTGCGTGAGTGCCGCCGGAGGCGAGGCGGCCGCGGCCGATCGGCTGTGTGAATTGAATGTGATCGAGCAGGTCAGCAACGTCTGCCAGACGACCATTGCCCGCGATGCCTGGGAGCGTGGCCAGGAGCTTTCCGTGCACGGCTGGGTATATGGCCTCAGGGACGGCCTGTTGCGAGATCTGAACACCACCGTGGCCAGCGCGGGTGATCCGTCCGAGGTGTACCGGGCGGCCGTGGCGAGCGTGGCCGCGGAGTGAATTCCGGCAAATTCAGCGCGGCATGAAAAAATCGGCGGCCGACATCGCGTTTTATTTGGCGCTGGCGATCGCCGCGCTGTTCGTGATCCGCACCGCGGGCACGATGCCCGACCCGGTGGCCTCGCATTTTGGCCCCTCCGGGGCGGCCAACGGCTTCATGTCGCGCACCTTGTACGTGCGGTTCATGCTGGTATTCGTGGTGTTGCTGCCCTTGGCGCTGAACTTCCTCATCAGCCGGGTGCTGAGCCTTCCGAACACGCGCATCAATATTCCGCACCGCGAGTACTGGCTGGCCCCCGAGCGCCGCGCCGACACCGTCGTGCGGCTGCAGCGGCACATGAAATTCTTTGGCGTGTTGCTGGCCGCATTCCTGAGTTACGTGCATTGGCAGGTCGTGCAGGCCAATGCCCACGCGCCCCCGGCGCTCGACAATGTCCGGTTCTCGACCGGACTCGCGACCTTCATGGCCGCGCTCGTCACCTGGATCGTGATTCTGCGCAGAGATTTCAGGCCCCCCCAGCAGTAGCCATGAGGCCGCGACTATGGACGAAAAAAGCTTTTCGGCGGAAGGTGGCTGCGATTGTCGGCAGATACGCTACCGGCTGCGCCGCCGGCCGCTGTTCGTGCACTGCTGTCATTGCAGCTGGTGTCAGCGCGAATCCGGCGCCTCATTCGCGCTGAACGCCATGATCGAGTCCGAGCAGGTGGAACTGCTCGGTGCTGAGCCCGACTGGGTGGATACGCCCTCGGCGAGCGGCAAGGGCCAGAAGATCGCGCGCTGCCCGACCTGCCGGATCGCCGTGTGGAGCTGTTATGCAGGCGCCGGGATGCTGGTGCGTTTCGTGCGCGTGGGAACGCTCGATGCGCCGGCGCTGTGTCCGCCGGACATCCATATCTTTACGAGCAGCAAGCAGCCGTGGCTGGTCCTGGACCCTTCGGTGCCCGCGGTGCCCGAGTACTACGATCGGGAAAAGTACTGGCCGGCCTCGAGCCTGGCGCGGCGCAAGGCGCTGCTGGCCCGGACCGCTTAGCGCCCGGCAATTGCCGCCGACCGGCTGGCGCACCCGCGCGCCAGCCGCAGATTCCTCAGTGCGCCGGCTTGCGGAACTTCAGCACGAAGTTGTCGGCCTCGCCGATCGCCATGTAGCGAGCGCGGTCCTTCTCGCCCTGCGACAGCGTCGGCGGCAGCGTCCACACGCCGTCCACCCAGTCCTTGGTGTCCTTGGGATTGGCGTTGATCTCGGAGGAGCCGACCAGTTCGAAGCCGGCCTTCTTGGCCAGCGCCACGGCGTAGTCCTCGCGCAGGTAGCCGCTCTCCGCCTTCGGATCCTGCGGGCGATCGGTGCGGCCGCGATGGTCTTCCACGCCGAGGATGCCGCCCGGCTTGAGGGCGCGGAAGCAGGCCGACAGCGCGGCATCCGCGTAGCCGCCGTTCACCCAGTTATGCAGGTTGCGAAACGTGAGCACGAGGTCGGCGGAATTGGGCGGCCCGATCTCGTAATGATCCTTGCCCAGCGTGGTCTCGGTGATCTTGCCGATCCGGTCCTTGTGGGTCGCCATGCGCGCGCGCCACTTGGCGGTCCCTTCGTCCTCTTCCTTGTCTCCTGAGGGGGGCAGGGCCACGTAGTACTTGCCGCTGGCCGCCAGATAAGGCCCCAGGATTTCGCTCCAGTAGCCGGAGCCGGGCCACAGTTCGATCACGGTCATGTTCGGCTTGAGTCCAAAGAAGCTCAGCTCTTCGGCCGGATGCCGCACCGCATCGCGCGCCTTGAACGCCGCCGCCCGGTCCGGGTTTGAGATCGTGACGGTGAGCTGCGGATCCGTCGCCGTCGTTGCGGTGCTGGCCACACCGCTGGCGCCAGCCAGGGCCACGGGCCAGGGCGATCAGGGTGAAATGCGCGCGGTTCGGGGTATGCACGATCGACTCCTCGGGAATGTGGGAATATAGGCTCCGTGGACGGTGCCTTCTATGATTGAGAATGTATCGGCAAAGTTAAAACTACACAATAAGTAACGGCCATGAATACCAAACTACTGATCAATGGAAAATTAGTAAGCGGCAAGGGTTCCGCCGAGCAGGTTGTCGATCCGGCCACGGGCAAGAATCTGGCGACCGTGAACGAGGCCTCGAAGGCGCAGATCGACGCCGCTGTCGAGGCGGCGCGGGCCGCCTTCGAGGGCTGGGCGGCGACGCCACCCCGGGATCGCGCCGCGCTGCTGCTCAAGCTCGCCGACCGCATCGAGGCCGATGCGGCCGACTATGCGGCGCTCGAGTCGGCCAACTGCGGCAAGCCGCTCGCCGCGGTCAGCGGCGATGAAATTCCGGCCGTGGCCGATGTCATGCGCTTCTTCGCCGGCGCGGCGCGCACCATGCACGGCGCGGTGGCGGGCGAGTACCTGGCCGGCTATACCAGCATGATCCGCCGCGACCCGGTCGGGGTGGTGGCCTCGATCGCACCGTGGAACTATCCGCTGTTGATGGCGGCGTGGAAGCTCGCGCCGGCGCTCGCCGCCGGCAACACCGTGGTGCTCAAGCCCTCGGAACAGACGCCGCTCAGCACCCTGCGTCTGGCGACGACCCTGGCGGAAATTTTTCCGCCCGGGGTGGTGAACATCATCTGCGGACGTGGCGAGAGCGTCGGGGCCCCGCTGATCTCGCACCCGACGGTGGCGATGATTTCGCTGACCGGGGACGTCTCGACCGGCGAGAAGGTGCTCGCAGCCGCGGCCAAGGGCGTCAAGCGCACGCACCTGGAACTCGGCGGCAAGGCTCCGGTGATCGTGTTCGACGACGCGGACGTGGATTCGGTGGTCAGCGGCGTGCGCACCTTCGGCTATTACAACGCCGGCCAGGATTGCACCGCCGCCTGCCGCATCTATGCCGGCGCCAAGGTGTACGAGAAGGTGGTGGCCGACCTGGCCGCCGCCGTGGGCACGATCAAGGTAGGGACCCAGCAGATGGCGGGCGTTGAAATGGGGCCGCTGATCAGCGCCGAGCAGCGCGCGCGCGTCGCGGGCTTCGTCGATCGCGCCGCGGACAAGAAGCACATCGAAGTGGTGACCGGCGGCAAGGCGAAGGCCGGCAAGGGTTTCTTCTTTGAGCCGACGGTGATCGCCGGCGCGCGGCAGAGCGATGAGATCGTGCGCCGTGAAGTCTTCGGTCCGGTGGTTACGGTGACACGGTTCAAGGACACGGACGATGCCATCGCCTGGGCGAATGATTCCGAATACGGCCTGGCCTCCTCGGTATGGACGCACGACGTGGGCCGCGCCATGCAGGTGGCAGCGCGCCTGCGTTACGGCTGCACCTGGATCAACACTCATTTCATGCTGATCTCGGAAATGCCGCACGGCGGCCTGAAGCGCTCCGGCTACGGCAAGGACCTGTCGATGTACGCGCTGGAAGACTACAGCGTGGTCCGCCACGTCATGGTCAAGCACTGACGATGTGCGGAGCCCTGAGGCGTGAGTGAGCAGCGCGGCGCCGCGGTGCGCGGCTACCTCGGCGCGCTGCAGGAGGAGCTGTGCGCCACTTTTGCCGCCGCCGACGGCAGCCGGGAATTTATTAAGGATCCCTGGTCGCGCGAAGCAGGAAGCGCGACGCTGGCCGGCGAGGGGATAACCGCGGTCCTGGAAGACGGCGCGTTGTTCGAGCGCGGCGGCGTGGCGCTGTCCGATGTGCGCGGCGCGCAGTTGCCGCCGGCGGCGAGCGCGCGCAACCCGCAGCTGGCGGGCCGGGCCTATCGGGCCATGGGCGTCTCGGTGGTGATGCATCCGCGCAATCCGCAGGTGCCCACCAGCCACATGAACGTGCGCTACTTCAGCGCCGGTGAGGCCTGGTGGTTTGGCGGCGGCTTCGATCTCACGCCCTACCTGCCCTACGAGCAGGACGCCGTGCTCTGGCATCGGGCGGCGGCGGCCGCGTGCGCACCGTTCCACGCGCGCCTGTATTCACAGCTCCGCCACGGCTGTGATGAATATTTCTACCTGCGCCACCGCAATGAGGCGCGCGGCATCGGCGGCCTGTTCTTCGATGACCTGAATGAGGACACGCCGGAATTTGGCATGCCCTGGGAGCGCTGCTTTGAATTCATGCGTGCCGTGGGCAGTGAATTCCTGCGGGCCTACGCGGCGATCGTCAAGACGCGCCGCGATCTGGCCTACGGCGAACGCGAGCGACGCTATCAACTCTATCGCCGCGGCCGCTACGTGGAATTCAACCTGCTGTTCGACCGCGGCACCCTGTTTGGCCTGCAATCCAACGGTCGGAGCGACGCCATCCTGATGTCGATGCCGCCCCTGGCCCGATGGGCCTATCGCTCCCCGGATCCCGAGCTCGACGCGAAGCTCCTGCCGTTGCTGACGACTCGACGCGGGCATGACTGGCTGGCGGCGAGCTGAGCTACGGACCGCCACCCGCTCGTAGCGACGGCGCTCAACGCTCGTGCGCGGGCGGCTGCGGCGCCGGGAACGCCAGCACGTTGCCGGTGTAGGTTTCCACCACTTCGCTGAACGGCGTGCCGTCGGGCAGGCTCAGCACGGCGCGATGCTCCAGCACTTGGGCGGGCACCGGCAGGGTTCCCGAACTGTGCTGCGCTACGCCCGGGCTCATTTCCCAGCCCGGTGGCAGCGGCATCCACAGCAGGCGCGAGGACAGCGTGTGCCGCTGGAAATGAAGTTCACGCACGATCGCACCGAACGGTCCGTCTGTAGTCTCGAGCAAATGATTCATCTGCGGAGTCAGGCGCGCGGGAACGTACCAGTTGTCGGCTTCCGAAAGCACCAGCGAACCGCACAGCAGCTGGACGTGACGATGGCGAACGATGTCGGTGGCTGCAACGCGCAGCGTCTCTCGCTGTTCGGCGGTAGCGGCCTTGGGCTCGCCGCGCACCGGCACGGCAACGATGTGAGGCGCGGGCGCCATCCGGTGCAGCGCGCACCAGTGCTCCAGGGTCAGCGTGGCGCTGTCCTGGCTCAATAGCTCGGCATTCAGCGTCTGCAGCAGGGCCAGCGCTTCGACCCGCGAGCTAAAGGTGTCGGGCCACCCGGAGGCCGCCACCTGCGCGTGGGCGCCGGCCGCGCTCCCCCACAGGGCGGCGAGCCCCACTCCGATCAGCGAATTGCGCGCGGCCCCTGGAGTCTTCACCATGGCATTGTGCTGTGGGTATGCAGGGCCGCGCGAGTCAAAAAAAAGCCCCGCCAGGCGGGGCTTTAACTTTCAAAGTAGATCCGGTCTGCCACGGGTGGGCAATTATTTTTCCGGACTGGCAGAGCTGGCAAATTGCCTCCCCCGAAATGGCGGGGTTAGCGCGTCGCTTCGCGCTTGCTCATGCCCGGCGACCAAAAATGTTGGCCGCCTTATCCGTGTCCACCCGGACAGCCAGATTTCTGAAATTTCTGAACTGTTCCTTTTGCGCATCGCCGCAGAGCGCGATATCGCATGGGTGGAGAATAAGATTTCTGGAAGCAAAAATCTATAGCAAATCATCGCTTTGAAGCGAATATTATGTCGTCTTTCGACGACACCAACCGGAACCCTGGATCCGATTTGTGGCCAGAATCACACGGATGGGGCCGGCAGCAACCCCCGCAAGCGTGTAAACGCAGTGGCCTCGATCTGACGGATCCGCTCGGCCGACACGCCGTACTCGTCGGCGAGCTCATGCAGGGTGGCCTTAGGCGTGGCCAGCCAGCGCCGTTGCACGATGGTCCGGCTGCGCTCATCCAGGCTCTCCAGTCCGGAGGCCAGCTGGGCGGTGGTATCGCCCTCCCAGTCCTCGGCCTCGACCTGCTTGGCCGGATCGGCGTCGGGCGCGCCCAGGTAGGCGGCCGGGCCATAGGAATCTTCCTCCTCGCCCGCCGGCAGCGGATCGAAGCTCAAATCGTGCGCGGACAGGCGCTGTTCCATCTCGGTCACCTCGGCGGCCGGGACGCCCAGATCCTGGGCCACGGCCCGGGTTTCCTCGGCGCTCAGCCAGCTCAGGTTGCGCTTGAGGCGGCGCAGGTTGAAGAATAGTTTGCGCTGCGCCTTGGTGGTGGCGATGCGCACCAGCCGCCAGTTGCGCAGCACGTATTCATGGATCTCCGCGCGGATCCAGTGAACCGCAAACGAGACCAGCCGCACGCCCACCGACGGGTCAAAACGCTTGACCGCTTTCATGAGCCCGACGTTGCCCTCCTGGACCAGGTCGCTTATCGGCAATCCGTAGCCGTTGTAACCGCGGGCGATGTGCACGACGAAACGCAGGTGCGAGAGCACCAACTGGCGGGCGGCATCCAGATCGTCGTGCTCGCGGAATCGACGCGCCAGCTGCTGCTCTTCCTCACGGCTGAGCACCGGTACGCGGCTCACGCGCTCGACGTACGCATCAAAGCTGCCCAGCGGGCCGGCCACGCCAAAGTCGGCGACCTTCGTCATCATCGCGGTTTGTGCAGTCATTCCTTTAGGACTCCCGGGAGAATCGATGGGGGCAATTTTAGCACTCTTAGGCGCGGAGTGCTAAGGGTGGGAGCCGGATTTTTGCGGAATAAACTAACTTGAAATCAATAGGTTATGACTAGCCCGAGCCGGGGTCGATACGGGCGAGATGGCGGGCGGCGGCCAGCCAGGACCCCAGCCAGCCGAGCACCGTGCTCGAGCCCAGCAGGATCTGCAAATCGCGCATTCCGGGGCCGGCGAGCGTGAAAGTGCTGCCGTACGAGCGGGCCAGCTGCGCCGTGGCCGGAGTCAGCAGATGAATGGCGACCATCACCACCAGCCAGGCCGTCAAGCCACCCAGGCAACCGTACAGCGCCCCGGTGTACAGGAAAGGACGGCGTACGAAGCCGTTGGTTCCGCCGACCAGCTTCGTGACCTCGATTTCGGCGCGACGGTTCTGGATCTCGAGCCGGATCGTGTTGCCCACCACGGCGACAACGCCCAGGGCCAGGATGCCCGCGGCCAGCAGCAAGGCGCGTTGCAGCAGGGCGAGTATGGCGTTGAACCGCGCCACCCAGTCGCCGTCGAGCTGCACGGTGTCGACCTCGGGCCAGTTCTTCAGGTAACGGCGGAGCGATTCCATGTCGGCCGGATTGGCATTGGCCGGACGCGGCGTGATCGCCAGGACGTGCGGCAGCGGATTGTCCTCGAGCGCGTCCAGGGCCGCCCCGAAACCCGACTGGGCGCGGAACTGCGCCAGCGCCTGGTTCGCCGTGATCAACTGCACCGTGGCCACGCCCGGACGCTCTCGCGCGGTACGCGCCAGCTGCTGGGCGCGCGCTTCGGCAACGCCGGTCTTAAGGAACACGGACAGGCTGACCGCGCCGCTAAAATCCCCGGTGGCGGTGCGGACGTTACGCACCAGCACGTCCAGGCCGAGCGGCAGCGCCAGGGCGAGGCCCATCACCAGCACCGTGAATATCGTGGCCACCGGCACGCGCGTCATGTGCCCGGCCGAGCTCAGCAGCGCGTGCACGTGGCGCGCCACGTAGCCGGAAAGCCCACCGCTCATCGCCGTGCCTCGATCACCGGCAGCACGACGCTGGGCTCGCTGCCGGCGATGTGGCCGTTTTCGAGCACGATGGAGCGCAGCCCGGACGCTTCCACCAGGTGCAGATCGTGCGTGGCCACGACCACGGTGACACCGACCTCGTTGAGCCGGCGAAACAGCGTCATGACCTCGCTCGCCAGCTGCGGGTCGAGATTGCCGGTCGGCTCGTCGGCAATCAGGATCGGCGGCCGACTGACGATCGCGCGCGCAATGCCCACGCGCTGCTGCTCGCCGACCGACAGTTCGGCAGGGCGCCTGCGCTCGCTGCCCAGGAGCCCCACCTGGTCGAGCGCCGCGCGCACGCGCTTGTCGATCTCCTTGAGCGAACTGCCGGCGACGATCAGCGGCAGCGCCACATTGTCAAACACCGGCCGATCCACCAGCAGGCGATGGTCCTGAAACACCACGCCCACGCCGCGCCGGAAGGCGGGTACGTGCCGGGCCGCGAGCTTGCCCGTGTCAGCGCCGGCCACCGCCACCCGGCCGCGCGTCGGCCGCTCCAGCAGTGCGATGAGCTTGAGCACCGTGCTCTTGCCGGCGCCCGAGCGCCCGGTGAGAAACACCATTTCGCCCGGGGCCACGTGCAGCGTGACGTTGCTTAAGGCCTCGCGCCCCTTGCGGTAGCGCTTGGCCACGCTCTCGAAGCTGATCATGCGCGGGCTCCCGACGCCGGGCGCTGGGCCGCAGCGCTCGCGCCGTCCACGCCATCGACCAGTGCCTGCGCGAAGGCCGCGGCGTCGAAGCGCCCAAAATCCTCGCTGTGCTCGCCGAGGCCGATGTAGCGGATCGGGAGCGAGAGCTTGCGGGCGATCGCCACCACGATGCCGCCGCGCGCCGTGCCGTCGAGCTTGGTGATCGCCAGGCCCGTCACACCGATGGCGGCGTGGAACTGCTCGGCCTGGGCCAGCGCGTTTTGCCCCTGGTTGGCATCGAGCACCAGCAGCACCTCGTGCGGTGCGGCGGGGTCGAGGCGGCCGATGACCCGCTTGATCTTGCGCAGTTCGTCCATCAGCTGCGACTGGCTGTGCAGGCGTCCTGCCGTGTCCGCGAGCAGCACGTCGAACCCGCGCGCGCGCGCTGCCTGCAGGGCGTCAAAGATGACCGCGCCCGGATCGGCACCCGCCTGCTGGGCGACGAACTGCGCCCCGGCGCGTTCGGCCCAGACGCCCAGCTGCTCGATGGCGGCGGCCCGGAAGGTATCGCCGGCGGCCATCATCACCTTCAGCTCCTGCTGGCGCAGTTGGCCGGCCAGCTTGCCGATGGTCGTGGTTTTGCCCGAGCCGTTGACGCCCACGACCAGCACCACGTAGGGCCGCGCGTTGCGATCGATCTGCAAGGGCAGCTCGCAGGGCTTGAGGATCTCGGTGAGCTGCAGGCGCAGCGCCGCCAGCAGCGCCTCGGCGTCCTGCAGCTCGTGGCGGCCGGCCCGGCCGCGCAAGTCCTCGAGTATTTCGTGGGTCACGAGCACGCCCAGGTCGGCCCCGATCAGGCGGGCTTCCAGCTCCTCGAGCAGCTCGGCGCTGATCTGCCGCCCCTGCATCAGGCCACGCAGTTCGCGCGCCAGGCTGGCGCCGCCGCGGTTGAGTCGCGCGCGCAGTCGCCCAAAAAAGCCCGGCGTGGACTCCTCGGGCGCAGCATCGGCCGGGCGCTGGTCGAACATGGGTGGATTCTCGCATATGCGGTAGGCTTCCCGACCATGACGGGGAAACCCACCACGGCCGCCGCAACGCCGCGCCAAACGCACGCCCGCGGCACGCAGACGCGCCGCCTGCGCATCATTGCGGGCCAATGGCGCGGACGACGCTGGCAGTTTCCCGACGCGCAGATTCGCCCCACCAGTGACCGGGTTCGCGAGACGCTGTTCAATTGGCTGCAAGGCAGGATCGCCGGCCGGCACGGCCTGGATCTGTACGCCGGCTCCGGCGCCCTCGGACTCGAGGCGCTGTCGCGCGGCGCCGCGCACTGTGTGTTCGTGGATTCCAACGCGCAGGCCATCGCGGGCCTAGGCGATGTGCTGCGGGAATGGGGCGCGCCCTCGGGGAGCGCTGAGTTGGTGCATGAGCGCGCAGAGCGCTACCTGGCGCGCGCCGCGCGCGCCTTCGAGCTGGTGTTTCTCGATCCGCCATTCGCGGGCCAGGCGCTCGCGAAGGTGGTGGCGCAGTTGCAAGAGGGCGGCTGGCTGGCACCCGGGTGCCTGGTGTACCTCGAGCATCCGCGCAAGCCGGCGTTGGCACCGCTCCCCCCGGCCTGGCAACCCTTGCGCCACGGGACGGCCGGCGCTGTCGGGTATGATCTCTTTGAGTACCGCTAAGGAGCCGTCGTGTCACCCAACCGCAGAGCCGTCTACCCCGGGACTTTCGATCCCATCACCCGCGGCCATGAGGATCTGGTACGCCGTGCGGCGGGAATCTTTGACCACGTGCTGCTCGCGATCGCTGCGAATCCGGGCAGCAAGGCGCCGATGTTCAACATCGACGAACGCGTGTCGCTGGCGCGCGAGGTGCTCGCCGACATCAGCAACGTGCAGGTCGTGGGCTACAGCGGTCTGACGGTGGAGTTCGCGCGCGCGCAGGGCATTGGCGTGATCGTGCGCGGCTTACGCGCGGTGTCGGACTTCGAGTTCGAGTTCCAGCTGGCCAACATGGGCCGGCACATCGCCCCCGGCGTCGAGACCGTGTACCTGACGCCCCAGGAGCAATTTACCTTCATCTCCTCCACGCTGGTGCGCGAGATCGCCACACTGGGCGGGAGCGTGGCCGAGTTCGTGCATCCGCTGGTCGAGGCGGCATTCCGCCGCAAGGTGAAGCGGTGAAATTCACATTGCCGCGAGTGCGCGCCGCCGCCTGCGGGATTCTGCTGCTGCTGGTCTGCAGCGGCGCGCTGCGCGGCCGCGCCGGCCGGCGCAGCGCCCGCCAGTGCGCCCGGGCGCGCGGCGATTGCCAGCGCGCATCCGCTGGCGACCGCCGCCGGTCTGGAAATCCTGCGCGCCGGTGGCAACGCGTTTGACGCGGCCGTGGCGGTGAGCGCGGCGCTGGCGGTGGTCGAGCCCACGGGCTCGGGATTGTCGGGCGGTGGGATCTACCTGCTGCACCGGCAGAGCGACGGCGTCGAGGTGGCCATCGACGCGCGCGAATTTGCTCCCGCGGCGGCCACGCGCGACATGTACCTGGACGCGCAGGGCCACCCGGTCCCGGGCCTGTCGACCGAAAGCGCGCTGGCCGCGGGGATCCCTGGCGAGCCCGCCGGTCTGGCACTGCTGGCGACGCGCTACGGACGCTTGCCGGTGGCGCGCACGCTCGCGCCGGCCATACATCTGGCGCGCGCCGGGTTCCCGCTCTCGGCGCACCTGCACGACGGCCTGGTGGCGAAGCTCGAGCAGTTCAAAAGCGAGCCTGACGTGGCAAAGAATTTCCTGCGGCAGGGCGCGGTGCCGCCGATCGGCACGATCGTGCGCCAGCCGCAGCTCGCTGCCACGCTGGAATACCTGGCCCAGCACGGCTTCGAGAGTTTCTACCGCGGTGAACTGGCGGCCAAGCTGGTCGCCGGCGTGCGTGCGCAGGGCGGTGTGTGGACCGAGGCCGATCTTGCCGCCTACCGCGCGATCGAACGTGCGCCCGTGGTTGGCCAGTACCGTGGCGCGCGCGTGGTCTCGGCCCCGCCGCCCAGCTCGGGCGGCGTCGGCCTGGTCGAGGCGCTGAACGTACTGGCGCAATTCGATCTGCACGGCGCCACAGCGGTCGAGCGCAAGCACCTGATCATCGAGGCGATGCGCCGCGCGCACCGCGACCGGGCCGTGTATCTGGGCGATCCGGACTTTGTCGACGTACCGGTGGCGCGCTTGACCAACATCGACTACGCCGCGGGACTGGCGGCCTCGATCCGCACCGATCACAACACGCCCAGCAGCACGCTGCCTGGAATCGGCCCCGGCGCCAACGCCGGACCGCAGACCACGCACTTCTCGGTGCTCGATCGCGACGGCAATCGCGTCGCGGCCACCATCACGCTCAATCTGCGCTTCGGGAGCGGGCGCATGATCGCCGGCACCGGATTGTTCCTCAACAACGAGATGGACGATTTTTCCGTCAAGCCCAACACGGCCAATTCCTTTGGCCTGGTGGGGGCCGACGCCAATGCCATCGCCGCGCACAAGCGCATGCTGTCCTCCGTGACGCCGACCTTTGTCGAGGCGGGAGATCGGGTCATGATCGGCGGCTCGCCCGGCGGGAGCCTGATCATGGGCATGGTGTTGCTGGCGACCCTGGATTTTATCGACGGCCGCTCAGCCAGCGAAATCGTGGCGGCGCCGCGTTTCCACCACCAGTACCTGCCGGACGTGGTCCGTTACGAAGCCGGAGCGTTCAGCGATGAGGAGCTCAAGACCCTCACCGCGCAGGGCGACACCCTGCAGGCGACCTCGTTTCGGTGGGGGAATTTCCAGGCCGTGATCTGGAACCGCGCCACCGGGGCGGTGGAAGCCGCGGCCGATCCTCGGGGCGAAGGCGCCGGGGTCGTCGAGTAAGTGAGCAGGGAGCCGCTGCTTACGGGCAGCTGGGTGCCGGTGGCGGCCGACGTTTCGGGGCAGGTGCTGGAGATCGGCGAACTGCGGGTCGCACGCCTGAGCTTTGACGCGGCACGGTTACGCGATCGTGGATCACGACGGCAAGGTGGTCGACGCGGGGACGTGGCAAACGGGGACGCTCGGCAATCCCGGTTGGATCGACCTGATCGGCAACGCCGGACCGAATGCCGGGCGGCGCGTGCTGGCCATTTTCGCACTGGACGGTGACCGGCTGTGCCTGGGGTATGACATGGAACGCAACCAGCGGCCGAGCGGCTGGCGCTGCGAACCCGATCAGTTGCTGCTGAGCATTACTCTGCTTCGCCAGCCGGCGGGCGAAGAGGACGAGGGGGGATCATGAACTTACAGCGGATCTTGGGATTGTTTGCGGCCGCGAGCGCGGCGACGGCGATAGCGGTGGCGCTCGCGGCGCCGGCACCGGCGCCGCACGATCTGGTGCTTCGCGGCGGCACGATCTATGACGGCTCGGGCGATAAGCCCTATGTCGGTGACGTGGCGATCGATGGCGATCGGATCACCTATGTGGGGCCGCCACGCACGTTGGCAGGACGCACGGTGCTCGACGTGCATGCCCAGGCGGTGGCGCCGGGATTTATCAATATGCTCGCCCATCCGGAGGAATCCTTCCTGATCGATGGGCGCGCGCTGAGTGATCTGACGCAGGGCGTGACTCTGGAAGTGCTGGGCGAGGATTCGATGGGCCCGCTGACGCCGCACATGCAGCAGCTGATGGTGCAGCGCCAGGGCGACATCAAATTTCCGGTGACCTGGACGACGCTGGGCCAGTACCTGGAGGGTCTCGAACGCCGCGGCATCAGTCCCAACGTGGCTTCTTTCGTGGGCGCACCGGCGGTGCGCACTTACGTGCTCGGCGAGGGCGACGTGCAGCCGAGCGAGGCTCAGCTCGGGCAGATGCGCGAGCTCGTGCACCAGGGCATGGAAGAGGGCGCGCTGGGTCTGACGACCATGCTCATCTACGCACCGGCCACCTACGCCAAGACGCCGGAACTCATCGCACTCGCGCAGGAGTCGGCGCGCTGCGGGGGCATGTATACCGCCCACATGCGCAGCGAAGGCGACCGCATCGAAGCGGCCATTCAAGAGACCATCGACATCGCCCGCGCCAGTGGCGCGCCGGCCGAGATCTATCACCTCAAGGTGGCCGGGCGCGACAACTGGGGCAAGCTCGACCGCGTGATTGCCATGATCGACCAGGCGCGCGCCTCGGGCACGCGGATCTCCGCCAACATGTACACCTACACGGCCGGCGCCACCGGGCTGGACGCCGCGATGCCCTCCTGGGTCCAGGACGGTGGACTCGAGGCCTGGATCGAGCGACTGAAGGATCCGGCGACCCGCGCCAAGGTGATCGCCGAGATGCGCAATCCGCACCCGGCAACCTGGGAAAATCTCTACGCCGCGGCCGGCCCCGCGGGCACGCTGCTGCTGGAATTCAAGAACCCGAAATTAAAGCCGCTCACGGGCAAGAGCCTGGCCGAGGTCGCCAAGATCCGTGGCGTGTCGCCGGAGGATGCGGCCATCGACCTGGTCATCGAGGACGGCAGCCGCGTGGGCATCGCCTACTTCCTGATGAACGAAGACAACATTCGCAGGCAGGTGGCCTTGCCCTGGGTAAGCTTCGGTTCCGACGAGGCCGGCGAGGCGCCCGAAGGCGTGTTCCTGCTGTCGGCGGCTCATCCGCGCGCATACGGCAATTTCGCACGGGTGTTTGCGCAGTACGTGCGCAAGGACCACGCGCTGAGCATGGAAGCGGCGGTGCGCAAGCTCACCTCACTTCCGGCCGATAATCTCTCGCTCCCCGATCGGGGCCGGCTTGCGGCCGGCGCGCATGCGGACGTTGTGGTGTTTGACCCGGACACGATCCAGGATCACGCGACCTATGATCGGCCGCACCAGCTCAGCACCGGCGTGAGCCAGGTCATCGTGAATGGGAAGTTTGCGGTGCGGGATGGCAAGGCGACCGGCGCCCACTCCGGGCGCGTGGTGCGAGGACGAGCGTGGGTCGGGGCGGCGGGCGGCGGATGCCGCAAATCGGCCAGCGACTGGTCGTGGAGCAAGTGATTTAACAGTAAGGCGGCTGCGATGCGAGGCTCGGCGGCCGCGGCTGCGAGCCGAATTAGCGTGCTATCCTCGAACAAAACGACGAGCGGGGAAGCGCCATGAGATTTCATCGCCTTGCAGCCCGCGCGCTGGGCATCGCAGTGCTGTGGATGGCGGCCGCCGCGGCCGCCGCCGTGCCGCGACACGATCACGGTCGGGAGCGCTCACGCTTTCATTGTGCAACACCGCAATACACCGGATATTGCGGGGCGATCGAGCGTCCGCTCGATCCCGGCGGCGCGGTGGCGGGCAAGATCAGGGTCGGTTTTGAATACTATCCGCGCCGCGATCAGCGTCGCTGGCATCACTCGGGACGATCCTGCCGCAGGAAGGCGGGCCGGGATATTCCTCGACGGGCACGCGCGATTTCTATCTCGCGGTGTTTGACCCGCTGCGCGATCGGCGCGACGTGCTGATCATCGACAAGCGCGGCACCGGTCTATCCGGATCCGATCGACTGTCCCATGGCTGCAGACCGGCAGCGCTGGCGCTGCAGGCCGTGGCCAACTGCGGCCGGCAACTGGGTCCGACAGCCTGGCTCTACGGCACCGATTTTGCGGTCCGGCGATATCGTCGCGGTGCTCGATGCCCTCGAGATCGGCGAGGTGGATTTCTATGGCGACAGCTACGGAACCTTCGTCGGCCAGATTCTCGCCGGCCTGTATCCGCAACGGCTGCGCAGCATCGTGCTGGACAGCGCCTATCCGGTGCGTCCGCCCGATGTGTGGTTTCCGACCGACTGGGCGAAGGCCTGGGCGGGCATCGACCTGAGCTGCTCGCGCTCGCCGAGCTGCGTGGCGCTCGGTGGCCAGGCCAGTTTACGCATGCAGAAGCTGATCGATGACATCCGTGTGCAGCCTATCAAGGGACAGGCGCGCCGATGGATTCGGTGTGCTGCGACGCCACCACGCGTCGACACCGGGACACTGATCAACCTGATATTCGACGCCGGCTACGGCGCCTCGATCTACCGCGACATCGACGCGGCCGTCCGCGCCTGGCTGGATGCGCGTGACCCGCAACCGATTCTGCGCATGGTGGCCGAGGACGAGACCGGCTATCGCAAGCGCTCCGGCGGATTTCAGCTACGGCCTGTACACGGCGGTGATCTGTCAGGACTATCCGCAACTCTATGACATGAAGAGCCCGGCGCCGCTGCGCGAGCGTCAGTACGCCAACGCGCTCGAGCGCGCGCGCGCCTATCGCCCCGAACCTGTTCGCCCCGTTTAGCTTTCGATGAGGGACTCGCCTCGCAACTGTACATCACGCCGCTGGACAGCGTGCCTGCCCTGGCCGGCACGCCCAGCGAGGGCATCGTCCCGGGTAAGCCGCTGCCGTCAAGCGTGCATTTCCCGAACGGTGCCGACGCTGGTGCTGTCGGGCGACCTGGATTCGGTGACCTCGGTCGTGGATGCCCAGGAGGTGACCGACCAGTTTCCGAATGCGGTGCACGTCATCGTTCCGAATCTGCCGCACGTGGTCGCCGGTGGCGACCTGATCGGATGCACCTCCTCGATCGTGTTGCGATTCGAGCAGGAGCTGGCGCCGGGCGACACCAGCTGCACCAAGAACGTGCGGGCCGCGCGGACCGTGCCGCAGTTTGCACGCCGGGCGCAATGAGCTGGCGCCGCTCGAGCCTCTGGCCGGCGACGCGAGCAGCGCCGGAACAGCGGCGACTCGCCGCTGCCGCCCTCGAAACCGCGGGGGATGTGATCGCACAGTGGTACGCCACGGTCGGCAGTTACCTGCGCGGCTTGCGCGGCGGCACCTTCAACTACGTGGAGACCGCCAACGGCTACAACTTCAGGCTCAAGGAACTGCAGCTGGACCGAGGATGTGGCGGTGTCCGGCACCGTGATCTGGAACATGAAGCACCAACATCGTGACCGCGCAGCTCGGACTGGCCGCCGATCAGGGCCCGGCGGGCACGTCTGAACATGCGCTGGAATGACGCGGATTTCCACGCGATCGCCACGGTCGCAGGGGCAAATCAAGGCGCGGCTATTGCGTGGACGCGTCGGCGAGTTCGCGGATCAGCTGTTGCGCACACATGTAGCCCGGCGTGCCCGCAATGGATCCGCAAGGGTAGGCACCCGCTCCGCAGTAGGCGAGGTTGGACCATGGTCCGAAGCTGTAGAAATGCGCGGCCGGATCGTGCGTGAATTGCCGGTCGGCAAATGTCTGTCCCCCGACCAGCATGGTGTGATCGATATTGCCGCCCGGAAACAGGAACAATTGCTGCAGGTCCTTTGGAGTCAGCAGGCGGCTCCACACGCAATCCTGCGGATTCTCGAGCTGGCGGAACAGCTGGGCTTTGACCGCCTCGGCAACTTCCGGCAGCGCCTCACCGGGTTGATCGAGCGCCAGGTTCTTGAAGAACAGCGTCAGGCGGTCGAAGGATTCATTTAAGCCCAGCTGGCGCATCGCCGCGCCCTCGCAGTAGATCTGGATGTAGCCCGGTTCGTAAGCGACTTCGCCGGAGGCCACACGGAGCGTGGCGCGCTCGAACTCGGCGAGAGTGTCGACCGCAAAGATGAAGCGGAACGGCGTGTCAGCGTCGGCGCTGGCGGCTCCTTCTTTCCACCGCGCCGGTTGCTTGAACATCAGGTTCAGCTTGCCGCTGCTGCCGAGGAAGCGCTTGCCGGAGACCGAGTTGATCATGGCGCCGTCACCGACCATGCGTGCGGCCGCCAACGGGTCGGTCGCGAAAACGCAGTAATCAAAGGCCAGTTTTTCTGACGGGCCATCGACGGAATACTCGAGCCTGCCGCGCTCCGGATCCACGGCCTTGACCGTGGCGCCCAGTTTGATCTCGACTCCGAGCTCGCTGTTGATGCGCGCCAGCTCCTCGGTCACCCGCCAGATGCCATCGCGCACAAAGCCGTAGTAGCCCCCGAAGACGGAACCGGAGTCCATGACCGGCAGGGTAAAGGCCGAGTAGGGATCATGGAGCGACACCGGTCCGCTCTCGGTGACCGTCATGGCCATGTAGATCTTGGTGCGGTCGGCACTGAAATAATGATCGAGCAGCTCCATGGCGCTGCCGGTGATCCACAGCCGCGTCAGCGCCTCGCCCAGCCGTTCTCTGGCCTCGGCAAGCCGTGGCGGCCGGGCGTTCCGGTAACCCTCCTGCAGGTAGGCGACCACGCGGGCCTCGTCACGGCGAAACCCGGAGACATCGCCCTTCTCGCCCCAGCGCTGATGGAGTTCGCGGTCCAGCGCCGCCGGGTCCCGGTGGATCCAGGCGCTGGCTTTGGGGTCCGGGAAATAGATCCGCTTGGCACCGCTGGGCACAAAGGTCTGGAGACGGTCGGCCAGGCCGGTCTCGCGGAAAATAAAATCCGGCATCAGGCCCAGCACCGAGGCGCCCAGCGCGTAGCGCTGGCTGCGGCCATTGATCGAGGCGGTCTCGAACACGCAGGCGCCGCCCGGTCGTGGCGCGCGTTCCAGCAGCGTGACGCTACCGCCGGCGCGGCGCAGGTAGTGCGCCACCACCAGGCCGTTGATGCCGGCGCCCACGACCACGACCCGTCGGCCGGCGATCTGTGTGCTCATCGGTGGTTATGCAGTCCGGCGGCGCGCCGCTGCGGAGGCCCGATGGCCTACTTCGCGATCACCGAGCCGTGCGTCGCGACGCAGCGCCACTGGCCGCCGGCCAACTTGACCCAGGTGTCGGTGTAGCGCTCATGCACGCTGACGGGCTTGCCCGCGCTGTCGGTCCCCTTGCCGGTAAATATGCCCGTGGCAATGGCGGTGTCGCCGTATACGGTGACCTGCATGTCGGTGTACTCGGCGTGGCTCCATTTGACGGCTTTGGCATCGGCAATCGCCGCGTCCTTGCCGCTCATGAGTTTGCCTTCCGTGGACGTGTCGGCGATGGTGTCGGCAAGAAGTGGCTTGAGCAATTCGATGTCGTTGGTCTGCTGGGAGGTGAGCCAGGTGTGCTCGAGAGCCATGATCTTGTTCTGTGTGCCGTTGTCCTTGGCGCCCTGCGCCCACGCCGTGCTGCTCAGAATCGCCGTGCCGACCAGGCACCAGATCAGGTTCGTTGTTTTCATGTGCTGTCCCCGTATTGAAGGTGATTGCAGTCGACTCCGCTGCATGCGCAGCGGCTCCGCTGGGGCGCCGCCGCGTCGCCTGTACACTACTATGACCTCAGCGTCGGCGCACCTTGCGCAATGGCTTGCGGGATGCACGCTTGCGCCGCACGGGGCGCTTGGCGGATTTCTTGGGCGCGGGCGGGACGCGCTTCTGGCGAACGGCGACGCGCGGCGCACGCCCGGCATTCGGCAGTTTCTTATCGCGCGCCAGCTCTACGGCGCGCCACAGGTACCAGGCGGCCAGCGAGCGGTGCGGCGCCCAGCGCGCGCCAAACTCGGCGAGTGCGCGCGGGCGCGGCATGCCCTTGAGCCCATAGACCAGCCGGAAGCCGTTGCAGACCCCAAAATCATCGACCGGCAGGACATCGGGGCGCCCGAGCTGGAAGATCAGCAGCATCTCGACCGTCCAGCGGCCGATGCCGCGCACCTGCGTGATGCGCTTGATGATGGCGTCGCTGTCCAGCGCATGCAGCTGTTCCGTGTTCGGCACCACGCCGTCGGCCACCTTCTCGGCCAGATCGCGCATCGCGCGGATCTTGGCGAAGGAAAGTCCCGTGGCGCGCAGCGCGGCCTCCGGGGTGGCAAGCACCGCGGCCGGTTCCGGAAACGTGGCGGGCAGGTACAGGGCCTTGAAGCGCGCGAATATGCTTTCGGCCGCAGTGCCGTTGAGCTGCTGGTGGGCGATCGCGCGCGCCAGGGTCTCGAAGGGCGGGATCTGGAGCTTCGGTTCCCACCGGCAGGGTCCGACGGCGGCGATGAGCCGCGCCATCACCGGATCGCAGGCGGCCAGGGCGCGTTCGCGATCGGGCATGTCGGTGTGAATTACTTCTGGCATTGCGGGCAATAATACGTCGAGCGCTGACCCTGGGTCAGCTGCCGGATCGGCGTGCGACAGCGGCGGCAAGGCAATGTGGCGCGCTCATACACGTAGAGCTTCTGCTTGAAGTATCCCGGAATCCCATCGGCGCTGAGGTAATCGCGCAGCGTGGTGCCGCCGGCGCGGATCGCCGATTTCAGCACGCGGCGGATTGCCGCCGCCAGCCGAGCGCACTGGGCGAGCGTGAGCGTGCGGGCGGCGCGCTGCGGGCGCAGACGCGCGCGGAACAGCGCCTCGCTGGCGTAGATGTTGCCGACGCCGGTGACCAGTCGGCCGTTGAGGAGCAAGGTCTTGATGGCGACACGGCGCCGGCGCGTGACCTGGTGCAGATAGGGCCCGTCGAACCGTGTCGTGAGCGGTTCCGGGGCCAGCCCGCGCAACAACTTGTGATGCCGCGGTGCCTCGGCGGTATACAGGCAGCACCCGAAGCGCCGCGGGTCGTTGAAGCGCAGCGCCGAGCCTGAGTCCAGGTGCACTTCGACGTGGTCATGCGGGAGCAGCGCTGTGGGTTGCGGCACCACGCGCAGGTTTCCGGACATCCCCAGGTGCACGATCAAGGTGCCGCTCGTACAGCGCAGCAACAGGTATTTCGCGCGGCGCTCGATGGCGCGCACCTGCTGGCCGCGCAGCAGCGCGTCGAGCTCGGGGGTCACCGGCCAACGGAGCCGCGAATCGTGGACCAGCACGGCGCTGATACGCTTTCCCCGCAGGTGCCGGCCGAGCCCGCGGCGCGTGGTTTCAACTTCAGGCAGTTCGGGCACGGCGACCTCGTTCGAAAGCCTAAAAACAAAAGCCCGCCAGGTGGCGGGCTTGATATGCAGCGGCGCTCGGCCCGCAGGCTCAAAGCCTACTTGATCTTGGTTTCCTTGTAGCCTACATGCTTGCGGACCACCGGATCGAACTTGCGCACTTCCATCTTTTCCGGATGCAGGCGCTTGTTCTTCATCGCCACGTAGAAGTGGCCGGTACCGGCCGAAGAGAGCAGCTTTACTTTTTCGCGCATGGCTTAGGGACTCTAAAGATAAGGAGTGGGACGTTTAGAGGATCTCGCCGCGGCGGCGCAGGTCGGCGACGACGGCGTCGATGCCCAGCTTGTCGATGGTGCGCAGGCCCTTGCCGGAGATGCGCAGGCTGATCCAGCGCTTTTCCGTTTCCAGCCAGAAACGCTGGTGATGCAGGTTCGGCAGAAAGCGCCGGCGCGTGCGATTGTTGGCGTGCGAGACGTTGTTACCCGTGACGGGTTGCTTACCGGTAACCTGGCAGACGCGAGACATGGGACCAGTCCTTATAAATCAATGGCTTGGCTTGCTGGCCGCTCACTGCAGCGACGAGCGAAGGGGCGGCTTTATACCAGCCCCAAGCGTTCTGGGCAACTTCCGCAGCCTATTATAGGGACCGGGTTCTAGAGCAGGCCGCGCTCGGCAAAGGACAGGCAACCATTGTCCCCGACGATGCAGTGGTCGAGCACCCGGATGTCCACCAGCGCCAGTGCCTCACGCAGCCGCCGGGTAATGAGTTCGTCGGCCTGGCTGGGTTCGGCGATGCCCGAGGGGTGGTTGTGCGCAAGGATCACTGCCGCGGCATTGCGGCTTAAGGCCTGCTTGACGACTTCGCGCGGGTGCACGCTCGCGCCATCAATGGTGCCGCGAAACAATTCATCGAAGGCGATGAGCCGATGGCGGTTGTCGAGGTGCAGGCAGCAGAACAGCTCGTAGCTCTGGTCGCGCAGCCTGCTGATCAGGAATTGGTGCGTGGCGGCGGGGGAATCGAGCAGCGGGCCGCAACGCATGGCCTCGGCGTAGTGCCGGCGCGCCAGCTCGAGCGCCGCCTGCATGCGGCAATAGCCGACGATGCCCAGGCCGCGCGCGGCCAGCAGCACCGCGCGGTCGGCGTTGAGCAGCTCGCGCAGCGAGTGGTGTGTGACCAGCAGGGTTCGGGCCAGATCGACCACGTTGCTGCCGCGCACCCCGGAACTGCCCAGCAGCAGCGCCAGCAATTCGGCATCTGAGAGAGCCTGGGCCCCCTGGGCCAATAATTTCTCGCGCGGTCGTTCCTGGGCGGGCCAGAGGTGCAGATTCATGTGAAGTCGCTCACGCTCCAGCCGCTCAGATGCGGTTGATTCTCGATCGATATGGCCGGGTCGTGCCAACGACATATCCGGCGGGCATGGCACGAAACGGCGGCGCTGACCGATAACGCGCTTACGCGTGACAAGCATGTTCTTCTGGGTGTGATCGGCGGCATCTCGGCGTACAAGGGTGCCGATCTAGTGCGCCGAATGATGGAGCGCGGTGCCGAGGTGAATGATCGTTCGGTGGAATCATATTCGGAGTGATTCGCATTGGCATCTAGGGGAATTAGCGATCCACGCCGATCGCCGGTATCTATAGCGCTCCGCTAAAGAGCGGGCGGAACATCGTGGTCAACAGCAAGAGCCAGATCGGCGATTCCTCACCCGCTCGGTCAGCATGGAGATGCCCGCCGATGTGCTCCTTTTTGCGTCACGAGACCGCATCGCTTCGTAATGAATTGAAAGCCGTTAAGGCACAGATGCAGGGAGTCAAGTGAAAGCCCTGCTACTAGGGCTGTTGCTGGGTGGCTAGTGCGGCACTTGCCGCAACCAGCTTCACGTTCGTTGCAGCCACGTTCGGTTGGTGCTTAGCAGGAGTGGGGAGCGGTGCGGGTCAGATTTTGCGCAGCGGTGTTTAGAGATAGTCCAGTGCGATACGCAAAGATCGCTAGCCTCCGCGCTTAGTGCCGATGCGGGAAGGCTTTTCGCGTTGACTCTGATCTCTTATTAGACCGAGCGGGCAGTTTGAGAAGCCGTCTGATCGTTCCGTGCGCCATCAACGCATGCAGGCTTGATCGCCGATATGTTGCGTAGAGTTGCCTCACCGCCGGCATTCGCGAAACGAGCAGGTCCAGCCGGATCCGCGCAAGATTGACCCAAATACCCCGCGACGCCATGCGGCGGTACGACTCGCAGGTGGTGCAGGGAATGTCAGCACGCGGGGGCGCCCTGCCCCGTAACATCTTGCGGGCGTAGACGAGCCGTTCGCCGTTCAGACTATCAGCGAGGCTCCCCTCGAAGGCGTTGCCGCCAAATTCGGCCCAGTTGTTGTGGCAGCAGCCGAGAATCTTGCCGTCCCAGTTGATCTGCGGTGATTTCCACAGCTGGTTACAGATGGCCGTTTGCCAGTTGCGGTTCGCGCGCGCCCCGGTAAGGCCGGCTTCCCGTAGTGCCCTTTCTGGGTCGACCAAGGGCGAATAATCCGGCACGGCGTTGAGCTTTGGCGCAAATTGCATGCCCAGGTCCGAGGCCATACGCCGCGCCTGCCCGATTTCATGCTCATTGTGGCCAAAGAGCACGAATTGCCAAATCAGGACGGGCTCATCGCTGTCGTATTCCTCTTTGAGGCGGTTGATCCTCCGAACGTTGGCGATTACCCGCTCGAAGTTTCCCTTGACTCGGTACAGTTGGTACGTCTCATTGCACGCGCCATCGAGCGCCACCACCAGTTCGCGCAATCGGTACCTGACCAGCGCCTCCAGCGCCTGGTCGGAAGCGTGGTTCAGATTTGCGCCATTGAGGATTGTCAGCTTGACCCGGCGATGCCAGGCGTACTCCAGAATGCGGGCGAAATCGGGGTTGAGGAACACTTCGCCCCAGTTCGACAGTTCAATTTTCTCGATAGCCGGGTTGTTGTTCAGTAATCGTCGGAAATCGTCGAACTTCAGAAAACCGGTGCCGCACGCATTCGCGCCCGTGCGCCTCTGTCCAGTTGGGCAGGCGGGGCACCGCAATTGGCACGCACTCGAGGCCTCGACGCGTATCGCTCTCGGCGAAATGGTTCCAGCGCCAATGCTAGGCATGCGTGGCTCCCCGCGCGACCCGGCCGTTGATGCCGGCGAGTCGATCATTCAGCCGTACTCTAGTCTCGGCGCGTCGCGCTTGGTACGGCTTGTGCCATGCATTGTACGGTGTCCGAATGAGCGACCTAAAGAGCTAATCGAAATACTGGAGCCGGCTTCAGGCGGCCTGCCAATGTCCTTAGCGCCACGTGGTGTTCCTTGGAGACCCGAGACCGCGCCTTGCTCCAAAACATGGCTTCTGCCGCTGCATCCGATGGCCGGCCGCATCGCCCTAGATCATTTCGCAATTACTGAATAGCTGGTCGGAAAGTACTCTTTTATGCCGGAGCGCCAACCACGACATGCCGATGCTGCGCGGCGTCATTAAGTCCTCGTAATATTACGTTGCGATCTAAGGAGACCGACGGGGGCATCTCGACCCTCCATGCGTGGGCTTGGTTCTTGCAAGCGCCAGGTCAGGCTGTCATGACGCGGACGAAGTCCGCACCTGACACCACAAGCCGCATCGTGCGCCCGTTGGCGGGGTCGGCGAATTTCACCCATTCCGGACTGCGCTCTTCGTCGCGCATGTAGAAGATTCCGCCAGGTGCGGCCTCGAGAGGAATGACCCCGTTGAGCCACAGCCGGCCGCGCCGCGCCACCACGCGATTGCTGCCGAGCCACGGATCCTCGCTCCGGTAGTGGCCGCAGTAACCGCGCCATTCGGCGGGCACAGAGAACTCTCGAGGTCCCGAGATATCGGCACGAGCGAACCAGGATTCAGCGTGCCCGACCTCGATCACGGCACTTGTCGGGTTCTTGGGATCGGAGCGCGTGAAGAGCAATAGGAAGCGCGCGAAGTCCGGGTGCGCGACGTGAAAGGCCTCCTCAGGCTCCACGGCGGGTTCAAGTGCAACGCGCTCATCGCCGTGCATGAGAAAGAGGCGCTCGCCGTCCGCCCGGATCTCGAGCGAGTGTCCGGCCGTGCCGGTGTAACGGCCCGCGTAGTCCACAGCGCGTGCGACGCGGAGCGGATCAACGGGCGGCGGAACGACCGTGAGTGCCGCACCGGTGCGACAGGCACGCATCAGGCGCAGCGCGTACTCGGTGACCGGTTCGGGCCTAAGGCCCTGCATGGCGTTAACGGAGGCGAATGCGCCCACGCCCTCGTCGAGGTCCACCCCGAGTGCTGAGGCAAATGACACCATGCCGCCGGTATGGCGCAGTCTCCGGTGGCCGTCGAGTTGGTCAATCGCAATTCCATAGCCGTAATGTGCGTTCTCTCCGAAGTCGTCGGCTTTGATATGTGACGTCGAGAACAGCCGAAAGGCGTCCTCCGACACCAGCCGACCGTGTGAGGTCGCGCCGCGGCCGGCCAGCATCGAGAGGTATTTGCCCATGTCGGAGGCCGTCGCGGCGATGCAGCCCGAACCGTCGGTCATCACAATCGATGGCGCAACCGACAGTGGAGCGCGGCGCGGATACGGCCGGTCTGCCAGCAGAGGTATGTAACTGGTCGCCGTACGCTCGCGGCTCTCGAATGTCGTCACAGCCTCAGATGAATTCATGCCGAGCGGTGCGAAGATGCGCACGCGGATCGAATCGCCGAGTGGCCGACCGTCGAGCGTTTCGATCAAGTGCCCGAGCGCGACCCAACCCATGTTGCAGTAATGAAAATTGCGACCCGGCGGGTTGCTCGATCGATATCTGAAGCCCGGATCGGCGGGAAACAACGGCCCGTCCGGAAGTCCGGCGCTGTGAGTCATGAGATGGTGCAGCGTGATCGGGCCGAGGCTCGACTCGAATCGAATCCACGGCAGGTAGCTTGCGATCGGTCGCGCGAGGTCAAGCTTACCCTCGTCACGCAGTTGCAGGAGGCAAAGCGCTACGAATGACTTCGTGATCGAGCCGATCTCAAACAGCTGGTCGGGCCGCACCAAGCGGCGGCTGCCGAGATCATCGTACCCGTAGCAGACGACGCGGCGAACGCCCTGAGCGTCTGCGAGCGCAAGCGTGAGCCCGGGCGCCCCGATGTCCTGTAGGTACTGCGCAACGAAGCGATCCAGCGAATCAAAGGCCGGAGCGTACGGACCAGGGTCCTCCCCGGAGTGATCGGTTACCAAAGCCGATACTCTCCTGGCGACAACGGTAATGCCCACTCCGAGTGCGAGCAACTGGCGTCGGTTCACCATCAAAGACTCCTCCACGGAAATGATGCGTAACGTTCGCGATGCGTGGTCATCAAACCTTCCTGGTCAACAGGCCTCACTCAGGGGTGCCGGTACCCGCCGTTCCCGTCCCTCAGCATGTGGCCGCACTCCGTCCTTAATGGACGATGGGCAGCCGCTTCGGAAGACTATTTTGGCCGGCCTGAATACCCGGCGGCCTCACGCAGCGCATCGGCGTCCAAGAGCTTGTCGTCCACCATGACCCATCGAATCTGGCGCAGGTCGCTCATATGCGTTGAAGGGTCTCCGGCCACAAGCGCTAAATCGGCCGCCTTGCCCACCTTAATCGAGCCCGTGTGCGCGTCGACGCCCAGGAGCTTTGCGGGAACGATCGTGGCTGTCGCTAGTGCCTCTGCCGGCGTAAAGCCCGCCTCGGTGTAGATTTCAAGCTCGCGCACCAGCTCAATACCCGAGCCGTCCGTGCCTGCAACGATCGGGATCCCCGCCCGGTGCATGCGTGCCAGTAAGGCCATCAATTTCGCCCAGCTTGCCCTGTAGTCGGCGCGCGTTAGATCCTTAGGCACGGCAAAACCACCGGTCTTGAATTGACGCTCAAGCGTTGGTGGTAGGGTGCCAATGAATGGGGTGTACGCCGGTGATAAGTCGCCATTTTCAGGAACGTAAATGGACTCATAAACCACCATCGTCGGATCGCTGTAAATGTTCTTTCTGGCCATCGTCGAGATAATCTCGCTCATTGCCGGCCCGTCCAGATTCACATCCTTTGCGTATCGACCCGGTCCCTCGACACGTGCAATACCGTTCGAAACTGCAATCACGCTGTCAGGCATTGCCTGCATGATGACCCAGTTGATGTGCGTGATCTCATCGTAACCATCGTTGATAGCTTCCATGGGCCGAATTCCAGCCGGGATGTGACCATGCACGTGCAAGCCAAGTTTGTGCGCCTCTTTGATACTGGCTGGAAGCCAAGCAGGATTGAAAGTGCCATAGAACTTAATTCCGTTGAATCCATTGGCCTTGGCCTTATCAACCAACGCGACTGCTTCGACCTCACTGGTTGCAATGTTGCCGATTTGTGCAGAGTAAGGGCCTTTGCCATCAATCAATGACGAAGGATAGACGTGTGGGAACAGCAGCTGGCCAGCAAGGGCTCGGGTTCGTCGATCGATGGTCAGCGAATCGAAATTGCCCGGATCGCGTACAGAAGTAACGCCCATGGATAGCTCTTGGAGTCCGGTGTAGTCGTCTCCTACATGCATGTGGCAATCCCAGAGGCCAGGGATGAGAGTCATACCGGGCCCCTTGATTACCTGCGCACCGGCGGGCACCTTGACAGCTGCCTCAGGGCCGACAGCGGTGATGATTCCTTTAGCGACCACCACCGTTTGACCGGACAAAAACCGTAGGGCATCGGCGTCATACAGTCGCACGTTAATAAATGCCACCGGCCGGTCTGGCACTTTGGTAAGGGATTTGGCAAGAGCCGCAGTTTGCGCCGCGAGCGCTGAAGTCTGCGCCAGTTCCATTCGGTGTTGTTCATCCGCATACGCCGCGGGAAGCCAGCCAAATCCGCCATAGGTGTCGGCGAAGAACCTGTTGTGGGCATCGGCCCATAGCGGCACGGGCGAATTGTTAATCCCGGTTACAGCCCACAGGGTTATCGTCTGCTTCTCTGCGTTCGCGCTACCAACGTCAAGATGGGCCAACTCGACAGCCCGCGCCTTCCCACCCGGTAAAAGATCAAGCGTTTTTTTAGGGCTCGCCAGCAGGCGTTCGAGGAGCCAGGCGATTGTGTCTATCGGACCGCCTAGGGACGAGTAAAAAGTAGGGCCCGTATAGGGCGCGCCACCGGAATCGACAGGGCTGCGCCATTTTGCGGTGCCCTCCGCAATCACAAAGGTCTCGGCAGCATCCCCTTGTGGGTTGACGCCGCGGATCGTCATAGTTGCAGGCATGCCATCGGCGCCTGTCCTGCCGCTGTAATCCGTCTCCCAGACCTGCCCGCGCAAATTCAAGCTTTCGCGCCCCATGCGCGTGCCATCGGCCGTGACCCAACTCCATGAATCACCATGCTTGGCATCGCTCGATTCAATGATGAAATGGCGGGCATCTGCCGGAGGATTTGCTAGTTCAGCAACGGGAACTTGCGCTGACGCGGCTGACGCAAGTAAGACGGTGCACCAGCCGATGAGGAGTTCGCTTCGCATTTGATCCCCTCGGGTTCTTAGCGACCCTTAACGTGGCGCGAAGAAATATACGCCTATTTAAACCAAAGCACGTGCAAGTCTATGCTGACTTCGCAACCCCTATGGGCCTCCTGCGTCGCGTGTCCACTGGCCACGACGGCGTGATCGAATAGGGGCGACAACCGCGCCACGGTTCAGGAGTCTTTAACAAATTGGAAAGCGGGTAGAAATGGGGTATCGGTTGGGCGGTACCAATATTAAGCGCCGTACAAACATAGACTTAAGTCGTCTACACCTGCTTGTGCGCGGGATCACGGCCGCGGCAATGCGACTCGGGGCCGGCTTGATGACCGCGCGTGGGTCCATACAGGCACCATCAATGGTGCCGCGAAACAATTCATCGAAGGCGATGAGCCGATGGCGGTTACCGAGGTAAAGGCAGTAGAACAGATCGTAGCTTTGGTCGCGCAGCCTGCTGATCAGGAATTGGTGCGCGGCGGCGGGGTCCACTGCCGACTGCATGGTGCAATATCCGAGGACGCCTAGACCGCACGCGGCCAGCAATACCCTGCGGTCGTTCCTGGGCGGGCCAGAGGTGCAGATTCATGTGAAGTCGCTCACGCTCCAGCCGCTCAGATGCGGTTGATTCTCGATCGACATGGCCGGGGCGTGCCAACGACATATCCGGCGGGCATGGCACGAAACGGCGGCACTGACCGATAATGAGCTCATGCGGGACAAGCACGTTCTTCTGGGTGTGACCGGCGGCATCGCGGCGTACAAGAGCGCCGATCTGGTGCGCCGCTTGATGGAGCGCGGTGCCGAGGTGCAGGTGGTCATGACCGCCGGCGCGCGCGAGTTTATCGGCGCAACGACTTTCCAGGCGCTATCGGGCCGCGCCGTGCGCGACAGCCTGTGGGATTCCGCGGCCGAGGCGGCCATGGGCCACATCGAGCTGGCGCGCTGGGCCGATCTCGTGCTGGTCGCGCCGGCCAGCGCCGATTTTATGGCGCGACTGGCGGGCGGACGCGCCGATGATCTGCTCACGACATTGTGTCTGGCGACCGCGGCACCGCTGGTGCTGGCGCCGGCCATGAATCAGCAGATGTGGGCCAACGCCGCGACCCAGACCAATGTGGCGACGCTCACGCAGCGCGGCGTTCGCCTGCTGGGGCCGGGGATCGGCGAGCAGGCCTGCGGAGAGCTGGGACCGGGACGCATGCTCGAGCCGATCGCGATCGCCGATCTTATCGAGCCGCTGTTGGACGGCGGCGGCGCATTTGCCGGGAAGCGGGTGCTGATCACCGCCGGGCCCACGCGCGAGGCCATCGACCCGGTGCGCTTTGTCAGCAACCGCAGCTCCGGCCGGATGGGCTATGCCGTGGCCGAAGCGATGCGCGCGGCGGGCGCCGAGGTCGTGCTCATCAGCGGGCCGGTGGCGTTGTCGCCGCCGCCCGGGGTGCGCTGCGTCGGCGTGGAGACTGCGGCGCAGATGCTCGAGGCGGTACAGCGGGAACTGCCTGGGACGCACGTGCTGGTGGCCACCGCGGCGGTGGCGGACTATCGCCCGGTCACGGTCGCCGATCGCAAGATAAAAAAGAAGACCGAACAGCTCTCGCTCGAGATGACGCGCACCACCGACATCCTGGCGACGGTGGCGGCCGGTCGCGAGCGGCCGTTCGTGGTCGGATTCGCGGCCGAAACCGACGCGGTCGAGCAGCACGCGCTG
This sequence comes from uncultured Gammaproteobacteria bacterium, assembly GCA_963699955.1. Lineage (GTDB taxonomy): Bacteria > Pseudomonadota > Gammaproteobacteria > Steroidobacterales > Steroidobacteraceae > FEN-1191. Next base: position 1,577,560 of record CAVOVV010000006.1, read on the forward strand.
GAAAAGCTGGAGCGCAAGAACCTCGACATGATTGCCGCCAACGAAGTGGGCAGCAGCAAGGCGTTTGACTGCGAGGACAACGCGCTGCTGGTATTGTGGCGTGGCGGCGGACGGGCCGAACTCGAGCGCGCGCCGAAGCGCGAGCTGGCCACCGCTCTGGTCGCATTAATCGCCGCGCGCTGCGACGCCAAGACTTAACAAATAGCAAGGGAACGGCTGGATCATGGATACGCTGGCAAGGCGCCCTTTGCAGGTGCGGATACTGGACGCGCGGTTGGGCGGCGAATATCCGCTCCCGACCTACGCCACCGCTGGCTCGGCCGGGCTCGATCTGCGCGCCTGCCTGGACGCGCCGCTGCTGCTCGAGCCCGGGCGCGCCGAGCTCATCTCCACGGGGCTGTCGATCCATGTTGCCGATCCCGGCCTGGCCGCGGTGATCCTGCCGCGCTCCGGGCTCGGCCATAAGCACGGGCTGGTGCTCGGCAATCTGGTGGGGCTGATCGATTCCGATTACCAGGGACCCCTGATGGTGTCCTGCTGGAACCGGGGCGCCTGCGGCTACACGGTCCAGCCCGGAGAGCGGATTGCGCAGCTGGTGATCGTGCCGGTCGTGCAGGTCGAACTGCAGGTGGTCGAGAGCTTTACGGCGACCGACCGCGGGAGCGGCGGCTTCGGACACTCCGGCCGCTAACTGCTCGAGCGCTGTGCGGTCAGCTCGCGATAGCGCGTGATATCGGCCTCGAACTGGGTGCGCACCTCGCCCTGGTCGTGCAACCGCTTGTCCATGGCCTTTTGCTGCGAACGCAGGTCGCTGGACGCCCGCACCAACTGCTCGGCCAGGTCATCGGGCATGCGGCGCGCGTCCGGCTTCTTGTTGTAGGGTTTGAAAAGCAGGGCGCGTGCCTGCAGAGTCTTCAGGCGGGCGTTCAGAGTGTCGATGTAGGCATTCGCGGCCTTGATCTGCCCGTCGAGCTGGTCGAGGCGTTCGTCGCGCAGCCGCTCGATATCTTTGGTCGAGGTGTAGGTGGTCAACAGGAAGTTGTCGTGTTGCTGGCGCTCTTGCACGGTCTGGTCGTGCTTGGCCTGTTCGGCGCGCTGCTGGGCGTTCAACTCGGCATCGACGTGCTGTACTTCGACGCCCTGGCTGTTGAGGACCCGGCGCTCGGATTGCGCGTACTCGGGCGGCACCGCATCGCCGTAGTGGCGCTCGCCGTTCTTGTCCACCCAGCTGTAACTCGGGGCTCCGGTGTGCTCGGCCGCAACCAGCGGTTGCCACGCCAGGCACAATCCCGCCGCGGCGCCGATCAACCCACGTTTGGTGATGCCCATCACTGTTTCAGTTCCGGTGGCCAGGCCTAGCATTCCTTAAGTCCAATTGTCCACGAAGTGCCCCCAAGGGCAAGTGAGTCAGTCCGCAACTCCGTAGGATTGTCGATAGGCCCGCAATGAGGCCAGTTGCGCGGGTTCCGCGCCCCGTGTGGCGTGGCTGGCAAAGGCCTCGATCAGGTCGTTCAGGGTCAAAATACTCACGCATTTGAGCCCGTATTCGGCTTCCACCTCCTGGACCGCCGATCGTGCCCCCTGGCCCCTTTCCTGCCGGTCGAGCGCCAGGGCCACCGCGACCGGCCGGGCTCCGGCGGCCCGGATCAGCTCGACGGACTCGCGAATGGCCGTGCCGGCCGTGATTACGTCATCTACGATCACCACGCCTCCGCGCAGCGGGCTGCCCACGACCAGGCCCGCCTCGCCGTGATCCTTGGCCTCCTTGCGGTTGAACGCCCAGGGAAGGCTGCGCCCCTCCCGTTCGGCGTAGGCGATGGCACAGGCACTCACCAGCGGGATGCCCTTGTACGCCGGCCCGAACAGCATGTCGAAATTCAGGCCCGAGTGCTTGAGCGCCGCCGCGTAGCAGCGCCCGAGGCGGGCCAGCGCGGCGCCGTCATTGAACAGGCCGGCGTTGAAGAAATACGGACTGAGGCGGCCGGACTTGAGCGTGAATTCACCGAATTTCAAGGCCTGCTGCTCGAGCGCCAGCGCCAGGAAATCCTGCTGGTAATCGTGCATGCGCGGCAGGCTATCATGTCCGCATGCGTATCATCACGCTCAACGTCAACGGCATCCGCTCGGCGGCTGCCAAGGGTCTGTTCCCCTGGCTAGCGACTCAAAAGGCCGATGTGATCTGCCTGCAGGAAGTGCGAGCCACCGAGGTCCAGCTGCAAGGCCACAACATTGGCCTACCCGGATATCACGCCGCCTATCACTCGGCGGTGCGTCCCGGTTACGCGGGCGTAGCCGTGTATTCACGCGAGGCGCCGCTGCGAGTGGTACGCGGAATTGGCGTGGACGAGTTTGACCAGGAAGGCCGTTATCTCGAAGCGCACTTTCCGCACGTGGCGGTGGTATCGCTGTACCTGCCGTCGGGCTCCTCCGGAGAGCATCGGCAGGCCTCGAAGGAGAGATTTCTCAAGGCATTTTTACCGCACCTGCGCGCGCTCAAGCGCCGGCGCCGCCCCTACATCCTGTGCGGTGACTGGAATATCGCGCACCGCCCCATCGATCTGAAGAACTGGCGTGCCAACCAGCGCAACTCGGGTTTCCTGCCGCACGAGCGCGCCTGGCTGGACGAGTTGTTCGACGATCTGGGCTATCACGACTCGTTTCGGCACGTCGACGCTGCCCCGGACCGCTACACATGGTGGTCCAACCGCGGCCAGGCGTGGGCGAAGAATGTCGGCTGGCGCATCGATTACCAGATCGCAAGTCCGAAGCTGGCGGGCAAGGCGCGCAGCGCGCAGATATACAAGGAGACCAGGTTCTCCGATCACGCGCCGCTGATTATGGACTATGAATTCTGAGTCTATGACGGCGTCCAAACCCGGAATTCTGGAAATACTCTCCAGGCCGAAGTTGCTGGCGATCATGGCGCTCGGTGCGGCGTCCGGGTTTCCGAATCAGATCACCGAGAGCGTCCTGCAGGCCTGGCTCAAGGACGCGGGCAGCAGCAATACCAAAATCGGCGTGCTCACTTACGTCTCGATTCCATACCTTCTCAAATTCCTATGGGCACCGCTCCTTGACCGCTACCCCTTGCCGCTGCTCGGCCGTCGGCGCGGGTGGATGCTGATCATTCAACTGGCGCTCGCCGCTGCAATCGGCGCACTGGCGTTTCAAAATCCAGCCATCTCATTGTCCGCCGTGGCCGTCACGGCCTTGGTGATCGTGTTCTTTTCGGCTTCGCAGGACATCGTCATCGATGCCTATCGCACCGACGTCTCGCTGCCCAATGAGCGTGGCCTGGCGGCGGCGGCCAATAATCTGGGGTATCGCGCCTGTGCGTGGCTGGCGTTTGCCGCGGCCCTGATCGTGGCCGATGCATTCGGGTGGCGCCTGGCCTTGCTGGTGCTGGCCGCCGCGATGGCGGCATTCACGATCGTGACCTGGCTGGCGCCCGAACCGGAATATCGGGCGCCGGCGCCCACCTCGTTGGGCCAGTCGGTGCTGGTACCGCTGCGCGAACTGCTGGGCTCGCCGGGTGCGCTGGGCCTGATCGCATTGATCATCACCTTCAAAATCGGCGGTGCGTTCGCACTCAAACTGTTTACGCCGTTTCTGATGGACCTGGGATTCAGCAAGACCGAGATTGGTCTGGTGGCCAAGGCGGTGCTGACCTCGAGCGCAATCGTCGGTGCCGTGCTCGGGGGCTTGTGGATGGTTCGCTTGGGTCTACTGCGCTCGATGCTGGTATTCGGTGTGCTGCAGGCCGTCTCGATTCTGGCGTTCTATGCGCTTGCGGTGACGGGCAAAAACTTCCCGCTGATGATCGCAGCGACGGCGATCGAAAACCTTTCCGCCTCGATGGGCAATATTGCCGAGGTCGCGCTGATCATGGCGCTTTGCAATTCACGTTTCAGTGCCTTCGAGTACGCATTACTCTCGGTGTTGGCGCTGTTGCCCCGCTACCTGCTGGGCGGCCCGGCGGGCTGGCTGGCCGACCATGGCGGATGGGGCAACTACTACATCGTGGCGTTCCTGATAGGTATACCCGGTGTGATTATGGTCTGGGTAATGCGCAAGCATATTGCGGCCTTAGACGTTCGCCGGTGAGCGAGATCGATCTCACGCGGGTGCTGTGCAACGTCGGCGAATTGCGCGCAACGGGGTGCCGCGAATTTCGGCTCGGGGGCGGCGAGTGGCCGCTGACCGGGTTTCTGGTGCGGGTGGGCGCTGACGTGCACGCTTACGTCAATCGCTGCGCGCATCTGTCGCTGCCGCTGAATTATCTGCCCGATCGCTTCCTGACCTACGACGGCAGCATGATCCTGTGCACCGCTCACGGGGCGATCTTCGAGAAGTCCACCGGGTTTTGCGTTTCCGGACCGTGCGCGGGCCGCTCGCTGGTGCGCGTGGCGGTGCGCGTGGTTGATGATTTTGTGTTGCTCGAGGACAGCGTCGACGTGCAGGCGCTGGCGGCGCGCTTCCCCTGAGCTAGTTTGCCGGCCGGCAGTTACTCGAACAGATCAAGTCCGTCGAGCTGATCGGCGCGGAAGCGCCGGTCATCTTCAACCGGATCGGCTTCGGCGCGACCGTCTTCCGGTTCGACGTCGACCGAACCGCTCCAGTCCTCCGGAGCCTCAGCTTCTTCTATCGCTCCGCTGGCGCGCTGCGAGCGCCAGTCATCGAAGTCGAACTCTTCGACGGTACCGTCGAAATACTGGACCTCGATCGTGCCGTCGGCCGCATCGAACGCGACCACTTCGAGCAGCTCGCCGCTGCTCAGGCGGTACCATTCGCCAATGCCGGGTTTCTGCATATTCATGAGCGTGGTCTCCGCGATCATGTTGCTCTCAGCTCCCGCGCCGATCAAGTTCTATTGAGCCAAATTGCGAGGGCAATTTGCTTGACGCGCTGCGTCAGGCAACACGCCGATACATAAGGTCGCGCACCTCGTGGCCGAGCCGCAAGCCACGCCGCTCAAATCGCGTCGCGCCGCGGCCCGCCGGCTCAGCCTCTGCGACCTCCGGGACCACGAGCTCGAGGAGCGGGCAGGCATCGAGCACCAGGCGCATATGCTCGGCATACGGCGCCCAGTCCGTCGCCAGCCGCAGACGCCCGCCGGCGCGCAGCCGGCTGGCGGCGAGCGCGGCAAATTCCGGCTGAATCAGGCGCCGCTTATGGTGGCGCTTCTTGGGCCAGGGATCCGGGAACAGGATCTGGATCTCATCGAGAGCCTCCGGGGCGATCTGCTGCTGCAGCACCTCCACCGCGTCGTGATCAATGATACGGAGGTTGTCCAGGTTGGCCGCGGCCGCGACGCGTAACAGGTGGCCGATGCCCGGTCGGTGCACCTCGGCGCCTAGGAAATTGCGCGCCGGCTCGGCGAGCGCACGCGCCGCGAGGTGCTCGCCATTGCCAAAGCCGATCTCCAGCGTGCACGGCCCGGGGCGGCCAAACAGTCCCGTCAGGTCCAGCACCGCCTCCCCGTACGGCACCCCGAATCGCGGCCACAGCTCGATGAGCGCGCGTTGCTGCGCGTCGGTCACGCGGCCGCCGCGCATGACGTAGGAGCGCACCGCGCGGCGCGTCATCTAACTCTTACGTTTTGGGCCGCCGCGCTGCGCCCGGCTCTCTTGCACGTCCGGCGGCGGGGGCGAGTCCTGCGCCACTTCCCGCAACCAGGTCAGCAGGCCCTGGAGCTTGGGCATCGCGAGGTAGGATTCCGGGCACACAAAGTAGTAGCCGCGCGGGCAGATCAGCGCCGTCGTACTGGCCAGCGCGAGCCGACCGAGCTTGATGTCACCGGCGGCCAGGTACCAGCGCGTCAGGGCCAGCCCCTGACCCTGCTCGGCCGCGTTGAGCACCGCGACCGAGTCGTCGAAAGCGGTGCCGTGTTCCTTCCAGTCCCGGTCCGCGCCGGGCCGGTTCCACAGCTGCCAGGGCTCATCCGAGGAGCGCAGCAGCGAGTAGCGCTTGAGATCCTCGTTGTTCCGTATCGGCCCGAGGCGCCGGTACAGTTCCGGGGTGCAGACCAGCACGAACCACTCATCCAGCAGTTTTTCGTTGTACAGGCCGGGGGTCGGTCCGGTCGCCATGCGAATCGCGCCGTGGAAATCGGTTTGGCTGAAGTCGACGGGCTGGCGCGAGGTGTGGATGCGCAGCTGCAGGTCGCTGTGCCGGTCGTGCAGCAGGGGCAGGCGTGGCAGCAGCCATTTCTGCAGGAAAGAGGCGATGGTCGAAATATTGAGCGTGCCGGCACAGCGACTCTGCCGCAACTGGTGGAGTGCGCTCTGCAGGTCGGTAAGGCCGCGACGTATGCCCGGCAGCAACTGCGCGCCTTCCGGCGTCAGCTCGATGCTGCGGCCCGCGCGACGGAACAGGGGCACCTGCAGATAATCTTCGAGCGTCTTGACCTGCATGCTCACGGCGGCCGGCGTCACGTGCAGGGACTCGGCGGCCTCCGCGAAACTCAGGCGCGTGGCCACCGCCTCGAAGACGCGCAGCGCGTTGAGCGGCAGGCGGTCAAATGCCGAGGAGAGTTCCGGCTTCTGCACCTTTCGTCTGGCCATGCCAAGCCTCCAAAAGCTCAGGCCCGTCTGCTACGGGCTGGCATGTTACGACGAGATCCGGGTCGGGGGCGATCCGGGCGTCGGGACCCGCGGCGCTAGCCTTTTGCCAGCGCGCGAATCGCCCCGATCAGCGCTGCCAACACCAGTATCAAGGCGGGCAACATGGTCAGTGAGAACCCCACGCTACGCTTCTTGGGATCTTTCACGTAGGCGTTGAGATAAAGGAAGCGGCCCACCAGGTAGACCACCCCGAGCAGGGCGCAGTAACCCGGCGGCCAGTACTTCGCCGCGAGCCACAGTCCCGGGAGAAATACCAGGAGCGACTCGACCGTGTTCATCTGCACCCGGTAGTAGCGTTCGAAAACCGGGTGACCGGTGGTGGCCGGGGCGGCGACGCCATACAGTCCTCTTGCACGACCGACCAGTACTCCGAACAGGAAATACTGCACGATCGCCAGCAGGCCCACGATGTCGACCCAGATCATGCTATTCATGTTGTTTAGGGATTGTTGAGCGTCGCACCGAAGCGTGCGCGCGGCATCCTCGCCGATTGGCGTCGCCGTTGTCTAGCGCGCCGCGCGCGGGCGCCCGTGCTGCGCACGCGCCTGCGGCGAGACTTCGTTAACAATATCCGCCTGCGCCGCGTGACATAAACGTAAGTAACGGCGTCCCGCGTTGCGTTCGGTGCCGTTTGCTGCAATCCTGCTCGGCGCATGTGGAAGCTGATCGGTTTAACGTGCTGCGCGTTGCTGTTGACGGCCTGCGGTGGGAGCAGCGGCAGTACGCCTCCTCCCGCCTGGCAGCCCGGGATGTTCCAGCCGGAGTCCAATTTCGCGGCCCGCTGTGCCGTGCCGCGCACGGGCACGGATCCCGTCACGGGTATCGCTTACCCCGACAAAGCCGGCACCACGCTTGACGAGAACAACTGGCTGCGATCCTGGACCAACGACCTGTACCTGTGGTTCGACGAGGTGACGGATCAGAACCCGGCCTTGTTCAGCACCACGGCGGATTATTTTCCGGTGCTCAAGACCACGGCGACCACCGCCTCCGGAGCGCCCAAGGACAAATTCCACTTTACCTATGCGACCACCGACTGGGAGTCACTGTCGGGTTCAGGCGTGCAGGCGGGATACGGCGCGCAATGGGTCATCGTCGCCGGAACGCCGCCGCGCCAGGTGGTGGTGGCCTATACGGAACCGGGATCACCGGCCGTGGCGCCCGCGGTCAATCTGCTGCGCGGCGCCCAGGTGGTCAAGGTCGACGGCGTCGATGTCGTCAACGACGACACCCAGGCCGGGATCGATACCATCAATGCGGGCCTGTTTCCGGCGGCTGCCAACGAGACCCACACCTTCCAGATCCGCGATCCCAATCCCACGCAGACGATACGCGAGATCACCATGGTCTCGGCCAACGTGGCCTCGCAGTCGGTGCAGAACGTCACCACCATTGCGACCACCACGGGCCCGGTCGGCTACATGCTGTTCAACGACCACTTGGCGCCCGCTGAATTGGCGCTGCTCCAGGCCGTCACCACATTGAAGTCGGCAGGCGTAAAGGATCTGGTCCTGGACATCCGCTACAACGGCGGGGGCTTTCTGGACATTGCCAGTGAGGCGGCCTACATGATCGCCGGTGCGGGGCCGACCGCCGGCATGGTCTTTGAGCTCACCCAATTCAACAGCAAGCACCCGACGGTCGATCCGGTCACCGGCGCGACCATCCAGCCCGAGCCTTTTCTGTCGACCAGCCAGGGCTACTCGGTGTTTCCGACCCAGACGTTGCCCACGCTGGATTTGCCGCGGGTCTTCGTGCTGACCGGACCGGACACCTGTTCGGCCAGCGAGGCGATCATTAACAGTCTCACCGGCATCGGCATCGAGGTGATTCAGATCGGCTCGACCACCTGCGGCAAGCCCTACGGCTTTTATCCGCAGGATAACTGCGGCACGACCTACTTTTCGATCGAGTTCCGCGGCGTCAACGCCGTGAACTTCGGCGACTACACGGACGGTTTCTCGCCGGATAATTCGCTCTCGCCCACCAACGCACGCCTGCCGGGATGCTCGGTTGCGGACGATTTCAGCCACGCCCTGGGCGATCCGGCCGAAGCGCGGCTGGCCGCCGCGCTCAACTACCGCGATACCGCCGCCTGTCCGGCGCCCAGCGGTTTCGCGCTGGTACGCGGCGTGAGCGCGATATCCGCCGTCGATGGCCGGCTACCGGCCTCACCGCTCCGGCAACTGAGGATTCTCAGGCACTAGCAGTTGGGGCGCGCGGCGGCGGCGGGAATGCAGCCAGGCGGCCGCAAGCGTGATTACCAGGGTCATGGCGCTGACGTAGAACTGGCTCGCCATGGTGGGGGTGCAGGCCATCGCCACCAACACGATCACCATGCCTGCGACCGCCACGTAACTCGCTACCGGATACCACCACATCTGCACCGCGAGCGACCGTTGCTCGGCATCGCTGCGCTTGCGGCGCAGCCTGATCTGCGAAACGGCGACCAGCAGGTAAACGAACACTACAACCGCGCCCGCGGCATTGACCAGAAACGCGAACACCCCCTGGGGCGAGACGGTCGCTGCGGCAATGCCGGCCAGCCCGGCCGCACTGCCCATCAGCACGCTGCGTACCGGCACGCCGCGCCGATTCAGCTTGACCAGCCCGGCCGGCGCGTCGCCCTTGGCCGCCAACGCAAACAGCGTGCGCGAAGTGACGTAGAAGGCCGAGTTCAGGCATGACAGCACGGCGGTCAGGATGATCAGGGTCATCGCCGTGCCGGCCCAGGTGAAGTGCATCGCGTTCATGGCGGCGGTGAACGGTGACTTTCCGGGCACGATCTGCTGCCACGGTACGACCGTGACGATAAACAGCACCGAGCCCACATAGAAAATGAGGATACGCGTCATCACCGCGGTGGACATGCGCGCGACTGCGCGGACCGGCTCGCGCGATTCGGCAGCCGCAACCACGGTGATCTCCGCGCCGACGATCGCAAAGTACACGCTGGTCACTGCGGCGAGCACCGCCATCACGCCGCGCGGAGCGAAGCCCCCGCCGCTGACCAGGTTGCTCCACGTGGGCACACCGGAGGAAGTCAGGCCGAACGCCCAGGCCGCGGCCACCAGTATGAACGACACGACCGCCGTGACCTTGATGAGCGCAAACCAGAACTCGAACTCGCCATAGGAGCGCGCCGAGAGCAGATTGACTCCGGTCATGATCGCCATCAGGCCGACGCCCAGCAGCCAGGCCGGCAGATGGATCCATATCTGCAGCAGCTGAGCGCCGGCAATGGCCTCGACCGGCACCACCACGATCCAGAAGTACCAGTACAGCCAGCCGACCACAAAGCCCGCCCACTCGCCGATTCCCTTGCGCGCGAAATCACTGAAGGTCCGTACCTGCGGGAGCGCTATCGCCATCTCCCCCAGCATGCGCATCACCAGCAGCACCAGGATTCCGGCCATCAGGTAACTGAGCACCACGGCCGGCCCGGCGGCGTTGATGGTCACGCTGCTGTTGACGAACAGGCCGGCACCCATGATCCCTCCGATGCTGATCATCGTCACATGGCGTGCGGCCAGCACACGCCGAAGTTGGTGGCCGCCCTCGACTGGCGTGGCTTCGCTATGCATGGTGTTACTTTCCCCAGCCGGCGATGACCGGCTTATGATGCGGCCATATTATGGATGTTGACGGCCATAATCATCTGTCATTGCCGGATGCGACCCCGGCGCACCTCTGCACCAACTGTGGGGCGCCGCTTCACGGCCGCTATTGCAGCAGCTGCGGCCAGCGGGCCGGGACTGCGGCACATACGGTCGGGCACTTCCTGCGTGAAGCGATCGAAGCGTTCACGCACGCGGATTCGCGCCTCTGGAGCACCCTGAAAGCGCTGCTGAGGCGCCCGGGGTTTCTGACACGCGAATACTTCGCCGGGCGCCGTGCCCGCTACCTGCCGCCGCTGCGGCTGTACCTGATTATGAGCGTGCTGTTCTTCGTGCTGAACGCGCTGCTTAGCGCAGGCGCGAGCCAGCATCCTGCCGTAATGTTCGACAAGTCGGACAAGGCTCAGGACTGTGAGGACCTCAAGACCGATCTACACTGGGGCGGCCAGCTGCTCCTGCCCAGGCTCAAGGCGGCCTGCAAGAGTATGCAGGCAGACAACGGGCGAGCCTTTAGCGAAAGCTTGGTGAACAATCTCGGCCGCGCCCTGTTCGTGTTCCTGCCGCTGATGGCGGCACTGATGAAGCTGCTGTACTGGCGGCCGCCGCGCTACTACCTCGAGCACCTGTTGCTGCTGCTGAACAATCACGCGTGCGTATTTCTGCTGCTGTCGATCTTCATGCTGGCGATCCACTGGATACCCTACAAAGCCTGGAACGCGCTGCTGGTGGTGGGACTGATCTGGTACCTGCCTCGCTACCTGTATCGCTCGATGAAGGTGGTGTACGGGCAGGCGGGCTGGCTCACGTTCCTGAAATTCACGGTACTGGGGTTCGCCTACTTGATATGCGGCTCGTTCATGCTGCTGGCCACGGCGTTCGTGAGCGCCGCGACGCTCTGAATCGATCAGAGCTTGTGCGTCGAGAGCAGCAGGCTGGTCTCGGTGTTGGCGATCCCCTCGAGCTTGCGGATACGGCCCAGCACTCGGTCAAAGGCCTCGAGCGTGTCGGCGCGCAGTTCGGCGATGATGTCCCAGCGCCCGTTGGTGGTATGGAGGGTGCGCACCGCCGGATCGCCGCGCAGATTCCGCAGCACCGCGTCGGCCCGATTGCCCTCGACCGCAATGGTCATGAGCGCGGTGATGCCCGGCACATCGAGTTGCGATCCGAGCCGCACCGTGTAGCCCGCGATGGTGCCGTCGCGCTCGAGCTTGCCGATGCGATTTTGAATGGTCCCACGGGCCACGCGCAGCTCCTTGGCGAGCGCCGCCACGCTGCTGCGCGCGTTGCCGCGTAATCGACTGATCAACTGGTGATCGAGTTCGTCCATGGACTCTCCCTACGGGCCTCACGACCTTGGATTGATCATAACGCCAAATCAGGATGTCATTTTGATCATTTAGTCTCTCATATTGCGCATCTAGCTCGCTTCTTGTTAGCTGAGCCGAAAGCGATCATGGATAGGCGCGGCTGACGGGGTCAGTCGGGCACAAGCGAGGAGCGGGTCGTGGTCGATTACATCGGTGTCAGCGACATCCAGCGCCTGGTGCAAGCCCTAGGCGCGGGCACCTTCATGGAGCGGCTCGCGGCCGAGATCGAGGCGGACTATCGCCGCTGGGGCGAGTTCGAGAAGTCGGCGCGCCTGGCGAGCCATTCTGCTTCCGGCGTGATCGAGCTCATGCCCACCAGCGACGGGCGCCTCTACAGTTTCAAGTACGTCAACGGTCATCCCAGGAACACCTCGGTCGGCCTGCTCACGGTGACGGCGTTTGGTGTGTTGGCCGACGTCGAAACCGGCTATCCGCTGCTGCTGTCCGAATTGACCGTGACCACGGCGCTGCGCACCGCGGCCATGTCGGTAGTGGCCGCCAAGTGGATGGCGCGCAGCGACAGCCGCGTCATGGCGTTGATCGGCAATGGCGCCCAGAGCGAATTCCAGGCGATCGCGTTTTGCCGGATGGGCATCGAGGTGCTGCGCCTGTACGACGTCGACGGGGCGGCCAGCGCAAAGCTCGAGCGTAATCTGCGCGCGCTGCCGGAGTTTGCGGGCGTCAAGATCGTGCGCACTTCCTCTTCGGCGGAGTGCTGCCAGGGTGCGGACATTGTCACCACGGTGACCGCCGACAAGAAGAATGCGGTAATCCTTACCCCGCCGATGCTGCGCCCCGGCCAGCACATCAACGCCCTTGGCGGCGACTGTCCGGGCAAGACCGAGCTGCACGCCGATGTGCTGCGCATGCCTGGTGCGCGCGTGGTGGTCGAGTACGCGCCGCAATCGCGCATCGAGGGCGAGATCCAGCAGCTGCCGGAAGATTTCCCGGTGACCGAATTCGCCGACGTGGTCAGCGGCGCGGCGCCCGGGCGCAACAGTGCGCAGGAGATCACGATTTTCGATTCCGTCGGCTTCGCGCTCGAGGACTACTCGGCGCTGCGCTTCCTCTACGCCCTGCTGCAGGAGGACCGCGGCAACGCTCGCCAGATCGACCTGGTGCCGCAACTTGAGGATCCGAAGGATCTGTACGGCGGCACGCTCGGCGGCGGCAAGCGTGCGCGCCTGCGGTTGACGGGCTAGCGCCATGGCCACGGTGGTAGGGCTGATCGGAGCACCCACGGACATCGGCGCCGGCATGCGCGGCGCCTCGATGGGGCCCGAGGCGCTGCGCGTCGCCGGGCTGCAGCCCATGCTGGAGGCACAGGGGCTCGAAGTTCGCGACCTGGGCAATCTCAACGGCCCGGGCAATCCTAATTCCACCTCCCACGAAGGTTATCGGCACCTGGCGGAAGTGGTGGCGTGGAACCAGCTGGTGCACGCGGCCGTGCACGCCGAGCTGCAGGCGGCCCGGCTTCCGGTGCTGCTCGGCGGCGATCACAGCCTCGCGGTGGGATCGATCAGCGCGGTGGCCCGCCACTGCCGCGAGCGGCGCAAGACGCTGCGGATCCTGTGGCTCGATGCCCACGCGGACTTCAACACCAACGTCCTGACGCCGAGCGGCAACCTGCACGGCATGCCGGTGGCTTGCCTGTGCGGCCACGGGCCGCGCGCGCTGATCGAGATCGGCGGCGAGGTGCCGGCGATCAATCCGAGCATGATCCGGCAGATCGGCATCCGCAGCGTCGACCAGGGCGAGAAGCGCCTGGTGCACGAGGTCGGCCTGGAAGTGTTCGACATGCGCTACATCGACGAGCACAGCATGCGCGTCACGCTCGAGGAAGCATTGAGCGGCATAGACGGCGGCACTCATCTGCACGTGAGCTTCGACGTGGATTTCCTCGACCCGGACATCGCCCCCGGCGTGGGCACGACGGTGGCCGGCGGGCCCTCCTACCGCGAGGCCCAGCTGTGCATGGAGATGATCGCCGACACCGGACTGCTGGCCTCGCTCGACATCATGGAGCTCAATCCCGCACTCGACGTTCGCAACCGCACCGCCGAGGTGGCCGTGGACCTGGTCGCCTCGCTGTTTGGCAAGAGCACATTGATGCGCCGCGCCTAGCGCTCGGGATCCTCCGAGCCACAGCGCCGGACACCGAATCCTTGGTACCCCGGCCCGGCGGGTGCCACAATCGGCGGTCAAACAGGAGCCCGCAATGAAATTTTACTATCACCCGGTATCCACGACCTGCCGTCCCATCATGCTGCTGGCGAGCGAGGCGGGGATTGAACTCGACCATCAGCTCGTCGACCTGTTTACCGGCGCGCAGTACAAGCCGGACTTCGAGCCGATCAATCCCAGCCACCAGGTGCCGGTACTCGAGGATGAGGGATTCCGGCTGACCGAGAGCTCGGCGATCCTCAAGTACCTCGCGGACAAGAAGGGCAGCGCGAGCTACCCCAAAGACGCGCGCGAGCGGGCGCGGGTCCATGAACGCATGGATTGGTTCAACACCGGCTTCTACCGTGATTTCGCTTACGGATTCGTGTACCCGCAGATTTTCCCGTTCATGCGCCGGACGGACGATGTCGTGCAGGCCGGCACCCTCGCCTATGGTCGGGAGAAAGCGCTGGGCTGGCTCAAAGTGCTGGATCAAAACCTCATCGGCCCGCGCAACAAGTTCCTGTGCGGCGATTCGATCACCATTGCCGATTACCTGGGCGCGATTGTGGTGGTGGGCGGCGAGTCGATCGGTGAGAATTTCAGTGCCTATCCCAACATCTCTCGCTGGCTCGGGCACATGAAGGCGCTAGGCAGCTGGCAGAGCGTGAACGCCGTGTTCTACCAGTACCTGGTCGATCCCAACAAGGGCAAGAAGTTCGTCGGACTGTGAGCTAGAGGCTCGAGCCAGCCGGCGGCCGGAGAATCGTCATGATCAAGGGACTGCACCACAACGCCTATCGATGCCGCGATTCGGAACAGACGCGCCAGTTCTACGAGGATTTTCTGGGCTTGCCGCTGTCGGGCAGCCTCGAGATCCACGAAACCAAGACCGGGCGCGCGACCTCGGTGCTGCACACCTTCTACCGACTTGACGACGGTTCGTTCCTCGCATTCTTCGAGGCGCCGGATCAGCCCTTCGAGTGGAAGAAGCAGCACGACTACGACCTGCACATCGCTCTGGAGGTCGAGCCCTCGGTGCTGAACGACATGCTCGCAAAGGGCAGGGTGCAAGGCGTGGAGACCCGCGGCATCTCGGATCACCAGTTCGTGCACTCGATCTATTTTCGCGATCCGAACGGCTACGTGATCGAGCTGACGGCCAAGACGCCCGAGCATGCGCGCCTGATGGATCCCACCAAAAATGCGGCGCGCGCGATCCTGCAGCGCTGGCAGGCGGCGAAGCCACGTACCGCCGCAGCCGGCGGCTGAACGGGAAGGCAGCCGTGGCGCAGGGCAGTCCCATCCCTATCAAGGGCCTGGCGCACATCGGCATCCGCGTGCACGAACTCGAGCGCTCGGTGCGCTTCTATGAACTGCTCGGGTTCAGCAAGACCGCTGGGCCGATCGGTCCCGAGCCCGTGGCGATACTTGATCACCCGTCCGGCGTCGAGATCAACCTGGTGCTCAATGCAGGCAGCGCGACCGAGCCGAACATACTGATGGACGTGGCCGACAAGCACGCGGGGATCACGCACTTCGCCCTGCTGTGCCCCGACATCCTGGCGGCCAAGGCGCGGCTTGCGGCCGCCGGCATTGCCTTGAGCGGTGGGCCGATCCGTTTCAGCCCGCTCGCCCAAGGGATCTTCGTGCGCGACCCCGACGGCAACGTGATCGAGCTGCATCAGCGCGGCTAGGCCGCCACTGGCCGCCTCAAGCGGCGCTCGTTCAGCTCAGGGGCTGGTCCACTTCTTGATCCAGCGCTCGACCGCCTCGTGCCACTCGAGGCTGTTCTGCGGCTTGAGCACCCAGTGGTTCTCGTCCGGGAAATACAGGAATTCGCTCGGTATCCCGCGCCGTTGCAGCGCTGAAAACGCTGCAATCCCCTGCTCGACCGGGATGCGATAGTCCTTGGCGCTGTGGATGACCATCATCGGCACCTTCCAGTCGCCCACGTGATCAGCCGGGTTGAAGCGCTCGATGTCTTCGGGGTGATCCCAGGGCGTGCCGCCGTTTTCCCACTCGCTGAACCACATTTCCTCGGTCGAATACGCCATCATGCGATTGTCGAAATCGCCATCGTGCGAGACCAGGCATTTCCATGCGCCGGATTCCGGCGCCGGCCAATTGCCGGCAATCCAGTCGATCATGTAGCCGCCGTAACTTGCGCCCAGTGCACAGGCCCGGTCTGCGGCCAGGTAGGGGAATTTCTCCAGCGCCGCGGCCCAGCCCTTCTGCAGGTCCTCGAGCGGCCGGTCGCCCCAATGGCGCGAGATGGCATCGGTGAAGGCCTGCCCATAACCGGTCGAGCCGTGAAAGTCGATGACCACCACGGCGAAGCCGGCGCCGGCATAGGTCTGCGGATTCCAGCGGTAGTGGAAGTCATTTATCCACGAGCCTTGCGGCCCGCCATGGATCAGAAACGCGACCGGATATTTCTTCCCGGGCTCGAAGCCGTAGGGCTTCATGACATAGCCGTGCACCGTGTCGCCGTTCCAGCCCTTGAACTCCAAGGGCTCAAAGTCACTGAACACCACGTTCTTGAGCCGCGCGTCGTTGAAATCCGTCAATTCCAGCGCACGCCCGTCGGCGCCCAGGGCATACAGCTGCGCCGGGGACTTCAGCGAGTCGCGTGCAAAGATGAGCCGCTGGCCGGCCACCGTGAAATCGGTGATGTTGCCGCCGCCGGCGGCGCGCTTGACGTGACCACTGGCGATGTCGATTGCAAACAGCGCGTGCTCGCCATTGTCATCGGCCGTGGTGTACAGGGTGCGCCCGTCCGGCGAGAGCAGCAATCGGCCCGGGCTCCGATCCCAGTCCGGATCTACCTCCCGCACGCTACCCGATGCGAGATCGAGTTCCATGATCGCAAAGCGGTCGGCTTCGAATCCCGGCCGTTTCATCGCTTCGTAGTAGAGCTTCTTGCCATCGCGCGAAGGCAGCGGGAAGGCGTCCCAGGCAAGATTGCTCGCCGTCAGGTTGCGCGGTGGCGCGCTGCCGTCAGTGGGCACGGCGTACACGTCGAAGTTGGTCGACCAGGGTTCGCTCTGGCCCGGAATGCGCACCCCGAAATACAGCGTGCCGCTGTCCGGGGCGAAGGCGTACTCCTCGTCGCCACCGAAAGGCTTCGAGGGCACATCGCCGCTGATGTCCTGCGTCAACCGGCGGGGTTCTGCCGCCACGACCCCGTCGGCATTGAGTTCGGCGACAAACAGCTGCGTGCGACGGCCGTCCGCCCAGCTGTCCCAGTGGCGGATGAACAGCGACTGGAAGTCCATGCCGGAAGCCTTGGAAGCAGTGCGCTCCTCGAGACGCTTCTGGGTGCAGGCGAGCTCGGCGCAGTCCGTGAAAACCTCGAGGGCGAGCGCCAGGTGCACTCCATCGGGTGCGAGTTCGAAATTTTGCACATCCAGCGGCAGGCGTGTGACCTGGCGGGCTTCGCCCGGGCCCTCGCCGAGCCGCCAGATCTGAGTGCCCCCCGAGCGATCGGAAAGGAAGTACAAACTCTTGCCATCCGCCGCCCACCGCGGCGAGGAGGCATTGCTGCCCTGCGCCGTGAGGCGTTCGGGGCGAGCCTCCTTCGCGCCGAGCGCCAGTCGCCACAGGCCGGTCACGCCCTTGTTGGCGTTCCAGTCCGTCTCACGGACCGTGAAGACCACGCTCTGCCCATCCGGGGCCACCTGCGGATCCGAGACGCGATCCAGCATGACCAGATCCTTGGCCGTAAACGCCCGTGCCGTGTCATCGGCCGCAGCTCCGGCGCCGGCAATGCACAGCAGGCCGGTGAGCGCGGCAAAGCTCCGCAATGTGTTCATGAGTATCGTCCCCGGGGAATTATCAGCGCTGCAATTTTTGCCTGGCGCCTGTAATTTCATGTTACGGCGTTGTCCGGCAACTGTGAAGCGCGCCGGCGGGTGTCGGCCGGATGCGTGGCCCACCCAGGCCGGTTGTTCCCGCTGGGTAAACGGATTGACAGGCCGTGCACGCGGCAGGTTAAGCTCACGACACCGTGGTAATACTAGCCTCCATAGAGGTTTTGGGATTCAGAAAGCATGGCCGACGTCTTTGTTTCCTATGCGCGCGCCGACAAGGCACGGGTCGCACCGCTGGTTGCAGCGATCGAAGCCCAGGGCTGGTCGGTCTGGTGGGACCCCGCGATCACGCCCGGCCAGGAGTTCGATCAGCAGATCGAAGTGGAGCTCAAAGCCGCCGCTGCGGTGCTCGTGGTCTGGACGCCGAGTTCGGTCGGTTCCCGGTGGGTGCGGGGCGAGGCGCGCGAGGGCGCGGATCGCGGCATTCTCGTGCCGGTGCGATTCGACGGCGCGGAGCTGCCCATCGACGTGCGCGCGCTGCACACGACCGACCTCGATGGCATGTCACCGGAGGAACGGGATCGGCATGTCCAGGACATGCTGCGCGCGCTCGGGGCGATCATCGCGCGCGCACGCTCCTCCCGGCCCGCAAGCGTGGTGCCGGCGCCCACGCCGGCGGCCAGCGGGACTTACCCCACCCGGGTCACGATCTGCGTGCTGCCGTTCACGAACATGAGCGGTGATCCCGCGCAGGACTACTTCAGCGACGGACTTACCGAAGACATCATCACCGAGCTGTCGCGCTGGCGGCGGCTGTTTTCCGTGCGCTCACGCTCGGCGTCGTTTCGCTATCGCGGCTCGGCCGTCGACATGAAGCAGGTGGCGCGCGACCTGGACGTGCGATTCATCGTCGAGGGGAGCGTACGGCGCGTGGGCGACCGGATCCGGATCAATGCGCAGCTGATCGAGGCCGAGAGCGGAAGCCATGTGTGGGCCGAGCGGTTCGATCATGGGCTGGACGAGATATTTGCCGTCCAGGATCGGGTCGTGCAGACCATCGTCAGCACGCTCGTCGGCCGGGTGCAGGCTTCCGACGCAGAACGCGCACGGCGCAAGCCGCCCGCCAGCCTGGCGGCCTACGAGTGCGTACTGCAGGGCAACGCGCTCGCCTTGGGATGAGCCCGAGGGGGCGGCGGAAGCCACCCAGCTGTTTGAGAAGGCGGTGGAAATCGATCCCGGTTATGCGATCGCGCACGCGCTGCTGGCGGCGCTCCGCTATGCCCGCTGGAAGGATGATCCTGGCGACTCGAGCACCCTGCTTGATGAAGCCTACGTACTCGCCAGGCGGGCAGTGGAACTTGACGACGGGGACAGCACCTGCCACTCCATGCTGGGGCAGGTGCAGCTGTTGCGGCGCTCCTTTGACGAGGCGGTGCAGTACGCGCGGCGCGCCGTCGAGATCAATCCGAACAACCAGTGGAACGCCGCCGATCTGGGCTGCATCCTGATTTATACCGGGCACTCCGAGGAGGCGCTGGGCTGGTTCAAGAGGGCCCGGGAGATCGATCCCTACTTCGACCCGGCCTGGTATTGGCGCGCACAAGGCCAGGCTCACATGCACCTGCAGCACTACGCGGAGGCGGTCGCGAATTTCAACCATTCGCGGGCGCGGCCCTACCGGATGCTGGCGCTGCTGGCCGCCTGCGAGGCGGAGCTGGGCGACATGGACCGTGCCCGGGTCAGCGTGGCCGACTGTCTGGCCCTGCGGCCCAATTTTTCAGTCAGCAAGTACATGCGCAAGGAACCCTTCCAGATCAAGGCCGATGCCGAGCGTGTTGAAGCCTCGCTTCGTCGGGCGGGCCTACCAGAATGAATCGGGGCGGCGCACCGGAAAGCAGCGTACAGGCGGCGGAGCCCGCCTGGGTCGGGGAAGTGCTGCGCTACTGGTTCGAGGAAGTGACCGAGGCGAATTGGTTCGCTGCCAGCCGCGAGCTCGATGAGCAAATCCGTGACCGGTTTCTGGCGGTGCATGCACAGCTATCCACAGGCGACGTTTCTGCGCTGAGAACCGCACGCGAATTGCTGGCCGCGATCATCGTTCTGGATCAGTTCTCAAGAAATCTGTTCCGCGGCTCGCCGCGTGCCTATGCCGACGACTCCCTGGCCCGGCGCCTGGCGGGCAGCGCCCTCAGCCAGGGACACGATCGCGATATGACCGATGCACAGAAGCAGTTTGTTTACCTCCCGTTCCAGCACAGCGAGGATCCTCAGGATCAGGCGCGTTCGCTGGCTTTGTTCGAGAAGCTGGGAAATGCGCGTTGGACCGAGTATGCACAGGCCCACAAGACGATCATCGACCGGTTCGGACGCTTTCCGCATCGGAACGCGATACTCGGCCGGCATTCGTCCGCGGAAGAGCTCGCGTCGCTGGATGAGCCGATGGGATCATTCTGAATGAGCCGCAGGTGATCACCAGCTTCGAATTCCTTGCTTATCGGAACAGTGATTTCCGCGGCACGGCCTACCCCCGATGAGTTCCACCCGGCCCACAATCGTATTGGTGCATGGGGCCTGGCACGGCGCGTGGTGCTGGGAGCGCCTGCTACCACAGCTCAGGAGCCGTCAATGTGCCGTCAGAACCGTGGAGTTGCCAAGCGTAGGTGCGGGACCCCGTACCACGGTGGGACTCGACCGGGATGCTGCGGCAGTGCGAGCGGTCATCGAAGAAGTGGCTGGCCCCGTGCTGCTGTGCGGGCACTCGTACGGCGGCATGGTGATCTCGCTCGCTTCGTACCAGCAGCCGCAGGTGTCGAAGCTCGTCTATCTGTGCGCGTTCGTGCCCGAGTCGGGAGAGTCGCTGGTGGCGATCGGCGGTGGCCAGCTCGCGCCGTGGATCCAGCCCCTGGAGGGTGGGTTGACGCTTCCGGACCCTGAACAGACGGCAGAGCTCTTCTACGCAGATTGCGACGCCAGCACGCAGGCGTGGGCCATCGGCAAACTCCGTCCGCAGTGCGGCGCGCCCTACTCAGACATCGTGCCCCACCCCGGATGGAAGGGCATTCGATCGACGTACATTCTGTGCTCAGCCGATCGTGCCATGCCTCCCGACTGGCAGCGCGACTTGTTCGCGCCCCGGCTCAATAAGCTCGTGGAGATCGGCGCCGGTCATTCTCCATTCCTTTCGCGGCCCGACGTCCTCGCCGACCTGCTCGCCGTGGAATTGGCGGATTAGCCCCTCGTCCATCGGCCGTGGCTCAGCCGACGGCCCGCATCATCGGCTGCGCGCTGCCCATCCCAGCAGCAAAAGACCGCTGGCCACAATCCAGCTGCCCATGACCCGCACGGCGATCCTCTCCCACGGCCGCTCCAGCCTGATCACCAGCGCCGACATCAGTGCCATGAGCACGAAGATCGCTCCGACCAGGCCCATATATACGCCGAGCAGCGAGAACGACCACCGCAGCCCGGCGCCGTCCATCCAGCCATGCACCAAGCCCAGCAGCACGACGAGTACACTCACCGTGGACAAGGACCATTGCGCGTTCGCAGCCAGCAGACCGCCAAAAACTAAAAATCCGATGGCGCTCACCGGCCAGGACGCCGTCCACTGAAACATCGTCCCGAGAATACATCCGACCAACCAGCTTGCCGGGAGCAGAAACAGCGCGCGCCTGCCGTAGTGCGGTCCGCGCAGGCCCGCGTACAGCGCCAGCGCCACCACCGGCACGGCATCCTCCGGGCTCAGGAAAAAGTGCAGCAGACCGTCGTACACCGGACCCATGCCGGAGGGGTTTAGATGGGCCGCCGCCGGCACCGGGAACAGACCACAGAGCAGCGCCATCGTCCCCAGCATCGGCGCACCATGACGCTTCATGCGCATATCAATGCCACGCCTGCCCGATGAAATACACGCCCATCGAGGTGGTAAACGCACCGGCGACTCGCAGCAACGCCTTGCCCCAGCCCCACCGGTGCACCAGCCCGATCGAGATCCCCACGCCGTGCAGCAATCCGGTCGCGCACACAAATCCCATGCTGTAGAGCAAGCCGCTCTGGCCCGGGGGCAACTCGGTGCCGTGAGCGTGCCCGTGGAATATTGCAAAGATCGACACGACCATCCCCGCGACCCATAACGGCGGCCGCCATTCGCACAGGACTGCCGCGCCGAGCACCACCATCGAGGCCGCAATCCCGTACTCGGTTCCGGGAAGCGGGATTCCCAGCAGGCCCATCATTCCTCCGAGGGCCATCACCACGGGAAACGCGACCGGCAGCACCCACATCGCCGGCGCTCCCAGTTGCGCGCCCCACAAGCCCACCGAGATCATCGCGAGCACGTGGTCCAGCCCGGAGATCGGGTGCCGCAACCCGGTCAGGAAGCCGATGGCCTCGCCTTTCTGAATGTGCGCAGCGACGTTTCCCGAAAAACACAGCGCCGCCACGGCGACCAGCCAGCGCTGCGCCGTCACTTCGCCGGCAGCTCGCTTCATTGCGTCATGCCAAACAGGATTGCCGCTCGCTGGAGGGTCCAGAAAGCGCCCAGAGAGCCGACGGCATACCCCGGAAGCGACTCCAGAATGCGCGGCCAGCGGATCTCCAGCACGCGAAACGCGCGCTCCAGCCCCAAGACCAGAATCACGAATCCCAGCTGGCCGATTTCCACGCCGACATTGAAGCTCAGCAACGCCCACGGCAGTTCGCTCGACGGCAGACCGGCACTCGTGAGTGCACTGGCAAATCCAAAACCGTGCAGCAACCCGAAAACAAACGCCACCACCCATGGACGGCGGATGGTCAGGCTCGTCTGGGCCCGCCATGACCGCACGATCTCGGGCCCCAGAAACAGAATGCTCAGCGCAATAGCCGCGTTGAGTGGCGCAGCCGGTACGCTCGCCCACCCGAGCGTCGCCGCCGCGAGCGTGATGCTGTGGGCCAGCGTGAAAGCGGTGATCGTTTTCACCAGCATCCAGCGGTCTTTGACGATCAGCAGCAGTCCCAGCACGAACAGCAGGTGATCGGCACCGAACAGAATATGGCGCATGCCCTGAACGACGAACGCACCCACGGTGGCCATCCTGCTTGGCGACCGGGTGATCTCGAGCCACGCCCGGGACGGGTGAACAATCGCGGTCCACTTCCGGCCATCGAGCAATTCCACCCGCACCAGGACATCCGTGATCGTTCCCTCCAGGCCGGGGAAAGCGATTCGCCGTCCTGCCAATCCGGACGAGACCACGAGCATCCTGCGCTCGACGAGCGAATCGGTCAGCGCCTGCACGGCGGGCGGAGTTAGATTGCGCGCGCCCTCCGGAAACTGCAGTGAGACTTGCAGCGGCATGCCGGCATTCAAGGGAGTGCGCCACAGCACGTCGTAGCGCTCGGGCGCTGTTTCCTTGATCTCGAGATAAGCCGGGCGTGACTCGTGGGCGAGTGCGTCGGGCGCTGCGGCGACGGCAAGACCCAGGCCGCCGAGCAGCCAGCAGGCGCGCAGCGCGCGTGCCGCGCGGCGGCCGGTGCTCACGGGATCGCCCTGGGGGGTGGTGGTTTCTTTCCTAGCTCATCGCCTGCGGCCCGCGGCAGCACCACCTGGTATCGCGCCCTCATCGCCTCGTAGGCCTTGCGCTTGTATTCCGCACGCTGCTCCGAGAGCCACTGCGAACGCACGTCGTTCTCGATCTCCTCGAATGCCGGCACCCGCTCGGGGATGAGCGATTCGATCCACACCAGGTGCCAGCCGTAGCCCGATTCAATCGGGCCCTGCCAGGAGCCGGGGGTTTGCCGGAAGAGCGCCTGGGCAAACTTCGATCCGAAATCCCTGGCCACCTGCTCTGCGGTGCGTTCGCGGTAGTAATCCTGCAGCATGAACCGGTCCGCCAGCGCCGCAGCCGGCGGATAATCCTCGGGCTTGCCTGCCAGATCTCTGAGCGCGCGTACCGCGTCCGGCTGCGCTTTCTGACCCCGGCGGTCGAACCCAAAGAACAGGTGGCGGAAACTGGCGCGTGCCGGTATCGCAAATTCCTGGCGATGGCCCGTGTACCAAGCGCTGAGCTCCTGGGCCGTGGGCTCGTGCGCGCTGCTTACGTCCTCGGACAGGAACTCCATCTTCTGCGCCAGGCGGCGCTTTACGATGGTGTCATCCTTGTCCAGGCCGAGCGCCAACGCTTCGCGGTACAGCACCTCTTCCCGGATCTTGGCTTGCAGCGCGTTTTGAAATTCCTGGCGACTCGGGAGGCGCTGCCATTGGGCAGCGAACGCCAGCTGCAGCTGGCGCAAGTCGTCGGCGGTCAACTCAATGCGGTACGGGGCAGCGCTGCGGTTGCCCTGCAGCTTCTCGACTACCCCATAGGCGGCAAACAACACCAATCCGATCAGCAGGAAGTGGACCAGCGGCTCGCGCACCATACGCCGTGCGTAGCAGCCGAATGCTGGCAGCAGCCCGCGCATTCGGTGCTGTTCAGTCAAGGCACTTAAGGCTCGCCAATCACTGAGTCAGAGTCACTTTTTCGATCTCGTAATTGACGTAGCCGAATTCGTTGCTGCGCGCCGCCAGCAGCTTGTCACCTTGCCGGTAGACCGCGATCTCGAAGGGCGTCATTCCCACGGTCGTGACCAGGCGCCCATGTTGAATCTCGTAGGGCGCGGGCGCTCCCAATTCGCCGCTCGCCATTACGTCGAACGCTTCACCGGGCTTCGGCTTTTGGCCGTCGATGCTGGTGATGAGACGCCGGCCGTCGCGGCCGTAGGTAATTTCGAAGTGCTGGCCGGTGACACGATTGCGTACCCGGAATGTCTTGTTGGTGACCAGCTCCTTTAACTGAGCGTCGTTGAGCGCCACGGCGCCGGACTTGGTGAGCGCGGCGACGGTGAGGGCGGCTTTCGCGCCCTTGCGCATCTCTTCCGCGCTTGGCGTGTACCAGATCGGCGACGTCCAGGCGCGCTCTTGCACCGTCGCCGGGACAAAGCCCGGTGGCGGTACCCCGAGCTTCTTGGCGTCGTAGGTCGACCAGCGTGGGGTTGGAATCTGAATCACCCGTGCGTAGTAGAAGGCATTCAGCTCGGGGTGGAAATCGGGATCCTGCCAGACTTTCATCAGCTCGGTGGCGCCGATCGTGTTGGTGTAGGAGGCATTTTTGATGTCCACGGTGTCGCCGACCGGCGGCAGCTTGCCGGTGGCGGGGTCGGGCTTACGGTCGCCCGACCAGACGACGTCATAAACCTTCTCGAAGATCTGACCGTCCTTCGTCCAGCCCTTGATGATCTGGATGCGATCGAGATTGCCGTCGTCGGGATCCTTCACGGCCCAGACGATAAAGCTTGGCGCGCTGCCCTTCTTCGCCGGCAGGTCAGCGCCCATCGGCACTCCTTCCTTATAGCCGCTCTTCACCCAGTCCTTGCTGGCAAGCAGGTCCGGACGGAAATCCCAGCCGCCGAAAAACCGCACCTTGATGCGCACGCCGCTGGTTCCAAAGGTTTCCTTGCGCTGCATGGCGCTGAATATCGCCTCGCGGGTGTTCGACTCCGCCCACACCCCGCCCAGGCCGGCCGTGCTCAGCAATCCCATGTTCATTCCGGTCATCTCTTTGCCGCTGAGCCGTTGCTGGGGCTGACCGTCCACGAGCCCGTGCCCGCCGAAGTAATCGCTCTGGCTGTAGCCCGCGGCGGTGCTGTGCGAATCGCTTCCGCCCACCAGTCCCATCTTGTATGGGTTGTAGCCGTGGGACTGTTGCATCGCCAGGCCGTTTTCGTAGGCTTCCCGCACGTAGCTGCCGTGGACCTTCGGTACGCGGTCCACGCCGCCCAGCAGATAGGTGAGGATCTCGTAATCGGCGAACTCATCGTTGGGCGAGAGCACCGGATGCGTTTCGGACGTTCCCTTGAGCTGGTGGATTTCGGTGAGCGGCTCGTTGTTCACGCGCTCTTGCGCCCAGGCGGCGTCGATCGGCCGATTCTTGCTGTCCACTTCCAGAGGAAACATCATGCCGTCGCTGAGATTCGCATTGTGGGAAATGGCCAGCAGTTCGTTGCCCGACTTGCGCTGGCCGTCCATCCACTTCCACAGCTCCTCCGGATGATCGGAGTCAATCGAACTGAACGGCAATGCGGGCACCTTCTTGGTGTCTTTGAAGATGATGTTGCGGTGCAGATTTCGGTTGTCCGGGGTCGACGACCATTCATAGGCGGCAAACGTCGTGAACTTGCCAGGCTGGTTGTACTTGTCGGCGATCCTGACGACCTCCTTCCAGACCCCGCCGGCGACGGCCGGGTCCAACAACTCCTTGACCGGCGTTGTGATGATGCTGGTCGCGAGCCATTGGTAGATTCTTTGAATGTCCGCAGGGCTCTTGACCTTTAGCTTCTCGGCGATGGGCAGCTTGCTGAGCTCCGAAGCAGGATCATTCGCCAGCCTGACCGTTCCGGCGTACTCGCTGTGGTCGGTGACGGCCATGAAATCCAGCGGACGGGTAATCTTGATGTCGTAGCCGGCTGGATGCTTGATGGTCTCACCGAGTGCAAATTTATAAGCCTCCTCGGGTCCGGTCATGGTGGTGCCAAAAACGAAGGCATCAAACGACCAGCTGGTATGGATGTGGGTTTCGCCGAAATAGGCGTCGCGGTCGGGGTTGGCTTCGGGCGCCGCCACAGCCGCCGCAGTGCCGGCCAAGAGCCCAAGCACCATCGCCGCAAATCGGAAGGAGGAGTTTCTGATGGACCGGCAGGTCGCAGACATGGTGGCTCCTTGAATTCTTAGAATTCTTATCGATTCTTGTCGAGCTCGCTATTTTACACGCACGCCGGTGCACTGTGCATCCTGTGGCACCGCGCACCGACCACGTTTGTTCGGCTCACGCCGGACCGGCCGCCGGCTAGCGGGTCGGGTGTTTCGGGCACCCATCATTAGAAGTGAAATCTCAACCGGATCGACGCCGGCCGAATCAGCTTCGCTCGCCTGCCGTCCCGGCTGTTTCACTGGAGCAACATTTACGGTGGGCCACGCTGCGCAACGCCCGGCTCAATTGCGCGATCCCGGAAGCTGGCCCGACGGCGACGAAGCGTTGCCATCCGTCGAACTGCCGGGCGGCAATCTCCGGCCGCGCGGCTGGATCGGCTGGTTTGGCGCCGGGCCTCCACGTCCCGATTTGCTCGTTTGTCCTCGCCTGCTACGCCGGCCAGGAGTGCTTAGGCGTGCTGTACGGCGGCTTGACGGCTCCGAGCGGTCTGGTTAGCGTGCTCGTGCATTCGGGTCCATTGAAATCACAGGGGAATCGTCTTGGCACGCAGGCTGCGCCGCACCGCCGGACGCCGTACGGCGAGCGCGGCCAGCGTTCGACCGAAGGCCCGCAGCGCCCTTGCGATCGAAACCGCCAGCGGCGACGCGCTGTTCAACCAATCCGTCGAGAAAGCCTTCGCCGTGCTGCAGGCCTTCGCCACTGCGGACTCGCGCGCGCTCGGGCTGGCGGGCATTGCCGCGGCGACCCGCATGACGCCGAGCTCGGCGCAGCGCTCGTTGCACACCCTGGTGCGTCTGGGTTATCTGCGTCGGGACGCCCGCATGCATGGATGGATGCTCACGCCGCGGACGCTCGATGTGGGCTATCCCTACCTCGCCGGGCACCCGGTGATCGAACAGGCGACGCCGCACCTGATCGATCTGAACCAGGCCTGCGGCGAATCCGTCAGCCTGTCCGAACCCGACGGGATGGACATGGTGTTCATCGCGCGCTTCCCGAGCCGCAAACCGTTTTTCATTCACATGCCGGTCGGCCGCCGTCTGCCGATGTACTGCACCGCGGCCGGCCGCGCGTACCTATCAGCGCTGCCGCCGGCGGAAGCAAACGCAATCGTGCAGCGCTCGACGCTGCGCCGCTTCACGCCGACCACGCTGCACGATCTGCCGGCCATTCTCGCCAGGATCGCAGAGGCGCGGGAGTCGGGGTATGCGTGGGCGAATCAGGAGTACTACCGCGGCGACCTGACCCTCGCCGCGCCGATTCTCGGCGACGGCGGCCGCCCGGTGGCGGCCATCAACATTGCCGGTACCACCAGCCGATCGACGCTCGAAGAGCTGCGCCAGCAGTTTGCACCGCTGCTGATCGCTGCCGCGCGCGCCGCCTCCAGCAGCGTCGCCGCCCTGCGCCGCGGCTGAGCCCCTGCGTGCCGCCGTTTGACGCTGCCGCAGCCAGGCCATAGACTCCGATGGGGTTCGATTATCATTGATCGATAATCGATAGAGTTCACTCAGGGGGTCACACCATGCACCGTTACAACCTGCGTATCGCGGGATCCGCGGCGCTCGCCATCGCCGCGGTACTGCTGCCACTGGCCGCGCCGGCCGATACCGTGCTTGAAGAGGTAGTTGTTACCGCCGAGCGTCGCTCCGAGCGACTGCAGGATGTGCCCGTGGCGGTAACGGCATTGTCGGCCAGCGATCTCGACGATCTGGGCGTGCGCAAGGCGGGGGACATCACGTCCAGCGTCCCCAACATGCTGCTGAATCTCCCGTACGGCCCCGAGGCGCAACCGACCTTTACGCTGCGTGGCGTGACCACGCAAGACTACAGCCAGAACCAGAGCAGCCCGATCGCCATGTACGTGGACGAAGTCTATAAGGCGGTCGGCGCGGTGCAGGCCCTGCAGACTTACGACCTCGATCGCGTGGAAGTGCTGCGCGGCCCGCAGGGCACGCTGTACGGCAAGAACGCGACCGGCGGCGCCGTGAACTTTTATTCCAAGAACCCAAGTCTAACCGGCCTAGACGGCTACGCCACGGCCGGTTTCGGCAATTATGGGGCCTATACGCTGGAAGCCGCCGCCGGCGGTCCGCTCATCGACAACACACTCGGCGTGCGCGCCGCAGTGTTCTATGAGAAGCGCGACGGCTGGGTGCACAGCATCTCCCCCACGCCAGGCGGGGTCGAACCGCTCAATGGAGTGGACGCGCTCGCCGGCCGAGTGACCTTGCTCTACAAAGGCGGCGACGCGCTGACGGCCACTCTCAAGCTCGCGGCGACCCGATCCGGAGGCACGCCGTATGGCGCGCACGCGCTCAACGTCGATCCGGCCTACTACAGCGGCACCATCAGCTGGTTCGACAACGGCGCCAAATATGCCGTGCACAAGGACATCCGTAATGACACCGCCTCGCTCAAGGTTGAGTGGCTGGCCAGCGAGCACATGAGCCTCACTTCGGTCACCGGCTTTGATTTTGGCCGCTGGTACACGAAGAGCGACGATGGCGGGCTGCCCATTACGCTGCGCCTCGATGACCCGAACACCTATACCTCCAGCACCAACGATTTTTCCGAGGAGCTGCGCCTCGGTTCGCGCGACTCCGGTGCCTTCAGCTGGCTTGCCGGCCTGTACTACGGGCGCGAGAGTACGCACGCCACCGTGGAGTACCACTTTTTTGACTCCTATGACCTGGGCTACTTCGCGCTTCCCAATGGCACGCCGCTGTACGGATTCGACGAATACAACAACTTTGATCAGCTCAAGGAAAGCAAAGCCGTATTCCTCAATACCACCTTTGCGGTGTCGCCGACGGTCACCCTGCAGGCGGGAGCGCGCTACACCAAGGACCAGGTGAGCATCAACAATTTCTATGCGCTCGAGGGCGGGCCGCTGGCCCCCGGCCCCACCGGCTACACGCCCGATGGCGGAGTGATGGCCTACTGGACCCAGACCATCGGGTCGCAGCCCGCGAGCTTCACTAACTACCAGACCGGGACGGCCCCGCAGGATCCGCTCCTCAACCTGAGCCAGGACAACAGCAACGTCAGCTACAAGGCCGGTGTCGACTGGAAGCCGAACGAAAACATCCTCACGTATTTCAGTGTCAGCGAAGGCTATCGGGGCGCCGCGTTTAATGGCCAGGCGTTCAATTTTCCCGAGGAGGCCAACTTCGCCGACCCGGAAAAACTTACCGCCTTCGAGATCGGGCTCAAGTCGGAGCTGTGGAACCACCGCGGTACCTTCAATGTGGCGATATTCCACTACGACTATAAGAACCAGCAATTCCTCGATTCCTTTACCCTGCCCGGCGGATCGGGCAGCGGATTTCACACCGTCAATGCGCCGAAGTCGCGTGTTGATGGCGCCGAGTTCGAGTTTCACGCCCAGGCCACCGATGATCTCGAGATACGAGCCGGCCTCGGCCTGATGAGCAGCAAGTACGTGGATCTCACGCTGCACGCGGGATCGCGCGTCTGCTGCACCGGCAATCACCTGATCCAGGCGCCGGACTATAACGGCAGTCTCGGCATCGACTGGCGCTTTCTCCACGGTGCATCCGGCGATCTGCGCCTGATGCTCGATGGCAATTACTACGCCAAGCAGTATTTCGATGCCTTCAACACCGAGCGCATCGCACAGGGGGCGTACGGCATAGCGAATGCTCGGGTGGCCTATAGGAGCGCGTCCAAGCATGGCATCGACGCCAGCGCGTGGATAAAGAATCTCGCCAACCGGAAGTATCTCGCCTACGGGCTCAACCAGAACGATCCGGACACCGGCGCCATCGGCTTCGACTACGCTCTGGTCGGCGAGCCGCGGACCTACGGCGCGGATCTGACCTACCGGTTCTAAGGCAATCGATGGCGTGCGCCGGCGCGCCTGAGGCGACCCACACCGTGTCGACGCCGCTGGAACACGACGCGCCGCAATGCCTGTACCTGGCCACGGCGCGCGCCGCGGTGCCCACGCCGCCGCTGCGCGCGGATGTGCGTGCCGAAGTCGCCGTCGTTGGCGGCGGCTACACCGGTTTGTCGACGGCTCTGCAGCTCGCCGAGCGCGGCACGGCCGTGACGCTGCTCGAGGCGCACGAACCGGGCTGGGGCGCCGCCGGCCGCAATGGCGGGCAGGTCAACGCCGGGCTCAAGCACGATCCGGACGAGGTCGAGCAGCATTTCGGGGAGGTCTATGGGCCGCGCCTGGTGCAGCTTGCCGGGCATGCGCCCGCGTACCTGTTCGGACTGATTGAGCGGCTCGGCATCGAGTGCGAGGCGCGGCGCGAAGGCACGATACGCGCAGCGCGCAGAGCAAGACACGCCGCAGCGCTGCGCGCTTCCGTGGACCAGTGGCGGCGACGCGGTGCCCTGCTCGAGACCTGGGATGCAGGTCGGGTCGCGGCGGCCACCGGGACGCGTCGCTACGCCGCGGCCAGCTTCGATCCGCGCGGCGGCTCGGTCAATCCGCTGGCACTGGCGCGCGGGCTTGCCGCGGCCGCCATCCGCGCCGGCGCCGTTATCCACGGCGACAGCCGCGCCCTGCGGCTGCAGCGGACCGGAAGCGGCTGGCGCATCGATACGCCTGCTGGCTCGGTCCACGCCGAAAAAGTCGTGCTGGCCACGGACGGCTACAGCGATGAGCTGTGGCCCGGGCTTCGCACCAGCATCGTGCCGCTGTACAGCTCGATCATTGCGAGTGAGCCGCTGCCCGCCGAGCTGGCAGCGTCAATCCTTCCGGGGGGCGGGGTCGTCTACGAGAGTGGCGAGATCACCACCTATTACCGGCTCGATCGCGACCGGCGCCTGTTGATGGGCGGCCGCGGCGTGCAGCGCCGCGCGACGCGACGCGCCGACTACAAACACCTGACGCAGATTGCGCTCAGGCTATGGCCGGCGCTGGCCAGGGTTTCCTGGACGCACTGGTGGAATGGACAGTTCGCGCTCACCCCGGACTTCTACCCGCGACTGCACATGCCGGAGCGGAACCTGCTGATTGCGCTCGGCTATAGCGGGCGCGGCGTGGCACTCGCCACCGCCTTTGGGCCGCAATTGGCCGCCGCCTGCTCGGGCGCGGAAGTCACATCGCTCGCGCTCCCGGTCACGCCCGTTCCACAGGTGCCATTCCATCGGCTGTGGCGTGTGGCCGTCGCGGCGCGCGTCGCCTATGGCACGGTGCTCGATGGTCTCGGCCGCAGTGAATGAGAGCCAGCCCGGAATGGCCGCATCGAACCGGGCAATTCGGCACCATTCATCGGCTACTCGCTCTGGGCGGCACCCGAATACGTTGCCGTCGGCGCGCGCCGATCCTAGAATTGGCGTGCCTCGTGCGGGTGTAGCTCAGTTGGTAGAGCATCAGTTTCCCAAACTGAAGGTCGCGGGTTCGAGACCCGTCGCCCGCTCCATTTTGGACAGAGATTCCGCCCGCTCGGCGAGCCGCTCGGGGCATGGCGGCGGTAGCTGCGGTCGCGCGGCGAGGCCGGAATAGCCATGGGTGCGACGCCCGCCACCGTCCCGATCCTCGTCTGGCTGACGCCCGCGCTGGCCGCACTGTTCCTGTATGGCATCGGCCAGGGGCTGGTAAAGAAGTGGATCGGCGAGGTGTCACCGGCGCGCTTCTGCCTGTATTACGTGCTCGCCACCTCGGTGGTCAACCTCGGCTTCTTCTTTACGCATGATCATCCGCCCTTACTGGCGGCAGGCGGCCGCCAGTTTCTCGAGTTCGGCGTGCTCGCGTACCTGTTTGATGGCATGGCCTGGATTCTCTATTTTCAATCGGTGGTGCTGGGGCCGGTGGCCATCGTCGGCACGCTGTCGGCAGCCTATCCGGCACTGACCATAATTTTCGCACGCGTTTTCCTGGGCGAAGCGCTCAGCCCGTTGCAGTATCTGGCGGTGACGCTCGTGATCGGCGGGGGACTCGGTCTCTCGTACGCGCCCGCGAGCGGGGAGGGGCCGGTCACGAATCGCCGCTGGATTCCGTTTGCGCTGCTCGCGCTGCTCGGCTGGGGAACGTCCAACACGCTCATCAAGTACGCCTATCTGCTGCCGGCGGCGAACGAGGCCAACTTCGCGATTTGCAGTTCCATCGGCGGCGCGCTGTCCCTCGGCGTGTTCGGGCTGCTGCGCGGGCGCCAGGGAGCGCACTCGGTGCGTGAGTGGGTGCACTCGTTCGTGCCCATGGGCATGATGGCTGGCGGAAGCCTCGGCCTGATCATCGCCGCGCACCACGGCCCGATCTCGATCGTCACGCCGCTGATCGGCGCTTATCCGGTGGTCACGATCATCTTCGCCGCGCTGGTGCTCAAGGAGCGGATCTCGCCGCTGCAGTACGGCTGCATCAGCGCGATCATCAGCGGGATGATCCTCTGCTCCCTCTGAGTGAGGAATGCGCGCCCGGGCGCGCGCGCCTCTAGTGGAACAATTTCAGATCGATAGAGTTGCCGACCGCCGCGTAGCCCGCATCGTTGCCATGCAAGTAGTCACCCATGTGCTTGCCGGCGGCCATTCGAGTCGGCTTGGCCGGGTCGCGGAACACCGCATCAAAATCCAGCACCGCGTCGAATTCCCCGCCGTGTCGGATCCACTCATTGATGGCCTTGCGTTGCGATTCGCCCTCGGCCGACCAGTACATCGCTCCCTCGAACGGGGCGATGGTCGCGCCGAACACCCGGATGCCGCGTGCGTGGGCGCGGGCGATGATCTGCCGATAGCCGGCGATCATCACTGAGGCCGTGGGCTTCTGGAACGGGGCAACAATCACCGGTGGCGGCGCGTTGTCGGGTCCGGGCGGCAGCGCCCATTTACCAAAGCCGACTCCCAGATCATTTACGCCTTCAAACACGATGAGGTAGGCCACACCGGGCAGGGCGAGCACGTCGCGGTCGAGGCGGGCGAGCGCACTCTGACCGGCACCGTCTTCGAGAACGCGATTGCCGCTGATGCCCTGGTTCGCGACCCCCCAGGCCGCGCTGCCATGGTTCAAGCGGCGCGCGAACACGTCCGGCCAGCGGCGGTTTTCATTGAACGTCGATCCCACCCCGTCCGAGATGGAATCGCCCAGCACCACGATGGTCTTGCCGTGCGCCACTTCGACCTCGACTCCGGAAACGAAGGCGCGCGATTGCACGCTCTGGGCGGCCGTGAACTCGGTCGCCGTGAAATCTCCCGGTCCGGAGACAAATCCCTCCTGCACCGCCAGCTGGTGGCAGGTGCAAAGTCCGGTGTCCTGCGGAAAATACAGACTCAGCGACACGTCCGAGAGGGCCTTGACCGGCAGGTCGACAGGATCGCTGAGCAGCGGCGCTGAGGCGGGAATCACCGCCGACGGTTGTCCGGCAAAACTCAGCTTGCGCACGCTGCTGCGATCAACGGAACCGTCCGCATTGACACGCGCGATGCTGGCGGCTCCGATGGTCAGCGGCTTGCCTCCGTATTCATTGGTCAGCCGAACTCGGAGCCGATGGCCGCCGGCGCTCAGATGCAATACCTGACGAATGGTCTGGTTGTTCAGTGCGAAGGGCAGGGGACCGATGAGCGGGGGCGGGACGCTCGCCATGGGCGCCGCCGCCCAGCTGGTGATCCACTCGGCCGCTGCGGCGGGAGCTGCAACACACACCGCCAGCAGCGCGCCACAGAATGCCTTAGGCAACTGCAGGTTCATGATTCCCCCGATGCATCAATGCATGCGCGCGGCGCGAGGTTGCCACGCCCCGGCTAGACTGCCTGCACGGTCGGCCCGACGCAACCGGGGCACGCACGCCGGGCGGCCGGGCAGGGCAGGCGTTTCAGGCCCCGGTCACGCGTTGCAATTCCCGGGCGACGATTTCGAATAACGGCTGCATGCCGCCGCTGACGTCCTGCACCACGCCGTTGACGAAAAAGGTCGGCGTCGCCCGCAGGTGGCTGCGCTGGCCGCCTTGCTGGTGTTCGCGAACGCGCTGGCGATAGATCTCATCGTCGAGTTCCGCCTTGAAGCGAACGGTGTCCAGGCCGAGGCGTGCGGCATGCGCCTCGAGGTGCGAGCGGCTGAGATGGTGGGGCTGGGCGAACAGCAGATCGTGCATCTCCCAGAACTTCCCCTGTGCCGCGGCGGCTTCCGCGGCTTCCGCGGCCATCAGGGCGTGGGGGTGGGCGTCTTCGAGCGGGAAATGACGAAACACAAAGGCCATTTCCGGGTGCACGGCCCGCAGCTGGCGGACCGAGGGTTCGGCGCCGATGCAGGTCGGGCATTCGAAATCGCCGTACTCGAGAACGACCACCTGGGCATGGGCAGGCCCGGCGAGGTGGTCGGTGGGCGACACCGGCACGGCCAGGGTGGCCGCTCTATGGGTTTGATTCATTTAAGTTTCTCCCGTTCCAGAGGCGCGCCACAGGGCGCCGAGGAGCATCGATGGGTAACACGCCGCCCCAGCTGTCGGTAGCGCCGACTTGAATCATCGGCAAGCCGCCCCCACTGCGCAAGGGATGAATTCTGCGCCTAGCTCCGCACTGGCCACGGACAGCGACCTGCTGGATGCGTATTCCGAAGCGGTCACGCGGGCGGTGCGCACGGCGGCGCCGGCCGTGGTGCATCTTGACGTGAGCCAGGTGCGCGGCGGGCGCGAGCAGCGCGGGACCGGATCCGGATTCTTCTTTACCCCCGACGGGCTGTTGCTCACCAACAGCCACGTCGTCCATGGCGCGCACGATATCCGCGTCAGCGCCTTCGATGGCGAGCGCTATGGGGCCTACGTGCTCGGTGACGATCCCGATTCGGACCTGGCGGTGATCCGGGTGAGCGGAAGCGGTGCGGCGCACGTGCAATTCGCACGCTCCAGCGATCTGCAGATCGGGCAGCTGGCGATCGCCATCGGCAATCCCCTGGGCTTTGAACACACCGTCACCGCCGGAGTCGTCAGTGCCCTCGGACGGAGCCTGCGGGCCAGCACCGGGCGGCTCATTGACGACGTGATCCAGACGGATGCGGCGCTCAATCCAGGCAACTCGGGCGGGCCGCTGGTCAATTCGCGCGGTGCCGTGATCGGCGTGAACACGGCCATCATTCCCGGTGCACAGGGGATTTGCTTTGCGACCGCGAGCGATACGGTGCAGTGGGTGATGGGCCAGCTGCTGAGCCACGGGCGGGTGCGTCGCGCCTGGCTGGGAGTCGCCGGAGCCACCGCAACGCTGGCACGCCGCATCGCGAACCACCACGGTCTCAGCAACGCCTCGGGGGTGCGCGTGCGCGGCGTCGAGCCCGGGAGTCCCGCCGCGGCCGCCGGGCTCGAGGACGGGGATTTGATCGTGCTGATCGACGACCAGCAGGTCACCGGCGTCGATCGGCTGCAGCAGCTGCTCGATCATCACCGCATCGGCCGGACCAGCGAGATCACCTTCCTCAGGCGTGCCCAGAAATTGAGCGCGCCGGTCATGGCCCGGGAGCGCCCGCGCGCGCCCTGATCGCCCTAGCGATCCACCACGACCCTGAAGCCACCGAAAATCAAGCGCTTGCCGTCAAAGGGCATCGCCTTGGGATTCATGAATTTGGCGAGCCGCGGGTCCTTCATCACCTTGGCGTTCACCCGATCGCGATGCGCGCGGTTGCGGTAGACGATAAACGAGAACCAGACGGTCTCGGTCGATTTCAGCTTCACGCCGCGCGGAAATGAGGTCAGCTTGCCCTTGGGCACGTCATCGGCGATGCACTCCCGATACTCGAGCGCGCCGTGGTCGAGCCACACCTTGGCTCCCAGCCGCGCCATGCGCAGGTAGCGCGCACGGTTCTTTTTGGGCACGGGCAACACAAATCCATCGACGTATTTGCTCATGTTGGTTTTCCTCTATGGGCCGCCGCAGCGGTTGCATTCCTCGCTCCTATTGTACCCACGCACGCGGCCTCTGGAATTGTCTCGCGCACGCTCATTTCCGCCCGGGGGAAGCAGGATTCCTGCTCAGGGCTGTGGCATTATTCGTGTAGGAATTGAGCCTCAAGTACCGAACCCGCGGGCCTGTTTGCCTCTTTGGCGGACGCGGATCAAAGGAGCCTTCGATGAGCAGAGCGGTAGTGCTGGCGGGTCTGCTGTGCGTCGTGGCGGGCGCCGCGTGGGCCGACACCAATTGGAAGGAGGGCGAGCAATATTTCCTGGTGCTGCCACCCCAGCCGACCTCGGTCGCTGCCGGCAAGGTGGAAGTGCTCGAAGTGTTCTCCTACGCCTGTCCGGCGTGCAACCTGTTCAATCCGACCATCAACAAGCTCAAGGCGTCCCTGCCCGCGAACGTGCAGTGGCGGTTCCTGCCGGCCTCGTGGCACGCGGAAGAGGACTGGAAGGTCTTTCAACGCGCTTACTTTGCCGCGCAGTCTTTGGGCATTGCCGAGCGCACGCACGACAAGATCTTTGATGCCATCTGGAAAACGCATGAACTGGCGATCATTGACCCGGCTACAAACCAGATCAAAAATCCGCTGCCCAGCCTGGCCGACGTGGCCAAGTACTACGAAGGCCTGGCGAACCTCAAGCCAGGCGAGTTCCTGACGGCGGCCCACTCCTTCAGCGTGGATGCGAAAATGCGCGAGGCCGATGCGCAGATACGCGAGTATCAGGTGGACGAGACCCCGAGTGTGATCGTCAACGGCAAGTACCGGTTGACGCCCCGCACCGCAGGCGGCAACGACCAATTCGTGGCGCTGGTACAGTGGCTCGTCAAAAAGGAGTCCAAGTAACCGGCAGGTCTCCGGCCACGGCCGGCGCGACCGAAGGCGGGACCTGAGCCCCGCGCCGGATCCTTAGAAGTGCGATGACGCTGCTGACACTGCTCGACGCCGAGTTGGCCTATGGGCTGACGCCGCTCCTTGACCAGGCGGCTTGCGCCCTGAACGAGGGCGACCGCGTCGGCTTGATCGGACGCAATGGGAGCGGTAAGTCGACGCTTCTGGGGGTACTGGCGGACCGTATCGCGCTCGACGACGGCGCCGTGCAGCGGCGTGACGGGCTGCGCATCGTCACGGTCGAGCAGGAACCCGAGCTGCCGCCGGCCGACACCCTGTTCGAGGCGCTCCGACGCCGCGGCGGACTGGAAGACATCAGCGACGATCGGCAGCGCTGGCGGGCCGAGTCGCGGTTGGTCGAGTTTGCGACC
The DNA here is from genome assembly GCA_963699955.1 of uncultured Gammaproteobacteria bacterium. GTDB lineage: Bacteria > Pseudomonadota > Gammaproteobacteria > Steroidobacterales > Steroidobacteraceae > FEN-1191. The sequence continues at coordinate 1,614,980 of CAVOVV010000006.1, forward strand.
CGTTTCGGGCTCGACGGTACCATCGATCCGGCACGTGCCTCGGGCGGCGAGCGCAAGCGTGCCGCATTGGCGCTCGCGCTTTCACTCGAGCCCGACCTACTTCTGCTCGATGAGCCTACGAACCACCTGGATATTGCGGGCATCGAACAGCTCGAAGAGCTGTTGCTCAAGGCTCCCGCCCTGGTTTTTGTGACGCACGATCGCTGGTTTCTCGATCGGGTGGCGACCCGTGTGCTGGAGCTTGACCGGGGCTGGTTGCGCAGCTATCCGGGAAATTACTCCGCCTACGAGCGGCAGAAGGCCGCCGAACTCGCGGCCGAAGCGGTGGGGCGGCGCAAGTTCGACAAGTTCTGGGCCCAGGAAGAGGTCTGGATCCGCCGCGGCGTCGAGGCGCGCCGCACGCGCAACGAAGGGCGCGTGCGCCGCCTTGAGTCCTTGCGTTCCGAGCGCGCTGCCCGGCGCGAACGCCTCGGCAACGTGAAGCTCAGCATTGACACCACCGAGCGCTCCGGTCGCCTGGTCGCCGAACTGTCCGGGGTCGGGAAGCGATTCGACGAGCGTCCGCTGGTGAGCGACCTGAACCTGCGGCTCATGAGGGGCGATCGGCTGGGCCTGATGGGCCCGAACGGCGCCGGCAAGTCGACGCTCATCAGGCTCATTCTCGGCCTGCTCGCCCCCGATACCGGCACGGTGCGACTCGGCAGCAATCTGCGCATTGCGTATTTCGATCAACTGCGGGCCCAACTGGACCTGGACCGAACACTCGCCGACACCGTCAGTGAGGGCTCGGACTTCGTGGAGGTGAACGGCATCAAGCGCCATATCACGAGCTATCTCGGCGACTTTCTGTTTTCGGCGAGGCGCTTTTCGACACCCGTCCGCGCGCTCTCGGGCGGCGAGCGCAACCGTCTGCTGCTGGCGCGCCTGTTTGCGCGCCCGGCGAATCTGCTGGTCCTGGATGAGCCCACCAACGATCTGGATATCGAATCACTGGATCTGCTGGAGGCCTCGCTCCAGTCCTTCGAGGGCACGCTGTTGTTGGTGAGTCACGACCGAAGTTTCATCGATAATGTGGTCACGCAGACGCTGGTCGCGGAAGGCGACGGACACTGGCAGGAATATGCCGGAGGGTATCGCGATTGGCTCGTACAGCGGCCCGCCGCACCGGCGCCGGCCGCCGGCGGTGGCGCACAAAAGCGCCCGGACACGGCGCCGGCGGATGCGAACGCGCGCGCACGGCCGGGTCCCGTATCCGCCGTGGGCCGAAAGCTGTCGTTCAAGGAAACCCGCGAATTGGGCGCGCTGCCCGCACAGATCTCGGCGCTCGAGTCCGAGCAGCGCGAGCTCACGGCGCAGATGTGTCACGCCGATTACTTTCGCGTCGGCGCCGAGCGGATGCGCACAGACCGCGCCCGTGCGGCCCAGATCGAGTCGCAACTGAGCGCCTGTCTGGAGCGCTGGGAACATCTCGAGGGCCTGCTGGCGGCCTCGACTCCGGCGCCCTGAGGGGCGATGGTGGCGGCGGCGCGACCGCCGTAGAATTGCCGGGCAGTTTTGCGATGCGAGGAATCCCCATGCGTCATGCTCGATGGCTGACCGGCCCACTCTTCTATAGCGCCCTGACACTGCTGGCCGCCGGCGCGCCGGCCGCGATGAGCGCGGAGACGGCCGCTGCCGTCGCCAATACCGACTGGGACCTCAGCGACCTGTACCCGACTCTCAAGGACTGGCAGGACTCCTACGCGCGCACCCAGGCCGGTATCGACAAACTCCCCAGCTACCAGGGCACCCTGGGGCACGGCGCCGATGCCCTGCTCAAGGCGCTGGTGGCGGTCAGTGATCTGGACCGGGAGACCTCGCGGCTGTATGTCTACACCTCGCTGGCCTTGGATCAGGACGTCCGTAACAGCGTCAACCTGGGGCGTAATCAACAGGGCCGGGCGCTGCTGACGCGCCTGGCCGAGAAGACCTCCTGGATAGCGCCCGAAATCCTGCGCGTCGGCGCCAAGCAGGTGAACGCCTACGTGGCCCAAAACACCACGCTGAGGGAGCGATTCGGGCACTACCTGGACAACGTCCTGCGCGCGGCCCCGCACACGCTGGGGGTCGAGGCCGAAAACGTCCTGGCCGCCACGGGCGATGTGCTCGCGCAACCCGATACCACCCACAGCCAGCTCTCCGACTCCGAGCTGCCACTGCCCACCGTCAAGTTCAGCGACGGCAGCGAGGCGCGACTGACGCAATCCGCGTATCAGAAGTATCGCCAGTCGGCGGTGCGCGCGGACCGGAAGCTGGTGTTTGACGGCTACTGGGGCGCCTGGAAGAAATTTGAAGGCACCGCGGGCTCGCTCCTGGCGACCCAGGTCATGGGCGATCATTTCACGGCCAAGTCGCGCAAGTTTGCCACGGCGCTGCAGGCGTCACAGTTTCCGGACGCGATGCCCGACGCGGTGTACCGCACGCTGATCTCGGAGGTCAATGCCGCGCTTCCGACGCTGCATCGCTATCTGCGGCTGCGCAAGCAGCTGCTCGGCATCACCGATGACCTGCGTTACTACGACGGCTATCCGCCGATGTTTCAGCTCGACAGCGCGCCCAAGTTCAGCGTTGCCGACGCCGAGCGCATCACGCTCGAGGCGCTCCAGCCGCTCGGCGAAGAGTACCTGGGGCTGCTCCGCAAGGGCTTCAGCTCGCACTGGATGAGCGCCTATCCGACGGAGGGCAAGCGGCTGGGCGCCTACATGCAAGGCTCCGCCTACGATGTCCATCCCTACCTGCTGCTCAATCTCAACGACGATTACGAATCCATGTCGACGCTGGCGCACGAGTGGGGTCACGCCGTGCATACCCAGCTCGCCACCCACGCGCAGCCCTACGACAAGGCCAGTTACTCGACGGCGATCGCCGAGTCAGCCTCGATCGGCAATGAAATGCTGTTGAACGACTACGTGGTCGCGCATGCCGCGACCCGCGCCGAAAAGCTCTATTACCTGGGCGAGGGACTCGAATCCATACGCACCACCTATTTCCGCCAGGCGATGTTCGCCGAATTTGAACTCGCGATACACGAGGAACTCGAGAAGGGCCAGTCGCTGTCGGGCGCGCACATGACCGAGATGTACTGCGGGTTGCTGCGCAAGTACTACGGTGAGGCACAGGGCGTCATGAAGATCGATCCTGAGTACTGCATTGAATGGGCGGTGGTGCCGCATTTCTATCGTGACTTTTATGTCTATCAGTACGCCACCTCGATCGCGGGTGCCGCGCAGTTCACCGATGCCATCATCAAGGAGGGCGCACCGGCGCGCGAACGCTTCCTGACGCTGCTTCGTGCCGGCGGTTCCGACTATCCGTACGAACTGTACAAGCGTGCCGGAGTGGACATGGCGAGCCCGACTCCCTATCGGGCGCTCGCGGCCCGCATGAACCGTCTGCTCGATGAAATTGAGGCCCTGCAGGCGCAGAAATGACGGACCGGACCGCCATTGCACCGGCCTTACTGGAATGGCACGCGCACCACGGACGCCGCGACCTGCCCTGGCAGCGCAATCCCACGCCCTATCGCGTGTGGGTATCCGAGATCATGCTGCAGCAGACGCAGGTCGCCACCGTCATCGACTACTACGACCGCTTCATGCAGCGCTTCCCCGACCTGCGTTCACTGGCGACCGCGCCGCTGGACGAGGTGCTGCACCTGTGGTCGGGCCTGGGTTATTACTCGCGTGCACGAAACCTGCAACTGACCGCGCAACGGGTCCTGGCCGACTTCCAGGGTGAACTCCCTGCCGACGCCACGACGCTCGCCACGCTCCCGGGCATCGGGCGTTCGACCGCGGCGGCCATACGCGCCTTGAGCGCCGGGGAGCGCGCCGTGATTCTGGACGGCAACGTGCGCCGGGTGTTGGCGCGCGTATTCGCGGTCGCGGGCGTGACCACCCAGAGCGCCGTGGAGCGACGACTTTGGCAGCTGGCCGAAGAGTGCACGCCGCAACGCGACGTTGCCGCCTATACGCAGGCCATAATGGATCTGGGCGCGACCGTGTGCGTACGTCGGCGTCCGCTGTGCCCCGTCTGTCCGTTAGCCTCAAACTGCGCCGCGCGTCGCACCGGCCGCCAACATGAGATACCCGCGGCCCGGCCGCGCCAGGTGCGCCGCAGGCGTGCCGTGGTGATGTTGTTCGCGCAGCTTCACGACGGCAGCGTGTTGCTCGAGCGCCGCGCAGAGCGGGGCGTATGGGGTGGGCTGTGGACACCGCCGCAGTTCCCGAGCGCCGATGCGGCACGGCTGTACGCCGCAACGCGATTGGTGGATGCCGAGGTCGAGCCCCAGTCGCAGACCGTGTTACGGCACGCGTTTTCTCACTTCGAGCTGGAAATCTCGCCGCTGCTTGCTCGATGCACGGGTTGGAGCGGCGTGATGGATGGTCCCCCCATGCTCTGGTACAACCCCGCTGCCCCGGAGCCCTTGGGACTCCCGGCCCCCGTCAATGCGCTGATCCAGGGCCTCACATGACGCGTACCGTGCATTGTGTCGTCCTCAACGCGGAGGCCCCGGGCCTCGACAGGCCTCCTTATCCCGGCCCGCTCGGCCAGCGGATATTCGAAGCCGTTTCGAAAGAGGGCTGGGCGCGCTGGGTTAAGCACCAGGTCATGCTAATCAACGAGTACCGACTCTCGCCCGTGGAGCCCAAAGCCCGCAAGTTCCTGGAAGCGGAAATGGAGAAGTACTTTTTTGGCTCCGGGTCAGAGCGCCCGGCCGACTACAAGGCGCCCGAAACTTGAGCAGGTCCCCGGATGCGAGGGTTAACCTTGACGCTTGCGGTGTCGCCCCGGTCTAATACGCGCCCTTCCAATCGGCGGCCAGGTAGCTCAGTTGGTAGAGCAGCGGACTGAAAATCCGCGTGTCGGTGGTTCAATTCCACCCCTGGCCACCATTCAAATCATCCCAATGGAGCTTGCACGGCCAAGGAAATGTGTGGTTTCCCCATTTCTCTGTCCAAGAGCGAGAGCGGGTTTCGAAGCCGCGCCAATCTGACCTGGCACGTTACTCCGGACATCATGACTTATTACACTATCACCCAGGGTTTCCGCCGGGGTGGCTTCAATTGAACCCAGTCGCTACCGGGGCAAGCGCCGACAGGGGCGTGATTGAATTGTAACTTTTTTTGCCGATGCGGTTGTTCACTCAGCGATGGCGCGCGGCGGCAATGCGGCGGCTCAGCTCAATGCTCCCGTGACTTGTGCAAACCTCGACGGGCCCACGATTTGCGTCAACGGGGAATTCTAGGAGGTTAGGCTGTCCAGTCATCTCGGCAATGTTGGCTTTTATGCGATCTTCGGCGCGTTGATGTGGGGCGGTCATCGCAGCCGGATCGACCGTAGCTGAACTCGGGGACAATCTGTCAATGACCTCCTTTCCGAGCGCCTTACTCGAGCGCGCACCCCAACTTCCACAATCTTGCGACTGTTGGGCGCATACCAGCGCAATCTGGGCAAATCCGACGCCGGTCTCGGAAAACGAAACAGTTGCGCTGGACTAGTACCGCAGGTTTTGGGTCAGTTTGCCGAACTCAGTTGCCACTCCCTTTCAGGTTTACTGTCCTAAATGGCAAACCGGTCGCCGTCACCCGCAGCTCTGCGGACTTGGCCCCGGCCGCGGTGGGCTTGAAGGCGACCTGGATTAGGCATGAGGCCCCAACGGCCAGCGTATTTCCGCAATGTGAGGTTAGCGCAAACTGACCGGCGTTCTGGGCCGCGAGGGTTACCGAGGCGAGGGACAGGGCCTTTGCGCCCGTGTTGATCACCGTCACGGTCCTGTTGCTCGCGGAGCCGCGCGCCCGCGTGCCAAAGTTCATATTGGTTGGCGTGAGCGCGAACGGCGGCACCGAAGCGATTCCCGAATCACGTCGATAGGTGTTTATCCGCATGAAGTCGCGAGTGTCATACGGCGTGGCCTGAAACACGGCATAGCGCCCGGTCGGATTTAAGGCCGGCTCGAATGCCGAGCCTGTCCCCAGCTGCCCGCTCGAGTCGTCATTCACTTTTTCGATCACTCCCGTGTACCGGTCGTACCGGTAGACGTCAGAGTGCTCAAGCAGAGTATTCAGATCCGTCGTGGTCAGCGTGTAGGCGATGAACCGGCCATCGGCGCTGAATCTCGGGTTGCTGCCGCTACGATCGCTCGACACGACAAGCTCGGTCACCCCGGTCTGCCGATCACGCACGAAGATTTGATACGGTGCGTCGTTGCTGGGCACCAGGTCGTTGCCGTTGCTGTAGAAGGCCACGTAGCGGCCATCGGCACTAATGGAGGGCCCAAAGCTCGCGACGGTCGATTGCGTCCCGTCAGTGGCCACGCTGACGCGCTCTGCCACCCCGGTCATCCGATCCCGTACGAAAATATCCGCCACGCGGTTGGTGTCATTGAGCACCATATTCGATGCTTCGGAATAGAACGCCACGTAGCGTCCGTCGGAGCTCAACGAAGGCGAGTTGCTGCGCGAAAACCGGTTACCGATGTTGCCTTTAATGCGGCGGCTTATCCATTCGGTGGTCCCCGCCTGACGGTCTCGTAGGTATATGTCGCTCGAGGTATTGCTGTCTTCCGGGACGACGGAGGCGGTGGTGTCCCAGGCCACGTAGCGCCCGTCGGCCGAGATCGTGTTATCGAAGTAGAAGTCCTGACCATCGAGCGACTCGGTGACCTGAGCTCCAGACGGATCGCGGCTGACGATCTCGTTTTGGCCGGTCTGTCGGTCATGCACGAAGATATCCCAGTTATTGCCATTAGTGTCGTTCGGAACCAGATCCGCCGCCCACGACTGGAATACGACAAAGCGACCATCAGCGCTCATGCCACCCAGGTGCGACTCCACCCTGGTGGAAGGTGAATTTGCCGGCGGCGGGCCGCCGCCAATAATTTCCGTTGTATTGGTGACTAGATCGCGCACGAACACGTCGCCTTGGTGATTGTCATCGCCCGCGACGATGTTACCTGCCTGCGATGAAAACGCCACCAGACGTCCATTCCCGCTCACCGCTGGCGCCGCCGAATCGGTTCCCCCGTCGGCGGCATTGGAAGGAACGACGGAGCGCGAGACCAACACCGTCGTGGACGTCGCAAGATCGCGCACAAACGCGTCCGCGCTTTCGTTGCGGTCGCGCGGCACCAGATTGTCGGCGCCGGTAATAAAGATCGCCAGACTGCCATCAGCGCTCATTCCACCACCGTCCGAGCCGGAATCCGCCTGGGCACCGTTGGCGCTGACATCCAGCCTCTGGGTAACTCCCGCCTGACGATCTCGTACGAAGTAATCGCCGGCGCCATTGGTGTCACCGGGGACAAGGTTGCTCGCCGTGGACACGAATGACACGAAACGGCCATCGTCACTGATCGACTCAACCCCACTGTCGCTCGATGCGGAGGCCTGTGCACCCCCCGCTCCCAGGTTCACTCGGGTGGTAGTTCCCTGTTGCCGATCGCGCACAAATACGTCCGCGGCGCCATTGGTATCATTGGCCACCAGGTTCGTCGCCAAGGAACTGAAGCCGACAAAGCGCCCATCGGCACTGATGACCGCGTCACCCAGGGCGGCGTCGTTGCTTTGTTGTTCCGCTGAATTGACACTGACGCGCTCCGTGACGCCGGTCTGGCGGTCCCGAATGAATACATCGGGCAGGCCATTGGTATCGCCGGGCACCAGATTTGTCGCCCACGAGATGAACACGACGAAGCGGCCGTCCGGCGTGATTGCCGGCACACCGTCCAGCGGTCCATGGTTGGCGATCTGGCCGCTCGAGCTGACACTGACCAGATCGACGCTGGAAGTCTGCCGATCGTAGACGTACACGTCTTTCGAGTCGTTGTTGTCACCGGCGAGTTCCAGATAGGACGTGAACGCCACGTAGCGACCGTTGCCGCTCAGCACCGGGCCGTCCTCCACCGGCAGGGACTGTCCATTCAGGGTGAGGCGCTCCGTTGTGCCGCTTTGACGGTCCCGAATGAAATAGTCGGTGTTGTTTACATCGTCCGTCGCAGTGAGATTGGTTGCTGTCGATGCAAACAACACGAAGCGACCATCGCCACTGATTTGCGGGTTGTAGCTAATATTGTTCGCTTGAACACCGGACGAACTCACACTGACTCTCTCGATGGCGCCCGAGGACAGCGTCTCGACAAAGATGTCGGTATATCCGTTGGTGTCGCCGTGCACGAGATCGTCGGCGTTGGAGGCGAAAACGGCAAAGCGACCGTCCGCGCTGATCTGCGCCTGCCAGGTCGAATTATTGGCCGTTGACTGATTGGGCAAGCGGACGCTGACCAACTCGACATCGCCGGCGGCGGCGAGCGCGATCACCGGACTGAGAGATAGCAGCGCGAAAGTCAGCGCAGCAGCACCGCCAAAACGAATCCTGTTGGGCCATCGCATAACGTGCTCCCGATTATTGACCCCGGTTTGAGTGACAGTGAATCGCCTACGCGCCGCGCTACGGTAGGTGATTGCGCCAAATGCGCAGATTCTGAGTCGCGTGAATGACACTGAGCGCGGCCTTCCCCTGACCAAGCAATCGATTCACTGGCGATGAATATCGCACACTGCTTGTTCGCATACATACTGTCAAATACCCCTGCACCGCTCGCATGTCAGAGCGCAGCATTTGTAGGTACCTGCTTACAGTGAGCGTTATGTCGGGCCGATTTGGGGGCGAAGTACCCATTGACATGCCTCGTTCCCGCTCATCGCGCGACAGCAGCCGAGTTGCAACCTCGCTGTCGCTTACTCACATGTCCCGAAGGCCATCGCTGCGGCGGTCCGGCGTAAGCTCTCGCCTCGCGCCGTCGCTTCGCCCGATAGCTTGGCGGCTGCCGTCGCTGGCATTGCGGCGCGGACGCGCTTCGAGAGCATCAAACTGCTCAAGCAGGTTGAGTTCGGATCACTGATTCTTGATGACGCCAGTACCGTTGCCGAGCCACGGCGCATCGGTGGCGTATTCGAATGTGTAGCCGTCGGGGGGTATGGCGCTGCCGTCGTAGTCGTAAGTAACCGTGTCACCAGTGCCGCTCTTGGGCTGCGGTGGCCCGAAACCCGGCGGCGGATTAGTCGGTGTGAACTTAAAGCTCGTGAACTTACAGTTGCCGCTGGTGCCGAACACCACGGTGTCCTTGGCCTTGCACTCATCGGCCGACGTTTACGCTTACAGCGGGAGGCTGTCAATTGAGAACTACCGCCCGGCTGATGTCATAGTAGGACGGATTCCATTACCGGGGAAAAGCGCTATACGTGAAGTGTCGGTAACGCCGATGCAAATGCTGTAACGCAAATAGATTTTCTCACACCCCCTGAATTTGGTGGCTCTTCGTCCAAGCATTACTGGTCGCAGTAGCAGGGCGATCCGGTGCCCACTTTAGTGCCCAACTCACCGTCACTTACCGTAACTCACCGTAACCGACCGTCGGCTTCCGCCTGCTGCAAGGTGCTGATGGGTAACGATTGGTGACGCAGAGCGCCTGAACCAGTGGAACTGAAAATCCGCGTGTCGGTGGTTCAATTCCACCCCTGGCCACCATTAACCTAAGGTCCATTCCGGTCACATCGCTGGCGTTTTGTTCCGGGCACATCGGTAACACTCTAGCAGCCCGCCGCCCGGATGATCGGCTGCGAATGCAAGCGGGTGGGAGCGGACCGACAGAGTGCGATGAGTGCTGCAACTGCGGTGCACGGCCATTGAGCTGACAGTATCTGACAGCCCTAGCCATCAATTCCGACTATGCCACGTGCGGCGGCAGTTGCTGTTCGTAAAAGTTAACAGACTTTAATCATTCGCCCATCGGGAGAGAACCTGCGCGGGGCTAAGGTGACGGTATGCACGTATGGCCGTCCTTACCAGGAACGCTGAGCCGTGGGCACACGCGTGCTTGCGGCCGCGGCGATGATCGGGCGGAACAGGACGAGTCGCCGTGAGGATCGGACCGCTAGTGCTCGAGACGCGCCTGCGGCAGGGAACAGCGGCCGCGGTTGCGATCGCGCTAGTGGCGGGTACGGCCTGGTGGCGCTCGCACGCGAGGCACCCTCCGCCTAAGGCTCCGCCGCCCGTGGCAGTCAATGTCGCTTCTGCCGCGCGCGCCGACGTTCCCGAATATCTCGAGGGCCTCGGCACGGTCCAGGCCTTCTATACCGTGACCGTGACCGCGCGCGTCGACGGACGCATTGACAGGGTGGCTTTCCGCGAGGGACAGGACGTCAAGAAGGGCGAACTGCTGGTACAGATTGACCCGCGCCCCTACCAGGCCGCACTCGGCATCGCCGTTGCCACTCGCGACAAAGACCGCGCGCAGCTGGAAAACGCGCGGCACGATCTGGCGCGCTACGAGCAGCTTTCGCCTGAGGACCTGCTGAGCAAGCAGACCCTCGACACGCAGAAGGCGCTCATCGCTCAGCTCATTGCCCAGGTGAAGGGCGACGAGGCGGCGATCGACAGTGCTCGCACCAACCTCGACTACACCGCCATCACCTCGCCGGTCGACGGCCGTACCGGTATCCGCCTGGTGGATCCCGGCAACAACGTGCATGCAAGCGATACCAACGGTATGGTCGTGGTCACTCAGGTCGAGCCTATATCGATCATCTTCACTCTCCCCGAGGAGTCGTTTGAGCAGCTGAGTGATGCGCTGCGACGGGGCACAGTGACCGCGACGGCGCTGTCGCGCGATGACAAACAGGAACTGGATCAGGGCACGGTGGGTTTGATCGACAACGTGATCGACCAGACCACCGGCACTCTCCGTGTCAAGGTGACCCTCCCGAACAAGCAGCGTCGCCTGTGGCCGGGTCAGTTTGTGAATGTGCGCGTCATGACCCAAATGCTGCGTCAGGTCCTGACCATACCGGCCAGCGCACTCCAGCGAGGGCCCGATGGCACATTCACGTACGTCGTGCAGCCCGACTCGACCGTGCGCGTCGCACCGCTCACAATCGGCGAACAGAACGGCGACACCGTGGTGGTCGATAAGGGCCTGGAGGCGGGCGACCGGGTGGTCGTCAGCAATCAATACCGCCTGCAGCCCGGTAATCTGATTCGCGTGAACGGACCCACCGTGGTCAGTTCAGGCGCACAGGCCACCGGGGATACGGGGCCATGAACATCTCCCGGCCATTTGTCGAGCGTCCGGTCGCCACGACGCTCCTGATGACGGGTCTTGCGCTTCTCGGTATCGCCGCCTTTCCGTTTTTGCCGGTGGCACCGCTGCCCCAAGTCGACTTCCCGACCATCCTGGTAACGGCGGAGTTGCCCGGGGCGAGTCCGCAGATCATGGCCAGCTCCGTCGCACAGCCGCTAGAGACTCAGTTTGCGCAGATCCCCGGGGTAGGGCAGATGACGTCGACCAGCGTGCTCGGCGGCACTCAGATCACACTGCAGTTCGAACTCGACCGTAACATTGACTCGGCGGCGGGCGACGTCCAGGCGGCCATCAACGCCGCTGGCGGCCAGTTGCCCAAGAACCTGCCCTCGCCACCCTCCTACCGCAAGTACAACCCCGCGGACTACTCGATCATCATTTACGCGGTGCACTCGGATGTCATGCCGATGACCGAGGTCGACAACTACGCCGAGACGGTGATCGCTCAGCAGCTTTCGCAGTTACCGGGTATCGCCAATGTGGGCGTCGGCGGCCAGCAGAAACCGGCGGTGCGCATACAGGTCGATCCGGTCAAGCTCGCCGCAGTGGGCCTGCAGCTCGAGGACGTCGCCAACCTCATCACCACCGCTACAGTCGACTCGCCGCAGGGCGTGATCACCGGTGCCCAGCACAATTACACCATCTACGACAACGACCAGTTGCTCAAGGCGGCCCCATGGAATGACGTGATCATCGCCTACAAAAATGGCGCGCCGATCCGCATCCGCGACATCGGGGTGGCGGTCGACGGTCCGGAAAATACTCAGTCGGCCGCCTTCCAGAATGGCCGAGCGGGAGTGCTGCTGTTCATCCATAAGCTCCCTGGCAGCAACGTGATTGATGATGTGAAGAAAGTGAAGGCGGCGCTGCCACACATCATGACTTCCGTGCCCCCGTCGCTGAAGCTCGATCAGGTCATTGACCGAACCGTGACTATCCAGGCCTCGGTACATGACGTTGAGCTGACGTTGCTGATGGCGATCTGTCTGGTGGTGATGGTCATCTTCCTGTTCCTGAGGAACTTCTGGGCCACAGCGATTCCGGGGGTGACAGTTCCGCTCGCACTATTGGGCACTGCGGCGCTGATGTATTTCGTCGGTTACAGCCTCGATAATCTGTCGCTGATGGCGCTCACCATCGCTGTCGGTTTCGTCGTGGACGATGCGATCGTAATGCTGGAGAACATCTACCGGTACATTGAGGTGGGGATGGCTCCCCGAGAAGCGGCCATCAAAGGCTCCGGAGAGATCGGCTTTACGATCCTTTCCATCAGCATTTCGCTGGTCGCGGTGTTCATCCCGCTGTTGCTGATGAGTGGGTTAGTCGGACGGCTGTTTCATGAGTTCGCAGTCACCGTGACCATGACCATCGCGGTCTCGGCGCTGGTCTCGCTCACACTCTCGCCGATGATGGGCGCGCTGTTTCTGCGCGACGAGAGGAAGCTCAGCCATGGTCGCTTCTACATGGCGCTCGAACGCGGCTTCCGGTGGCTGGTCGAGCACTACACACGCGGACTCGATTTTGTGCTGCGCCACCAGCGCGCAACGCTGATCACTTTCATCTTCACGGTCGCCACAGCGGTGCTGCTTTACGTCGTGATTCCTAAGGGTTTCTTCCCGCAGCAGGACACCGGAGTACTTGCCGGCGTTACTGATGCGCCGCAGGACGTGTCGTTCGATGAGATGGTGAGCCTGGAGCGGCGCCTCATGAAGGTAATCGGCGACGATCCGGCGGTCGCGGGTTGGGCCGCGTTTGTGGGTGGTGGCGGGCCGCTCAATAATGGATTCGTGTTTCTGGGGCTCAAGCCGCGTGATAAGCGTGATGTGACGGCGGATCAGGCTGTCGCACGGCTGCGCAAGAAGGTGGCTGCGGTGCCGGGCGGAACCGTGTTCCTGCAGGCCGCGCAGGACCTGAACGTTGGCGGGCGTACTTCGCGCACCCAGTACCAATACACGCTACAGGATGCCAATGTCGAGGAACTAAATCACTGGGCGCCGCGCCTGCTCGAAGAACTCAAGAAGCTACCGCAGCTCACCGACGTCGCATCCGACCAGCAATCGAACAGCACCAAGCTTTCGCTGGTCATCGATCGCGATCAGGCGGCGCGCTTCGGCATTCAGCCAGCGCTCATCAACAATACACTCTATGACGCCTTCGGCCAGCGCCAGGTGACCCAGTACTTTACCCAGCTTGCGAGCTATCACGTGGTGCTTGAGGTGCTGCCCTCGCTGCTTGGCCAGCCGGGAACGCTTAACAAGATCTATATCAAGTCCCCAACCACCGGGCAGCAAGTGCCGCTGTCCGCGTTTGCGAAATTCGACACCGGTCATACCAGCTACCTCTCGATCAATCACCAGGGGCAGTTTCCCGCGGTGACGTTATCATTCAACCTGGCGTCAGGAGCCGCGCTGGGTGATGCCGTCACCGCTATCCAGAAGACCGCTGCTTCGATTCATATGCCAGTAGGGATTTCCGGAACCTTCCAGGGTACTGCGCAGGCTTTCAAGTCGTCGCTGACAACGCTGCCGCTGCTGATCCTGGCGGCGCTGTTGGCCGTGTACGTGATCCTCGGCGTGCTCTACGAAAGCTACATCCATCCACTCACGATTCTCTCGACGCTCCCATCGGCCGGTGTCGGAGCGCTGCTGATGCTGATGGTGTTCCACTTTGATTTGTCAATCGTCGGGACGATCGGAATCATCCTGTTAATCGGCATCGTCAAGAAGAATGGCATCATGATGGTGGACTTTGCGATCCACGCGGAGCGCAATGAGGGACTCGACCCCCTCGCCGCGATCCGCAAGGCGTGCTTGTTGCGTTTCCGCCCGATCATGATGACCACCATGGCGGCGATTCTTGGCGCGCTGCCGCTGGTGCTGGGTCGTGGGACAGGCTCGGAACTACGGCAGCCACTCGGATATACAATGGTGGGAGGATTGGTGTTGAGCCAGATGCTGACGTTGTTTACCACTCCCGTGATCTACTTATACCTTGACCGCTTAGTGGTCCGCTGGGCGCGCGAGCACCCGCACCGGGAGGCCGTCCCGGTGCCCCAAGTCGCCCAAGGCTGAGCTGTGAAGATCCTGGTTGTTGAGGACAATGAAAGAGTCGCGCGGTTCGTGGTCAACGGTCTGCGCGAGGCGGGCCATACTGTCAATCACGCCGGTACGGGCCGCGACGGTCTGTTCCTCGCCGCGGGCGAGCCGCACGACGTAATCGTCATGGACCGCATGCTTCCTGGAAATATCGATGGCCTGGCCATCATCGAAGCACTGCGGAGGACGGGCAACCGCACTCCGATCCTCATCCTCTCCGCCCTCGACGTTGTGGACGAGCGCATCAAGGGGTTACGCGGCGGCGGTGACGATTATCTTACCAAGCCCTTCGCCTTCGGCGAACTGCTGGCGCGTGTTGACGCGCTCGGGCGGCGCGGCACCGGCGGAAGCGAGGCCGACCGCACGCTGCAGGTGGGCGATCTTCGCATGGACCTCCTGACGCGGCGGGCCACGCGCGGCAGCCGCGCCATCACGCTGCAGCCGCGCGAGTTCAAGCTGCTTGAGTACCTCATGCGGCATGCCAATCAGGTGGTGACGCGCACCATGCTGCTGGAAGCGGTATGGGAATACAACTTCGATCCGCAGACCAACGTGGTCGACGTGCACATTTCCAAGCTTCGCCAGAAGCTCGAGCTCGATAGCGAGCGCGCGTTGGTGCACACCGTGCGCAATGCCGGCTACATGCTCACCGACCAGCCATGAATCCCTGGCTGCGCTCCTCACCGGTTACGTGGGCACTCGGCTACTTGCTGCTCGGACTCGGGGCTCTAGTGGCCTTCGCGGTGCTGTTGTGGTACGCGTGGAACGTCAGCATCTTCTCCGGGCGCGAGGAGATCCTGCACGCCGATGCGCAGCATCTCGCGGACGTGTTCGCACATGATGGGCCGCAGGGGCTCACGGCGCACATAGAGTCGCGCCTGCGCCTGCATATCGTAGGCGAACGAACGCTCCTTCTCACCGACTCTGAATACCGGCCGCTCGCCGGAAATCTCGCGGTCTGGCCACGCGAGGTGCCCAACGGTTCGGATGGCCACGCGATGATGGTGGGTCAGCTCGGAGGACAGCCCGCCCATACTTTACTGCTGCGCGAGACGCTCCCCGGCGGTTACCATCTACTGGTCGGCCGCGATCTGGGCTTTTATCTGCCGCTCGAGCGGAGATTCGCATGGGGACTTACGGCGGCAGTCACCTTCCTGTTCGTTGTGGGGGTCGCCGGAGCAATCCTGATCCGCCGTCAGCTGTTGGCGCGCGTCGAGGGCATGCGCACGACAGTATCCGCCATCATGGCCGGCGACCTGCACAAGCGGCTGCCGGAGGCCGGCTCGGGCGATGAGTTTACGACGCTCTCGCAGACTATTAATGGCATGCTCGATCACATAGAGCGGCTGATTAGAAGTGTCAGCGACGTCTCGAACTCTATCGCGCACGATTTGCGCACCCCACTTGCGGAGCTGCGCTCGCGCCTCGAGGAACTCTCCCTTACGCGACCTGGGCCCGCCGAGACCTTCGCCGAGATCGATGCTGCGGTAGCCGATGTCGATCGTGTCATGCGCATATTCTCGGCTTTGCTTAGACTTGCAGAGCTCGACACTGGGGCGCGCCGCTCAGGCTTCGTGCAAGTGGACACGGCACGCGTCGCGGCCGAGGTCGTCGAGTTCTACGAGCCAGCCGCCGAACAGAAAGGCGTTGCGTTCTCGTTCGAAACGACTGGCGCCACCGCAGTGGCCGGCGATCCGGTATTGCTCGCGCAGGCGCTGAGCAACCTCATTGACAATTCCCTCAAGTGTGTGCCAGAGCGCGGCGCGATACAGGTGTGCGTTGGAGCGCGTTCCGAAGGCTCAGTCGCCATCGAGGTGGCCGATAATGGCCCGGGCATCGCTGCTGCCGACAAGCCCAAAGTCACCGAGCGCTTCTTCCGCGGCGACGCTAGCCGTGGCACCCCGGGCGTGGGACTCGGGCTCTCGATCGTGCACGCAGTGGTCAGGCTCCACGGCGGCACGCTCGAGCTCATCGACAACCACCCAGGACTCCGCGCCCTGATGGTGCTGCCGGTCACCGGGGCGGCACCTAATCGATAAGCCATCCGAGGGAATGCCAGAATTTCACCTTGTATCTTTAGTTTCAGTCGTAGCTAATTGAGTATTGGCAAGTTCGGTGCCATGGCTGCGATCGGGTGGAGTGATCCTGTAGCCTGTTGTCACCTGGGGCCGCCAAGCCCGTGACTAAGCAGAGGCGCAGGATCACTATTCCCGTTCTTCTCGAGCCCGAACGGTTGTTGGGACTTTGAAGTCCGCATTTGCAAGGAGGGGCCGTGAAGAACTCCACCAATTGCCTGCCTGTTGGCATCGATGTTGCTAAAGCAAGCCTTGAAGTGAGCTTTGGCACGGACGGACCGACGATCTCTTTCACTAACGATATCGAAGGCCACGATGCTGTGCTCGCGCGCCTTCAGGGGAGCGCAATCAGCTTGATCGTGCTGGAGGCTACGGGTGGCTATGAGGCTGCGATCGCCGGAGCGCTGCAAGCTGCAGGACTGCCTGTCGCGGTGGTCAATCCTCGACAAGCCCGTGACTTCGCCAAGGCTATGGGCATTCTGGCCAAGACGGATTCCATCGATGCTCGGGTGCTGGCTCGATTCGCTCAGAGCCTGCTCCAACGCGAGGACTTGCATCGACTCATCAAGCCCCTGGCCGACGAGTCGCTCAAAGCTCTGCAGGCACAGCTGCTGCGCCGGCGCCAGTTGTGCAGCATGCTCATCGCTGAACGGCAGCGTTTGAGCACTTGTCACCGTAGGACCCGAGCGGATATCGAAGCCGCCATCCGCTTCCTCAAGAACCGTCTGGACAAAGCCGATGTCGAGCTGGCGCGCTTGATCCAGCAGGACCATGCCATTCTCAATGATCTGCTCAGAGGCGTTAAAGGCATCGGACCCAACACAATGGCCACTCTCATCGCCGAACTGCCGGAACTCGGCCATCTCACGCGCCGGGAAATCGGCGCCCTGGTTGGCGTAGTGCCCCTCAATCGCGACTCCGGGCAGTTCCGTGGTCGTCAATGCACTTGGGGTGGACGGGCCACTGTGCGCCGCGCTCTGTACATGGCCGCACTGGTCGCCTCGCGACACAATCCGGCCATCCGTCGCTTCTATGCTCATCTGATCGAGCATGGCAAAGCTCCAAAGCTCGCCCTGACCGCTTGCATGCGAAAGCTCCTTACGATCCTCAATGCAATCGCCCGCGACCATGTCCCCTTCAATCCCGCGCTGCATCAGTGTTGACTCTCAAGACGGTTGCTTAGTCCTGGGACTTCACAGGGTCTATTCCGGGTAGATCGTTGACGTTTTATACCGGAGACATGTCTGCGTGTCATTCGTCCAGATTCGATAGTGCGCGCAGGTCTTAGGGGGCAGCCATCCGCTACCTCAACCGAAAGCCAAGGCTTGTCCGAATGACGCTTGGACTGCTATCGGCCTCATCCTGACCTTCCCGCCTGCAATCCGCCTTCTCCATAAGCTGATTTTGGATTCCGACGGCGAAAGATGCACCCTAAACTTTGATAATCACCGGGCGCATCTGCCAACATGGCGTAAATCTCAGGGGAGGATCGAAGTGGCTGTTGGCGGCGGTGAAGGGCAGGGGACCGGCGGTCACGTTGCTACGCCAGTCGTATTCCTGAGCTATGCGTCGTCGGACGCAGTCATCGCCACGTCCATAGTAGAGCATCTCGAGCAGCGCGGGATTCGGTGCTGGCTGGCGCCACGCGATGTGCGGCCAGGCGCCCAATACGCCGATGCCATTGTCCGGGCGATCAATGAAGCTAACGCGGTGGTGCTGGTTCTCTCGGGAAGTGCCATGGCCTCCTCGCACGTGGCTCGGGAAATCGAACGCGCCGCATCGAAACGCAAACCCATCATTGCGTTTCGAACTGACGCCGCGGCTTTGAGTCCGGAACTAGAGTATTTTCTGTCAAACTCGCAATGGATCGATGTGCTTAAGCTGGGGATGCCTGCGTCGTTGGCGAAGGTCACGGAGGCCGCGAGTTCAACGCCGACGAATGCCACGGATCACGATGTTCCGGCAAATCTCGACGGGAAAACGAGGCGGCTCGCGATCTCGGCGGCGGCCGTCGTCGGAGTGGGCGTCGTAGCGAGCTTAGGTCTTCACTTTTGGTCATCGAGTCATAGCGGTAATAAATCGCCAGCGGTACGGGCGTCGGGGCCCGCGGCGAGCACGCCTGCTAGTGTGCCGGTCTCGGACAAATCAATTGCGGTCTTGCCATTTGTTGATATGAGCGAGAAAAAGAACGAGGAATATTTCTCCGACGGCCTGTCGGAGGAGCTCATCGACAAGCTCACAAGTGTTCCCGAATTGCGGGTGCCTGCTCGGACCTCGTCATTCTACTTCAAAGGCAAGCAGGTGACGGTTGGGGAAATTGCAAAGCAACTCGGCGTTACCCACGTCTTGGAGGGCAGCGTTCGAAGGTCGGGCGATCAGCTCCGTATCACCGCGCAGCTTGTTCGCGCCGACAACGGCTATCACGTCTGGTCGGAGACCTATGATCGGAAGATCGGTGACATATTTAAGATACAGGATGAGATTGCCAGCGCGGTGGTCAATCAACTCCAGGCTTCACTGTTAAGCGGCACGGTGCCTGTCAAGCCACCCACTACGAACAGCGAGGCGTACACGTTGTATCTGCAGGCCAAGTCCCTGTTTCAGAATGCCACTCCGACCGATTACCAACGAGCCTACGACTGCCTGCAGCGTGCGCTTGCATTGGATCCGAGCTTCGCACTTGCATGGTCGGAAGTTGCTTGGGTCCGTGTCCGTCAGTACTTCCTCGGGTTAGTCCCGAAGGCGCAAGCTGTCGCGGAAGCACATAGGGCGCTCGCTAAGGCTCTCGAGATCAATTCGTCGCTGGCGGAAGCGCATCTGACCAAGGGCCGCGTCCTATATGTCATAGATTGGGACTGGCCGCAGGCGGAGCATGAGATCCGGCAGGCAATTGCACTCGACCCGGGAATCAGCGATGGATATCGGTGGGCCGGAATGGTCGCGGGCACGCTTGGCCACAGCAACGAGGCGCTGGAACTATATCGAAAGGCTGCTGAGCGCGATCCGCTCGAAGCTCACGCCTACTACCTAATGGCGGAAATACAGCTGAGACAAGGCAACTGGTCCGATGCAGTGAGCAACAGCTCCCGGGCGCATGTCCTAATGCCCACGATGTATGGCGATTCTGTTCCGTGGATTGACTTGGCCCGCGGGGACTATGAGGCGGCGCTAGCGTGGTTGCCGCATATTAAATCAACTACCTATGCCAATATTGTACGAGCGCGCGCATTCTACGCGCTCCACCGCAAAGCCGAAGCCGACGCGGCGCTCATTGCATTGGAACGGGATGCAGGGGATAGCGTGCCGTTCGAGATTGCTATGATTCATGCAAATCGCAGCGAGATTGACGAAACATTCAGCTGGCTCGATCGCGCCTATGAAGTCCGCGACATCGATCTCGCGAATATGCTGGGTCATCCGGACCTGAGGCGAATAACGGGGGACCCGCGCTACAAGGTATTCCTTCGCAAGATGAGGCTACCGGACTAGCAGTGTGGGGTGACTGCTTGGCCGCGATTGGCTCCCCGATACCTGCCGGTCACGACTTGTCGCGAACGGGTCAGTCGGGCGGTAATTGCATCCCCGCCCGACCTGGCGCCGGCTGACCGATTGAGTCAAACCGTGCTATTCAACGCCCAGCTTCGCACCACGTGCGTAGCGACGCTGATTTCGGGTGACATGCCGAAAATGCTCTGCCCCAGCGCGCCAAGCGACCATCCAGTGCCAGATGATGCCGGGCGACACGGCGGAGAATGTTCAGGCGACGATTGTTCGTGTGCTGAACGATCCGAAGATCACGATCACGCTGGACGCGCCGCCAATTTCGAGTCCCGAATCGCCACTGAGATCGCAATTGAAGGCGAAAGTCGAGGCAGTGGTTCATTCGATGTGGCCGGGTGTTCCAATGGTGCCGGTGATGGCTACTTGGTTTACGGACGACCGGCACACCCGATCCGCCGGCATTCCTGCTTACGACCTGGCGGGTGTTTGGTTGGACACCAATGAAAATCGCGCGCAGGTCGAGATGAGCGAGTCGGCGTCCGGGCTTACGATGAGAGCATTGAGTACACGTACAGGCTGGTCAAGGCGATGAGCAAGGCGAACTGACCGGACATCGCTCCAGGCGTTCGGCTTGTTGGATCTCTCTGGCGCATTGCTTTCCTGCCGACGAGCGGACATTCATGAAGGACCGAAACGGGGCAATGCCGATCGCCCGGTCCTTGACCCAGGCCAGTCCGCGCAACCAAAACGCAACCAACCTGCGCCAATGACGTTAGGGTAAGCCCACGCGTGGCTCGGGGCCTCGGCGATTCTCGCGATGCCGCGCAGCACCACCGCTGCCACGCACTACTGCGGCCATACCGCACCAGAAACCGAGGAACAGCAACCACACTAGCAGCCCCAATACGAGCGCGAACAATGCTCCCTCCAGAGTTAGGGCAAAGCCCGGCTGATAGGCATTCCAGGTCGACCGCAGTAGGACGTAGTCCGGATGGCGCACGAGAAAGAGGCATTGGTGGACCAGGTCGGTGTTGAGCGCCTGCAGTGCTCCCTGCAGCCGTGCCGCTGCATCAACCATCGACTGCAGTGCCGCGCCTTCGCGGTGGAAGGTCGTATCCTGACTCGCCAGATGGTAGTCGATCATTTTCAGGAGACTACCGCCGAAGTTGTGGTCAGCGATCGCCTGGAAAGGAGCCAGATCGGAGTGAACCTGGTCGAGCTGCCCACCGAGCCGCTGGCGGTACTGCGCGATGAAGCTCGGGATGCAGGCCGAAACCACCACCGCGGCGAGCAGTACGAGCCGATCCAGGATCCCACGCACGATGTTCATTTAGCCATTGTCCGACGGGTGCGGGAAAGTTGCGAGGATTGTTCGCAATTGGTGCGACAGATCGGTCGCCACCCAAGCGCCTGCCTTACCCACACTATGCTTTGGAAAAAGGGCGCCCCTAATGTAAGCGGACCAAATAGCTCCGGGTCATACAGGTGCCGCTTGGGCGCACGAAGCTCGACAGGACCGGGCGATAATTCGGCATTGAGGTCGATGACGGTCTGGGGTTGGCCGAACAGACAGAGGTATAGGATCGATCCGGTCAGCGACCGCAGATCATACGGGTGCTAACCGGCCAGGAAGCGACATTCGCTGGCGGGCCGCGAATCGCACGAAAGCGGTCATGTAACCAACCGCCGGCGTTCAGGCTGGCTCATAGGTCGCCGCGAAAGTTTCTGGCTTGCACGGATACAACTCGCCGCGGACCCCGCAAATGATCCAGTCCCCCGGCCCGGCGATCATAGTTCCCTCAGTTGTCCGAATCGCCCACATCGCATAAGTGGTGTCGCTCGGGTGCACGTGCAGTGTGCCGTCCTGAAGCGCCGTACTCAGCCACTTGGGGAGCTCTCCGCCAGGAAGCGCGAAGGGCCAGCCATCCCAAGTGCCCCCGTCGTAATCAGTTGCAGTGATGCGCACGGCCTCGATCACGACGGGCTTCTTGCGCCAGCGGAGCGGTGGATCAGACATTCGATGTTCAGTCATTTGGCGCTGGCAATTATCGAGCCAGACCACCTAAACCAGTGGAACTGAAAGCCC
>CAVOVV010000007.1:0-167503 GCA_963699955.1 uncultured Gammaproteobacteria bacterium
GGCGGTCGCTCTATCCACTGAGCTACAGGGGCGTCCATGAATTCTAACGCTTTTCTTCGGGCAGTCGCTTGCCCGGCCGGTGCGCGCAACGCTGACGCAGCGGTTTAGCCGGATACCCTGCTCCGTACGCCGACTTCGAGACGCCGCCTGCCACGACTGTAGGCTTGATGTGCGAAAGGCTCGACGCCGTTTGCCATGGCAGGTTCGACCAGCGCGCAGAGGTTGGATCGCGACCGTACAGTTAACGGCGTCATTCAACAGCCAGCCTTTGCATCTCGCGGCTCAATTCGACCCGGCAGCGTCAACTTGCTTCTCGTAGATTCTGAATTGGCGGTCCGGGCCCGATGAACCTAGGCCTGCGCGAGCCGCGCCTTCACTTGATCTATCATCGCCTTAAAGCGGGGCTCTTCACGAACAGGCTCAAAATCATTGTCGGCCTCCAGCCAGCTCAACATGCCCGGCGAAAGCTTGGAGGCGACACCGGCGAGCGTCTCCAGGGTCAGATCGATTTCCCCGAGCGAGGCCATGGCACAGGCGAGGTTGTAATGCAGGTTGACGTTGTCGGGATCGATCAGACGGGCCCTCGTTACCCATTCTTTGGCTCGTTCGTTCTCTTTCAGATCCGCCAGCATGCAGGCGCCGAGGCCGATCGCGCGACTATGACCGGGATCGGCCGCCACCACCTTTTCGATGCGACCTAGAGTCATGCGCGCCGCGCTTTTCATCCGCTCGGTGTCGCCCTTGGCTTTGTAGCACTGCGAAATGAAGGACGCCGCCGTAATATCGGTTACCATCGCCGCGGCTGCGTGTTCAAAATGGCCGATCGCATCGTCGAAGCGCCGCACGCCCATGAGACAAAGGCCGGCGATTCGGTTTCCGACGTAGGAATTGGGCTCGAGGCGCAACCCTCTCTGGCAGGACATAAACCCGTCCTCGAAGCGTCCTTTACTGCGTAGGGCGGCACCCATTGCCGCGTGCGAGTCGGCGAGATTGGGGTCGAGACGAAGTGCTGTTGCCGCCGCACGTTCGCCGTCATCGCCCGAGTCTCCGAGCCAGAACATGTTCCACTGCGCCAGCGCCAATGTCGCCCATGCCTGCGCATAGTTCGGATCGATTTCGACCACGCGATTGCATATTCTAACGACAATTTCGTTGTTTCTTTCGTTATCCAGAAGCCAAAACTGGCGCGCCATCAGGTAGAGCTTGTACGCCTCCGTATTTGTCGTGGAGCGTTGCCCGAGGGCCTGTTTCTCCTCCGGGAGCAGTGTCAATTTCAGCGCGGCCACGATCGCTTTGGAGATTTCGTCCTGCAGCGCGAATATGTCATTCAGGTCGCGGTCATACCGCTCGCCCCAGACCTGCGCGTCGTTGGCCGCGCTTATCAGCTGGGCCGTGATCCGAACCCGGGCGCCAGCCTTCCGCACGCTGCCAACTAGGACATAGGATGCCTTCGTTTGCCGGGCAATCTGGGTGACGTCGGTAGTGGAGCCCTTGAAGGAGAACGCCGTGTTGCGCGAGACGATTGACAGCGCCGAAACTTTGCCAAGATCGGTAATGATATCCTCGGTGATGCCGTCGCTGAAATATTCCTGCTCCGGATCGCCGCTCATGTTGGCGAAGGGCAGCACGCAAATCGGGACGGCGGGGCGCTTGTCTTTCGCGGCTTGCGCTGTCGTCTCACTTGCCGACAGCTTGAGTTTCGCTTCGAGCGCCACGCAGAGCGCCTTGAAAGGCCCGCTCGCCTGGTTTCCCTCCCAACCGTCGAGTTCGGTCGTGTGAATCGCCCGCACGTCGATCGGCAACCGCGCATTTTCGAAGCGGACCGGCACAAGGACGCCGCGATCGGCAGCGTCACGCGCCTCGCCTTTTACCCAGCGCGAGTCGACCGAGAAGTGGGTCCACACGACGACAACCGCGCGCGCGCTTTCCAGTTCGGCGCCGATCAGCGCGTCGAATTCGTCGCCGGGCGTGATCTCGGGGTCCCACCACACCGACCAACCTCGCGCCTCCAGCGCAGCGACTAGCGGAGCGACGCGCGTCTTATCAGTTCGCGAATAGGAAACAAAAATATCTGCCACTGATGGGGTCACCCGCTGTCGTTAAGCCGTCACATTAACATAGGCCGCGCACAGGGATAGGAACCACAATCGCCATTCTCCACGCGAGAATTTGGGGATCGTCGGGACCTTTGGGCCTTGCTAAGCCGTTCAGACTCAAGCCAATGACCCACTGGTACGCGCAGCGATTTACCATTCGCCAACTGCAGCCCTTCGTGTGCTTCTGGGTGCGTCTACGTCTACACGTCTCAGCGCGTTCAGTCACTTAACTATCAACAGCGCCCCCGGTGGCCGCTTAGGAGGCGGTCGCTCGATCCACTGAGCTACAGGGGCGTGATTGAATTGTAACGCTTTATTTCGGGCGGTCGCTGCCCAGCAGGACGCACGCAGCGTTGACGTGGCGGTTTACCGCTCTTCAGATTGCTTTATCCGGGCCATTGGCACTAGCCACCCGTCGCTTGCGGGCCACTACGAAGGTCTCGGGCACTTGTGGCATAACGGTGGTTCGGTAATTGTCGATGGCTTCTAAAGATGTACCGCACTAACTCCATAACGAGGTATCCGAGGAGAATAGAAAGGGCCCATTCGAGCCACTGGGGCAAGCGGTGCACCACGACGGTGTGTCGCGGAAGAATGCCAAACAGGTTCTTGAAGGCTCGCCGCTCGACGGTATGGTAGGTTGTGAGCAACGTGACCAAAGATCCGGCGACATAGCCGACGAAGTTGCCGAGGGCGGTATTGACACAAAGTCCCTGGAGCTTGCGGATACTGAAGGTGCTCCGAACAAATTCGCGCATAGCAATGTCCCTTGATGGCCCACAACCCCCCAAGATTAAAAAACCGCTACCTTTCGGGCTCGGTCTAGCGTCACAGATTGGCAGCAGAGGCGGCGTCGAATCGTTTCGAGCGCATGGATTTCTCTCCCTCGTGCTCGGCGACGAATCCACTGAGCTGCAGGGGCGTGATTGAATTGTAACGCTTTTTTCGACCCGATTGATTAGCCAGCGACGGAGCGCAGCAGTGACGCAGCGGTTTGCTTCAAGGCTCTGGTGCCCCGTGCGCTCCCATCGACGCGCGCGCATGGGTTGGATCGGGGGGCGGATTCTGGGATCTTTGCTCTCTCGTCATCTCGGTGATGTCGACGTTAATGCGATCTTCGGTCCGATGGTGCGCGCCGGTCATCCCAGCCGGATCGCCGGCCGCTGAACTCGGGCGCAGCCTGTCGATGACGTCCCAAGTGATGCTGTGTGGAAGCTCCGGGAACTCGTGCGCATAACGGCCGAATGAATTGCCGAGCTGGATGTGCTTTGCCAAGGCTGCCTCCGTCAACTGGATGACATCGTCCAGTTGCGCCGGCGAGAGGTGCGTGGAATCGCTGTCGAGCAGGTCAAACCGGCGTGCGGCATTTATGGCGTCCCAGTCGGCCGACGATAGGGAATTCATGGCGGCCATGAGCTCATAGAATTCCTGGCGGCGGTTGGCCCCCCTCGGGGGCATCAGGCGTACCGTGGCCTTGGCCACCGCAGCATCCCAGACTGCGTGGTTCCAAAGAAATGGTGCCTGTTCCCACACCAGGTCACCCGGCAGTGCGGACTGCGCATTCCTTGGATGCTGGCGGATGTACGCAAGCATCATCAGATCGTTTTCGAGGCGCGCCAGGGTGAGGAACCATTGACGCTCATTTTCGGCGAGAATCGCACGATTGGCGTCGAGCTCCCGCGCGAGCTCCTCGAGCACAGTGTTGAGTTCGTAATGTTCGTGTAGCCGTTCGACCGCTTGCCAAGTACGACAGCGATTAGCAGGCCGATGACGACGACCGCGATGTGGATTATAAAACCTCTCCACGTATGAATCGATTCATGGGGAGGGCGCGCGGCGGTTTACCGTACTGTATTCGCGGAGGCATTGCGCAGCGGTAGCGCCGGGATTCTCTTCAAAGGACAGCTACGAGATAAGCCTATCAATAAAAACACGAAACTCAGGATTTAGGCGGCTTTTAATTGCGCTCCAGCATTCGCGCGCACCTGGTGGATCCACGATTGCCTTGATGCTCTCGCGAATTCCAGACCAGTGGTCGGACTGAAGCAGATGAATCTCGGTTTGAAAAAACACATTCTCGGCCCGGCGCAGGAAGCTCTGCAACATCAGACTGTACTGCATGCGTTCCAATTCACTAAGGGAAGCGGAATCCTTGCTGGCGCGAAGATAGAGATCCACGAGGTTCCTGTCTTTGGCGATGTCCAAAGATATTCCGGCGAAGGAATCCACCACCTGCTGGAAGGCAGAAGCGCGCACTGCACGAGTGTTATTCCGGATCTGGATCGAGACATAGATGACGCTTACGACGAACGCGACCGCGCTCACCAGCGACGCGATAGACGCCAACTCACCCAGAGACATTCAAGCCTCCAACTGACAGATCACACGCCTCACGAACCGGATCGACAGGCCAGACTTCAACAGTCGCGGCGGCCGATCAATGCATCACGAACTTCCTGATGCGGCCACTAACACGGGTCTTTAATTTTTAATGACCCCGGTGCCGTTGCCCAAGATCGGTTCATCGGTTGCATAGTCGAATTTGTCGCCGGTGGGGGGTATCGAGCTTCCGTTATAGTCGTAGGAAATTGTTGGGCCGCCGCCGGATGCCGGCTGGCGGTTTGAAAAACCCGGCGCCGGCTCAACCGGAACGAACTTGAAGCTTGTGAACTTGCAATTCCCGCTGGTGCCGAAAACGATCGTGTCGGGAAGCTTGGCAATGTTCAGAGTCCCGTTGTCCCCTTTGCATTTTACGTTGATTCTGGCGGACATTGAGCAGGCCCCCTTATTGTGGTTTTGAGAGACTCGGTCGACGCACACTATTATGGCACGCCCAGGATTCCAGAGCTTAATCGATTTCGTCGCCCTTGGTTGCTGCGCCGGACGGATCACTACCGCACCGCAAATCGGTAGGCCTGGTTCGGTAGGATTGCTGTGTTGTCTTCAGTAGCGCCTCAAGCTGCGGTGTTAAATAGCCCATCGAGGCGAGCTGATCAAGTACCGGACGCGCTGCGGCGGTGTCGCCGAGTAAGAGTGTGGCCATCGTCCACGTGGCCAGAAACTCCGGCTCGGCCCCAACCCGCGCCGCCTCGCCGATGGTGCGCCGCGCCTGCTCCCAGCGCTCGCGGGCGGCCGTCGGATTGTGGCGCCGCGCCGAGACTACGCCAAGCTCGACCAGCGCTTCCGCCTCATACAGCTGCAGGTTGCGATTCACCGTGCCACTCGCGCGCTCCTGCCGGATCGCGCCGAGCGCCGTATTGAGTAACCCTTCGGCTACGGCAAGGTTGTCCTTTGCGAGTTCAAGGCGGGCCGACTCAATTTGGGCACGCGCTAGTTCCCGGCGCCAGGCCATGTTGCTCCCATCCATCGCCACGAGCTCGGTGAGCACACCTACTGCCTCGCTGTCGGCGCCGGCGGCTTCCTCGAGGCGGCCCGTGCCGCGCGCAATGCCGCCCAGCAATCGGTTGTATTTGGCGAGCTCCAGCCGCCAGTCGCCCTGGGTTGCGTCAAAGGCAACCAGCGCTCTGGCGCCGCGCACGGCCGAGCGGGCGTAATGCCGCGCCGCATCTCCGTCACCGCACAGGGCAAGAGCGCCGCCCAATGCCGCGCCGGTAATCCACAGATTCTCTTGCGAGTCGCGATCACTCGGGCTGCTAACGACAATCTGATTGCGGATTTGATATACCTCACGGTATCCAGCAATCGCTTGCGTGAGCTGGCCCTGTTCGATCGCGACCTTCGCGAGACTTTCAGCGGCGTCGGCCAGATCAGACTGCCAGCGGATCTCGCTGCTGTGCATTGAATTTAGATTCCGGAATGTGGCCAGAACAGCCTCGTATAGTGATTTCGCCGCAGCGAATTCCCCGCGCGCTTCGCGCACCCGCCCCTCGTTGGTACGGGCATAAGCAAGTAGGGCGGCCCCGGATTCCGACGGCCGGACGATTACCACCCGTTCTAGCAAAGCGATCGCTCCTTGAAAGCACTCGAGTGCGCGGCCGAGGTCGCCCTGGAACCAGTAGGCGTTGCCAAGATGGTGCAGGGTCTCCGCGTACGCCGCCTCGCGCTCGACATCGCCCGGCGCACGCCGCATTAATTCTGCTGCTGTCGACGCGGCGGCACGATACGCCTCCATGGCCGCCGGCAGCTTGCCCTGATCCTCGCGCACGTTGCCGATCTTCTGGAGCGCTTTGACGTGCAGCGCAAGTGCTTGGTCCGAAAGCTCGGTGCGCGGCCGGGCCAGGAAGTAAGCCATGGCCTGGTTATCCACCGCCTCGAGAATATCCAGACGCTGGACCTGTCGGAGCTTGTTGTTGAGGTCACCGAGCATGAAGTCGACTAGCGTCTCGGCCTCCCGTTGCCGCTGCTCGGCCGCCAGGCGGGCATTTCGTGCGCTGATTGCCAGTCCGGTGGTGATGAGCATCATGACGAGTGACAACGCGGTCACTATGGTCATACGCTGGATGCGACGCCGTTGCTCGCGATGCTTGAGAACGTCGAAGCCTACGTCAAGCAGTGCCGAAAGGATCTTAAGCTTGACGTTTCCCTTACCGTCTCCGCCGACCCGTGCATCGGCGGCGATCGGCTCGAAGCGATGCCGGGAAGTCGTGCTGTCCGCCGTTGCGGGAGACCGCAATGCCGGAGGGAAGCATTCTTCGGCTTCTCGCCCGGCAAAATCGCTGGCGTTCGGCTCGCCTGCAACGATCACGCAAAAGATGCGATCGCCGCGGCCGAGACTTCGGAACAGGCTTATTTCTTCGTTGACCCAACGCGAGCGGCATGCGCTGGGCGAACAAATCAGGAGCAGATTAGCGGAGGCGCGCAGTGCGCTGTCGATCGTCTCCCGGAGATCCGGCGTCGCCGATAGGTCGCTGCGGTCGCGAAAAACCGGCGCCAGCCGCTTGGACAGACGGCCGAATGGTGTCTGGGCTCCGACGAGCCGTCGGGGAATGCGGTAGTTCTCGAGTGCGGCTTGCAACCACTTCGCCCATCGCACGTCCTCGTGGCTGTAGCAGATGAATGCGCTGTACTTGAAAGTCGCTTCCGACGGCGCGGCGCTTATGCCCATCTGCGGACTATACAGTTCCGCGTGTCCGCGGCCACCGCAGGAACTATCCGGCGCGATGGATGAGCAGGGCGATAACCGGCCTCCCGGAACGCCAGGGCCGCTTACCTAAACCGGCATTACCGACGCGAGCGGCGATTTGAGCGCCGCACGGACGGACGAATTATTTGCGCTCGCCGCCGATAAAGCGGTACACGATTGCACCCAGCACGGCGCCAACTATGGGTGCTACCCAGAATAGCCAGAGCTGCTGGAGTGCCCATCCGCCGACGAACAATGCCACTCCAGTGCTGCGTGCCGGATTCACCGAGGTATTAGTTACCGGAATGCTGATCAAGTGGATTAGCGTAAGCGTCAATCCAATCGCGAGTGGCGCGAAACCTTGCGGTGCGCGGCTGTCAGTCGCACCGAGAATGACGACGAGAAACACCATCGTCATCACAATCTCGCAGACCAGCGCTGCGTGCAGCGAGTATCCGCCGGGAGAATGCTCGGCGTAACCGTTCGAGGCGAAACCCGCGGCGACGTCGAAGCCCGCCTTACCGCTGGCGATCACGTACAGCACGCCACCGGCCACGATGGCGCCCAGCACTTGCGCAACGATGTACGGCAACAATTCACTGGCATTGAATCTGCCGCCGGCCCATAAGCCTATCGAAACGGCCGGATTCAAATGACAGCCGGAGATATGCCCGATGGCGTACGCCATCGTCACCACCGTCAACCCGAAAGCCAACGCCACGCCGAGCAGGCCGATTCCCACATTGGGAAACGCCGCTGCCAAGACGGCGCTGCCGCAGCCGCCTAGCACCAGCCAGAACGTACCCAAGAATTCCGCGCTGTACTTCTTCATTGCCGCTCCCCTTCCTTGTTACTTATTAGTTACAGCCGCACTCGCCAAATCTCGCAGGCAGCCACGCCCCGAGTTTGCGAGTCTACTCCGCTCCGCGCATTGCTTGACCCATGCGCTCATTTGCCAAGCCGATGCACCGGCTTCCTGCCATCGCGTCGTCCTAAGGTTTGACGCGCGCGTAAATATTGCGAACGATGATCATGATGGCGGCGCCGGACAAGATCACTCCGAAATTGCTCACTATCGTGGTCAAATAACCACCCACCGACGGAATTGCATTCAGGGCACCGGCCAGCGCCGTGAGCGCGAGCGCCGAAACAATGATCCGAACATGATCGGGCCCGTCGATTAACAGACCGGCAACCAGTCCGAGGATGACCAATACGGCGGACAGGTGCGGTATGGTGACGAAGGCACCCACAATGGCGAGCGCCACAGCAACCAGCCCCATAATATTCATGAATTTCATCACTTGCCCCTTGGTGTCTTTATTTTTTGACCGCTGCCGGCGTGACGACCGGCGCTGTAGGACTATATAGCAGCTCGAGTCTGAACCGATAGGGCCCTCCCCTAGGTGCGGGCGATACGGACGCCCGCCGAACCAGGTCCGGGCGCGAATTTCCGCGCCCAATGGCTAAGGATCACTGGTGGACGACGGGCACCCGGGGCAGGCAGGCCTCAGCGTCGGCAAGGAAGTACGCCAGCACCGCCATGGTGGCCACCTGGGTCTGGAGGTTGTACGGATCGACCTTATCCAGGGTATCGGCGGCGGTATGGTGATAGTCGAAATAATGGCGCGCGTCGGTCATCGGCGCGAATCCCGGCACACCCGCGGCCTGCAGTGGTCCGATGTCGGAACCGACTTCGCCGGCGTGCGCCTGGAGCATCGTGGCTCCCAGCGGCGCGAGTGCACTGATCACGGGCTGCACGACAGCCAGCGACTCTTTAGAGACGGCCGCTTCGATGCCGAGGGCGCGTCCCGCGCCAAAATCGCTTTCAATGGCGGCGCATTGCTGGGCGATTGCCCCGCTGCTGGAATCCATGTACGCCGTTGGGCCGTGTCCACCGTTCTCTTCGTCCGCCCAACCTATGAATCGAATGGAACGCCGCGCGTGGAGCTTGAGTTGCTGCAGCACCTGCAGCACGCCCGCCGCCCCGACGACGCCGACGCCATCGTCCGTGGCCCCGGTGCCAAGATCCCAGGAATCCAGATGCCCCGAAACGATCACGTACTCGCCGGGCTGCTCAGTGCCCGGCCAGTCGGCAATCACATTGAAACTGTCCGCGTCAGGCAAAGTAACCGGCGTAAGCCACAATTTCACGGCGACCGCGCCGCGGGCGGCGAGCCTCAAAATCAGGTCCGAGTCTTCCGTCGCAAGCGCAGCGGCCGGTATGGGGGCCTGGTGCTCCGCCCACCGGGTCACGCCGGTATGTGGCAGTCGGTAGTCGGCTCCCCCTACCGAGCGCACCAGCACCGCGGCCGCTCCGAGCGCGGCTGCCTCGGCAGGCCCGTTGACGCGATATTGGCCCGCCTGCATGTAGGCCGCTCCGGCTTGGCCGTTGTCGGCCAGTCGTTGGTCAAAACGAGAATCAAACAGCACGATCTTGCCGCGAATCTGCGCCGCGCGTGCGTGCAGGTCGTCGAAGTCGTGCACCACGATCACCGGCGCCTCAAGACCGGCGGCAGGGGTGGCCGCCGAGCCGCCCAACGCCGTTAGGTGCAGATGCTGTACCAAGCCGTCCGGCCGCCCTGGATATTCAATGAGATCCGCGTGCTCATCCCCGCGTACCCAGTGCGGCACCTTGGTGGGCTGCAAAGTGACTTGTGCGCCAAGCCCGCGCAGCGCGGCAGCCATCTGGGCAATGGCGGCGGCCTGCCCTGCCGAACCGGCGGGACGCGGTCCGATTCGATCCGTGAGTTCTTGCAGCCGCTCCCAGGCCCAGTCGCTGGCCATCGCTGCTTTTCGAATGCTCGCCAGCGTGTCCGCCATAGTCGACGTGGCCGTGGATCCGGGGGACGCTTCGGCAGACAGCCCCGATCCGGCGTAGAGAGCCACGCAGGCAATCGCAACGGCGGTGCGGTGGTTCATTTCAGGGAATAGTAGCGCAAGCCGGGTGGGAGGGCGCCACCCGATGCGCGATTCATGGGGCCTCCCGAGCGCGCGATACGCTCTCGCACCCCGCCAATCCCATGGAGCACTTGCGCCGGATCGCAACTTAAGGATCGACAGGGCTCCGACTCAAGGCCGGGCAACGACGCCCTTCAAAAGAGCCGTTTACGGCCTCGCCGTTCAACGGATCGTTTCAATCTGCAAAAAACGAGGACATGCGGTGCATGCCCTCGTTCCAGCCTGCGGAGGATGGTAATCCGCGACCGCTACCCTCTACTTTGGGGGAGCAACCTTAAGATCATTGATCACACGGTCATTGCCGGCTGCTTTCGCAGCGATTTGCTGTACCGCATTCTTCTCTTCGTCCGAGCGCACGACGCCATTTAACGTGACCGTGCCATTCACCGCTACGATTTTCACATTGTGTGCGTAGGTCGACAGGCTCTTGTCGGCCATCACACCCTTGCGAATGTCTTGAGTCAGCGCGCGGTCGGTGGCGTTCTCCTTTTGGTCATCCGCCGTGCCGGTCCGGTTGGAAGCATCCTTGTTGCTCCCGGTGTTGTCGGCAGGTACCGCGCTGTTGTCCGTATTTGCGGCGGATGTCGGGTAGGAGGGCGTCTGGGCCGCTGCCCACTGGCCTAAGAGCAACAACGCTGGCAGGACCAGAAGAGACCGAGTAAGTGTGGTTTTCATATGATTATCACCGTGAGTTAATAACTGGGGCCAGGGGCTTACGCCCCCGGCCCTGCGACGATTGAGTACTGCCGGCTCGCACCTGGCTTCAATTAAGCGACCCGAGTTGCCGCGGACTTGGCCGCAGCCGCCTCGCCCGTGGAGGCCACGTCTTCGGCCCCGGTGCCTTTCAGGAGCTGCTTGGCGCTGTCGATTTCCCTTGAGGTATCGCAGTGCACGGACAGCAGCGTCCCGCCGTTCTTTACACGTCCCTCATAGCGCTTCGCTTCATATTCGGGAATGCCCATGCCTACCAGCGCACCGACCAGACCGCCGACCGCGCCACCCACACCAAGGCCTGCCAGGCCCGCCATGATGGGTCCGGCGGCAATGAAAGGGCCTACGCCGGGAATCGCGAGCGCACCAATTCCTGCCAGCACGCCGAGAGTTCCGCCAATTACTCCACCAGCGGCGACGCCCGTCGCCGTGCCCTCCGGGGCCTTGGTGTCCTTGACGTGGGCAAATTCCTTCGTGCTGTTACTGTCCTGCATCAGGACCGAGATCGCGGAACTCGAAAAGCCCGCCGACATCAGTGCGTCGACCGCGCGTTCCGCTTGGGGGATAGTCGGATAGATCCCGAAAACCGCCGTGTTTTTTCCAGCCATAAATTGCTCCTGCTGTTAATGAGACCATCCTCTGAGCCAGTGGTGATTAGGCGCCGCGCAGGCGCTGATTCGGTATAGGACACGCGCGCGAGAAATTGTCGGTGCGGGCCGACGCCAGGCCGCGTCCATCCAAATCGGGCGCGCCGCTTCATTTCGACCGCGCTGCAGGCGCTGCATCGTCACAAGCGCCGACGTTCATTGAGCGCCGGAATTAGTGGAGGTTCGCGATGCCTGTAAGACTTGGGACTAAATTCTCATTCTGCAGGTGTAATTTTCAGAGGCAGGCCGCTCAACTGATGCAGCAACTGCGCATCGGCGGCCACGTAAAGGCGCTCGCGGGCGCTGAGATACCTCAGCGCCTCGTCCCGGCTGCGGGCTTCGCGGATCTTTTGTTGCGCCATCAACTGGTCGGGATCCGGATCGCCACGCCGGCGCTCGGGCGGTGGCGGATTCAGCTCAATGTGCCAGTTCCGCGCGGCTTCGTCGCTCGCCAAGTTTCCCAGCGCATCACCCGCCGGGCTGTCGTGGGCGGGGCACAACGCATCGCGTCGACTCACGATTTCGGGTACCTGCAGTTCTTCCGGGGTGGCCAGTAGGCCGATCCGCGACAGCCACCGGCCGACGCGGGTGCTGCCACTGATGACCGACAACGGAATGGCCATCAGCATGCCCAGCAATGCGGGTGAGAGCCACCAGAACAGTTCCGGTGACAGCAGCCAGAATGTTACGCTTAGCAACGCGCCAGCCAGCGTGTGGCCCCAATGAAAGCGCCACGCTTCGAGCCAGCTGAAGCGTGCGTCCTCGCGCCGCTGTGAGCCCCAGCCGGCATCGCGCCCGAGCAGGATCTCCGCCACATATCGGCTCTGCATCAGCATCTGCACGGGTGCGAACAGGGCCGACAGCACCAGCTCAAGCGCCGTGCCGAACGTCAGACGGATGAAACCCACCGGGCGGCGCTCGCGGCGCCTGAGAAAGGTGCTGAGAAATCCAAGGAGTTTGGGGGTGAACAGCACGCCCATGCTGAACATAAACAGGAACAGCATGCGCTGTGAGTCGAACCGCGGCCAGGATGGGAACAGCTGGAAGGCCGAGTGGAAATAGGACGGCTCACTGAGCGCGCCCTGCACCGCCAGCGCCAAGCCGACCAGCAGCAGCATCAGCCACAACGGTGAGGAGAGGTAGCTCATGATTCCGAATGCGAAGTGCATGCGGCTGTGCCAGCGCAATCCGGCGGCCCGGAGTACCTTGACATGCTGCAGATTTCCCTGGGCCCAGCGCCGGTCGCGAATGGCCACATCGACCAGCGAGGGCGGGCTCTCTTCATAGGAACCGCCACACTCGTCGGCCATCCGCACCTTCCAGCCGGCCCTGCGCATGAGCGCGGCTTCTACGAAATCGTGCGAAAGGATGTGACCACCGAAAGGCTTGCGCCCTGGCAGTTGCGGCAGGCCGCAGCAACTCGCGAACGCCGCGATGCGCAGGATCGCGTTGTGCCCCCAGTAGTTGCCGTCGTCCCCGGCCCACGCCGCCAACCCGCGTGTAATCACGCCGCCGTAAACTCGGACCGCGAACTGCTGCAGCCGTGCAAACAGGCTGATTCGGCCCACCAGTCGCGGAGCAGTCTGCACCAGCCCGAGCGTTTTGTCGGCCATCATGGCGCGCACCATCCAGACCAGCGTGTCGCCGTCGATCAGGCTGTCGGCATCCAGGATCACCATGTATTCGTAGCGCCCGCCCCAGCGTTCGACGAATTCCTGAATGTTGCCGGCTTTGCGCCCGACATTCTTCCAGCGCCGCCGGTACCAAACCGGTATCGTCGGTGCCAGCGCATCTCGCAGCGTTCGCACGGTCTGCGTCTCTCGGAGCCAGGCATCCGCCTGGGTCGAGTCCGACAGCATCACGATTTCGAAGGCCTCACCCGCACCGCGCTGGTGCAGCGCTTCGCCCATCGCCTGCAGGGCGGCCGCGGTGCGCCGCGGATCTTCGTTGTAGATCGGCATGACCAGCGCGGTGCGCGCCAGAGGCTGCCCGGCCGGTACCAGACGCAGCCGGCGGCGCGGAATGAGGCCCGCGATGGCCGAGGCGGCCGACTGGGCGATCCAGCTGAGCGTCAGGGCGAAGAACCCGACCAGGATGTCCTGCAGCACCGTCGGATTGGCGACTCGGACGATGGCGAACATTTCCCTGACGCCGTACGTGATGATCGCCAGCGTTCCGGTGATGGCCACCCCGCGGGCCAGCGCAACACGCCAGTCAAGCCGATGGTCGAACTTGGCCACCGGGACCCTCCGCAGATTCTGCGTTGGCATATCCAGGGGCGCTTCCGGCGGCATGCCGCGGCCGCCGGGACGGGCGGGTGCGGTTCCGGCTGGCTGGGTACGCACGGCATCCAGCATGCTGAGCGGGTTGCCCGTGACTACGGCGTCCATCGGTACAGCCAGGTTTCGGAGACCGCCTTGCCGTTCTTCATCACAATCATGCGCAGCTCCGCCAGGGGCTCGTCATCGGTATCGAGTTCGAAGCTGGCGCGCAGTCCGTTGATCGCCGGATTGGGCTGGATGACGGGGTTCGAGACTTTGCCCGCCGAGCTCGATAGCGACAGCTTCAATCCATCGCTCGATGCACCCGCCCCTTCGATGTCGATGACGAACAGCCTGCGCTTGCCGTCGAAGCTGCTGCCGATACGAGTGGCGACGATGCGCCCCACGCCGTTCCGAGGCACGGGATCGGTAGTCCAGTGCAGGCGGTAAGAGGTCCGAAATGGCTGCCCTGCCCTGAGCCCGCCGCGCGGCTGCCAGAATGCGACGATGTTGTCGTTGGTCTCACGCGTGGTAGGTATTTCCAGCAGTCGGACCGGACCGGCGCCCCAATTGCCGAGGGATTCCACCCATGCACTGGGGCGTCGCTCGTAGCTGGCTTCAAGGTCCTGATACTCAGCCTGCAGCCGTGCGCGCTGCATCAGGCCGAAGACGTACGGCGCCGTGTCGGTGAACGATCCGGACTGCAATTCGCGTGGATTGGTCAGCGGGCGCCAGATCGCCTCGCCGTTGCGGGCATCGATGAACAGTCCGTCCGAATCATGAACGCGCTCGCGAAAGTCGTCGAATCGCGAACGATTGCTGGCATCGAACAGAAACATAGAGGTGAGCGGCGCAATGCCCACCACGGCCACGTCCGAGCGCGGGAACAGTGTGCACTGCACTTCCATGACCGTATCACGCCCCGGAGAGGCGACGAATCGGTAGGCACCGGTCAGCGATGCGCTTTCCAGCAGCGCATAGATCGTGAGAGTTCCAGCGAAGCGGGTGGGCCGTTCGATCCAGAAATGAGTAAATGCCGGAAATTCCTCGCCTTCCGGCTGGCCCGTGCGCAGCGCCAGTCCGCGAGCGGACAATCCGTAGAGTTGTCCGCGCCCGACGGCTCTAAAGTAGCTGGCGCCCTGGAAGACGAGGAATTCGTCCCAGACAGAGCGTGAGTTGAGCCGGGTGCGCACCCGAAAGCCGGAGAGTGATAGCGGCACGTCGTGCAGGCTCGCGGGGACTCTCTCGCCGACGTCCCACAAGGCGGGGTCGGACCCCAGGTCGGTCACGCGCCCTTCCTCGACCAGCGAAACGGCCACGGGAGTCTTATAGACGAATCCGGCGGGCAGCAGATCAACACGAAATGGCAAGGCGACGTCGCCCCAAAAGGCTTTCTGGGTGCGGAACCGCAGCTCCCGGTATTGATCGTAGTTGAGCTTTTCGAGCCCCGGCGTTATGGACCCCAACCTTCGTGCCGGCGACTGCGACAGTTGACGCGCCAGTTCGACGACCTGTTCGAATGCGAACGGCACACGCTGCTCTGCAGCCGCGCCGGGCCGGGTAATTACCAGTAGCGACACCGCAGCCAGCGCCGCAGCTCCGATCTTCTTTGGCATCGCGCCCGGAGCGCCCCATTGCTGCTGCAGCTGCAAGTGCATCAGCACCCCTCTTACGACCAAACTACGTTCGTCTCCGGACCCATAGTGCAACGCCGGCGCAAGTCGCGCCATAGGTTGCCTCCGACAGGTCGAGGCGCTGGTGTAGCGGCACAAAAGCTCACCGAACCGAGACGTTCATGCCGAGAGAGGCTCGCGGAATCACTCGGTAACCGACTAAATGCGACGTCTTTAGACAATGAAATGGTGGAGCGGAAGGGGATCGAACCCTCGACCTTCGCATTGCGAACGCGACGCTCTCCCAGCTGAGCTACCGCCCCACACAAGGCGCGCGATTCTAGTGCAGCGGCCCCTGCCCCGCAAATTGCGCTTCTGCCCGGAGCACCGGGACTCGCCCTCGCTGGGCGCGGTACCGGACAAGTCCGGCACGAGGGTGCCTGTTCCAACCCGCTACCAGATGACGCAGCGCTTCGTGTCCGCGCCGCCCCCGCCGAAGGCTTTGGCAAACTGCGGTACGTTGGCCAAGGTGCCATTGACGCGGTAATTGCCCGGCGGATGCGGGTCAGAGGCCGCCCACACGCGCGCCTGTTCCGGCCGGACGTCCTCGCCCCACATGCGCGCATAGGCGATAAAGAACTGCTGGTCAGGTGTATAGCCGCCCACGCTCGCCGCAGTCGAGTAGCCCGGGGAGGCCTGGTACGCGCGTAAGGCGAGCAGCAAGCCGCCCAGATCGGCGATCGACTCGCCCGCCACCAACTTGCCCTTGATGTGGAATTCCCCGTCCACGGTATAACCCGAAAACTGATTGGCTATGCAATCGACGCCCACCTGAAATTTATCGTTGTCTTCCTTGGTCCACCAGTTGACCAGGTTCCCATGACCGTCGAACTGGCTGCCCTGATCGTCAAAGCCATGAGTGATTTCATGGCCGATGACCGCACCGACCGCGCCGTAATTGAAGGCAGCGGGTGCGGCGGGATCAAAGAACGGCGGCTGCAGGATTCCGGCCAGGAAGTTGATGTTGTTCATCGACGGGTCATAGTAGGCATTGATGACCTGTGGAGGGTAGGCCCATTCGGTGCGATCAACGGGCTTGCCGATCTTGGCCAGCTCGCGCGCCGTTTCAAAAGCGTCGGCGCGCAGCACGTTGAGCACATAGGGACCTCGATCAATGGTCAGCCGGCTGTAGTCGCGCCAGACATCGGGGTAGCCAATCCGTTCCTCGATCAGTGCCAGCTTGTCGAGCGCCTTGGCACGCGTCGCCTCGCTCATCCAAGACAGGCTCTGCAGGTCAGCGCGCAGCGCGTCGCGAACGCCGTGCAGTATGTCGACCACCTGGGCCTTCGCCTCCGGCGGAAAGCGGCGCTTCACGTACTCGTGGCCGACGGCAAATCCGAGCGCACGGTTCTCGGTACTCAATACCCGCCGCCAGCGCGGCAGCAATTCCTTGGTGCCCCTCACGGCCTGCACGAACTTGAAGTTCTCGTTGACGTACGGGCTGGACAGATACGGGGCGAAGGCGTGCACCAGGTGCCAGCGCAGATAGCTGTGCCATACGGGCATGGGTGTAGCCTCAATCTCATGCGCTACCGCCGCGAAGAACTTGGGCATCTGCATGTTCAGTTGCGTCACCTGCGGGGCACCGCTGCTCGCCAGGAATCGCGGCCAGTCGATGGTCGGAGCGTCCTTGGCCAGCGCCGCCAGGTCGCGCATGTTGTAGATCGCGTGGGGATCGCGTTGCTGCTCCACCGGCATGGACGCCGTGGCGAGCCGCGTTTCCAGCGCCATGACCTCGTGAGCGGCAGCAACCGACGCCGCAGGGGCATCACCCAGCAACTGCAGCATGCGCGCGATATGCTCCTCGTACGCTTTGCGGATGCTGGCAAACCGAGCGTCGTCCTTAAGGTAGTAATCCCGGTCGGGAAGGCCGAGGCCGCCCTGGGCCACCGTGCCGATCACCTTGGTGCTGTCCGCAAAATCCTGCATCTCACCCAGGGAAAACACGGCATCGACACCGATGACCTGCAGGTGGGCAAGTGCCGTGCTCAGGTCAGCCGGCCGGCGGAGGGCATCGATGCGAGCAAATTCGTCTTTGAGGGGCGCGATGCCGGCCTTCTCTACGGCGGCCTCGTCCATGCCGCTGGCGTAGAAATCGCCGATCTTTCGCTCCTCGCTGCCGGGGGCCGCATTGGCGTTGGCCGCAGCGCTCTGCAGCAACTCGTGGATGAAATCCTGATTGTGCTCGTTGAGGATCTCGGCCTGGCCCCAGCTCGAGTAAGCGGCCGGGATCGGATTCTGGCGAATGAAATTGCCATTCACGTACATATAAAAATCGCGCAGGGGATCCACGGATTTGTCCATCCAGGACGGGTGCATAATGCTCTCGGCGGCCCCGGGCTCGCTCGGCGCGGCACTGGCGAAAGCGGCCACAGTCGCGAGTGCGCAACTGATCAAAGCGGTGCGTATCATGGGAATCCCCGTGCGGTGTTGTTATGGCTAACCCAGCCATTATACCCGCGCGCCGGCGCGGGCCCGCAGCGGCCTGGCTAGCCGCTGCGGTGCGAGCGCAGCAGCCGAAATCCGATCAAGCGTTGCTGCTGCTCGTCCCAGAGCCGCAGCGTCGCTGAGCGGAGGCTCGCTCCCAGCGTGAGAGTCGGCGCCACGCCAAACAGGGGCTCGGCATTGTGGCAGCGTTGCAAGTGATAGTTGGGAATCTGCGGGCTGAGATGGTGGATGTGGTGGAAGCCGATATTTCCGGAAAACCAGCGCAGGATCGCGGGCAGCTTGTAGAACGAACTGCCCTGCAGCGCGGCCTCGGTGTAATCCCAATCCTCGTGACTGGTCCAATAGGCCTCGGCGAACTGGTGTTGGACGTAGAACAGCCAGACCCCGGCGCCGCCGGCCAGCAACATCAGCGTGAGCTCGATCAGCAGCCACGACTTGAAGCCGATCAGCGCGCTCAGACCCACCGCTATCAGGAGCAGAGCCAGGTTGGTGAGCCATACCGAGAGCCGCTCGCGCTGGCCGGCCTCGGCTGAGGGAAACCTTTCGAGCACTACAAACAGCACCACGGGAGCAATGGCAAACAGCACCGCGGGATTGCGCAGCAGCCGGTAGGCGCAACGGCGCCACAGCGAGGCATGCAGGTATTCCTCCACGGTCATGGTCCAGATGTCGCCCTTGCCGCGGCGTTGCAGATTGCCGGAAGTGCGGTGGTGAATCGCATGCTCCCAGGTCCAGTGATGATAGGGCGTGAACGTGAGCAGTCCGGTTAGCCACCCCACCAGGGTATTGGCGCGCTTGGAGCGCATGAACGAGCCGTGGCCGCAGTCGTGCATGAAGATGAATACCCGCACCCGCAGGCCGGCGGCCACCACCGCCAGGGGCAAAATCAACCAGTACGACACCGTGACGATGCGCGCCATGAGAAACCAAATGAACAGGTACGGGAGCAGCGTGTTGGTCAGCTGCCAGATGGCGCGTAGGTGCGAAGGTTTGCGAAACCGCTCGATGGCGGATTTGATGCGTGCCGCCCGCGTGCGCGAGCTAACGACGAAACTATCAGACGCTGTATTCACTTGCCGGTCCGGACTGTAGCACGTAACTACGTCGGTGCGCGGTACTGGCTGCCAGAATCGCGCCCGGCCGGCCTCCTCTCCGGAGGCCTACGCCCCCCGCGGAGCGGGCTGTTTTTGGCCGGGCTGCCAAGCAAGACACTGCCCGGCCCCTTGATTATGTGACGTCCATAGCATTTGTCGCGGGCGCCCAACGCTAGGCTAACGTAGTTCGCAATTTGCCTACTGGATCCGTCGCTATGCGTGTTCGCGCCAAGGTAACGATCGTGCTCGCACTGCTTTTCGTCGCGTTGATTGCGGCGCAGTGGGCCATCGAGCAGCGGCTCATGCTGCCGAAATTCGTCGAACTGGAGCGCGCCAGCGCTCACACCGACATGCAGCGGGTGGCCTTCGCTGTGGAGCGGGAACAACAGGCGCTGGGCGCGCAGGCGGCCGACTGGGGCAACTGGCGTGAACTGTGGCGCTACATGCGCGACCACAATCGGGCCTTCGCCGAGGCCAGCCTCACGGACATTTCGTTTCACACCGCCAAGATTGACTACATGGCGGTCATCGCGAGCAACGGCAGCTTTACCTGGAGCGACACGCTGAGCGAGCGCTCCAGAAAACCGCTTACGATCCATCTGAACCAAAATAACACCCTGGAACAGGCCTGGGCGCAGGCGCTGGCCCAGGGGCAACCGATCAGCGGGTTGATCACCACCGACGCGGGTGTGCTGGTCGCCTCGGGCGCTCCGATCCTGGACGGCATGGGCCACGGGCCCGCGCGCGGCATGGTCATTATGGGCCGGCTCCTCAACGGCCCGGAGCTGCTGCGCCTCAGCACCCAGGCGCAAGTGCGGTTGGACATGCGCCTGTGGGGCCAGAATCCGGCGGTCGATGCCCTGTTATTGGTGCAACACGGCAGTGGCAACGCGCGCCTGACCGAAACCGAGACCGCCACGCGCATCGAACAGGTCTTTACCAACCAGTCCGGTCAGCCGCTGCTAGCCCTAGGGATCACCGTGCCGCGCACCATTACCCACCATGGCGCCGTGGCGGTCCGCTATTCGACGCTGCTGCTGGGTGTCGCCGCGGCGGTCGTGCTCGCTGCGCTGCTGGTGCTGCTCGGCCGCATCGTGCTCAGCCCGCTGGCGCGCGTTACCGATCATGCGCAGCGCATCGCCACCGCCGACGATCTGTCCTGCCGACTGGCCTACGTGCGCAGCGACGAACTGGGGACTCTCGCCAACGCCTTTGACAACATGGTCGAGCGGCTCGCGCAGACGCGCCGCGAACTGGTGGATCGTTCGTTCGAATCGGGCGCCGCCGAGAACGCCAGCGGGGTGCTGCACAACCTGGGCAACGCGATGACGCCCCTGGCCGTCAACGTCGCCAAGTTGCAGCAACAGCTCGGAGGGGTCAGCACCGCCGACCTGCACGCCGCGCTGGACGAACTGCAGCACGGCACGCCGGACGCCGAGCGGCGGCGCGACCTGCAGCAGTTCGTGCAACTGTCGGCGGCCGAGATGGCGCACACCCTGGGTCGCGGGGCCGAGCGCCTGCGCGACATCACCGACCAGGCCGGAGTGATTCAGGCGGTGCTGGCCGAACAGCGCCAGCACCAGCGCAACGGCCCGGTGCTGTTGCCCATGACGCCGGCCGAGCTGCTCGCGCGCAGTCTCCAGCAGGTGGCGCCCGTGCACCGCGAGCGTCTCGATCTCGAGATTTCCCCAAGGCTCGCCGCACTGGGCACCTTGTCCCTGCCCTGCACGACGCTGGGCATGGTGTTGCAGAATCTGATCCAGAACGCCGCCGAAGCGGCCGCCTGTGCCGGCATGGCGCGCGCGCGGCTGCGGATCGGGGCGGACCTCGTCGAGGCCAACGGCGAGCGGACTTTGCGCATTGACATGGCCGACGATGCGGCCGGGGTCGCGGCCGAGGATCTGCCCAAACTGTTCCAGAAGGGCTACTCGACCAAGTCACAGGCGACCAACTCCGGCCTCGGCCTGCATTGGTGCGCCAACACGCTGCGGGCGCTGGGCGGCGGCATCAGCGTGCACAGCGAGGGTCTGGGCCACGGCACCCGATTCGAGATCCTGGTCCCCCTGCGCGAGCAGAGTTCGCAATCCGAGGAGCGAGCGGCATGAGTGCGAAACAGAACGCCGAGAATCCGATCCGCATATTGGTGGCCGACGACGAGCCCGCCATACGCGAGGCCTACCGGCAGGTGTTTGGCGAAGCCGACCTGCGCGAGGATCTGGACGCGATTCAGGATCTGCGGGCCCGCCTCTTCAAACGCGGGGCGCCGGCGACCGGCGCGGCTCGCCGCGCCACCTTCGAAGTCACGCTGGCCAGCAACGCGGTTGAGGCTGTGGCCGCCGTGACCAAGGCGATTGAGGCCGGTACACCCTACCCGGTGGTGTTTCTGGATATGCGCATGCCCCCGGGCGAGGATGGCGCCTGGGCCGCCGCGCGGATCCGCGAACTCGACCCCGACATCGAGATCGTCATTTGCACGGCCTATTCCGACGTCGACCCGGTCAATATCGGCGGCCAGGTGCCGCCGCAGGACAAGATCTCCTTCCTGCAGAAGCCCTTTCATCCCCACGAAGTGCGGCAGATGGCCACCGCCTTGCACAGCAAGTGGCGTGCCGAGCGGCACATCGCGCGCCTGGCGTACTTCGACTCGTTGACCGGCCTGCCGAACCGCGAACATACCCTGCAGCGGCTGACGGGCGCACTGCAGCATGCCGCCGCCGGCGGGCACACCACGGCGGTGCTGTACATCGACCTCGATAATTTCAAGCGCATCAACGACACCCTCGGGCACAGCGCCGGTGATGAGCTGCTCTCGCAATGCGCGGCGCGATTGCGCGCGATGTCGCTCTCGGTCAGCGACGCCAATGCGCAGCGCCCGGGAATTGGCGACATTGGTCGCCTGGGGGGCGATGAATTCGTGGTCATCCTGCCGCAGGTGAGTTCGCGGGCGGCCGCAGCCGCCACGGCGGACAGCATCATCGCTGTGATACACGATCCGATCCATATCGGCGAGCATGAAATCGTCATGACGCCAAGCATTGGCATCGCCATCAGCCCGGATGACGGCACCGAGGCGGCCACCGTACTGCACAACGCCGATCTGGCGATGTATTTCTCCAAGCGGCGTGCCAACGGCGGCCAGGCGTTTTTCGACGCCTCGATGAGCGATGGCGCACTGCGCCGCATGACGGTCGAAGGCAAACTTCGCGGCGCTCTGGAGCGCAAGGAGCTGAGCCTCCACTATCAGCCCCAATTCGAGCTGGCGACCGGCGAACTCTCGGGGCTCGAGGCCCTGCTGCGCTGGACCAATCCCGACTTAGGTCCGGTGCCGGTGCTGGAATTGATCGAGATCGCCGAGGACACCGGCTTGATCGTGCCGATCGGCGATTGGGTGTTGCGCAACGCCTGTGTTCAGGCCCGAGCATGGCGTGAGCAGAAGCTGCCATTCGGGCACATTTCGGTCAACGTTTCGGGCGTTCAGTTCCTGCGCCGCGATTTTCCGGAGACCGTCGCCCAAG
Organism: uncultured Gammaproteobacteria bacterium; assembly: GCA_963699955.1. GTDB lineage: Bacteria > Pseudomonadota > Gammaproteobacteria > Steroidobacterales > Steroidobacteraceae > FEN-1191. Next base: position 22,490 of record CAVOVV010000007.1, read on the forward strand.
CCATCAAGGAAGTGGGCATCGAGCCCCAATTGCTGGAGCTTGAGATCACCGAAACCGTGGTGATGCGCGATGAAGCCTGGTCGGAGAAGGCGCTGGCCAGCCTGCGTGCCGTCGGCGTTTCGCTGGCCATCGACGACTTCGGCATCGGCTACTCGAGCCTCGGGCGGCTACGCAATCTCGCCGTCGATCGGCTGAAGGTCGACCGTTCGTTCGTCAGCAACCTCGAGACCGGGGTCCGCGACCGCTCGATCGCCAGCGCAATCATCAAGATGTCGCGCACCTTAGGCATCACCGTGGTCGCGGAAGGCGTCGAAACCTTCAATCAGATGCTCTATCTGCAGGAGCAACAGTGCGAGACCGCTCAGGGTTACCTGTTCAGCCGGCCGCTGGCGATCGCCGACACCGAGGCCCTGCTGCGCCGCGTGGCTCAGCACACTGAGCTGACACGCACTGAAAGGCTCCGTCGACTCACGGTGGATGAGCCCGCGGCCGGCGCGGCCAAGCCACGTCCTTAGAGCGGGCAGCAGACACCCGCGCCGCCGGCCAGCACACTCCCCGGATCAATGGTATGAGCCGCCACCCGCGCGGTGGCGGGCCGAGAGAGTCTCTGGGGATCCGTTAGCGCCCGCGGCCCTTAGAGCCGCCGAGGAACGCGCTGCGCTAGCGCAGGACGCGTGAATCCCACAAGGAGCGCTGCCAGCGCCGCGACCGAAAGCAGGCTCATACCGGCGTCGGCGATCAGGCTGCCCGCAATTCCGGAACGCCCGTAGCCCCAACCGTCGACCAGCAACATGTAGGTGATTGGAATATTCGCCGCCGAGATCATCAGGCAGTAGGTGGTGGCGGCCAGCGGGTTTTCCCGGCCGATGGTTTCGAAGGCGATCGCCACCGTCGCCGTAATGCCCAGCGCCTGAAACACGTTTTCGCCGATCAAGGCGACCGCAAAGGTCGCGGGCGTGCGCGCGCACAACAGCAGCGCGAGCGTAAATAGAGAACCCACCGCGGCAATCGCCAGATAGAGGAACCTGGTCGGCAACAGCTGATCGATCAAGCGGAAGCACAGGCACCCGGCGATGCCGCCTGCCAGTACGCCGAGGCCACCGACCCAGCCGACGAAGGCGGCCGAGGCGTCGAAGTCGCGCCCTACTCCGCTCAGAAAGTTCGTCAGCGAAAACGTGGCCGTCGGCGTGATGAACAGCACGATGGCGATCAGCACATTGCGCTGCTTGAGCAGCGCGAGGATCTCGCCGAAGAACTGCTGGAAACTCTCGCGCGCCAGGCGTCGGTCCGGTCCTGGCGCCCTCATCCAGGGAAACACCGCAGTGGGGAGCAGCACCGCCCCACCGACCAGTAACGCCGCCCACGCCGGCGACAGAGTACGCACCAGAAAGCCGGTCAGGGCCGCCATCGCACCGCCGCCGGCAATGTTGCCCATGGTGACCCAGGCACTGAGCTTTTTTTCCGCGTCGCTGGTGGTAATGCTCGCCAGCCAGCCGCCCAGGGCGCTCTGATAGAGATTGGCAAAGAAAAAGCCGACCACGATGCAGCCCTCGACCAGCGCGAGATTGTCCAGATGGAGCAACGCGAGCACCAGCAGCACGGCGCCTGCCAGGGCGGTGGCCACGCAGTAAGCGCGGCGACTGAAGCGCACGTCCAGCACCGGGCTCACCAGGAAGGTCCAAAACGCGGGGGAAATCATGACCGCGGTCATCGCCGCGATCCGGTGTTCGGGCACGTGGCGCGCGCTCAGCAACTGCGGCATCGAAATGGCCACGATGCCCCCGTACATGCCGAACACCGCGTTGGTGAGCCCCGTCAGCCACACGGGTGCGCTAAAACGCCGCCGGGCCCGGCTGGCGTTCACCGGCAGGGCATCCGGATGACCCGGCTCGCTAACGCGAGCTCGGCGCGGCAGGTGGCGCGGTCGCGGGCGGTGCCGCCGGTGCGGCGGCTCCGGCAGCGGGCGCGCTCGTGCCGCGGCGCGCCTGGACCTGGGCCAGACCGTCGGTCGCCGCGGTATCGCCTGGGTTTAACTTCAGGCAGCGCTTGTACAAGGTCTCGGCATCGTCCAGCCTGCCGAGCTCGATCATCGCCACCGCCTGGCCACGCAGCGCGCTGGTCAGCGTCTCGGTCTGCTTGGCCTTGTCCTCGATCGCGCCGGCGTAGTTCTCGGCGGTCTTGTAGGCTTTGAAGGAATTTTCCCAGTCCTTCTGACTCTGGTAGATCGAACCCATTTCAAGCCATACGACCGGATAGCCCGGCGAAAGGACCACCGCCTGATTCAGGGCAGACATTGCCTCGCTGACACGCTTGAGCTGGGCCAGTGCCCGCGCCTTGAGTATCAGCGCGTCGCTCCAGGCTCCATCCACGATCACCATGTGGGCCGGTTTTGCGGCGCCCTCGTTTTCCTTGGCGACCTTCGCCTGGTAGGCGGCAGTCTCGGTCGCGTTGCGCGACGCGTAGATCTCGTCATCGGCCCCGGCGCTCGCCGTCTGGCGCATAAAGCTCTGGTTGACCGGCTCGAAGTAATTCTTGATGGCCAGCTCGGGATTGCCCTGGTTGAGGACATTGGTACCCTCCTCCAAGAGTTTGGCGATTTGCTCGGGAGTAAGCACCGCGGCGGGGGCCGCCGGCAGCGAACTGCTCATCATCCCCAGCAGTGCCACAAACACCGCGGTCACCGACCCACGAATTACCGAGCTACCCGATTGCCTAGCCATACTTGTTCCCCCCAGCCCTTTGCAGGACATTGTCAAAAAAATGTCCTCCAGTGTCCAGTAAATGATGACACGTGCCCCCGGGCGAAGGACCATTAAGGCACGCAGCAATCCCGCGTCACGGCTTGCCGAACCCCTCGTCTCAGTGTGAGACTGCGCCCGCTGTCTCCATAGCCCCTGAGGTCTTTCGATATGACTCGCATTGCCGCTGGACTTGTTGCGCTCTTGACGTGCCTGCCGGTGGCGGGCTTTGCGACCGGAACTCCTGCCGAGCAGGACGCCGACGCGGGCCCGGCCGACCCGCGCCACCTCAAGGACGAAGTCTCGGTCTCGACCGGCACAGTGACCATAGGCGGGAAATCACTCAGCTACGGCGCCGAAGCCGGAATTCTGGTCGTGTACGTCAAGGATCCGATGGACAGTGACCCGCCCGCGGCCACCGACAAGCCACCGGAGAGCGGCGAGAAGGGGAGCGCGCACGGTGAGAAGCCGTCACCGGTTGAGCCCGAGGCCGGCATGTCCTATTACGCGTATTTCCTCGGCAAAGAGCCCAATCCGGCGCGTCCGATCACCTTCATCTACAACGGGGGGCCGGGCAGCTCGACCATCTGGCTGCACATGGGGGCGTTCGGACCCAAGCGTGTGGTCACCGCCGAAGACTCGCACACCCCTGCGGCACCGTACCGCTTGGTGGACAACGAGGCCTCGCTGCTTCCGGAGTCGGACCTGGTGTTTATCGACGCGCCGAGCACCGGATTCGGGCATCTGCGCGGTGCGGACAAGGAAAAGGCGTTCTTTGGCATCGACCAGGACGCCCACGCGTTCGCTAATTTCATTGCGCAATTCCTGTCGCGGCACGGGCGCTGGAATTCGCCGAAATACTTGTTCGGGGAGAGCTATGGAACCACCCGCTCGGCCGTGCTGGCCAACGTACTGCAGGAGGAAAAGTCCATCGATCTAAACGGCGTGATCCTGCTGTCCCAGATCCTCTCCTTCGACGACAGCGCCGACGGCCCGGAATTCAACCCCAGCGTCGACCAGCCGTACGCGCTGGCCTTGCCGACGTATGCCGCGACCGCCTGGTACCACAAGCGCCTTCCCAACCAGCCGGCGACACTGGAGCCGTTCATCAAGGAGGTGGAGGACTTCGCTCTGGGCGACTACCTGAGTGCGCTGGCGCAAGGCTCGGCGCTCGCGCCCGACCGACGCGCCGCGATCATCGAAAAGCTGCACGCCTACACGGGGCTCCCCGCGGAATACATTGCGCGCGCGGATCTGCGGATCAGCGGCGGGGTCTTCGAACAGCACCTGCTCGGCGAGCGCACGACCGGCCGCATCGACTCGCGCTTTTCGGGTCCGACGATCGATTTGCTCGCCAAGGAACCCGCCTACGATCCGCAGGCGGCGGCGATCACCTCGGCGTATGTCTCCACCTTTAACGACTATGTGCGGCGCGAACTCAAGTTCGGCCAGGGCAAGACCTTCAAGCCCAACAACTACGCCGGGATCGGCGAAAGCTGGGACTTCGGGCACAAGCCGCCCGGCTCCAGCCAAAAACTCTCGATCTCCGCGAACGTGATGCCCGACCTTGCCTACGCGATGAAGGCCAACCCGAATCTCAAGGTGCAGCTGAACAGCGGCTATTTCGACCTCGCGACGATTTATTTCGCGGCCGAGTTCGAACTGATGCACCTGCCCGTGCCCCCGGAGGTGGCCAAGAACATCGAGTTCCGGCGCTACCAGTCCGGTCACATGGTCTACCTGCACGAGGCATCGCGTCACGCCTTGCACGACAACGTGGCGGATTTTATTCGCCGCACGCACGCGTCGAACTGAGCACGACAACACGCGGAAGCGTGAACCGCGGCAACGGCCCGCGGCGGTTTCTAAATGAGACGGGGCGCGGGACCTAAGGTGATTGAGGGAGAGACTCCGATGCGCACAGAGCCGGCTCTGGATTGCCAGTCGATTTGGCCGCGCACGGCGCGGCGCGCGCTGGGCACGATGATCGCCGCGAGCTTGGTCTGCGTCGGGTCACCGGCCGCCGAACCCCCGCCGGTTCCCACGGTGTGCGATGTCGCCGCGCCGGCACCGTTTTGCCAGGCCGTGCGCGGCGAACGCGCGGAGGGCTGGCGCTTGCAGGGTCGCTCGGAAGTGATCGCCCAGCACGGCATGGTGACCACCAGCCAGCCGCTCGCCGCCCAGGCAGGGCTGGAGGTACTCAGGCAGGGCGGCAATGCGATCGACGCGGCGGTCGCCACCGCGGCAGTGCTCAATGTCGTGGAACCGATGAGCACCGGCATTGGGGGTGATTTCTTTGCGATCGTCTACATCGCCAAGGAAAAGAAACTCTACGCCTTAAATGCCAGCGGCATGGCTCCCACGGGCGCCACGCTCGAGCGGCTGCACGCGCTCGGTTACGAGCGCGATCCTGAAAACTGGGGGCCCGGTTCAGGCATGCCGCTGTTCGGGATCTTGCCGGTCACGGTGCCCGGCGCGGTCTGGGGGTGGCAGGAAATCCTCACGCGGTTCGGGACGCGCACTTTCAAGGAACTGTTACAACCCGCGATTGGCTACGCCCGCGACGGGGTTCCCATCACCGAGCGCATTGCCAGTGACTGGCTCCTGCCCGACGTAGCGGCGGTGGGGCAAAAGCCAAGCGCTCCGGATCCGGACTCGGTGCGGACCTGGTACGTGGCCGGCAAGCCGCCGGCGGCCGGGACACTATTCCGCAATCCGGAGCTGGCGCATACCTTCGAGCTGCTCCAGCAGCATGGCGCGGCGGCGTTCTATCAGGGCGATGTCGCCCGCGCGATCGTCGCCAAGTCGAGCGCGCTGGGCGGGACCATGACGCTGTCGGACCTGGCCTCCTATCGGGGCGAGTGGGGCGCGCCCGCGCAAACGCGTTATCACGGCTACGACGTGTTTGAGCTTCCGCCCCCTTCGCAGGATTGGGCCACGCTGGAAATGCTCAATATCCTGCAGACCTGCGTGCCGCAGTGGTCCCCGGGACAGCCACTGGCGGCGCTGGGCCCCCGCTCCCCGCTCTATTGGCACCTGTTGGTGGAGGCCAAGAAGCTCGCCTACGCCGACCTGTTCGAGCACAACGCCGACCCCCATTACGCGGCCGTGCCGCTCGAGCGCCTGCTGTCACCGGCCTATGCCGCCTCGCAGTGTGCACGGGTCGACCCCAAGCGGGCCACGCGCACGGAACGTACGGGCAGTGAGCCGGGCAAGGGGGACACTATTGTGCTGGCCACGGCGGACCGCGACGGCAACATGGTGTCGTGGGTGAGCAGCAACTACTACGAATTCGGTTCAGGCATCACGGTTCCCGGATACGGGTTCATCCTGCACGACCGCGGTGCCCTGTTTTCCCTCGATCCCAAAAGCCCGAATGCCATTGCGCCGCATAAGCGGCCCTTCAACACCTTGTCCGCGGGCTTCGTCATGCGCGACGGCGCCCCTTTTATGACGCTGACGCTCATGGGCGGAGACATGCAGGCGCAGGGGCACGCCCAAGCGCTCGTCAACATTGTTGATCTGGGCGCGAACGTGCAAGCGGCCAGTGACATGGCCCGGTTCCGGCACCAGCAGATACCCAACGTGCTGACCCTGGAATCATCCTTGTACGATCTGGTCGGCGAGACGCTCGCCAAGATGGGGCACGAGGTCCGCTCGGTCGACGGCGCCGACATGGGCGGGTTCCAGGCCATCATGGTCCAGCCGCAATCGCCGGGCGGGCCAGACCGTGAACAGGTGCGGGTGTATCGCGGCGGATCGGATCACCGCAAGGACGGGGCGGCCGTCGGCTGGTAAGCCAACCGCTCTGCCCCTACTCTCGCGTCGCTGCAACGCCTTCTGCCGCAGCAATTCCCCGGCAGGGCTCCTCAGCGGCCGGCCTTGAACCTCGCCCACATCCGCGTCAGTGAACGGGTGTAGGCCTGCGAGCGCGGCAGGTCGGCGATCAGTCGCCGCCTTGTTTCCGGCGCGGGAAAGATGGCGCGATCGTTGTAGATTGCAGGATCGATCAACGGATAGGCCGCCGCGTTGCTGGTCGCCGCGTGAACAAAGCTGGAGTTCCTGGCGGACACCTCGGGGCGCAGCAAATAATTGATGAACAAATGCGCGTTTTTCGGGTGCGGGCTGTCCGCGGGAATGCCCATCATGTCGATGAACATCACCGCGCCTTCCTTGGGGATGTTGTAGCGGATGAGGTTGCCGTTACCCGCTTCCCGGGCCCGTGCGGCCGCGGTGAGCACGTCGTTGCTCCATCCCAGCGCCAGGCAGATCTCCCCGTTGGCCAGGTCATTGAGATAGCGCTCGTTATCGATGTAGCGAATGTAGGGGCGGATGGCCATCAACACCTTTTCCGCCGCCGCCAGTTCGTCTGGCTTCTCGCTGGTTCCATCGCGACCGAGGTACAGCAGCACGGTGCTGACAATTTCACGCGGCTCGTCCACCAGCATGACCCCGCACTCCTTGAAGTGCTTGATCACTTCAGGATCGTAGAACATGCGCAGGCTGTCGACCGGCGCATCGGCCATGGCGGCCCTGATTTTGTTGACGTTGTAACCCACGCCTTCCGTGCCCCAGAAGTAGTTCACCGAATGCTCCAGGCCGGGATCCAGGGGCTCCATGCGCCTGGCAAGCTCAGGATCGACGTACTTCAGGTTGGGAATCAGCGCCTTGTCGAGTTTTCTGAACACCCCCGCCTTGATCTGCCCGGCCGCGAAGCTGCCGGTGGGCACCACAATGTCATAGCCCGTGTGGCCGGTCAGGAGCTTGGTCTGCAGCACATCATTTGAATCGTAGAAGTCGTAGTTGACCTTGATCCCGTACTCCTTCTCGAAGGCGGGAACGATGTCGGGGGCGATGTAGTCGGTCCAGTTGTAGACGTTAAGGACCTTCTCCGGATCGGTCAGCGAGCCGGTGTTGTCCGGCGCGGCAGCGCTCGGCGCGGCGGCTTGCCGGGACGGTCCGCAGGCCGCCAGCACACAGGCGGTGAAGATTAAGAGTGCGCGCTGGAAAAATAATGTGGCCAGGGCAAAACGCGAACTCACGACGGCACGCCGGATGGCTCCACGGCTGGTCTTTTCGCTGGCTTCTCTTGCCGCGACCGCTTGGCGGGCGAGCAACGCGTCGACAACGACTACGTAAGGTGGGAAGAAGCCCGCGTTCTTCGCGTCGTGCCACCACGCCCCGCCGCGCGCAGTGGCCAGCAAAGGCACGATGTAGCGGCCAGCCGACCATTCATGCGTTCCCTTGGCAAATACCCCGCGTTGCTCCCGGTCCCAGATATGGAACGCCGCCCACAGCTGCTCGCCCAGAAACTGCTCGAGGCGCAACTGGTCGGCTGCATCCAGGGAACGTTGTCCATAGAGCCCTGCGGTCATGAGTTCCGCGAGGTCGCGGTTCTCGGCGATCGCCATGCGAATTACCGACCATTGCGACATGGTGGAATTGTGCTCGTTGCGATAGAGCGCCCCGGTATTTTGCTTGATCTGCAGGCCCACGAAAATCAGCGACAGGACGATGCCGACCGAGCCGGCAATCTGCGCGAGAGTAGCGACTTGTTCGAGCGACATGGGCCGTTTGGAGTGGCGTGATTGGCGGCAAAACTACCATTGTCGCCGTGGCCTGTCATGCCGGTGACCCCCGGGGCGGCACGCGGTCTGGCAAATGGCGGCCTCCCTGGGCGTCGCCCATGACCTCGGTAAGCCCCGCTCCGCGGGGCTCCGCCTCAGTGCATGGCGGCCATCGCCAACGCTGCGCTACCATGACCGGATGTGGGGCACTGCTGCGCGCCGTTGCGCGCACATCGCGATCGTATTCTCAGGGTTGTCGATTCATGCCGCCGGTGCAGCGGCCGTGCAATCGCATACCATCGAGCTGGATGGCGAGTTACGCGACTACGTACTCGCCTCCCCGGTCGCAGCGCACGCTGACCCGAGGCCGCTGGTCATTCTTCTGCATGGCCATCTGGGCACCGCCAAGAACGCGCTGGGGGCCGGGGCTCGGCCCTCCCCGCTATCCGCCTGGCTCGACATCGTCGATCGCGAGCAGATTCTGGTCGTGGCTTTGCAAGGGCTGAAGGGTCCCGACGGCCACACCGGCTGGCACGATTGCCGCAGCGATGCGCCGGGCAATCCACGGGCCGACGACGTCAAGTTCGCAGGCGCGGTGGCGCGCGATTTTATCGCCTCCGGACGAGCCGACGCGCGGCGCCTGTACGTTATGGGCATGTCCAATGGCGCGATGATGAGCCAACGCCTCGCCCTTGAAATGCAACCCGCGCCGGCCGCCATTGCCGCGGTGGCCGGAACGATCGCGCGCGCCAGTGAGTGTCGCGATCCGGCCCATCCGGTATCGGTGCTGATCATTCACGGTACCGACGACCCGCTGGTGCCCTACGCCGGGGGTGCCGTCGGCTTTGGCGATCACGGACAGCGCGGCGGGGTACTAAGCGCAGAAGCCACTCTGGATTTCTGGCGCCGCGTCGACGGCCTCGACAACGTGGCGCCGGTGACCATGACCTATCCGCACCTGGGTCCCGATAACACTAAGGCGCGCAGCGCGAGCTACGGTCCGGATACCGGGCCCCAGGTGGAGCTGCTGACCATCGACCATGGCGGCCACGTCGAGCCGAGCCTGCGATTTCACTACGGCCCGCTCTACGAGCATTTGGTGGGGCCGCAAAATCGGGACTTTGAGAGCGCGGAGAAAGCTTGGGCGTTTTTCGCGCCCAAACGCCGCAACTAATGGAACCGCCGCCGGATCGGGCTCCGTCACATCCCGCCTGAGGTATGATCACGTGGCCCCACGCGTCATCAAGAACGCACACGAGGCTCGGATGTCAGGACGCGCAGCACTTTGGAAACCGGTAATCGTTGCGGCACTGCTGGCTGGCGCCCTCGATCTGCTGTACGCCTCGATCCACATCGGCAGCTACTACCAGATGTCTCCCATGCAGATCTTCCAATCGATAGCGCGCGGCGTGCTTGGGCCGGCGGCCATGAAAGGGGGATGGGGCACGGCCAGTCTGGGGGTGGCACTGGAGTTCATGCTGACGCTGATCATGGCGGCCATCTACATCGTCGCGTCGGTACGCATTGCGGACCTGCGCAAATACTGGTGGCTGCTTGGGCCCTGCTACGGAATCGTCGTAATGGTCGTTATGTATACGGTGGTACTACCACTGTCCGCCGTGCATGGGAGCGGTGCGCTTCCGGACGGACCACGCGGACCGGAGGGCAAAATCACCGACCACCAGATGCTCTACGGCACAATCCTGGTGCACATCTTTCTGGTCGGTCTGGTCATCTCGGCCTGTGCGCGCTTTCTGTGGCCCACGGAAGATCCACAGTCCCGGTAACCGCATCGCGCCACCGGGCGCTTCCAGAAAGCTCGGGACCCTTTGGGCCTGGCTTCAACGTTTCAGGGTAGGAGCGCAGCGCCCAGATCGCTTATAGTTGAGTCCGGAGCTTCGTACTTTCGGGGGACCACCACCATGCTCAGCAGGCGCGATTTTGTGTCGGCCGCGGCGCTCGGAACGCTTGGCGTCACAGCCAGTGCCGGTGCTGTGGCAGCAACGGCCGTCACCACACAGCAGCCGCGGCGCGCGGCACGACTTCCAATCATCGTCTCGGCCGGCAACGGCTTTCCGTACATCGATCGGGGCTACCAGCAACTGAATGCGGGCGCCGACACGCTCGATGCCGCTCTGAGCGTCGTGCGCGGGCCTGAAGACGATCCGAATGACGACAGCGTGGGACTCGGCGGACTGCCGAACGAGGAGGGAGTGGTCGAGCTCGACGCCAGTTGCATGCACGGGCCATCGCGCCGCGCCGGGGCCGTGGGCGGCGTGCGCAACATTCGCAATGTCAGCCAACTTGCCAAGGAGGTCATGCTCCACACCGGCCACGTGATGCTGGTGGGCGACGGCGCGGAGCGCTTCGCGGTCGCGCGCGGCTTCAAGCGGGAGGACCTGCTCACGGAGGAAACGCGCAAGGTCTGGCTGCTGTGGAAGGAGTCGCATGCCGACTGGTGGGGAGCGGGCTTGTCGGACCCCAAATGGCGCGACCGCCTGCGGGAACGTGTAGGCGCGGGCGATGCCGAGCGCCATTATGAGAAGCTGTTGGCGCTCGCGGCCGACCTCGGCGTCCAGCCTGCGGCGCGGGAAGCGGCGGTCCACAAGGTGCTGTTTCCTCCGACCGGTACGATTCATTGCTCCGCGCTCAATGCGCACGGCGACATGTCGGGTTGCACAACCACCAGCGGGCTGGCCTGGAAGTTGCCCGGACGGCTGGGCGATTCCCCCATCATTGGCGCGGGCTGCTACACCGACCAGGAGGTCGGCTCGGCGGGTGCCACCGGGAGCGGTGAGGAGAACATCAAGGTCTGCGGTGCGCACACCATCGTGGAGAATATGCGCAAGGGCATGGCACCGCTCGAGGCCGGCACGGATGCGCTCAAGCGCATCGTCCGCAACTACGGCGGTGACATGGAGCGGCTCAAGTACATCGACATGACCTACTACATCCTGCGCAAGGACGGCGCCTATGCCGGCGTCTCAATGTGGACCGGCTACGAGCCGGGCAAGCCGCACGCGATCGCGGTGCACGACGGTACGGCGCGACTCGAAAAGACCGTAAGTCTCTACGAGGGGGTATCGCAGGAATGGCCGCCCCTGGTCGCGCCCTCGCGAGCCAGCCTGTAAGCCGCAGCCCGCAGCGCACGGCGCATTTCCGATTCCCGCCCCCGAGCCCGCGCGCCGCCTATTCTCGGCGGCTGCGTGCTCACGCCGGGTCCCCACGGCTCCCGGTCTCCTCAATCGCGCTCGTACCCAAAGGCATCAACCCATGGCATCAGCACTGGGAAACAAGGCTTCAGGAATTCGCTGTAGTTGCGCCACCGTCCGCAGGCGCTGGCGTACAAGGGACGCACAACCTGAGCCGCACTCGGCGTGTTGATGGTGCGCTTGCTGGCCGTTTCCGCGTAGCGGTACAAACCCTGGTGCCAATCCAGTTCGAGAAACGCAAGCGCACTGCGCATCGTTGCTTCCAGGCTGGTCACCACCTGCTCGTACTTCACGGCGTGGAACCGCAGCGGCAATTTGCCGCGGCATAGTTCCACAAGACTCATCACGGCATCGTAATAGGCGGCGGCCGTGTCCAGCCGCAACAGCTGGTACATCGCCGCGTTGATTCCGAAGCGCTGCTGATAGCAGCTGAGCACGACATCGCGCGGGTCGCGCAGCGCCAGGATGATCCTGGCCGTCGGGAAAAGACGATATATCAACGGCAGCAGCACCGCATTGAGGGGCTGCTTATCAATAAACACCCTGCCTGCAGGCGCGCCCGAGCACGCCGCTCTGACCCGTTGCCAATACAGTCCGCGCAACCGCTCGATCGTCTGAGCCGGCAGATCCGCCCAACGCTCGTAATCCGCCTCAGGGCCCATCAGTTCATTGGTGGCATCAAGCAGCGTATCGCGCTCTTCGAGGGTCGTGACCTCGGGATGCGAAGCGAGGATCTGGTCGAGCAGCGTCGTGCCGGAGCGCGGGAATCCCACAAGAAACACTGGAGCCGGGGTTGACTGGGGCGCCGGAGACCACTCGTTGAGATCGATTCGCGCAACATACGCTCTCAGCCGGGCAATGCTTGCCGGGGTCAGCGGGCCGCGATCGCCTGCGATGACGGCCGCGCACTGCTCATGCTGGAGCGCGTTGGCCCGGGTGAATGCCGCAAAGGCCTCCCGATATTGCCCGAGTCGGTCGTAGGCATCGCCGAGCGCACCCTGGGCGAGGATACGGTTGGTCACCGACAGCGTATTGCTACCCAGCAATGCCTCGAGGATTGCGGCGGCTCCCGCAGCATCATCCTGACGCACCATGACGCGTGCAAGCGTCAGCCTGGCGGGAACATTTTGCGGCGCCAGCCGAAGTGCGCGTGCCGCCAGCCCGCGCGCGTCATCCAGGCGGTGCTCTTCTTCGGCGATCCCGGCCAGGCCGGCCGCCGGATCGGCGTACTGTGGATCCAGGGCGGCGGCACGCTGGTAGGAACGCAGCGCCTCCTGGCGTTCACCCAGATCGACGAGTACGTTGCCGAGGTTGTTGTGGGCAATCGCAAAGCGCGGATCGACACGCAGTGCCGCATCGAGCGTTTGACGCGCTTCCTGCATCCGCCCCGTTGTGCGGTACAGGGAGGCGAGATTCACCAACACGTGAATATGCGTCGGCATGATTGAACGCGCCCGTTCGTAGAGCTCAATGGCCCCAGGCGCGTCACCCGCCTCCGCGCGTATGCTTGCGAGGACCATCAAAGCGTTCGCTTCCGGACCGACACGCTGCAGCACCGCGCGTGCGAGTTCCTCAGCCTCAGCCCAGGCGCCGCGCTGCAGTGCTGCTACGGCCCGCCGAAGGAGCTCGACTGAAGGATCCACGGACGTCATGCGTGGCGCAATCCAAACCCAGCGTCTGGCCCGATCGACGCCGCGATCGCTATGTTAAGGCTTGGGCGCGCCTCAGGCGCACCAGCCGCGCAGGCGGCCGATGGCGCGCGCTGGGTAGTGATCATCACATCCGGACTTCGCTTCATCCACACCCTCGCTGGCGCGCTGCAACGGTGGTCCGCAGGCTCTGTGCGCCTCGTCGCTTGCTCAATTAAAAGAAACTAAGCGATGTTGCGCGATCCTTCAATAAAGGCGCAAAAACTCAGCGTAACTGGCTGTACATGCGCACCAGCCAGCGCTCAGGATTCTGGAGCTGAAATCGCTATACTCCAGCGCTACAAATGGGGATCTAAGCCGTCGCGGCCCGAATGCCCTCCGGTTTTCAGAACCCATGCGCGGGAGACGATTTATGTCTGCAACACCAGTGCTGTTTCCCACTCCACACAGTCAGGCGCGCCGACGAGTCATCACCACCGGGGCCCTGACGATGCTCGGATTGGCCTTACGCTCTTCGCAAACCCTTGCGGATCCAAATGCGGAGATTTCCACCACTGAAGAAGCGATCCGCCAGGTGCGAGTCTTCAAAGCCGGACGCCGGAAAGTCTATGAAGCACTGACCGTGGAAAGTCGGTTTGACAAGATCGTCGAATTGAGCGGCGCCCCGAAGTCCGCGCAGCAGCCGACCAGGCTCAGTGCGGACGCGGGCGGCGCCTTCGCGCTGTTTGCCGGGCACATTGTCGGCCGTCAGGTTGAGCTCGTTCCGAATGAACTCATCGTCCAGGCCTGGCGGGTAGTGGAATGGCCCCGGGGCATCTACTCCATCGCACGGTTCGAACTCAGCGATCAAGGCGGGTCGACAAAGCTGGTCTTTAACCACACGGCCTTCCCAAAGGGCCAAGCACAGGAATTGGCTTCCGGGTGGCAAGAGCATTACTGGGCCCCCCTCACTAAGCTTCTTGCCTGAATACTAGACCGGTTTGCCCGCGCGCCAGCGCGGGCCGGCGCCGGGTATCGGCGTGTCCACAACGGTCCCGTCAAATCCGGCGCGGACGGCCGGCCTCGGACCCACGAACCCCCAGAGGGCTCCAAGCGTTCAGGCCGCGCGGATCGAGTCGACGGTGCAGCGCTGGGCGGATTTAGAACCGGTAACCCAGGTTCACAAGGCCGTGGGTCCGGTCGCCGAAACCGGCCTCGACCACCAGCTCGTAGCGCCCCGCCAAAAGCGCGTGCACGCCGACGTCGTAATTCCACGCGGGCGCCTTCAAATCGACCGCGAAGGTGAGTGGCAGGCCGTTGGGACCGCTCACGGTACCCTCAAAGTGGTCAATTTTCTTCACCCAGCGGGCACCGATATAGGGCTGGACCGCACCGGCGTAGCCCACGCGAAACGACGCCGTGTCCGTGCGCAGCTCATTCCCCTCGACTCCGGACTGCTGCGACTCGAGGTGAGTCCACACCGAAGAGTAGTCGGCCGCGGCGAATACATCGTGCCATTTGCCCATGAGCACAAAACCGCCGCCGCCGTAGGAGCCGGTAAAATCAAGATTGAGGTAGACATCCCCGCGAATAGGCTCGGGCGGAAAGCCGGATACTCCGAGCGGAAGATCTAACCCGGTCGCCTGCACATTGAGCTTCACGCCTCCGCCAACCGCGAACACGTTCAGGAAGGGAAATACCCAGACGTCCGCACGGAACCCGTAAGTGAACGGGTGCACGGCCGCACTGCCGGCGAGTGAGGCGAGCTCATTCCCGTTCACCGCCGCGGAGAATTTCTGGACGTCCCATTTGCCGGAGAGGTCAAAGAGAACCATGTTGATGCCGTACGGCGGAAGGAATTTTCCGTTCTCGATGAGCGATTTCCACAGCGGGAAGTAGGAATCCGATCCTGGCGTAGCATCCTCGACCTCAGTGGCAATCGGGCCAGGTTGCTGGGCATTGGCCGTTACCGAGGCACCCAGGACGATGCCGGCAACGGCGAGGCTGATATAACGCAAGGCACTCTTCTTTAGGCGGAGCCTAGGCAATCGGTAACCCGCACCAAGGACGCGTGTTTTCTTCGCCATGTCTTCATCGCTCCACATCGTTATCGGCCGAGACGTCTTCATCCCTGGGTGCTCCCCTTTTAGGCCAATGCACGTGTCCCGCCAGGGCTCGCCTGTTGGTTGTGTTCCGAGGCAACGAATTGCGCCATAGCGATACTCTCTATCGGTCGGGCCGCGCCACAATCTGGGCCCATTCCGCACTGCTCACTTGGCGCTTCAAACTAAACCGCAAATCGAGGAAGTCCCGATCCATGGAGAGCAATCTCTCATCCAGTTTCGCCGTCAAGTGTTCCGCGTCGGAACGCGTTGCATCCTTGCGCCGCAGGGCTTTGAAGAGCAGCTTGCGGTCCGCGCCGACCAGCTTGTCTTGCCGCTCTTGATTAGATTCCCACTGGTTAATCTCGTACAGGATCGGGTCTCTGCGGACGGGATCCGCAATTGCAGCCTTAAGCGCCTTCTTGGTCTCCGAGGCCGGACGATCGTAAACGACAAGCGCGCTTGACGCCCCTCCCCCGAAGTACAGCCAGGCCGCCAACAGTATGAGGGTTTGCCCGCGCTGTTTGCGATCGGCCTTCATGTTGTCCCCTGCTCCGCGGCACGCGCCGGATTGGCGGCCTCGTATAGGTTTGCCTCGGCCTTGCTTATCGCGTCCCACTCGCTGGCCGTGGCAAGCGCCGTCAGTTGGAAGTGCAGATCGAGATCTTGATTGCGCGCCGTTATGCGGGACGCGTTGTACTCCGAGAACAGTTGATCGAACGCCGGACGCGTCGCGTTGTAGTCCGCATTAAGTTTGCGATAGGTATCGACGAAATCGGCCGTCTCCTGACTGAAGCGCACGTGCAGCGCCTCCATCCGGTCAACTACCACAAGCATCTGGGCCTTGCGTCCCTCGTCAGTTACGCGGCTGGTCACCACATCGCGCAGTTTCTGGCTAAACCGTTCGATTTTCTGCGCGGTGGTCGGTTTCGTGCCACCGCATCCGGGAGTGACCAGCACCATGATGCACACGCCGAGAGTAGCCACGGCACCTGGACCGACGCGACGAGCTGTTCTATGCATCGGTTTCCAACCTTTGAGGTCAATCTGAGGCGGGTTCGGCGCGCCAACTCGCGCGTCGCCTGGCCTTCGGGGCGCCCTAGCCTTGCATAGAAATTGTATACACGCTAGCGCGGCCCATCTCAAGGCCGACGACCGTAGCAACGGACACGGCGCGGCATGATTAATGCGACAGCACTTAGGGCCTTCGTTACCGCGGGCATTGGCTGCAGGGCGCTACGAGCGTATCGCATGCCGGACTACAAGCGTCCTGCCGATTGATGATGATGAACGAGGCGGGCGACTCAACAATTCTTAACGGTCATTAAATAAGACTGTTAGTCCTGTGTGCGCGCTGCTCGTACAGTCCCATCGAGGGTTGTCGATACTGCGTGAAACGTCTCATGGAGTAGCGCCATGTACGAAATTGCACAGGCCAAAAGGCAGACCGAGGTTGTCAGTGCGCAGATAGGATTTCTGAGACCTGCGCAGGGCCGGCCATTTTGCTATGGCTACGAGCCGGCAGCCCACGAGCCCGCACCAACGGCGTGTTTCGAGGCGCACTCGGTGGATATCCACAATGCGCGTCGGCTGCCCCAGCGGCTCAATCTGGATGAGCACGGGGCAACGCTGGTCAAGCACCGAAGCCTCGTGAGCAATTTCTACAACGATACGCTGCTGGTCGAGGCCTACTATCCGGAGGCCGCCGCCGTACTGCGGCAGGCCACTGGCGCGCAACGGGTGGTGGTGTTTGACCACAATGTCCGCCGCGGCTTGTCGGTGCCGCTGCGGCCCGGCCGCTATGCTCAGGGGCGACCCGTGTTACACGCCCACACCGACTATACGGAGCAATCGGCCGTGCACCGCCTTCATGATCAACTTGGCTCGGAATGGGCTGCGCTTTGTCGGCGTCGCTTCATACAGGTCAACATGTGGCGCCCGATCACCGGCCCACTGCGAGATGCACCGCTTGCAATCTGCGACGCCAGCAGCATTGCCGCTGAGCAACTCACGGCGGTCGATCTCTTGTACCCGCAGCGCCGGGGAGAAATCTACTACCTGACCTATGCTGCGGGGCAGCGCTGGTACTACGCACCCGACATGCAGCCCGACGAGGCCTGGCTGATCAAGAACTTCGATTCTGCACTGACGGGTACGGCCCACCAGGCTGCGCACTCGGCTTTTGACGATCCGACGCCGCACCGTCTGCTGCCGGTGCGCGAGAGCATTGAGGTTCGCGCCTTCGCCTTCTTCGACGCCTGAACTGGTCCGGCCCTAAGCGGTCCATCAGCAACAGCGGCGGCGAGCCAGGACAGAGGTTGGAGCAGGGAGAGGTGGCGCTTGCCGCCGGACCCCGCCCGCCCAACCCTTGTTCCGACATCCCCGGGCTTTCGCCAGACACCAGCGGTGCCCGACTGTGCAGCGGGGAAGCTCGTCACTCGGGGATTTCGATCCCGGAACCTCCCATCTCGGCGGGCAGATCCTTCATCTTCGGATACCCATCCATGATTCGCAGGACCGTTTCCTGATAGTGGACATGCACGCCCGGTTCGAACGGAAGCCGCGGAATCAACGCTGCGTACACATCAATTAACCCAAGGCCCGGGTGGTCGGTATACAAGTGCCCACCGCAGCTCTTGCACCACTTGCGGGTACTGCCCACGGTTTTGTTGTAGCTGCCAATATGCGCGGCACCAAGCGTCAGTTCAAACGCGTCCGGCCGCCATAAGCTAAACGCGTTCACCGGACTCGCCGACCAGTGCCGGCAGGACTCGCAGTGGCAATAGCCCATCGCAACCGGCTGACCCGTCACCACGAATTGCACCGAACCGCAAAAGCAACCACCAGCGTAGCTATCGGAGTGGTTCATTGGGTCGCTCGCTTGGCCGCTCCGGCCCGCTGCGCGGCCTGCGCCTGGATCGAGGTCAGCCCCGCCTCGTATATCCCGCTCAACGCTTGTTTGGCGTCGGCGTCCCGACCCGCGTTGGGCGTATAGCTCGAATGCCAGGTGACGATCGACTGGCTTGCGCCCTGCGGCGTCACCTCGATGGTCGACTTGTACCGGCTGACCGGCAGCGGGCTCGACACAAAGACATAGGAATAGAAATGATTGGCGTCGCTGCGCGCGACCTGCCGTTCGACAAAAGTCGCCTGCCCGTCCTTGGTTACCAGCGTGCGAACCAACGGCGTCTCGCCAGTTTCCTTGCAGGAACCTACCGGCGGAAGCCAATCCTTGATCGCACAGAACGGCCCGATCATGGCCCAAACCTCGGACGGAGTGCCTGAGACCACTACGCGACGGGTCAAAGTCGCAGCGTTCGCGGCTGGTGCAATTAGGCTGAGACAAGCGCCGGCGGCAATCAACGCCGCGGCTGCGCTGACGACATTCCGAATGCTGGGTGCGCGCACCGGTGTGCGGTGAATCTGCGTGAGCTTAAAGTCGGGGAAATGCATGATCTAGTCCTCTCAGTGTTAGACGGCAACGCGCCGCCGATGCACACAGAGTTGCCGATTTACTCGACCGGCTCTAGTTCAGGATCTGAAGCTGTGCGGTTCAGAAATAGAACTAGGCAAGCGGTGTCGACTGGATTAGTCTCCGGCAACATTCCGATATTTAGCGAGTGATCCATGACGACAGCGAGCTACGGGCAATTCTGCCCAGTTGCAATGGCGGCGGAAATCCTGTGTACGCGCTGGACTATCGTCGTCCTGCGCGAAATGATTGCGGGATCGACACGCTTCAATGATTTGCGACGCGGCGTGCCGCGCATGTCGCCCGCCCTGCTCTCGCAACGACTGAAACAACTGGAGCAAGCCGGCATCGTGGTCCGTGCGCGAGCTCGCGGTGAACCAGGGCTCTACGAGTATCAGTTGTCCAAAGCAGGCCGCGATCTGCAGCCGCTCATCGAGGGCTTTGGCGTTTGGGGTCAGCGATGGGTGGAGACCAAGGCGACCCTGGAAAATCTCGATCCGCAACTGCTCATGTGGGATCTGCGGCGCAACCTTGACTTAAAGCCGATGCCCAAAAAGTCAGCCACCATCCAGTTCGTGTTTCCGGAAGTGCAACCTCCGCACGGCACCTGGTGGCTAATTGTGGCACCGGGCTCCGGCGTCGACCTGTGTTCCGTCGATCCTGGTCACGAAATTGATCTGTGCGTGTCGAGCGATCTTAAGACCATGACGGCGATATGGATGGGGCTGGAGACGGTTAGTAAAGCCGTGCGTGACCGGCATGTTCGTTTCAGTGGCGATAAGCGTTTGGCGGCGACCATGCAGGGTTGGCTCGGCCTGAGTCCTTTTGCTAAGGAAAGGAAGCTCGCGGCATAGATTTCCTCGCGCTACCCGGAGGCGGCGTAGATCTTCAGGTGCACAGGTACATACCTGCCAGGATCGCGGCGACGCATCCCCACTGCAGGAGATTGATGCGTTCGCGCAGCACCAGCGCCGCGAACGCCAGAGTCACCAGCGGATAGGCTGCAGTGAGCGGCGTAACGATCGAGATCTTGCCGTAGCGACTGGCGATCAGAACGCCCAGGTCGCCCGCCGCCATCATGCCCATGGGCAAGAACGAACGCGTCCACTCGACCATGGAGTGCGTGCCGGCGCGTCCCTTCAACATCCCGTACGCGCCGAGCGTAAGCATTGCCCCGAATACGCTGTAGAGCGACATGTTGGCGTCGGTGGCACCCAGTCCGTAGTCGTATTTCACGATCGTCTGGGCGGCGCCCCAGAGCACCAGGGCGGAGAACGCGAGCGGGATCCACGCTCGCCCGGTGACCTTGTTCGCAGCGTCTGCGGGCTGGTAGGCCAGCCCAATGCAACCGCCGATCACCAGCACCACCGCGCCGTATTGCATCGGCGAGAGTGTCTCGCCGAGGAACCAGTGGGCGAACACGATGGTAAGTGCCGGATAGGCGGCCGACAGGGTGCCAACGATCGTGATCGGGCCGGCGATGATCGACTGGAAGTACATGATCCAGCCGGTGCCGTCGAGGATGTAAGCGAGTACGCCGAGCGCAAGCACCTGACGGGCTTCCGGCGCGAACACCGGCGTATGCGGGCTCGCGAAGAAATAGCAGACCATCACCACCGCGCGGGCAAATGCGAAGTACAGGCAGAAGCGCGCCGGCGGCACTTCCGTAATCCACATTTTCACGAAGCCCTGGCCCAGGCCGTAAAGCAGCAGCGCGAGCAGCGCCGGCGTCAACCACAGGAGTAGTGGCGCAGGAGTCGGTGGATGGACCATTGTTATGCCTACACCCGGATTCTCTCTCGCGTAGCGATTTCCGAAGCATACAGTGTTGCCGCGATCGGCACTTTGAACATTAGTCCGGATGCACGCTCGACGATCGGTGGCATTCTGCGTGTTGAGCTCACATATGCATTGCCCATCAGTCGACCTCCGCTCGTGCGCTAAGCATTTTGATCGGTCTGTTTCGGTAGTCTGCTCGGGAGTTCCGAAAACTGCCTGCGCCTGCCGTACGGTGCAAATGCCTTACAAAGGTAGGGCCACAATGGCTGGTCGGTTCTTCAGATCTTGTTTCCGGTCACCGCCCGATTTCTGAGCCGAACCCCCAGAATTTCGACTGGCACCTTCAGCACTTCAGCGCTGATGATTTAGCTCTAACGACTTGCGTTTTGAGAACCGGGCCAGCCGGTCTCCACGATGCAGGTGCAAGTGGGTGTTGCGTTCGGGTCGGGCTCTCACGTGTCGTCTGTTGCAGACATGTCGCGAATTGCGCGCACGTTGTTGTTGCTTATTACCGAATGATAGCTTTTCGATAACGGTACCACCCGTCGAAAGGCGGGACGCAACACCACCGGTTGAAAGGCAGAGGGGCCTATGGCAGCGGAGTTGCCGGGATGCTCGGACATCTCGTGATCAATAGGGAAGTGGCAGCGGTTTCCGCACTTCCTACAGCCCGTACCCCCAGTGCCTCGATCGTCGATGCGGTGTCCTCATTGAGTCACTAGGGAGAAACAAATGCACGAAGGGGCCCAGGCAGGTATAGGCAAGGTCGGTGCGCTATTCGTAGCGCTGTCGCTAATCGCGTGGAGCGGTGTGAGCAACGCCGTAGCCAGCACATCCTCCGTGCCGCAATCCTCGGTGGTCGCCCCGCCGCCACTGCAAGAGGTCGGGCCGCTAATCGCCGGCACGCCACCGACGACCGCCGTAGTCGGGGAGCAGTTCAACTTCCAGCCCAGCGTCACGGCCGCGGCGAACCGAAGCAAGCTGAGATTCACCGTCGCCAACAAGCCCTCGTGGGCATCATTCGACTCGGTCACCGGGCAGTTATGGGGCATTCCCCAGGCGGCCGACCTCGGCTCGCATGAGCAAATTGTGATCGGCGCCAATGATGGCACGCATGCTCAGGCGCTGCGGCAATTTGCGGTCAATGTGGTGTCCGCCCGCAAGAGCCACTACGGACATTATTTCTCGACGCATTATTCCGACTCCCCCGCCACAGCCGCGATGTTATGCGAACACGTCGGCGTGAGCGGCGTGGTCTGGCATCAAACTTGGAATCAAGTGGAACCGGCTCGCGGCGTCTACAATTTCAACTCGTTCGATAAAGTGCTGGCGGCAATCGCGGCCTCGCGCAATCCGCACTGCCAACTGTGGCTGTTCGTCGAGTTTAAGAGCTTTAGGAACAGTCCGGTCAGAAACCCCTGTCCGACTTATCTGCAGGCACGGCATTCTGGATTGAATGTCATCGGCGGCAGAGCCGCAAGCTGCTTCATGTGGGAATCCGTCGTGGCCGACGCCTACGTCGCGATGATGAAGGCGGCGGCGGCCCACTTCGATCACAATCCACGCATCGAAGGGTTCATCATTCAGGAGTCGTCACTGGGCTTCAGTGGACCGTATTCGCAGGCTGTGAACCATGGCGGCACCTACACGGCAACGGCGTGGCGCAACTCCCTGATCCATATTATCAGCGAATGCGGGGCGGCCTTCTCAAGCAGCCGCTGCGTGTCATTCCTCAACTTTCTGCAGGGTGGCCAGTCCTACCTTTACGATATCTCCGCGGCGATCTCAGCGATACCCAACAATCGGGTGTGCATTTCGGGACCTGACCTGCTGCCCACCGATCCCGCGCTTTACCGAAACAGAGACGCGGTCTACCAGGTTATCTCGCGACATGCCGGCTGCCGCTCCATCAGCGCACAAAACGCCTCGTACCAGGTTCGCGGATGCTCACTCGAATGCATGTTCAATTTTGCAGTCAGTGGCACCATGGGGGCGTTTCCGACCTCGGCACCCCTTACAGGGGGACTGTGCGTCAACTCGTATGTCTTTTGGAATGACAAGGCTAGAAAAAGCCGGACGGGGCTGGACTGGAAGAACGCATTGCCAGTAATCGCCTCGCATCCGTATGGCCCCGACTGGTACCAACAGTGCGCCGGCGGTCGTGGTCCGCCGTAGGCACGGCGACTGGCTGGCTGAGACCCGCGCGAGTTCCAGGCCACCCTCGCGCAAGTCCGGAAACCGAGGCTGAGAGTCAGCAGCAGCTCAGCACGGGGAGATTGTCCTGCGTAGCCGGAAGCGGGCTACGTCGGGGCGACCTTCCCGGCGGCCCGCCACAACAAACCGGGCAGAGCCACTGTTGCCAACTCATGGTCCGCCGGTCCGCGGGTTGTTGGCTGTCCGTGTCGCGGACCGCTGTGTTATTAGCGCACCCTTTCGAGCACCCGGGTCCAGGTTTTGCCGTCGCCGATGACCAAACGGTCGCCATCGAGGCGAAACGGCCGGCGCTGATCGGTACCGGCGTATCCATTGCTGATATCGCTCATGACGTGGTGGATCACAACGCCGGCCTGCGCATCGACCGTGTAGGTTCCCCAGTACGCAACGTAGTCATCGAGCAAGGCCTGCGTCTGCTCCGCGCTGCAGGTGGGAATCGCCGGATCAACCTTTCCTCCCGGCCCGGCTCTTTTGCCGCGGGCAACGCACGCCGGATTCGCCGGATTGGCGATCTGAATGGCGACATGCCCGTCCGCCGTGTAGACGAATAGCCCCAGCGGTTTTTCACCGAATTGGCGAATCGTCTTGCCGTTTTCAACGTCTTCGAATGATACGAGCCGCCATGTGCCCACCAGGCCCACCGGCGCGGGTACAGTTGCGGCGCTTGCCGAAAGCACTGCAAACAGTGCGCACACCAAGAGCAAGGGTGCGGGATTCGATGGTCGCATTTTACGATCTCCTACTCAGCGGACGATTGATTCAGCGGCCGCAATCGCGTTGATGCTAGCACGCGAACCACGGCCGAATATCCGCGCCAGCCATCTTTAAATTGCTGCCCAGCCCCGACCGGGGGACCCTGCCCGCCCGGTGGGGAATGCCGATCTTGAGACGGGTTTCCTCGCAGTACTTAGAACTAACTCGGTGATGCGATGGTAATCTGGGATGATTCCGAGCCCTCGCCAACATGCTCTCGGGACGCCAGGAGGTCGATTTGCAAGTGCCGGAAAGCCCCTCGCTGGTGCGCGCGCTTGGGGACTTGGGATGTCTCGCTTATCACCATCGGAATAATAGTTGGCTCGGCCATATTCATCGCGGCAAGCATCCCGCCACGCGAGATGCCGCAACCCGCCGTGCTGATCGGCCTGTGGTGCGCGGGCGGCCTGCTCACTCTCGCAGGGGTCGTCACTTATGCGGAGTTGGGCACCATGTTCCCGGAGGCCGGCGGTCAGTATCATTATCTGAAGGAAGCGTACGGCCCGTTGTTTGGCTTCCTGTTTGGCTGGACCTCGTTCCTGGTGATGCAGTGCGGCTCGATTGCATACCTCGCGGTGGCAAGCGCGGACTGCCTTGGGGCCTTCTTCCCTTTCTTTCGATCCTCCCATGTGGTTGCGGTCATACCGGTAGGCGCGGCCGCCTGGCATATATCGGGCAGCCAGATCGGTGCCGCGGTGGCGATCATATTGCTGAGCGCGGTGAACTACAGAGGGCTGCGCGAGGGGTCACTGGTACAAAATGCGATCACGGTCATAAAAATCGTGTCGCTGTTGGCGCTGGCGGGCTTCGGTCTGGCCGTGGCCCCTGCGGTCGAAACGCCTTGGCACGCGGCGCTTCCTGAGCATGACCTGGTACGCGGGCTCAGTGTGGCGGTGATCGGCGTGCTTTGGTGCTACGACGGGTGGTATTCGGCGACCTTTTGCGCCGGCGAAATGCGCGATCCAAGCCGCAGCCTGCCGCGCGGCATGCTAATGGGCACGCTCATCACCACCGCGCTCTACATCCTGGTCAATCTGGTTTACCTACGCGCCATGCCGCTGCATGAGTTGGGGCAGTCCACGGGCATCGGCGCCGCAGCGGCAACCGCCCTGTTTGGTTCGCGCTTCGCCGCACTCGTAACGCTTGCCGTCTTCGTATCGGTCTTTGGGTGCCTGTCCGCCAATGTGCTCACCGCGGCGCGAATTTACCTGCCGATGGCGCAGGACGGACTATTCTTCCGCGCGCTGGCAAAGATCCACCCGGTACATCGCACGCCAAGCGCCTGCATTGTGGCCCAAGCCGCCTGGTCCATCGTGCTGGCGTTTTCCGGGACGTACGAACAACTTGGGACCTATGTCATCTTTGCAACTTTCACGTTCCACATTGCCACGGGTGCGGCCCTGTTCGTTCTGCGTCGCCAGCGACCCAACCAGCCTCGCCCTTACCGGGCCTGGGGCTATCCGTGGACGCCTATTGTGTTCATCCTCGTGGCGTTCGCGTTCGTGGCCAACACTCTGAGCGTGCGGCCGATTGAATCGCTATGGGGCCTGCTGCTCATGGCCCTGGGTCTGCCAGCCTACCTGTGGTGGCGGCGAACCGCGAAGCTCAGCGGAGCACGCTGAACTAGCGCAAGGCGGGCCGGAGCAGGGCGAGATTCGAACTCGCGCCTCATAAGTTTGAGTGTCAGTAAATCGCGTAGCCCTTCAGGGTTTGCTCGCTACCACGAACGAGTAATAGCCGCCTCCCGTGCTAAACGCTTCCACACTCGAGAATCCGGCGCTCTCCAAGAACCCGCGCAGTTCCGCTTGGGTGTACTGCCTGCCCCGGGTCCCCAGCAGCATAAGCAGCGAGAAGGCAGCGCTCGCCAACGGGCCGCAGCCCTCGTCGTCCATCAGCATCTCATGCAATACGATTCGCCCACCCCGAGGCAGCGCATTGAATGACTGTCGCGCCAGCAGCCGGCAGGTATCGTCAGACCAGTCATGGAAGATATTTGAAAGAAAATGCACGTCATAGCCTGCCGGCCAGCTTTGCGTGAACATGTTGGCGGCTTCCGTACGCACTCTGTCGGCCACATTGGCCGCGGCAATGTAGCGTTCCGCCTCGGTGCAAACAGCCGCGATCTCCATCACAGTCGCGTTCAACGCGGGCCACGCCTTTGCAATTTCAATCGCAAACACGGCCGAGCCGCCGCCGACATCGAGCACACGCCGTACATCCGCAAACAGCGGCTGAACCGCGGCGCCCTTGGCCGCCGCGCGGCTGTGCGCATTCATGAAAGCCGTGATCATCTGCGCGAGATCCGGTGGCATCTCGCCGCGCTCCCATTCGGCCACCGCCGAGCCATGGCTTGGGGCTTGGACGCCGGGCCGCAGTGTAGCGAGCAATTGGGCATGAAGAGGCTGGCTCGCCCGAAACCGCTCCAGGAGCGGCCCGACGTAGCCTTCCGCGTCGGGGTGCAGCCAGGTACGCGCAGCCGCAGTCGACCGCCATCGTCCTTCGCGGCGCTCGACGAATCCGAGGGAGGCGAGCAGGCCCAGGTGGATAGCCAGCGCCCGCGCGTCAACATGGATCGACTCCGCGAGTTCCATCGTAGTTAAAGCGCGCGCGGTGAGCGACGAGAACGTACCGACTTCATCTGCCACAGTCAGCACCGGCAGTCGGTAGGCAGCAAGCCACGTATCCCAAATCAGGCGGTCATCGGTGGTTACGGGAAGCAATCCCATCAAAGGGTCTCCTCAGGATATTCCACCGGCTTCTGGCTCACCCAGGATCAACCTACGTGGCTCAAAATTGTCGGCCTTAGGCGCGGAGGCATCGAGCGGATGATTGAACTCCACGTCAATCGTAATTTCGACCTCATCACCGATGATCGGTATCAAATTAGTCATGCCATAGTCACTACGCATCAGGGATCCGCTCGCACTGAAGCCCACCGTAGGTCTCTTGTCGAAAGGATTGGGCCCCTGCTTATTGAGTTTTGCATGAAGCACGATCGGTTTGGTAATGCCGTGCAGAGTTAGGTCTCCCTCAACTCGCAGCGTGCTGTCCGGCATTGCGCTCACTTTGGTTGATGCAAAGTGTATTTCCGGGTACTTCTCCACGTCGAGAAACATCGGGCTGGTTACGTCCTTGTCGCGCAAGGCAAAGCCGGTGTCCAAAGAGCCCGCCTTGACCGTGACCGTCACGGAACTGGATTGGGGCTCATTGGAATCGTAGGAAAGGGTGGCGTCGAGCTCCTGGAAGCGCCCATGCTTCTCGGAAAATCCAGCATGGTTGATGGTGAACACTACGTCGGCATGCGCCTTTTCAAGCTGATAGATCTGGGGTGAAGCGGCGGCCGCCGTCGCTAGGGCCAGCCCCGCTATACACGCTGATACGGCGCCACTGAAATTCATGAGACAGTCTCCTTTCGCTACGTCCCGTATATGGGGACACCAAAGAGCCCTCGCCCAGCGTCGGTGTGCGCGAACTCGAACACTATAAAACCCCTGTGCTCCGGAAGGGGGTAAGTTTTGAGCGGAGCCCCGGCTCAGGGTGCGTAGATGTGATCGAAGGTGCCTCCGTCGTCGAAGTGGGTGGCTTGGGCCTTGGCCCAGCCGCCGAAGTCCGCAATGGTCACGAGGGTGCCGGTCTTGCCAAAGGTGCTGGCGTATCGCGCCGCCACCGCGGCATCGCGTGGCCGGTAATAATTGCGGGCGATGATGTCCTGGCCTTCCGGTGAATAGAGGTACTGCAGGTAAGCTTGCGCGACAGCGGTCGTGCCATGGCGCAGGGCCACCTTGTCGACTACGGCGACCTGCGGCTCGGCAAGGATGCTTACGGAGGGATAGATAATGTCGAAACTCCCCGGCCCTTGTTCGTCAAGCACCAGATAAGCCTCGTTCTCCCAGGTCACCAGTACGTCACCGATCCCGTGCTGTACGAAAGTGATCGCCGCAGCGCGCGCGGCCGTGTCGAGCACCGACACGTTCTTATAGAGCTTGTCGACGAACTCCTGCGCCTTGGCGGGGGTAGCACCCGGCTGCTTGAGCGCGAAGGCCCAGGCGGCCAGATAATTCCAGCGCGCTCCCCCGGAAGTCTTGGGATTGGCCGTGACCACCTTGAGACCGGTCCGCACGAGATCATTCCAGTCGAGGATGCGCAGCGGGTTCCCCTTGCGCACCAGGAACACGACCGTCGAGGTATAAGGTGTGCTGTTTTGCGGGAAGCGGGACTGCCAGTTGTCGGGCAGCAAATTGTCGTGCCGGGCGATGGCATCGATGTCACTCTCCAACGCCATGGTCACCACGTCGGCTTCCAAACCGTCGATTACGGAGCGCGCCTGCTGGCCGGACCCGCCATGCGACTGGCGGACTATGAGGGTATCTCCCGTCTGGGACTCCCAGTAACTTGCGAAAGCCCTGTTGAAATCCTCGTACAGTTCGCGGGTCGCGTCATAGGATACGTTCACCAGCGTCACTACGGCCGCCGGGGCGGGCCGCGCTGCCAGCGTGCTCACGGCCACGAGTAGCCCAAGCGCCAAGGCTCTGAATCGATGCGGCATCTGCGTTTTCTCCAGTCTGCAATGGTCCAGTAAAGTGGCCGCGGCCCACAGACGCGCCCGGCAGGCTGCCCGCGGGAACGGTATGCTGCGGCGCGACCCGGAAGCGAACGATGGTAGAGGGGCTGGCTAGCTGCGGGTAACTATAAGGGAACTTTAAGCTAAATGAGGTTGACGATGAAGAAGTCCGTATCGAGATACTGTTTCCTGGCCTTGCTGGCTTTTGCTCGGATCGCGACCGCGGCCGAGCCCGAGGATGATCACGAGAGCGGGTTCAAATTCCGCTTTGTGGGGCCTAAGGTCGGCAACCGCATAGCTGCCGTGGCCGGCATTGCCGGCGATCCGAGCACCTACTATGCGGGCGCTGCTTCGGGCGGTATTTTCAAATCGGTGGATGGCGGCAACCGGTGGGAACCTGTTTTCGACAAGCAGCCCGCGGCCGCCATCGGCGCCCTGGCGGTCGCTCCATCAGAGCCAAACACGGTATGGGCCGGCACAGGCGAGGCGTGGGCGATCCGTGACAACGACGTCATGGGCAATGGCATCTACAAGTCCATCGACGCCGGCAAGAACTGGAGCAACATGGGGCTACCGCAGTCGGGACGCATCGGGCGGATCATCGTGCACCCCGCCAATCCCGAAGTGGTGTTTGCTTGCGTCTTAGGGCGCTTGACCGGCCCTCAGCAGGAGCGCGGCGTATACCGGACGATTGATGGCGGTCAGCATTGGGAGCGCGTGCTGTTCGTAGACGAAAACACGGGGTGTTCAGGGTTGTCCATGGATCCACACAATCCGCACACGCTGATTGCCGGGATGTGGCAGGTGGAAATGCACACTTGGGGCGAACTGAGCGGCGGCCCTGGCAGCGGCATCTACGTTTCATACGACGGCGGAAAAACCTGGACGCACATCGAACAGCACGGGCTGCCAAAATCCCCGCTGGGCAAGATCGATGTGGCCATCGCTCCCACCAATGCGCGACGCATGTATGCGCTTATTCAAACCAAGGATCAGGGCTCGGTATGGCGCTCCGACGATGGTGGCGAGAAGTGGAATCGCGTCAATTCTCAACGCGCCCTGATCGGCCGCGCGGGCTATTACATCCGGCTCGCCGTATCGTCCAGCAACGACAATGAGGTTTTGGTCGCAAACAGCTCCTTCTGGCAGTCCTTGGACGGCGGCGAGAACTTCCACGAGGTCCGGTGGGGCGGCGATACGCACGACATCTGGATAGATCCCGTCAATTCCGATCGCTTCGTGATCACCGATGACGCCGGCTTGATCATCACCACCGTTCATGGGCGCGGCTTCCACCGTGTCCACTTGCCCATTGGGCAGATGTACCACGTGGCCGTGGACAATCAAATTCCGTATTACTTTTACAGCAATATGCAGGATGACGGGAACATGCGCGGCCCGAGCGTGCCATTCGATTCCCGCGAAACGGGTTGGGACCGGCATATGGGAGGCTGCGAGTCGGGCTTCACCATCCCCGACACCACCGATCCCAATGTTGTTTGGTCCACCTGTTATGGCGATTCGGTCACGCGCTGGGATGCCCGCTACAAGGAGGCGCATTCAGTCAGCCCGTGGAAGCACACGCTCGACTCACCGCCCGCCAAGCTAAAGTATCGCTGCCACTGGACTGCTCCGATTGCTATCGACCCCTTTGATCACAACAGCGTCTACTACGGCTGCCAGGTGATCTTCAGAACCAGCGACGCGGGTGCAACCTGGTCGGAAGTTAGTCCGGACTTGTCCACTGGGAATCAGGCTCACCTCGCACCCTCCGGCGGCATTGTCGGCGATAACCTCGGGCAGTTTTACGGCGGGGTGGTCTTCGCAATCGCGCCTTCCAAAATTCGGCAAGGACTGATCTGGGCTGGCACCAACGATGGTCAGATTTGGCTTACCCAAGACGGCGCAGCACACTGGACCAATGTGAGCCAGCACCTGCCCGGACTGCCTGCTGGCGGTACGGTCACCAGCATCGCGCCGTCGAGCTTCGATGCCGGCAGCGCTTACATCGCCATCGATCTGCACCTTATCGATAATCGCGATCCGTTCATCTACAAGACCACGGATTTTGGCAAAACCTGGAAACGAATCAGCGGCGATCTTCCCAAGCACGAATTGTCCTACGTTCGCACCGTCACGGACGATCCCAACTCGGCAGGGTTGCTGTTCGCTGGTACGGGTAATGGCCTGTTCTACTCGCTCGACGAGGGCGGCCACTGGGTCCAAATCAAGACAGGTCTGCCGCCGGCGCCTGTCACCTGGGCTGTGGTCCAGCCGACATTCCATGACCTGGTGGTGTCGACATACGGCCGCGGACTCTACATTCTGGACGACATCACGCCTTTGGAGCAGATGGTCAAGCACCGTGCCGATGCCGCGGTCGTCTTGTTCGAGCCTCGAGCTGCCTACCGCTTTGTGCGCGGTCCGAGCGCGATGCTCAATTTCGCGCTCAAATCGGTGCCCGACAATCCGATTCAGTTCGAGATCCTTGATCCGCAGGGTACGGTGATACGAAAGCTTAAGCCCGAAGAACCCGAGGATCTGGTCGTCGGTCTGAACCGCGTCGAATGGGATCTTGCGCTATGACTCACCGCGAGTCGTGGCCATGAGGGCGGTGGCTCCCGACAATCCTCGAGTGTGGGACGAGCCGCGTTTTCGAGACACCGACTCCAGACATGTCACGCACTGGGGGTCGGAACCGGCCGAGGTGGGACCCATTGCGGCGCCCGGTGCATATACCGTGCGCCTGACGGTGGATGGGCGGACCTTCACCCAGCCACTCACCATCTTGAGCGACCCGCACGCGCCGGGTTCGGCCGGCCGACATCGAGGCCTCGGTGAAAACCCTGGTGCAGATACGTGACGACATCAGTCACGTAGCGGATCTCGTGAACCGCATTGAATGGCTGAGGAAGCAGATCGAGGTCATCGAGGCGATGCTGCGCCCCGCCACTGAGGAGGACAAACCGGAAGCCGCCTTGGCGGAAGAGGACGACGAGTATGACACGCACCCGAGCAAGGCACCCGCGGCCGAGTTGACTGAGGCGCAGGAAAAGCAGAAAGATGAGCTGCTCAAAGCGACCGAGGATTTCGACAAGCAGTTGGAGGGAGTCGAATCACGCTTAGTGTCGCAAGCCTTGCGCAACAGCGACGACAAGTACTTCGTCGAATCGTACGGTACCTACCTTGATCTCATCTGGCTCAATGCCGAGGTGGGCACCGGCGGTGGCGACGTAGCCGGCAGTGCCGATTTCGCACCGCGGGCGACTCAGCTGGATCTGCTCAAGACCTACGAAGAACAAGCACGAAGCGCCGATTCAGACTTCGCAAGAAATCCTGCATGACAAGCTTCCCCAGCTCAATCAGGCGTTGAATCACGCGGAGCTGGCTCCCTTGCTGATGCAGAGCGGAAACCAATGATCATTTGCCGAGGATAGCGATCGCTGCAGTCGCCGCGACATGCCCAGCGCGTGGCGAATTTCCACCTGCCGGTCAAAGACCAAGCTCTCTGCGACAAGTCGGGCGAGCCCGCGTGAACCGCCCGTGGACGCGCCGCTTGCGGTGAGGCGAGGCGTCACAGTCTGCGGGTGTAGTTGTGTTTTTTGTTGTTTGCGAACTGCGCGCCACATACGCCGATGGGCGATCCCTTGGCGCAGCGGAGGGCGTGGTGCGAACGCTACGCATGCACCCCAAGCCTGGCTCCTATTACGCGTCCCTAGGGAGACATGCGCCGGCTGGAATTTAACATAACAGGGTCCCGCAGCCAGCGAGCCTCGAGGATACGAGCAGGATC
Source organism: uncultured Gammaproteobacteria bacterium (assembly GCA_963699955.1). Lineage (GTDB taxonomy): Bacteria > Pseudomonadota > Gammaproteobacteria > Steroidobacterales > Steroidobacteraceae > FEN-1191. The sequence goes on from CAVOVV010000007.1 coordinate 54,309, forward strand.
CGAGGCACCAATCACTTGTCGCGGTCAGGCGACTGTTGCTTCACGAAATTCTAGCCGCGAGACTTTAGACAAAACGTGTTTGATCATTCGCCGTAACGCAGGCGCCTGTAAATAGCGGCGCGCGGCATAAGAAAGCCATCGTCACTAATAGAGGTGCACAATGAAACGATCGCCGAAGTCCTTAGGTATTGCCATTCTCTGCTTGAACGCCACGGCGCTGACACTTACAGCATCCGGCGCATTTGCCGCTCCGTCTGCAACCTCGGCTCGCCCAATCGCGAACGTCACAGTGTTCGCCAGCGGACTGGAAAATCCTCGCGGTCTGAAATTTGGTCCAGACGGGCGGCTGTATGTTGCAGAAGGCGGATCCGGTGGCGTGAATCACGTTGTTGGCTGCGCCGAGGTACCGGGAGCGGGTCCATACCTCGGCAGCCAAACGGGTGGACGAATTTCGCGCGTCGATGCCCAGGGTCATCGGACCACGGTGACCGCTTCGCTGCCTTCGAGTCAGACCGCTCCGATCCCCACACCGCTTGTCAGTGGTGTCGCGGATATCGCCTTCGTTAACGGCAAGATGTACGCGCTGCTGGCCGGCGCTGGCTGCTCCCATGGGGTTCGACACATACCCAATGGAATCGTCCGGGTGTTTCCGAACGGTTCCTGGCACATGATCGCCAATCTCAGTAGGTATCAGAAAAGCCATCCAGTCAAAAATCCGAATCCGGGGGACTTCGAGCCCGACGGAACGTGGTGGAGCATGGTGGCCGTGCGCGGCGATTTGTACGCGGTCGAGCCGAACCATGGTGAATTGGTAAAGGTCACGACCGATGGAACGATTAAGCGTGTGCTTGACATCTCGGCGTCGCAGGGGCACATCGTGCCCACGGCGATGGACTATCACGGTGCGTTCTACGTCAGCAATCTCGGCACCTTTGATCCTGACCAACTCAATAAGCAAAAGGTCTTCCGAATCACGCCCAATGGGCAGTTTCAGGTGGTCGCCGGAGGATTGAGCAAGGTGCTCGGATTGGCCTTCGACGCGCGCGGCCAGATGTACGCGCTCGAAACTTCGTATTCAAAGACTGACCCGGGTCCGGAGCCCAGCACCGGCCGCCTGGTCCGGTTCTCGCCTGACGGCCAGAAAAAGGTCGTGATCGACACGGGCGGCAGCCTATTCTTTCCAACTGCCATGACATTTGGCCCCGATGGTGCCCTGTATGTGTCCAACATGGGTTTCGGACCGCCCTTTGGAGAAATTCTGCGCATTGAACTGCCTTGATGGCCCCTGAGATCTAGATCACTCAGCAGTCACTGCTCTTCTTTCGCGTCGCGTCGCGGTGTTTGAGTATCCGCGGCGCGACGCGTCAGTTCCTGCGCCGTTGGCTCGCCTCTCCCTCCATTGCATATATGGACACTGTGGTTCTGCGAATGGCGGAGAGGGCGAGATTCGAATTTACGAGTCCCGTGCAGAACTGCCGGTTTTCAAGTCGGTAAATTCGCACGTACACGAATCGCAGTCCCATCCCGTCGGCGGAACCCGACCTGCCCTGAGGTCCCGTGATGCTCCGCAACACTGATCTTCCAGTCTGATGGCTCGGCCGTATTTGGTGCGTACCCGCGTAAGTGCATAACAGAAGCGCGTGTATCCCTCTCAAGCGCCATGGCATGGATCGCCCGGGCGTTTGGACGGCCTCCGGGTGCCTCGGCACCCGCTTTACGGTGTCGCTCAAATCCTGGGAACCCGGAATGGCCCCTTGACGATTTATGGAGTTGACAGGAAATTAGGCTTCAAAGAAGAGCAGATGCGCCAGATCGTGCGCGACGCCGGCGGGTTCGGGCCGTCCGGCACCGGGACAGCACGGCCGACATGCCAAGGGCGAGCCAAATGGCCTACTATCACGCTTAGCTTCAGGAGAGCCTTATGCACGTTAAAGGTTCGGCCATGACGCTAACAACGGCCGTCGTCGTGACCGGTCTACTGGCTGGCCCTAGCCTGCCCGCCTTCAGTGCCGAGCCCCAGCCTGCACCACCTTCCAGTGCGCCGACATTCGCGACACCGGCGGTGGCGCCGCTAAGTGCGCCGCCGGCGAAGGCGCCCGGCGCCAGCCCCGCGCCCTCTGCTACCCCGATAGCGCCCTCGCCGGATGCCGCAGCTGCCGCTGCAGCCACTGCCAAGTCTGCGCACGATCTGGGTTACTCTCCAAGGGTACACGACGGCAAGACGGTGTACTGCCGTAAAGAGGCGAAGGTTGGGACAAGACTCGAGGAAACCACCTGTGTGACGCCCGAGCAGGTCAGCGCGCTTATCATTCGCGCTCAGGGCAATAGGGACAGCGTCGCGGACTTGCAGCGGTATTCGCACAATCAGCAAGGCGGCGACATACCCGGTAGCATAAACCAACTCACCGGCCCCACGTATCGCTGATTCCCCGGCCGCAGTTGCGCCGACCGGCACTCGCCTTGCTTGCGGGCATGCAGGGTTGCTCGCATCGGCCGAAAAGATAGTCGTCCCTCGGACACTGCCATCCCAGCTGGCGCGGAGCCTGTAGCATCAAAGTCCCGGGACTCTGGTCGCACTGGCTTGCGTCCAGAGCGGAGATCGCCTACATCCGATCGGGGAGCGCCGCCATTGTGATCTCCCCGACAAAGTGGCTTCATACGTAGGTGGCAACTCTGTGGTGACTCATGGGAAACAGTGAAGGTAGGTCCGACGAGGCTATCGGACGCCCCGAACCATGGGGTGAAGGTCGATATCACAAGCCGAGGCAATCGGTCTATGAATCAGTCCGCACGACGCCCGGCAGCGTACCCAATGCGGATAAGCGCTCTTCCACTCCCGTCACTCGGAAGGATTACGAAACCCCTGAGACGGCTTCGCCGTCGAAGGATAAGTCCGAATTGCCCGGGGGTGACGCCGGTTAATCTTTTCGTGCTTTCAGCGAACGTGGTTCGATCCCGAGCGGTGTTTGCGCGCCTCTAGGGATCGTCTCGTTTACGGGTATCGTTTACGCGCGCAGCCACGCGCACACGGGAACGGTCGACCTGGATTATTGATTTGGCGAAGCGGGTGAGATTCGAACTCACGAGCCCCGTGAAGGACTGCCGGAATTCAAGTCCGTGATCTCGCGCGCACAGGCATCGCAGTCGCACATAAGTATCAGAATGGCCAGGGTGCGAGCTCAAGTCCAAACGTCGCAATTCCCGGAGTTTTGCACTCACTGTGTACAGAAATGTGACGGCCGGTGATCTTAGCGAGGGGAGTCCGGCGAGTCCACCATCAATTGCTGACGGTCACCGCGACGGGCGCATTTATAGCCGTGTTACCTGCGGAGTCTGTCGCGTGGATGGTGAGCGAGTGCGCGCCATTGGCGAGCTTCGTGGTATCAAGCACGTAGGACCACCCCGAGCCGGGCGGAGCAACGTGCGGGTACGCGCTGGCGACGTCGGGACGTGCGCCGCCCGTCGTTGCGCTTCCGATCTCGACGCCATCGACGTACACGCTCACGCCAGCCATGGCGACATTATCGAAGGACCAGCCGGAAACGGTGGCGGCACCGCCGATGGTGGCGTTGGCAAGGGGTTGCTCGACGTTGGCCAATGGGGTGGAGACGTCCGCGGGCGCCAGCGATTGGTGGACCGCGTAGATCTCGTCGCGAGCTGCAAGGAGGTCTCCGGGCGCCAGGTAAACATCACCCTCGATCACGGCGCCGGGCGCAACCGTGAAATAGACTGCCGGCAACATATACACCGTGGCATTGCCGAGAGGCCCGGAGCCGGATTGATTGGCGAACCCCCAGGCATTTTCGTACGGGTACTGGCCCGGCACGTACACGGCCAAACCCTGTCCTCCGCCGTCGACGAGAGCTCCCCACAGTTCCGGCGCATCCTTCGCGGTTGGAAATGGGCTGGTAGGGGCCTGGATGGTCGGTATCGTCGAAATGGGACCGTGCGACCAGGGACTGTCTGCGCCGTAATAGGCAAATGTCGTGTACGTCGAATTCACATAGACGGCGGGAAATTCCTGACCACTGTTGTAATGCGTGTCCGAGCCATTGTGGATGAGTTTGTAATGCACCTTGAACGCAAGCGGAGCGTTCGGGGCGACAGTCACGGTTTGTTCGAAGGTCATGTCCGCCGCGGCGGCCGCGCTCGCGCCGCCGCCGAAGTTATCGGGCCACCACTGCAACGGTTCGCTCTGCGTGTAGAGCGAGCCAGGCGAAACTGTATGCATTAGCACTGCACTGCGCCGGCCATAGGCATCGCCCGCCAGCACCGGATCCCAGCCATACCCGCTTCCCGGCCCCCAATCCGGGTAAGACGCGGCGCCGTCGTACAGCGCGGACTGCACCTCACGACCCGTATCGTGGCGGTTGACGAAATTTGTGCCGTCCATGCTCACTTCGACGATCGCGCCGCCCCAGGCGGTGTCTAGTCCGATTCGCGCCGTATGACCGTTGGCGCGACTTTCGAGGTAGAGCATTGTGCCTTGCTGCGAGGTCTGCACCACCGGGTCCGTAACCAGGGTGAGCGTTGCCTCATGGGCCAGCGAGCCACTGCTCGCGCGCAGGGTCAGCGTCACGCTGCCAAGCGGGGTCGCGTCCGTGGTCATAATGGTGAATTGCGGACTAAGTTGCGCACAGTCCGCCATCATATTCGGATCACCCGCACAAGCGACGACCTGCAGTGGGAACGATGGCTGCGTTGTTGCGCCGGGAGGAAGGCCGGCGAGGCTAACTGCAACGGAACCCTGGAACCCATTCAAGGCCGAAGCCCCAATCATTACAGCCTCGGATGTCGCGCCCTGACCGACCGTAACCGACGTTGGGCTCACAGCAAGAGTGAAATCGGGCTTCGGGCTCGAACCGCCACACGACACGACCACCAGGAACGCGATCCCGATGCCGGTACGGTGCGCCAAGAAGGCCGGGTGTCGATGATCTGACATTACGAAATCTGGCGGCTGTTTCGCGAGGCCTTGGCCGCGAGTATATGCCCGCCAGGCTCTTTATCAATCTTCAACAGGCCGACAGCAGTTGTGATTAATCTCGCGGAGAGGATGAGATTCGAACTGCCGACTTTCTGGTTTGTAGCTAATCATAGGCCTAGTTTTTATTAACTTTTCCGTGGGCACCCATGGCTGAAGTTCCCCACACCGCTGATTCCCACAAAACTCCCACACCCCTGGTCCTGTGTAGAAATCCGCTGCCTTTGGCCTGTCTGCCTCCGGCGACGTCAGAAGGCCCAAAGAACCTGTAGTTATCTTAATGATCCTGCGTGGAACCTTCGAGTGCGGCCAAGGAACTACCAAACAGGATCCAACGCAAAAAGGAGCCGGCTCATGAAGACATTTCATACTGTTTATGCCGCCGTTGGCGCAATGCTGGTGCTGCCCGCGATCGCCCTCGCCGCCCCCCCGGCGCATGGTGTGTCGCAAATGGCCGCGCCCACTTCTGCACATACGCAAGCGTCGACGCCAGCCGCGACCGCAACAACCAAGGCGCCACTGGCCAAGACAACCGGCCAGCCGAACCAGAGCTGCGGAAGCGCCACCGCACCCAACACGCCGGGCAATTCTTCCAGCGCGCCGGGCTCCGCGTTTAATCCCAACGGCAAGGCAGGGACGGTTTATGCGGGTCAGCAACCGCAAAACTCTGTGAACCCAAAATCCGTTTCCCAATACGACGCCGCCTGCGCCCATCAACCCCGTTAAGGATTGAGGGCCGGTGGCGCTCTGGCCGCCGCCAAATCAACCAGGCGCCGCCGCCCAGCTATAAGTGGCTGAATCAATGTGATTCAGCCACCGTTGGCTCGTGGGACCCGAATCGCGAAATCTGCCCGCCTCCTTAAAGCACACTTGAGCCTTACGCCCGCCGCCGTGCGTGCCAGCGCGCGATAGGCCCGGTGGATGAGCAAATATTGGCAGTATTGCTTTCGTGGCCAGCGTTCCTTCTTGGCTCCATGGCGGAGAGGGTGAGATTCGAACTCACGAGTTCGGTAAAGGACTGCCGGATTTCAAGGCGAATACTTGGTACGTGGCCGCACCTACAAAAAGGGCACGGTGGAACGCTCGCACCGCGTAGATGCCAGGCCTGTACGGACAAGGCCGTCGCGCAATATCAGGTCCTATTTTACCTAGAACGAGTTGACGTCCAGCGCAACACGAGTCGGCAAATACGAGGCGGTCTTCACTCTCCGGGGTTGGTGCTGCCACCCGGGAATACCCAGCAGGTATTCACGGCGACTTCGCCTGTCCCGTAGAGTCTGGTGCATTCAATCGGATCATTGATATGCAGCAGAATGGTTTGTACGTGCGGGGCAGTTCCACTCCATGCCGCCGTGCCCATCGTGTAAAGGGCTCCATCAAACGAGATATTGCTTGGATTCCCGTGTGCGCGGGTAAATGAGAAGCTGGCTTTCGCGGGTTTCGATGCGACGAAAGCCTCATTATTTGCGCCGACAGCGGGAAACGAGCCCAAACTACCGTCCGAATTGGCAAAGATGGGACCAGTCGGCAGAGCCGCTCCGGCCGGGTAAATGCAATACGTGATCAATCCTGGCACGCCGTTCACTGACGTATTCGCCGGATCCAGGCCACTGAACGTATAGGTGACGGTAGATACGCCCTTTGATGTCACGGTGCTGTAGCCGGCAGCCACGATTGCGGACGTCGCCTTATTCGCGATGCCATTGACCGCTGGGCATGCGCCAAAGGCCGTGCTTGCGAATGCCGCAAGAGCAAGCAGCCCCGTAATCGAAGCAACGTTTTTCTTGGATGCAAACCTACTAATCATTTTAAATCCTCCTCCAATGGTTCGACCGGCGGCAAACATCGGATGACGGTGAGTCACGCGATAGTTTGGCCATCGACCGGGAGCTTATCTATGGGTGGTTCTATGCAAGTTCATTTGCGCGGACGACATAACGCGCCTCAGATGAGAAAGAGACCGGCTATATAAGGGTTTCGCACCAAGGTGCTCAACGAATTGACACGATCGGTTCCGGTTTACAGCAACTACAAGACGTAATCCACGACTGATTCGCCTAGAGCTTGCGCCATCGCCAAGGCAACATCAGGTGTAACAAAGCAGTTACGTGAGACTCGGAAGAGCGGGCGAGATCGCTGTAATTTATTGTTTTGTGGCGGAGAGGGTGAGATTCGAACTCACGAGTCCCGTGAAGGACTGCCGGTTTTCAAGTCCGTGAATTCGCACGCAGTCGCACGTAAACACATGAATCGCCGAGGCGCGAATTCAGGTCCAAACGCTGTAATTCTCGGAATCCCACGCTCACTGTATACACAGGTGTGACACGACGGCCGTCTTTGGCCGTGGCACGCGTCAGCGCAATACAGGAAACGCGCCTAAAGCAGAGGCGCACGCCCCCACGCACGTCGTCGCAAAGTCGGAACCCCACCCTATCAAGGGGTCCCGCAATGCCCCGCAACACCGATTTCCCAAGTATCCGGCATTCCTGGCCGCTCGATGGCTGAACACCGACGCGCCCCACCTTAATTTGAATATTGGGCGGCAACGCGCGTAAGGTCGTGTGTCGAGGCCGATCCGCCCCAGCGGCGGGAGAAATAGGGCTCGAAGAATGACCAAGTGCACGGACCTGCTGCATCGATCGGCGCTTGACTCTCCCCGCCGGCGCGCCTGCGACTGGAACGTGATAGCGCTCGGTGTTGCGCCGTTACTGTTCGGCGTCGCCGCGCCTGACCCGCCGCCGATAGCCGTGCCGCTACAGCCACCCGCCTCCAAGTCCGGCAAGACCGATCTCGAAACGGTGACTATTACCGCTAAGCCGCAACAGGAACTGATCGAGCGACAGATCAGTAAGTTTGTTTCATCGATTACGCTCTCGGCCCGGGACGAATCGCTGGCGCGTTGGCAGGTGCCGATATGCCCGCTGGTCGCGGGCATGACTCGTGAAGCGGGAGAATTTGTCCTGGCGCGCCTCTCGGAGGTGGCGCGCGACGCCGGCGCGCCGCTGGCGCCGGAACAGTGCTCGCCCAACTTTCTGGTGATCCTGACCTCGGAGCCCGATCTGCTGTTGAAGAAGTGGTGGGCCCGCAACCCGCGGCTGTTCAACGACGAGCGGGGCATCGGTGGCATCCATCACTTTGTCAACACTCAACGCCCGGTGAGGGTCTGGTATAACGCGACCTCCGCGTGCGCGAGGGGACCCCAAACCACCTACGCAGTTGACGGAGGAATGACCTTTCCCTCGTGCAGTCACGGAGTATTGGGGTCCAGACTCACCTGGGCGTCGGTGAGAAGAATAAGCTTGGCGATCGTGGTGGCCGATACCGGACTGGTCAAGGGTCTGACGGTCGGACAACTGGCCGACTACATCGCCATGGTGGGCATGGCGCAGATTCGCGAGAGCGCCAAGCCGGCCGATGCGCCCACAATCCTGCGCTTGTTTACCGAGAGTGGCGCGGCGCAACCTGCTGGACTGAGCCGCTGGGATCAGGCATTCCTCAAATCCCTCTACGCGACGGATCCCGAAAACGTCACGCAAATTGCCGAGATCAAGTTCAATATGGATGGCACTCTAGCGCATTAGCAGCCAAAGTGTCGATCACGCTGGCGGAGAGGGTGAGATTCGAACTCACGAGTCCCGTGAAGGACTGTCGGTTTTCCAGTCCGTGAACTCGCACGTACACGCATCGCAGTCGCACGTAAACACCTGAATGGCCGCGGTACGAACTCAGCGCCAAACGCTGAAATTCTCGGAAAATCGCACTCGCTGTATAGGCAGGTGTGACACGATGGCGGTCCTCGCCCGTGGCTCGCGTCTACGCGATATAGAAAAACGCATCTGAACAAAGGCATACGTTTCGCTCGCGCGCGTAGTCGCAAAGACTTCCCGGAAGCCGACCGTTCAGGAGGTTCCGAAATGTCCCGCAACACCGACTGCTATCCCAACGCCCACTAACTCCTGGAATCTCGACGCCTGGGACGTGAAAGCGCACGGCGTGTCCCCCAGCAGCACCGCCAATGGGCGATATCTCGCCCGCCAAAACCGACAATCACTGGTCGCCGCTGGCGCACTGGTCGCCATTCGCGTGCAAACGGCATCGCGGGCGGGATATGCTCAGTGGCGCGAGCGTAATCGACCGATGATTAGAGGAGATGTTATGCGTGATGGGTTGCTCAGCGGGATACTCAGCGAGGAGCCGGAAAAGCAAACCTCCGCCGACGTCGGCCCCGAGGGGTTAGTGGCGGCGGTGGCCGCAAACACCGAAAAGCAAGACCCGGAGGTCGTCGCAGAGACGGTAGCCTTGTTCCGGGAACAGCGGGAACTGCTGAAGGCCCAGCGCATGACGGTCGAATCCGAACACGAGATATTCGAGCGGGAATGGGGGCCTCGCCTTTTTGGTATGCGTCTGCGGGTCGCCTTCCAGTTGTTTGTGGCGCTGGTCGCGAGCGTATTCGGCCTCGGCGGCGCGATGATAATCCGCGACGCTCTGACCTCGCATCGCGTCATTGTCGACCCGTTTCATGCACCGCCGCCGCTGGAGGAACGCGGAATCGATGGTGCGGTGGTCGCCAGCGGCTTGCTCGATGAACTCAGCCGGCTGCAGGACGCCACACGGAGCACGGTGCAGAAGCTCGACCAGGCCAGCGGCTGGTCGAGCGAGGTCAAACTGGAAGTACCAGAGACCGGCATTTCCCTAGGCGAGATCTCCCGCCTGCTCAAGGAGCGGTACGGCCACGATGTGCACATCGAGGGGGATCTCATTGAGACCTCGGGTGGCGGCCTCGCCCTCACCGTGCGCGGCAACGGAGTGCCAGCCAGCACCTTTGAGGGCTCAGCCACCGAACTGCGGAAACTCATCACACTGGCGGCTGAGTACGTGTATGCCAAATCCCAGCCAGCCCGCTTTGCCTATTACCTGCAGAACTCCGGCCGGAACGAGGAAGCAATCGAGTTTTGCCGGACGGCATTCGGCGCTGCCAGCCCCGAGGATCGTCCCTACCTACTGAATGTCTGGGCCAACGGCATACAAAATACCGGCGGCTCGGTCGAGGAATCGCTCAAGATTGTACCGCGCGGCGCTGAAATTGAAGCCAGACTATTGGTCAGCAATAACAACGTCATGAACAGCCTCTGGCTCTTGGGTGAGGAGGAACATGCTTGGCAAGCCGGTGAGGCGATGCGCCAGGCGGCAGGTGGCCGTCCAGGTCGCGCACCGGAAACGAACTACCAGAACTGGGACGTGCTCACCTGGAACTTAGGGCCTTGGCTTGAAGGAAGTTATGGTCGACGCCGCGGCAAATGGCGGCGCGGGTACTGGACTTGCGACGGCCAGCCTGGGCATCGCGGATATCCAAATGCGACTGCACGATCCGGAAGCAGCGGATCTCGCACTCAAGACGATCAGGGAAGACCCCAACGACCCGACGATTGGTGCACTTATGCCATTTCGTGCGCGGGCGGCTGGCCTCAGAAGCCGGCGATGCGCCTGCCGGCGCGAGCGAAATGGAAGCCTTCGCGGCAGCCTACGTGAATCCCATCGTCGCAGCGAACTACCCGGGATACGCTTGCTGGATCGCTCCGGCCGAGGAAGCGGCGGGGCATCCCGATAAGGCCAACGCTGTACTCAGGACGGCGGGCACTTACGTGGACTGCTATCGCTTCCACGCCGACATTCTCGATGGCCGAGGCGACTGGCCCGGTGCGCAGCATGCCTACGCCGACGCGGTCGCCCTCGCGCCCGACCTACCAGCAGCGTATTTCTCTTGGGGCATTGCGCTTGCGAAACACGGGGATCAGGCAGGCGCAATTGCGAAACTCAGCGCTGCAAACCAGCGTGGTCCTCACTGGGCTGATCCGCTCAAAGCGTGGGGCGATGTACTCCTGAAGCAGGGTAAATCCAAAGAGGCGCTTGCCAAGTATGATGACGCGCTCAAGTACGCACCGGATTGGAAGCTGCTCACCGAAGCCCGCGACGCTGCGGCGATGCCCAAGATCTGATTTAACTTTACCGATTGCAAACAGTCACGACCGCCAGCAACGGCTCAATAACGGAGCTGTCCAGTTTGGCGGAGAGGGTGAGATTCGAACTCACGAGTCCCGTGAAGGACTGCCGGTTTTCAAGACCGGTGCATTCAACCGCTCTGCCACCTCTCCTTTGCGACCGCACCGCGGACTGAACTGTACTGGAATCCGACGCCACCCGCCCACCTGCCGCCGGCAGTCCCGGTTCCACCGTGCCTGCATGCAGCACGGCATATATATGAGAAGGGCCGTTCCCTCCCCCGTGGATTTCCGGCAATCATGGTATCTTGAGAGTGGCGGGAGGTCTGCCAAATTGAATCAAGGTCTCACCTGCCCATCCTGTGGGACCGCGATCAGCGACCCGTTCTGCCCCCAATGTGGCGAGCAGCGGCCGGCAGCGCATGGCCTCTCCTGGCGCCACTACCTTGAAGAGTTAGTCGACGCGCTCACACACCTGGATTCCAAGCTGTTGCGAAGTACCTGGCTTCTGGTACGGCGCCCCGGCCTGTTGTCCGTGGACTATCTGCGTGGGCGGCGTGTGCCGTTGGTGAGCCCACTGCGTTTGTTTGTGTTCGTCAGCATTGTCTATTTCGTATCCCTGACGCTACTGCACGCCATCCCGCATCCCAACGCACCGAACATTCAGTTCAATACCTTTGCAACGCCGCTGGCCGTCCAGCTCCATGGGAACGATTTCTACGCTGGTTATGCAGCGCAACAGGTCGAGCAGAAGCTGCAGCGCGAACACATCACCTTCCCCGCTCTGGAACGGCTCTACGATGAAAAGACGGCGGTGCTCTCCAAGACACTGCTGTTTGTATTGATTCCCGTGATCGCGCTGTTGTTCGGGCTGCTGTTCATCCGGAAGCGCAGATACCTCGCCGAGCACCTGGTGGTCGCCACGCATTTCTGGGCATTCGCCTTGGTGCTGATCGGCATTCTGCTGCCGGCAGTACTGCTGCCCCTGATGTATCTATTGGCGGCGCTGGGGCTCCCGACCGAAAAGGTGGTCAACGACGCTACAGTTTCATTGCTGCTGCAGCTGGTGTTCGCCGCGTACCTCTACCTCATGCTGCGGCGGACCTATGCGGCGACCGCGTGGTACAGCGCCGTGGTCGCGCTTGCGCTCTCCTGGTCGTTTTTTTTCTTTGTCTGGTTATTCCGCTACTTTCTGTTTGAGGTAACGCTGCGAACCATTTAGCGCCCTCTCCCGGCGTGTCCGCGCCGCCCTTCAGCGCAACGCGGGAATTCTCTCTAATCCCCCCATGTACGCGCGCAGCACTTCCGGTACGGTCACCGAACCGTCGGCGTTCTGGTAATTCTCCAAGATCGCGACCAACGCGCGGCCCACCGCGACGCCGGAACCGTTGAGCGTATGGAGCGGCTCGGGCTTGCCGGTCGCCGGGTTGCGCCAACGCGCTTGCATGCGGCGCGCCTGGAAGGCCTCGCAGTTGCTGCAGGACGAGATTTCCCGGTACCTTCCCTGCGCCGGGAGCCAGATTTCGAGATCGTAGGTGCGGGCACTGGCAAAGCCAATATCGCCGGCGCACAGCGCCACGACCCGATACGGCAACTGGAGTTGCCTCAATACCTCTTCGGCGTGACCGACCAGCTCATCGAGCGCGCGATAGGAATCTTCCGGTCGCGAGATCTGGACCAGTTCGACCTTTTCGAACTGATGCTGGCGAATCATGCCGCGCGTATCGCGCCCGGCGGCGCCCGCTTCGGAGCGAAAGCAAGGCGTGTGGGCGACAAACTTCAGCGGCAGGGATTCGGCAGCAATAATCTGCTCGCGCACCAGATTGGCGAGCGACACTTCGGAGGTAGGAATCAGAAAGAAGTCCTGCTCACCGCGCAGCGCAAACAAATCCTGTTCAAACTTTGGCAGCTGGCCGGTCCCTTCCAGCGTTGATCTTGCTACCAGGTAAGGCACGTACACCTCGGTGTATCCGTGAACTCTGGTATGCAGATCAAGCATGAATTGCCCGAGAGCGCGCTGCAGGTGGGCCAGCGCCCCTCGCATGACGACAAAGCGCGCGCCCGAGATACGGGTCGCCGCCTCGAAATCCAGTCCGCCAAGCTTCTCGCCGACCGCCACATGGTCTAGGGGCACGAACCCCAGTTCGCGCGGCTCGCCCCATTGGCGCACCACCACGTTGGCGCTCTCGTCGCTCCCATCGGGCACGGCAGCGTGCAGCAGGTTGGGGAGGCCGAGCTGCCAGTCGCTCAGTTCCGTGAGCACCGCCGCGAGCGCCTGGTCCGTCGCCTCGACTTCATGCGCCAGCGCCTCGCCGCGCGCCAGGAGCGGAGCAATGTCGTCGCCACGCCCCTTGGCGTGGCCAATGGCCTTGGCATGGCTGTTGCGCTCGGCACGCAGCCGGTCACTTTCGAGTTGCCAGTGACGCCGCTTGGCCTCCAGTTCGTTGAGCGCCTCGACGTCCAGGCGGTAACCGCGGCGTGCCAGATTGCGGGCCACATCCTCGGTGGCCGAGCGGAGCAATTTCGGATCGATCATTGCGGCGTCACTTCTGCCCTTCGGCTGGGGTCCCGGAATGGACCGACTGATTACGCTCGCGCAACCGCGCCAGCGCTTCGCCGATGCGGATTTCAAGCCCGCGCGGCACCGGCTCATAATAGCGCCGGGCGGGCATTCCTTCCGGCAGATAACGCTCGCCCGCCGCAAAAGCGCCGGGTTCGTCGTGCGCATAACGATAGCCGCTGCCATAGCCGAGCTCCTTCATGAGCTTGGTCGGCGCATTGCGCAGCGGGAGCGGTACATCGAGCGAGCCGTAACACTCGACGTCGGCCATCGCGGCGTCGAAACCCGTATACAGCGCATTACTCTTGGCGGCCACGGCCATGTAGACCACCGCTTCGGCGAGCGCGAGTTCACCTTCGGGGCTGCCCAGCCGTTCGTAGGCCTGCCAGGCCTCGAGCGCGATGCTGAGCGCGCGTGGATCGGCCAGCCCGATGTCTTCACTCGCCATGCGCAGCACCCGGCGCGCGATGTAGTGCGGATCGCAGCCGCCATCGAGCATGCGCGCATACCAGTACAAGGCCGCATCCGGGTCGGATCCGCGCACTGCCTTGTGCAGCGCCGAGATCTGGTCGTAGAACTGCTCGCCCCCCTTGTCGAATCGTCGCCGACCGCCGGCGGCCACCTCGCGCGCCTGCGCCAGCGTGATCGTGCGTGTGGCCGCGGCAGCGGCCAGGCCACTGGCCAGTTCCAGCATGCCCAGTGCACGGCGTGCGTCGCCATCGCCCGCCTGAGCCAGGAGGTCCAGCGCCTCGGGTTCGATGCTCAGGCCACTTTCGCCCAGACCGCGCTCCCGATCCGCCAGCGCGCGCTCCAACAGCGCGCCGATATCGGCGGCCTCAAGGGCCTTGAGCACGTACACCCGCGCGCGCGACAGCAGCGCGCCGATAATTTCGAACGAGGGGTTTTCCGTGGTGGCGCCGATAAACACCAGCGTCCCATCCTCGACGTGAGGCAGAAAGCTGTCCTGCTGAGCCTTGTTGAAGCGATGCACTTCGTCGAGAAACAGCACCGTGGCATGGCCCGCCGCCGCCACCTGGCGCGCCCGCGCCACCGCTTCGCGGATGTCCTTGATCCCGGCCTGTACGGCCGACAACGGGATGAATTCCGCATCCGAGGCGCCGGCCATCAATCGCGCCAGCGTGGTCTTGCCGGTGCCCGGCGGCCCCCACAGGATCAGAGAGTGCAGCGCGCGCGCCGCGATCGCCTCGTACAGGGGCTTGCCTGGCGCCAGCAATTGCGGCTGGCCGACAAACTCGGCCAGCGTACGCGGGCGCATGCGATCGGGCAGCGGCCGCCAGTTCTTTAACGCCGCGTCAGCCATGGTTCGACCCAGCGGGGCCAATGGCGTAGGCCCGCCATGCAGAGCGACAGCCCGAGCGCGGTGCCGAGGGCATCGGCGTAAAAATCGCGCCAGTCCGCCTCGCGACCCAGCCCCATGAGGCCCTGCGCAATTTCGATGCCGCCGCCAAGCGCCAGCAGCGCCAGACCAAGATACACGTAGCGACGCGGCATGATGAGGCCGCCGTAGCACAGTGCCAGCCCGCCGTAGGCGATCATGTGTTCCAGTTTGTCGGTCATGCCCAGGTGCGGGAGGCTCCCTGCCGGCACCAGGCTGGCCACGACCACGATCGCGACCAGGCCGCCGCCGACAATGTGCCAGAAGCGCGCGTGCCCGAGGGCGTTCATGGACCGCCGTCCGCTCGCGGAGTGCCGATCACATCCACACCGGCTGGTGGCGTGAAGCGCAATTCCGAGTCCTCGATCCGCGCGCCACGCGCGCTGCGGGTAAAATTCAAGGTGTCCGTCTGGTTGAGGCGATCGTGGATGATCAGGCGCAGCAACTGCGTGCCGCGAAAGCCCAGCTCGGCGCTGCTAAACTCGGCGGCGGCACTGCGCGGCATTACCTGCACCCAGGCGAGCCCATCGCGCGTCCCCTCATCGGTGATGGTAAACGCGGCGCGCATCTCGCTGCTGGTGCCCGACAACAAGATCACCGGCGTGGTGGTGAGTGCGGCGGCGGCAGGTTTGACCGTCGCCTGCTGCAGGTCGCGGTCGTAGAACCACAGGTTCGTGCCATCGGCCACCAGCAACTGCGGGCCGGCGCCTTCGGGCGTGTATTCCCAGCGAAATTTCCCCGGCCGGCGCACCAGCAGGCTGCCCTCCCCGCGCTCGAGCTCGGTGCCCTTGGCGTCGACCACGACCTGCGAAAAACTGGCGCGCAGGCTCTGCAGGTTCTCGAGGAACTGATCCAGCGCGGTACTGGTGTCGGCGCGCGTGGCGACCGGCGCATGCGCCAGGAGCGCCGCGCCGAGCAGCGCCAACACTCCTCGGCGCGTGTGCGCGCGGCGCGCGCTCACGGTGGTGGGGGCGCGAGCACTTCGCGCGCGCCGTTCGATTGCAGCGGGCCGACCAGGCCGGCGCTTTCCATCGCCTCGATCAGGCGCGCCGCGCGGTTGTAGCCGATCTTGAGACGCCGCTGCACGTACGAGATCGAGGGCTTGCGCTCGCGCGTCACGATGTTTACCGCCTCATCGTAGAGCGGATCCTGCTCAGGATCGCTGTTCGATCCGCCCGCCTCGTCCTCCTCGCCCGATATGCCCACCAGCGGTTGCGAGGGGCCCTCCAGCACCGCGTCGATGTAGGTGGGCGCTGCGCCCTTGCGAAGCGCGTCGACCACGCGGTGCACTTCCTGATCGCTGACGAAGGCGCCGTGCACACGCGTCGGAATGGCCGTGCCCGGGGGCAGGTACAGCATGTCGCCGTGGCCGAGGAGCGATTCGGCGCCCATCTGGTCGAGGATGGTGCGCGAATCCACGCGCGCCGAAACCTGAAAGGCGATGCGTGTCGGAATATTGGCCTTGATCAGACCGGTGATCACATCGACCGAGGGCCGTTGCGTCGCCAGAATCAGATGGATGCCCGAAGCGCGCGCCTTCTGCGCCAGTCGCGCGATCAGCTCCTCGACCTTCTTGCCCACCATCATCATCAGATCGGCGAGTTCGTCGATGATCACGACCACGAAGGGCAACGGACCCAGATCCGGAATCTGCCGCTGGTCGATCGACGGGTCGTTGGCGGCCCGCATCATCAATATCGGGTCCTTGATCGGCTTGCCCGCCGCGGTCGCGTCTTTGACATGACGGTTGTAGCCGGAAATGTTGCGCACGCCCAAGGCCGACATGAGCTGATAGCGCCGCTCCATCTCGGCCACACACCAGCGCAATGCGTTGGCCGCCTGCTTCATGTCCGTGACCACCGGCGCCAGCAGGTGCGGGATACCCTCGTAGACCGAGAGCTCCAGCATCTTCGGATCGATCATGATCAAGCGCACGTGCTCGGCGGTGCTCTTGTACAGCAGCGAGAGCACCATGGCGTTGAGGGCCACGGACTTGCCCGAACCGGTGGTGCCCGCGATCAGCAGGTGCGGCATGCGCGCCAGGTCGGCCACCATCGGCGCACCGCCGATGTCCTTGCCGAGCGCCAGCGCCAGGGGTGAGGCGACCTCGTCATAAGCCTTGCTCTTGATGATTTCACCGAGCGTGACCACCTCGCGCTTCTCGTTCGGGATCTCCAGGCCCATCACTGATTTTCCCGGGATCACTTCGACCACGCGCACGCTGGTGGTCGAGAGCGAGCGCGCCAGATCCTTGGCAAGCGCGGTGATCTGACTGGCCTTGACGCCGGGCGCGGGTCGCATCTCGAATCGGGTGATGACCGGGCCTGGATGCACGGCCACGACCTCCACCTCGACGCCGAAGTCCTTGAGCTTGAGTTCGACCAGGCGTGACATGGCCTCGAGCGCTTCGGACGAATAGGACGCCTCGCGCGCTCCCGGGTCATCCAGCAGCCCGAGCGCCGGCAGTTCGCCGGCCGCAGGGGGATCAAACAGCGGCACCTGGCGTTCCTTCTCAGCCCGTTCGCTCTTGGTCACCGCCGGAGCCGGTGCCTCGATGCGCGGCGGCGGGCGGGCGCGCAGTTTCTTGGTTTCCGCCTCACCCGCGTCCATCCGCGCCTGCTTGCGCTCGCGCCCGTCGTTGACCTCGCGTGTCACATGCCGGCGCTCGCGCAGATACTTGATGCCCCGCCACACGGCAGCGCCCAAACCATCGATGACACGGAGCCACGAGATGCCGAAGGCCACCGCGGCGCTGGCCGCCCAGGCGGCCAGCAGCAGCAGGGTGGCGCCCAGCAGATTCATCCCGTTCGACAGTCCCGTGCCCACCGCCGTACCCACGACGCCACCCGCGCCCGCCGGCAGCACGCCCGGGTTCCAGTGCAAGGCCGTCAGCGAACAGCTGCTGATCAGCAGCAGGGCAAAACCGAGCCCGCGCACCGCAAAATTGGCGCGCGAGCTGGCTTCGGCCGGAGCGCGCACCCGCGCCATGCGCGCTGCCGTGACGCCAAGAGCCAGTGGCAGCAGGTAGGCGGGCCGCCCAAACAGGAAATACAGCAGGTCGGCGAAGAAGGCGCCGGTGCTGCCGACGCGGTTGTGGATCACATCCCCCACGCCGGTGGACGAGAACCCCGGATCACTCGGATCGAAACTCAGCAGCGCCACGATCACCACCAGCGCGATCACCCCCAAACTGATCGCCGCGCCTTCGCGCAGCCCACGGGCCACCGCGGCCGAGAAACGCGGCGGCGACACAGGCGATGCCGGGGAATTAGTCAATACGCCATCCTTATCAATTTATGACTTGGCCGCGCGCGTCGCGTTACATACCATGGCTTAAACGACCCGCGGTTTAGGGTCGCTGCAAGTCATCGGGAAATTGTACATGAGCGCGGCCATGCACCGTCGTCTGATCATTCTCGGCTCGGGCCCCGCGGGCTACAGCGCCGCGGTGTACGCCGCGCGCGCCAACCGGCACCCGCTGCTGATCACCGGCACGGAACAGGGCGGCCAGCTCATGACCACCACCGACGTGGACAATTGGCCCGGCGACGTCGAGGGCCTGCAGGGCCCGGATCTGATGGCCCGCATGCGCCGCCATGCCGAGCGCTTCGCCACCGAAGTGCTGGCCGACCAGATTCATACCGTGCGGCTCAAGCAACGCCCGATCGAACTGGTGGGCGACAGCGGCACCTACACCTGCGATGCGCTGATCATCGCCACCGGCGCCTCGGCGCAGTATCTGGGACTGCCCTCCGAAGAGCTCTATCGCGGGCGCGGCGTGTCGGCGTGCGCGACCTGCGATGGCTTCTTCTTCCGCGGCCAGCGCGTGGCGGTGATCGGCGGCGGCAACACGGCCGTGGAAGAAGCGCTGTATCTGGCGAACATCGCCGCGCACGTGACCCTGGTGCATCGACGCGACCGGCTGCGCGCCGAGAAAATCCTGCAGGACCGGCTGTTCGAACGCGAGCGCGCGGGCCGCATCAGCCTGCTGTGGAAGCACACGGTCGAGGAAATTCTCGGCAGTGAGCAGGGCGTGAACGGGCTGCGCGTGCGTGCCGTGGCAGGCGGCGGAAAGCGCGACCTGGAGGTGTCCGGGGTGTTTATCGCCATCGGGCACAAGCCCAACACCGCCCTGTTTGAAGGTCAGCTGGACATGCACGGGGGCTACCTGCAGGTGCGCAGCGGCACCGCGGGCGAGGCCACCGCCACCAGCGCTCCCGGCGTGTTTGCCGCGGGCGATGTGGCCGATCACGTCTACCGGCAGGCCGTGACCTCCGCCGGTTCCGGCTGCATGGCGGCCCTGGACGCGGACCGCTACCTGGAGCAACTCGACGGAGCGGCATGAAGCCGACTGCGCCGGTGACTTTTCATGCAGGAATGGCGGCACTGGACGCCACGGCCTGGAACCGACTCGCGGGCCATTACCCCTTTCTCCGCTATGAATTCCTGGCCGCCCTCGAGGACACGGGCTGCGTGGGTGCGGCCACCGGCTGGAGTCCCCATCACCTGCAGATCGGCACGCGCGCGCAGCCGCTGGTGCTGGCGCCGCTGTACGAGAAGGCGCACTCGTGGGGCGAATTTGTGTTCGATTTCGCCTGGGCGCGCGCCTGGCAGAGTCGCGGCCTCGAGTACTACCCAAAACTCCTGCTGGCGATTCCCTTTACACCGGCCACCGGACCGCGCCTGCTGTGCGCGGAGTCCGGCGCGGCCAGCGCGGCCCAGCACCGGCTCGCGGCCCTGGCCGCCATCGAATCCGAGGCGCGCGCGCGCGGCCGTTCATCGGCGCATGCGCTGTTCATCGACGAGCCGCTGCGCGCGGCCGCCGCGGAGGCCGGCTGGCTCCTGCGGCGCGATTGCCACTTCCAATGGCACAACCGCGGTTACGCGGACTTCGAGGATTTCCTGGCGAGTTTTTCGGCGGACAAGCGCAAGAAGGCGCGCCGGGAACGTCGGCGCATCGCCGAGCAGGGGATCGAATTCGAGACCCGGACCGGCGCGACGCTGGACGCGGCAACGCTGCGGCGCATCGACGAGCTGCACGCGGCCACCTACCTGCGCCACGGCCACCTGCCCTATCTGAACTTCGAATTCTTCCGGCGCGTCGCCGCGGCGCTGGGTGAGGCGTTCGTGGCGGTGCTGGCGCGACGTGCGGGAGTGCTGGTGGCCACCGCGGTGTATTTCCGCTCCAGCGATACGCTCTACGGACGCTACTGGGGTGCCGCCGCTGAACTGCACAGCCTGCATTTTGAGACCTGCTACTACCAGGGCATCGAGTACTGCATTCGCCACGGCTTGCAGCGTTTCGAACCCGGCACGCAGGGCGAGCACAAACTGGCGCGCGGGTTCGAGCCGACCTTCACCTGGTCGGCGCACTGGCTCGCCGACCGGGAGCTGCGCTTGGCCGTCGCCCGCTCCCTCGGGCGCGAAGCCGCGGCGGTGTCCGAATACGCCGACGACGCCGCCCGCCATACGCCGTTTCGCGCTTAGGCATGATTGCCTGGCTGGCCCCCGGCGATCCGCCCGAGAGCTTCCCTCCGGTCGATCGGGCGCTGCGCGAACCCTCGGGGCTCCTGGCCGCGGGCGGCGACCTGTCCAGCGAACGGCTCCTGGCCGCCTACCGGCGCGGCATTTTCCCCTGGTATTCGCCGGGCCAGCCGGTGCTCTGGTGGTCGCCCGATCCGCGCGAAGTGCTGTTTCCGCTGGAATTCCACCGCTCCAGGAGCCTGGCGCGGGCGCAGCGGAGCCGCGGCTTCGAATATCAGGTGGACCGGGACTTCGAGGCGGTACTCTCGGGGTGCGCGCGACCGCGCCCGGGCAGCCCGGGCACCTGGATTACCCCCGACATGCACGCGGCCTATCTCGAGCTGCACCGGCTGGGCGTCGCCCACAGCGCCGAGATCTGGCGCGCGGGGCAGCTGGTGGGTGGCGTTTACGGCGTACTGCTCGGCCGCGTGTATTTCGGGGAGTCCATGTTCAGCCTGGAACGCGACGCCTCGAAGGCGGCCCTGGACGGTCTTGTACGCCACGGCCTACAGGGGGAGTTGGTGATGATCGATTGCCAGCTGCCCTCGGCGCACCTGCGCAGCCTCGGCAGCCGGGCGATCCCGCGCGCTGAATTCCTGGCCCGGTTGGCACAGGCGCTCGGCGAGCAGCAGGGTTAATTGCAATGCGGGCGGGCTTTATGCAGAATTCGCGCCCCTTGGGTCAACAATGAGCGGCATGGCAAAGGAAGACGCCATTCAGATGGAAGGTGAGGTCGCTGAGACCCTGCCCAACACCACCTTTCGCGTTCAGCTTAAGAATGGTCACATGGTCACGGCGCACATCTCGGGAAAGATGCGCAAGAACTACATCCGCATCCTGACCGGGGACGCGGTGACCGTGGAGATGACCCCCTACGATCTGACCAAGGGGCGGATCGTCTACCGCGGTCGCTGAGCGCGGCGACTAGACGGCGACTTCCGGCTCCGGCGCCGGCACACATTCAATCGCGAGCCCGTTGCCGTCCGCGGCCACCGTCACCAGCGCCTGTCCGCCGTTCGAGAGTTTGCCGAACAACAGCTCCTCGGCGAGCGGCCGCTTGACGTATTCCTGGATCACGCGGGCCATGGGACGCGCGCCCATTTTCGGATCGTAGCCCTTGGCGGCGATCCAGGCGCGTGCGGCCTCATTGACGATCAGCGCCACGCCTTTCTGCTCGAGCTGCATCTCCGCCTCGACCAGGAGCTTGTTGACCACGCGCTCGATGGTGCGCGCGTCGAGCGGCGCAAACTGGATGATGGCGTCGAGGCGGTTGCGAAACTCGGGTGAGAACAGCCGGCGCACCGCTTCCATGCCGTCGCTGGCATTGTCGGCGCTCACGAAGCCGATCGACGGGCGGTTCATTTCCTGGGCGCCGGCGTTGGTGGTCAGCACGATGATCACGTGGCGGAAATCGCTCTTGCGTCCGTTGTTGTCGGTCAGCGTGCCGTGGTCCATGACCTGCAGCAACAGGTTGAACACGTCCGGGTGCGCCTTCTCGATCTCATCGAGCAGCAGCACGCAGTGCGGATGCTTGGCGATCGCCTCGGTGAGCAGGCCGCCCTGATCAAAGCCCACATAGCCCGGCGGCGCGCCGATCAGGCGCGAGACCGTGTGGCGCTCCATGTACTCGGACATGTCAAAGCGCACGAATTCCACGCCCATGCTGATCGCCAGCTGCCGCGTCACTTCGGTCTTGCCCACGCCGGTGGGCCCGGCGAACAGAAAGCTGCCGACCGGTCGGCGCTGGTCGCCCAAGCCGGAACGCGCCATCTTGATGGCCGAGGCCAGCGTGCCGATCGCCAGGTCCTGGCCGAAAATCACCAGCTTGAGATTGCGTTCGAGATTGCGCAGCACGTCGCGATCGGAGGAGGACACGGTCTTGGGCGGAATGCGCGCGATGCGGGCCACCACTTCCTCGATGTGCCGCACCTCGACGCGCTGCACGCTTTCGGCGCTGGGCTTGAGGCGCAGCCGCGCCCCGGCCTCATCGACCACGTCGATGGCCTTGTCGGGAAGCCGCCGGTCGTTGATGTGCCGGTCGGCCAGTTCCGCCGCCGCGCGCAGCGCCTCGGGCGCATAGCTGACGCTGTGGTGTTCCTCGAACTTCGACTTCAGACCGTTGAGGATCTCGATGGTCTCGGCGACCGAGGGCTCGGTCACGTCGATCTTCTGGAAGCGGCGCGCCAGCGCGTGATCCTTTTCGAAGATGCCGCGGTATTCCTGATAGGTGGTCGAGCCGATGCAGCGCAGCTCGCCGCTGGTGAGCGCCGGCTTGATGAGATTGGAGGCGTCCATGACCCCGCCCGAGGCGGCTCCGGCACCAATCACGGTGTGGATCTCGTCGATGAACAGGATCGCCCCGGGCTGCTTCTTGAGCTCGCCGATCACGCCCTTGAGGCGCTTCTCGAAATCGCCGCGGTACTTGGTGCCGGCAATCAGCGCGCCCAGATCGAGCGCGTACAGGGTGCAGTCGCTGAGCACGTCGGGCACCTTGCCCTCGATGATCAGGCGCGCCAGGCCCTCGGCGATGGCCGTCTTGCCCACGCCCGCCTCGCCCACATAGAGCGGATTATTCTTGCGGCGCCGGCACAGGATCTCGATCGTGCGCTCGACCTCCACCGCGCGCCCGATCAGCGGGTCGATGCGCCCGGCCTGCGCCTGCGCATTGAGATTGGTGGTGTACTTCTCAAGCGCGCGCGTGCCCTCGCCGTCGCGCTCGCCTTCGCTGGTCGCCGCTTCGTCGGCTTCGGCCTTGGCATCGGTGCCGCGCGCCAGCCCGTGGGAAATGAAATGCACCACGTCCAGGCGGGTGATGTTCTGGCGGCTGAGCAGGAACACCGCGTGGCTTTGCTTTTCACTGAATATCGCCACCAGCACGTTGACCACGCCGACTTCCTTGCGACCGCTGGACTGCACGTGGAACACCGCGCGTTGCAGGACGCGCTGAAAACCGAGCGTCGGCTGCACTTCGCGCTCTTCGCCCTCGCGCATCAGCGGGGTATTGGCCTCGATATGGGCGCGCAACTCGCCGGCCAGCTCGTCGGGTGTGGCCCCGCAGCCGCTGAGCACTTCGCGCACCTTCGGCGCATCGAGCAGCGCCAGGAGCAGTTGCTCGACGGTCAGGAATTCGTGGCGGCGCGTACGCGCCTCGCGGAACGCCTGGTTGAGACAGAATTCAAGTTCGCTGGACAGCACGTGCGCTAAAGCTCCGGTTGATTCAGGCCTGTTCGAGCGTGCACAGCAACGGGTGCTGATGCTCGCGCGAGAATTGGGTCACCTGCGCCACTTTGGTCTCGGCGATCTCGTGAGTAAAGAGGCCGCAGTCGCCCTTACCCTTGGTATGGACCTCCAGCATGATCCGCGTGGCCGCGTGCCGGGCCATGCCAAAGAAACGCTCGAGCACGTCCACCACGAACTCCATCGGAGTGTAATCGTCATTGAGCAGGACCACGCGAAACAGCGGCGGCACCTTGGTCTTGGGGCTCGCCTCGGCGACCGCAACGCCCTGCTCCGGTCGTTCTTTGCTGCGCGCGTTCATGTCACCATAATTATAGAACCAGTTGGGCCGATGCGAGCGTGGCCGGGATCACAGGCGCCGTGTCAGCCAAGAAGTCCGATAAAACAGACAGTTGAGTGATACAAGCACAGAGCCGTATCATGTGGAGATATGGGCTGGATGGACGAACTCAAGACCCCCGCGGGTCTGCAGGCGGCACTGGTCCGGCACGGCCCGAATCTGGCGGCCGGTTTGATGGCGGCGCTGATCGCCCTGCAGGCCGGCTTCTTTGTCACCAACCAGAACCGCGGGCTGGCCCCCCCGGGGGGTGCGCACGGCCCGGTCAGCGGCCCCGTGGGACCCGCCCGACCGCCCGAGGCCACCGCCAACCCCCTGCGCGTGTCGGAAATCACCGCGGCACATCTGTTTGGCGAGACGCACAGCACGGTCGATGACGCCAACGCGCCGCAAACTAGCGTCCAATTGATCCTGGCAGGAGTACTGGCGGTGCCCGATCCGAAGCGCGGCCTGGCGATCATCGGACCCAACGCGGGAACGGCGAAGCTTTACACCGTGGGCAGCGCGATTCCCGGCGGCGTGAGCCTGTACTCGGTGTATTCCGACCGCGTACTGCTCGATCGGGGCGGCGTGATCGAGTCGCTGTTCCTGCCGCGCAAGACCCCGCTGGCCGGCACGGCCCCGCAGCCGGCCGACGCGCTCAGCCCGGGCCAGCGTCTGGCCACGCTCGCCCAGGGCAATGCCGCGGTGCTCGGGGGTCTGGTGCGCGCGCAGCCGGTGTTTGTCGGCACCAAGCTGTCGGGCTACCGCATATATCCGGGCGGACGCACCAGTGTCGGTGCCTTTACTCATCTCGGGCTCCGTCCCGGCGATCTGATTACCGGCGTGAACGGCACGCCGCTCGACGATCCGGCGCGCGCCAATGAGATCCTGCAGACCCTGTCCTCGCTCGCCAGCGCCAACCTGACCATCCAGCGCAACGGCCAGACGCAGGAGCTGACGCTCAATCTTGAGACCGTGGCCAGCGACGCCGAGAATGTGGCCGCCTCGGAATTGCGCCACGAAGCACCCTCGGGCGGGCCCGCGCCGCCGGGCTTTCCCGCAGCCACCGGCAACGCCGCCCCGCCCGTGGTGGCGGAACCCGACGACAGCGAGGCGCCACCCGTCGAGGACCCGGCCGAGAATGCGTCCAGCGATCAATAGAAGCGAATCTGCCTAATGAAAATGCCGCCCGCCTCTGTCGTCTGTAGTCGTGCCGGCGCGCTGTGCGCGCTCGGCGCCGTGCTGCTGCTGGCAACCACGGCCGGAGCACAGCAGAAGGGCCCGCGCATCACCCCGAATTTCAAGGACGCCGACATCACCCAGCTCATCGAAGCGGTGAGCGCGGCGACCGGCAAGAATTTCATCATCGACCCGAGGGTGCGGGCGCAGGTCACGTGGCTTTCGGGCGCCAGCACCGCGCTCACGCCCGAGCAGTTCTACCAGGGCTTCCTGTCGGTGCTGCAGGTGCACGGCTTCATCGCGGTGCCCGCCGGCAACATCATCAAGGTGCTGCCCGACGCCAACATGCGCCAGATTCCGGGCAGCGACCTGCCCAACCACATCAGCTCCACCTCGGATGACGTGGTCACCCAGGTCATTGCGGTGTCCAACGTCAGCGCCGCGCAACTGGTGCCGGTGCTGCGACCGCTGATGCCGCAGAACGCCCAGCTCTCGGCGGTCACCGGCGCCAACATGCTGATCATCTCCGATCGCGCCTCGAACGTCAGTCGCATGATGCGCATCGTGGCGCGCATCGATCAGAGCGGTGGTACCGACATCGACGTGGTGCCGCTGCAGAGCGCCACGGCCGCCGACACGGTACGCGTGCTCTCCTCGCTGGTGGCCCAGGGGGGCGATGCGGGCGGTCCGAACCTCCACATGGTCGCCGACGACCGCTCCAACAGCGTGCTGATCAGCGGCGATCCGGCGATGCGCCTGAGGATTCGCGCGCTGATCGCCAACCTCGACACCCCGCTCGACACCGGCGGCGAGACGCTGGTGCGCTACCTCAATTACGCCCGCGCCGAGGACCTGGCCTCCAAGCTCAAGGAACAGATTTCGGGCAACGGCAGCAGCGGGGGCGGGGGCGGGGGCGGCGGCGGCGGCGGCATGAACAATCCGGCCAATAACGCCACCGTCACGCGCGTGGTCGCGCCCACCAATGCCGCCACCGCCGCCACGGTGTCGCTCGCCGGGGGCACCGGCACGATCTGGGCCGACAAGGACACCAACGCCCTGATCATTACCGCGCCGCAGCGCACCATGCGCGCGCTCAACGCCGTGATCGACAAGCTCGACATCCGTCGCGCGCAGGTCGTGGTGCAGGCAATCATCGTCGAGATCTCCGCCGACAACACCGCGGACCTGGGCATCAACTGGATCGTCGATGGCACCAACAGCCGTCTGGCCGTCGGCGGGTTCATTGAGCCGATCGGCGGCGCGTCGCTGATCGATCTGTACAACGCCGCCAAAACCGGCACGGTGCCGGCCAACGGGCCGGTGACCGGCACCACGGTGGCGATCGGGCGCCTGGAGCAAACCGGCGTGAACTTCGCGGCGATCGCGCGCGCGCTGCAGGGCGATGCGCGCAGCAACATCATCTCCAAGCCGACCATTACGATGCGCGACAACGAGGAATCCAAGATCGAAGTGGCGCAGGAGGTGCCGTTCCTGACCGGCCAGTACACCTCCAACACCGGTCAGGCGACCGCCTTCCAGACCATCCAGCGCGAGCAGGTCGGCACGATCATGAGCGTCACGCCGCAGATCAGCGAAAGTAATTCGGTGGTGCTCAAGATTGAAATCGAGGTCTCCAGCCTGGCCCCCAGCTCCGCGGGCGCGGTCGATCTGATCACCAACAAGCGGACGGTCAAGACCACGGTACTGATTCCCGACGGCGGCACGCTGGTGATCGGCGGGCTGATTGAGGACACGGCCACCAACTCCGAACAACGCGTGCCGTGGCTGAGCCGCATCCCGCTGATCGGTGAATTGTTCAAGGTGCGCGACACCAGCAAGGGCAAGACCAATCTGATGGTCTTCATGCAGCCGCACATCTTGCACGATGATCGTGAAGCCGCACTCGAAACCGACTCCAAGTACGAATACGTGCGCGACCAGCAGCGCAGGGTCGGTCACGACTCGGCCGTGCTGCCGCTCGCGCCGTTTCAGAAACTTGATCCCATGCCGCAGCTCAATCACCCGGCGTTGAACCAGCCGCCCGCGCCTGCCGGCACTTCGCCCGGCGCCGCGGCCGCGCCCGCACCGGGCGGCCCCAGGACGTCGCCGGGCGCCGCCACGGCCCCGCCGCCGGCCGCGCCCCCGCCGGCCGCGCCGCCGCCGGCCGCACCGAGCAGTCCGCCCGACAGCGCGCCCGACAGCGCGCCGGCCGCGCCCCCGCCGGAACCCACGAGCGGTTCCGGGAGTCCGCGTTGAACGACTCCGGCGCCGCCGCACCGGCGCAGTTGCGTCTGCCCTTTGCGTTCGCGCGCCGCCACGGGCTGCTGGTACGCGCACAGGCCGACGGCTCGGCGGAATGCCTGTACCGCCCGGCGGCGGCGCCCACGGCCATCGCCGAGGTGCGCCGGCTGTTGCGCGTGCCCCTGAGCTACACGCCCATCGCACCCGAAGAGTTCGACGCCCTGCTGCAGAAGACCTACGAGGCCGGCAATGAATCGATGCAGGCGGTCGAGGGGCTGGAGGGCGGCGCGGATCTGGCGCACCTGGTGCAGGAGCTGCCCGAGCAGGCCGACCTGCTCGAGAGCAACGACGACGCACCGATCATTCGCCTGATCAACGCCGTGCTCACGCAAGCGGTGCGTGAAAACGCCTCGGACGTGCACATCGAGCCGTTCGAGAATCGCCTGGTGGTGCGCTTCCGCGTTGACGGCGTGCTGCGCGAGGTGCTGCAGTCCAAGCGCGCGGTGGCCCCGATGGTGGTCTCGCGCATCAAGGTCATGTCGCGCCTCGACATCGCCGAGAAACGCCTGCCGCAGGACGGACGCATCAGCCTCAAGGTGGCCGGGCGCTCGGTGGACGTGCGCGTCTCGACCATCCCTTCCGGGCACGGCGAGCGGGTGGTGCTGCGACTGCTGGACAAACAGGCCGGCCGGCTTGAACTGGGTTCGTTGGGCATGGACGGACCGACCCAGTCACTGATCGATGAGTTGATCCATAAGCCGCACGGCATCCTGCTGGTGACCGGACCTACCGGATCGGGCAAGACCACCACGCTGTATGCAGCGCTCGAGCGCCTTAACGACAACACCCGCAACATCATGACGGTCGAAGACCCGATCGAGTATTACATCGACGGCATCGGCCAGACTCAGGTCAACACCAAGGTGGAGATGACCTTCGCGCGCGGGCTGCGCGCGATCCTGCGCCAGGACCCGGACGTGGTGATGGTGGGCGAGATCCGCGACCTCGAGACCGCGCAGATCGCCGTGCAGGCCTCGCTCACCGGCCACCTGGTGCTCTCGACGCTGCACACCAACACCGCCGCGGGCGCGCTGACCCGACTGCGCGACATGGGCATCGAGCCGTTCCTGCTTTCCTCGAGCCTGATCGGAGTGGTGGCGCAGCGCCTGGTGCGGGTGCTCAACAGCGATTCGCGCCAGTCGTTCGTGGCCGGCGATCACGAGCGGCGCCTGCTGGGACTCTCGAGCGAGCACCCCTCGCCCACGCTGTACCGCCCGGGCGGCAGCAACGGTTACCGCGGCCGCACCGGCATCTACGAGCTGATCGTGGTGGACGATGCGATGCGCACCATGATCCACGACGGCGCCAGTGAGCAGGAGCTCGAACGGCGCGCGCGCCTCAACACTCCCTCGATCCGCGACGACGGTCTGGCCAAGGTGCTGCGCGGCGTGACCACGATTGAAGAAGTCCTGCGCGTGACGCGCGAGGATTAGCGCGCCTCCGCTTCGCAGCCGCACGCCATGGGTGCCTTCGCCTACACCGCACTCGACAGCGCCGGCCGCCCGCACAAGGGCGTCCTGGAGGGGGACACCGCGCGCCAGGTGCGTTCGCTGCTGCGCGAAAAATCACTCCTGCCGGTAACCGTCTCCGAAGTCGCCGCCCAGGAATCGCGCGTCCAGCGCGCCCCCAGTTCCTTCAGCATGCTGCGGCGCGTGAGCATTGCCGAACTCTCGCTGCTCACGCGCCAGCTCGCGACCCTGGTGCGGGCCGCGCTGCCGCTCGAGGAGGCGCTGCTGGCGGTCTCGCAGCAGACCGAACGCGAGCGCGTGCAGAGCATCCTGCTTGGGGTGCGCGCCAAGGTCATGGAAGGGCACACGCTGGCCACGGGACTGGCGGATTTTCCGCGCGTGTTCCCGGAAATCTACCGCGCCACGGTGGCCGCCGGCGAGCAGTCGGGGCATCTGGACACGGTGCTCGAGCGGCTGGCCGATTACGGCGAGGGCCGCCAGGCGCTGCAGCAGAAGGTGATGGGCGCGATGCTCTACCCGCTGGTGCTGAGCGCGATGTGCTTTGCGATCATCTCGATTCTGCTGGCTTACGTCGTGCCTAAGGTCGTGCAGGTGTTCGAGAACAGCCGCACCAAGCTGCCGCTGATGACCCGCGCGCTGGTGAGCTTAAGCGACCTGATCCGCCATTACGGCGTGTGGATCCTGCTCGGCCTCGTGCTCGGCGCGGTACTGTTCGCGCGCTGGCAGAAGAACCCGGATAACCGCCGCCGCGTGCACCGCTGGCTGCTGCGGCTGCCGCTGATGGGCAAACTGCTGCGCGGCTTCAACACCGCGCGCTTTACGCGCACCTTGAGCATCCTCACGGCCAGTGCCGTGCCCGTGCTCGATGCGTTGCGGATCTCCGGCGAGGTGGTCACCAACCTGCCGATGCGCGATGCGGTGTCGGAGGCCACCGCGCGGGTGCGCGAGGGCGCGCCCATCGGCCGCGCCTTGGCGACCAGCCGGCTGTTTCCGCCCATGACCATCCACCTGATTTCGAGCGGCGAGTCCAGCGGCAAGCTGGAAAGCATGCTCGAGCGCGCCGCCCTCAGTCAAGAACAGGAACTCGAGGGCCTGGTCACCGCGCTCACCGGACTGCTGAGCCCGCTGCTGATCGTGTTTATGGGTCTGTTTGTCATGGGCATCGTGTTTGCAATGCTGCTGCCGATTTTCGAGATGAATTCACTCATTCGATGACGGAAATGTGAACCGGCACCACAGAAATGTGAAACGGCACCATTGCATCCGCGCCCGGATGGATTTATTTTCCGCTCCGAACGGTTGCCCCACCCCAAAGGGAATGCCGCCATGACCGGAAGCCAAGAGAGCGAAGAGTTCGACGCCGATGACGAGGGCGACGAGAGCGTCGATGACGACGGGCTCGATGTCGATCGCGTCATCAAGGACATGGAAATCGCCAAGCGGCGCGCGGCCAAGGGCGGGGAGCCGGCCTGGCGACGTCTGGAACGGCGCATGGAACAGCAGCACACGGCCGAGCTGATCAGCGATTTCGAGGACTACGACATCGGTGACGGCCAGCCGCCCCGCACCCCCCGCAAGTCCAAAGCCGGCCGCTAGGCGCCGCGCCGCAATACCCCGACCACCACGCCCTCGATGAGCAGCGGCTCGTGCTGCAGGTCGACGCGGATCGGTTCGAAGTCCGCGTTCTCGGGCATCAGCCAGACCACCGTGCCTTGTTGACGGTAACGCTTGACGGTCACCTCGTTTTCGAGCCGCGCCACGACAATCTGGCGATTGCGCACCTCGGCGGTGCGGTGCACCGCCACCAGATCCCCGTCGAGGATGCCCGCATCCTTCATGCTCATGCCCACCACCTTGAGCAGGTAATGAGGCCGAGGCTGGAACAGCGCCGGATCGACGTTGAGGTGATCGACGATATGCTCTTCGGCGAGAATCGGCCGGCCGGCGGCCACCCGCCCGACCAGCGGCAGCCCGAGTTGCTCGCGCAGCGTGTCCTTGAGACGGATGCCGCGCGATGATCCGGGCACGAGTTCCACGCAGCCCTTGCGCGCCAGAGCCCGCAGGTGCTCCTCGGCGGCGTTGGCTGAGCGGAACCCGAGCTGTGCGGCGATCTCGGCGCGGGTGGGCGGCATGCCGGTCTCGACGAGGGCTTGTCGGATCAGATGCAGGACCTGGGACTGGCGCGGTGTGAGGTCTGACATAGCTGTGATTATATACAGTTGTCGTGCGCCTGCAACAGATTTCCCCGGCCGGATCGGAGCCCCTAAGGGCCTGATCTGCCTGTCGCAATGCGCCGACAGGTGCGCTTTTACACTTGCAAATTGGCGTCAGATTTGGTCAAGTGGCGCTTCCGCTGATCTCCCGCGACAGTGATGTTGTGCCGGCGTGGCGCGGTTCGTACTCACACACATGAACTCTAATGGGGATTTATCCAATGAATAAGGCAATATTTGTCAAGCTGGCCGCCGCCGCCGCTGTCGTCGCACTTGCTGGCTGCGTAGACCTCAAGCCGCTGCAGGCTCAGGTGGACACGCTGAAGTCACAGACCGCGGCGCTGCAGACCGACCTGGCTGCCAATAAG
Source organism: uncultured Gammaproteobacteria bacterium (assembly GCA_963699955.1). GTDB lineage: Bacteria > Pseudomonadota > Gammaproteobacteria > Steroidobacterales > Steroidobacteraceae > FEN-1191. The sequence continues at coordinate 85,857 of CAVOVV010000007.1, forward strand.
GCCGAAGACGACAAGACCATGGCCACAGCCAACAAGGCTGCCGCTGACGCCGCCGCCGCCGCCTCGGCTGCCGCTGCTGCTCAGAGCACGGCCAACCAGGCCCTGGCCGCCGCTCAGGCTTCTCAGTCTGGTGTCGATGCGACCAACGAGAAGATCGATCGCATGTTCAAGAAGTCAGTCTCGAAGTAAGTTACTTCGCCTGAGTTCTCCGGCCGCAAGCCGGAAAAAAAACGCCGCGCAATCGCGGCGTTTTTTTTGTGATCGCGCCCGAGCTCGGCCAGAGCCGGCAAGCGCTCGCGATGATCGCCATGGCTTCGCGCGCGCTGCGTCGCGAGTGCGGCGGGCCTGCTTAATGGAGTTGTTCGGAGCCGCGAAGCGCAATTCGCCTCGCGGGCGCGGCGCGCGCTAATAGCGGACCAGCGCCGATCCCCAGGTGAAGCCACCGCCAAAGGCTTCGAGCAGCAACAGGTCGCCGCGCTTGATGCGCCCGTCGCGCACGCCGACGTCGAGGGCCAGCGGCACCGACGCGCTCGAGGTGTTGCCGTGCTCGGCCACGGTGATGATGGTGCGTTCCAGCGGCAGGCCGATGCGGCGCGCCGTCGCCTGGATGATGCGGATATTGGCCTGATGCGGCACCAGCCAGGTGAGCGCATCCTTGGTGAGGCCATTGGCCGCAAGTGCCTCTTCCACGGCGCGCGCCAGCATGTTCACGGCCACCTTGAACACTTCCGCGCCGGCCATGGTGATGTAGTCGCCCTCGGGATGAAAGCCGGTCGCGACGCCCCCGGTGCAGCGGAGCAACTCGATCTGTGAACCGTCGGCGTGCAGATGGGTGGAGATGATGCCCGGTTCGGCCTCGGGCCCCAGCACCACCGCGCCCGCACCGTCGCCAAACAGGATGGCCGTGCCCCGGTCCTTGGGGTTGGTGATCTTCGAGAGCGAATCGGCACCCACCACCAGCGCCAGCTTGGACTCGCCCGAGCGGATGAATTTATCGGCCATCGACAGCGCGTACAGGAAGCTGCTGCAGGCCGCCTCGACGCCGAGTGCGGGCGTGCCGAAATTTCCAAGCCGCGCCTGCAGCATGACCCCGGCGTTCGGAAACAGCAGATCAGGAGTGCAGGAGCCCACCACAATCAGGTCGACTTCCGCGGGCTCGCGGCCGGCAGCGGCCAGCGCGGAACGCGCCGCATGCTCAGCCATGTCCACCGTGGTCTCGCCTGGCGCCACGATATGGCGGCGCTCGATGCCGGTGCGCTCACGGATCCAGGCATCGCTGGTATCCATGCGCTTTTCAAGATCAAAGTTGGTAAGAACCGCGGCCGGCAGGTAGCTGCCGGTGCCGAGGATGCGGGAACGCATGAGCGCGGTTTCCCTAGAGGTTAATTCTGGACCGGGCCTGCTTAGCCTTTATCGTCAGTCCCGGCCTTTTCGATCACCCGGCGACCACGATAAAACCCATCAGGCGTTATGCAGTGGCGCAGATGCGTCTCACCGGTCTGTGAATCGACCGACAGCGCCGGGCGCGTCAATGCAGCATGCGAGCGGTGCATGCCGCGCTTGGAGGGGGTCTTGCGGCTTTTCTGTACGGCCATGTCCTGAATACTCCTGACTAATTCGTTCCAACCCGTCAATCTTTAGCACGTTCGAGCAGCGCGCGCAGCTCCGCGAAGGGCCGCTGCGTCTCCTCCACCGATCCGAGCCTCTCGGCCGCCACCGGGGCCGCGACGGCGAGATCCGCGCCCGCGCCGGAAACCTCGCACTTCTCGCCCTCGCCATGCCGCGCCACAATCGGCAGCGACAGCAACAACTCTTCTGCGGCGAGCGCCGCCAGGCTGCAGTGCCCGTCGGGGGCCAGGAAAGTCTCGAACTCCTCCGGCACGGCCTCGACCTGGGCGTCACTGGCCACCGCCGCCAACCACGAATCGGCCGCAATCGGCAGCCGCATCACGTTCAGGCACCGCTGACACAGCGGCTGCAACACCGCATTCAGCCGGATGTGCACCACCGTCAGGCCCCGCTCGCGCGCGAACTGCAACCACAGCTGCACGGGCCCCTCGGCGGCCGAAAATTCTTCTGGAATACCCGGCAGGTCGCCCAGCGGAACTTCGAACTCAAACTGCGCACGCATCTCGGCCAATTTGGCCAGTTCGCGCGCCTTGGACCAGCCGTTCGGCATGGGGCGCGTATGATAGGTAGGCCTACGCGGCAAGTCAAAAGCCCCTGCATCTGTTAACCCCTTGTTTCTACTCCGTTGATTGGGATCTCGCGCTTGCCTACCGCTCCTGGACTCATCCTCGCCTCCACCTCGGTCTACCGCCGCCAGCTGCTCGAGCGCCTGCGGGTGCCCTTTGTCGTGGTCCGTTCCGACGTGGACGAGAGCGCACTGCGCCGGCGAAATGCCGCGGCCGCGGGCTGAACGGCTGGCGCTCGCCAAGGCGCGGGCCGTGGCGCAGGCTCATCCCGCAGAGCTCGTCATCGGCGCCGACCAGGTGGCCGCCTGCGAGGGCGCGATACTCGACAAACCCGGCCAGCCCGAGGCCGCGCGTGCGCAGCTGCGCGCGCAGTCGGGGCGCGCCGTGCAATTCTTCAGCGCCGTGGCACTCGTTCACGCGCAGCGCGGACACACCGAGACGTTTGTCGATCTGACCACGGTGAGATTTCGGGCCTTAAGCGACGCTGAAATCGAGGCCTACCTCGCCGCCGACCAGCCCTACGATTGCGCCGCTTCGCTGCGCAGCGAAGCGCTGGGCATCAGTCTGTGCGAACGCATTGAGACGCAGGATCCCACCGCACTGGTCGGGCTGCCCCTGATCAGGCTCGCCGCGAGCCTGCGCTCCTGCGGCTTCGCCCTGCCCTGACGGTGGTGGCGGGGCGAACTTGGCCCAACCGGTCCAGTACCGCCTTGAGCTCGGCCGGGAGCGGTGAGCTCAGGCTGAGCGTCCCGCCCTGCGGCCAGTCGAGTGACACGCTGTGAGCGTGCAGGAACATGCGCTGCAGGCCGGCCTCGCGCAGCGCCGCATTGGCCGCCGCCGCGCCGTATTTCACATCGCCCGCCACGGGGTGTCCGCAGTACGCCGCGTGCACGCGGATCTGATGCGTGCGGCCGGTCTCCAGCGTCGCCTCGACCAGCGAGGCCAGCGCTCCAAATTGCTGCACCAGCTTGAATTGCGTGCGCGCACTTTTTCCGCCCTCGCCCACCCGCACGGTCCGCTCACCGCTGACGCGCGCCTCGGTCTGGAGTGGCGCGTCGATGAGCTTGCGGCCCAATTCCCAGCGTCCCACCACCAGGGCCAGGTAACTCTTTTGCACGGCGCCTTCGCGCAGCAGCGCGTGCAGGATGCGCAGGGCCGCAGGCTTGCGCGCGATCATCAGCAGCCCGCTGGTGTCGCGATCGAGACGATGCGCGAGTTCGAGCGTCTCGCGCGGACGCGCGGCGCGCAAGGCTTCGATCACCCCGTAGGTCAGTCCGCTGCCGCCGTGCACCGCCAGGCCCGCGGGCTTGTCGAGCACCAACACGCGCTCGTCTTCATGGACGATCGCGGCCAGGACCCGCGCGATGAGCGCCGGCGGCACGCGGGCCGCACCGCCCGTGGCCACGCTTTGCGCACTCTCCGAGCGCTCGTGGACCGGAGGGACGCGCACGCGCTCCCCGGCGGCGAGCCGCTGCTCGGGCCGGGCACGCTTGCCGTTGACGCGCACCTCGCCCTTGCGGATCAGCCTGAAAATACGGGTGCGCGGTACCGCCGGCAGGAGGCCGGCCAGCACCTTGTCCAGCCGCTGACCGGCGCTGTCCTCACCGACAACGTGCTGCTGCACGCTGGAACGTGCGCCGTGGCCAACCTTAGGCTTTTCCAAGAGAAATAGACCTCGCCAGGAGTGAGCGTAAATCGTTGTTTCTAAAGCGTGCTGCCGCTATACTGTAGGGGTCCCGCAGCGGGGCTCAAGCTCCCACAGAGCTGAAAGTCCCCGCGCGGCGGCAAGTTCGCGACCCAAAGAGCGGTCGCATAGTAGTTGGTCCTCGATATCGAGGCCATCGCAAGAGTTCGACCGACTAGGGTCACACGGTCCTCGCCCCCTCAAAGCTGCTCCCCGCTAGGGTAGAGCCTGAAGGCGAGCGCCCCCAAGAGTCAGCGAACCTCAAGGTTTTCCGGCGCTGCCCTCAACGGCGGCAGTTATAAAAAATCGATGCCCCACCGCACGCGCCGACAATCAATCTTCGGGTTCCATCGCTGGCTGCTGGATGCCGCGGCACCGCCTGCATGCAGGTTTGGCGCCGTCCGGTCGGTCCCTCACGCAAATGTAGCAGGGACAAATGAAGAGAATGCTTATCAATGCAACTCAGCAGGAAGAGTTGCGCGTCGCACTGGTTGACGGCCAGAAGTTATACGACTTATCGATCGAGATCCCCTCCAAAGAGCAGAAGAAAGCCAACATCTATAAAGCGCGCATCTCGCGCGTAGAGCAGTCACTCGAAGCCTGCTTTGTTGACTACGGCTCCCCGCGGCATGGCTTTCTGCCGCTGAAGGAAATCTCCAAGGAATACTTCAAGAATGCGCCCCAGGGCGGGCGCATGAACATCCGCGAGCTGGTCAGCGAGGGCCAGGAACTGCTGGTGCAGGTCGAGAAGGAAGAGCGCGGCACCAAGGGTGCGGCGCTCACCACCTTTATCAGCCTGGCCGGCCGCTTCCTGGTGCTGATGCCCAACAGCCCGCGCGCCGGCGGGGTCTCGCGCCGCATCGAGGGCGAAGACCGCGATCAGATGCGCGAGGTGATGAGCCAGCTGAACGTGCCCGAGGGCATGGGCGCGATCATTCGCACCGCCGGCGTGGGTCGCGCGGTCGAAGAGCTGCAATGGGACCTGGACAACCTGCGCACCCAATGGGACGCGATCGCCCAGGCGGCGACCGGCCGCAATGCCCCGTTCCTGGTGTACCAGGAAGGGGACGCCGTGACCCGCTCGCTGCGCGATTACCTCGGCGATGACATCGGTGAAGTGCTGGTGGACGACATCGGCGCGTTTCACAAGGCGCAGGAATACATGCAGCGCTTCATGCCGGCCGACGCGCAGCGCAAGCTCAAGATCTACACCGACGACATCCCGCTGTTCACGCGCTATCAGATCGAAAATCAGATCGAGTCCGCCTACGCCCACAAGGTGCAGTTGCCCTCGGGCGGGAGCCTGGTGATCGACTACACCGAGGCGCTGGTGTCGATCGACATCAACTCGGCGCGCGCGACGCGCGGCTCGGACATCGAGGCGACCGCCACCAATACCAACCTGGAAGCGGCGGACGAGATCGCCCGCCAGCTGCGAATCCGCGACATTGGCGGCCTGATCGTCATCGACTTCATCGACATGGAGGACGGCAAGAACCAGCGCGCGGTCGAGGACCGGCTGCGCGACGCGATGCGCATGGACCGCGCCCGCATCCAGATCGGCCGACTGTCGCGCTTTGGGCTGTTGGAGATGTCGCGGCAGCGCCTGCGCCCGAGCCTCGGTGAATCCAGTCACCTGGTCTGCCCGCGCTGCATCGGCATCGGCAGCATCCGCAGCGTGGAATCGCTGGCGCTCTCGATCCTGCGCCTGATCGGCGAGGATGCCCGCAAGGAACGCACCTCGCGCATCATCGTGCAGGTGCCGGTGGACGTGGCGACCTACCTGATGAACGAGAAGCGCGACTGGCTGCGCGACACCGAAGACAAGACCCGGGTCACCATCGTGCTGGTGCCCAACCCCCACATCCAGACGCCCGAGTATTCGTTCCGCCGCGTGCGCGAGGACGAAGCGGCGTTGCCCGAGCACAATCAGGTCAGCTACCAGATGCCGGCCGCACCGGTGCTGGCCGACCCCACGCTCGATCGGGACAAGCCGGTGGCCGAAGCGCCCGCCGTGGCCACCTTCTTGCCCGCCACGGCCGCACCGGTGGTGCTGGCCCCGGAACGTGCCCCGGCCGCGCCCGAGCGCGCGCTGGCGCCCGTCTCCAATGGCGGCGGCTTCTGGGGCCATCTCAAACGCCTGTTTGCCGGGACCGAATCGCCCAAGGAAGCGGCGAGCCCGAGCGCCGCGGGCAGCCGCGGCGAAGCACGCGAGCACCGCGACGGGCGCGACCGTCATGCGCACCGGCGCGGCGGCGCAGGCCGTGGACCCTACGGCGATCGCTCCGGCGCGCGTCGCGACGGGAACCGCGGCCACGGCGGGCGCAACGACGGCAACCGCAATGAGCCGCGCCGCGAAGCGCGCTCACGCGACGAGGCGCAGCGCGAACCGCGCCGCGACGAGCCGCCGCGGGGCGAGCTCCGGCCCCAGGACGGGCCGCGCAATCCCCCGCCCAGGCGCGAGGAACCCCGGCGCGAGCCGCCGTCCGACAACGTCAATGGCGAGCCGCGACGGGCGGAAGGCGAGCGCCCGGATCGACCGGGCCGCTCACGGCGGGGCGGTCGTCGCCGCCGCGGCGGTGGTGGCGGCGGCAATCGCGACGGCGCCGAGCGCTCAGGCCAGCAGGCCGGGCCGGCACCGACGCCCGGAGCGGGCCCGAACCCCGCACCCAGTCCCGATCACGCCGAGAGCAGCGGCGGCGCAGGAGCAGAGCCGGCCATGAGCTGGACGCAGCCGGCGCGCCCGAACACGGCGCAGGCGCAGTTGTTCGACGCGCCCGCGCGCGCCGCGGAACCCCCGAGCGTCACGCCGAGTGCGAGCCCGCAGAGCAGCGCGGCGCCGCCCGCGGGTCCCGCCTCCGGCCAGGTGGTGTGGACGTCAGGTCCCGCTGCCGAGAGCTGGCACACCGAGCCGCGCCGCGACGAGTAGCGCGGCCACGCGCTCCAGGTCAGCGCCGGTATTGACGTCGGGTCCCGGCGGCTGCTCAGCCTCGGCGACCCGGATCTCGAAGCCGGCTTCGAGGGCGCGCAGCTGCTCGAGTTTTTCGGCGCCCTCGAGCGGGGAGACCGGCAGCGCGGCCATGCGTTGCAGCGCGCCGGCCCGATAGGCATACAGGCCCACGTGGCGGCGCGCGCCCTGCCAGCGCGTGCCCTGCTGCTGCCCGGCATCGGCGCCATCGCGAGTCCAGGGAATCGGCGCGCGGCTGAAATACAGCACGCGCTGGTTGGCGTCGGCCACGACCTTGACCACGTGCGGATTGAGAAAATCGGCGAGCGATTCCACCGGGCTCATGAGCGTGGCGATATCGGCCGTGGGGTAACGCTCCAGGAGCCGTGCCGCCTGGCGGATCAGTTGCGGCGGCAGCAGCGGCTCGTCGCCCTGCACGTTCACCACGATCTGCCGCTCGTCCCAGCCCCGATGGCGCGCCAGCTCCGCCACCCGGTCGGTCCCGGAGGCATGCGCGAGCGAAGTCATCGCCACCTGCACCGGGCCGCCGCTGCCAAAGGTGCGGGCGCGCTCGGCGATGCGCTCATCGTCGGTGGCGATCCACACCTCCTCGGCCTGCGCGGCGCAGGCCCGCTCGTACACCCACTGCAGCATCGGCCGGCCGGCCAGGGCCAGCAGCGGTTTGCCGGGCAGTCGTGTCGAGGCGTAGCGCGCCGGAATCACGACCTTGAACAACTCTAGCGCTCCAGCAACGGGTCGGTCGTGGGCAACTCGCGCGCCGCCTCCTCGAGCATCACCGGGATGCCATCGCGCACCGGATAGGCCAGGCGATCGGCGCGGCACACCAGCACCGGACCTCCCGGCTCGGGCACCAGACGCAAGGGCCCCTTGCACACGGGACAGGCCAGGATGTCGAGCAGGCGTGCGTCCATCAGAATTCTCCCTAACAGTGCCCGCCCCTCGGCTGCTGAAAAACTGGCGGTGACCGGCAGATACCAGCAGTTCTCGGGCGCGAACGCCTGGCATTTTACTGCATCCTTCTCGGTCATGATCAGCGCCAGTCCGTCCTCGAACTTAAGCTCGGCGGGCGAGTAACGATGGTGATCGGGGAACGGATGCTCGATGAGCTCCAGCCGCGCCGCGCGCAGGCTCGCAAAGAAGCGCGCCGGATTGCCGATCCCGGCGAGCGCGTGCACGCGCTGCCCGGCCATCGCCACCAGCGCTCGTCCATCCCCGGCGCCGCGCACCGGGCGCAATACCGCACCCTCGAGCTGCATGCGCGCGCTGAGGCGGGCCGGCAGCGCGGCCGAGGGCGTTCCCGCGCCGGTCAGCACCAGCGCCGTGGCGCGCGCGGCGCGCGCCGGCTCCTCGCGCAACGGGCCGGCGGGCAGCAGGGCGCCGTTCCCCCAGCCGCGCATGGCATCGACGAGCACGATCTCGGCATCGCGCGCCAGGCGCGCGTGCTGCAGGCCATCATCGGCGATCACGACCCGCGCGCCGTCGGCGAGCGCTGCCTGCGCCGCCCGGACCCGGTCGCGGCACACGTACACGGGGCACTCGGCGCGCCGGCTGATCAGCAAGGCCTCATCGCCCACGTCCTCGGCGCGGCAGCTGGCGTCGACGCGCAGGATGTCGTTGGTCACACGCCGGCTGTGGCTGCGCCCGTAGCCGCGCGTCACCACCGCCGCTTGCAGACCCAGCTCACGCAGCCGCTCGACCAGCCAGATGACGAAAGGCGTCTTGCCGGTGCCCCCGACCGTGAGGTTCCCGACCACGATCACCGGCCCGGCCACACGGTAGGCGCGCAGCCAGCGGCGCGCGTACAGCGAGCGCCGCAGCCGCATGCCGGCGCCGTACAGGGGCGAGAGCACGCGCAGCCACCACGGCGCGCGGCGCGGCCCGTACCACACTTCTTGCAGCCAGATATCGAGGCTCATCGCGCCGCCCGCTGCGTGCTCAGCGTGCCCAAGGGGCGCGATTCACACGTTGAACTGCAGCTGATGCAACTGCGCATACACGTGCGATTTGGCCACCAGTTGCTCGTGCGTGCCGGACTCGACGATCGCCCCGTCCTGCATCACCACGATCAAATCGGCGTGTTCGATGGTCGAGAGGCGATGCGCGATCACGAAGGTGGTGCGGTTGCGCACCAGCTGATCGAGCGCCGCCTGAATGTGGCGTTCGGAGGCGGTATCGAGCGACGAGGTCGCCTCATCCAGCACCAGGATCGGGCTGTTGCGCAGCAGGGCGCGTGCGATCGCGATGCGCTGGCGCTGTCCGCCGGACAACAGCAGGCCGCGATCGCCCACTTCGGTCTCCAGGCCCTGCGGCAGCTCGGCCACAAACTCGCTGACGTAGGCCGCCTGCGCCGCGGCCGCGATCGCCGGCTCGTCGATGTTCTCCGCGCCGAACACGATGTTGCTGCGGATCGTATCGTTGAACAGCACCACTTCCTGGCTCACCAGGCTGATCTGCGCGCGCAGGTCGTGCAGCCGGTATTCGCGGATATCCACGCCGTCGATCAGCACGCTGCCCGCGCCGGGATCGTAAAAGCGCGGCAGCAGCGAGACCAGCGTCGACTTGCCGCTCCCGGAACGTCCCACGATCGCCACCGTGGCGCCGGCCGCCACGCGCAGATTGATGTCGTGCAGCACCTTGCCCTTCTCGACATCGTAGGTGAAGCTGACCGCCCGGAATTCCACGTCGCCGCGCGCGCGCTTCAGGCTCCGCGTTCCCCCTTGGGGCTCGATGGGCGCATCGAGCACCTCGAAAAAGCTGGCGCTGGCGGCGATGCTCTGCTGCAGCGGGCCGCTGATGCTCACCAGCCGCCGCAGCGGCTCGGTCACCAGCAGCAACGCGGTGAGGAAGCCCAGAAAGTCACCGACCTGCATCGTGCCGGCGGCCACCTGGCGGTCGGCCACGTACAGCACGCCGGCCAGCCCCACCGAGGCGATCAGCTGCACGATCGGATTGCTGGCGGCGCGCGCCGCCACCAGTCTCATGTTGCTGTGACGATTGCGCTCGTTCGCGACCCGGAAGGCCTGCTGCAGGTGAGCCTGGGCGTTGAAGACCTTGACCACGCGGTGCGCCTCGATGGCTTCCTTGGCGACGCGCGTCACATCGCCCATCGAGTTCTGGATGCGCGTGCTGTAGCGGCGAAAGCGGCGGTTGACGCTGCGCATCAGCGCCGCGATCGCCGGAGCGGCGATCATCGCGAAGATCGCCAGCCGCCAGTTTTGCCAGAACAGGTAAGCGACCAGCCAGGCGATCGCCAGCGAGTCGCGGATCAGCACCGTCACCGAATTGGTGGCGGCGTCGGCCACCAGCTCGGCGTTGTAGGTCAGCCGCGAGAGCATCGGGCCGGAGGACTCGCGCTCGTACCAGGAGGTCGGCAGCTGCAGATACTTCGCGAACAGCTCGGCGCGCATCGTCATGATCATCTGCCGGCCGACCCAGCCGGGAAAGAAATTCGCCAGATAGTCGCCGACGCCGCGAAACAGGAACAGCAGGATGATGCCGCCCGGCACATACCTGAGGATCTGCAGATTCTTGGTCAGGAACGCCGCGTTGAGGAAATTCTTGACGAACCAGGCGGTGAGCGGACTGACCGACGCGTACATCACCATGCCCAGTACGCCGATCATGAACATGCGCCAGTGCGGACGCGCGTAGCCCAGCAGCCGGCGGTACACCGCCGCGGCATCGGTGAGGCGCGGCGGCGGTGGGTTCAAGGAGCGCGGGCTCCGCTTTGGCGCGTGGTGACGAAGTCGAGTTGCGCAAAGCCCATCTGGCCGAGCACGTCCATCGCGGTCACCACCGCCTGGTGGGTGGCGCGGCCGTCGGCCCTGAGGCTGACCGGCTGGTCGTGCTGCGGGGAGGCGACCTTCTCGATGGCGCTGCGCAAGGTGTCGGGGCTGGAGTTGACCAGTTCGCGGTTGTTGACGAGGTAGCTTCCTCCGGCCGTCACCGTGACCACCAGGGCCGGGGCCTTGGCGCTGGCCTGGGGCGCCGCCGAGGCCTGCGGCAGCTGGATGCGCAAGCGCCCTTCGCCATTAAAGCGCGCCGAGAGCATGAAGAAGATCACCATCATCAGCACCACGTCGATCAGCGAGACCATGTTGATCTCGGGCTCCTCGTGGCGACGCGGCTTGAGGTTCACGGCGTGTCCGCGCGCGCCGCCGCGCGCGAGGTCTCCAGCGCGTCCGCCAGCAGAATCGCGTCCTTTTCAATTTCAATCACGATGCGATCGACGCGGCCGCGCAGATAGCGGTAGGCGATCAGCGAAGGGATCGCCACGCACAGGCCCGCGGCCGTCGTGATCAGCGCCTGGGCGATGCCGCCGGAGAGCAGGCGCGGATCGCCCATGCCGCCGGCGTTGATGGCGTTGAAGGCCTTGATGATGCCACCCACCGTGCCCAGCAGCCCCAAGAGCGGCGAGACTCCGGCGATGGTGCCCAGGGTATTGAGGAAGCGCTCGAGCTCGTGCACCACGTGCCGGCCGGTGTCCTCGAGCCGCTCCATCAGCGCCTCGCGCGAACGGTGGCGGTTGGCCAACCCGGCCGCCAGCACTTTGCCGAGCGGCGAATTCTGGGCCAGCGCGGCGACCACCTTGTCGGTCACCTGATCGGCCTCAATCAGTTGCCAGACCCGCCGCGTCAGGTCGGTGGGCAACACGCGCCGGTCCTGCAGTGTCCACAAGCGCTCGAGGATGATGGCCACGGCGATGATCGAAGCCAGGATGATGGGACCCATCATCCAGCCGCCGGCACGCACGATTTCCCACATCGGCTGATCCACCCCGCCTTGATGCTAAACGCCCATGATACTCAAGCGCGCGGGCCGGTTTAAGGCTTTCTCCGGACCGCGTGGCGGATCACGCCTCAGCATATTGCGCCGCAAATCGGCTGCGCGAGTTCGCTGGCGGCTGCTAGAGTGCGGTCCCGATGCCACGTCGAGTCGTCAAGCAACTCTCCCAGTGGGTGACCGCACGCAAGCAGCGCTGGTACCTGCGCGTGTTCGGCGAGCGCATCACCGAACCGCTCCTGTGGTCGCTCAATCGCCATTCCATCACCGGTGCGTTCGGCGCCGGCATCGCCATCGCCTTCATACCGCTGCCGGTGCACATGATTGTCGGCGTGCTGGTGGCCTTGTACTGGCGAATCAATCTGCCGGTGGTGCTGGCCAGCACCTGGGTGGTCAACCCCTTCACGATGGTGCCCTTCTACTACGGCGCGTATCGCCTGGGGACCTTGCTGCTGCGCCGCCCGGCGCATCATTTTGCGTTTCAACTCAGCTGGCGCTGGCTGGAGCACGGGCTCGGGCCGGTGTGGAAACCCTTCCTGCTCGGCTGCCTGATCAGCGCGGTGGTCTGCGGTCTGCTCGGCCGCTGGATACTGGAGCTGGTGTGGCGATCGGCGGTGCGCCGCAGATTTCGCACGCGCCGTCGGCTCGCGCCCGCCGCCAAAGCGATTCGCTAGCGCAGTACGCCGTTTTCCAGCTCGAGCACGCGGTCCATGCGCGCCGCCAGGCGCGTGTCGTGCGTGACGATCACCAGGCTCGTGCCCATCTCGCGATTGAGCTCGAGCATCAGCGCGAACACCTGTTCGGCGTTGCGGCCATCGAGGTTCCCGGTGGGCTCGTCGGCCAGCACCAGGCGCGGCGCCGTGACCAGCGCCCGCGCCACGGCCGCGCGCTGCCGCTCGCCGCCCGAGAGCTGGTGCGGGCGGTGCTTGAGGCGTTGGCCCAGGCCGACGCGCTCCAGCAGCGCGCTGGCGCGCCGCTGGGCGTCGGCGGCGCTCATGCGCCGCACCAGCAGCGGCATGGCCACATTCTCCAGCGCGCTGAACTCCGCCAGCAAATGGTGAAACTGGTAGACAAAGCCGATGGTGCGGTTGCGAAGCGTGCCGCGCTCGCGGTTCCGAGAGCGCGTGCAGGTCGCGGCCGTCGATTTCCACGCGCCCGGCATTCGGGCGATCCAGTCCTCCCAGAATCTGCAGCAAGGTGGTCTTGCCCGATCCGGAGGCGCCGATGATGCCGAGCCGCTCGCCGGCGCGCACCTCGAGATTCAGGCCGCGCAGCACTTCCAGCGTGGTCGAGCCCTCCTGGAAGCGGCGCTCCACGCCGCGTGCCTGCAGCACGATGGCCGCCGCTGCGCTGTCACTGTCAATCATGCCTGAGGGCCTCCGCCGGCTGGGTGAGCGCGGCGCGCCACGCAGGATACAGGGTTGCCACGGTGCACAGCAGAAACGCCAGCGCACACACCTGAACCACGTCGTGCCATTCCACGTACGCCGGCAGCTCGCTCATAAAGTAGACGCGCGCGTCGAGAAACTGCTGGCCGCTGAGGCGCTCGATGCCGGCGACCAGTCCGGCCACGTGCGCCGAGATGAGCCAGCCGAGCAGCGCCCCGGCCACGGTGCCGGTCAGCCCGATCAGTGTGCCCTGCACCGTAAATATCGCCAGCACGTTGCGCGGCAGCGCCCCCAGCGTTCGCAGAGTGGCGATCGCCGGGCGCTTGTCCTTGACCACCATCACCAGCGTGGCGACGATGTTGAACGCCGCGACCGCCACCACCAGGATCAGGATCATGAACATCATCGTCTTGCTGACCTGGATGGAGCGGAAGAAGCTGGCATGATTGCGGGTCCAGTCGCTGATGTAAAAACCGCCGCCGATCTGCTGCGCCAGCTCGCGCACCACGCGCGGCGCAGCCAGCGGCTCGCGCAGCGCCAGCCGCAGCCCGGTAACCTTGTCGCCGAGCCGGTAGATGCGCGCGGTGTCCTGTAGCGGCGCCAGCGCCAGCGCGCTGTCGAACTCGTACATGCCCGAGTGAAACAGGCCACTGACCCTGAAGCGGCGCATGGTCGGCGTAAATCCGGCCGGCGTGACGCTGCCGCGCGGCGCGATCAGCACCACGTCGCCGCCCACCGTGACACCCAGTGACTCGGCCAGCGCGTCGCCCAGCACGATCCGAAAACTCCCGGGCTGCAGTTGCTCGATGCTGCCGCCGCTGATGTGCTGCGCGAGGCTCACGGCCCGCCGCTCCTGCGCCGGCAGCACGCCGCGCAGCTGCGTCGGCGCCGAGCGCGCGCCGTGCACCAGCATGGCCTGCACTTCGACGTAGGGCACGGCCGCACTCACCTCCGGGTGCGCCTCGGCCAGGCGCTGCGCCGCGCGCCAGTCGGTGAGCGTGCCGTCGATCCCCATCAGCGTGGCGTGCGCGGTGACGCTCAGTATGCGGCTGCGCAGCTCGCGCTCGAACCCGTTCATCACCGACAGCACCACGATCAGCACCGCGACGCCCAGTGCCAGGCCGAGCATCGACACCAGCGAGATGAACGACAGGAAGCTGCGCCGTTGGGTCGAGCGCAGGTAGCGGGCACCGATGACGAGCTCGTAGGGGATCGCCATCGCCTACTCGTAGCGCAAGGCCGCCGCCGGCGGCGTCGCCGCGGCGCGCAGCGCCGGATACACGGTGGCCACCAGCGTCAGCAGCAAAGCGGCCAGGCTGATCCACAGCACGTCCGGCGCCTGCAGCTCGGAGGGCAGCGCGGTGATGTAGAACACGTCCGCGTCGAAGAAATGAAAGCCGAACAGGCGCTCCAGAAAGGGTGCAATGCTGCCCACGTTACGGGCAATCAGCACGCCCGCGCCCACCCCGAGCGCCACGCCCGACCAGCCGATCACCAGCCCCTGGGTAATGAAAATGCGCAGCACCGTGCGCGGCGCGGCTCCGAAGGTGCGCAGGATGGCGATGTCGGTGCGCTTGTCGGTGACCACCATGACCAGCATGGCGACGATGTTGAAGGCCGCGACCCCCACGATCAGCAGCAGGATCAGCGCCACCATCGTCTTCTCGATGCGCACCGCGCGAAAGTAGTTGGCATTATCCTGGGTCCAGTCGCGCACCAGCGGGCCCGGGCCGGCCGCCGCGCGCACCGCCGGCATGTACTGCGGGGTCGCGAGCGGGTCACGGAAGCGTACCCGCAGGCCACTCGCACCCACCGCCTTGGGCGCAAAGGCGCGTACGTCGGCGAGCGTCGCCAGGGCCAGGCTCGAGTCGTGGTCCTGGATGCCCGCCGAAAACGTGCCGGCGATGGTGAACACCCGCAACTGCGGCTCGGGCGGCGCGTCGGCGCTGGCAATCGGCACCAGCAGCGTGATCGCATCGCCCACCACCACGCCCAGCTGATCGGCCAGCGCCTCGCCGACGATCAGCCGGTTGCTGCCCGCGCGGAGCGAGGCGAGCGAGCCCGAGACCAGGAGCGGCGCAAGATTGGTGACCGCCGATTCACGCGCCGGATCGATGCCGCGCAAGGTCACCGGCAGCATGTCGCTGCCGTGCATGGCCAGCGCCTGCAGGTCCATGTACGGCGCCACCGCGACTACCCCCGGGAGCCGGGCCACGCGCTCGGCCAGGGCGGTGTCATCGGCATCCTGCGCCGCCCGTTCATCGACGATGCGCGCGTGCGCGGTCAAGGTCAGCAGCCGATCGCGCAGTTCGCCCTTGAGGCCGTTCATCACCGAAAGCACCACGATCAGCGCGGCCACGCCGAGGGCGACGCCGGCGAGCGCCACCCAGGTGATGAACGATACGAAGAAAGTGTGCTGGCGGGCGCGCACGTAGCGCAGACCCACAAACAGTGACAGCGGCTGAAACATGCGCCGCGCATTACATCATGTCGGCACCGGCCACCGCGACGAAACCGGACCGGCATCACAGTTTTGAGCAGTCCCGGCCCGAAGCCCGCCACGGCGCGCCCCGGGCGAGGGGTGGGCGCCCACCCCGGTGCTATAGTCGCAAATGCGGTCAGGCGGGCCGCTGCGGGCATCCGAGGAGGCCCTCCATGAAAACGGGCACGTTGAAGATTGCGCTGGCGCTGGCGGCCGTCTGGGGCCCCCTGGCGACGGCCGAAACCATCGTGGTCGATGACCAGGTCCAGGTGCTGCCGACCGCGGTCGAGCGCCCGGCCCGTGGCCTGACCATGGCGGCGGTCGAGGCCAAATTCGGTGCCCCGCAGACCCGCCATGACGCCGTCGGCGCCCCGCCGATCACACGCTGGGACTACGCGAAATTCAGCGTGTTCTTCGAGAAGGACCGGGTCATCGACGCCGTCGCCTTCGGTTCCTGAGCGTTCCCGCCGGCTTTGTAATCACCGCCTAGCCCGGTAAGCTCCCGCGCCTATGCCCTGAAGCCGGCCTCACCGCCGCCGGCACGGCCTCCTTTTGCATGCCCGTCCTGCTTCGACCCACGCTCCCCGCACCCGGTGCTTCCCAGCTGCACTGGCCGCCGCTGCACGCGGGCGCGCGCGCCTTGGCGCTCGCCGAGGCGGTCGCGGCCGATTCCCGGCCGTGGAGCTGCGTGGTCACGGATGCGCGCGAACTGGAGCGGCTGGCCACCGAGCTGCGGTTCTTTGCCGGCCCGGAGCTCGAGATTCTTACCCTCCCCGACTGGGAGATTCTGCCCTACGACCAGTTCTCGCCGCACCCGGACATCGTCTCGGAGCGGCTCGCGACGCTCGCTCGCCTGCCGGAGCTGCGCCGCGGAATATTGTTGCTGACCACCGAGAGCCTGCTGACGCGACTGCCGCCGGTGGATTACGTGAGCGCGCGCAGCTTCGCGCTCGAGCGGGGCGCGACCCTGACGATTGAACCGTTCCGCCACCGGCTGGTGGCGGCCGGTTATGCCAGCGTCGGCCAGGTCGGCGGGCCGGGCGAGTTCGCGCTGCGCGGTTCGCTGTTCGACGTATGGCCCATGGGTACCGACTCGCCGGTGCGCATCGATCTGCTCGACGATCAGATCGACTCGCTGCGCCGTTTCGACCCGGAAACGCAGCGCTCGCAGGAGGCGATCGATTCCTTGCAGCTGCTGCCGGCGCGGGAACTGCCGCTCGATGCCGAGGCGGTGCGCGAATTCCGCCGCCGCTTCAGGCTGCGCTTTAGCGGCGATGTCGCGCGCCTGAGTGTCTATCGGGGCGTCAGCGAAGGGCTGGCCCCGCCGGGCATCGAGTTCTACCTGCCGCTGTTCTTCGAGCAGACCGCGAGCCTGCTCGATTACCTGCCGGCCGGCCTGGTGTTCGCCACCGATCCGGGCCTCGAGGCCGCGCTCGCCGGAGCCTGGGACGCCATCAGCGCACGGCACGAGCAGTATCGCCACGACATCGAGCGCCCGTTGCTCTCGCCCGAGGAACTGTACGTGCCGGTCGCCGAACTCGAGTCCCGACTGGCCCAGCACGCGCGCGTGTACCTCGAGCGCTTCGGAGCGGAGGACGCCGATCCCGAGGGCACCGCCGCCAGCAGCGTGCGGCCGCGCAATTTCCAGCTCGATGCGCGCGCCACCGAACCGCTGGCGCCATTGCTCGAGTTTCTCGAAGCCTATGCAGGACGCGTGCTGCTGGCGGCCGATTCGCCGGGGCGGCGCGAAGTGATCAGCCAGATGCTCGGCGCGCACGGCCGCCTGCCGCGCCAGCTGGCCGATTGGCGGCAGTTCGTGGAGGGCAGCGCCGAACTCGCCATCCTGGTCGCGCCCGAGGTGCGGAGCCTCAGCTTGCGCGCACCGCCCCTGATGCTGCTGGCCGAGACCGAACTGTTCGGCACCCGCGCCCGCCAGGAACGACGGCGGCGCCGCAGCGCGGCCGATCCGGCCACCATCCTGCGCAATCTGCAGAGCCTGGAGCCTGGCACGCCGGTGGTGCACGCCGAGTACGGCGTCGGACGCTACCGTGGTCTTGAGGTCATGAAGATCGGCGGGGAGCTCGGGGAATTCCTGGTGCTCGAGTACCGCGACGGCGATCGGGTGTACGTGCCGGTGCACGCCCTGCACCTGGTCAATCGCTACGCCGGCGGCAGCCCCGAGAGCGCGCCGCTCCACAAACTGGGCACCGAGCAGTGGGCGCGAGCCGCCCGGCGCGCGGCCGCCGCGGTCCGCGACGTGGCCGCGGAACTGCTCGACCTGCACGCGCGTCGCGCGGCGCGCCAGGCGCCCGTCCTGCAGGCCGGGGAGCTGGAATACCAGACCTTCGCCAGCGCCTTCCCGTTCGAGGAGACCCCGGATCAGGCCGAGGCGATCGCCCGCGTGCTGCAGGATCTGGCCCAGCCCACGCCGATGGACCGCATCATTTGCGGCGACGTGGGCTTTGGCAAGACCGAGGTGGCGATGCGCGCGGCCTTCGTCGCGGCCCAGTCGGGGCGGCAGACGGTGGTGCTGGTGCCCACGACGCTGCTGGCCGAGCAACACGCGCAGAGCTTCCGCGATCGTTTCGCCGACTGGCCGGTGCGCATCGAGGCGCTGTCGCGCTTCCGCAGCCGCCCGGCGGCGGATTCGGTGCTGAGCGGATTTGAGAACGGCACGGTCGATATTCTCATCGCCACCCACAAGCTCCTGCACGCCGACGCGCGCGCCCGCAATCTGGGACTGCTGATCGTCGATGAGGAACACCGCTTTGGCGTGCGCGACAAGGAGCGGCTCAAGGCCTTGCGGGCGGAGGTGCACGTGCTGACACTCACCGCCACGCCGATACCGCGCACCCTCAACCTGGCGCTCGGTGGCTTGCGGGAACTGTCACTGATCAGCACGCCTCCGGCCGCACGGCTGGCCATCAAGACCTTCGTGTGCGAGTGGCACGGCCCGATGCTGCGCGATGCGGCGCTGCGCGAATTGCGCCGCGGCGGCCAGATCTACCTGGTCCACAATGAGGTGCAGAGCATCGAGAAGGTCGCGGCCGACTTCGCCGCCCTGGTGCCCGAGGCGCAGGTGCGCTTCGGACACGGGCAGATGCGCGAACGCGAGCTCGAGCAGCTGATGGTCGATTTCTATCACCGCCGCTTCAACGTGCTGGTGTGCACCACGATCATCGAAAGCGGCATCGACGTACCCACCGCCAATACCATCCTGATCAACCGCGCCGACCGCCTCGGCCTGGCGCAGCTCCATCAGCTGCGCGGGCGCGTGGGCCGTTCCCACCACCGCGCCTACGCGTACCTGATCGTGCCCTCGCGGCGCGCGCTGAGCGGCGATGCGGCCAAGCGCCTCGAGGCGATCGAATCCATGGAGGATCTGGGGGCCGGATTCCTGCTGGCCACGCACGATCTTGAAATCCGCGGCGCGGGCGAGTTCCTCGGCGAGCGCCAGACCGGCGAGCTCACCGAGGTCGGCCTGACGATGTATCTGGACATGCTCGAGCAGGCCGTACGCGCGTTCCGCGCCGGACGCACGCCCGCGCTGGAGCGTCCGCTGGCCTCGGTCAGCGAAGTGGAACTGCACGTGCCGGCGCTCCTCCCTGAGGACTACGTGCCCGACGTGCACCTGCGCTTGGCGCTCTACCAGCGCATCGCCGCGTCCAGCGCGCCCGAGCTCGTGGACATGGCCGGGGAGCTGATTGACCGCTTCGGCCCGCTCCCGCCACCGGCCTCGCACCTGTTGCAGCTGGCCGGCCTGCGGCTGCGGGCGCGCGAGCTGGGCATCCGGCGGCTGGACGTCGGGCCCCAGGGAGGGAGCGTGATGTTTGAGGCGCAAAACACCATCGACGCGGCCGCCGTCATCCGGCTGATCCAGCGCCCGGCGCACGACTACCGCATGGAAGGCCCGCTCAAGCTGCGTTTCAACCGGGCCTTAAGTGCCCTTCCGGCGCGTTTTGAATTCGCGCAACGCCTGCTCGAGACGCTGGCCGGCTCCCCTTAGCGGGCAGGCTGCTAACATAGGCGCATGAAGATATCCTCCTTCCCGGTGCGCGCGGCGTCCGTCGCGCTGCTGGCCCTGGCGAGCACGCAGCCCACGCCGCTCCCGGCGGCAACCGCCGCGGCCACCGGGGCCACCGGGGCCTACCAAGTCGAATTGGTGATCTTCCGCGCGGTGGACACACCCACCGGCGAGGACTTGAGCGTGCCCGCCGAGGGGCGTGGCTTCAATCGCCAGATCGATAACACGGCCAGCCCGCCGACGGTGTACCGGAGCCTCGAGCCCGCGCAGATGCAGCTCGGCGGTATCGCCGCAAGGCTACGCTCCAGCGGCACGTGGAAGGTGCTCGCGCATGCCGGATGGGTGCAGGGCGCCACCGACTGGCCCAAGCACGTCGGCGTGCCGCTCGAGCAGCTCGGCATCAAGGTTCCAGGCCTCACCGGCAGCGTGTTTGTGGAACGCGGCCAGTTCCTGCACCTCGGATTCGATTTGCACCTGGGCGAGAACCCGACCTGGTCGCTGAGCGAACTGCGCAAAGTGAAGTTCAACGAGAAGAACTACTACGATCATCCCGGGTTTGGCGTCATCGCCATCGTCAGCCCGGCGGCGCGCAGCTGAAGCGCGGCCGCGCACCCCTCGAGGTGCACGGCGCTCGCTCCGCTTAGCTAAAGTCTTTTCCGCCCGCCAGCACAATGCGCCCGGCCTGCAGGCCGCGCGCACGCTGCAGGGCGCGCTCGGCGCCGCGCAGCAACGCCTCGGGCTGGAGTCTCACGGTCGGCATGAGGCTCGCGACCGCCACGCTCACGGTCACGTACTTGCCTGCGGCACCGCGCGGATGGTGTATGCCCTGATCGATCACGCGCTGCGTGATCATGTGGGCGAAGCCTTCCAGGGCGGAGGGCCCGGTGCTGCGGGCCAGCGCAATCAGGGTGCCGGCCTCCCAGCGTGCCACCAGGTCCGAGCCGCGCCGGAAGCAGGCGTTGATCACACCGGCCAGCCGGCGCACGCAGGTGTCGGCGGCCTGCTGGCCGAAGCGCTCGGTGTAGGCCTCGAGCGCGTCGATGTCGAACATCATGACCGTCAGCAGCCGTTCCTCGCGGCGCGCGATCTGCCAGTCGTGGCGCAGCAGCTCTTCGAAGTAATTGCGCGTGTACAGCCCGGTGAGCCGGTCTTCGCGCATCCAGACCGGCAGACCGACCGCGCTTTGCGCGCCGGCGGCGCGTTCGCGCTCCCCGACGTCGCGATGAAATCCGACGAAATGCGTCAGCGTGCCCGCAGCGTCGCGCACCGGCTCGAGAAAGATCTCGTTCCAGAACTGGGTCCCGTCCTTGCGGTAATTGCGCAGCAGCGCGCGGGTCGCCGCGCCCTGCGTCAACGCCTGGCGCAAGCGGTTGCGGCCTTCCTGCTCGCGGTCGCTCCCCTGCAGCCGGCGCAGATCCGTGCCGATCAGCTCGCGCGCCTCATAGCCGGTCAGGCGTTCGAAGGCCGCATTGGCGTAGACCACGGGCTGATCAACGCCGGACGCCGCACACACGACGATGCCCTCGGGGGCAGCATCGATGACGGCACGGAATACCGGGGCGGTCCATTCTTCCATGGGTCAGTTAAACCTCAGCGGCGGCGGCTGCGCGCATTGTTCGAGCGCTTCGCGGCACATCCGCCAGTGGCTCGAGGCCATGAGTTCGCTCCGGTCGGGATGCGCGTGCGCACGCAGGCGCGCCTGCCTCAGATGCGAGGCGGGATCCGGGGCGACCTGCAGGCCGGAGAGCAAGCGCAGCACGCTGGCGCGAGAGTTGCACACCGGCAGCACGTCGCACCCTGCCGCCAGCGCCTGCGCGGCGCGCGCCACGATGTCGCCGTAGCTGGCCGCGCCGGCCATCGACAGATCGTCGGCAAACACCGCACCGCTGTAGCGCAGCTCGCCGCGCAACACCCCCTCGATCCAGCGGTGCGAGAGGCTGGCGGGCTTATCATCGATGCTCGGAAACAGGATGTGCGCCACCATCACGGCCGGCAGGCCGTTGGCGATCAATCGCCGGTAGGGCGTGAGCTCTTCGTTCAAATCGGTGAACTCGCGCCGGTCGATCGGCAGCGCCAGGTGCGAGTCGGCCACCACCGCGCCGTGTCCCGGAAAATGCTTGGCGGTGGCCGACATGCCGGCATCGCGCATGCCGTGCATGTAGGCCACGGCCAGTTCGCCCACCACCGCGCCCCGGTTGTGGAAGGCACGATCGCCGATCACCTCCGAGAGGCCATAGTCCAGGTCCACGCACGGCGCAAAGGAAAGATCGAGCCCGCAGCTGAGGAGTTCGGCGGCCATGAGCC
The DNA here is from genome assembly GCA_963699955.1 of uncultured Gammaproteobacteria bacterium. Classification (GTDB taxonomy): domain Bacteria; phylum Pseudomonadota; class Gammaproteobacteria; order Steroidobacterales; family Steroidobacteraceae; genus FEN-1191. Next base: position 107,684 of record CAVOVV010000007.1, read on the forward strand.
AGCCGTGGCGGCGCGCCAGTTCCAGGCCGGCGGCACGATCGAGGTCAAACTGGTGGCCGATGAGCCGCAGCGGGGGCAGCGCCGTAAACCCGGCCCGGAACCGCTGCACGCGCCCACCCTCCTGATCGGTGGCGACCAGCAGCCGCGGGTTGCGCAGCGCATGGATCTGCGCCACCAGCCGCCGCAGTTGTTCGGGATCGGCGTAGTTGCGCGTGAACAGGATCACGCTGCCCACCAGTGGGTGGGCGAGCACCTCGCGGTCTTCGGGCGTCAATTCCTGGCCCGCGACGTCGACCATCAGCGGTCCCAGCGTCATTGCGCACTCCTCCCGACGGTCGCGCCGGGTGAATTGTCGCTCAGCCGGGAGCGTAATGCCCAGCGGGTGCTCATGCGGCGCCTGCGGGGGCCAGGACGGCCAGCGATTCGACGTGGCTGGTTTGCGGGAACATGTCGGCGATTCCGGCCGCCAGCAGCTCAAAGCCCTGCTCGTGCACCAGCAATCCCAGATCGCGCGCCAGGCTACCGGGGTGACAGGACACGTACACGAGGCGCTTGAGCCCGGGCCGCGCCAACAGCGGCAGGACCTCGCGGGCGCCCACCCGGGGTGGGTCGAGCAGCGCGTGGGTGTAGGGGCGCCGCGTCCACGGCGCGGCGGCAAAATCTGCGCCGGCCAGATTGGCGCTGTGGAATTCGACGTTGGCGAGGCCATTGAGCGCGGCATTGTCGCGGGCGCGGCTCACCAGCGCGGCCTCGCCCTCGACGCCGACCACGTGGGCCGCGCGCCGCGCGAGCGGCAAGGTGAAGTTGCCCAGACCGCAATACAGGTCGAGCACCTGCGCGTGTTCATCGAGCTCCAGCAGCTCCACCACGCGGGCAACGAGCGCCCGGTTGAGTTCGGCGTTGACCTGGATGAAATCGCTCGGCTCAAAGCGCAACCGCAGCGCGAAGTCCGGCAACGTGTATTCGAGGGCCGGGGCCACCTCCCCCATCGGGCGTACGGTACTGAGGCCCCCCGGCTGCAAAAACACATGCACGCCGTGCGCGCGTTCGAAGTCGTGGAGCAGCGCGCGGTCCTGCTCGGTGGGCGCCTCGAGCACGCGGATCACCAGCACCACGGCGTTCTCTGCGATCGCCACCTCGACCTGCGGCACGCGCTCGCGGATCGACAGCGCCGTCAGCAGCGCGCCGAGCGGGCCGATCAGCGCATCGACCGGCGGTGCCAGGACCTCGCAGCGCTCGAGCTCGGCGACGCGGCTCGAGTAGCGTTCGCGGAACCCGACCATGGAGTGCCCGCGCGCGTGCACAAAGCGTGCCCCGAGTCGCGCCCGCCTGCGGTATTGCCACTGCGGGCCCTGCAGTGGTGTAAGCCAGGTGCGCGGCGCGACGCGCCCGACGCGGCTCAGCGTCTCGCGCAACTGCTGCTCCTTGATGGCGAGCTGCGCGGCGCTGTCCAGATGCTGCAGCGTGCAGCCGCCGCACACGCCAAAATGCCGGCAGCGCGGCGCCACGCGCTCGGTGGCCGGCTCCAGCACCGCCACCAGCTGCGCTTCGTCATGCTGGCGGTGGTGACGGCGACGCACGAAGCTCACCGATTCGCCCGGCAGCGCGCCGCTCACGAAGGCGGTCTTGCCGCCGCGCACCACGCCCTCGCCCTCATGGTTGAGCGAATCGACGCGGCCGGTCTCGACGAGCGCAGGCCGGGCCGATTTCAAACGTCCGGCTCCCAGGCCTTGAGGAATTGCTGGTGATGAGCGGCGCTGGACGCGCGCAGCCAGGCGCGCAGGCGCTCGAGTTCCTGACGGTAGGCGTCCTGGTCCAGGCGCCCGCGAAACAGCTCAAAGCGCAGCAGCACCAGGTAGGTATTGAGCACGTCGGTCTCGCAGTAATTGCGCACCGCGCCGAGCTGACCCGCCTGCACCGCGTCCCAGACCTGCGCCCCCGAGAAGCCCAGCTTGCCCGGCAGTCCCAGCAGCAGGGCGACGTCCTGGAGCGAGGCGCGTGCCCGGACCTGGAAGCTCGCGAGCACGTCCATGAGGTCCAGGTGCCGCCAGTGGTAGCGGTTCAGATAGTTGTTGTAGCGGAAGAGCGTGTCCTCCTCGCCGGTTTCCCAATAGCGCGGCGCCTGCACCCCGGCCTTAAGCGCGCGGTAGTGGAGCACCGGCAGATCGAAGCCGCTCCCGTTCCAGGACACCAGGTCGGGCGTGTATTTCTCGATCCCGTCGAAGAACCGCGCGATCAGCTCCGCCTCGCTCGATTGCTCGTCGCCGAGCGACCAGACCTGCAGCTGCTCGCGGCTGCGCAGCACACAGGAGATCGCCACCACCCGGTGCTGCTCGAGCGGCAGGAAATCGTTGCCGCTTTCCTGGCGACGCACGGTGTACATGGCCTTGGCCACCGCCGCATCGCTTAAGCCCTCGATGCCCAGGACGCGGCGGCCCAGCTCCACGTCGGGCACGGTTTCGATGTCAAACACCAGCCGGGTCATCGGCGTCGCGCCTTTTTGAGCGCCTTGCGGGCCGGTTTGCGCGTCGCGGGCGCAGCTCGCCGGCGCGCTGCCATCAGCACCGCGACCGCCACGATCAGGCCGGCTTCGTCGGTCAGCGTCACGTGTCCCTCGCCCACTCCAAGCTTGCGACGCACTCGCTCGCCGCGCGCGGAGTACACCACTTCGGGCTTGCCCCACGAGTTCTGCACGATGCCCACATCGCGGATCCATACGCCGTGCGCAAAGCCGGTGCCCATCGCCTTGACCACCGCCTCCTTGGCCGCAAAGCGCATCGCCAGGAAGCGCTCGGGCCGGCGGGTGCGCTCGAGTTGCGCGCGCTCCGCGGGCAGCAGCAGCCGCTCGACAAAGCGGGCGCCAAAGCGCTGGTAGCAGCGCTCGATGCGCGAGAGCTGCAGCACGTCGACACCGATGCCGTAAATCATCGGCGCGCGCGTTGCATCTGCGCGCGCATTTCGCGGACCGCCCCGGCCAGTCCCTCGAACACCGCCTGGGCGATGATCGCGTGGCCGATATTCAGTTCAGTGATTTCCGCGATCGCTGCGACCGCGCCGACGTTGCGGTAGTTCAGGCCGTGGCCCGCGTGCACCTCGAGCCGCCGGGCGATCCCATGGCGCGCGGCCAGGCGGAGCCGCTCGAGTTCCTGCACCTGGCGCGCGCCGCTCGCCTCGGCGTACTCGCCGGTGTGCAGCTCGACGACCGCCGCGCCGCATTCGGCGGCGGCGTCGATCTGCTCGGGATCCGGGTCAATGAACAGCGCGACGCGCACCCCCGCCGCCGCCAGCCGCTCGCAGGCGGGACGAATCTTGGCCGCGCCGGCGCGCACATCGAGCCCGCCTTCGGTGGTCAGTTCGGCGCGCCGCTCCGGCACCAGGCAGCAATCGGCAGGCTGCATCTCGCAGGCAAAGGACAGCATTGACTCGGTGGCGGCCATCTCCAGATTCATGCGCGTGGCCAGCAGTCCCCGCAACGCGCGCACGTCGCGTTCCTGGATGTGCCGGCGGTCCTCGCGCAGGTGCAGCGTGATGTTGTCGGCCCCCGCCTGTTCGGCGATCAGCGCGGCGTGCACGGGATCCGGATAACGCGTCCCGCGCTGCTGACGAAGCGTGGCGACGTGATCGATGTTGACGCCCAGTTCAAGTTGCATGCCCATCAGCCAGAGCGCTCCATATTGGCGACCGAGCGCGCCACCGCGCGCACCTTCAGCTCACGACCATCGAGACAGTGATCCAGCGCCGCCCGCAGCAGCGCCCGCGCCTGGCGCTGCGCGTCGGGACCGTGCAAAGGCTCGTCAGCGGCCAGCGCCAGCAGCACATGGCCCTGCACGGCGTCGGCATCGGCGGCCGTGGGCAACAGGCCGGTGCCGGCCTGGAAATGATAATACGCATCGGCCGTCACGGCGCGCCCACCCGCCTCGCGGGTCAGTTCGCTCCCATAGCCCAGCAGGTCGAGCAGGCGTTTTTCAAAGCGGCGCAGCAGCGCTTCGAGCGGTTCGCCGGCACGCAGCCGCTCGAGCGTCGCGGCGTAGTGGGCATACAGTTCGGGCTGCGGGTCGTGCGCCACCGTGAGCTTCAGTACCAGCTCGTTGAGATAAAATCCGCTCAGCAAGCGCTCGGCCGGAAGCGGCGGCGGCGCCGCGCCCTCGCCCTCGGCGCCGGTGAGCGTCGGCGCTTCGCCGCGACCCACCCAGGAAAGCAGCAGCGGCCGGAACGCCTGCAGGCCGCGAAAGCGCGAGCGCGGCCCACGTGCAGCCCGCGCGAAGGCGCTCAAGCGCCCGTGCTCGCGCGTGTAGAGCTCGACGATCAGGCTGGTGTCGCGGTAGGGGCGCTGGTGCAGCACGTAGCCGCACGTGAACTCGACCCGGTGACTGCCGCGGTTCATTCGACCTCCAGCTGGTGGAGTGCGCGCGCGTCATCGGCCCAGTTCTCGCGCACCTTGACCCAGAGCGTGAGGTGGTAACGCCGCGCGAACAGGGTGTTGAGCTCCAGCCGCGCGGCGCGGCCGATACGCTTGAGCCGCGCGCCGCCCGCGCCGATGACGATCGGTTTCTGGCCCTCGCGATCGACCCAGATCACGGCGCCGACCTCGACGCGTCCGTCCTCCAGGACCTGGTAGCTTTCGAGCTCGACGGCCACGCCGTAGGGCAGTTCTTCGACCAGCTCGAGCGTCAGCTTCTCGCGGATCAGCTCAGCGATGCGGAAACGCTCGCTCCGGTCGGTGAGCTGTCCCTGCGGATAGAGCCGCTCGCCTTCCGGCAGGGCCGCCAGGATCGCGTTGCGGAGCGGTTCGAGGTTATCGGCGCGCAGCGCCGAGACCGGCACCACCGCCAGGAATTCCGCCCGTTCCGCAAGCCGCGCGATGTAGGGCAACAGCCGCTCGCGCGGCCGCGCCCGATCGACCTTGTTGATCACGGCGATCACCGGACGGTGCGATTGCAGCACGCGCTCCAGGGCCATCTCATCCTCGTCGGTCCATTTCAGCGCCTCGACGATATACACCGCCACATCGGCCTCACCGAGCGCGGCCCCGGCCGCGCGATTCATGGCGCGATTCAAGGCGCGCTGCGGGCCCTGGTGCATGCCGGGCGTATCGAGAAAGGCAATCTGTCCTTGCGCCGACTCGCTGATACCCAGCACCCGGTGGCGGGTGGTCTGCGGACGCGAGGTGACGATGCTCACCTTCTCGCCGAGCAGGGCGTTGAGTAGCGTCGACTTGCCGACGTTGGGCCGGCCGACCAGTGCCACGTAGCCGCTGCGAAAGCCGCTCATTCGCCCAGCTGCGCCAGAAGCTGCTGGGCGGCCGCCTGCTCCGCGCGCCGCCGGCTCAGGCCCTCGCCCTCGGCACTCTTATTGATGCCCTCGAGTGCACAGTGCACGCGGAAGGTCTGCGCGTGCGTCTCGCCGGCGATTTGCACCACCTGGTAGCGGGGCAGCGGCAATCCCCGCCCCTGCAGCCACTCCTGCAGGCGCGTCTTGGCGTCCTTTTGTCCCTCCGCGGCGCTCACCGCCGCGCCTTCCACGGCGTTTAAGGCCGGGGCCAGCACCCGCAGGAACACCTGTTGGGTCACGTCCATGCCCGCCTCCAGATACAGCGCGCCGCACACCGCCTCGAGGGCGTCGGCCAGGATCGACTCGCGCCGGAAGCCGCCGGTCTTCAGTTCGCCCGCGCCCAGGGCAAGCGCCGGGCCGAGCTCGAGCGCCGCCGCCACGCGCGCCAGCGACTCGCCGCTGACCACCGCCGCCCGCAGCCGGCTTAAGGCCCCTTCGTCGGCATCGGCGTACTGCTGGTAGAGGTAGCGCGCGACGATCAGGTTGAGAACGGCGTCGCCCAGGAACTCGAGTCGCTCGTTGTGGTTGCGCGCCGCGCTCCGGTGCCTGAGCGCCTGCTCGAACAGCGCGCTGTCGCGCGGCTCGTACTGCAGCTGGCGACGCACCCACTGCGCGGCCGGTTCGCTGGCCTGGGAATCACCGGCAGGCATTGGACCACGCTCGGCTCGGCCAGCGCGGGCGTGCCCGCGCGCCGGTCACTTCAACTCTACCTGCTTGTCGAATTCCATGAGCAGTGACAGGTTGCCGAACAGCGGCGCCATTTCCTCATACTTCGCAGTCGCCACCCAGCGGTCACCCTCGCGGTGCACGTCGATATCCTTGGCGTCCGGATTGTCGATGTACTCGACGTTGAAACGGCGCTCCAGCGAGTTGTGTACATCGACAGGATTGACCGTTTCGCCCTTGGACTCCGCGGCGGTCTGCTCGAGTGCCTTCACCACCTTGAAGTAGTTCAGGTAAATGGGCGCTATGCGTATGAGCGCATAGCCAATCACCGCCACCGGGATCAGCAGCACCACCCAGCCGAGGACGGTGACGCCGCGTTGAGACTTGCGCATGGATCGCACTCCTTGAAAATCGCGCCTACTCTATACGTTTGCCGATACGATGCCAGTCTGGCCATCCCGACCGCCCGAGCGGCAGATTTAACCAGATTCTGGCGGCCCTGCCGACCAGGTGGTCTTCGGGGACATAACCCCAGAAGCGCCCGTCCAGGCTATTGTCGCGGTTGTCACCGATCATCAAGTACTGGCCGGGCGGCACCACCATGTCCGTCAGGGTGTCGTTGCGGTCGGACTCGTGGCCGCGCACCGCGTCATCGCACTGGTAGCTTTGGTGGATCTCGCGGTTGCAGGATGCGACCGGGGGTGCCTGCAGGTAATCGCTGGTGTGGCAGGACAGGGTCTGGTGCCGGTGCGTGCCCAGCAGCTCCGTGGACAGGCGCATGTTCAGGTAGCAGCCGTCATTGTAGCGGCCATCATCGCTGGTCGGCACCGGCTGGCCATTGATGATGAGCTGGTCATCGCGGACCCGCACGGTATCGCCGGGAAGCCCGGCCACCCGCTTGATGTAATTGACCGCCGGGTTAGGCGGGTAGCGGAACACCACCACGTCGCCACGCTGCGGTTCGCTGATCTGGACCACCTTGCGGTTGAGCACCGGCAGCCGCAGGCCGTAGACGTATTTGTTCACCACCAGGAAGTCGCCTTCCTCCAGCGTCGGCATCATCGAATCGGAAGGGATGCGGAACGGCTCGAACACGAACGAGCGCAGTCCCAGCACCAGCGCGGCCACCGGCAGGAAACTGCGCGCGTAGTCGACCGTCACCGGCAACGGCACCGCGCCAGGATCGACACCGGCGAGGCGCGCGGCGCGTGCGCGCCGCGGCGCCAGCAGGTAGCGATCCAGCGCCCAGACCAGTGCCGAGAACAGCAACACCAGCACCAGCACCAGACTGAAATCGAGCTGCTCGGACATCAGCAGGCGTGCGATGGTGCCGATGATGACCACCGGCAGCGCCAGATACACGCCGCGCATCAGCGGCGGCTCCGCGGCCGCCGCCGGGAGCGCGGCCAGCCGCCGACGCGGGCGCAGGAACCAATCGTCGACGAGCGCCAGCAGCGTCAGGGGGCCGGCCAGCCAGGCCAGGGCGGTGGTGATTTGCATCAGCATGGGAGGTCCTTCATTTGCGGCCAACCTGCAGCACGGCCAGGAAGGCTTCCTGTGGAATCTCCACCGAGCCGACCTGCTTCATGCGCTTCTTGCCCGCCTTCTGTTTTTCGAGAAGCTTGCGCTTGCGGGAGATGTCGCCACCGTAGCACTTGGCGAGCACGTTTTTTCGCAGGGCTTTGACGGTGGCGCGCGCAATGACGTGCGTGCCGATCGCCGCCTGCACGGCGACTTCGAACATCTGCCGTGGAATTAGTTCCTGCATCTTGTCGACCAGCTCGCGGCCGCGCTGGTAGGAATTATCACGATGCACGATGAGGGCCAGCGCGTCCACCTTGTCGCCGTTGATGAGTACGTCCAGCTTGACCAGCGGGGCCGCCTGAAAGTGGCTGAATTCGTAGTCGAAGGAGGCGTAGCCGCGGCTCGCCGACTTGAGGCGGTCGAAGAAATCGAGCACCACTTCCGCCAGCGGCAGCTGGTACTGGATCGCCACCTGCGTGCCCAGATACTGCAACTTGGTCTGCACGCCGCGCTTCTCGCTGCACAGGCCCAGCACGCCGCCCACGTAATCGGGCGGCACCAGGATGTTGGCGGTGATGATGGGCTCGCGGATTTCGGCCACCTGGTTGGGCGCGGGGAGTTTGCCGGGGCTGTCGATGCGCAGCACCGTGCCGTCGCTGCAGGCGACTTCGTAGATCACGGTCGGTGCGCTGGTGATCAGCTCCAGCTGGTACTCACGCTCGAGGCGCTCCTGGACGATGTCCATGTGGAGCAGTCCCAGAAATCCGCAGCGAAAGCCGAACCCCAGCGCGGTGGAGACTTCCGGCTCGTAGTGAAGCGCGGAATCGTTGAGCTTGAGCTTGGCGAGCGCGTCGCGAAAACTCTCGTAGTCCTCGGAGTTGATCGGAAACACCCCGGCGAACACCCGCGGCTGCACCTGCTTGAATCCCGGGAGCGGCGCCGGCGCCGGGCGCTGCTCGGTGGTGATGGTATCGCCCACCGGCGCGCCATCGATCTCCTTGATGCCCGCGACCACGAAGCCCACTTCGCCGGCGCTGAGCTCGCGCATCACCACCGACTTGGGGGTGAAACGCCCGAGCTTGTCGATCGAGTGGCTGCGCCCGGTGGACATGACGCGAATCTTCTCGCCGGTGCGCAGCACGCCGTTCATGACGCGCACCAGCGAGACCACGCCCACGTAATTGTCGAACCAGGAGTCAATGATCAGCGCCTGGAGGGGTGCCTTGGGGTCACCGCGCGGCGGCGGAATGCGCGCCACGATTTCCTCGAGCAGCTCGGCGACGCCCGCCCCGGTCTTGGCGCTCACCAGGGCCGCATGATGGGCCTCGATGCCGATGATTTCCTCGATCTCCTTGCGCACCCGCTCCGGATCGGCGGCCGGCAGGTCGATCTTGTTGATCACCGGCAGCACCGTCAGCCCCTGCTCGACGGCGGTGTGGCAGTTGGCGACGCTCTGCGCCTCCACGCCCTGGGAGGCGTCCACCACCAGCAACGCGCCTTCGCAGGCCGCGAGGCTGCGCGAGACCTCGTAGGAAAAGTCCACGTGCCCGGGGGTGTCGATCAGGTTGAACTGGTAGCGCTCGCCATCGTGCGCGCTGTAGTGCAACACCACGCTCTGCGCCTTGATGGTAATGCCCCGCTCGCGCTCCAGGTCCATTGAATCGAGCACCTGCGCCTGCATCTCACGCTCTTCCAGGCCTCCGCACAGCTGGATCAGGCGGTCGGCGAGCGTCGATTTACCGTGATCTACATGCGCGATGATCGAAAAGTTACGTATGCGTTGCATTCAGTGGCAGTCCGCGGCCCGCAGGGAATTTTGGGCCCTGGGGCCCGGAGCGCGCGGATTATAGCCGCAAAAGCCGCAGCAGTTCCGGGGCGTCAAGATGCGGCCCGCACACCCGCGTCCCCTCGAGCAGCAGCACCGGCACCTTCAGGCCCCAACGCTGCGCGAGCAGCGGATCGGCATCGACATCCACCAGCTCCACCGGCGGCAGGGGCACGCGTGCCGCCAACGCCGTGAGCTCGGCCAGCAGCCGTTCGCACAGTTCGCACTCGGCACGGCTGAGCAAGGTCAGGTGCGGCCGCGGCCTCGGTTCGGTCATGGTCTATAGGGCGCCCGTGCGGGTGGCGGGCGCCTAGGGTCGGCCGGCCGGCCGGGCGCCCGAGGCAAAGCCCACACGGAGCGAACGCGTGATGGCGCGAACGCAGTTGGGCGGCACTTCGCCGATGGTCGTGACTCGATGGCCGTTGACTTCGGTGGACATCGCAGTCGAGGAGCCCATGTTGCTCATCAGCGCGGCGGGCGGGATGGCGTCCTTGCCCTCCGGGAGCGGCGACTGCGGTTCCACGAATACCGAGACCGAGGCCAGCCCGTCGCTGAACACCAGATGGGTCACCGACTTCTGGCCGTCACCCAGGATCTGGGTGGAATGGCCGATCAGCCGAAACCCCGCCGGCAATTCGGCGGCATCCCAGGTGGTTACCGAGCCCTGGTTGATGGCCACCCCGGTCGCGTCGGTATGGCGGAGCAAACGATACTGACGGGTGGCCGCGGACGGCTGCAGCGCCGAATCGGCGATGTGCGAGGGGAGCGTGAGCTCGGTAAAAATCAGCTGCTCGACCACCTTTCCGGCCACCGTGTGCGATTCGGTCTTGAGGGGCATGGCGCTGGCCTCATCGATCCACACCCGGTAGCCGTAGCGCAGGTCATCCTGCGGTTCCACGGTGATCACGCGGGTTTCCCGACCGCTGAGGCGGGTCGGCATCTCCTCGCTCATCCGATAGAGCTGCGAGGAGGCGCTGTCCAGCCCGGCCAGCCCCGAGAGCAACAGGCCTCCCTTGGGGCCGCCTTCGACCAACACCACACGCTGGTCGGGAAAATAGGCTCGCAGTTCGCCGTCGCGCTGCACGACCTCGCGGCGCGAACCGTCGAGCGACACCACGCGCTCGGCGAAGTCGCCGTTGGCCGCGCGGTGCACGATCTTCATGGTTTCGGTCTGGCCGTCGTGCTCGTGCACGAAGGTGCCCTGGTAGTTGCGGGTCGCGAGTACCCGCTCCATGCGTTCCAGCAGACCTCGTGCATCCTCGGCGACGGCCGAGAGGCTGGCGGCCAGGGCGGCAGCGGCAGCCGCAAACGCGGCGAGGGCCGTTTTGCTAACGCCTGCCATCGATAAACAGGTTGTCCGGTGCAGGCTCGAGCGATTGATTGCCGACCAGCACCGACAACAGGCTGGCGCGCGCCAGCGATGTGGGCACTTCACTATGCGCTACCACGTAGTCCGCCAGCGCCGCCGGCACGGCGCCGCTTCGCTCACTGCTCAGCGGCGGAACCACATAGCTGAACATTTCATGGCTGGAATTGGCTTCGGCCGGATTGGTCACCCGCAAATTCACGCCACCGGCAATCGCCTGCAGCGGACTGGCCAGCGAGGCGGCATGCGCCACCACCGGCGCGGACACGCTCATCACCCGCTCCTGCACCGGCAGATCGTTACGCAGCACCCATATGGCCACCCCCGCCACACTGGCGGCGATTGCCGAGCCCAGAGCCGCACTGCGCAGCGCGCTGCGCACCCCGGAAGCGGCCGGAGCGGCCACCAGGGCGGCGCTCACGCGCCGCGCAAAGTCCGGACGCACCTGCGCCAGTGGCTCGGCCCGCAACACCGCGCCGATCACCGCATAGCGCGACCAGGTGGCGCGCAGTTGCTCGTCGCGCGCCAGGCGGCGCGAGAGCAGTTCGCACTCGGCGGCGGGCAGTTCGCCGTCAAACATGGCCGACAGTTGGCTGGCTCGTTCGTGTTCGTTCACAAGATCTCCTGGGTGCGGCCTAGGCCGCCGTCAAATACTTCGCGCAACCGCCCATCAATCGCCTCGCGGGCGCGAAAGATGCGCGAGCGCACCGTGCCGACCGGGCATTGCATCGTCGCGGCGATCTCCTCGTAGCTCAGGCCCTCGAGCTCGCGCAACACGATCGCCGTGCGCAGGTCCTCGGGCAGAGCGCCGATGGCTGCGTGCACGATGTCGCGGATCTCCTCGCTTAAGGCCAGGCCCTCCGGCGTGTCCGGATCCTTGAGCCGGCCGCTCATGTCGGCGCCCTCTTCGTGGCTGTGGGCGTCGATTTCGTAGGCCACCTGATTGCGCTCGCGCGATACCAGCGCATTCTTGGCGGTATTGATGGCGATCCGATACAGCCAGGTGTAAAACGCGCTGTCGCCCCGAAACTGGGGCAGCGCGCGATAGGCCTTGATGAACGCTTCCTGGGCGACATCTTCCGCATCCGCCGGATTGCGCACGTAACGCATGACCAGCTTGACGACCTTGTGTTGGTACTTGAGCACGAGCAGGTCATAGGCAGCCCGCTCGCCGGCTTGCACGCGCCGCACCAGGCTCAGGTCGCCGTTTTCCACGCTCATCTCCGTAGGCGCCGGAAACCGAACAGCCGCGGCGCTGGCGAGCAAAGTGTCAGACTCCATGGACACTGGAAAGTTCGCCACGGTTCGCAACATCTGCGCTGCTCACATTCTCTCGTTGGCGCCATCGCCGGTCAGTGTAACAGCACAATTTGGACCCCGATTCATAGTGACCTGCGCTGCTCTGATGCGGCTGGAAAATGTCTTCCTGCCTTTGAGTGCGCGAGCGGGCTTCGGTTCCACGCCCGGAGCCGAGGCCGGCAAATATTAACTGCCACTTGTGCCCAGCGCGCGCGAACTGTGAACCGCGGCCGGTCACGCCGACTCGACGCTGAACATAAGCTCGCTCCCTCGGGCACGAAGGGACAGAATCCGCCCTGCCGCGGCGCATTAGGCCGCTACCGGTCGCCTGCTCGATGGCGGGTGCCGGAGCACACCGGCGGCGCGACTCACCCGGCGCGAACAACGCTACCTGGCGGCCAGTTGCGCCACCAGCGCCGCCAGCGCCGGGTCTTGCGGCGAGCCTCCCCCCAACAGGTAAGCGGCGATCTGGGGATCCGGCAACTCGAGAAACTGCGCAAATGCGGCCCTTTCGGCCGCCGATGCGCCCGCGTAGCGGCGCTCGAGCCAGCCCTGCAGGATCAGGTCAAGCTCCTTCATGCCGCGTCGGCTGCGCCACTGGAGCCGCCCCGGCGGTTCCGTGTTCAATGCTGGCGCTCGAGCATCAGGCGCTTGATGTCGGCAATCGCCCGCGCGGGATTGAGGTCCTTGGGACACGCTTCGGTGCAGTTCATGATGGTGTGGCAGCGGTACAGCCGGAACGGATCGTTAAGCTCATCGAGACGTTCGCCGGTCGCCTCATCGCGCGAATCCACGATCCAGCGGTAAGCGGCCAGCAAGGCCGCCGGCCCCAGGTAACGCTCCCCGTTCCACCAGTAGCTCGGACAGGCGGTCGAGCAGCAGGCGCACAGGATGCACGCCGCCGGCCGGTCAATCTTTTCCTGGTCGGCCTTCGACTGCAGGCGCTCGCGATCCGGGGGCGGGCTGGTGCGGGTCTGGAGCCAGGGTTTGACGGCGGCGTACTGGGCGTAGAAATTGCTGAGGTCGGCCACCAGGTCCTTGATGACCGGCAGGTGCGGCAGCGGATAGATGCGCACGTCGCCACCGCCCAGCTCGGCACACGACTGGGTGCAGGCAAGGGTATTGACGCCGTTGATGTTCATGGCGCACGAGCCGCAGATGCCCTCCCGGCAGGAGCGGCGCAACGACAGCGTGGCATCCACCTCGTTCTTAATCTTCAACAGGGCGTCGAGCACCATCGGGCCGCAGCGGTCCATGTCGAGCTCGTAGCTGTCGATCCTCGGGTTCTGGCCGCTGGCCGGATCGTAGCGATAGATGCGAAACGTGCGCACCCGGCGGGTCCCGGCGGGCGCGCGATGGCTCTTGCCCGCGCGGGAATCAATGCGGGAGTTCGGGGGCAGGGTGAGATTGGCCATCGGATTGCAACACCTTCAGTAGGAGCGCGCTTGCGGCGGCACGCTGGCCACCTCGTCGGTCAGAGTGTCCAGCTGCACGGCCCGGTAGTCCATCCGCACCTGCCCGCCCTCGTCCACCCAGCACAGCGAATGCTTGAGCCAGCGGACATCGTCGCGCTGCGGAAAATCCTCGCGCGCCTGCGCGCCCCGGCTTTCCTCGCGGTTAGCGGCGGAATGGATGGTGGCGGTCGCCTGCAGCAGCAGGTTCTCAAGTTCGATGGTCTCGATCAGGTCGGTATTCCAGATCATTCCCCGGTCGCTCACGCCCACGTCGGCAAAGGAACTCGCCGTGCGCGCCAGGGCGGCGCAGCCGGCCGCCAGGGTCTCCCCGGTCCGGAACACCGCCGCGTCGGACTGCATGATGCGCTGCATCTCAAGCCTGATTTCGGCGGTCGGACGCGGGCCATGCGCGTTACGCAGGCGGTCGATGCGCGCCACGGCCGAATCGCCCGAGCCGCGTGCCAGCGGCTGCTGCGCGGCGCCCGGCTGGAGCGTTGCGGCGCAGTGCCGAGCGGCCTCACGCCCGAAGATCACCAGGTCCAGCAATGAATTGGAACCCAGCCGGTTCGCCCCGTGCACCGAGACGCAGGCCGCCTCGCCCACGCTCATCAGCCCCGGCACCACCCGCTCCGCGTTGTCGCGGCGCGTGACGACCTCCCCGTGCACGTTGCAGGGCACGCCGCCCATGTTGTAGTGCACCGTGGGCAGCACCGGGATGGGCTCCTTGGTGACATCGACGCTGGCAAAAATGCGCGCGGTATCCTGGATGCCGGGCAGCCGTTCGTGGATGACCTCGGGCCCGAGGTGCTCGAGGTGCAGGTAGAGGTGATCGTGCTGCGGGCCGACTCCGCGACCTTCGCGGATCTCGATGGTCATCGCTCGGCTGACCACATCGCGCGAGGCCAGGTCCTTGGCGTTGGGCGCGTAGCGTTCCATAAAGCGCTCGCCGCCGGCATTGGTCAGGTAGCCGCCCTCACCGCGCGACCCCTCCGTGATCAGGCAGCCCGACCCATAGATCCCGGTCGGATGGAATTGCACGAATTCCATGTCCTGCATCGGCAGGCCGGCGCGCAGGGCCATGCCCCCGCCATCGCCCGTGCAGGTGTGCGCCGAGGTGCAGGAAAACCAGGCGCGGCCATAGCCGCCGGTCGCCAGGATCGTGGTTTGGGCGCGGAACCGATGCACCGTGCCGGTGGCCAGGTCGATGGCCACGACGCCGCGGCAGGCGCCCTCCTCCATGATCAGGTCCACGGCAAAGTACTCGATGTAGAACTGCGCGGCGGCCCTGAGCGATTGCTGGTACAGGGTGTGCAGCATCGCGTGCCCGGTGCGGTCCGCCGCCGCGCAGGTCCGCTGCGCAACGCCCTTTCCATAATGCGTGGTCATGCCGCCGAAGGGCCGCTGATAGATCAGTCCGCTCTCGGTGCGCGAGAACGGCACGCCGTAGTGCTCGAGCTCGATCACCGCCGCCGGAGCCTGCTTGCACATGAACTCGATCGCGTCCTGATCGCCCAGCCAGTCCGAGCCCTTGACCGTGTCGTACATGTGCCAGCGCCAGTCGTCCTCGCCCATGTTGCCCAGCGCCGCGGAAATGCCGCCCTGGGCCGCGACGGTGTGACTGCGGGTGGGAAACACCTTGCTGATGCACGCGGTCGTGAGGCCGGCCTCGGCCAGCCCGAGCGTGGCGCGCAACCCGGCGCCCCCGGCGCCCACGACCAGCACGTCGTGCGTGTGATCGATGAACTGGTAGTCCTTCACGTCGCGCCCCGCAAGGCCAGGCGCAGCAGGGCGTACAGGCCGCCGGCCAGCAACAGCAGGTGCGCCGCGCTGTTGAACAGCAGTCCGGCGAACTTGAGGGCGGGCCCGTGCACGTAATCTTCGATCACCACCTGGACGCCGAGGCGCGAATGCCAGCACAGGGCCAGCAGCAGCAGCGCCAGCCACACCGGGTTCCAGCCGCTCGCGATCCAGATCGATACCGCGGCGTAGTCGTTGAGCGGCAGGCCGATCAGGGCCACCACGAACCAGAGCGTGAGCGGTACCAGCATCAGCGCCGAGACGCGCTGCGCCCACCAGTGGGCGACGCCCTCCCCGGCCGCGCCGCGGCCCAGCACCACGCCCAGGGCGGAACGCAGGCTCACGGCAGACTCGCGCGCGGGCAGAATAAAAGATAGGCGAGCAGCAGGAATCCGATCAGGGCCACGACGACGACGACCCGTGCGGTGCGCCGCACCTGCAGTTTTTCGAGGCCGAAACCGGCGTCCCAGGACAGGTGCCGCAGTCCGTTGACGAAGTGATAGCAGTAGGCAGCCAGCCACAGCAGCAGCAGCGCGCGGACGTACCAGGTGCCCAGCAGCGCGCTCGCGCGCGCGTACTCGCTCTCGCCGCCTGCCACGCTCGCCAGCCAGTACACCAGCGCGCACAGCCCGATGGCCATCCACAGCCCGGTGATCCGGTGCAGGATGGACAGCGCCAGGGTGTGAATAAACCGGTACACCGACAGGTGCGGCGACAGCGGTCGCTCGGGCATCGCTGAGCTCCCGGCAGCCATCAGAAATCGATGCAGCGCCCGGCGCGCTCCCAGTCACCGAAACGCGTAGGCTCGGGCCCGCCCGGCCCGCCCCTTTCCGCGGCAGGGCCGGTGGCGGTGGGCGCGGCGGGCACGGCGGCCTCGCGCGGCGCGGGCCCGACGGCGGCTTGCCCGGCGGATGGTGGGCGGGAGTCTGGCGGAACCGGCATGGCGCGCGAGTGTGCCAGAATCCCCCTGTTGCGACCACCGGATTTGCGCAATGCGGCAGCGCGTGGAAGTGTCAAAACCATGGTAAATGAGTCTCAGGCCGATGCGGCACGGGCCTTCGGCCTGCTGCGATTTCAAGGCCCCGACGTGCGCAAATTTCTGCAGGGGCAGCTGTCGAATGACATGGAGTCGCTGGCCGCGGAGCGGGTCACGCTCGCCGGCTACCACAACCCGCAGGGCCGGGTGCTGGCGCTGCTGCGCCTTGCGGCCCCCGACGCCGAGCAGGTGATCGCGCTCTTGCCCGCAGAGCTGGCCGAGCCCACGCTGGTGGCGCTGCGGCGCTACGTGCTGCGCGCCAAGGTCGCGATCACTCATGAGTCCTCCGCCGAGGCGCTCGCGGCGCTCACTCAGCAGCTGCCCGTGCTCGCCCCGGCGCTGACGCGCAGCGCGCACGCCAAGGACATCGCGGCCGGCATGCCGCAGGTGTACGGGGCGACCAGCGGCTTGTTCGTGGCGCAGATGCTCAACCTCGACTGCGTCGAGGCGATCTCGTTCACCAAGGGCTGCTACACCGGCCAGGAGATCATCGCCCGCGCTCACTACCGCGGCCGCATCAAGCGCCGCATGCAGCGCTTCGTCACGGAACACCCCACCGCACTCGCGCCGGGGCAGGGAGTGACCTTGAGCGATGGGCGCACGGCACAAATCGTCGATGCCGTGCAGGGCGCCGATGGCCGCAGCGAGTTTCTCGCTGTCGCTCCGCTCCTGCCCGACATCGCGACCGCGCCAGGGGCAGCGCCCGAGGCCGCCGAGCGCACCGAGGGCGGGGGCGCGCGGCTCGCCTGCCGCCCTCTGCCCCTGCCCTACGCGCTCCCGCAGTAGCGATGGATGCGCACTTCTGGCGCGAGCGCTGGCAAAGCGGCAAGACCGCCTTTCACCAGGCGCAGGTCAACACCGACCTGCAGGCGTTCTGGCCTCGCCTGGAATGCCCGGCCGCCGCCACGGTGTTCGTGCCGCTGTGCGGGAAAAGCGTCGATATGGCCTGGCTCCGTGCGCAAGGGCACAACGTGGCGGGCATCGAGCTGTCGGAACTTGCGGTGGCCACGTTCTTCGCGGCACAGGGATTAGAGCCGGCCTGCGAACCGGTCGGCGCACTGCAGCGCTGGCGCGCGGGCGGCTACGAGCTGTACGTCGGCGACTTCTTTGATCTGGGTGCGGCCTCGCTCGTCGCACGTGCAGGCCATTTACGACCGTGCCGCCCTCATCGCCCTGCCCGCGCCGCTCCGCGTGCGTTATGCGCAGCACCTCGCAGGCCTCGCGCCCGCCGGCTGCAAGATGCTGCTGCTGACCATGGATTATCCGCAGCAGCAGATGGCCGGGCCCCCTTTCGCCGTGGCCGAGTCCGAGGTGCGCGCACTCTTTGCCCACGACTTTTCGGTGCGCCTGCTCGCGACCCGCGACGCGCTGCACGAGGAACCTCGCTTCCAGCAGCGCGGGCTCCAGAGCCGGGATGAACAGGCCTACCTGCTGGTGCGCGCCGGCGATCCGGGCTCCGCGCCGGCGCGCGAGCCGGGTGCGGCGCGTTAAGCGCTACTTAATCGTTGGGGAGCACTGGCATGAAGCTCTATTCCGGACCGTTGAGCATGTTCGGCGCCAAGGTCGAGATTGCGTTGCGCGAAAAGGGCCTCGAGTTCGAACTGGAGATGGTCGCCTTTGACCCGGAGCGCGGCTACCAGCCCAGGCACCCGGAGGTGTTGCGCGTCAACCCGAAGCGGCAGGTGCCGGTGCTGCTCGACGGCCGCGTCGAGATCTTCGATTCGACGCAGATCTTCGAATACCTCGAAGACCGCTGGCCGGAGGTGCCGCTGTGGCCGCCGCTGCCGGCCGAGCGCGCCCAGGCCCGCCGGCTCGAGCACTGCTCGGACGAGGTGTTCTTTCCGAACGTGATCCGGCTGATGGGCCTGCGGGCCGATCCTGATCCTGTCGATGCCCCGGAATGGATTCAATCCCGTACCGGCATCGAGCAGTACTACGCCGCTACGGAACTCACGCTGGCCGACCGCCCTTATCTGGCAGGCGTGTACAGCTACGCGGACATCGCCTTCTACATGGCGCAGTTCTTTGCGGCCCGGCACACGGTACCGATGGGCGCTGCGCACCCGCGCCTGCTGGCCTGGCGAAAGCGGCTGGCCGAGCGGCCGGCGGTACGGCCGGTGATCGGGGCCATGGCCGCGTACCTGCGCAGCATCGGGAGACCGGTGCCGGATTTCGCCTAGCCCACCGCAGCGCCGGGAGCGCCTAGCCGTTGGACGCCTTGAGCACCCGCGAGGGCTGCGAGATGCCGTAGCCCTGGGCATAGTCAATGCCGATGCTGGTGAGCATCTGGATGATCTCGGCATTCTCGGCAAACTCGGCGATCGTCTGCTTGCCGGTGAGGTGCCCGATTTCGTTGATCGAGCGCACCATCTCGCGATCGATCGGGTCGTGCAGAATTTCCCGCACGAAGCTGCCGTCGATCTTGAGAAAGTCCACCGGAAAATGCTTGAGGTAGCCGAACGAGGACAGGCCGGTGCCGAAATCATCGAGCGCGAACTTGCAGCCCAGCTCCTTGAGCGCCTGAATGAAGCGGTTGGCCTGCGAGAAGCTGGCGACCGCCGCGGTCTCGGTGATCTCGAAGCAGATCTTGCTGGCATCCAGGCCGCTCTTCTGAAACTGGTCGATGACAAAGGGCAGAAACTTGTCATCTCCGAGGCTCTGCCCGGACAGGTTGATCGAGCACAGCGCCAGGCGCTCGCGCTCGTCGGCCTCGGAAACCAGCCAGCGGAATGCGTTTTCGATCACCCAGCGGTCGATGTTGGGCGTGATGCCGTAACGCTCGGCGGCGACGATGAAATTATCCGGCGAGATGATGCGGCCCGCCTCATCGCGCATGCGCAGCAGCAGCTCGTAATGGGCGCCGGTCTCGACCTTCTGCAGCGGCAGGATCGTCATGCGGAACAGCTCGAAGCGCCCTTCTTCGAGCGCCGCGTTGATGCGCGCGGCCCACTGCATCTCGCGGCGGCGGCGCATCAGCTCGATATCGTTGTCCGCGAAACTGTGGACACGGTTGCGGCCCTGTTCCTTGGCCGACTGGCAGGCGCTGTCGGCCGCGGAGATGATCGAGGCCACATCCTCGCTCTCGGCGGTCAGCGGCACCACGCCGATGCTGGCCCCGAGCCGGAACACGCGCTCCTCCCAGTTGAAGCGGAAATTGCGCACCGCCTCGCGCAGCGTCTCGGCCATGCGCATCGCCTCATCCAGCGAGCAGCTTTCCAGAAGGATCCCGAACTCATCGCCCCCGAGGCGCGAGAGCGTGTCGCGCCAGCGCACCTTGGACTTGAGCAGCGCGCCGACCTGGCCGAGCAGCGCGTCGCCGGCGCTGTGGCCGCAGCTGTCATTGACGATCTTGAACTGATCGATGTCCAGGTAACACAGCGCGTAGGAGGACTCGCGCGCCTTGGCGCTCTTGAGCGCGCGCTCCAGGCGGTTCTCGAATTCCCGCCGGTTGACCAGGCCGGTCAGCAGGTCGTGGCTGGCGTGGTAACTCAGGCGCCGGTTGAGCTCGCGCGATTCGCTGACGTCGTGGAATACCAGCACCCCGCCCGCGGTGCGTCCGGCCCCATCGCGGATCGGTGCCGCCGTGCTGTCGACGTACAGTTCGTTGCCGTCGCGCCGGATCAGCAGCATCGGCCGCACTGACTTAATGGCCCGCGCGCGGCGTATCGCCACGGTCAGGGGGTTCTCGAGCGGCTCGCAGGTTTCCTCATGAAAGGCGCGGAAGATGTCCTCGACCGGCTTGCCCATGGCGTCTTCCAGTCGCCAGCCGGTGAGATCCTCGGCCACCGGGTTGATGTAATCGATGACCGAGGCGGCATTGGTGGTCACCACGCCATCGCCGATCGACTGCAGCGTGATCTGCGCGCTTTCTTTCTCGCGGAACAACGCTTCTTCGTAGAGCTTGCGCTCGGTCACGTCCAGTTCCACGCCCACCAGCCGCAGCAGCCGGCCGTGCGGATCGACCGTCGCCTTGGCGCGGCTGGAGACCCAGCGCCACTCGCCGCTCCGATGCTGCATGCGGTGCACGCTTTCGAACATCGGGGTCTTGCCCGCGACGTGGTCGCGGATCGCATTTTGCACCCGCACCGAGTCCTCGGCGTGCACCAGGGTGCGCCAGTCGAAATTGCGCTGCAGTTCGACCGTGTCGTAGCCGAGCATGGTGCGCCAGCGCGGCGAAAAATAGGTTTCCTGGGCCTCGACGTCGAAATCCCACAGGCCGTCGTTGGCGGCGAGCTCGCCGAGCTCGGTGCGCGCCTCGAGCCGTTCCAGGGACAGGCTCAGGCGCACGCGCTCCAGGCCCGCCGCCAGGCTGCTGCCCAGGAGCTTGAGGAGCAGCTGCAGGTTCACGTCGAAGCTGGGGCGCGGCAGCCCGAAGGCGAGACCCAGCAGGCCCGCGGGCTTATTTCGAATCCGGAACGCGACCAGCAGCGTCGCGCCGATCGACAGCTCGGCGAACAGCCCGGCGTCGTTGGCCTGCTCGCGCCGCGGCGCCGCGGTATCACGGAATTCCGTCATGCGCAGGTGCTCGTTGCGCCCCGACAGGAACGGCAGGCGATTCAGAGTCACACCACGAAGCGCTTCCGGGTGCACCTGCGCGAATCCGCCGCCGGCCACCATCACCGATTCGATGTGCGAGCCGGTGGCGTCAAAGAACGCGCTGAAGGCGGCATCCGCCGAGGTGGCCTCGCGCAGTATCCCCAGGCTCCGGCGTATGGATTCATCGGCGGTGGCGCGCTGCAGATTCTGGAAATCCACCGCGATCTTGGTGCAGGCGACGTCAAGTCCGGGCGGCGGACGCTCCGCGCGCCCGGTCCAGAATTGCGGTGCGAGCACGTCGGAAGCGGTGTAATCGCCACTTGCGGGCAGCGGCAGTTTGCTCATGAGCTCTGGATTCTCCCACACTGCCGCAGGAAGGCAAGCCAAGTCCCCAGCACTTCTGACAATTTACCGACTGTTTTTCGCCTCGACCAGCGCCTGGCGCGCGCTCCGGAATGCGTTATGCAACTGCGCAGCCAGTTCGCCCTGGATGCGTTCGATTCCGGCCGCATCGGTGCCGCGCGGCACGCTGCAGGGCGCGCCGATGGCAATGGCGATGCGCGAGCCCGGCCAGGGCAGTACAAATTTGTCCCAATGGATCAGCCAGGCGTGGCTCGCCGCGTAGCTTAAGGGCAGCATCGGCCGCCCCGACATCTGTGCCAGCATGATGGCGCCGGGCTTCGCTACGAACCGCGGGCCGCGCGGACCGTCCGGATTGAGCACCGGGGAGACCCGTTCGCGCATCAGCGCCTGGAAATACTCCTTCATCGCCATGGCGCCGGTGCGGGTCGAGGAGCCACGGATCACGTGGCCACCGAGGCGGCGCATGATCATGGCGCCGAGCTCGCCGTCGGCCGACGGACTGATCAGAAAGCCGGTGCGCAGCGGCCGCTGCGCCTGCTGCGCCAGCAGGAACTGCGCGCAGAACAGATGATGCTGATGCCAGTACACCGGCAGGAAGGAGGGGTATTGCGCCAGCACCGCGTCCAGATGTTCGCTTCCCACCACTACCACGACCCGACAGCTCCGCCACCACAGCCGCACCAGTCCGGCCGCCAGCGGCGCGGCGATCCGGTAGAGCACTCGACGCGCCAGGCTGAGCCTTTGTCCCGAGATCGAGACCTGCCCGTACAGGCCGCCGCGCAGCCCGCCGTCACCCGGTGGTCGCGGATCGTTCACGAGGCCAGTGCCTGCGTCCAGGGCACCGCGCGCAACACCAGGCGCCCCACCGCTCGCTCGGTCACCAGGCGCGCGATCGTGCGCGGCGCGATGTACGGCGCGCGACAATGCCAGCGCCGGCCGCGAAATTCGACTTGCCGCCCACGCACCCGCACACCGGGGAGCTCTGCGAAGCGGGCCCCGGCTGCCTTGATCGCGGCTTCCTTGGCGGTCCAGATCGAAAGCGCCGCGCGTGCCGAGCGCGCCACCTCGCGCTCATGCACATCGAACACCTGCAGCCAGCGTGGCAGCGCCGCGCGCGGCGCCAGTGGCTCGATGTCGACACCGACCGCGCCCTCGCTCGACATCGCGCACAGCACCCAGGCACCCGCGTGAGCAATGCTGAACTGCGGCAGGCCCGCGGCGTGCGGCTTGCCACTGCAGGTATAGCGTAACTCCGCGGGCCCGACCGGTCGGCCACTCGCGCCGCTGAGCAGGCGGCAGGCGAGTGCCATCCCCAAGAGCGATTGCGATTGCGCATGCGCCTCGCTCCGCAGGCGCGCGACGCGCGCCGGACTCAGGCGCGCGCGCCACTGCGCGCGCACCCCGGCGGGCAACTGCCGGGGGAGCCATGAGTAGGCTAGAATGACCTGATTCATCCGCCTAACAATCCTTGGTTTGCAAGGCAGCGTCAACCGCCACGGCCCGCATGAACGCCAAAACGCTGAGCGAGCTGCTGCAATCCAACCGTGGCGCCGCACGATCAATCACCTATTACGAAGGCGAGCGCGAGCGGCGCGAAGTGCGCTACGCCGAACTGCACGAGCGCGCGCTGGGCATCCTGCATCATCTGCAGCAGCTCGGCGCCCGCCCCGGGGATCGGCTGCTGTTGTTCCTCGCGAACAACGAGGCCTTCATAGACGCGTTCTGGGCCGGGATACTCGGCGGCATCGTTCCGGTACCGGTGGCCCCCGGGATCAGCGACGAGCATCGCCACAAGCTGCTGCGCATCGCGGCCCAGCTGGGCGCACCGTTCCTGTACACCGAGCGACGGCTCCTGGAGCGCATCCGAAATTTCGCCGAGGAGCACGAGCAACGGCCACTCTATGAGCAGCTGGCGCAACGGAGCCTGCTCACGGACGATTTGCTCGACATCACCCGCGCCGGTCGCGTGCATGCCGTGCGTCCCACGGACGTCGCCTTCATCCAGTACTCCTCGGGCTCGACCAGTTCGCCCAAAGGCATCCTGCTCACGCATGCCAACCTGGTCGCCAACCTGCGCGGCACGACCAGCGCGGTGCGTTACACCGACCAGGACGTCGGCCTGTCGTGGATGCCGCTGACACACGACATGGGCCTGATCGGGATGCACATCTTTCTGCTGGCCAACCGCGCGAACATGCACCAGATGAGCACCGAACTGTTCGTGCGCCGGCCGGTGCTGTGGCTGCAGCTCGCCGCCGAGGTCCAGGCGACCATCCTGTGCTCGCCCAACTTTGGCTATCGCCACTACCTCAAGGTGCTGGGCGAGCGCCCGCTCGCTGAGCTCGACCTGAGCCGCGTGCGGCTGCTCTTCAACGGTGCCGAGCCGATCAGCCTGAGGCTCTGCGATGAGTTCATGGAGCGCTGCGCCCCGACCCGCCTGCCCCGCAACGCCATGTTTCCGGTCTACGGGCTCGCCGAGGCCTGCGTCGCGGTCAGCTTCCCGCGCCTCGGCTCGGCCTACCATGCCAGCCACTTTGACCGTCACCAACTCAATCCCGGCCAGCGCGTCGCGATGGTGCCGCGCGAGGATCGCAGCGCGCTGTCGCTGGTCGCGGTGGGCGGGGCGATACCGCTGTGCGAGCTGCGCATTGCCTCAGACGACGATCGGCCGCTGCCCTCCGAACATGTGGGCCACATCCAGATCCGCGGCGCCAATGTCACGGCCGGCTATCTTGACGCCCCGGAGGCGAACGCCGCGCTGTACAGCGCGGATGGCTGGCTGCGCACCGGCGATCTGGGCGCGATACACGAGGGCGAGCTGTACATTACCGGCCGCCACAAGGAAATCCTGTTCGTCAACGGGCAGAATTATTATCCTCACGACCTCGAGGCGGTCGCGCTTGCCGTGCCCGGGGTCGAGCTGGGCAAGATCGTGGTCAGCGGGGTGCGCGCCGCCGAGGCCGAAGGCGATGAGCTGGTGGTCTTTGTTCTGCATCGTGGCGAGCTGGCGGATTTTCTGCCGATAGCGCGCCAGGTGGCACGGCGCATTGGCGAGCATGCCGGACTGGAAGTAAGCGCCGTGGTGCCGGTACGGCGCATCCCCAAGACCACGAGCGGCAAAGTCCAGCGCCATTTGCTCGAGGAGGAATATCTGGCCGGCGCCAACGCCGCGGATCTCGCGAGCTTGCGCGAGCTGGCGCTGCAGCAGGGCGCGCCGCTCCACGATGCCAGCACGGTCGAGGCCGAACTGCAGGCGATCTGCGATGCCGCTCTGGCCGGTCGGCGCATCGGGCCGCACGACAGCCTGTTCGATGTCGGGGTGAGCTCACTGAAACTGGTGGCCATACACGAGCAGGTGGAGCAGCGCTGGCCGGGAATGGTCGATGTCACCGACATCTTCGATCATCCCAGCATTGCGGAACTGGCGCGGCTGATCGAATCGCGACGCGAAACGAGCGAGGGCTGACATGGTTGAACCGGAAGCCTCGGTGCCCACACAGGCCGCGCGCGTGCTGCTGGCGGTGCGGCGCGGCGCGCCGCGCATCGCGGCGCTGCCCGCGGCACTCGCCCCGCAGAATCTGGCCGATGCCTACGCGATACAATTCGCGCTGCTGCAGGAAATGGACTCGGACATCGCCGGCTGGAAGGCCAGCGTGTTCGAGGGCGAGGACGGCGCCTGCGCACCGCTCCCCGCCAACGCCGTGGTCGATGCGCCCGCCTACGCCCAGGTCTTAAGGCCCCCGCTGCTCGATCCAGCGCCCTATGGCATTGAAGCGGAAGTCGCGTTCCGCCTCGGCCGCGACCTGCCGCCCCTTGCGCCAGGCGCGCGCTACGAGCGCGATACCGTGTGCGCCGCCGTGGTCAGCGCGCACGCGGTCATCGAGGTGGTCGCGAGCCGCTTCGTCGACACGGAAGCGGTCTCAAAGCTCGAGCTCATCGCCGACCAGTTGATCAACTCATTGCTGGTGGTCGGACCTTCGTGCCCCAACTGGCAATCGCTCCCGCTGAGTTCCCTGCCGCTCGAAGTGCGGGTGCAGGGTCACCCGGTCTTTCAGGGGCGCGGCGGCCATCCGCAGGGCGATCCGCTGATTCCGCTGGTCTGGCTCGCCAATCACCTGTCGATGCACGGCCGGGGCCTGCGCGCCGGGGAACTCGTCACCACCGGCAGTTGCTGCGGCGTACAGTCCGTGGCGCCCGAGCAGACGGCCACGGTGCACTTTGCGGGACTCGGTTCTGCGGTCGTTACTTTCTAGTCGCCCGGCACGGACGGCGCGGCTGTGGGGCGCTGCAGTTTCCAGCGACGGTGGGTCCACGCCCAATCCTCGGGCGACTCCCGGATCAGCGCTTCGACGTGTGCCGCGTAGCGGGCGGTAAATTCCTCCACGCCGAGATTCTCTCCGGCCACCGCCAGCGGCTCGAAGCGCGCCTCGTAATGACCGCGCCGGACGCGGCGCAGCGCCAGGAAGTAGGCGCTGTACGCGCCCGCACGCGCTATCTCCGCGGGCCCGGGGAAGAAGGCGGTGTCGCGTCCGAGGAATTTGAGCCACACGCGCCCGGCGCTGCTGGTGGGCATCTGGTCGGCGACCATGCCGATCGCGTGCACCGTGCCGCGCCGGCTCAGCACTTCCCGCAGCAGGCGCTTACCGGGCACCATGCGCACTCCGAATCGACTGCGGAGTCCGAGCATGACTTGATCGGCACGGGCGCTGTGCGGCGGCTTGTACGCGCACAGGAACGGCACGCCCACATCGAGCGCCACCGCCTGCAGGAGCCATTCCCAATTGCACTGGTGACCGGTGAGCATCAGCACCGGATGACCGCGCTCAAAGTCGGCCCGCAGCATGGGCAGGTCGGGGAGCGCAACCCGCGCGCGCAGTTCTTCCGGCCGCATGATCGCGACGCGCGGCAGTTCGAACAAGACGTCGGCGAATACCCGGTAATGGCGGCGCAGCACGCGCCGGCGCGCGGCCGCGTCGAGCTCCGGCAGCGCCTGGCGCAGGTTATCTCGCGCCACGCGCACCCGGTAGCGCACGACATCGCGCATCAGCACCGCGAGCACGGTCCCCAAGCCGTACATCACCGGCAGCGGCACGAGCCCCAGGGCGCGCAGCCACCAGACGGGCGCCGGCCTATCCTTGTTAGAATTCACTGAGTGCGCAGTCTAGCAGCGCCCGCTTTGGGGCGCGGGGAACCCCATGCTCTGGATCAAGTGCTTTCACGTGCTGGGCGTCATGGCCTGGATGGCCGGCATCTTTTATCTGCCGCGCATCTTCGTGCACTACGCGGAGGGGCAGGCCGCGGGCGAGGATGTGCGGCGGCTGGTGATCATGGCCGAACGCCTGTACGGCTTCATGACACTGATGGCGCTGATCGCAATGGGCCTTGGGGTCTGGCTGTGGCAGGGCTACGGCTATGCGGGACTGTGGTTGCGCATCAAGCTGCTGCTGGTGCTCGGTCTGATCGGCTATCACCTGGTGTGCCGCTATTTCGTACAGCGACTGCGCCACGGCGCGCCCATGCCGAGGCCGCTGCTGCTCAGACTGTTCAACGAAGGCGGCTTACTGCTGGTGGTGCCGATACTCATCATGGCGATCGTCAAGCCGAGCGGCTGAGCGCGGACCCGCCGCGCACGCCGGCGGACTCAGCGCCAGCGCCGCCCTCGGGGGCGGGTCATGAAAACATCTCGCGCTGGACCTTAAGCACCAGATGCACGTTGCTTTCGGGCGTTTGCGGCAATACCCCGTGACCCAGCCCGCACACCCAGGCGGCGCGCGCCGCCGCGGGCAGCGCGGCGACGCTCGCGAACACCGCGCGCACCCGCACTTCGAGTTCCGCGGCCGGCAGCAACAGCCACTGCGGATCGAGATTCCCCTGCAGGCACCAGCGCGGCGTCTGCGAGCGGAGGGTCGCGGCCAACTCATGACGCCAGTCCACGCCCAGACCCTGCAGCTCGAGCGGCTCGAGCGCACGCCAGTGTTCGGGGCCGGTATCGCGCGAGTAGTAGAGCAGCGGGGTGCGCGGGCAGGAGGCGCGGAAGCGCGCCACCGCGCGCCCCAGCGGCGGTACCGCATGGCGCGCGAACTGCGCCGGATCGAGCGCACCCGCGGCGGTATCGAACAGCGCGACGCAGTCGGCGCCCGCACGCGCCTGCAGCAGCATGTTGTCGGCCAGCAGCTCCACGAGCCGGTCGCAAAAGCCCTGGTAGAGGCCGTCCTCAAGTCCGAGCAGACCGTGGCGGCTAAAGCCCTCGTGCGATCCGGCCACGGCGTAGGCATAGAGCGTAAACGGTCCACCGACGAAACCGATCAGCGCGCGCTCGGCACCCAGCCGCGGCCGCAACAGACGCAACGCCTCGGCCTGGAATTCCAGCTGCGGCAGGGCCTGCTGCGGATCGCGCAGCCGCGCCAGATCGGCCGTGCTGCGCAAGTACCAATCGAGCTTGGGTCCCGGCTCGTAGCGCAGCCCCATCCCCAGGGCCTCGAGCGGAAACAGCAGGTCCGAGAACAAAATCGCCGCGTCGAATCCGAATTCCTCGATCGGGCCCATGGTGACCTCGGCGGCCAGCGCCGGCTGCTTGCACAGCGCCATGAACTCATGGCGCGCGCGCAGCGCCTGGTAATGGCGGTGATAGCGTCCGGCCTGGCGCATAAACCACACCGGCGGGCGCAGCGCATTGCGCCGCGCGAGCGCGGCGAGCAACAGCGCTTCACTCATGAGTGGCTTCGGTCAGCAGATAGCCCACGCCGCGGATGCTGCGGATGACGCGCGGCTCATCGACGTCCGGCTCGACCAGCCGGCGCAGGCGCACGATGAAATTATCGACGGTGCGCGAGGTCGGAAATTCATCGGCCGACCAGGCCTTGTCCAGGATCTCGTCGCGGCTCACGGCCTTGCCGACGCGGCCGGCCAGGAGCCGCAATACCGCACACTCCTTGTGGGTCAGGGAGTGCTGCGTGCCGCCGACTTCCGCGCTGAAGCGCTCAAAATCCACGCGCGCGCGGCCGATGCGCACCACGCCACGCATCTCGCCGGGCAGTTCCGCCAGGTCCTGCGCGCGCTTCAGGCAGTTCTGGATACGCAGCAGCAACTCCCGAAAGTGAAAGGGTTTGCTGACGTAGTCATCCGCGCCCAGTTCCAGGCCACGGACACGCTCCTCCGGATTGGCGTGCGCGGTCAGAAATATGATCGCCGCCTGCGGCACCGCGGCGCGCAGTTCGCGAGCCAGCTCGAAACCGTTGCCGTCAGGGAGTCCCACGTCCAGGAGGCTAAGCTGCGGTGGTTGTGCCTGCCAGGCCTGGCGCGCGCGTGCCGCGCTGGCCGCAAGCGTCACGCGGAATCCCGCATCGCGCAGACGCTCCGCCAGGGTCTCGCCGACGTTGCGCTCGTCTTCGACCACCAGCAGCTGCGCGCCGGCATTCACGAGGCGGCCTCCTCGCGGCTCGCCGCGAACTTGAGCGCGGCGCGGAACCCTTCGCCCGGGGTGCTGAGGAAATTGGCCTCCCCGCCCATGCGCCGCATCAGCGTGCGTACCAGATACAGCCCGATCCCGGTCCCGCCCGAGGCGGCGCCGCGACCGAACATGCGTCCCAGCTCGCGCGAGGGCACCTCCGTGCCCCCGCCATTGTCGTGGTATTCCAAGAGCACCTGCTGGCCCGTCGCGCGCGCGCTGAGACGCACCTGCACACGCTCCAGCCGGGCGTGGCGCACCGAGTTCTCGACCAGATTGCGCAGAATCATCTGCACCGCCGCGGCATCGGCCAGGATGGGCGGCAGTGCGTCGTCCAGCTGCACGCGCAGCTCGACCCGCCCGCCGTGCGCGGCGACGATGCCCGCGAGAGTCCGCTCCAGCCAGCCCTGCAGCGGCACCGACTGCTCGGCGAGCGGTCCCCCGCCCTCGATGCGCGCCAGCTCGAGGGTCTTGTCGATCTGCGATTCCAGGCGATTGGAGTCCTCCAACAAGCGCCGCGCCAGTTCCACGCGCTGGTCGCCCTCGGCGATCGCCTCGGCCTGCAGGCGCATGCTCGTGAGCGGCGTGCGCAGCTCATGGGTCACGGCCGCAAAAAAAACCTGCATGGCACGCGCGCGGCGACTTTCGCGCCAGTACAGCCAGGCCAGCAGCGCGCTCACGGCCAGCAACAACATCAGAAACACCGCCGACTCACCCACGATGCGCCGTCGCGTGCTGTCCCACTGCGCCGCGACCGCGCGGTCGGTGCTGCCGGTGAGCGCCTGCAGCTCGCTGATCTGGCGCGCCTGGTGGATCACCAGCACCACCCAGCCCGCGCCCAGCACCGTGACCAGCACGATCCACAGCGAGGCCAGCAAGGCGATCAGCCGCGCGCGCCGCGCCGGCATCACGCTCAGGCTCCCCTGTCCGACCTTGACGTTCACGAGCGCAACCACTCCCGCCAATGATGCACCGAGGGAAATACGGTCAGGCGTTGCACGCCTGCACGCCGCAGGGCTTCGGCCGTCTTGCCGGGTCCGCAGGCATGATGGCAATCGCCCGGAGTTTGTCCACCCCAGCGTTCGAACTGCAGCGCGCTGTGCCACCACACCTGCGCCGCGCCCGCCGGCGAGCGCCCGGCTTCCGAGGCGCGCGCGGGCTCGGCGCTCGCCACGTGGCGGTAGGTCGCCAGCACCGGCACCTCGCCCCAGCCGGCGACCGCTTCGGCGTGGGTGAGTGCGAGCCACTCGCGCAAGGGCGGCAGAGCGAGGAGCGGTGAGCTTAAGGTGGGCTGCAGAGCGCCGAAGCCGAGCGACTCCGCGCAGCCCTCGACCCATACGCCGCGCGCGGCCAGCGCAAACCAGCTCTCGGTGCCCGAGACCCACAGGTGCGCACAACGGTTGATCTCGGCGGCGGCCAGTTCCGGAAGAGCCCGCCGATGGGCGATGAATGCCGCGGGCGACTCGGCCAAGCGCCGCGCGCACTCCGCAGCAGCGCCGGCCAGGAGCTCGATGGGGGGTGCGGGTTGGGCGCTGCCGTCCCAGGCCGGAGCCGCCGGACGCGGCGCCGCGGGCGCCTGCCACCGCAGCTCGGGTGTGCCCGCGCCCTGCTGGTCCGCTTCGCGCACGTACAACAGCGTTCCGAGGCCCCCGACCTGCACCTGAGTGGCGCCGAATCGCTGGTGGCAGCCTCCTCCGCGCGCGGCCAGCAAGCGGCGCTCGGCCTCGATCGCCGTGCGCGTGCCGGAATCATCGATGGCCGCCAGCAGCGCGAGCGCGTGCGTGTCATCGGCGCGGCACTCGACGGCCAGCGCGCCCTGTGCCGGGGCCGCCGGGCACAGGGTCAGCGGCAGCACCATGCGCGGCAGCCCACTGAGCAGCCCGCGCAGCACCGTGCCCGCGCCGATGGCCTCGTCCTGGGCAAGCCTTGCCAGGCCGGCAAAGGCGAGCACGACGCCATCGAGCGCCCGTTCACTGCCGCGCGGTTCGCGCAGGCGCCGCAACCGGGTGTCGATGTTGCCGCGCAATTCGCACACCGTGATTCGTGGCGTGCCGGCGCTTGCACGCCCCGGCAGCGCGCGCTCCAGGAACGCGGGCACGAAGGCCTGGCGCCGGGGCGACGAACTGCCGATGCGCAGGCTCCCGCCGCGGGCCAGCTGCTCGTGCACGTCGGCCGCAAATATCACGATATCGCGCGGATTCTCGCGCTGCGGCACGGCCGCCAGCTGCAACTGGCCCGGCCGCTCCAGGCTCAGGTCCTTATAAGAGTGTACGGTCAGATCGACCGTGCCCGCGCGCAAGGCGGCGTCGATCTCGGCGGTGAAGAATTCCTTGCCGTCGACCTGGGTCAGGGGAACATCGGTGATCCGATCGCCACGCGTGTCGATGCCCACCAGTTCGACCGCCAGCCCGGGATGCGCGCGCTCTAAGCTGTGCGCAACGGCCATGCTCTGCGCCCGCGCCAGCAGCGAACGCCGAGTGCCTAGCCGTAGTGGCCGCTGCGACATCCGGATCCAGCCCCTAAGTGGAGAGTGCTAAGGGCTAATAGTGGCAAATGCCGCCAGATCTTCCCAGTCGTGCGGCGGCCTGGCGCGCGCTCCGCTCGCGCGCAGTGTCGCTTTCTCATCGCAGCTGTGTCGCGCGCGGGCCAGCTGTGCGCCCCGCAACTCCGATTGCGCACGCAGCATGTCGTACAGGGCCGTAAGGCTGGTCAGGCCGGCCACCCCGGCCCAGCGTGATTCGTGCGACTCGCCCAGGCCCAAGTGGACGATCCGTCCGCCGTGGCCCGCGCGCGCGCGCCAGGCGGCAATGCGCGCCGCATCGCGCTCCGGATCGGCCGGTACGCACAAGATGACATCGCCGGCGCGGGACCAGGCCCCGAGCTCGGATTCGGGCGTGCCTTCGAGCACGCGGCAAACGCGCTGCGGATGGCGTTCCTGCACCCGGCGCGCCAATTCGCGGGCTTTGTCCGGGGTGCGATTCCAGAGCAGCAGCTCACCGGTCTCCAGCCATGGCGCCACCGCCTTCGCAAGCTGTCCGGCACCGATCAGCAACGTGGGCCCTGAGCTCGCGCTGCCCAGGAGCCGGCGCACCTGCGATCCGTACGAGGCGCTGCCGAGTTTCGACAGATGGGCGGCGCGTATCTCCTTGGTATCCTGGAAAAGCGCCTGCACCCAGTGGCCAAGCTGGCGCGACAGCAGGCTCGATGCGGCGCTTAAGTCCCGCCAGGACTCTTTGATCTGCCCGAAGACCTCGGTTTCGCCGGCCATCCGGCTCTCCAGCCCGCATGCAAAGCGCAACAAAAAGGCGTAGGCGTCGGCCCCGGCCATGGCCTGCGCACCGGCCGCCGCGGGCAGCAATTCTGTGATCTGCGCACGCGCGGCGCGGCCGAAGGCGACGATCACCGTACGCTGGCAGGTATCGATGATCCAGGCCTGGTGGCTGCTGCGGGCAAGCGCGAGATCGGCGGCAGCCAACTTCGAAGCCCCCCCTTCGAGGTGCAGCACCTGCAATTCGGCCAATTTCATGCCTCGCAGGCTAGCGGCGGCGCAATTGCGCTGTGTCACGGGCACGTCATGGCGCCGGCGGCGGCCGGAAAAATTCCGTGCGCCAGCGCACAAAAATCGGTGTCCTACGAGCATTTGCTTTTGAGACGGCAGTTCACACCGGGAACTTGACCAAACGCTAGATTCCCACACGGCATGGAAAGCCCTAGTCCCGTTTTGACGACACCCTGCGGCATCGGCGCAAAGCTATGCCTGGCCGGGCTTTTTTCGGCGTTGTTGCTGGCCGGCGCCGGGGCTCGCGCCGGCTGCGTCGATCTGCCGTTTTCCGACCTGCAAACCCTCGCCGCGCTCGATCTCACCAATGCCAGCCAGGCGGTGACGCGGGCCCAAGCCGAGATTGCTGCGGCGAGGCAGAGTTTTGACACCCGGCCCCTGCGGCTGGCCGCGCTCTACGCGGTCCTGGCACAGAGCAACAGCATTCTGGAACTGGACGCACCGGCGCGCGCCGCAGCGCTGAGCGGCCTGGACTTAAACCCCCCGGCCAACAGTCCCATCCGCTTGAGCCTGATGATTTCCTATGCGGAAACCGTGTACGACGTCGCCGGCCTGAAGCGCGAAGTGGCGAAGCTGACCGGCACGGCCGCGAAACAGCCGAAGGGTTCCCAAGCTGAGGTATGCCTGCTGACCACCGCCGGCTGGCTGCAGCATCGGCTCAATCAGGACGACCTGGCGGTCGGCACGCTCAGCACGGCGTATCGTGAAAGCGCGCTGGCGGCCTTGAGCCGACAGCGGGCGCTGGCCGCCGAGGCACTCTCCAAGGTCATGGACGGCATGGGCGACATCGATCAGGCGCTGGACCTGACCCGGGAGACCATCGACTGGGAAAAGGAACACCACGCCGACCAGATGCTCTCCGGCACCCGTTACGCGCGCGGTGAGGTGCTGCTCGAGAAGCGCGATTACTCGGCCGCACTCGCCGAATTCGTCGAAACGCGCCGGCTCGCGCAGCGGCTCGATGATTTCCAGGGCGTGGCGTTCGCGGACCTGCGCATCTGCGAAAGCAAGATCGGCCTGGGACAAACCGCCGCCGCCCGCGGCTCCTGCGTCGCGGCCCAAAGCGGATTCGCGGCCGCCGGCGTGAGTCACATGGTCAAGGAAACCCAGGCGCTGCTGGCGCACGCCGATCTGGACGAGGGCAAATACGACTCAGCCCTGGCCACGCTCGATCACGTGCTCGACCACAAGGGCACGGACATCGTGCCTCGTTGGGTGCCGCAGCTGTACGAATTGCGGGCGCGCGCGAACGCCGGATTGCACAACTACTCGGCGGCGTACGCGGACCTGCGCGAATACGTGCAACGGGCGCGGGCAGCCACCGATGCGGACCGCGCGCGCAGCGGCCGGGTGCTGCGTGCGCGTTTCCGGGTGGACAACGAGATCGAGCGCAACGCCTCGCTGCAGCGCGAACTCTCCCTCAGCAAGGAACGCTCCGATCTGCAACGCGAGCAACTGCAGCGCCGCACCGAGGTCATGGCCGCCGGTGTCGCGCTGATCGCGCTGCTGATCTACATATTGACGACCACCCAGATCCACCGGCGCCAATTGCAGCGCATCGCCACCGAGGACAGCCTCACGAAACTGCCGAACCGCCGGCGCATCGCCGAGCTCGCCACCGCGGCTCTGACCCACGCCCACGCGCGCAACGAACCCCTGACGCTCGCCCTGGTGGACCTCGATCACTTCAAGCTCATCAACGACGCCTGCGGGCATGCCGCCGGCGACCGGGTGCTGAAGGAGCTGGCGGTGATCACGCGCCGCATCCTCAGCGCCGGCGAGGTCATGGGCCGCTGGGGCGGCGAGGAATTCCTGCTGCTGCTGCCCGGACTGCCGCTCGATCTGGCCATGGCGCGGGTCGAGGAGCTGCGCGCCGCCGCCCTGGAAATAAAACTGCCCGACAGCGGCGTCGCCGAAGGCCTGCGCGTAAGCCTGAGCGCCGGCATGGCCACGAGTTACGAGGGCGCCGCCTCACTGGATGAAATTATCGTCCGCGCCGATGTCGCTCTCTACGAGGCCAAGCGCGGCGGCCGCAATCTGGTCCGGGTGGCCGACGAGAGCCTGATGGCCGCGACGAGCGGCGTACGGCGCGCACTGCGATCGCGCTAAGCAACCACCGCGAGGCCTAGCCGCGCGCTGCGGTGGCACCGACGCGCCCGGCCCCGAGCTGCGGGCCCGAAGGCGCCACTGCGCGGGGCTCCATTATTCCCTCACTGTCCGCTCATCCGACACGCGCGGCGAGCCCAGCGCCGCATCTCGCCTTGCGGCGGTGACTTCTGCGGTGTAGTCGCTTTCCGGCGCGATTCGGCTTCCCTGCTGACAGCGCGATCGGGCGCTGCTAAGGAACATAGGAAAAAGGCTGTCACAGGAAGTTGGACTATGTCGGCCAATAAACTGTCCCGCTACAACTCCAAACGCGACTTTGCACAGACCCTGGAGCCGCGTGGCCAGAGCGCGGCCGAGCGCAGGGAACAGCACCGGTTTGTCATTCAAAAACACGCGGCGCGCCGATTGCACTACGACCTGCGCCTGGAGCTCGGCGGCGTCTTCAAGTCCTGGGCGGTCACGCGCGGGCCTTCGCTGGATCCTGCGGACAAGCGTCTGGCCGTTGAGGTGGAAGACCATCCGCTCGACTATGGCGATTTCGAAGGGACCATTCCCGCCGGACAGTACGGCGGGGGCACCGTGCAGCTGTGGGATCGGGGCTATTGGCAACCGGAATCGGACCAAGCGCCCGCACGCAGCCTCAAGGAGGGCGAACTCAAATTCACGCTGCTCGGCGAGCGATTGCACGGCAGCTGGGTGCTGGTGCGCATGCGCCATGATCGCAACGGCGGAAAACGCACCAACTGGCTGCTGATCAAGCACCGCGACAAGACCAATGGCGGCGCCCGGGCGACCGCCCGGCTCATGGCCGAGGACCGATCGATCGCTTCCGGGCGCAGCATGGCCCAGATCTCTACCGGCAAGGGGCGCTCGCCCACTCCGTTCATGAAGGCCCGCTCGCCCAGGCCCGCCGCGGCGACGCCTGCGGCGGCGAAGGGAAAGCTCAAGCGTGTCGCGCGCGATGCAGGCATCAAGGCGTCGCGCTCCCCGGCCTTTATTGAACCGCAGCTTTGCCAACTGAAGAAGAGCGCTCCGTCCGGCGAATCGTGGGTGCACGAGGCCAAGCTGGATGGCTACCGCGTGCAACTTCGCGTCGCTCAGGGTCAGGTGACGCTCAAGACCCGCAAGGGCCTGGACTGGACGGATAAATTTCGCGCCATCGCGGCCGCCGCCGCGGGCCTGCCCGACTGCATCGTCGATGGCGAGCTGACGGTGCTGGATCGGCACCAGAACCCGAGCTTCTCGGAACTGCAGGCGGCGCTCTCGGAAGGGCACGGGGAGAAACTGGTCTATTTTGCCTTCGATCTGCTGTGGGTTTCGGGGCGCGATCTGCGCTCCCGGCCCCTGCTCGAACGCAAGCAGCAATTGCGGGAGCTGCTCGAGGCGCGACCGGCCAACAGCGCGTTGCGCTACGTGGACCACGTCACCGGCAATGGCGCGCACGTGCTGGCCTCGGCCTGCAAGCTCGGACTGGAAGGCATCGTTTCCAAGCGCGTGGACGCGCCCTATATTTCCGAGCGCAGCCGCGGCTGGATCAAGACCAAATGCCGCGGCGGCCAGGAAATCATCCTTGGGGGCTGGACCCGCACCGGCAAGCAGCTGCGCTCGCTGCTCGGTGGGGTCATGAAGGGCGGAAAACTGGTGTACGTGGGCCGGATCGGCACCGGATTTGGCGCGCGTACCGTCAAGCAGCTTCTGCCCCGCCTCGAAGCCCTGACCCGATCGCGCAATCCGTTCACCGGGCCGACGGCTCCGCGTCAGGAGCCGAACGTGCATTGGCTCGAGCCGAAACTGGTGGCCGAGATCGAATTCGCGGGCTGGACCGGGGACAAGATGCTCCGCCAGGCTTCCTTTAAGGGCTTGCGTGGCGACAAACCCGCCGAGGATGTGGCGGCCGAATTGCCCGATGCCCTCCCGAACACCACGGCCCCCAAGCCCCCGGGCGCCAAGCTCACCCACCCGGACAAGGTGCTGTGGCCTGCCACGCGCGGTGCGGCCGCGCTCACCAAACAGGATCTCGCCAATTATTACGCCGAGATGTCCGCCACGCTGCTGGAGTACATCCAGGGACGACCGTGCTCGCTGATCCGGGCCCCCGACGGCATCGCAGCCCAGCAATTCTTTCAGCGCCACGCGATGGCGGACGAGGTGCCCACGCTGAAGTTGACCAAAGTCCGAGGCGATAAAAAGCCCTACCTGGAGATCAATACGCCCGAGGCGTTGAGCGCCGTGGCACAGCTTGCCGGCCTCGAGCTGCACCCATGGAACTGTGCGCCCGACGCGCCGGAGCTTCCCGGGCGGCTGGTATTCGACCTGGATCCGGCGCCGGGGGTGGAGTTCAGCAAAGTGATCGCCGCCGCCGTGGAGCTGCGCGAGCGCTTGCGAAAGATCGGCCTGGAGAGTTTTTGCAAAACCACCGGCGGCAAAGGCCTGCACGTGGTGGCCCCGCTGCTCACCGCCACGCGCAAATCCGAGCGTATCAGCTGGGAAAGCGCCAAGCTTTTTGCCAAGACCCTCTGCGCGCAGATGGCCGACGACGACCCGCGCCAATACCTCATAACGGCCTCAAAGAGTGCGCGCAAGGGCAAGATCTTCCTGGATTACCTGCGCAATGACCGTACCGCCACGGCGGTGGCGGTGTTGTCACCCCGGGCGCGGCCGGGCGCTCCGGTGTCCATGCCCCTCGACTGGCCGCAGCTTCGGCAAAAACTGGACCCGTCGATCTACACGATCCAGACCGCTGCAAAACATTTAGCGAAGGCTCGGCCGTGGGCCGATTACCAGAAATCTGCCGGATCATTGGCGGCCGCGGCAAGGAAGCTGCTCGAGCCATGACCGGCAGTCCATGACAGGAGCGCAATAGCCATGCCACGACCCATCTGGAACGGCACGATCTCTTTTGGCCTGCTCAACGTCCCGGTGCAGCTGCTGCCGGGCGAGCGCGGCGTTGACCTGCACCTGCGGATGCTCGACTCGCGCAATAAGAGCCCGATCCGTTACGAGCGCATCAATTCCGAGACCGGCGAGGAAGTGCCCTGGAAGGATGTCGTGAAGGCCTTCGAGTACGAAAAAGGAAGCTACGTCGTTGTGGACGAAGAGGATCTGCGCAAATCGCACCCCGAGGCGACCGAGACCGTGGAAATCGAGGCCTTCGTGGACCGTACCGCCATTGACCCGCGGTATTTCGAGAAACCCTACTATCTGGTACCCGGCAAAAAGGCAGAGAAAGGCTACGTTCTGCTGCGTGAGGTGCTCAAGAAATCCGACAAGGTGGGCATCGCGAAGGTCGTCATTCGCACCCGCCAGTACCTGGCCGCCGTAATGCCGCTGGAGGACGCGCTGATTCTGAACCTGATGCGCTTCCCGCAGGAACTGGTACCGGCCGATGAGTACGCCCTCCCGGATTCTTCACCCACAAAATATCGAATCTCGGCCAAGGAGCTGGAGATGGCCAACTCGCTGATGGACTCGATGAGCGTTGCCTGGAAACCCGACGACTACAAGGATGACTTCCGCGAGAAACTTCGGAAAATCATTAACGAGCAAATTGCCGCTCAGGGCAAGAAGCGCAAGACCAAGCCCGAAGCGGTCGCTCATGCGGCGGACGCGTCCACCAACGTCGTGGATTTCATGGCCCTGCTGAAAAAGAGCCTGGCCACCAAGGCACGCTCGAAGGACCGCAGCGAGAAACGCTCCAAGACGGCCTGAGAATTCTCGGGCGGAATAAACGGTCCGCGAATACACAAACCTTGGGTCGCTGTCATACCACTGCAACACGGCGTTTCTAACCTGTAGCTCCACGATAACTGGCGGGGGATGAGTCATGTCTATTGCAGTTCGAGTCAGCAAGTTTCTGGCCTACGCGGCCACCTTGGCGGTCATGGCCGGAGCCGCCCAGACGGCGGAGATCTCCGGGGCCGGTGCCACCTTCCCCTACCCCATCTACGCCAAGTGGGCCGAATCCTATAAGGCGGCCACCGGCGATGGCCTGAACTACCAATCCATTGGTTCGGGCGGCGGCATCAAGCAGATCAAGCAAGGGACCGTGACCTTCGGGGCGACCGACAAACCCTTGGAAGCCAAGGAGTTGCAGGAATCCGGACTGGCTCAATTCCCGATGATCATTGGCGGGGTTGTGCCGGTGGTCAACATCAAGGGCGTGGCGCCCGGTGCCCTGACGCTGGATGGACCGACGCTCGCGGCGATCTACCTGGGCGAGATCAAGAACTGGAATGATCCCAAGATCAAGCAGCTCAACCCGAAGCTGGTCCTGCCCCAAGTGGCGATCGCGCCCGTGTACCGTTCCGACGGTTCCGGCACGAATTTCCTGTTCACCAATTACCTCTCCAAGGCCAGCGAAACCTTCAAGACCAAGATTGGCGCCAACACCTCGGTCGAATGGCCGGTAGGGATCGGAGCCAAGGGAAATGAGGGCGTGGCCAACATGACCACCCAGACCGGCGGGGCCATCGGCTACGTCGAATACGCCTATGCCAAGCAGAACAAGATGGCCTACGCCCTGATGAAGAATCACGACGGCAAGGCGGTACAACCCGAGATCA
Organism: uncultured Gammaproteobacteria bacterium; assembly: GCA_963699955.1. Lineage (GTDB taxonomy): Bacteria > Pseudomonadota > Gammaproteobacteria > Steroidobacterales > Steroidobacteraceae > FEN-1191. The sequence goes on from CAVOVV010000007.1 coordinate 146,555, forward strand.
AGTCCTTCCAGGCGGCGGCCGCCAATGCCGACTGGGCCAAGGCCGAGGGCTTTTACCTGATCCTCACCGATCAGCCGGGGCCCGAGAGCTGGCCGATTACCGGCGCAAGCTTTATCCTGATGCACAAGGAGAGCTCGCAGGCGGCACCGGCGCAGACCGCGCTGAAGTTCTTCCACTGGGCCTACGCCAAGGGCGATGCCATGGCGCAAGAACTCGACTACGTCCCGCTACCAGCCAAAGTGGTCAGCATGGTGGAAGACAGCTGGCATAAAGAGCTGACATCGGCGGGCAAGGCGATTTGGCCGGTGCAATAACGACCGGCACGCCGCGACCCGCGGCGCCGAGGGGACGCGCGTCAGGAAGGGGACCAAGCATGCTCGCGTTGGCTGAGCAAGCGCAGCGGCATTTCAGGCGCAACGCGCGCATCGAGTGGCTGTTTCGCTCGCTGACCCGCGGCTGTGCGGTGCTGGTGCTCACCGTGTTGCTGGGCGTCGCGGTGGCCCTGGTGCACGGCAGCCTCCCCGCCCTCAAGGTGTACCACTGGACGTTCCTCACCACGGAGGTGTGGAACCCGGTCACCGAGAAATTCGGCGCGCTGGCGCCGATGTACGGCACCGTGGTGACCTCGATCATCGCGATGGCGATCGCCATTCCGATCAGTTTCGGCATCGCCATATTCCTGACCGAGACCTGTCCGATGTTTCTGCGCCGGCCGATCGGGACCGCGATCGAACTGCTGGCGGCCATCCCCAGCATCGTGTTCGGCATCTGGGGCCTGTTCGTGTTCGCGCCGCTCCTGCAACAGCATGTGCAGCCGTGGTTGATCGACCACCTCGGCCCCTGGCCGGTGATCGGAGCGCTGTTTCAGGGGCCGCCCTTTGGCATCGGCCTGCTGACCGCCGGCCTGGTGTTGGCGATCATGGTGTTGCCGTTCGTGTCCTCGGTCATGCGCGAGGTGTTCGCCATGACCCCGACCTCCCTCAAGGAGGGCGCCTACGGGCTGGGCGCGACGCAATGGGACGTCGTGCGCGGCGTCGTGCTGCCGTGGTCCCGGGTGGGGGTGATCGGCGGCATCATGCTGGGTCTGGGGCGCGCGCTCGGTGAAACCATGGCGGTGACCTTCGTGGTCGGCAACGCGCATCGCATCAGCGGCTCGTTGATCGCGCCGGGAACCACGATATCGGCCGCCATCGCCAATGAGTTCACGGAATCGGTGGGCGATCTCTACACCTCATCGCTCATCGCCCTGGGCCTGGTGCTGTTTGTGTTGACCATCAGCATTATTGGGGCGGCGCGCTTTCTCATCATGCGCCTCGAGGCGGGCAGCGGAGGGCGCAGACCGTGACCCACCTGGCCTGGCGCCGCGTCATCAATCGCCTCGGCTTTTTCATGTCCGGGGTGGCCACCCTGATCGGCCTCGGCGTTCTGGCGGCGATCTTGTGGAACCTGGCCAGTAAGGGCTTCCATTCGCTCACCTGGACGATGTTGACGCAAATGACGCCCGCCCCCGGAAGCCGAGGCGGATTGCTCAACGCCATCGTCGGCAGCCTGGTCATGACGGGACTGGGCATTCTGGTCGCAACCCCGGTGGGCATTTTGGCCGGGATCTATTTGAGCGAATATGGCCGCGGCCGCCTCAGTGTTGCGGTTCGCTTCGTCAATGACGTGCTGTTGAGCGCTCCGTCGATCATTGTGGGCTTGTTCGTGTACACCGTCATGGTGGTGCCCATGGGCCACTTTTCGGCCTTTGCCGGCGCCTTCGCCCTGGCGATTATTGCCGTGCCCGTGACCGTGCGCACTGCCGAGGACATGTTGCGGCTGGTGCCGGCCAACATGCGCGAGGCCTCGGCGGCCTTAGGCGCGCAACCCTGGCGCACCGTCAGCCGCGTCGTGTTGCCGGCGGCGCAGAGTGGCCTGATCACCGGCGTGCTGCTGGCCGTGGCGCGAATCAGCGGCGAAACGGCGCCGCTGCTATTTACGGCGCTGAACAATCAGTTCTGGAGCAAGAATCTGAATGGACCGATGGCGAATCTGCCGGTGGTCATTTTTCAGTTTGCGATGAGTCCCTACAAAGACTGGCAGTCGCTCGCCTGGGCCGGCGCGCTGCTGATCACGCTATTTATTCTGGCCCTCAGCATCATCGCCCGCAGCGTGGTGGGGCGTTTTGGCGCGGCCTCGCATCGCCCGGAATAGCTCGTTACCGCCGCCCAGCGGCCGCAATCGCCGCAAGCTCGCCCTATCGGCGGCGTGCGCACGACGCCTCGCTAATTTTGATTTGCGGTACTGCTAAGACCGCTAGGCGCAGCTTTCTGCCGCCATCGTTAATTGTCGCGCCTCAAATCGCTGGCGCGAGCGGCGGCTTCTGCCGCCCGGTCCTGCCAGATCGAGCGCAGAATGTCGCCTATGTAAAACGCGGTTGGCGCGGCGATGACCGCACACCAGATTACGAGGACCGCATTCCGGTATTCCCATTGAGGCTTAACGATCAGCTCGACAATCCAAACGGCCACAAACAGGCCGAGTCCCCACAGCAGGGTAGGCCACAGGCCACGCAGAAAACTGCCCGCGGCGCGCCGCGGATAGTTTCGGAATTGCCGGACCCACATTTTCGGGACCAGACGATTATCGGCGCGCTCATAGTGCAGGGAAGTCATCGCGATTCTCCTCTCACAGCGCTACACGCCCGGAGCAACATAGCCCGGCCCAAGGTCAGGAGCTGTGACGCGGGTCAACTTCCGGCGCTGCCAGGGGTCACGTAATCATTCCCGCCGCGCAGCAAATGCGCCAACGGGGCAAAACTCAAAGGGGACTGGTGCCGAGGATAGGAATCGAACCTACGACCTGAGCTTTACGAAAGCCCTGCTCTACCAACTGAGCTACCTCGGCGCGGTCGCGAATTCTACCCGCTGAGAGCCTTTGCCGCATCCGCCAAGTCGCAATCACGCAGCCGCGCGAAGCGCGTGGTGAGCGTAAGCAATGAGTGAGCCAACGGACGCGGCACCCAGCCGAGGTCACTGTCCTATGCAGCAGTCGATATACGCAGATGCGCCATAGGATATGAATCGCTGCGCGCCGCACCGAGCTTGGCCCCAGAGACGTCAGTGGAAAGCTCCTATCCGCTGGCTATCGGAGACACGTTGACTATTGGCGCCGCACCGGCAATAGTCGTGTCCGTCGACCTGCCGTCAGTGCTCTTGGTGAGCCCTCATGACCGCAACTGTTTCGACTGCATCGCCAGCGCAGCGACGCCCATCGCCACGCTACAGACCGGCCCCCTCGGGAACCGTCTCCTACCAGCAATCTGAGCGCGTCCAGCGCGCATGCGTTTTCCAGTACCAAGCGCGGTGCTGCACCGCCCAGGCCTCATCATGATCAGCGTGACCGTGACCATCGACGATTCTCTTCCTCCGGGCCCCGGGAACTGCCTGGACTTACCGAACTCCGCGGTGCCGGCGTGGACCGCGCTGACGCTCGACGAGCGCCGCCAGATTTTGGCCGGCCGTGGCCCCAACCTCCTGATCAACCTCATGCGCCAGTCGCCACCGAGCGGCGCTGATCAGCCTCGGGTCTAACCCTCCTCCGGCGGCACCTCTCCCGTATACGCTCCGTAAGCTTCGCTGGACGCAGCGTGCGCGCCAGCTAAAGATGATCCGCCGCCGGTCCGCTCGCGCAGTTATCCGTAGAGGGCGGTTGCGAGGAGCGGCTTCGGGAGACTGTGCGCAGGACCCACGACATGACGCGCCCTGACAGGAGCGGCCGCCCGTTTCGGGCCGGCCGATAGGTCAGCGGGCGGGACGGAGCCGGATGATCAGGTCCAGGCCGGCCACTTCCATCCCGGCGGGCGGGTCAGGCAGGCGGCTGAATTGCACCTCGGGCAGCGCGACGTCGGTCAACGTGCCCGACGCCTCGTCCTGAAAGTGATAGTGCGCCTGCACATTGGAGTCAAAGCAGGTGCGGACCCCATCCACCACCAGTTGCCGGATCAGGCCGTGGGCGGCAAACAGGTTGAGCGTGTTGTAGACCGTGGCCTTGGATACGGCCAGGCCGCGCTGACGCAGGGCCTCGGTCAGCTGATCCGCGGACAGGTGCTGCGGCGCAGCAAGAAGCAGCTCCGCGATCTGCCGGCGCGGCGCCGTCGCGCGAATGCCGCAGGCCTGCAGCCGCTCGCCGATGTCGCCGGCCGGCGGGCGTCGACTGGATTCGGTCTTTTTACTCATCAGAGACCTTTTACCGCAGTGCGCGCGGCAAGGCAAAAACAACGTGCTCGGGCCGGCCGTAGGACTCCGCGGGCGGCGCTCCTCCCCACTCACGCAGGCGCACGACCACTTCCTGCACCAGCTGCTCCGGGGCCGAGGCCCCGGCGGTGACGCCCACGGTGTTTCGGCCCGAAAACCACTCGGGGCGCAGGTCCCCGGCGCCGTCGACGAGGTAGCCCGGAACCTTGGCCCGATCAGCGAGCTCGCGCAGCCGGTTGGAGTTCGAGCTGCTCTTCGAACCCACCACCACCAGCACGTCGCAGTGCTCCAGCAGCTGCTTGACCGCGTCCTGCCGGTTCTGGGTGGCGTAGCAGATGTCTTCCTTGCGCGGCGCCTGCAACGAGGGGAAGCGCGCCCGCAGGGCCTCGACGATCGCGGCAGTATCGTCCACCGACAGCGTGGTCTGCGTGACGAAGGCGAGCCGCTCAGGGTCGCGAACCTCCAGCCCTTGCACGTCGGCAATGTTCTCGACCAACAGGATGCGTCCCCCGGAGCTCGCATCGAATCGGCCCATCGTGCCCTCGACCTCGGGATGCCCGGCATGCCCGATGAGCACGACGTCGCGCCCCTCGCGCGCGAAGCGCGTCACTTCCATGTGCACCTTGGTCACCAGCGGACAGGTGGCGTCGAACACTTGCAGGCCGCGCCGCTGCGCCTCCTGCTCCACGGCGATGGAGACCCCGTGGGCCGAGAAAATCACCGTGGCACCGTCCGGTACCTCGTGCAATTCCTCGACAAACACGGCACCGAGGCCGCGGAGTCGTTCCACCACGGTGCGGTTGTGCACCACCTCGTGGCGCACATGAATCGGCGGCCCGAACAGCTCGATGGCGCGTTCGACGATCTCGATCGCACGATCGACACCGGCGCAAAAGCCACGGGGATTCGCGAGCAGGATACGCATCTCGTTACGCTCGTGCGGCGCGCCGGCTGCTCAGGAAGGCATCGAGCAGCAGGCAGCCAGCGCCGACGCTGATCGCCGAATCGGCGACGTTGAAGGCCGGAAAGTAATGTTGCTGCCAATGCACCTGCAGGAAATCGACGACGTAACCGAGCCGCAGCCGATCGATCACGTTGCCCAGCGCACCGCCCAGGATCAGCGCCAGCGCGGCCGCCATCAGCGCGGCGCGACGCTCCAAACGCGCCAGCCAAAGGATCAGGGTCACGCTCACCACCACCGCCAGGCCGCTAAACACCCAGCGTTGCCAGCCGGCGGCGGCATCGAACATGCTGAAGGCCACGCCGCGGTTGTGGGCGCGCACCAGATTGAACACCGGCAGGCAGTACCGTGCCTCGGACAGTTGCAGCGTCCTTTCGATCAAGCGTTTGCTCCACTGGTCCGCGCCGATGACGGCGGCAGTCAATACCAGCCAGCGGAGCTGTCCCGCCGCAAACGCGCTGCTCGCGTGCCGCTCCATCAGGCGAACCGCCGCACTTCGCCCGGGGGGGCGAGGTTACCGACACAGCGGCTGCACAGCTCGGGATGCTCCGCCGCGGCCCCGACGTCGTCGCGATGGTGCCAGCAGCGCACGCACTTGGGGGCCGCGGTGCGGCGGACCTGCAGCCACACCTCGCCGCCCGGCACCGACACGGCCGCCACGGCCTCCGCGGGCGGCTGCTCGATGCGATGGACGCGCGCCTGGGAAGTAATCATCAGGAACCGCAGCTCGTCCTCGAGCGCATTGAAGCGCGGGTACTGGGCCGGGGTGCAGTACACGTCCAGTTCGGCTTCGAGCGGGGCGCCGATCTCCCCTGCAATCCGCAAACGCTCGAGCTCGCGTGCCACGTCCGTGCGCAGCGCGATCAGCGCCGGCCAGTCGATGGGCGCGGCAATGTTCTGGGCCGCCGGCACCGGGTACCAGCTGCTCAGGAACACCGAGGCGGCACGCTCACCGGGCAGCTGGTGCCAGATTTCCTCGGCGGTGAACGAGAGGATCGGCGCCAGCCAGCGCACCATCGCCTCGGCAATGTGCCACATGGCCGTCTGGGCCGAACGGCGCGCCCGACTGGCCGGCGGCGTGGTGTAGAGGCGATCCTTGATGATGTCGAGGTAGAAGCCGCCGAGGTCCACCACGCAGAAGTTGTGCACCTTCTGGTAGATCAGGTGAAACTGATAATCACGGTAGGCGCCGGCCACCTCGGCGTGCAGCTCGCGCGTGCGCTCCAGCAGGTAGGCATCCAGGGCCAGCAACTGCTCCACGGGCAGCGCCTGCGCAGGCGCGAAGCCGTGCAGGTTGCCGAGCAGGAAGCGCACGGTATTGCGCATGCGTCGATACGAATCGCTCATGCGCCTGAGGATTTCCTGGGACAGGCTCATCTCGTTGGCAAAATCCGTGGCCGCCACCCAGAGCCTGAGCATGTCGGCGCCGAGCGTGCGCGTGATGTCCTGCGGCTCGATCCCGTTACCCAGGGACTTGGACATCTTGCGGCCGTTCTCATCGACCGTGAACCCGTGCGTGAGCGTGCCGCGATACGGGGCGCGCGCATACAGCGCCTCGGACATCAGCAACGAACTGTGGAACCAGCCGCGGTGCTGGTCGGAGCCTTCGAGATACAGATCCACCGGCGCGCTAAAATCGCTGCGCATGGCGGCCACGCATTCGAACGACAGGCCCGAGTCGGCCCACACGTCCATGACATCCGTGGATTTCTCGTAGGCTTCGGCCTCGGCGCCGAGCAGCTCCGCCGCATCGAGCGCGAACCAGGCGTCGATCCCCTCGCGCTCGACGCGCGCGGCCACCTGCGTGATGAGCTCATTGGTCCTGGGATGCAGGGCGCCGGTCGAGCGGTGCGTGAACAGCGTAATGGGTACGCCCCAGGTCCGCTGGCGCGACAGGCACCAGTCCGGGCGATTCTCGATCATTCCGGTGATGCGCGATTCGCCCCACTCGGGGGTCCATTGCACCTGCTTGATGTCCCGCAGAGCGCCGGCGCGCAGTCCATGGCTGTCCATGCTGATAAACCACTGCGAGGTGGCGCGGAATATCACCGGCGTCTTGTGGCGCCAGCAGTGCGGATAGCTGTGCGGATACGGGGCCTGATGCACCAGCCGGCCGCGCTCCTGCAGCTTCGCGATGATCACCGGGCCGGCCGCATCGATCTTGAGCCCCGCGACCAACTCGGTCTCCGGGGCAAAGCGCCCGTCGGGCCCGACCGGATTGACTACCGGCAAGCCGTAGTTCTTGCCGATCGCGAAGTCCTCCAGGCCGTGCGCCGGCGCGGTGTGGACCGCGCCCGTGCCCGCCTCGAGCGTGACGTGATCGCCCAGGATCACCGGCACGTGCTTGGCGAGCCAGGGGTGTTCAAGCTGCAGGCCTTCGAGTGCCGCACCCCGGCAGCGGCCGAGGATCTCGCCTTCCAGGCCGTAACGCGCCAGACAGGCCGCCACCAGTTGATCGGCCATCACCAGGACTTCCGCACCGCGCGGGCCCTGTACGCGCACCGCGGCGTACTCGAATTCGGCATGCACCGCCACCGCCTCGTTGGCGGGCAGCGTCCAGGCCGTGGTCGTCCAGATGAGGATGGATACGGGGAGCGAGCCGACGCCGGGCACTCCGCCCTTGAACCGGCGCACGAAATCGGTGACGTCCACACAACGGAAGGCCACGTCGACGGCCGTCGAAGTGCGCTGTTCATATTCCACTTCCGCCTCGGCCAGTGCCGAGCGGCAATCCAGGCACCAGTACACCGGCTTGAGCCCGCGGTACAGGTGCCCGTTATGGATCAGCTTGCCCAGCGCACGGATCTGTTGCGCCTCGTAGCGCGGGTCCATGGTCAGGTAAGGGTGCTCCCAGTCGCCAAACACGCCCAGGCGCTTGAAGCCAGCGCGCTGCAGCTCGATCTGCTCGGTCGCGAACTTGCGGCACGCGGCGCGGAACGCGCGCGCGTCGAGTTTCTGGCCGGGCTTGCCGAACTTCTTTTCGACGGCGATTTCGATCGGCAGGCCGTGGCAATCCCAGCCCGGCACGTACGGCGCGTCGTAACCGGCGAACAGGCGCGATTTGACGACGATGTCCTTGAGCACCTTGTTGAGGGCATGCCCGAGGTGCATCGCGCCATTGGCGTAGGGCGGACCGTCGTGCAGCACAAACAGCGGCCGGCCCTTGGCGGCGGCGCGAATGCTGGCGTAAATGTCCTGCGCCGCCCAGTCCTCGAGTTGCTTGAGCTCGCGCCGGGCCAGATCGGCCTTCATCGGAAAATCCGTGTGCGGCAGATTGATCGTTTGCTTGTAGTCAGTCACTGCAACTTATCCATAGCCTCAGGAAAATCGACGCCAATCCGCCATCTTAGACGAGCGGGGCGAGCGCTGTCCGCGCCGCTTCGGCGTCGCGGTGCATCTGTGCCACCATGGCTTCGAGCGATTCAAAGCGCTGCTCATCGCGCAGCCGCGCCACGAATTCAACTTCGAGCTCGCTCCCATAGAGTTCGCCCTGATAGTCGAACAAGTGCACCTCGAGGAGCGGCTCCGCGCCATGGACCATGGGCCTGGTGCCCAGGCTCGCCACCGCAGGCCAGCCGGCCATCGTCCGCGCCGCGCCCAGAGCGGCGCCCCGCACGCGCACCGCGAAGATGCCTGCGAGCGCGACCCGCCGCCGGTGCACCGGCAGGTTGGCGGTCGGAAATCCGAGCGTGCGGCCCAGGCGCGCGCCGCGTACCACCCGAGCGCGCATGCTGTAGGGGCGGCCCAGCAGTTGCGCGGCCTGCGCCATGTCGCCGGCGGCCAGCGCGCTGCGCACCAGGCCGCTGCTGACGCGGACGCCGGCACACATCACCGGGGCGACGATCTGCACGTCAAAGCCGAACTTGTGTGCTTCGCTCGCGCACCATTCAGCAGTGCCCTCGCCCCGATGGCCAAAGCGGAAATCGTGGCCGACGACGAGGGCGCGCACGCCGAGCGAGCGCAGCACGTCCATAAACTTGGCGCCGGGCATGGCGCGCAATTTCGCGTTGAATGCCAGCAGGTGGAAGCGCTGCAGCCCGCTGGTTTCGAGCAAGCGCCAGCGTTCGCGGAAATTGGTCAGGCGCGCCGGAGCCTCCGCCGGCTGCAGCACCTCCCGGGGCATGGGTTCAAAACTGAGCAGCCCGGCGGGAAGACTGAGCTCGCTCGCCCGGGTCAGCGCACGGCCGATCAGCGCCGCGTGCCCGACATGTAGGCCATCGAACGCACCCACGGTCAGCACGCACGGCGCCGTACCCGCGGGCGCCAGGCCGCGGTACAGGCGCAGTGGCCGTTCCGGGCCGGCACGGTTAGGGATTTTGGGGCTCATGGGACGGCTTGCGACTATACCGGAGCGTGCATTGACAACGAGAGATCCGGTACGCAAACTACGCGGCCCTTTGGGGGGCCCTTAAGGCTTTATTTACGGCGGAGCGAGCGCTTGGCAAACACGAAATCGGCGGAAAAAGCGGCACGGCAGGCGGCGGCACACAGGCAGCGCAATGTCGCGATGCGCTCACGCATGCGTTCGGCGATCCGCAAGATCGTGGACTCGGTGGCCGCCGGCAAGAAGGACGAGGCGAAGGCCAATTACCTGGCGGCCGTGCCATTGATCGACACGCTCGTCAACAAGAAAATCATCCACCGCAACCAGGCCGACCGCCACAAGAGCCGCCTGGCCGCGCGGGTCAAGTCACTGGGCTGAGCTCATCCGCGCGCCCCTGCGCGGCGGCTTCCAGATCATCGATCGCCAGCAGCAAAGAGAGCCGCGACTCGCCGCGCGCCACTTCGCGCCAGTGCGTGCCTTCGGGCCAGGGATCGAGCGCTCCGGCCAAAGCCCACAGCATGTTCAGTGAGGGTGCCTGACCGGCACGCTTGAGTTCGGCAAAGGCGCGCACCGCGCCCTGGCGCCGCAGCTCATCGGCGGTGTAAATGCCGATCTCGGCCAGTATTCGCTCGGACTTTACGCCCAGGTTCCGCAGATCGCGGATCCGGAGTTTGAGCTTGCCGGCGGCAATTCGCTGTCGGACCTTGCTATTGCGCATGGGCCGCCGGCCGTTTCTGCGGCTGTCGGGACTCGAGGAAGTTCATGACCGCCTCGGCCAGCTCGCGCGTGCCGCGCCCGGTGGCCGCCGAGATCAAGTGCATCGGACCGCTATAGCGCAGGCGACGCACGATGTCCTTGGCGCGCGCCTCGGCCTCCTCGTCCGGCAGCAGGTCGCGCTTGTTGATCACCAGCCAGCGCGGCTTGTTGGCCAGCTCCTTGCTGAATTTCTTCAGCTCCGCGATGATCGCGCGCGCATCGCGGACCGGATCGGCGTCCGGATCGCTCGGCGCGATGTCGATCAGGTGCAGCAGCACGCCGGTGCGCTGCAGGTGCTTCAGGAAGCGGTGGCCCAATCCGGCGCCCTCGGCCGCACCCTCGATCAACCCGGGAATGTCGGCCATCACGAAGCTGCGCTGCTCCCCGCAGTACACCACACCGAGATTCGGATAGAGCGTGGTAAAGGGGTAGTCGGCCACGCGCGGCCGGGCCGCCGAGACGGCGCGAATCAGCGTCGACTTGCCCGCATTGGGCAGGCCCAGCAGCCCCACGTCGGCGATGACCTTCAGCTCGAGCGCCAGCGCTCGCTTCTCTCCGGGTAAGCCGGGTCCGAATTGCCGCGGAGCGCGATTGGTGCTGCTCTTGAAGCGTACGTTGCCCCAGCCCCCTTTTCCGCCCTGGGCCACCTTCAGTTCCATGCCGGCCGCTTTCAGGTCGCCGAGCACTTCGCCGGTTTCTGAATCGCTCACGACCGTCCCGACGGGCACGGTGACGTACAAATCCTCGCCACTGCGCCCGGTGCAACCATTGGCGGATCCGCCCTCGCCGACTTTCGCCCGATACAGCCGGTCAATGCGAAAATCCGCCAGCGTATTGATGCCCTCCGCCGCGCGCAGCAGCACGCTGCCGCCGTGGCCGCCATCGCCGCCATCGGGACCGCCGAAGGGCACGGACTTCTCGCGCCGGAAACTGGCCGAGCCGCGCCCGCCGTTGCCCGCCTGGACACGCAAAGTGGCTTCATCGACGAATTTCATCCGGCCAGCTTAACTCCAACCCCACACACGCTGCCCAGAAACGAAAACCCCGGCTCGCGGCCGGGGTAACGCCCAAAATCCCGGGTGCCCGGCCTCTAGCCGCCCGAATCGGTCGCCTTCGCATCCGCGGGCTGCACGCTCACGTACATCTGTTGCGCCGCACCCCGGCGCTTAAAGCTGACCCGGCCGTGCTTGAGGGCAAAGAGCGTGTGATCGGTGCCGATGCCGACATTGGCCCCGGCGCGCACGCGGGTGCCGCGCTGGCGAACAATGATGTTGCCGGCCAGCACCTGCTCGCCGCCGAAGGCTTTGACGCCCAGTCGCTTGCTGTGCGAGTCGCGGCCGTTGCGGGTACTGCCGCCTGCTTTCTTGTGTGCCATGGGACTAACCTACTCCGCTATCAGGACACGCTGATCGAGGTAACGCGCACCTGGGTGTATTTCTGACGATGGTTCTTCATGCGCAGATAGTGCTTGCGACGCCGAAACTTCACGATCGCCACCTTGTCGCCCTGGCCGTGTGATTCGACCGTCGCCACGACCTTGCTGCCCTTGAGCAGGGGCTTGCCAACGGTGATCTTGTCGCCGTCCGCGATCAGGAGCACGTCGCTAAATTCCACCGTGGCGCCGGGCTCGGCGACGAGCTTCTCGATCTTGAGCACGCCATCCTTCTCCACCCGATACTGTTTGCCGCCTGTGCTGATGACCGCGTACATTGATCTAAAGCTCCGTATGATTCGCATGGACCCTTGAGGGCATGCGGGGGCGCGAAAGGACGCGCATTCTACTCAGGGGCTGGCACGGCGGTCAAACCTGATTTTCCTTGGAGAAACAGCGAGTTGAATAGCGTACCCCGACCCATGGAAAAGGGCGTAGCCGCCGGCGACAAGGCCGAGCCGGGCTCGGAGAGCGCGCTGGAGGCGATTCGGGCCCTGGTCCGGCCCGATCTTGAGGCCGTCGATGACGCCATCCGGGCGGGACTTAAGAGCATCGTGCCACTGGTTGACCAGGTGGCCGAGCACATCATCGAGGGTGGCGGCAAACGCTTGCGGCCGCTGCTGGTGGTGTTGGCCGGGCGCGCCTGCGGCGCGGCGGGCCGTGCTCATATCCAGGCCGCGGCCTTTATCGAGTTCATCCACACCGCCACCTTGCTGCATGACGACGTGGTCGACATGTCCGCCCTGCGCCGCGGTCGGGACACCGCCAACGAGGTGTTCGGTAATCAGGCCAGCGTGCTGGTCGGCGACTTTGTCTACTCCCGCGCCTTCCAGATGATGGCCGCCGTGCGCTCGGACCGTGTAATCGAAATCATGTCCGAGGCCACGAATGTCATAGCTGAAGGCGAGGTGCTGCAGCTTATGCACGCGCGCGATCCGGATACGACGGAGCAGCGTTATCTGGAAGTGATCCACCGCAAGACCGCCAAGCTCTTCCAGGCCGGCGCCGAAGTCGCGGCGGTGGTCAGTGGTGTGGATCGCACGGTGCAGCAGGCACTCGCCCGCTTCGGCAAACACCTGGGTACGGCGTACCAGCTCGTTGACGATGTCCTGGACTACCAGTCCGACCCGGAAACTCGCGGCAAGAACCTCGGGGATGACCTGGCCGAGGGGAAACCCACCCTGCCCCTGATTCATGCGCTGCGGGTGGGCGACGCGAGCACCGCGAAGCTGATCCGTGCGGCCATCAAAGACGGTGGGCGCGAGCAGCTTAGCGCGATCCTGCATTCGATTGAATCGACCGGGGGCCTTCAGTACACTGCGCGCCTCGCGCAAGCCGAGACCGACCAGGCGTTAACCGCACTTTCTGTGCTGCCGGACACGCCGTTCCGCTCAGGACTCGCCGCGCTGGCCCGCTTCGCGATCGAACGCAAGCACTGAGATTTTGGTTTTCGGGGTGTAGCTCAGCCTGGTAGAGCGCTACGTTCGGGACGTATAGGTCGCAGGTTCAAATCCTGTCACCCCGACCAAATCAAACCGTTTAGAAGATCTCGGCTCGGTGGCGAAATTTGCCTAAGACCGAAGGATCCACACCAAGTTTGTTCTTTAGTTTCCGATCGAACTTCCGAGTTTGACACTATTGAGACCGTCGTGGTCGTCCGCTAACGGGAAGCGAGATTCAGGTCTTTAGCTTCGCCGCCGCTTCGCGCGCTTCCTTGAGCTGCTTCCAATTCGGCGCGTACTTCAGCGCTTCGTCGTACTTGGCAACCGCTTCTTTCGTCTTGCTCTGCTTCACAAGAACGTCGCCCCACGCCTTCAACGGATCAGCCCAGTGCGGACCCTTCTGATTGGCGAGCTGGAACTTGGCTGCGGCCCCTGCATGGTCTCCGCGCTTGGCGAGCGCCAAGCCCCAGGAGTAGTAGCCTGAGGGAATGCTGGGGCCGAGCGTGACGGCCTTGCCATACCACGCCTGTGCGCCCGCCCAGTCACCGCCGAGATCGAGGACGTCGCCCCGGAACCGGTAGCAATCGACGAAGGTCCCCACGCCTACCGCTTTCTGTGGCGCATCCAGGGCGGCCTGCGCCTTGGCCGGCTGGCCGGTCTTCTCGTACGTCACCGCCGCGTAGCACATGTACGGCGGATTCAGCGTCGCGACGGTTGGATCGGCGTATGCGGCCAGAAACGCATCCCACTGCAGGGCGGCTGTCTTGAGATCGCCCTGCTCCTCGGCCAGCAGCGCCCGCGCAATCGCCCGCGAGGCGACATCGGCCACGTTTTTCTCATCGATGGGTGTCGTCTTGAGGCGCAGCGCCGCCGACTCGAGGTCGTGCATCTGAGCTTCGTACTGCGCCACGCCGAGACCTAAAGCGCCGGCCGACGCAACGGTCGTGCCAACGCCACCGCTGGCCTCGATGTCGGCGATGCTGCTCGCGCGCACGGCGGGCAGGTCCCAGACCTGTTGATCGTAATTCTGATACAGATTGTCAGCCGCTTTGCCGGGCCGCCCGCCGGCGGCCTGCATCATCTGCAGGCCTACCCGCACCATGCCTTCCTCATCGCCGATGCCGCCGAGCCCGACCATGATGTTGTTGTACCCGGTCCAGTAATCGGGCTTGAGCCGGATCGTCTCCCGCCACAGGGTGAGTGCCTCGGCCATCGCTCCCTCGCCGCCATTACCGGAGATGGCATTCGCCCAGTAGTTGAGCACGAAGGGCTTCTCGCTCGCGGCCACGGTCGCGTACGCCCCCTCTGCGAAGCGGATCGCTTCGTCCCTCCGCCCATTGTTGTTCAGGTACGCGGTCCACAACCCGGGCTGCGACTGGCTGTAGAGGTACTCCCCGGCCTGCGTGAGCAGCTTGCCCAGGTTACCCCCCGCGTCCGTGAACGTGCTGGGCATGATGCCGCTGCCACGAACCGTAAGAGCCAGCCCGCCCTTGCCGCTGGCCACCAGATCCCCATCGATGTGCTGGTCATGGCCGAAGCGGTTCTTGAGCATCCGCCCGAGCTGCGCGATCGACACGCCCGTCTCCGGGATATCGACTGAAATCTCGCTGGTCCACGCGTTGGACAGCGCGCGGTGCTCGGCGTTGCTGCGCGTGGCGGCCTGGATGCGCGTGAGCACATCGAGCAGGCCCGCCGAGAGGATCCGACCGCTGGGCACCTGCGCGTCGATGTTCGGCGCAACCTCGATGGAATCGACTACGACGCTGCGCGAACTTACTGCGTCGCGGATCATGACCGCGAAGCCTAGGCCAATGACGGTCGCTACCAGAGCGAAGAACACCTGGAACGCGGTGCGCAGCCTCTGCCCGAAGCGTTGCCCGTGTAGCAATTCCGCTTGGTAACGCAAATGCGTCAACCGCAGCGTGTGCTCGTCTTCGAGGTGCTTGTTCTGGGTATCGAGTAGCTGCGTCTGCTTCTTGAGAAACGCTGACGTGTCACGCGCAACTTCCGGATCGCCAGCCGACAACTTTGCGGCCACCGCCGCGGCAAAGGCTTCGGCAGTAGCCAAAGCCTCCGGCGCCTCGACCTCTGGTTTGTCGTCGTCGTCGCTGAGTATTCCGCCGAGCAAGCCTTCAGGCATGTTGTCCCCCATGATCAACGGTCATGTACGCATGTGCCACTGCCCACGGCGCACTGCAATCGCCCTTTGTACGCGAATGGCGTCTTCCGGGTACGAAATTCCGTTGATTGGACGGCGGCTTCGGGCCGGCCAGCGGCGGCTTGGCAGTCGTCAGCTGTACGGAGAGCGGTCGAGCAACGAATCTATGGCCGTGCGGCTCGTCCCATATGCGCTCGATGACCGATCCTTGAAGGGTCGCGCGGTCGAACCCTTCCGAGCCGGGGTCGATGCCGCCGCCATGAAAATGCCGTCAGTGCAGCTAACTCCCTAATTGTGCTGATTTCACCTGTACTCTAACGGGCACTGCAGGGACAGCACAAATCGCTTCACCCCGACCAAAAATTTCCCAATAATAATTCCATAGCCGCGACCGTCGTGGCCGCAGCCTTGCTTGCGACTGGCTGCACAGGGCATTCTCGCAGGGCCGTACAGGATAAATCCGGGGGGAAGGATGACGGCACAGTCGAGCACGCCAGCCGGGGCCGTGTTTCTGAGCTACGCCTCGGAGGATGCCGAAGCCGCTCAACGCATTTGCGAGGCCCTGCGATCGGTCGGTATCGAGGTGTGGTTCGACAAGAGCGAACTGCGCGGAGGCGATGCTTGGGACCAGTTGATTCGTAAGCAGATCAAGAACTGCGCGCTGTTTATACCCGTGATTTCCCGCCACACGCATGAGCGCAGAGAGGGTTATTTCCGGCTCGAATGGAATCTGGCCCTGGACCGATCAAGGCTGATTAGCGCTACGCAAGCCTTTTTTGTCCCAGTCGTTATCGACGATGCGCGTGAGGATGACGAGGAGGTTCCTGAAAAGATCCGCGACATCCACTGGACGCGCCTGCCGGCCGGGGTTACACCCGCGGGTTTCGTCGAGCATATGCAGCGTCTGCTGTCGGGCGAGATTTTGACCTCGACCAAGACGACCACCGCGTCATCGGTTGCCCCTGCAATCGCGAGACGGACGCCGGCCTCCGGATGGTCGAAGCGCTTTCTGCCTGTGGCGGCCGCAGTGGTTGCATTGGGGGCCCTGACGTATCTGGCCATCGAGAGGCCCTGGATGGCGAAGCCCGTGGCGTCGGCTACCTTTGCCCCACCGCCGCACTCGGTGGCCGTGCTGCCATTCGTGAACCTGAGCGGGGACAAGGAGCAGGAGTATTTCTCGGACGGCCTCACCGAGGAGCTGCTCAATTCCCTGGCCGCCATCAATGAGTTGCGAGTGGCGGCTCGTACTTCCGCGTTCTCGTTCAAGGGTCAGAACACTGACATTGGCCTGATCGCCCACAAGCTCAACGTTGGGGCGATCCTCGAAGGGAGTGTGCGCCGCTCGGGGAACACGATCCGCATCAGTACGGAGCTCATCAACGCGGTTACGGGCTTTCAACTGTGGTCGAAGAGCTATGACCGGGACTTAGGGGATGTGCTCAAGCTCCAGACCGAAATTGCCACGGCTGTCGCCGGGGCGCTCAAGGTCACGCTGCTCGGCGATATCGCCCAGAAGATCGAGCTCGGGGGAACACGCAACCCCGGCGCCTTCGATGCGTATCTGCGCGCGTCGAAGGCAATGCAATCAGTGCACGACGAAGAAAGGGATATTCCACCTGCGATTGCCGTATACACCGAGGCGATCCAGCTGGACCCGAACTATGCACTCGCGTTCGCCGGCCGATCGTACGCGCTCAGCACCTATGCCGGACAGGTGGCGACCGACGCAGCGATCCGCGAGGACTACGGGAAGGCGGAAAGCGATGCGCGGCGCGCGCTCGCGCTCGCCCCGGATCTGGCTGACGCGCACATGGCGCTTGCGGCTGTCATTGCAACCGGAATGCTCGACTTTGCGCGAGCAAATGAAGAATACGAGCGGGCAGTGGCACTTGCACCGGGCAACGCGCCGGTACTGAGGGAAAGCGGCCTGTTCGCCGCCGCAATGGGGCACTTCGATGCCGCAATTGCCTCCGCCCGCCGCGCCGTCATGCTGGATCCGCTCGATCGCCGTAGCTACACGGTGCTCGGTCATGTGGAGTATGGCGCTCGGCGATATGAGGAGGCGGCCGGTACCCACGCCGCAGCCATCAACCTCAATCCCGAGTATAAGGCGGATTATGCATACCGCGGACTGGCCTTCTACGGGCTCGGGGATTTCAAGAGAGCGAGCGCCTCGTGCGAAATGAAGCGCGATTATTGGGAAAATCAGCAATGTTTGGCGGTGGTGTACGAGAAGCTCGGTCGGCACGCCGATGCGGTGGCTGAGCTGAAAAAGATACATGACACCTTGGGGAACGCCGCCGCTTACCAGCACGCAACAATCTACGCACAGTGGGGCGATCGTACGAAGGCGCTGGAATGGCTCGATACCGCGATGCGCTTGCGCGACCCGGGCTTGACCAATCTAAAGACCGACCCGCTCATGGATCCGCTGCGCCAGGAGCCGCGCTTTCAGGCGGCGATGCGGCAGCTGAAGTTTCCCAACTGAGCAGTCGTGAGTCACCCTCCTTGTGGCTAGGGAAACCGCCGGCTCAAAAAGTCTAACGTCCCGATATTGCTGCCTTTACCTGTACCCTAACCGGCACAACAGGGACAGCACAAATCGCTTCACCCCGACCAGAAATTTCAGGGTCCATTCCGCTCACATGGGCGACAGTTTGTACCGGCGGTGAGTGTCAGGACAGTTGTCATCTGAACTGGTGTGCGGCTTTGGCCAGTCCCATCGTGAATTCCGTACCGCATGACGTCAGCTACCGCCGAGCGACTCAAGGTACGCGGCCACCGACTCCATTTCGCCGACAGCCATGGTCTGAGCGACGCCATGCATGACAGCGACGTCGCGCAAATTGCTCTGGAAGGAACGCAGCTGCTTGAGCAAGTACTGGGCGTGCTGACCGGCCAGTCTGGGAAATTCGCTCGTTCCGGCGCCAGTCGGACCGTGACATCCGGCGCAGGGAGGGATCCCGTCCGCGGCGATTCCCTTGGCGTAGATGTCGGCACCGCGAGCGATGGCTGCGGCTTCGCCGCCCGCGCCAGGCCCCGGGCTCTGGGCCGCGTAGTAGGCCGCAAGGGCATTGATCATCTCGTCGTCCAGCGGGGCGGACATGCCCCACATGTAGCCGAGCGCGTCCGGATCACCGCGGGTCTGGGACTTGAAAGCGTGGAGTTGCGCCGCGAGATAGCCGGCGTGTTGTCCGGCCAAGACCGGAAATTTCGGTGCAATGCTGCGCCCTTGCCTGCCGTGGCAGTTGGCGCAGGTTTGGACGGCGACCTGCTGGGCCGCTGTGCGCGCCGCTGCGGTGATGTCCTCGCCATGGCTCACCGCGGTAACGCACAGCGCGACGATCAGGCGGATGGCCAGGTTGTGGCGTTTCATGGGCGGCTGCCTCAGTAGTTGAACCAGACGAGAAAATAGAGCGAATCGTTGTCGCCGGCGCTGCGCCCGTAACCGTCGTAATTGCTGCTCGTGCCGTTGAACTTTGAATACTGCGTGGCCTGAATCTCCAAGCGGGTATTGAGCCAGGGCATGTAATCCAGCTCCGCCGACCACCCCTTCGTATCCGGCTTGCCAGTAGCGCTCGTCACGACGCCAGGTGGATCCCCCAAAGGGTAAAGGCCGGCGTCGTGGCTGCCCGTGGTCGAAAACAGCCCGAGTGTGCCGCCGTACTTGCGCTGGTAATAGTAGGTTGCAGCGATTCGGGAAGTCGTCAGATCATCGCTGAGATTCTCCGAGCCACCAGCGGCGTAGGTCGCGTTAAGCGTCATGTCCTCCTTGATACGCGTGCCGGCCATGGTGAACAGGTGCCGCTCGCCTACGTATTGGTACTGGAAGTCCAGCGCGTTGTCCTTGAATTCGTTGTATGGTCCGCTGAGTGGGTGCGCTCCGGCATCATCGGCGCCGGGCAGTAACTTGAAGGTGGCGCCATACAGACCCACGGAGAGTGAACTGCGGCCCCACTGGTATTCGTAAGCCACCCGGTAGTACGGGGCCGCGCCCGTGATGACGTTGGAGCTGCCACCGTCCAGCGGCCCGGTCTCGCCGGTCACCCCGTTGGCCGCGCCCTGCTTGGCGGAACGATATGCGCCGAGTTCAGCGTAAAGCGATTCATTCCACATCACGTAGGCGCTCAGACCGGCGACATCCTGGCCCAGCGTGCCGTCAATCTGCGTCCCGGCGATCGAGGGAACTGCGGCGTTGCTGGAGGCGTAGGGATAGCCGAAGGCGGGGGTGCTGTTCCATAGATCCTGTACCGTAGGATTGTTGTTGGCGCTGATGCCGTAGATCAGGCTGCGGTCGTCGGCGAGCACGCGATTACCGGCCCAGCGTAGATCTACATTGTCGATGCCAATCGTGCCGCTGTCGTTGCCGTAGGTAAGCTGGATAAACGAGCCTACGCCCGGCGCGATCTTGCCCGCATAAAACAAACTGATCTGCTGAGGAAAAGCGACGGTACCACTCTGCGAGGTGCCAAGGTCGGTTCCCTCGGGCAAGTTCTTTGACAGGTTGGTCTGCGAAACCTGCACCATGAGCGAGATGGGCGGCAATCCACTTAACGCCAGCATCTCCTGCTTGGTGGCGGTAATGCCGCGCACGGGCTTAAGGTTGTCGACGTTGTAACCGTTGGCCTTGAACATGCGGCCAAAGTGGGTTAGCTCCGGAAACACCGTGTGACAGGCCTCGCAGGCCATGCCCGTCTGGCGCGCAAAGCTCGGAACGGCTCGCGCTGCCGGAGTGGCCAGGAGCGTAAACAGGGCGATCAGCGTGGCCGCCGCGACCTTGCGATGGCGCACTACCTTCGAGTCAATCATTGCGAACTCCTCCGTACAGACGGTGCCGGTCGGTATGGCAGAAGCCACGCCCTCGGTCGTTACGAGTACCTGCCCCGGGACCCGACGTCAGAACGTCCAACTGCTCGAGCACTAGGGGATTGCAAAATTGCTCCCCAAACGCAGATTGCATCGCGTGAGTCCACGCACTGATAGGAGACGCTAACGCGCGGATCTGCCACCCGCTCCGAAGATCATCGCAAGATTGAACACAACCTCTATGGCAGTCTGTACGGTAGCGAACCAAGAATTGACTGGCCGTTCACTGCCTTCAACGAACTACCCGCGCCTCCCCTGCTTGACGCAAACCCTGACGAGCACCGCAGGGACAGTACAAATCGCTTCACCCCGACCAAAATCAGCCGGATACGTGCTCTCTGAAATATCTAGCGACCTTATGGTGGTGGGGACAGGGTCGGTCGGCATAATCTTTCAAATTACAACTACACTCGTTAGAAGTCAGTGACGACCGCTAACGGCTGCGGCATACGCGGTAGCAGCATTGATGATCGATCAACGCGCGCGCGGGAAAACCGACAATGTCGCCGGACAATGTATTCGGGATTCTGGAAAACACGGCACGCGAGATGCACCTTGCCGCGGGGCGAACCATAGCCCCGTACCTGCTTCCGCTTGGCAGCAAGGGCTTCGACTATGACTCGGCCTATGGATTTGTCGACGCTGTTGCCGCTGCCGGCGAGTCTGGTCACTGAACGCGGCGCGAATCAAGCGCCGCCAGCGACCTAGCCGCCAAAGTCGAACCGCGTTTGCCCGGGCGCTGTATTGGTCCCCGTCCCGATTTCGTTGCCTTAAC